>CAWDFT010000029.1:0-155935 GCA_963801575.1 uncultured Actinomycetota bacterium
GCTGGTGGAAAAGCACGACCTGGCATTCGGGACCAGCCGGTGGAGCCCCAAACTCGTCCACGGCGGGCTGCGATACCTGGCGACCGGAAATGTCGGGATCGCCCGGCGAAGCGCCGTCGAACGCGGGATCCTGATGACGCGCAACGCTCCTCACCTCGTCAGCGCGATGCCGCAGCTCGTTCCGTTGCTCCCTTGCGATGGGCCAGTCCGGAACGCGCGCTGGTGCGCACGGGTTCCTTCGCCGGCGACGCGCTGCGCTGCCTGGCGGGCACGCGATCCTCGACGCTGCCCCGGTCGCGGCTGCATCGGCGCCGGCCCGGGAGATGGTGCCCGCCGTGCGGCGTGACGGCCTCGGTGGCGGGTTACTGGCCTATGACGGGCAGCTGATCGACGACGCGCGCCTTGTCACCGCCGTCGCGCGCACCGCCGCACAACACGGCGCCCGCATACTGAGCCAAGGTGGCCGCCTCGCAGGCGACCGGTACATCGGTACGTCTGACCCGACGAGGTGACGGGCGAGTCGTTCGACGTGTCCGCCCGCGCCGTCGTCAATGCGACCGGGGTGTGGGCGGGCCAGGTCGACACCTCGATCGCGCTGCGGCCCAGCCGTGGCA
The DNA here is from genome assembly GCA_963801575.1 of uncultured Actinomycetota bacterium. GTDB lineage: Bacteria > Actinomycetota > Actinomycetes > Mycobacteriales > Mycobacteriaceae > Mycobacterium. Next base: position 615 of record CAWDFT010000029.1, read on the forward strand.
CACATCTGGTGTTCGACGCCAAGTCGTTCGGTAATCCGACTGCGGCGCTGACCATTCCGATTCCCGGGCGGAGCCCAACCGATTCGTATTCGCCATGCCCGAGCAGCTGGGCCGGGTATACCTCGGTCTGACCGACGAAGACGCTCCCGGCCCGATACCCGATGTCCCGGAACCGACTTCGGAGGAGATCGGTTTTCTGCTGGACACCGTCAACACGGCACTGGACGTCAAGCTCTTCCGCGAGGACGTGATCGGCGCCTACGCGGGCCTGCGGCCGTTGATCGACACGGGTGAGGGCCGCACGGCCGACGTGTCCCGTGACCACGCGGTCGTCGAGTCGCCCTCGGGCGTCATCAGCGTCATCGGCGGCAAGCTGACCGAGTACCGGTACATGGCCGAGGATGTCCTCGACAAGGCCGTCCAACTGCGCGGGCTCGATGCGACTCACTGCCGGACGCGCAATCTACCGCTCGTTGGTGCAGCGGCGAATCCGGTTGCGACGCTGCGAGTTGCCGCAGATCTGCCGTCGTCGTTGGTCGCCCGATTCGGCGCCGAGGCACCGAACGTCATCGCTACGGCAACCTGCGAGCGGCCCACCGATCCGGTGGCCGACGACATCGACGTGATCCGTGCCGAGTTCGAGTACGCGGTCACGCACGAAGGCGCGTTGACAGTCGACGACATCGTCGACCGCCGCACGCGCATCGGACTGGTCGAACGCGACCGCGAGCGTGTCGTGGGAGTCGCCGAGGAGTTCCTCGCCGGAGTGGGCTAACGCCTTGCGTCGAAACCGACGTAATGGCGGCCGCCACTCGCACTTTCACGCCCAAATGTCGGTTTGGGCGTGAAGTAAGGGAACTACAGCGGGATGTTCTTGTGCCGACCGCGGCGCGCGGGCGCCTCGGCCAGCGCCTGGGTCAGCTTGCTTCGGGTGTGCGAGGGGTCGATCTTCTCGTCGACCACGCCGATCTCGATGGCGGAATCCACACCGCCGGCGATCCGCTCGTGCTCGGCTGCCAGCTCCTCGTGCAGCGCTTCGCGCTCGTCGTCGGCCGCTGCGGCCAGCTTCTTCTTGTGCAGGATGCCGACGGCGGCCTTGGCACCCATCACGGCGACCTCGGCGTCGGGCCACGCGAACACCTTCGTCGCGTTGAGCGAGCGCGAGTTCATCGCGATGTAGGCACCGCCGTAGATCTTCCGGGTGACCAGCGTGACCCGCGGGACCGTGGACTCACCGAACGCGTGCAGCAGCTTGGCTCCGCGCCGCACCACGCCGCCCCATTCCTGGTCCACACCCGGCAGATAGCCAGGCACGTCGACCACGACGATGAGCGGAATCCCGAATGCGTCGCACAGCCGCACGAAACGTGCCGCCTTTTCGGCGCTTTCGGAGTTCAGGCACCCACCGAGCCGCAGCGGGTTGTTGGCCAAAACGCCCACCGTGCGGCCCGACAGCCGGCCGAGGCCTACCACCATCGACGGCGCCCACTTGCCCTGGAACTCCTCCAACGGCGCGTCCTCATCGAGGAGCGCATTGACCAGCGGGTGCACGTCGTAGGCGCGCCGCGCCGACTCGGGCAGCAGCGCGTGCAGGTCGGTGTCACCGGCTTCGGCCTTGCTGCGATCGAAATGGCCCTGCTGGCAGAACAATCCGACCAGCCGGCGACCGCGCGCGTAAGCGTCGAGCTCATCGTCGGCGACGATGTGGCACACGCCGGACTTCTTGTGGTGGGTGTCCGGGCCGCCGAGCGACGCCATGTCGACGTCCTCGCCGGTGACGCTGCGCACGATGTCGGGGCCGGTGACGAACACCCGGCTGTCCGGTGCCATCACGATGACGTCGGTCAGCGCCGGCCCGTAGGCGGCGCCGCCGGCGGCGAAGCCGACGACCACCGAGATCTGCGGGACATAGCCCGACGCCCGGATCATCGCCTCGAACACCAATCCCACTGCGTGCAGCGCCTTTACGCCCTCGGCGAGCCGGGCACCGCCGGAGTGCCAGATACCGACGATCGGGCTCTGCTCCTCGATTGCGGTGTCGTAGGCGTTGACGATGTGGGCACAGCCCTCCACACCCATCGCGCCGCCCATGACGGTTCCGTCGGTGCAGAAGGCGATGGTACGGAGACCGTTGACGGTGCCGCCGGCGGCGAGCACACCGGACCGGTCGCGCTCGTGCAGCAGTTCAATGCTGCAATCGTCGTCGAAGAACGTGCGCAGGCGCAGCAGCGGATCGCGGGGATCCAGTGCTTCGCCGACTGCCTCGGGGGCCGTGATAGTCATCGAAACCTCCTGTCGGGGCCGGATATCGGGCGCTCAGTACTTCCCGAAGGCGAGCGCCACATTGTGCCCACCGAATCCGAACGAATTGTTGATCGCGTAGTTGTAGTTGCCGGGTCGCGGCGAGCCGGCGACGACGTCGAGGTCGATCTCCGGATCCAGGTTCTTCAGGTTCAACGTCGGCGGGATGACACCGTCGCGCAGCGCCATAATGGTCAGAATCGACTCGACCGCTCCCACCGCACCGACGGAGTGCCCCAGCGCGGCCTTGGGTGCGTAGACCGCGGGCTTGTGGACACCCATCGCGTTGTTGATCGCCTTGCCCTCGGCCACATCGCCGACGCTTGTGCCGGTGGCATGCGCATTGACGTGATCGATGTCGGTGGGCTGTAGGCCGGCCAGTTGAATCGCCCGCGTCATCGCGTGCCCCGCCTGTTCACCGTTGGGGTCGGGCGCCACGATGTGGTAGCCGTCCGAGGTGATGCTGGCGCCCATCAGCCGGGCGAGGATGTTGGCCCCGCGTGCCTTTGCGTGCTCTTCGGTCTCGAGGACCAGGAGTGCACCGCCCTCGCCGAACACGAAACCGTTGCGGTCCTTGTCGAACGGCCGGCAGGCACCGGCCGGGTCATCGTTGTTGGTGGACAACACGATTCGCATCTGTGCGAACCCCGCGATCGGCACCGCCTCGATGACTGTCTCGACGCCGCCGCAGATCGCGACGTCGGCCTCGCCGAGCACGATGTTGCGCCATGCGTGTGCGATGGCCTCCGAGCCGGATGCGCAGGCCGAGATCGCGGTCATGACCCCGGCTTTGGCGTGCCGCTCCAGCCCGATGGCCGCCGCCGCCCCGTTCGGCATGTACATCTGGACGACCAACGGCGACACGGCCCGCAAACCCTTCTGCCGCATGCCGTCGTATGCGAAGAGCATCTCCTCGGTGGATCCCATGCCGGTGCCGACGGACACCATCAACCGCTTGGTGTCGACGTCCGGCTCCCCGGCGTCCTTCCACACGCGCCGGCCCAACACCGTCGACATCTTCTGCAGATACGACAAGCGGCGCAGTTCGACCCGCGTCAGCTCACCGTCGAAGTTCTCCAACAGATGCCCGCCGATGCGAACCGGAAGGTCGTACTGCTCGACGAACGGGTCCTCCAGTTTTCGTATACCGCTGTGTCCGTCCAGCAGCCGCTTCCATGTGGTTTCCGCATCGGTTGCCAGGGCAGTCGTCATGGCAACGCCAGTGACAACAACGTTGGGGAATCCGTTCCCCGTAGCCCACCCCGCCATATATCCGATGTTCCCCTCGTATCTCAGTACTTTCCGAAAGCCAGTGCCACGTTGTGCCCACCGAACCCGAACGAGTTGTTGATCGCGTACTTGTAGTCGCCGTACCGGGGCTCGCCCGCGACGACGTCCAGATCGATCTCCGGATCCGGTGTTTCATAATTCAGTGTCGGCGGGATGACCCCGTCGCGCAGGCTGAGCACCGTCAGCACCGACTCGAGCGCACCGACCGCACCGATGGAGTGGCCGAGCGCCGACTTGGGCGCATACACCGCGGCATGGTCCACACCGGCGACGCGGATGGCATTCGCCTCGGCCGTGTCACCGATCGGGGTGGCCGTCGCGTGGGCGTTGATGTGGTCGACGTCCTTGGGGTCCAGGCCCGCAAGCTCCATCGACCGGATCATCGCCTTTCCGGCCCGCTCACCGTTGGGGTCGGGCGCCACCATGTGGAAGGCGTCGGAGGTGATGCCTGCGCCCAACAACCGCGCCAGCGGCTGGGCGCCACGTGCCTTGGCGTGCTCTTCGGTCTCGATCACCATGAGTGCCCCAGCCTCACCGAACACAAACCCGTCGCGATCCTTGTCGAACGGACGAGAGGCACCTTCTGGGTCGTCGTTGCGGGTCGACATGGCGCGCATCATCGAGAACGCCGCGATCGGCAGCGCCTCGATACCGCCTTCGACACCACCGCAGACGGCGATGTCGGCGTCGCCCATGACGATGTGCCGCCATGCCTGCGCGATGGCCTCCGAGCCCGACGAACAGGCAGATACCGGGGTCATCACGCCGGCGCGGGCGCCGAGCTGCAAGCCGATGACCGCAGCAGCGCCGTTCGGCATGATCATCTGAACGGCCAGCGGAGAGACCTTGCGGGGGCCGCCCTCGTTCATCAGGTCATAGGTTTCGACGATCTTCTCGCCGCCACCCAGGCCGGTGCCGACGACAACGGCGAAGCGGTCCGGGTCGACCTCGGGCGTACCCGCGGCCTCCCACACCTGGCCACCGATCAGCTTGGCCATCCGCTGGACATACGACATGCGCCGCAGGTCCAGCCGGCCCATGTGGTCGTCGACGCCCTCCTTGAGGTGGCCACCGATCCGCACGGGCAGGTCCCACTTGGTGACGAACTCGTCTTCGAGGACGCGGATGCCGCTCTCGCCTGCCAACAAGCCCTTCCACGTGCTCTCGATGTCCGGCGCGATCGATGTCGTCGCCGTGACGGCGGTTACCACAACGCTGGGGAAACCGCCGTTAGCAGTGGAAGGTCTGGTCACTTTTCCGCCGCGAACTTCTCGCGTAGAGCCTCGGCAGCCTCGGGGTTCTCTTCCTCGAGCTTCTGGATGTAGGAGACGACATCACCGACGGTGCGCAGACCGGCGAGGTCCTCGTCGGGGATCTTCACGCCATACTTGTCCTCGGTCTGCACGGCGATCTCGACCATCGACAGCGAGTCGATGTCCAGGTCGTCGACGAACGACTTCTCGACGGTCACCTCGGACGGCTCGATACCGGTCACCTCTTCGATGATCTCGGCCAGGCCGGCAATGATTTCTTCCTGAGTGGCGGGCACAAGGGCTCCTTCTAATTGGGTTACTGCACTCCGTATTTCGGAGTTTTTTCTTGGAAATGTTCTATGCGGTTGTACTGGACTAGAGCTCGCTCAGCCCGTCCAGGTCAGTGGGGGATTTGACGGCATGCGTCGGAACCCCCTTGAGTTCGCGCTTGGCGATACCGGCGAGCGTGCCCGCGGGCGGGAGCTCAACGATCGCGGTCACGTTGGCTTTTCGGAGAGTCTCGGTGCACAGGTCCCAACGCACCGGCCGGGTCAGCTGGGAGACCAGCTTGCTCATGGCGTCCGCGGCCGAGGCGACGGGTTGCCCGTCGGAGTTCGACAGCAGCGTCGCGTTCGGGCCTAAAGATTCAGCGGTGGTGACGGCCTCCGCGGCGGCCGCGTAGCCGTCGGTGGCCGACGCCATGTAGTGGGTGTGGAACGCGCCCGCGGTGGCCAGCTGGCGGACCCGCGCCTTGGCCGGTGGATCCTCGGCGAGCTTTTCCAGTGCGGCCAGGCTGCCGGCCGCCACGATTTGTCCCGCCGCGTTGCGGTTGGCAGGCACCAGGTCCAGGGCCTCGAGGCGGCTGAGCACCTCGGCCTCGTCGCCGCCGAGCACCGCGGACATACCGGTGGGTTCGATCGCGCACGCCTTGGCCATCTCGGCGCCACGGGTGGCGGCCAGCGCGACGGCGTCGTCGCTGGAGATCACCCCGGCGATCGCGTAGGCGGCGATCTCGCCGACCGAGTGCCCGGCCGCGATGAACTCGCGTCCGGCCAGCAGACCACGCTTCGTCAGCTCTTCCCACGCCAGCAGGGTCGCGGCCACGACGAGCGGCTGCGTCACGGCAGTGTCGGTGATCTCCTCGGCGGTCGCGGTGGTGCCGAGGCGGGCCAGGTCCAGACCGCTGGACTGCGACCAGGAGGAGATACGGTCAGCCGCCCCGGGGAGCTCAAGCCACGAGGCGAGCATGCCGGGGGTCTGCGATCCCTGTCCGGGAGCGAGCAATGCAAGCACGTGTTTAAGAGAACACTGTGAAGAGGGGTTTGCGCGGTGTAAGAGATCATGAACCTTGTCTTAAGTTTTTGTGGATACCCCACAAAACAGCATGTGATGCGACGCCGTCGATACCGCGCTGAAATCTGCTACCCTGCCCGGCCCTGCCTTCGCTCAGCGTCTGCGGTTTTCGTTATCTGTCCGATGCTGGCGTTTGACGTGCTGGAATGCTGTGCTTGCTGAGTCAAACGTCCCACTGTCGAGGCCACCCGAAGCACGTAGGCGTCGCGCGGCGTGGTCGGATCGCGACCGGTGAAATCGGCGATGCGCTTGAGTCGGTAGCGCACGGTGTTTGGATGAACGAACAACTTGCGGGCGCACGCCTCGATGGCGCCGCCGGAGTCCAGGTAGGCGTCCAACGTCTCGGTCAGCGCCGGCCCTGCGTCGGCCAGCGGCCTCATCACCTCGGTCTCCAGCGCGGCGATCGCGGACGCATCGCCCAACAGGGCGCGTTCGGGCAGGAGTTCACGGGCGGCGACCGGTCGCGGTGCGCCGGTCCAGCCTGCGACGGCGTTCATCCCCGCGATCGCCTCGGTCGCGCTGCGGTGGGCGGCCGAAAGGGTCGGCGCGGTCGGCCCGATCACGACCGGCCCGTCGGCGAACACCCCCATCAGCTGGCCCAGGAACCGGTCGGTCACCGACAGCGGCCCCGACACGATCGCCACCAGCCAGGTGCCGTGCACGTCCGAAAGCGCTGATCGCCCATTCCGTTCGACCACGTCGTGGACGTCATCGCTGGCCAGGTCCATGCGGTCCGGTTGCGGCATGCCCACGATCACCGTGGCGGGCGCAGTGCCGTCCCAGTTCAGCGCCGCGGCTTGAGACTGCAGCTCCGGTCCGGTGTCGCCGCGGACGACCGCGTCGACGATGTTGGCCTCCATCCGCGTGTCCCAGGCACCCCGCGCTTCGGCCTGGTCGGCGTAGGCGGTGGCGGCGGCGAACGCGAGATCGCGGCTGTACCGCAGGATTCCGGCCGTCAGCGCGGTCAGCTGCGCCTCCGAGCGGGCCAGCAGCGGCACTACCTCCTCGCAGAACTCCATCGTGACCCGCACCATCTCGACGGACTGCCGCAATGCGATGCGACGTCGCAGATCCTGCGGCACCACTTCGAACGCCTGCGCCGTGTAACCGGTGTCGCTGTTGGGGTTGCGCATCCATTCCACGAAGTTGACCACCGCGGTCTGCACCACCAGTTGGACGCTGGCCCGCTGCGACGCCTCGAGGTCGGCGAAGAACGGCAACCGCTCCTCCAGGACGTGCACCGCTTGGGTGGCCAGCCGCCCGGAGTACTGGTTCAACCGGCGCAGCACCGAGTCGGGGACGGTCTCCAGCACCTCCAGCGTGGAGGTGGGCGGGACATATCGGTTGTCGGCCATCCCTAAAAGCTACGCCATAATTCTGGCAGTTTCCTCCAACTGGGGGTGACGGGTCACGCCACGCCGGGGTCGGAGGTCTGCTCCGGCGCCGCCATCACGTCGTCGATCTGGTACTTGTTCGCGGCGTCGACGGCCACCGACTGGTCGATCTCGCCGTCGTTGGCCAGCGCTTCGAGGACCGCGACCACCACCGACTCGGCGTCGGTGTTGTAGTAGCGCCGCGCGGCGGGCCGGGTGTCGGAGAAGCCGAAGCCGTCGGTGCCCAGCGTGAGGTAGGTGTTGGGCACCCACGGCCGGATCTGCTCGGGCACAGCGCGCATCCAGTCCGAGACAGCCACGGCCGGCCCGCGGGTGTCGGCGAGCGCCTGGGTCACATACGGCACCCTGGCCGGGCGGTCGGGGTGGCGCAGCTTTTCCTTTTCGATCTCGACGCCCTGGCGGTTGAGCTCGCCCCAGCTGGTCACCGACCACACATCGGCGGCCACGTCCCACTCCGAGGCCAGCAGCTCGGCGGCCCGGATGGCCTCGGGCATGGCCACGCCCGACGCCATGATGTGCGCCTGCTTCGACTTCGACTCCGGGGCGGGCCGGTAGCGGTAGATGCCGCGCAGCAGGCCTTCCACGTCCAGTCCCTCCGGTTCGGCCGGTTGCCGGTAGGGCTCGTTGTAGAGGGTGATGTAGAAGTAGACGTTCTCCGGGTTCTCGCCGTACATGCGGGCCAGCCCGCTCTCGACGATGTAGGCGATCTCGAAGGCGAACGCCGGGTCGTAGGCCACGACCGCGGGATTGGTGGCAGCCAGCAGCAGGGAATGCCCGTCGGCGTGCTGCAGTCCCTCGCCGACCAACGTGGTGCGGCCTGCGGTGGCGCCCAGCACGAAGCCGCGGGCCATCTGGTCGGCGGCAGCCCAGAAACCGTCGCCGGTGCGCTGGAAGCCGAACATCGAATAGAAGATGTAGAGCGGGATCATCGGTTCGTTGTGCGTCGCATACGACGTGCCCGCGGCGGTGAACGTCGCAGCAGAACCGGCCTCGTTGATGCCCTCGTGCAGGATCTGGCCCACTTCGCTTTCCTTGTAGGCGAGCATCAGTTCGGCGTCCACGGCGGTGTAGAGCTGACCGTTGCGGTTGTAGATCATCAGGCTCGGGAACCACGAGTCCATGCCGAACGTGCGGGCCTCGTCCGGGATTATGGGAACTATTCGGTGGCCGATTCCGTCTTCTCCTCTGTCCCGCAACAGTTCTTTGAACGTGCGGACCATCGCCATGGTGGTCGCGACCTCTTGGTTGCCCGAGCCCTTCTTGAGCGCCTTGTAGGTGTCGCGGCCGGGCAGCGTCAGCACCTTCGACTTAGTCCGGCGCTCCGGAACAAAGCCGCCCAATGTCCTTCGCCGGTCGAGCATGTAGCGGATCTCGGGTGCATCCGGCCCGGGGTGGTAGTACGGCGGAAGGTAGGGGTTCTTCTCCAGTTCCTCGTCGCTGATCGGGATCCGGATGGCGTCGCGGAAGCCCTTGAGGTCTTCCAGCGCAAGCTTTTTCATCTGGTGGGTGGCATTGCGCCCCTGGAAGTGGGCGCCCAGCGAATAGCCCTTGATGGTCTTGGCCAGGATCACTGTCGGCTGGCCCTTGTGGTCGGTCGCGGCGCGGTAGGCCGCGTAGACCTTGCGGTAGTCATGCCCGCCGCGCTTGAGATTCCAGATATCGGCGTCGGACATGTCTTTGACGAGCGCCTTGGTGCGCGGGTCGCGGCCGAAGAAGTGGTCGCGCACGTAGCTGCCGTCGTTGGCCTTATAGGTCTGATAGTCGCCGTCGGGCGTGGTGTTCATCAGGTTGACCAAGGCGCCGTCGCGGTCGGCGTGCAGCAGGGTGTCCCATTCGCGGCCCCAGACCACCTTGATGACGTTCCAGCCGGCACCGCGGAAGAACGACTCCAGCTCCTGGATGATCTTGCCGTTGCCGCGAACCGGGCCGTCGAGGCGCTGCAGGTTGCAGTTGATCACGAAGGTCAGGTTGTCCAGCGCCTCAGTTCGCCGCCACCTGGATCAGTCCGCGGCTTTCCGGTTCGTCCATCTCGCCGTCGCCGAGGAACGCCCATACGTGCTGGTCGGAGGTGTCCTTGATGCCCCGGTCGTGCAGATAGTGGTTGAACCGGGCCTGGAAGATCGCGTTCATCGGGCCCAGGCCCATCGAGACAGTCGGGAACTCCCAGAAGTCCGGCATCAGCCGGGGATGCGGATACGACGGGATGCCGCCGCCGGGGTGGCTGTGCTCCTGGCGGAAGCCGTCGAGCTGGTCGGCGGTTAGCCGGCCCTCGAGGAACGCGCGCGCGTAGATGCCGGGCGACGCGTGGCCCTGAATGTAGATCTGATCGCCGCCGCCGGGGTGGGACTTGCCGCGGAAGAAGTGGTTGAAGCCGACCTCGTAGAGCGCAGCAGAGGAGGCGTACGTCGAAATGTGGCCGCCCACACCAACACCCGGGCGTTGAGCGCGGTGCACCATGATCGCCGCATTCCACCGAATCCAGGCGCGGTAGCGGCGCTCGACATCCTCGTCGCCGGGGAACCACGGCTCCAGTTCGGTCGGGATGGTGTTGACGTAGTCGGTCGAAGTCAGCGCCGGAATGGCCACCCGCTGTTCGCCGGCCCGCTCCAGCAATCGCAGCATCAGGTAGCGGGCCCGTGCCGGGCCCTGCCGTTCCAGAAGTTGGTCGAACGACTCCAGCCACTCTCCTGTCTCGTCGGGGTCGATATCGGGCAGGTAGGACGCAACGCCTTCGCGGATCACCCGTACCCGGTCGGGTTCGGCTGCGGTGCCGGAGTTTTGGGCCAGGTCCTGGCGCGCGAACTCGGTGGTCAACTTCCGCTCCTCGGTCGAGGTGTAGGTCTTCAGACAACCTCTATCGTCCACCTATCGTGCCCCACGTGCACTGTCGGTGGTGCCTACTGGAATGAACCGCCGATCAACGGCTTAAACCGGTAACGTCTGCAGACTGTGCGGATGGGAGGAGTGACTGGGTCGCCGCGGCTGCGGATCGTCGCGCAGGTGGTCGGCAGCCTGGCCGGCCTCGCCATGATCATCGTCGGCTGCACCTCAGTCACCGACGGTTCGCCCAAGGTCAACGCCACGGACGCACCCGTCTACAGGGCGTCGGTTTCGGCATCACTCGAGGAGTCGGCCGCCTCGTCGGCCGCCCGCGAGTCCGAACGTCAGGAGTCGATGACCCTGGAGGCGGTGCACACCTCGTGCGAGGCGTTGAGCTCCAGCAGTGTGGACGCGATCACCGCGGTCAACGATTACGTCAAGGCCTTCAACGAGAGTGCCGCCGACCAGGAGGCGAAGGCCGGGCCGGCCATCGACGCGCTCAACAGCAGCGCCGACCTCGTCGCCGGCAGTATTGCCGACCCGCTGGTGCCGGAGTTGAGGGACGCGCTCAACGGCTGGGTCGACGCCGCGCGGGGGGTGGCGACCGCCATTGCGGGCAACTACGGGCCGGACGAGTTCAACGCCGCGGTGACGAGGCTGAACGACGTCAAGACGGACGCACTGGACCTGTGCGACGCGCATTATCGATGAACCTGGGCTGCCAGGCGTCGGCGGCAGCCCGCGTCGTGCGACGATAGGACCCATCGCATGGCAGGGAGAAGGAGGACCGACGGTGGTCGCGGCGGCGGACGCCCCGAACTACGCCCAACGGCTGGGCATCCAAAAAGATCAGGTTGTGCAGGAACTGGGCTGGGACGATGACGTTAACGACGACATCCGGGCCGACATCGAGGAGGCGTGCGGCGGCGAGCTGCTCGATGAGGACGCCGTCGAGGTCATCGACGTCGTGCTGCTGTGGTGGCGTGACGACGACGGCGATCTTGTCGATCGATTGATGGACGCCATCACGCCGCTGGCCGATGACGGCGTGATCTGGGTGATGACACCCAAGACGGGCAAACCGGGCCACGTGGTGCCCGCCGAAATCGCCGAGTCGGCGCCGACGGCGGGGTTGATGCAGACCTCGTCTGCCAACCTCGGTGACTGGAGCGCCAGCCGGCTGGTGCAGCCGAAGTCCAAGGCCGCAGGGAGGCGCTAGTGCTTGACGTGGGCAGCGAGGCACCCGACTTCACCCTGAAGGATCAGAACGGGCAGCCTGTGACGCTCGGCGACTTCCGTGGCGCCAAGAACGTGCTGCTGGTGTTCTTTCCGCTGGCGTTCACTGGCATCTGTCAGGGTGAGCTGGACGAAGTGCGCGACCACCTGCCCGACTACGAGAACGACGACACCGCGACGTTGGCCATCTCGGTGGGACCGCCGCCGACGCACAAGATCTGGGCCACGGAGAGCGGTTTCCTCTTTCCGGTGCTGTCCGACTTCTGGCCGCATGGTGCGGTCGCCCAGGCCTATGGCGTGTTCAACGAGGACGCCGGCTTCGCCAACCGCGGCACTTTCGTGGTGGACAAGTCCGGCACCATCCGCTTCGCCGAGCTGAAACAGCCGGGGGAGGCCCGCGATCAGGGCGTGTGGAAGGACGCGCTGAACGCGCTGAAGTAGGGCGCAAAGATTTCCCGTCGCAGGTCATCGCCGTGTAGCCTGCACCGGCACGGGCGCGTAGCTCAGTGGTAGAGCTCTGGTTTTACACACCAGCGGTCGGCGGTTCGATACCGTCCGCGCCCACCAAAATTCATGCAGGTCAGCGGCATACCGCCATCCACTCGGAATTCATAGGCGAACCCCCGTTGTGCCAAGAATGTGCCAACCGACTTCGCACACGCGATCGATCGCCCCAAGATCAGCGGCCGATTAAGGATCGGATAGCGCTGCCGTCGGCGACTAGGAGGCTGGGTCAGCGCTGTCCGTTGGCAGGGGACATCCCACCGAGTAACACATCACCCGCCGACGCCAGCGCGTCTTCGTACACGTGGCCGTACACCCGTAGCGTCATCGCCGGATCGTGGCCCAGCCACTTCGCCGTGGCAGACACCGTGGTGCCGCTGTCGAGCATCCGCGTTGCGGCAGTGTGCCTGGTGTCGTGCAACCGGATCACTGGCACGCCCGCTGCCGTGCAGTGGCGGCGAAACGCCTTGGAGTAGGTCTCGGGCCGAATCGGGGAGCCGTCCTCGTTGACCGCGATGAGCCCCGTGTCTATCCATGCCGGGCCGAACGCCACCCGTTCGCGCTTCTGTTGTGCGCTCAGCGCTCGCAACGCGAGCATGACGTCGGAGGGCATCGGCAGCGTCCGACGGGACCTTTCGGACTTCGGTGCACCGGTCGCGGTGCCCGAACCACGCACGACAACGCGGCCCTGGGTGACACTGACGGTCCCGGCGTCGAAGTCCACCGCTGACCACAACAGGCCGAGCACTTCGGAGCGTCGCCAGCCGGCCAGGGTCAGCAGCCAGCACGAATAAAGGCGGTCGCCGCGGACATGCTCGCGGAACCGTTCGGCCTGCTGCGGCGTCCATGTGGACATCTCGCGGTGTGCGATAGCCGGGCGGTCAACAAGTTGGGCGACGTTGCGGGCCACTAGGCCGCGCTTCATAGCGGTGGTGAGCGCCGACGACAGGACCGTCAGCATGGCGCAGACGGTCCGGTTACTCACGCCACCAGGCACTTTCGGACGCTCAGGGTCGGTCGTCAGCGTAGCGACGTATCGCCCACGCTGTGGGCGCAGCACATCACCGGACGACATCAGACGGTCAAGTGCTTTGATACCGGGCTCGCCGAACATGGTCAGCAGCTGGGAGTACCCGGCACCTTCCGGGCATGCCCCTAGATAGGCCAGCACCTCGGCCGAACTGCGTCCGCGCTTGGCGCGCTGGGCAATTGGTTCACCGGTGAGACGTAGAGTCACCAGCTCGTCGAGGTGCGTGGTGTCGAGGTGCTGTAGCGGCACCGTGCCGAGGTGGTCGATAACCGGTTTGAGAGCCGCGCGGTAGCCGTCGAGCGTGTTGGGTCGCACGCGACGGCTGTCGAGCCACCCAATCAAAAAGGCGCCCAAGGTCACCTTGTCGCGCCGGACGAGGGTGCCCGCCGCGGTCTCGGTCGTAATGCGCGCGTACTCACGTCTGGCGTCGGCCAGGGTTGCGTAGGTGTAGCGACGCCGATCGCGTGAGCCATCCGGTTTCGTCCCCGCTTCGATCTGGAAGGTATAGCTGACCTTCCCGTTGCGAGCAATGCGCTTGGTGATCGGCAGTGCGCGACGTGTGCGCTTGCTCGTCTCGCGATCGGCGGTTGGGTCTGCAGCCGTTTCGGTGATCATCGGCCGGTCTCGTTGGTGAAAGCTCGTCACGATGCAAGCTCACGAAGGCCTGCTGTAACGACGTAAACGCGGCCGCCGAATCGGCGAACCGGCAGCTCGCCTGCGGCCACCAGTCGGTAGGCCGAGGCGCGGCTAATCCCCAGCAGCTGCGCGGCCCGGGGCACCGCGAGTAGAAGGGGTAGCTCATTGAACGCTTTGTCTTCCAATTTGATTCACGACCTTCCGAAGAGCTATGCCGAATAGATCCTGCCGGCCGCGCTGGACGTGCTTGTGAGTTGTCGCCCAGTCGGCTTCGTGCGGCGGCAGGCGTTCGGTTGCCTTGCTGTATCAAGAGGGCACCCAACATCACTGTAATTCTCTACAGCCACAACTTTGTGCAGAATGTTGGCGATACGCCGCGCCGCGTCGCTCGGCGTCGTCATGGCGCACAAGCTCTCGGTGGCCCACGTAACTCGCCTCTTTCCTCGATCATGCCGACCATCACACGTCATCCACAAACCCTTTTACAGTCCACATCTCCTTCCTCCCGACACATCTCAAAAGCACTGCCCCCGTTACGCTTAAGCCCATTCCCTTCCATCGCATCCCACTTCCATTACCAATCCCTTTTTCTGCACGGGCACATTTGCACAAGGTGCGAGAATGGTTGTGGCACAACAAGTGCCACAACCCCGACCGCCGCAGTTGGTGTGCTGCAGTCGCCGTGAGGGGGTGGGTCGATGTTGACGATCTCGAAGCTGAAGCGGTGGTCGATCAACTACTACATCGACACCGCCGCAGCGGCCGAGCACGCCTCCCGCGATCTGGCACGGGCAAGCGGCGGGTTGGGGGAGTACTACACCGAACGCGAAACCCGCACCCCGGTCTGGCTGCTTGCCGGCGACACCTACACCACCGCGAGCCTGGTCGCGTTGACTGATGCCCAGCGCGCTGGCGGAGATGCCGATGCCGAGCTCGTGGCCCGTTGGCTCGACGACGGCATCACACCCAGTGGCGCACATGGGCGCGCGTTTGGTGCGCGCGGTGTGCACGGGTTCGATCTGACGTTCTGCGCGCCAAAGAGCGTGTCGCTCGTCCGGGCCCTCAAACCGGATGATGTGGTGGCCAAGGCGATCGCCGACGCACACACCACCGCGCTATCCGAGGCGATGGAGTATCTGGCAGCGCATGCCGGCTACACCCGGGTGCACAACCCGCGCACGGGAGAAAAGGATCTTGTGCGCCTACCGGGTTTGGTGGCGATCGCCTATCAGCACGAGACGTCGCGGTGCGGGGATCCGCATCTGCACACCCATGTCATCGTGCCCAACCGCCAGGCCCGCGCCGACGGCCAGTTGGTGTCGATCGACGGCACGTCGCTGTATCACGAGGCCCGCGCCGCCGGCGTTATCTATCAGGCCACCCTGCGCCGTGAGCTGCACCAATCCATGGGTTTCGAGTGGGCGCCGGTGGATCCGTCGACGGGGATGGCTGAGCTGGCCGGGGTGGACCGCGACACCATCACCGCGTGGTCGCGCCGCTCCACCCAGCTGCGCGAGTGGGCCGTCAATAACCTCAAAGTGGTCGACGGACCCTTGTCGGCGGCGCAGCTGGCGGCCGCGCAGAAAGCCACCCGCCCGGCCAAACCCGAAGAACTCGCCTGGAGCCAACTGTCGGAGCAGTGGCGCGCTGATACGCGCGGACTGCGCCTGGACCGCGCATCCTTCGACGCGGCGCGCGCGGCGCGGCGCGTGGCAGCGCGCACCCGGTTCGATCGTGCGCGCCTGACCGATGCGGCCGAGAAGATCGAGAAGGCGGCGTTCACCCGCGCTGACCTCATCGAGATCGTCGGCGCCCAGCTGCCCGTGGATACCGAGCAGTCGCCGCGACAGGTGCTCGAGGCCGCGGTCGACGAGATCGGTGTGCGGTTGACCGCACCGCGCGCTGCGCATCAACGCGAAGGTCATGAGCGCTTCACGCTGGACCGCATCCTGGCCGAAGAGATGGCGGTGCTCGATCTCGTCGACGCCCGCGACGATCGCTCCATGCTCTGGGTCAAAGACGACGACACCGACGGCCTGTCGCCGGATCAGAAGCGCGCCGTGGAGAACATCGGCCGCTCACCCTGGCTCATCCAACCCCTATCCGCCCCGGCGGGGGCGGGTAAGACCACCTCGATGCGCGCCCTCGTCGCTGCTGCGCACCGCCGCCACAGCGGGACAGTGCTGGTGCTGGCGCCCACCGGCAAGGCCGTCGACGTCGCTGTCCGCGAAGGCGCCGGAGACGAGGGCTTGACGATCGCCAAAGCCCTACAAATGCTGCGCGACAACAAATTGGAGCTCGGGTCGCACACCCTCGTCATCGTCGACGAAGCCGCCATGGTCGGCACCGACGACCTGCGCCAACTCCTGACCGCCACCACCGCGGCGGGCTCGAAGACGGTCCTGGTCGGTGATGCCCACCAGCTGGCACCGGTCAAAGCCCGCGGCGGCATGTTCGCCCAACTCTGCACCGACCTGCCCTGGACACAACGGCTCTCCGAGGTGTGGCGCATGCGCGACCCAGAAGAACGCGCCGCCTCGTTGGCGTTGCGCGACGGCGGGCCGGCCCCGCGTGCGGCGCGCCATCGACTGGTATCGCACTCACGACCGCTTGCAGGAGTGGCGACCCGATCACGATGGCCGCCGACGCGCTGACCGCGTACCGGGCTGACACCGCCGCGCGGCCACGACGCCTTGCTGATTTGCGACACCACCGAGATGGCCGACGCGCTCAACCAGCGCTTGCACCGCGACACCATCGCAGCCGGCGCGTCCACAGTCATCGCCGCGCGCGGACACCGCATCGGCGTCGGAGACCTGATCATCACCCGTCGCAACGACTCCACCATCGTCGTCGTCCATCACAGCGACAACCGAAAGTGCGGTAGTCCCGTGCGCAACGGCAACCGCTGGCGCGTCACCGCCATCGACGCGACGACGAATCGGGTGGCCGCCGAACGCCTTGATGACCGCGCCCGCGTCGTCTTCGACGCCGACTACGTTCGCGGATCACATCATCCACGGCTACGCCGTCACCGTGCACTCCGCCCAAGGGTGTCACCGCCGACACCACCCACGCCGTGCTCGGCGAAACCACCACCCGCTCAATGCTGTACGTGGCCATGACCCGCGGCCGCGACACCAACACCGCCTACCTCTACGAACGCCCCGCCGAACACGAGTACCGAACTGCGGAGCCCAAAGGCATTCACGTAACGCGGCGCGACCGCGCCCATCACGCCAGCCGACTCGCCCGGATGATTATCGCCAACAACGGCGAGCCGGTCACCGCACACGACGTCGCTGCACAAACGCCGAGCGCGGTCTTGCCCGAGCGCATTGCCCGACTCATCGATCTTCGGGCGGCAATGGTCTCTCGTCGCCGCACGGCCCATCAGGCTTGGCATGCAGAACAGCGGACTTTCACTGAAGGCGTGGATCAGATCCGTGAGCGAGGTCTCGGCCGAGACCGCGACCTCGGTTACGGAATGGACATGTAACGACGGGCAGGCCGACCGCTACCGAACTACGACACGCCGAACCAGGCTGGCGGCTAGCCTCGATCTTTCGTGAGTGGACGCGACGGTGGTCGGTTCGGTCGGTTGTTGTTGGTGTGAGTCGTGGACGCGGAGGGTCTCCGACGCTGTTCCGCCGGTTCTCCTGGTCCTTGGTAGTCGGGGTCGGTGAATTGAGTTCAGTTGAGCGCTGCGAGGTTTCGTTGACCCCTGATCAACATCTATGGCCAGGTCGAACGCGGTGTCGTTCGCCGGCCTAGTCGCCGAACCATTGGGGGCCGCCGCGCCATTGGCGGTCTGGGTGCACTACCAGTACTGAGCAGTCCGGGTGCGCAAGTAGCGGATGGGTGTGTGGGCCAATGACATGCGCCACCTGATCGGCGCTGGCGTCGCCGATGACCACCAACCCAACGTGGGCGTCCTTATCGGCCAGGTATGCGACTAGGCCGCTATCTGCGGCGCACAGCGACACCTGCACGTCCGGGTAGCGAGGGCGCCACGCGCTGAGTCGCTGATCGAGCTCGTCATAGGGCATGGCCCCGAAATCCCAGCGCCACACACCCAGGGCCACCAGAACCGCGTGACGCAGCCTCGCCTCCTCCAAGGCGTACTGCACGACCGCATCATTGCCGGGTTCGGCATCGACCACCACCGCGATCCGGTCACCGGTCGGCAGCACATCGTCAACGCTGCGAATCACCGCCACGGGGCAATGCGCGTGGGTGGCCAATTCGGCCGCGGCCGAGCCCAACAGTCTGCGGGCCACGCGCCCAATCCCCACCGATCCGACACAGATGATCGCCGCGCCAGTCGATTCCGCCACCAACGTGGTGTCGATGTCACCGGCATGAGTGATGGTTTCGACTCTCACCGGTCGGCCGGTGGCCTTGACCGCTGTGTCCGCCGCATTCAGGACTTCCTCACTCGAGGGCGATCGAGAGCCGACATCGTCGCGATGACCGAGCCGCCTGGCTTTGGGCTCGACGACATGTATCAGGCGCAGCGGCACGTCGCGGCTGACTGCTTCGTCGATCGCCCAGAAGGCGGCGTTGATGGCCGCCTGCGAGCCGTCGACCCCAACCATCACCGGGCCGGTCGCATCGTTGCGCAACATCGCACACACTCCTGAGGTGATCGTCACACGCCGTGACTGCGCAGCATATGAGCACCCACGCTATCGGGCCGGCTGAGCATTCGCCAGGAGTCGTTAGACCTCGTTTACAACGCGATCGGTCAGCTGCCGGAGGCGATCCTTCGACGCCAATAGCACACCCGGGTGTGCCACGGGAAACGGCCGGCGGTCGAGAAACGGCCAGGGGCATAACGAATGGACCAGCCGACTCACGTCGCTGTCACCGACTTTGCGGAACTGGCGATCGCGCTTGTGCGCCAACAGGCTGCGGAAACCCGGCTGCTGCCGATAGTCGCCCGCCCGGCCGTCGGTCTCCCCGAGTGCCAACAGGTCAACCGGGTCGACCGTAGCGGTGTCGCGCTCAAGGGCGGGTGGGGACGTTCCTGGTCCACACCTCCACCCTCGCGGTCCTGCGTACTATCGGTGACACCGACGACCTCGATTTCGAGATCGCGATGCGCCGCGTCATGCCGGTCTAACACGAACGGTACGGAATGCGGCGCCGCGGGGCCGAATCAGGCGGCACGTGGCAGATCCGGGGTTGGGCTTGTCGCCTGTGCGCCGAAGTCCCGCGCTTTCAGGGGCGTTCGTCAGCTCGGCAGGCGTCTACTGACGCCGGGGCACTTTCGCTCGCGGGTGGTTGTTGGCGCTTGTTGAATCGTTGGATTTCGAGTTTCCGATGAGTACTGCCGCGGCGTTGCCGGTCTGCATTGGCGTCTTGGTCACGTCCGCGCTTTCGACAGCATTCACCTCGAGGTCGAGAGGGTGACGTATCCATGTTGTCGGGCCCGAACGGCGCGGGGACGATTGCACCGGCGGCTGTGGCACTGACGAGCTGGGGTGCGTTGTTCGGTGGGTCCTCGAAAGTTGCTCGCCCTGAATCTGTTTGTTGGCAGGTGCCGCCGGTTTGGGCCGCGATCTGATCGCGCTGGCGGCCCGCACCCCGCTGCTGGCTGGCGCCGACGAGCGGATGTTTTTGGACATCGACTCGCTGCTGCGCCCGGTCTACGGGCACCACAAACAAGGCGCCTCGTTCGGGCACGCCAAGATCGCCGGGCGCGCGCTGCTGCGCAAGGGGCTGTCCCCGCTGATCACCACGCTGTCCACGCCGACCGCGGCGCCGGTGATCGCCGAGGCGTGGCTGCGCGGCGGCAAGACCGGCTCCGGGCGCGGCGCCGCCCGCCAGCTCAAGCAGGCGATCACCACCGCCGAGCGATCGACCGGACGCGACGATGATGGCCCGCGGCGACTCCGCGTTCGGCACCAAGAAGGTGATCGGCGCCTGCCTCGACGAGCAGGTCGAATTCTCGCTGACCCTGAGCCGAAACCGCCGGGTCACCAAGGCGATTGAGGCCATCGACGACGACGCGTTCACTCCGGTGCACTATCCGGGCGCGGTCGAAGACCCCGACACCGGCGCGCTGATTTCCGACGCCGAGGTCGCCGAAACGCCCTATACCCTGACCGTGCGGGGGCATGGCCGCGTCACCGCCCGGCTGGTGGTGCGCCGGGTCCGCGACGCCAACTACCCGGATGCGTTGTTCCCGGTGTGGCGGTATCACCCGTTCTTCACCAACTCCGACCTGCCGACCACCGAGGCCGACATCACCCACCGTAAGCACGCGATCGTGGAGACCACGTTCGCTGACCTAATCGCCTGCCTACTAGCTGATATCCCGTCCGGGCTGTTCGGCGCGAACTGCGCCTGGCTGGCCTGCGCGCTGATCGCGCACAACCTGCTGCGCGCCGCCGGGACGCTCGCCGGCGGCGAGCACGCCGTCGCGCGCGGTGTCACCTGCGCCGCCGCCTGGTCACCGTGCCCGCCCGCTTCGCTGCGCCCGCCCGCAAGCCGATGCTGCACCTGCCCGCGCACTGGCCATGGCAGATCGGGTGGAAAACCTGTGGCACTAAGGTCTTCGTGGCGCGGGTTGCCCATCGGGGATACAGTTCCGTCGGCGACGCGAACAACTGGTTCTGCGACGCTCGCAGTTAGTCATCCCATCTCCGAGGGCCGCGCAATGTCGATAACACCGAAGGTGCCGAGCTCGGCGCGCCCCGACATGCTGAGCGCCGAGCGGGTGGCTGCGACTCCTGTTGATGAGGTGATGCGCTGGCTCGACAGCTCCGCTGAGGGATTGTCCAGCGCAGAGGTGTCCGCGCGACTGGCGCGCTACGGCCCCAATGCCGTTCGAACCCATCACGTCAAGGCGCTCGCGGTGCTGGGGCGTCAGCTGCGCAACGCCGTGCTCATCTTGTTGGCGGGCACCGCCGCCGTCTCGTTCTTCCTCGGCGACAGCACGCAGGCGATCATCATCGGCGTGATCCTGGCGGCCAGCATCGGTCTGGGCTTTCTCAACGAGTACCGCGCCGAGCGGGCCGCCGCTGCCCTGCACTCGGGGGTGCGCCACAGCGCGGCCGTGCGCCGCGACGGGGCATTCATCGCCATCGATGTCACCAAACTCGTTCTCGGTGACGTGGTCCGGCTGGCGCTGGGCGAAGCCGTGCCTGCGGATCTGCGGCTGATCGAGGTCACCGGTCTGGAATGCAACGAAAGCATCCTGACCGGGGAATCGACCGGTTCGGAGAAGTCGCCCCAGCTGGTGCCTGCCGGTGCGGAGCTGGCCGAATACACCGATCTGGCGTTCATGGGCACGATCGTCAACGCCGGGGAGGGGATCGGGGTGGTGTACGCCACCGGCCGAAATGCGGAATTCGGGCGCATCGCGGCCGGATTGGGTGAGCGGCAGCCTGAAACCGATTTTCAGGTTGGCCTGCGCCGGTTCTCCTATCTGCTGCTGGAAGTCGCGATCGCGCTGACGGTGCTGATCTTGGTCAGCAACCTGGCGATGCGCAAGCCGTTGATCGATTCGGTGTTGTTCTCGCTGGCGATCGCGGTGGGTATCACGCCACAGCTGCTGCCTGCGGTGGTCAGCGCCAGCCTGGCGACCGGTTCGCGGCAACTGGCCAAAGCCAAGGTGCTGGTCAAACGATTGGTGTGCATTGAAGACCTCGGCGACATCGACATCCTGATCACCGACAAGACCGGCACCCTCACCGAGGGCCGCATCAGCTTGGTCGACGCGGTCGGCCCCGCCGGTGCGCGCAGCGACTCGGTCCTGCGGCTTGGGCTGCTGGCCACCGATGTCGACCCCGAGTCGGGCGGGGTCGGCGCCAACGCGTTGGACGCCGCGCTGTGGGAGTTCCCTCGGGCTAGAGACCTGGTGGGCGGTGCTGTGCACCGCGTCGCCACCGTGCCGTTCGACCATGTCCGGCGCGCCACATCGGTGCTGGTCGATGACAACGGCAAACGCGTGCTGGTCCTCAAGGGCGCACCCGAGCAGGTGCTGGCCCGATGCCAGATGACCCCGGAGGCAGCGCAGGACACGCTGGCCGCGTTGTTCGCCGCCGGCCGGCGGGTGGTGGCGGTGGCCGCCAAGCCGGCGGCCGAGCTGACCACGATCACCGCCGACGACGAGCGCGATTTGATGTTGGCCGGGTTCGTGGTTTTCGCCGATGAACCCAAGGTCGCCACACGCCAGTCCCTGGCTCAGCTGGCCGCGCTGGGCATCGAGCTGAAGATCGCCACCGGTGATAACCCGCGGGTTGCCGAAAAGGTCTGCGCCGACTTGGGTTTGGTGTCGAAGGGCACCATCACCGGCGCGGAACTGGAGACCCTTGGCGACGACGAGTTCAACGACGCCGCGCAGAACCACACCATCTTTGCCCGCATCTCGCCGGAGCAGAAGGCACGGCTGATCACGTCGGCGCGGCGCACCGGGCGATCTGTTGGCTTCCTCGGCGACGGTGTCAACGACGCGCTGGCCCTGCATGCCGCCGATGTGGGGATCTCGGTGGACAGTGCCACCGACGTCGCCAAGGACGCCGCCGATGTGGTGCTGCTGGAAAAGGACCTGGGTGTGCTGGCCACCGGGGTGGCCGAGGGCCGGCGGATTTTCGCCAACACCATTAAGTACGTGCTGATGGGCACGTCGAGCAATTTCGGCAACATGTTCAGCGCAGCCGCCGCCTCGGCGCTATTGCCGTTCCTGCCGATGCTGCCGAGCCAGATCCTGCTGAACAATCTGCTCTACGACAGCTCGCAGCTGGCGATCCCCACCGACCGCGTCGACGAGGAGCAATTGCACGCACCCTCGCATTGGAACATCGCTTTCATCCGCCGGTTCATGCTGACCTTTGGACCCATCAGTTCGCTGTTCGACTTCCTGACGTTCGGCTTGATGTTGGGCGTGCTGCATGCGAGCGCCATCGAGTTCCGCACCGGCTGGTTCGTGGAATCGCTTGCCACCCAAACGTTGATAATCTTCGCGATCCGCACCCACAAGGTGCCGTTCTTCCGCAGCCGAGCCAGCGGGCCGTTGACCGCCACCAGTCTCACCGTGGTTGCTGTCGGCGTCGTGCTCACGATTTCGCCGCTGGCGCACACCCTCGGCTTCACGCCGCTGCCGTGGCAGTTCTTTGCCGTGCTCGGCGCGTTCGTCATCACCTACCTGATCCTCGTCGAGCTCACCAAGAAATGGTTCTACACCGAGCCGATCCGCCCAGCCGGCCCGCCGCGCCGCACCCGCGGCACCGAACATCGCATTCATCGGCGAGCCGCACGGTTCAGTCACGCCGGCGGCCATCGCCCCATCGCCCTACGCACCACTCGGCGAACGCCGGCCTGACCACGGCCCACCGCCCAGGGCCGAGTACCTGAGTCGGGCCGGCCAGCCGGAGCGGGAAGCACCGGCGCTCGCTCGAGGTAACTCCGCTGGTGCCCTAAGACTTGCGCCGGCGCCATCCGGCGAACGCGATGGCGGTGTGTTTCGATCTCGCACCGGCAACACCCGCCGAGTGGCCGACTGCATGGCCGAGGTGTTGCGTGCCGAGGTCGCCGAACCCGAGGCAGTCGACCCCGAGACATTGGGCGAGTACGACCTCGTCGGCTTCGGGTCGGGCGCCTACTTCCTGACCGTGCATCCGAGGTTGTGGCGGCTCGTCCATCGCTTACCGCGCGTGAATGGCACCCGTGCGTTCACGTTCTTCACCAGCGGCGCCCCCCCGAGGTCCCACTGTTCGGCTACAGCCAACCGATCCGTTATCGACTCGCTTTGACGGGCTTTCGCGTGATCGACTCGTTCTCCTGCCGCGGCTTCGACGCAGTCGGGCCATTACGCCTCGTCGGCGGATTGAACAAGGGCCGGCCGAACAACGGCGACCTCGATCGGGCTGCGGCGTTCGCCGTGCGACTACTCGAACAGATCGCACACCCGAAGACTGCTTCCTGAACGATGTCGGGCCAAGAGGGCGCCGCCCGCGTCTTAGAACTCGTCAGGGGACTCACCACCGAGTCCAGCCTCACGCGTCACGGGCCTGCATGTACTCGCTACCGACACCGTCGCCCCCAGGGACACGGCGACCAAATTCCAGGTGTGCTCGATCGCGCCGACCCTGGCTGTGGCCATCGCCTGCTTGCACAGCGACAAGCCACTCGGCGAATTCCTGGGCAGGCCGGTGACCGCCGAGCATGCCTGTACCGCGATCGTGGTGTTGTTCGCCGGGCTCGGCGCACACGTGCTGTCTTTGTACCGGCGATTCAGATGATGTCACCGGCCATCAGCGACTAGAAGCTCGTCCTATTGAGAATTCAACTGTGTTGACAATCTGGGACAATTGAATACATGAAACGAATAAGGGAGAACACGGGCAATCGGGTCGGCTATGCTGAGCCCGATCACCGATTTAAAGGCACCCCGCGAGGCGAAGCCGCCGGTCGAGACCGCATGGTCACTGGCCGGGACGGCAAGGTGAGGCCTAGCGGGTGGCCCGATACCGGGGACCGTGACAGGCAAATTCATGCACTGCGCGACGCCGGGAAGTCCTTGCGTGCGATAGCGGCCGAGGTCAAGTGCTCCGTGGGCACCGTTTCCCGCGTCCTCAAGTCCTGAAAGGCATCGCGGGCTAGCTGAACCGGTCGAGTTCGTCGGCGGCGTTGAGCAGCGATCCCCACGCGCCGAGGCGAGATGCGAGTCGGGTTGGCCCACCTGCGCCCCGTCTGCGTGCGTCGTGGCTGACCTCTACTGACGCCCCGGTGAGCCCAAGGAGCCGCTACTCGAGGACGAAGGTGACGAGCATGTTGACGCGGTAGGCAACAATCTCCCCGTTCTCCACGTCCACCGACTGCTCTTTGATCCAGGCCGACTTGACACCACGCAGCGACTCGTTGGCCCGAGCGAGGCCGTTCTTCACGGCGTCTTCGAAACTGGTGTCCGACTTGGCGCTGATCTCGGTGACGCGAGCGACGGTGCTTGACACATTGACCTCCCAGAGTTGATGTTTGATCGGACACGATCCCCGACTGTGACCATTCAACTGCGGCGCGCCAGAAGCAAGTAGGGAAGATATACCCCACGTCGGAGGGCTTTGGGCCACTCGTTCCAACACCCACCAGGGTTCAACGTGCGGGACATGGACATGCCGATATAGCCACTTATCGTGGCGACGGTGACCTCACCGTCGCTCACCAGATAACTGCGATCGGCGAGCCCGGAGGTCTCTATAACCGACACGTCCAGCATGCTTTGTTCTCCGAACTTCTCAGTTAGCGCACGTTGACGCGGACCGTTGCCCATGAATTGATCGCGTATCCCTTCGGATTCCACAGCGCAGCAGCGGATTCAGGCTGGCTTGATCTGTGCGATGAGCACTGCACGCCGGCCACAGCAAGAGCCGATGCGAATACGGCATCGGCGACACCATCGCCGATCGGCTGCTCCACGCGTCATGCAACGAGGCGCGCGGGGACGGCTCACGCGACCACCAGCGGCCCACGCTGGCCGCAGTCACGGCCGACACCGAGTCCGATCCCGACCTCGGCACCCTGATCTACTTCGACTGGCCGTAGCGCCCGCCGCTAGCTCTCCAGTGCCTTCGCGCAACCAGCGAGGATCGCGCGGAAGGCAAGCGCGCGCATTAGAGGAGCGGTGAGTACCTCGACCACCTTGCCACCTCCGCGTGCCGAAAGCGTGTAGGTGCTTAACCATTCGACGTGAGTGCCGTCGCCCGACGGCGTGCAAGTGAGAGTTCCGTTTTGCTTCGTGGCCGGAAATGAGCCGACAACGCGATGCGAGCAGCTGCGCGGCGCGTCGTAGGCCGTGAGCTGTTCGTGCACCCAGAAGCCGAATCCTTTCAGTTCCCGAGTCGCTCCCGCGCCGGGACCCGACGAGTCCTTTAGCCAAGCGGCTTTGCGAAACCAAGGAGAGACGGTCAGGTTGGCCGGGTCGAGCAGCCAATCAAATACCCTTTCCGGCGGTGCCGCTATCGTCCGCTGCTCGTGAATCTGGACCATGAGACTCTCCACCCTTTTGCGGTGCTGCCGTTTCCAGCGAAACCCTAGGACGCCGCCGCCCGCTTCTCGGAATGCTGTACGTGGTGCTCACTGCGACTCTATCGGCGTGATATTGCCGAACGACCAAACCCCCGTTGTGCCAAGAGTGTGCCAAGACAGGCAAACATGGCACGGCACTCCTTGGACACTGTGGACACGAACCGGCCCTGAACTGGGTTTTTCAAGACGCTAACGCCCGGCATAAAACGTGCTGGATGGTCAGGCTCGGTTTTACACACCAGCGGTCGGCGGTTCGATACCGTCCGCGCCCACCAGTGTTTGTGCAGGTCAGCGGCGGTATCGGCGGCTGGCAACGTTGCCCGGTGCCTGCCAGGTGCCCAGTGTCCCAAGAGTGTCCCAGCGGTCCGCCGGGTGACCCGCCGTATCGGGGGCGGCGGTTACGCCCCCCATGCGCGCACGTGCGACCCCGGCAGCTCGCTGCGCTTGGAATTGGCTGTCTCCCAAACTATTAGGAATCATGCGCAACACCGTCGTGCGCCGGGTAGGCGTGGATGAGCGCGGTCGTCAGCTTCGGCACTGCGTGGGTCAGTTCGTGCTCGGCGTCATGCGCAATGCGATGCGCTTCGGTCAGATTGAGGCTCGGATCGACGTCCAGCTCGGCGTCGGCGTGTAGTCGGTGGCCGATCCAGCGCATGCGGACGCTGCGGACGGAGCGCACGCCTGGCCGGGCGGCGAGCGTTCGCTCGGCTGTCTCGACCAGTTGGGGGTCCACACCATCGAGCAGGCGGCGGAAGACATCACGGACCGCCGTCTGCAGGACCGCCAGGATCGCCACGGTGATCAGCAAGCCGACAATCGGATCGGCCAGCGGGAAGCCCAACGCAACACCGCCCGCACTAAAGAGCACCGCCAGGGAGGTGAAGCCGTCGGTGCGGGCGTGTAGGCCGTCGGCGACCAGTGCAGCGGAGCCGATCCGGCGACCGACCCTGATCCGATACAGCGCCACCCACTCGTTGCCGATGAACCCGGCCAGTCCTGCCAGCGCGACCCAGCCGACGTGTTCGATGGGCTGCGGGTGGATCAGGCGCATCACGGCTTCGTATCCGGCGATGATCGCCGACAGCGCGATCATGGCGACGACGAACAGCCCGGCTAGGTCCTCGACCCGCCCAAACCCATAGGTGTACCGGCGCGTCGCCGCCTTGGTACCCATCGCGAATGCAATCCACAAGGGCACCGCCGTCAGCGCGTCAGAGAAGTTGTGAATGGTGTCGGCTGCCAGGGCCACCGATCCCGACACCACGACAATGATGACCTGAGCTATCGCGGTGATGCCCAGGACCAGCAGGCTGATCTTGACGGCGCGGATGCCAGCGGCTGACGACTCCAACGCGGTGTCAACGCTGTCGGCGGCGTCGTGGGAGTGCGGCGCGAATATCTCCTTGATGGCGCCTGTCAGCCCTCGCGGGTGATCGTGGGAGTGGTTGTCGCTGTGCTGATCACCGTGTCCGTGTGAATGCTCGCGTTGGGAGACGTGGGTCATTGCCGGTGGGCCTTTCGGGACGTCGATCCTGTGTCTAGGGCGCGCACGGCGGGGTCGTTGCGGTGGTGGGACGGCACGCCGGGACCGGCGTGCTCAGCGTTGAACACAGCGTCGGTGACTAGCTGACCGATGTGCTCGTTTTCGAGGCTGTAGAAGATGGTCGTGCCTGCGCGGCGTGTACGGACTAGCCGCGCCATCCGCAGCTTCGCTAGGTGCTGCGACACCGACGGCGCGGGCTTGCCGACCGCCTCGGCCAGTTCGTTGACCGACATCTCCGCATCCGTCAGCGCCCACAGCACTTGAATGCGGGTCGGGTCGGCCAGCATCCGAAACACCTCGACCGCCAACCGGACCTGATCCTCCGCGATAGGTCGGCGATTATCTGCATTCATACGCAGATAATAGCTCATGCACCCTACGCTTTGCTGACCCTCTAAACCTCTGCGCCCCGACAGGTCGTCACCCGACAACGTGAGCGCGGCATGGATTGGCTTTCGGCTGGTCGCTATCTGCTCGCCACATCGCCGAACAGCGACGCGCCCACCGCCCGCAGCTCGTCGGCTTTCACGTCGGCATAGATCGACAGCGCCACCGCCGGGTCGTGGCCGTGCCAGGCGGCGACGATATGCGGCGGGTGACCCTGGTCCAACATGAGGCTGACGCTGGTATTCCTCAAGCCGTGCAAGCGAATACGGCGCAGACCGGCGGCCGTGCGCAACCGCCGAAATTCGTCCGTGTAGGACTCGGGCCGGACGGGCTGGCCATCCTCGCGCACAGCCACCAGGCGGTCATCGGACCACCCGACACCCAGGGCCAGGGCCTCGGCCCGCTGACGCTGGCGCAGCGCGGCCACGACGTCGTCCGGTAGCGGCAGATCACGGCGGGAGCGCCGCGACTTGCGCGCGCCCTCGCTAACCTCACCGCCCACGGCGATCCGGCCGCGCCGGACCGACAGCGTGCCGGTGTCGAGATTGATTGCGTCCCAGCGCAAACCGAGCACTTCGGACCGGCGCAGGCCGAGCAACCGAGCAGCCAACAGGCGAACAGTCGGTGATCGCGCACCGACTCGCGGAACCGCGCAGCCTCGGCCCCCCGCTCGGCGGTCCGGCCGGGCGTGCACGGTGCTGCGGTACGAATACGGTATGGCCGGACCACCCAAGGGGATGACCCGACGGGACAGCCTTAGGAAATGACCGTGTGGGAGCAGATAGAGCACGTGAAGGACCGCCAGCGTGACCTCATTGACGAACTCGCGGCGGCGAAGCTGGCCGGTGACACCGACCGGGTTATCGCGCTCAACCGAGAGCTGGCCCGCAACGGCGACTAGCTGGCCAAGCTGACCGGCGCATACACACCCGAGCGGCGACAGGTTGCCGTCATGGTGGGCCGGTCGCCCGAGGCGATCCTGGCCGACCTGGCCGAGGGCAAGTCCCAACTGCTGGCTGTGCTGGCCGAGCGCGCCGACGGCCACACCCTGCCCCGCGCCCGAGATGCCTTAAATAACAGCGGGCACAACATAATTGATGAAATCGACGCCGAGGTGATCGAGCAATGACGACCAGCACACCCGAGGCCAGCCAGGTCACCGACGCCGACGTGGTGGAAACGGCGTACGGCGTGCTCGGCGAGCTGACCGAGGGCACCCTGGCCGGCGCGGCCGTGCAACGGCGAGCGGCCGAGGTGTGCCGTGCGACGTTCGGCACCGTGGGCAACGGTGCGGCTCCATCAAATGACCCGCCGCAGAATCCGAAGTTTCACCTACGGAACCCGCGATTGGGACTACTGACCCACGCACCTAGGCAAAGACGTTCTGCCCGAGCTGTTCCCGTGGATCCCGGAGCGGCACCGCGAGCTGCTCCGGCGGCCCGAGGTCGCCGACTTCGACGTACGGACCGCCTGACGCCGACGTGGGCCGATGCCGGCATCAACCGCTGCGGCACGAGGGCGAGGTTGGCTTCTGTTGCCGACCTCGCGCACTAGGCGTGGACGATTTCTCCGCAACCACACTGGTATTCGATCGTTACGCCGTCGCGTCCGATGAATTGACAACGGCGGGAAATAATTTGTAAGCGATCCGGCACCATGGCCGGCCTCCGCCTGGACACACAGGCCAGTGAAAGGTTTTCGAATGCTGAGATTCGCCCGCGCTGCGGCGGCTGTTGTCGTTTTCGCCGGTGCACTCACGTTCGCACAATTGCCTACTTCCGTTGCAGGTCCGTTTGATTCGTTCATTGTCGTGTACAAGGACAGTGTCGACGAGCCGGCGAAGACGGCGGACCTCAAACGACGCCTCGGCTTCATGAGCTACTTCCAGTACCACCACGTGATCAAGGGTTTCGCGGCAATACTTCCGCCGCAGGTCCGCGAAATGATTGCAAAGGACCCCGACGTCGCATTCATCAGCCCGGACGGCGACGTCCAAGCGATCGCGGCCACCGAGCCCGTCGCCGCCAACGAAACCGTGCCGATCGGCGCACGCAGGATCGAAAGCGCCACAGCAACAACTGTTCACAAGCCGAGTGGCGTCAATGTCGCCGTGATCGACACCGGCGTCGACCTCACCCATCCTGATCTGAACGTGGTCGCTGGAACAAGTTGCATCAAAGGGCTCCCCGCGTTCCTTTGGGGCAAGAAGACCGCCAACGATGACAATGGCCACGGCACGCACGTCGCCGGCACCATCGCCGCTAAGAACAACGGCGGCGGAGTCATCGGTGTCGCGCCGGGGACAACCGTCTACGCGGTCAAGGTTCTAGACTACAAGGGAAGCGGTACATGGTCTCAGGTCATCTGCGGAATCGATTGGGTCTACCGCGAATTCCGCATCGCTGAACATCAAGGTCGCAAACCTCAGCCTCGGCGGCACGGGTGGGGTTACCACGTGTGACAACGACGCTTTGCATCGTGCGATTTGTCGGTCCGTGGCCAGTGGCGTGACCTACTCGGTCGCGGCGGGCAACAGCGGCACTGACATAGCTGGTGCTGTTCCGGCGAATTTTCCGGAGGTTTTGACGGTTACCGCCATGTCCGACAACGACGGCAAGGCCGGCGGCACCGGAGGCTCCCCCACGTGCAGGTCCGGTGAGTCCGACGACAAGTACGCGACATTCTCGAACTATGCAACGTCGGCTGCAGACCAGAACCACACGATCGCCGCGCCCGGTGTCTGCATCCGTTCAGACTGGAAGGGCGGTGGCTACAACACGATTTCGGGAACGAGCATGGCGGCACCGCATGTGGCCGGCGCTGTTGCGTTGTGCATCAACAGCGGTGGTGTCGGCGGTCCGTGTGCGGGCCTCGCGCCGGCTCAGATCACGGCAGCGGATGAGGTCTGACGCTGAGACTAGCTCGGCCGACTACGGTTTTGTTGGCGACCCGCGCCAGCCCGTCGCCAACCGCTATTACGGCTACCTCGTGAACGGCAGTTCGTACTGACTGCGACGAGGCCTGACACGGACGCGCCTGCCGCGATGAACATGCCTGTACGCGACGGCAAGTTTGAGTTCGTGGTCACCGGGGTGCAACCGGGTTTGGCCGAGGTCGGAGACAACCCATATCTGACCAAGAAAGCGCAGGGACAATTCGTCATCGTGACTGTGACGGTGAAGAACATCGGCGACAAGCCGCAGTTTTCGATCCTTCTTCGCAGAAGGTGTTCGATAGCGATGGACGCAGCTTCCAGCCCGATACGGCAGCTCAGATCGCGCTCGGCGGCTCCGACATTCCGGTCTGGGACAACATCAACCCCGGCAACTCGGTTGACGTCAAGGTTGTCTACGACATGCCACAGGGCGCAGTCCCGGCCACGATTGAGCTGCATGACTCGATGTTCTCGGGTGGAGTCAAGGTGTCGCTTGCACGCTGAGCCACAAGCGCGTGGTGTGCCACCCGTACGGTCACTCGACGGGGCTGCGGTCTACGGTCCGGCAGCGGAAGTCGCACACCCATTCGGCAGTGTCCCGCCAGTGTCCCAAGACAGGACCGAACACAGTGGACACGGCGACATCAGCTGGACACGGGCACCGGCTCTGACCTGGCCTGGATATAGGGGACACCGTAGAACAGGTGTTCACTGGGTCCTGTCCCTTTACACACCAGCGGTCGGCGGTTCGATACCGTCCGCGCCCACTTCTCAGCCGTGGCGGGCGGCCTCCTGCGCCAGTTGCACCCGGGAGGTCAACCCAAGTTTGTTGTAGATGTGGGTCAGGTGCGCCTGCACCGTGCGCGGTGAGACGAACAACCGCGCAGCGACCTCCTTGTTGCCCAGGCCTTCGGCGACATGGTTTACGACGTCGAGTTCGGCACGGGTGAGCGAACCCCAGCCGCTGCTCGCGCGCTTGCGTTCGCCACGGCCTCGCAGCGCGTAGGCGGTGGCCTCCTCGATCGACAGCGCCGCGCCCTCGGCCCACGCCGCGTCAAAGTCTTTCTCGCCCAGAGCATCCCGAAGTGCGGCGATCGTGGACTGGTCGCATTCGTCGAGAACCTTGAAGCGCACCATGCCCATGTGCTGACGGGCTGCGTCCGACGCGCCGAAGAGGCGCGCGGCCAGCAGGTGGTTGTCTGCTTCGGCCGCCACACCTGCAAGGCAGTCGAGGGCGAATGGGACGACCAAGTCACCGCCGAGGCGGGCCGCCAATTCGAGCGCGTCGTAGGCATCACGATCGGCGGCGTCGAGTTCACCCTGTGCGATCTCCACACGTGACCGCGACGTCAAGGCCGCCGCCAGACCCCAGCCCGCGTTCGACGACACGACATCATCCGCCCAGCGACGGGCCGCGGCTCTATCGCCGCATGCCAGCGGAGCAAGCGGCGCCCAGGTGTATATCCCCGCCATCCAGGGGTTCATCTGGGTGCGCTCGCGCGCGGCTTCATATGCTTCCCACGCTGCGAAGACATCACCCGTGGCCAGGTGAACGGTGCCCGAAGCTGCATGGGCCAGTCCTATATGGAACTCAAGGGCCTCGGATACGCGCTCGAGGTGCTCATCCGCCCTTGCCCGCGCGTTCGCAACATCTCCGAGGTACGCCAGCGCGCATATCCGCGTGGGCGCCACGGTCGCGGCCCACGCCAAATCGTTGGTCGCGATGCACTCTTCGACCAGCTCGCCGAGCCGGGCGGTGCACCCGATCAAGTCGCCGCGGAGAACCTGCGTCCAGCCCAGCACATAACGCAACTGACGACAGAGGTAACCGTCGCCGATGTCCTCCGCGATCCGAAGTCCTTCCTCGGCTGCTACCTGAGCTGCGGCGGGTTCGTTCAACACGCGACCGGTCATCAGGTCAAGGGCGATGATCTGCGCCAACGACCGGCAATCGCCAAGCTCGCGCGCGAGTTCCGTCGCCTCTGCGAAGTACGGCCCGGCCGCCTCATGGTCGTGCGCGTTGACGAGCGGCACCGCAGGACGTCAGGGCCCGCATCACAAGCGCGGGGTCTCCGAGTTCCCGTGCAGTCGCCAGGGCTCGCTCGGCCTCGTCGCGGCCCTCGGTCGAGCCGGTATACGACGTCAGTAGCGCCTTGTCCACGGACGCCCGCACGCGCGCGGCCGATGGGTCGGCGCTCTGTGGGCTATCGTCGGCAAGTGCGGCGCTCAGCCAGTTCAGGCCCTCCTGTACACGTCCCCGTGTCGTCCACAGTGGTTGCAGCGACGACGCTAACGCAAGCGCCAGCTCGGTCGTCCGCTCGTTCTCGGCTCCAGGCGAAAGCGGCTCGTAGATTGTCTATTTCGGTTTCCGCCCACTCGATGCGCCGTTGGTAGCCGCCGTCTGCCGGCGCGTCGAGCACGGCGGCCATCGCGGTGTAGTGGTCGCGGTGACGGGCCCGCACGTCGTCACCTTCGCGGGCCTCGCGGAGTTTTTCCTGTGCGTACTGACGGACGGTTTCCAGCAGCCGGTAGCGGGTGCCATGCGCGCTGTCTTCGGCCACCACGAGCGACTTGTCGACCAGCAGCGTGAGCTGATCGAGCACCTGGTAGCGCTCCACTTCGCCGCCGCCGGCGACGGCCTGGGCGGCGTCGAGATCGAACCCGCCGTGGAAAACCGCCAGCCTTCGGAACAACACCTGTTCGGGCTCGGACAGCAATGCGTGCGACCAGTCCACCGACGCGCGCAGCGTCTGCTGGCGGCGTACCGCCGTACGCGCGCCGCCGGTCAGCAGGCGGAACGGTCATGCAGGCTGTCGAGGATCTCGGGCGGCGACAATGCGCGGATCCGGGCGGCGGCGAGTTCGATGGCTAGCGGAAGACCGTCGAGCCTGCGGCAGATCTCGGTGACGGTCTCGGCGTTGTCCGCAGTGATGCGGAACTCGGGCTTGGTTCTGCGGGCGCGGTCGCGGAACAATTCGATCGCTTCGTCGGTTAGCGACAGAGAGGGCACCCGCCAGCTCACCTCGCCCGTCACGCCGATCGGCTCGCGACTTGTGGTCAGCAGAGTCAACGCGGGGCAGGCGCCCAACAAGGCGACGTAAACTCCGCGCTGGCGTCGAGCAGGTGTTCGCAGTTGTCGAGCAGTATCAGCATCTGGCGATCGCGGATGAACCGCAGCAGTACGTCCATCGTCGGCTGGCCGGGTTGGTCGGGTAGGCCCAGCGCGCGGGCTGCCGTTACGGGTACCACATCGGGATTGGTGATCGATGCGAGGTCGACGTACCAAACCCCGTCGGCGAACTCGGTCGCAACGGTTGTGGCGACCTGTATCGCCAAGCGCGTCTTGCCCGCACCGCCCGCGCCTGTCAGCGTGACGAGTCGGTTGTCGGCGAGCGCCTCGCGGATGCCGTTCATTTCCGCTTGGCGCCCAATGAAACTCGTCAGCTGCACCGGAAGATGCTCGGCGGCAACGGCATTGGCTGTGCGCAGCGGCGGGAAGTCGTTGTGCAGAGTCGGGTGGCAGAGCTGCACTACCCGTTCGGGGCGGGGCAGATCGCGCAGCGGATGGGAGCCGAGGTCGGTGAGCGTGACGTCCGGCGGGAGTTGGTCGACGACAAGCGGTTCCGTCGCGCCCGAGAGCACGGTCTGGCCGCCGTGGGCCAGGTCGCGCAGCCGGGCGGTGCGGTTGATCGTCGGGCCGATGTAGTTGCCCTCGTCGCGCAGTTGCACGTCGCCGGTGTGGACGCCGATGCGCAACTTGATCGGTGCCAGCGGCGCCCGCTGCAAGTCCAGCGCGCACGCCATCGCGTCGGCGGCGCGCGCGAACGCGATCACGAAGCTGTCGCCCTCGCCCTGTTCGACGGGTCGCACACCGCTGGTGGGCGGCGACCGCGTCGGACAGCGTCTGGTCGAGGCGCGCGACGGCGGCCTTCATCGCGTCGGGCTGGGTCTCCCACAACCGCGTCGAACCCTCGACGTCGGCCAGCAGCAACGTCACGGTTCCCGTCGGAAGCTCGCTCATGCCCACGTCGCTCCAGCTAGTTTCGCTCATGCTAGCCAGCATGCGGCGACGTGCAGCGCAAAACATCAGCGAAATCGCCAATAGTTGCGACGTCGGGATGCGTATGCGCGTCCGGCCGTTGCCGTGCCCGGGGCGGTAGCTGCTGCCGCATAGCTGGTCGCCTTCGGGGAATCACGCGCCGTTGGCAGTTTGCTGACACATCCTCCCGGCCGGCAATGGTGCTTGCTCAACATCGTCAACTGTTGACGCCTCGCAGAAGACACTTGCCGATGTGGACGATGTCGGCTGCACCCCCCGGCGAATCGGCCGGCTATCCGGCAGGCGGCGCGAAGAACTCGAGTGCGATGCCGTCGGGGTCGCGGAAACTGAGCCCCGAGCCGTAGCCGGCGTCGACGATGCCGCCGTGCTCGATGCCGAGCTCGTCGAGCCGGCTGGCCCACGTCTCCAGCTCCGCGCGGTCCGCACAGCCGAAGCTGACGTGGTCGAGTCCGACCCTGAACTCGGTGAATCGTCCGCCCTCCAACGCCCGGTCGTGCTGGTGGATGCCGAACAGGGTGCCGTTGTCGAGTGCCCACACCACGTGCCGGAATCCGGCGTCCGTGTGTTCGTCGAGCACCGGATCGGTGCCCAACAGCGCTTGATACCAGGGTCCGCTTGCGTCGATGTCACGCACTGTGACCGCGACGTGGTTGAGTGTTGTCATACGATTCGCTTTCCTCGGCGTGCACGAGCCCGCATGTCCCACAGGTACAGTTGATAGCCGAGGATCCACGCCTCGCGCGGGATCACCCGGTCGGCGATACGCAACGCCGCCAGCAACACTTCGAACCTACGCTGCTGGGCCGCCGTCCACGTCAGTTGCATGATCGCCGGAATTCCGGCGGCAGAAAGCCCGTGGTCGCAAACAGATTGAACCGGCCGGCCAGCAACCGCAGCGGCCAGGCAGGAACGCCATCGCCGCAACGCCGTGCAGGTGCTCGCGCACCGGCGGGTCGATCTGCAGCTCGTCGAGCGACCGCTTCCAGTACTCGTCGAACGCGACACGGTCGGGCGGCCACATGTCCTCGCGCACCTGCAGTGTGGTGCCCAGCTGCTTGGCGTCGTGGTACACGGCGTCGGCGGCGTCGTCGTCGAGCGGGCCGTAGAGGAACTCGTGCTGGTCGATGTAGTAGCGGTACAGGCAGGCGGCCACCCACAGCTGCAGCCGCGGATCGAAGGCGTTGTAGGACACCGGGCTTGACGTCGTCGAGCGGACCTGCGCGTGCGCGGTGTCGACCGCGTCGCGGATCAGCGCGCGGTCGGCGTCGGTTCCGATGGTGGCGGCGGCCAGGTAGGTGCCGGTGGTGCGGGCCCGCTTGAACGGATGCTTGTAGACGTTGCCGCTGTCCACCGGGCTTTCCAGCACGCCGTAGCCGACACCGGGCAGGGACAGCTGCATGATCACGTTGGCCGCGGGCAGCAGCACCGCCGCCGGGTTGAGCAGGTCGACGACGCGGGTCGGCCGTCGCGGTGGGCCCAGCCTCATGATTCGAGTACATCACGTGTGAGACGCTCGCAGGGTGTTTGCGTCGACGGTCGCGGCCGCGCGGCGGGCATCGCGGTCGGCTATCTGGCCGACCTGGCGCTCGGCGATCCGCGGCGCGGACATCCGGTCGCGGGGTTCGGCCGCGGCGCAGCTGCACTCGAGCGGTTGACCTACCGCGACAGCCGGGCGCGGGGCGCTGCACACCGGTGTGCTGCTCGGCGCGCTCGCGGTGCTGGGCATCGCTGGGGAGCGGGCCGCGCCCGGCGGGGCCCGGCGTGGACGGCCGCCGTCACGGCCGCGGCCACGTGGGTCGCGCTCGGCGGAACCTCGCTGCGCCGCACCGGCGACCGGATGGCGGACCTGCTGTCCCGCGACGACATCGACGCCGCCCGGCGGCTGCTGCCGTCGCTGTGCGGACGCGACCCGTCGGCGCTGGACGCCGACGGGCTGGCCCGCGCGGCCCTGGAATCGGTGGCCGAGAACACCTCCGACGCCCACGTCGCGCCGCTGCTGTGGGCCGCGGTCGGCGGAGTGCCCGCGCGTGCTGGTCTATCGCGGCGTCAACACCCTGGACGCGATGATCGGCCACCGCTCGCCGCGCTATCACCCGATTCGGTTGGGCCGCAGCGCGTTTGGATGACGTCGCCAACTTCGTGCCGGCCCGGGTCACCGGCGCGCTGGTGGTGATGTGCGCGCCGGTGGTCGGCGGGTCACCGGCCGGGGCGCTGCGGGCCTGGCGCCGCGACGCCGCCCGACACCCCAGCCCGAACGCCGGCGTCGTCGAGGCGGCCTTCGCCGGGGCGCTGGGCGTGCGGCTCGGCGGCCCGACCCAGTACCGCCACCAGCTGGAGATCCGGCCCACCCTCGGTGACGGGCCACGCGCCGCGGCATCGCCGACCTGCGCCGGGCGGTGCGGCTGTCGCGGACCGTGCAGGCTCGCGGCGCGCGGTGCTGTCGCGGCGGCGGTCAGCGCCGCTCGGCCGTAGCGGTCGGCGAGTTTCTCCTCGATGGTGAGTCGGCGGTCGGGCTGCCGACTCTGCTGCGGCGGCCTTCTCGCGTCGGCGGGCCCGGATCTCCGAAACGACGAAGTAGCCCAACCCGATCGGGGCCACGATGCCGAACGCGATCCACTGGATGCCGTAGGACAGGAACGGCCCGGCGTCCAGGTGCGGCAGGCCGATCGACGCCGAGACCGCCCGGCTGGTCCTCCACCAACTGCAGATACGACCCGGCCAGCGGCACCCCGGTGAGCTGTCGCGACCTGCGCGGTGTTGATCGAGTACACCTGCTGCGCTGCCGTCCTGGCGGAACGGCGCCTTGCCCTCGGGCGCGGGCTCGGAGTCGCGCAGCCGCGCGGTGATCGTCACCGTGTCCGTCGGCGGCGGCGCGATCGCCGGCACCCGCGATCCCTGCTCCGGTTGCACGTAGCCCCGGTCGACCAGGACCGTCGGGCCGCCGTCGACGGCGAACGGCACCAGCACCTCGAACGCGGGTTCGCCCTCGATCACCCGCAGCCGGGCCAGCACCTGGGCGTCGGGCAGGTAACGTCCGGTGGCCGTCACGCGCCGCCACTGCGCATCGGGCGCCGACGAATCCTGCTGCGGCAGAAGCGTTGTCACCGGAACCGGCTCGGCGGTCAGCGAGTCGTCGATCTGCGAGTTCTCCCGCGACGTCTTGGTGTTCTTGCCCAGCTGCCACGGCGCCAGCACGGTGAAGCACAGGTAGGCGAACGCGATCACCACCACGCCAGGGCCAGCCAGCCCGGCCGCAGCAGGAATGCCAGCGCGGATCATCGCCTCTCACTTCGTTCATCGGCGGCATCAGCTGGCGATTCCCCGGCCGGCCAGTCGCTCGTCGACCCAGGCGTGCAGGCCCGGCAGCGCCGCCTCGATGACGGCGAAGACGTCTTCGAAATCGTCGTGGGTGCCGTAGTAGGGGTCTTCGACGTCGTGCGGCGTGCGCTCCCGATCGCGGGTCGAACGACCGCAGCATCCGCACCCGGTCGGGCGCCACGCCCAGGTCGCGCAGCATGCGCACATGGTTGCGGCCCAGCGCGACCACCAGGTCGGCCGACAGGTGGTCGTCGTTGATCTGGGCCGCGCGGTGCTCGGTCGGATAGCCGTGTTCGCGCAGCACCCGGCTCGCGCGGTCGTCGGCGCCCTCGCCGGCATGCCAGCCGCCGGTGCCGGCGCTGGTCACCCGCACCACGTCGGCCAGGCCGCGCTCGTCGATCTGGTGGGCGAACATCTTCTCGGCCATCGGCGAGCGGCAGATGTTGCCCGAGCAGACGAACGTGACGTGCAGGCTGTACTCGACGGAGCCGCCCAGCGGCGACTCAGACACCGAGCACCTCGCGCAGATCGCCGATCGTCGGCGACGTGGGCCGCCGCGGTCGACGGCGGTCGGCTCGTGGAAGTCGGCCCGCCGTAGCCCCAGCCGACCACCACGGTGTCGATGCCGTGCTCGGCGGCGCCCTCGACGTCGTGGGCGCGGTCACCGACCATCAGCACCCGCTCGGGCAGCGGCTCGAGCTGGGCCAGCGCGTGGGCCAGCACGTCGGCCTTGCTGGCGCGAACGCCGTCGACGCTGGCGCCGGCGATGACCTCGAAATGCTCGTCGAGCCCGAAGTGGGCGAGGATCCGCCGCGCGGTCGGCTCGGCCTTCGAGGTGGCCACCGCCAGCCGCACCCCGGCGGCGCGCAGGTCGGCGAGCAGCTGCGGAATGCCGTCGAACAGGCTGTTCATCGCCCAGCCGCGGCTGGTGTAGTCGGCCCGGTAGGCCGCGATCGCGTCGTCGGCGTGCTCGCCGAGCCCCATCGCGCCGCAGGTGTGGTGCATCGGCGGGCCGACGATCCGGCCGGCCAGGTCCCCGTCGGGCACCTCGGCGCCGACCGCGCCCAGCGCGTGCCGGAAGCTGGCCACGATGCCCTCCGCCGAGTCGGTGAGCGTGCCGTCGAGGTCGAAGATCACCAGCTGCGGCCGGGTGGCCGCCACGGTGTCGTCCAGGGTCGTCACGCATCCATTGTCCCCGACGGCCCACTAGGGTCGTGATGTGGCAAGCCCAATCCTGCCGGCGCGCGCTATCACGGCGACCAGGCCGCGGTTCCCGGCATGCTGGACTTCGCCGTCAACGTCCGCACCGATCAGCCGCCCTCCTGGCTGGTCGAGCGGCTGCGCGCGCGGCTGGCGGACCTCGGCCGCTACCCGAGCGCGGTCGACGAGCACCGGGCAACCGACGCCGTCGCGGCCCGGCACGGCCGCGGCCGCGACGAGGTGGCGCTGCTGGCGGGGGCGGCGGAAGGGTTCGCACTGCTGGCCAACCTGCAGCCCACGCTGGCGGCGCTGATCGCACCGTCGTTCACCGAACCCGAGGCGGCTCTGACGGCGGCCGGGGTGCCGCTGCAGCACGTCGTGCTGGCCCCGCCGTACGGCCTGAGCGACGCCGACGTAGGAGAAGACGCCGATCTCGTCGTCGTCGGCAATCCGACCAATCCGACGTCGGTGCTGCATGCCCGCGACCAGATCCTGGCGCTGCGCAGGCCGGGCCGCACCGTGGTGGTCGACGAAGCGTTCGCCGACGCCGTTCCCGGTGAGCTCGAGAGCCTGGCAGGCCACGCGCTGCCCGACGTGGTGGTGCTGCGCAGCCTGACCAAGACGTGGGCGCTGGCGGGGCTGCGGGTCGGCTACGCGCTGGGCGCTCCCGACGTGCTGGATCGGTTGACGGCGCGGCGCGCCCACTGGCCGTTGGGCACGCTGCAGCTGGAGGCGATCGCGGTCTGCAGCACGCCGGAGGCCGTCGCCGAGGCGGATGCCGGTGCGCGTCTGCTTGCCGAGCTGCGCGCCGAGATGGTGGCGGGCTTGATCGCGGCGGGGTGCGAGGTTGTCGACGGATGCGCGCCGTTCGTCATGTTCAGCGTGCCCGATGCGGAGTTGCTGCGAAAGCGATTGGACGCCAAGGGTATCGCGGTACGCCGCTGCGACACCTTCGTCGGGTTGGACGGCCAGTTCCTGCGCGCGGCCGTTCGCCCCGAATGGCGCGTGCTTGTCGACGCGGTGGCAGAGGTACTCCAGTGAGCGCCCCGAAGGCGACCGCGCGTGAGGATCGCAGCGAGGGACGAGCGAGGACCGGAGCGAGCGGGAGCCGAGGCATCAGATGAAGCTGTCCGACGTCATCGGGGTGTTGGAGGCGGCATACCCGCCGGGGCTGGCCCAGGACTGGGACTCGGTCGGTTTGGTGTGCGGCGATCCGGGCGATGACGTCGACTCGGTCACGATCGCCGTCGATGCCACCGCAGCCGTCGTCGACGAGGTGCCCGACCGGGGCCTGCTACTCGCCCATCACCCCCTGCTGCTGCGCGGCGTCGACACCGTCGCCGCAAGCACGGCCAAAGGCGCACTGCTGCACCGGATGATCCGCACCGGGCGCGCACTGTTCACCGCGCACACCAATGCCGACGCCGCCTCGCCCGGGGTGTCCGACGCGCTCGCCGACGCGCTGGGGCTGACCGTGCAAGAGGTGCTGGCACCGGCGGCGGGTGGCCGTGACAACGACAAGTGGGTGGTGTACGTCCCCGCCGAGAACGCCGACGCGGTCCGCGCAGGCCGATGTTCGCCGCGGGCGGCGGGCACATCGGCGACTATTCCCACTGCAGTTGGAGCGTCACGGGCACCGGACAGTTCGTCCCGCAGGAGGGCGCCACGCCCGCGATCGGCAGCGTCGGATCCGCCGAAGAAGTGGCCGAGGATCGGGTGGAGATCATCGCCCCCGCCCGGGTGCGCGGCCATGTCCTGGCGGCGCTGCGCTCCGCCCACCCGTACGAGGAGCCTGCCTTCGACATCTTCGCGCTGGCACCGGTTCCCGAGGACGTCGGGTTGGGCCGCATCGGAACATTGCCGACGCCGGAGACATTGGCGGCCTTCGTCTCCCGCGTGCACGACGCGCTACCCGGCACGTCGTGGGGGATACGCGCGTCGGGCGAAGATGACACCGAGGTGTCACGGGTGGCCGTGTGTGGCGGCGCGGGGGACTCGCTGTTGGACAT
This sequence comes from uncultured Actinomycetota bacterium, assembly GCA_963801575.1. GTDB lineage: Bacteria > Actinomycetota > Actinomycetes > Mycobacteriales > Mycobacteriaceae > Mycobacterium. The sequence continues at coordinate 41,917 of CAWDFT010000029.1, forward strand.
CGTCGCGGGTGCAGGCGTCGACGCCTACGTGACCGCCGATCTGCGGCACCACCCCGCCGACGAACACCGGCGGCGCTCCGACGTCGCGCTGATCGATGTCGCACACTGGGCGAGCGAGTTCCCGTGGTGCAATCAGGCTGCCGAGCTGCTTCGCGGACACTTCGGCGACTCGCTACCGGTGCGGGTGTCGGCAATCCGCACCGATCCGTGGAATATCGAGAGAAACGAGCTATGAAAGCCGAAGTCGTCCAACAACGTTCGCTGCTCGAGTTGGCAGAAGTCGACGCCGAGCTGAGCCGGATCGAGCATCGATCGGGTCACCTGACCGAACAGCAGCGCCTTGAGCAGACCCAGGCCGAGCACCGAGAGGCCAACGATAGGCTTGCGGCGCTGCTTCTCGCGCTCGAGGACTTGGATGCTCAGATCGCGAAGTTCGAGTCCGAGATCGACGCGGTGCGGGGCCGTGAGGACCGGGACCGCTCGATGCTCGAAGCGGGAGCAGTCAGCGCCAAGCAGCTGTCCGATCTGCAGCACGAACTCGAAACGTTGCAACGTCGCCAGTCCAGCCTGGAGGATTCGCTGCTCGAGGTGATGGAGCGTCGGGAGGAGCTGCAGACCCAGCAGGCGGGCGAACTCGCCAGGATCGACGGGCTGGAGAGTGAACTGGCCGAGGCGCAGCAGGCGCTGGACGACGTGCTCAAGACGATCGAGCAGGCCCGGCACCAATGTGTCTCGCGGCGCGATGAATTGACCGCGGGGCTGGACTCCGATCTGGTGTCGCTGTACGAACGCCAACGGTCCCGCGGTGGCGCGGGTGCGGGACGGCTGCAGGGCCGACGATGCGGAGCATGCCGGATCGAGATCGACCGGGGCGAAATCGCCCGAATCGCAGCCGCCGCCGATGACGAGGTGCTGCGCTGTCCGGAGTGCGGCGCAATTCTGTTGCGGGTCTCCGGCGGCGACCAATGAAGGTGATCGTTGAGGCGGACGGCGGATCGCGCGGCAATCCGGGGCCCGCGGGTTATGGCTCGGTGGTGTGGTCGGCCGACCGTTCGATGGTGCTGGCCGAGAGCAAGCAGGCCGTCGGGCGGGCCACCAACAATGTCGCCGAGTACCGGGGTCTGATAGCCGGCCTGGAGGAGGCGGCCAGGCTGGGCGCCACCGAGGTCGAGGTGCTGATGGACTCCAAACTGGTGGTGGAGCAGATGTCTGGCCAGTGGAAGGTCAAACATCCCGACCTGATCGCCCTTCACCAGGAGGCGAAGGCGTTGGCCCTGGGGTTCACCCGCATCACCTATGCGTGGATTCCGCGGGACAAGAACTCCCATGCCGACCGACTGGCCAACGAGGCGATGGACGCCGCCGCCGAACTGGCGGAAGCCGAATCCGAGCCCGCAGGGCCCGAAGAGGTCGCCAAGCCTCACGAAACAGCGGCGTCGCCCGCCGGCTGGACCGGCGCCCGCGGGGCCCCGACCCGGTTACTGCTGCTGCGGCATGGGCAGACCGAATTGTCCACGCAGCGGAGGTATTCCGGCCGCGGGAATCCGGCGCTGACCGACGTCGGCCGCCGTCAGGCCGAAGCGGCCGCACAGTATCTCGGGCAGCGAGGCGGGATCGCGGCCGTCATCACCTCGCCCCTGCAGCGCGCCTACGACACCGCGGCGAAGGCCGCCAAGGCGCTCGGGCTCGACGTCACCGTCGACGACGAACTGATCGAGACGGACTTCGGCGCATGGGAGGGCCTGACCTTCTCCGAGGCCGCCGAGCGTGACCCCGAGCTGCACCGAACCTGGCTGCGCGACACCGGCATCACCCCGCCGGATGGCGAGAGCTTCGACAGTGTGCTCGGCCGGGTACAGCGCGTCCGCAACCGGATCACCGCCGAACATGCCGGGGAGACAGTGCTTGTGGTGTCCCACGTGACGCCGATAAAGACGCTGCTGCGGCTGGCGCTGGACGCCGGGCCGGGCATCCTCTACCGGCTGCACCTGGACCTGGCGTCGCTGTCCATCGCCGAGTTCTACCCGGATGGAGCCTCGTCGGTGCGGTTGGTGAACGACACGTCGTATCTGTAGTCAGCTCAGGTCAGGTATGGAGGTGGAGCCGCTCGCCGTGCGCTCCGAAGATCATGATCGCCTCCGCCGGTCCGTCCGCGGCGCCGAACCAGTGCGGAGTCCACGTGCTGAATTCGACGGCTTCGCCCGGCTTGATGACGAAGTCCCGCTCACCGAGGATGAGTCGAATTCGGCCGGACAGCACATACATCCAGTCCTGGCCTTCGTGAACGGGTAACTCGGCGGACGGTTTACGGCGCTTGGCGCTGATCCGGATCTTGAAGGCATGAAGGCCGCCGGCGGATCCCTGGCGCGTGAGCGGCCAGTACGTGACGTCGTTGTGGGTGTGGGAGGCACCGCGTACCCGCGGATCGGGCGCTTCCGGGGTCCGCAGCAGTTCGTCGGCGCTGACTGACAGCGCCTCGGCGAGGCGGGGGAGATGGTCGAGAGCCAACCGGCGCTTGCCCGACTCGAGACGGCTCAGCGTGGACACGTCGATGCGGGCGCTGCGGGCCACATCCTCCAGCGTCAGGCCGCGCTGGATTCGCAGATCCCGCAGCCGCCGTCGAACCCGCAGGTCGACATCGTTCTCGGTGACAGCCTTTGCCTGCATGGCAAATCAGATTGGCAGATCGTGAAGCGCGGGGCAAGCTTGCAGCATGAACGACACGCAGGCGCACTGGGAAGAGCACTACGGGGAACGGGAGCGGGTGTGGAGCGGTCGGGTCAACGTCCAATTCGCCGAGGTGGCTTCCGAGCTCCTACCTGGCAGGGCGCTCGATCTCGGCTGCGGTGAGGGCGCCGACGCGGTCTGGCTGGCCGAGCGGGGCTGGAACGTGGTCGCGGTCGACATTTCCGAGACCGCGCTTGGCCGGGCCGCCGAGGCAGCGACTGCTCGGGGGGTCGCCGACCGCATCGAGTTCGTCCAGCAGGACCTATCCGACACATTTCCCGAAGGATCGTTCGACCTTGTCTCGGCTCAGTTCCTGCATTCCACCGTTCGGCTGGACCGGCCGCGAATACTCGCCCACGCAGCCGATGCGGTGCGTCTCGGCGGTCTGCTCGTGATCGTCGACCACGGCTCCGCTCCGCCGTGGGCCTCGAAGCTGGACCATGTCCACGAATTCCCCAGCACCGAAGAGGTGATCGCCGGGCTGAACCTGAGTGACGATGAATTCGACCGTGTGCGTGTGGATGCCGTCGAGCGGGACGTCGTTCGCCCCGACGGCGAGGTGGTCCCCTGGATGGACAACGTCATCGTTTTGCGGCGGCGGACTTAACGGTCGATAGTGCCCCGAATTGTCATGCGGCGTCGTGGAAGACCAGACCGAGGGTGAAACGCTCGCCGGAGCGCACCGCGGAAACCCCGTGCCGGACAGGCGCTGCCGACCAACCTCGAGTCGACTCAACTGGCCGCTCGCGCGTGGTGAACACGAAGCCGTGGCCGTGTGGCAGCAGGGTGGCGGTGCCGCGGGACTGGGCGCGCGGCCGCTGCTCGACGAGCAGGAACTCGCCGCCGCTATGGTCGACGCCGGGCTCGGACAGATTGATCACCACTTGCAGGGGAAACACCAAGTCCCCGTACAGGTCTCGATGCAGCGCGTTCCAGTCGCCCGGCCCGTACTTGAGCAGGATGGCCGTCGATTTGGTCTGTCCCGCGGCATGGCACATGTCGAGCCAGTCATCGAAGTCGTCCGGCCACGGCGCTTGCCGTCCCAGCTTGTTCCACCAGTCCCGTGCGATGGGCAGCAACCGCGGGTACAGCGCTGCCTTGAGTTCTTCGATCGGCTCCGGATACGGCCGCTGGAAATACCGGTATTCCCCTTCGCCGAACCGGTATCGGCGCATATCGATGGTGGCACGGAACAGGCCGTCTTCGGGATAGAGACCGCGAAGCGTTGACGCCTCAGTCTTGGTGACCAGCTGCGGCAGCAGTGCACCGCCGAGGTCATTGATTTCGGTCGTAATCGCGTCCCAGTCCGCGGAGTCGACCCGCGTCTGCCATTCCGTCGCGGTCATCACAACAACCGCGCCGCCCGCAATTCGGCCGGCTGTTCGAGGTCGAGCAGGAACTGCTTACGTTCCAGCCCGCCCGCGTAGCCGGTCAGCTTGCCGTTCTTGCCGACCACCCGGTGACACGGAACGACGATCGACAGCGGATTGCGTCCGACGGCCGCGCCGACTTCCTGGGCCGTCGTTCCGTCTGCCAGCTCCGCGGCGAGCTCGCCGTAGGTGACTGTTTCGCCGAAGGGGATGGTGGTCAGCCGGTGCCAGACGCGGCGCTGCAGACCGTCGCCGCCCAGCGCGGTCGGCAGGTCGAAGTCGGTCCGGTCGCCGGTCAGGTAATCGTTGAGCTGTGCCTGCGTTTCGGCCAACAGGGCGTCCGATTCAGTGTCGACTCCGGGGCCGAAGGTGTCCGTGGGCGGTCGATACCAGTGATGCCGGAAGTACAGGCCGATCAGCGCGTCACCGCCGGCGACCAGGGTCAGCTCGCCGAGTGGGCTGTCGATAACCGCATGTCGAGTGTTCATCCTTTTCCTCTCCTCATCTTGAAGACGATGCGGTCGGGCGGTGCGTGAGATCAACGCGTGTCGGACCCCCGTGGCATGATCGAAAGTATGTTCGAAGAGGTCGCCGATGCGGCGCTGATCGACGCCATGGGCGATGCCACGCGATCAGAGTCGATGGCGATTGCCCGGCGGCTGGCAGCCGTAGGCGAGTTGGACGCCCGGCGCGCACGCGAGCTTGAAGCGACGATCTTCTGGCGTACCGATCCGTTCGAGGAGGTCGCTGCCGAGGTGTCGGCGGCGCAAAACATCAGCAGGGGTCGGGCGGCCGGGCAGATCCACTACGCGCGGGTGTTGCGCGACAATCTGCCTCAAGTGGCGGCGGTATTCGCCACTGGGGCGATCGACTACCGCATGGTCGCGATCATCATCACGCGAACAGAGAACGTCGAGGAAGATGTGCTGCCTCGGCTGGATGCGGCGCTGGCTCGCCACTGCGCGAAGTGGATGCGGCTATCGGGTCCCAAACTTTGCGACCGCGTGGATCTATGGGTGGCCAAGCTCGATCCGGCCGCAGTGCGGGTACCACCCAAGGTCAAGGACAACCGATTCATCGACATCGGCGAAATCAGTCCAGGCATGGCGGGCATCTACGGCCATCTTCAGTCAACGGATGCCGCGCAGTTGGACCGCAGACTGGACGCGCTTGCCGCCACCGTGTGCGACAACGATCCGCGCACCAAGGCCCAGCGGCGTTCCGATGCATGCGGCGCGTTGGCCAGGCTCGAGGAACGGTTGGCCTGCGAGTGCGGATCGCCGGACTGCGCCGCGATCGCTGAACGAAAAGCTCTGAGCGATATCGTGATTCATGTGCTCGCCGAGCAGGCGACGCTGGATGGCACGAGTGATCGTCCAGGCTACCTGCCCGGCTTTGGGATTCTGCCCGCCGAATCGGTGCGTGAGCTGGCGGCTTCGGCCAAGCTCAAACCCCTGACGGCGCCCAAGGGCGGGCCAGAGCCGGGTTACCGGCCGTCGAAGTCGCGGGCGGAGTTCGTGCGGTGGCGGGATCTCACTTGCCGGTTTCCCGGCTGTGACGCCCCCGCCGAGATGTGCGATATCGACCACACGAGGCCATACCCGCGCGGTGCCACCCACCCGTCGAACAACAAGCTGTATTGCCGCACTCACCATCTCATCAAGACGTTCTGCACCGGGTGGTCGGATCGACAGTTTCCCGATGGCACGGTGATATGGACCGCGCCGACCGGCCATACGTATAGCACCGAACCTCACGGCGGCACACTGTTTCCCGCGCTGGCGCAGCCGACTGGCGACTTGGGTGGCGTCATGGACGATGAGGCGTCAGCTAACCGTGGGGTGATGATGCCGACGCGAAAGCAGACTCGCGAGCAGGATCGCCGTGACCGCATCGCCAAAGAACGCCGTGAACGAACAGAACTGATCGCCGAAGAACACCAACGACGACGGCAGGCCTGGCGCGCCGCCACCTATGAACCGCCGCCGTTCTAACTTGGTTTCGATGCTGTCCACGGTGTGAGCCGTGGAGTCCACGCGGGTACGTTGCGGCGATACTCCTCGTACTGCTCGCCGTACGTGCGGACAAGGGTTGGTTCCTCGTACCACCGGACGAACGATGCCGTGACGATCCAGCCGATCACGGCGTAGAGCACCAGCCAGATGCTGTCGAAAAGCAGTGCCTGGCCGAGGATCGCGGTGAGCAGTCCGACGTACATCGGGTTGCGGACGAAGCGGTTGAAACCGGTGACGACCAGACGCTCAGTCGGCGCGATCGGCATGGGCGTCCCGCCGGCCTTGACGAACTGGATGAATGCATGGACCGGCGGAATCGAGACCGAGCACGATCAGTACGACACCCAAGATCACCCGTAGCGACGGGCTGGACCCGGGGATCTCCCAATGGGTGATCAGCCACGGGCCCAGCCCGACGAAGGTGCCGGGTGCCACGACGAAGAAGGCCGCTGAACCGAGCGCGGCGGTGGAGGTTCGCACCTACCCAGTATTGGCCGGGATGTCCGCCAGTTGGGTCAGTCGCACGCTATTGCCGGACGGGTCGCGGAATCCACAGTCGATGCCGTAGGGCATCTGGTGCGGCTCTTCGGTGAACTCGACACCGCGGGCCTTCAACTTCTCGTAGCTGGCCTGGCAGTCCTCGGTGGTGAGAAACACCGTGCCCGCGAAGCCCTTGGCGGTCAGGTCCAACACCTGCTTGTGGGTGGCCTCGTCCATCAACGGCTCGCCCGGCACCGCCATCAGCACGATCGACACGTCGTCCTGTCCGGGCGGGCCGACCGTCAACCAACGAAAGTCGAGCTCGGGCATCGAAACGTCTTGGCGCACTTCCATACCGACCTTCTCGGTCCAGTACTTCAGTGCCTCTTCCTGGTCGTGCACCCACAGATGGGCGCTTGCAATTTTGATCATGGCCACGACGCTACGGCCGGTCAGCGCGGCCCGTCTTCTCCCCGTGTGCTGTCTTGACTCGGCTGTCGGCGCGCGGTCGGGTGTCGCGGGCGAGGATGCAGCTTGGCACCCGCGCGTACATCACCGCGGGCGGCATGCTTTCGCGATACGCGGCGGGTGGCAGGCCGTACACCCGGGCGAAACTCGACGTGAACGAGCCGAGGCTCTGCAGTCCGACCATGACGCAGATGTCGGCCACCGACCGGTCGGTGTGACGCAGCAGCGCCGCCGCCCGCTCCAACCGCCGGGTCTGCAGGTAGGCGCGAGGCGACTCGCCGAACGTACGGGTGAACATCCGGCTGAAGTGAGCGCGCGACAGGCCCGCCGCCGCGGCCAGATCGTCCACGGTGATGGGCTCGGCGTAGCGGGCATCGACGAAGTCCTTCGCCCGCATCAGATATCGGGCCGGTGGAACCCGCGGCATAGCCACATTATCGCCTGCTCGCGGAACAGCCATCCAACGCAGTACGTTTATACGGCGGACGAGTTGGCCGGGCGGCCGCGGATCATCGCAAGGTGATTCGAGGAAAGTCCGGACTTCAGAGAGCGGGGTGATTGCTAACGGCAATCCGAGGCGACTCGCGGGAAAGTGCCACAGAAAACAGACCGCCACCTCTGGTGGTAAGGGTGAAACGGTGCGGTAAGAGCGCACCAGCATCCCGGGTGACCGGGATGGCTAGGCAAACCCCACCCGAAGCAAGGCCAAAAGGCCGCACCTGGTGCGGCTGCGCAGGCGTCCGAGGGTTGCTCGCCCGAGCCTGCGGGTAGGCCGCTCGAGGCACCCGGTGACGGTGTGCCCAGATGGATGGTCGCCGCCTCGTCGCCGTGGTCGTTCGCGGCGGCGGGGGACAGAATCCGGCTTACAGGCCAACTCGTTCGCCCTATCGGCCCCTAGCGGGCCTTGCGTACCGACTTGTCCAGTTTCTTCAGCGCGCTGTCGAGCTGTTGACGCGCGCCGCGTGAAAGATCGCCTTCCTGCGCGTGCAGCAGGCCGTAGGTGAAGGTGTCCTCGCCGGCCGCCTGCGCGGCCTCGGCCTGATGGCTCAGGTGCGTGCGGCTGACCACGCTGTCCTGATGGTCGCCGAGCAGGGTTTGAATGGTCTTGGCTCGGTCGGACACCTTGTCGGCACCGGTGGCGGCCGCGGTGTAGCGGAGCCGTTTGGCGCCCTTGCGAATTCGGTGCAGTGCCTCGTCGCGGTCCTCCTCGGCGGCAGCCGCCGCGCGTTTTGCCGCCTTGCGCACCCTCTTGTAGGCCGAGTCGATGGTCACCTCGGCCGCCGCTTCGCCCGCGGCGGTCGGCGGCGGCTCGGCGGCGACCAGCCCGTCGAGCGCGTCGAGCAGACGGAAATAGCGGTCGGTGCGCATCGCGATCAACGACCGCCGCAGGCCGGACTTGTAGCGGCGCTTGGCGCCCTCCACCAGTCGCTTCCGGATCGGTCCGCGGACCATGTCCTCGGGCAGTTCGTCCAGGGCGCGTTCGTAACGCTCGGCCAGCACCTCGGCGTCCCGGGCCACACCGAGCACGCTGGCGAGCTGACGCAACTCGTCGAGAATCCACGCGTCGTCGGAGATGCCGAAAGCGCCCTCGGACGACTGCAGCAGGCTGCGGATCTTGCGTGTGGCGACCCGCATCTGGTGGACCGAGTCGTAGACATCCGCCCGGACCGCCCGGTCCCACTCGACCAGCTGGTCGACCTGCTCGGCGACGGCCTGGTGTATGGGATCGCGCTGGATCGTGTCCGATCGCGGTTCGGCGTCCTCGCCTTCGTGGCCGCCCAGCACCCGCGCGAGCTTCGAACCGTGTCCGGCCGGCACCGCGCCGGCGTCCAGGAGTCGGTTGGCCAACCGGTCCAGCAGGTCGGGCGATGTGGACGAGCCCTCGATGAGCTCCAGCTCCCATTCGCGCCACTGCTGCTCGTCGCCCTCACCTGCCGACGCGGTCACCTTGTCGTCACTGAACTCGGCGATCGGGGAACCTTCGAGGTCAAAGAGCACGGTCGACGGTTCGGTCTGGTGGAGATGCGGGCGACCGGGCCCAATGGCCGGTCACGCACGATGGCAAGCACGATGTCCCGCAACGAGTCGGGGACCGCCCCGCCGACCCCGTCGTCCAGCGGCGTCCGCACCTCGGTGCGGGTGTCGGGCCCGGCGGGGAGCTTGAGGTGCCATCCGGCGTCCGCCCCACCGGTACGTCTGCGCAGCGTGACGTGGTGGGCGGCCAGGTCGTGCCCCGGCGTGTCGTAAGTAAACGGCCTCGAGCTGCTGCGACGGCGAACGTTCCACTCGTGCTACCGACGAAAGCCCATCGAAGGAGGGGGAAACGGTCGATTCGACGACGTCGAATTTCCGCTCGACCTCCACGTGCCGGGACGTCTTCGGCGTGCTGGCTGCCATCTCAACCTTCGTTGGTTCGCTCACTGGACAGCCTAGGGTGCCACACCCGGGTAAACAGCCGAACAGGCCGCCGAAGATAAAGTCCAGGGGTGACCGACTACCAGACCATCACCTTCGAACGAGCCGGCCCCATCACGCGAATCACGCTGAATCGGCCCGACGCCGCAAACGGCATGAACGACACCATGACTCGCGAGCTGGCGGATGCCGCACGGCGCTGTGACACCGACGCGACGAAGGTCGTGGTGCTGACCGGCTCGGGGCGCTTCTTCTGCGCGGGAGGCGATCTCAAGTCGTTCGCGACGGCGCCCAGCCGCGGGCGGCACATCAAGGGCGTCGCCGACGACCTGCACCGTGCCATCTCGACGTTCGCGCGGATGGACGCGGTGCTGATCACCGCCGTCAACGGCACCGCGGCTGGGGCGGGCTTCTCCATTGCCGTCACCGGCGATCTGGTGCTGGCCGCCGAGTCCGCGTCGTTCACGATGGCCTACACGAAGGTCGGGTTGAGCCCCGACGGCAGTTCGTCCTACTTCCTGCCGCGACTCATCGGCGTCACCAAGACCAAGGAGCTGATGCTGACCAACCGGACCCTGTCGGCGCAGGAGGCGTCACAGTGGGGACTGGTCACCGAGGTGGTGGCCGACGACGAGCTGGCCACCAGGACAGATCAGCTGGCCGCCCAGATGGCGGCCACCGCAAGCGGATCCAACGGTGGAGTCAAGGCTCTGATGTTGTCGACATTCTCCAACGGCCTCGAGGAGCAGATGGAACACGAAGGTCGAATGATCGCCGAACGCGCGGAATCGGCCGACGGGAAAGCGGGTGTCGACGCCTTCCTGGCGAAGCGCAAGCCCGAGTTCTCTTAGAAGCTGTGCTCCTCGGCGGGGAACGCCCCGCTGGCCACCTCATCGGCGTATTGCGTTGCCGCGCGGCGCAATTCGTCGCCGACATCGCCGAATCGCTTGACGAACTTGGCGGTCTTGCCGCTGGTCATGCCGGCCATGTCCTGCCACACCAGCACCTGGGCGTCGCAGTTCGGACCCGCGCCGATGCCGACGGTCGGGATGGTCAGCTTGCCGGTGATCTGGGTGGCCAGTTCGGCGGGCACCATCTCCATCACCACAGCGAACGCGCCGGCCTCCTGGACCGCGATCGCGTCGTGGATGGTCTGCTCGGCGGCGTCGCCGCGGCCCTGGACCCGGAAGCCGCCCAGGCCGTTGACGCTCTGCGGCGTGAAGCCGATGTGGGCCATCACCGGAATACCCGCGGCGGTGATGATGGCGATCTGGTCGGCGACCCGCTCGCCGCCCTCGAGCTTGACCGCGTGCGCGCCGGTTTCCTTCAGGAAGCGGGTCGCCGTCGCCAGCGCCTGCTCGGGCCCGGCCTCGTAGCTGCCGAACGGCAGGTCGGCGACCACCAGCGCGTGCGGCGCCCCGCGGACCACACCGCGGACCAGCGGGATCAGCTCGTCGATCGTGACCGGCACGGTGGTGTCGTAGCCGTAGACCACGTTGGCGGCGGAGTCGCCGACCAGCAGCACCGGGATGCCGGCGTCGTCGAAGACGCGGGCGGTGGAGTAGTCGTAGACCGTCAGCATGGCCCACTTGTGGCCCTCGGCCTTCCACTTCTGCAGGTGATGGGTGCGGACTTGCGTGCGCGGCGTATCGGTGGCAGCACCGTAAACAGTTTGCTCAGACATCGTTGTCCCTCGTGTCTGTCCGGTCGATCCTCGTGGCCCTTCCGGGTCCCCGGGTTCGTCTGACGTACTAAGTCTGCCACTACCGGCCAAGAAGATGAACTCCAGGTTAAGTGGATTTCCTCACACTACGATCGGCCAGCCATGCAACGACTCAGCGGACTCGACGCCAGCTTCCTCTATCTCGAAACCCCTTCACAGCCGATGCATGTGTGCTCGATCCTGGAGCTCGACACCTCCACGATGCCCGGCGGCTACACCTTCGACCGGCTGCGCGACGAACTGGCCCTGCGGATCAAGGCGATGCCGCAGTTCCGGGAGAAGCTCGCCGACAGCCGGTTCAATCTCGACCATCCGGTGTGGGTGGACGACGAGGACTTCGACGTCGACCGCCACCTGCACCGCATCGGGCTGCCCTCGCCGGGCGGCCGCGCTGAGCTGGCGGAGATCTGCGGGCACATCGCCTCGCTGCCGCTGGATCGCAGCCGCCCGCTGTGGGAGATGTGGGTCATCGAGAACGTCGACGGCACCGACGCGCACGACGGCGGCCGGCTGGCGGTGATGACCAAGGTGCACCACGCCGGCGTCGACGGCGTGACCGGGGCCAACCTGATGTCGCAGCTGTGCAGCACCGAACCCGACGCGCCCGCGCCCGACCCGGTCGACGGTGTCGGCGGCGGCAGCGAACTGGAGATCGCGATCGGCGGGGCGGTCCGGTTCGCCACCCGGCCGCTGAAGCTGGTCACCATGGTGCCGACGACGCTGTCGTCGGTCGTCGACACCGTCAAGCGGGCCCGCAGCGGGCTGGCGATGGCGCCGCCGTTCGCGGCGCCGCAGACCGCGTTCAACGCCAACGTCACCGGCCATCGCAACGTCGCGTTCGCCCAGCTCGACCTCGAGGACATCAAGACGGTCAAGAACCACTTCGGGGTCAAGGTCAACGACGTGGTGATGGCGCTGGTGTCCGGGGTGCTGCGGAAGTTCCTCGTCGACCGCGGCGAGCTGCCGGACTCGTCGCTGGTGGCGATGGTCCCGGTGTCGGTGCACGACAAGTCCGACCGGCCCGGCCGCAACCAGGTGTCGGGCATGTTCTCCAAGCTGGAGACCCAGATCGACGGATCCGGCCGAGCGGCTCAAGTCCATCGCGGAGGCGAATTCCGTTGCCAAGGAACACAGTTCGGCGATCGGTGCGACGCTGCTGCAGGACTGGACCCAGTTCGCGGCCCCGGCCGTGTTCGGTGTCGCGATGCGGCGTCTACGCCAGCAGCCGGCTGACCGAGGCCCGGCCGGTGCACAACCTCGTCATCTCCAACGTGCCCGGCCCGCAGATTCCGCTGTACTTCCTGGGTGCCGAGGTGAAGGCGATGTACCCGCTGGGGCCGATCTTCCACGGCTCGGGACTGAACATCACCGTGATGTCGCTGAACGGCAAACTCGACGTCGGCATCGTGTCGTGCCCGGAGCTGCTGCCGGACCTGTGGGATCTGGCCGACGACTTCGAGGTCGCCCTCGAGGAGCTGCTCGACGCCACCGCGCTAGACCCGGCGGCGCGGCGGTGTGCCAGGCCCGATGCAGGCTCATGGCAGCATGTGTGCCATGAGGCCTGCAAGACACGGGCGATCCTCGTGCGACTCGCCGCTGGCGGTGTTGCTGGTGGCCGGCTGCAGCAAGGCCGTCGGGGGTCGCGCCGTCATCGCGGTGCCACCGCCGGGCAGCCGGTGCAGTGGGCGCCGTGCCGGGTTCGACCCACCGAGGAAGTCCCGCATCCCGGCCGGCGCCCAGTGCGGCAAGCTCTCGGTGCCCGTCGACTACGCCAAGCCCGACGGCGACGTCGCGCTGCTCGCGATGATTCGGTTCCCGGCCACCGGCGAGAAGATCGGCTCGCTGATCATCAACCCGGGCGGCCCCGGCGAGTCGGGCATCGAAGCCGCGGCCAGCATCGTCCAGACGCTGCCCGGCTGCCGGTGCGCGAACGCTTCGACATGGTCGGCTTCGACCCGCGCGGCGTCGCGTCGTCCACGCCGGCGCTGTGGTGCAACTCCGACGCCGACAACGACCGGCTGCGGGCCGATCCGCAGGTCGACTACACGCCCGAGGGCGTCGAGCACATCGAGGGCGAGACCAAGGCGTTCGTCCAGCGCTGCGTCGACAAGATGGGCAAGGAGTTCCTGGCCAACGTCGGCACCGCCAACGTCGTCAAGGATCTGGACGCGATGCGGGCCGCGGTCGGCGACGACAAGCTGACCTACCTCGGCTACTCGTACGGCACCCGGATCGGCTCGGCCTACGCCGAGGCGTTCCCGGACAAGGTGCGGGCGATGATCCTCGACGGCGCCGTCGACCCCAACGCCGATCCGATCGAGGCCGACCTCGACCAGGCCGCGGCCTTCCAGAAGGCGTTCAACGACTACGCCGCCGACTGCGCCAAGGATCCGAGCTGCCCGCTGGGCACCGACCCGGCCAAGGCCGTCGACGTCTACCGCAACCTGGTCGACCCGCTGGTGGACAAGCCCGTGAAGACCGGCGATCCGCGCGGCCTGGGCTACAGCGACGCGATCGTCGGCACGATCATGCCGCTGTACTCGCCGAACCTGTGGCGCCACCTGACCCAGGGCCTGACCGAGATGAGCAGACGGCACGCGGCGACACCATGCTGGCGCTGGCCGACATGTACATGCGCCGCGACGCGAAGGGCCACTACAACAACTCCACCGACGCGCGCGTCGCGGTCAACTGCGTCGACCAGCCGCCGGTCACCGACCGCGCCAAGGTCATCGAGGAGGACCGGCGGACCCGTGAGGTCGCGCCGTTCATGAGCTACGGCGAGTTCACCGGCCACGCGCCGCTGGGCACGTGCGCGTTCTGGCCGGTCGCAGCGACCAGCGAGCCGCACGAGATCTCCGTCGACGGGCCTGCCGCCGATGCTGGTGGTGTCCACGACCAACGACCCCGCCACGCCGTATCAGGCGGGTGTCGACCTGGCCAAGCAGCTCGGCGGCACGCTGCTCACGTTCGACGGCACCCAGCACACCGTCGTCTTCCAGGGCAACAAGTGCGTCGACGACATCGCGGCCACCTACCTGGTCGATGTGGTCGTCCCGCCGCCGGGCACCCGTGCTGACTGCGCATCCACGCCCGAGCACGCCAAGGTCTCCGAACGGTCACCGTCCGATTGCGCCTGCGGTCGCGCCATTGCGCGCGTGCGACGATGACTGCCATGCGGCGGGCGGGGAGGAGCGGTGCGACGCTGCTGGCATGCCTATTCGTGGCAGGCGTCGCACGCCCGCCCGCGTGGCCGACGCCCGAGGGCCAGTCGACCGAGACCTACGGCGAACCGCCGCTCTGGGGCGACTGCGAACCATTCGTCGGCGACACCGGCGACATCCCGACCGCACAGTGCGGCACCGTGTCGGTACCGGTCGATTACGCGAATCCCCAAGGCGCACAGGCGCAATTGGCCGTCATCCGAATACCGGCGACCGGCGACCGCATCGGCGTGCTGATGGTCAACCCCGGCGGGCCCGGCGCGTCGGCCGTCGACACCGTCGCCGGCATGGGCGGCCGCGCTGGCCGACACCGACATTCGACGCCACTTCGACCTCGTGGGCTTCGACCCGCGCGGCGTCGGACACTCGACCCCGGAACTGCGCTGCCGCACCGACGCCGAGTTCGACGCGTACCGCCGCGAACCGATGGTCGACTACAGCCCGGCCGGGGTGGCCCACATCGAGCGGTCTGTACCGTCAGTTCGCGCAGCGTTGTGAACAGCGGATAGGCACGGCGTTTCTGGCCAGCGTCGGTACGGTGACCGCCGCCAGGGATATGGACATGGTCCGCGCGGCGCTCGGCGAGAACCAGATCAACTATCTCGGGTTCTGCTACGGCACCGAACTGGGCGCGGCGTACGCCGAGCGGTACCCGGACCGGGTGCGGGCGATGGTTCTCGACGGCGCGATCGACCCGAGCCTGGACCCGATCGACGAGAGCATTCGCCAGATGGCCGGATTTCAAACGGCTTTCAACGACTACGCCGCCGACTGCGCGCAGTCGGCCGGCTGCCCACTGGGCACCGATCCGGCGCAGTTCGTCAACCGGTACCACCAGCTGGTCGACCCGTTGGTCAAGCAGCCCGCCCAGACGTCGGATCCTCGCGGCCTGAGCTATCAGGACGCGATCACCGGCACGGTCAACGCGCTCTACACCCGCCAGTACTGGAAGTTCCTGACCAGCGGACTGCTCGGACTGCAGCGCGGGACCGACCCCGGCGACCTGCTGGTGCTCGCCGACGACTACCTGAACCGCGACGAGGCGGGCCACTACAAGAATTCGCAGGACGCGTTCAACGCGATCCGCTGTGTCGACGCGCCCTTTCCCGCCGACCCACAGGTGTATGCGGCCGCCGATCGACGAAGCCGGCAGGCGGCACCGTTCCTGAGCTACGGGTACTTCACCGGTTTCGCTCCCCGTGATGTTTGTGCGATGTGGCCGGCCCCGTCGACGTCGACGCCGCACCCCGCGGTGTCGCCGGGCCCGGCAAGGTCGTCGTCGTCTCCACCACTCACGACCCGGCGACCCCGTATCGGGCCGGCGTCGACCTCGCCAGGCAGATGGGCGCCAGCCTGATCACCTTCGACGGGACCCAGCACACCGTGGTGTTCAACGGCGACGCCTGCGTCGACACCGCGGTCGTGACGTTCTTCGTCGACCGAGTGGCGCCGCCGGCGGGTCTGCGGTGTTAGGTCGCATCAGCCTCGTAACACAGAATTAACAGCCGGTGCCTACGCTGCGGTCATGGACCGCCAGAAGGAATTTGTGCTGCGCACGCTGGAAGAACGGGACATCCGGTTCGTCCGGCTGTGGTTCACCGACGTGCTCGGATACCTCAAGTCGGTAGCCATCGCGCCCGCCGAACTCGAAGGCGCTTTCGAAGAGGGCATCGGCTTCGACGGTTCGTCGATCGAGGGCTTCGCCCGCGTCTCCGAATCCGACACCGTCGCGCGCCCCGATCCGTCGACGTTCCAGGTGCTGCCGTGGACGACGAGCGCGGGCAAGCACCACTCGGCGCGGATGTTCTGCGACATCACCATGCCCGACGGGTCGCCGTCATGGGCGGACTCGCGGCACGTGCTGCGCCGCCAGCTGGCCAAGGCCAGTGACCTGGGCTTCTCCTGCTACGTGCACCCCGAGATCGAGTTCTTCCTGCTGCAGCCGGGACCCGACGACGGCACCGTTCCGATTCCGGCCGACAACGGTGGCTACTTCGACCAGGCCGTGCACGACTCCGCGCCGAACTTCCGCAGGCACGCCATCGACGCCCTCGAGCAGATGGGCATCTCGGTGGAGTTCAGCCACCACGAGGGCGCGCCCGGCCAGCAGGAGATCGACCTTCGCTACGCCGACGCGCTGTCCATGGCCGACAACGTGATGACGTTCCGGTATGTGGTGAAGGAGGTCGCGCTCGACGACGGCGTCAAGGCGTCCTTCATGCCCAAGCCGTTCGCCGAATACCCGGGCTCGGCGATGCACACCCACATGAGCCTGTTCGAGGGCGAGACGAACGCGTTCTACAGCCCGGACGACCCGCTGCAGCTCTCCGACATCGGAAAGTCGTTCATCGCGGGCATTTTGGAGCACGCCACCGAGATCAGCGCGGTCACCAACCAGTGGGTGAACTCCTACAAGCGGCTGGTGCACGGCGGCGAGGCGCCGACGGCCGCGTCGTGGGGCTTCGCCAACCGCTCGGCGCTGGTGCGGGTGCCGATGTACACGCCGCGCAAGGCGTCGTCTCGTCGCGTCGAGGTGCGCAGCCCCGACTCGGCGTGCAACCCGTACCTGACGTTCGCTGTGCTGCTGGCGGCGGGCCTGCGCGGAGTGGAAAAGAACTATGTGCTCGGCCCGCAGGCCGAGGACAACGTGTGGAGCCTGACCCCCGAGGAACGCCGCGCGATGGGGTACCGGGAGCTGCCGGGAAGCCTCGGGGTGGCGCTCGAGCAGATGGAAGGCTCCGAGCTGGTGGCGGAAGCGTTGGGGGAGCACGTATTCGACTTCTTCCTGCGCAACAAGCGCACCGAGTGGGAGAACTACCGCAGCCACGTGACGCCGTTCGAGCTGAAGACCTACCTGTCGCTCTAACGGCCTGCGCTACGGTCGTAAACGTGGCCAAACCTGCGACGCAGCGACCGAAGCTGCCCAGCGTAGGACGGCTCGGGCTGGTCGAACCGTCGGCCCCGACTGACCTGGAGCGGCTCGGCTGGAACACCGAGGCGCACGTCGAGTTGCTGTGGTCGCTGTCGCGCGCCCCGGACGCCGACGTCGCGCTGCGGACGATGGTGCGGCTGGCGGACGCCGTGGGTAAGGACTGGGACGAACTCAACCAGGCCGTGGTCAAGGACAAGGGGCTGCGCGGCCGGCTGTTCGGGGTGCTCGGCTCGTCGCTGGCGCTGGGCGACCATTTGGTGGCCAACCCGCAGTCCTGGCACCTGCTGGCCGGCGACGTGACGCTGCCGTCGGCCGAGGAACTGCGCGCCACCCTTACCGACGCTGCCGAATCGGCAACTGGCGCAATCGATGTGCTACGCCGCCTACCGCGACCGGCTGCTGGTGCTCGCCGGACTGGACCTGGCGTCGACCGTCGAGAACGAGCCGGTGCTGCCCTTCACCGAGATCGGTGCGCATCTGTCGGATCTGGCCGACGCCGCGCTCGCCGCCGCGCTGAAGGTGGCGACCCGCTCGGTGTGCGGCGAAGACGCAAAGCCGCCGCGGCTGGCGGTGATCGCGATGGGCAAGTGTGGTGCCCGCGAACTGAACTACGTCAGCGACGTCGACGTCATCTTCGTCGCCGAAGAGGCCGACTCGGTCACCACTCGAGTGGCCGGCGAGCTGATGCGGTTCGCGTCGGAGGCGTTCTTCGAGGTCGACGCGGCGCTGCGGCCGGAGGGCAAGCACGGCCAGCTGGTCCGGACGCTGGACTCGCACATCGCCTACTACCAGCGCTGGGCAAAGACCTGGGAGTTCCAGGCGCTGATGAAGGCGCGACCCGCGGCCGGTGACGCCGAGCTCGGCGAGCAGTACATCGCCGCGCTGATGCCGATGGTGTGGACGGCGTGCGAGCGTGAGGACTTCGTGCCAGAGGTGCAGGCGATGCGCCGCCGCGTCGAGTCGCTGGTGCCGGCCGACGAGCGGGCCCGGGAGCTCAAGCTCGGTACGGGCGGGCTGCGTGACGTCGAGTTCGCCGTGCAGCTGCTGCAGCTGGTGCACGGCCGCAACGACGAATCGCTGCACGTGGCGTCGACGGTCGACGCGCTGGCCGCGCTCGGCGCAGGCGGGTACATCGGCCGAGACGACGCCGCCAACATGACCGCCTCCTACGAGTTCCTGCGGCTGCTCGAGCACCGGTTGCAGCTGCAGCGACTCAAGCGCACGCACATGCTGCCCGATGAGGACGACGACGAGGCGATGCGCTGGCTGGCGCGCGCAGCCCATGTTCGGCCCGACGGTCAGCGCGACGCGCTGGGCGTGTTGCGGGAAGAGCTCAAGCGGCAGAGCCACCGGGTATCGCGGCTGCACGCCAAGCTGTTCTATCAGCCGCTGTTGGAGTCGGTCGGCCAGCCGGCGCTGGGCATGACATCCGAGGCCGCCGAACGTCAGCTCGCCGCGCTGGGATACGAGAGCCCGCAGAGTGCGCTGACCCATCTCGGGGCACTGACCGGGCACGGGGGCCGGCGCGGTCGGGTGCAGGAGGTGTTGTTGCCGACGCTGCTGGACTGGCTGTCGGACACGCCCGATCCGGACGACGGGTTGCTGGCGTACCGCCGGATCAGTGACGAGCTGTCCGACCATCGCTGGTACCTGTCCACGCTGCGCGACGAAGGCGCGGTGGCCAAGAGGCTGATGCGGGTGCTGGGCACGTCCGCCTACGTGCCCGAGCTGTTGTTGCGGGCGCCGGAGGTCATCCAGCAGTACGCGGACGGGCCGAACGGGCCCAAGCTGCTCGATGTCGACCCGGACGCGGTGGCGCGGGCGTTGATCGCGTCGGCCGGGACGGCACGCCGATCCGGTGCGCGCGATCGCGGCGGCCCGCACGTTGCGACGTCGCGAGCTGGCCCGCGTCGCGTCGGCAGACCTGCTCGGCATGCTGGAGGTGGTTGATGTCTGCAAGGCGCTGACGTCGGTGTGGGTGGCGGTGCTGCAGGCCGCGTTGGAGGCCGTGATCCGGGCCAACACACCCGAGGATGGTGCACCCGCGCGGATCGCGGTGATCGGCATGGGCCGGCTGGGTGGCGGGGAGCTGGGCTACGGGTCGGACGCCGACGTGATGTTCGTGTGCGAACCCGATTCCGGCGTGGACGAATCCGCGGCGGTGCGGTGGTCGATCACGATCGCCGAGCAGGTGCGCTCGCTGCTGGGCACGCCGAGTGTCGATCCGCCTCTGGAGGTCGACGCGGGCCTGCGGCCCGAAGGCCGCAACGGGTCCCTGGTGCGCACCCTGGACTCCTACGAGTCCTACTACGAACAATGGGCGCAGCCGTGGGAGATTCAGGCGCTGCTGCGCGCGCATCGGGTGGCCGGCGACGAGGATCTCGGCGAGCGGTTCCTGTTGATGGTGGACAAGACGCGGTTTCCGCCCGGCGGGGTGTCCGCCGAGGCGGTGCAGGAGATCCGCCGGGTCAAGGCCCGCGTCGACTCCGAGCGGCTACCGCGCGGCGCGGATCCCAACACGCACACCAAGCTTGGCCGCGGCGGGCTGGCCGACATCGAGTGGACGGTTCAGCTGCTTCAGCTTCGGCATGCGCACAAGTTCCCGGCGTTGCACTCCACGTCGACGCTTGAGGCGTTGGATGCGATCGGTGCGGCGGAACTGATCGCGGAGGGTGACGTGGATCTGCTGCGCCAGGCGTGGCTGACGGCGACGAGGGCGCGCAACGCGCTGGTGCTGGTGCGGGGCAAGCCGACTGACCAGCTGCCGGGACCGGGCCGCCAGCTCAATGCGGTCGCGCTGGCGGCGGGTTGGGACACCGACGACGGGGGAGAGTTCCTGGACAACTACCTGCGGGTGACGCGTCGGGCAAAGACGGTGGTACGGAAGATTTTCGGATCCTGAGTATGGATTTCACATTCGAGGCGATCAGTGCTGCCGAGCGCGACCGACTTGAGGCCCTGTACGCGCCGTTGGCTCAGTCCGTGCGGCGCCTCATCGAGGCGGGTATTCGGACGGGTGCCGACGAGAAGACCGTCCGCGACGCGCAGGCGGCGATCGAGGGGGTTGCCGAGACGCTCGACGCCACGACCGACGGCACCTCGCCACCCCTTGTCGTCGATGGGCGCCCGGTGGCGGCGGGAAACCCGGTGACGGGCTGGCGCAATGCGGTCGCGCCGCCGCTCGTCATCCGCGCGGACCCGGATGGCTTGTGGTGGAGTGAGTTTGAGTTGGGAGAGACCTATCAGGGACCGCCGGGTTGGGTGCATGGCGGTGTCCTTGCCCTGGTGCTCGACCAGCTGCTCGGCGAGGCCGCCAGCGAGGGGCTAACCAAGCCGCTGTTCACCGGAACCATTACGTTGCGGTACTTGCGCGGCACGCCACTGGGATCGCTGCGCGCCGAGGCCGCGATCGATCGCACGGACGGTTACAAAACCTTCGTGAGCGGACACCTGAGTGACGCCGAGGGAAAGACGGTCGAGGCGGAGGGCATCTTCATCCAGCCGGTGTGGGCGCGGGACGGCGGATGAAGTTCTACATCAGCACGGCTTTCCGCGAGACCAAGGAAGCGGTCGAAATCGCGAAAGCCGCAGACGATCTCGGCTATGACGGTGTCGGAGTTCCGGATCACATCATCAATCTGGAAACGCTGGCCACGCCGTACCCGTATACCCGCGACGGCGAGCGCCGCTGGCAGCCGTTCACCCAATGGCCGGACCCGTGGGTGCTTGTCGGTGCGATGGCTCAGGCGACGACGCGCGTGAAGTTCGTGACGACGGTGTATATCCCGGCGATGCGTGACCCTTATGCGGCGGCCAAAGCCATTGGGACGGCGGCATATCTATCCGACGGGCGCGTTGAACTCGGCATCGGTGTGGGCTGGTGTGAAGAGGAGTTCACGTTGATGGGTCAGCGGTTCGACCGGCGAGGCAAGCGCACGGACGAGATGCTGGAGCTGTTTCGTGCGCTGTGGCAGCCGGGGTGGACCGAATTCAACGGCGAGTTCTACCAGACGCCGCGGTTGGAGATGGAGCCGACGCCGCCGCGGATTCCTATCTATGTCGGTGGACTCAGCGACATCGCGCTGCGGCGGGCGGCGCGCAATGACGGCTGGATCGGGGATCTGATCTCCTCGGATCGGGCGATCGCGTCCGTCGTGCGGCTGCGCGAGTTGCGCGCCGAGAACGGCTTGTCGATGGATGGTTTCGAGGTCCTTACGCCGTTAACTGACGCGTTCCTTTCTGAGCACTACGCGAGGGCGGAGACCGCGGGCATCACCGGCATCATCACGATGCCGTGGATGTTCTACGCCGGCGCCGATGCGACGCTGGCCGAAAAGATCGACGGGATGAAGCGGTTCCGCAAGGACCTGGCGCTGGATGGTTAGCGCCGGAAACGGTCCATGAACCGTCGGCGCGGCGGGGCGTCGGTGCGGTACCGTCCGCGCGGTTCATCAGCGACAGTATCGACACGCCTGGGTGGTGCGCCGATCGCACCGACCCTGCCTCGCCTCCGCGCGTCAAAGGACGCGGTGCCGGCACCGGTCGTCGCGATCAACAGGAACGCGAAGCAGAACATGATGGCCAGCTCGCCACCGTTGCCGCCGAGCCGTTGGTCGAACGGCCAGAAGCTCGCCGTACCGCCGTCGCCCGACAGCGGCGGCCAGTGCTGATAGAAGTATGCGAACGCCATTTCACCGGAGGCGATGAAAGCCGCGATGCGGGTGAGCATCCCGAGAGTGATCATGATGCCCAGGACGAATTCGATGAGACCGGCCCACCATCCCGGCCATGTTCCGACCGCCACGGCTTCTCCGAGCGGCCAGCCGAACAGCTTCATCGAGCCGTGCAGCGTGAACAGCAGACCAAAGATGATGCGGAAAGCGCTCAACACAGGCGAGTGATAACCCGCAAAGCGGGTGTCCAGGTTGCTCATAGGCCGACGATACGCCCGGGCTGCCAGGAAGTTCACAGCCCGAACGGCACTGTTACCGCTCCGTCACTCGTCAGTTGCGTGCGCTCCGCCTTTCTGCAGCAGTCGCGACATCCTGACGCGCAAAAGGGCCGGCGATATGGCTCGCCCGGCCCAGATGCAGTCCTGATTACACGTCGTAGTACAGCGCGAACTCGTACGGGTGCGGACGGATCTGCACCGGCAGGATCTCGTTCTCGCGCTTGAACTAGATCCACGTCTCGATCAGGTCCGGGGTGAACACGCCGCCCTCGGTGAGGTATTCGTGGTCCTCCTCGAGCTGGTCGATCACCGCCGAGAGCGACGTCGGCACCTGCGGGATGCTGGCGGCCTCGTCCGGCGGCAGCTCGTAGAGGTCCTTGTCGATCGGGGCCTGCGGCTCGATCTTGTTCTTGATGCCGTCGAGGCCGGCCATCATCATCGCCGCGAACGCCAGGTACGGGTTGCCCGACGAGTCCGGGCAGCGGAACTCCAGCCGCTTGGCCTTCGGGTTGTTGCCGGTGATCGGGATGCGCACGCACGCCGAGCGGTTGCGCTGGCTGTACACCAGGTTGATCGGCGCCTCGTAGCCCGGCACCAGGCGCTTGTAGGAGTTCACCGTCGGGTTGGTGAACGCCAGCAGCGACGGCGCGTGGTGCAGCAGGCCGCCGATGTAGTGGCGCGCGGTGTCCGACAGGCCGGCGTAGCCGGACTCGTCGTGGAACAGCGGCTCGCCGTCCTTCCACAGCGACTGGTGGGCGTGCATGCCCGAGCCGTTGTCGCCGAACAGCGGCTTGGGCATGAACGTGACGGTCTTGCCGGCCTGCCACGCGGTGTTCTTGATGATGTACTTGAACAGCATCAGGTCGTCGGCCGCGTGCAGCAGCGTGTTGAACTTGTAGTTGATCTCGGCCTGGCCGGCGGTGCCCACCTCGTGGTGACCGCGCTCGAGCGTGAAGCCGGCGTTCTGCAGGTTGGTGCCCATCTCGTCGCGCAGGTCGACGTAGTGGTCGAACGGCGCGACCGGGAAGTAGCCGCCCTTGGGCCGCACCTTGTAGCCGAGGTTGGGGTCCGTCGGCCTCGCGGCTCGCCGGTGTTCCACCAGCCCGGCCTCGGAGTCGATCTCGTAGAACGTGCCGTTCATTCTCGAGTCGAAGCTGACCGAGTCGAAGATGTAGAACTCCGCCTCGGCGCCGAAGTAGGCGGTGTCGGCGATGCCGGTGCTGGCCAGGTAGTTCTCGGCCTTGCGGGCGACGTTGCGCGGGTCGCGCGAGTAGGCCTCGCGGGTGAACGGGTCGTGCACGAAGAAGTTCAGGTTCAGCGTCTTGGCTTCGCGGAACGGGTCGATGCGCGCGGTCGCCGGATCCGGCAGCAGCATCATGTCGGACTCGTGGATCGACTGGAAGCCGCGGACCGACGAGCCGTCGAACGCGAGGCCGTCGTCGAAGACGCTCTCGTCGAACGCCGAGGCCGGGATCGAGAAGTGCTGCATGACGCCGGGCAGGTCGCAGAACCGGATGTCGACGTACTCGACGTCCTCGTCCTTGATCAGCTTGATGACGTCGTCGGCGGTCTTTTCTGCCACTCAATACTCCTTATGTTTACTAACCCGCGGGCTGACGCTATGGAGCACGATGTTGCCCGCCAGTCAACCGTATGTTGCGCCGAGGTTACGCCATTCCGCCAGACCTATGCTGGATCCATGGCTGGCAGCTTTGGTACCTGGTTATCCGGTCCGCCACCCGTCGAGCCGGGAACCGCCGACCAGCGCTCAAGATTACCCAGGTCAGCGGCTGGGTCTACCCCAGAGCGGACCTCGGTCCCTGGCCCGGATGGGCCGGCGCTTCGCCGCGCTGATCGTCGACTGGCTGATCGCCTACGGGCTGGCTGCGCTGGCGATGTCTTTCGGCTGGATAACACTGCCGATGCTGTCCACGGCGGTCCTGGTCATCTGGTTCGTGCTGGGTGCGGCGTCGGTGCGGCTGTTCGGCTTCACCCCCGGGCAGTTCGCGCTCGGCCTGGTGGTGGTGCCGGTCGACAACCGGCTGCACGTCGGGCTCGGCCGGGCGCTGGTGCGCGGGCTGCTGATCGCGCTGGTGATCCCGCCGCTGTTCACCGACACCGACGGCCGGGGACTGCACGACCGGGTGACCGCCACCGCGGTCGTACGGCGGTAGCACGCCCAACTCGAATTGCATGGCGCTGGGGAGGCGCGAATTGCCCGCCTTTCAGCGACTAAGTCGCTGGCGGTGAGTCCGTCTATGGTTCAGCGACATTGTCGCGCGTAGGCGGGCGCCTCGTCATGTGCCTCCGGGCCGTCAATCGCCTCGGGCCGCTTGCGCTGTCCGGCCACACCACTTCGCCGGAGCGCTTAGCGCCGCCGCACCGTGCGCTGCACGCCCTTCATCTTGGCCTGCGCGGGCAGCGGGCCCTTCGGCATCGCCGCCGGCCCCATCCGGCGAGCCCAGCGCGCCGAGCCGCGACTCCAGCGAGTCCATCTGCTTGACGGTGATGTTGGCGGGCAGCTTGGTCAGGTGCCGCTCCAGCTTGGACAGCGGAACCTCGCCCTCGCCGTTGCCGACGACGACGTCGTAGATCGGGATGTCGCCGACCAGCCGCGCGGTGCGCTTCTTCTCCTGCGCCAGCAGCGGCCTGACCCGCGCCGGCGAGCCCTCGGCGACGAAGATCACGCCGGGCCGGCCGATCACCCGGTGCACCGCGTCGAAGTGGCCGGTCGCCGCCACCCCCGGGGTCACCCGCCACTTGCCGCGCAGGTTGTCCAGCGCCCAGGCCGCCGCACCGGTCTGGCCCTCGGCCTTGCGTGTACACCGACTTCTGCGCGCGCCGGCCGAAGATGATGAACGCCACCAGCGCGCCCAGCACCACGCCCAGCGGGATCAGCATGTACATGGTGAACCCGCCGACCAGCACCCCGGCCACCACGGCAGGCCGCCACGATCAGCACGAACGCACCGATCATGTAGGGCAGCAGCCGCTTGTCCTCCTTGCGCTGCATCTGGAACGCCTGCCACAGCTGGCTGCGGCGCTGCTTGGACGCGGCCTTGCGGGCGGCCTTCGCCTCGGCCTTGGCCGCCTTGTTCTCGGCGGCGTTGCGGGATTTCGCCATAGCTACCAGGATACGGGCCGGCGATCAGCGTGACCCGCGGTCACCGCGTCGAGCCTGTGCGCTGCCGCGGCCTGCTGGTACAGCCGGCCGGCCCGGTAGGACGAGCGCACCAGCGGCCCGGACAGCACGCCGGCGAACCCCAGCCCCTCGGCGTAGCGCGGCGCAGCTCGACGAACTCCTCGGGCTTGACCCAGCGCTCCACCGGGTGGTGGCGCAGCGACGGCCGCAGGTACTGGGTGATGGTGACGATGTCGCAGCCGGCGTCGTGCAGATCGGCCAGCGCGGTGCGCACCTCGTCGAGGGTCTCGCCCATGCCCAGGATCAGGTTGCTCTTGGTGACCAGCCCGAGCCGCGCGCGCGGCGGTCAGCACGTCGAGGCTGCGGTGGTAGCGGAACGCCGGGCCGGATCCGCTTGAAGATCCGCGGCACCGTTTCGACGTTGTGCGCGAACACTTCTGGGCGCGAGTCTCGAACACCTCGCGCGAGCAGGTCCGGCTCGCCGTTGAAGTCCGGGATCAGCAGCTCGACACCGGTGGCGGGGTTGAGCTCCTTGATGTGCGCGCACCGTCTCGGCGTACAGCCACGCCCCGCCGTCGGGCAGGTCGTCGCGGGCCACACCGGTGACCGTCGCGTAGCGCAGTCCCATCGTCGGCCACGCTCTCGGCGACCCGGCGCGGCTCGTCGCGGTCCAGCTCGGCGGGCTTACCGGTGTCGATCTGGCAGAAGTCGCAGCGCCGGGTGCACTGCTCGCCGCCGATGAGGAACGTCGCCTCGCGGTCCTCCCAGCACTCGTAGATGTTGGGGCAGCCGGCTTCCTCGCAGACGGTGTGCAGACCCTCGCGCCGGACCAGGCTCTTCAGCTGCGGTGTACTCCGGGCCCATCCGGGCCCGGGTCTTGATCCACGGCGGCTTGCGCTCGATCGGGGTCTGCGCGTTGCGGACCTCCAGGCGCAGCAGCTTGCGGCCTTCCGGGGCGACGGTCACGTGGTCAATGCTACTGCGCAGACGGCCGTCGAGTGCGTCGCACACGGCGTCGGCGACGCGGTGCGGACGTCGTCGACGCCGACGCGGCGGCCCAGTTCAGCGGTCAGCGAGGTCACCCCGGCGTCGGTGATGCCGCACGGCACGATCGTCGAGAACGCGCCCAGGTCGCAGTCGCAGTTCAGCGCGAACCCGTGCAGCGTCGTCGCGCGCGACACCCGTACGCCGATCGCGGCGATCTTGCGGGCCGGCCGCGCGTCGTCGGCCGGCACCCACACCCCGGACCGGCCGTCCACCCGGCCGGCGTCCAGGCCGAGGTCGGCGCACACGTGGATCAGCGATTCCTCAAGGCGCCGAACGTAATTCACCACATCGAGCGGCTCGGCCAGGCCGATGATCGGATAGCCGACCAGCTGGCCGGGGCCGTGCCAGGTGATCTTGCCGCCGCGGTCGGTGTCGACGACGGGGGTGCCGTCCACCGGCCGTTCGTGGGCTTCGGTGCGGCTTGCCCGCGGTGTAGACCGACGGGTGCTCCAGCAGCAGCAGGGTGTCGGGTCCGCCGGCGACCCGGGCGTCGGCCAGCTCGCGCTGCAGCTGCCAGGCGGCCAGGTAGTCGACGGTGCCCAGCTGCCGCACCTCGATCGGCGCGGTGGCTGGACCGGATGGACTCCGCACCCATCGACGTACTTCGAGCGGTACTCGTGGCGTAGGCCAACGCCTCGCCGATGGTGTTGTGGTGGAACACGAACCCGGCCCGCTCCAGCGCGGCCGGGATCGCCCGCTGACCGTCGAGCAGGCCCTCGTCGGCGAACTCGCCGAGCAGGGTGCGCAGCGCGAATCCGGGCACCAGCAACGGCGTCGGCCGGTTCAGCGCCCGGCCCAGCGCCGCGGTGAACTCGCGAGTTGGTGACCGGCGCCGGTCCGGTGAAGTTCACCGGACCGGACAGCTCGTCGTTGTTGATCGCGAACAGCAGCGCGCGGACCTCGTCCTCGAGGCTGATCCACGGCATGTACTGCCGGCCGCTGCCCAGCCGGGCGCCCAGGCCCAGGCCGAACAGCGGCCGCAGCCGAGCCAGCACACCGCCGCCGGGGGAGAGCACCAGCCCGGTGCGGGCCAGCACCACGCGGACGCCGGCGTCCTCGGCGGGCAGCGTCGCGGACTCCCAGTCGACGCACAGCCGGGCCAGGAAACCCGTGCCGGGAGGGGCGGTTTCGTCGACGACCCGGTCGCGGGTGTCGCCGTAGTAGCCGACCGCGCTGGCGTTGATCAGTACGCCGGACGCCGGCGTCGGCGACGGCGGCGGACATCACCTCGGTGGGGCCGATGCGGCTGTCGCGCAGGCTCTGCTTGAACGCGCCCGACCACCGCTTCTCGCCGACGTTGACGCCGCACAGGTTGACCACGGCGTCGACGCCCTCCAGGGCGTCGGGTCGAACTCGCCGCTGTCGGGATTCCAGTGCAGCTCGTCGGAGTTGGCCGGCGCCCGGCGCACGATGCGCAGCACCCGGTGGTCGGCGGCGCGCAGCGCCGACTACCAGCGCCGAACCGATCAGGCCGGACGAACCCGCTATCGCGACGACGGCTCTGGCCGCCCATGGCGTCACAGCCCCAGGTCGGCCTCGAACGCCCCTTCTTCGAGCCGCCGCTTGATCGGTGGTCAGGAATCGGCCGGCATCCGCGCCGTCGATGAGCCGGTGGTCGTAGGTCAGCGGCAGGTAGCAGATCGATCGCACGCCGATCGACTCGTTGCCGAATTCGTCGACGATCACCCGGGGACGTTTGACGATCGCGCCGGTGCCCAGCATCGCCGCCTGCGGCGGCACCAGGATCGGGGTGTCGAACAGCGCGCCCTGGCTGCCGATGTTGGTGATGGTGAAGGTGCCACCGGACAGCTCGTCGGGTTTGAGGTCGCCGGAGCGGGCCCGGTCGGCGATGTCGGGGATGGCGCGCGCCAGCCCGGCCAGCGACAGGTCGCCGGCGTTGTGGATCACCGGCGAGAGCAGACCCTGCTCGGTGTCGACCGCGAAGCCGAGGTGCTCGGCGTCGTAGTAGGTGATCTCCTTGGTGTCCTCGTTGTAGCTGGCGTTGATGTTCGGGTGCGCCTTGAGCGCGTCGATCACCGCGCGGGCGATGAACGGCAGGTAGGTCAGGTTGACGCCTTCGCGCTCGGCGAAGTCGTTCTTCGCCCGGGCCCGCAGCGCCACGATCTTGGTCATGTCGACCTCGTGGGTCTGCGTCAGCTGCGCGGTGGTCTGCAGCGATTCGCGGGTCTTCTTGGCGGTGATCTGCCGGATCCGGTTGGCCTTCTGCGTGGTGCCGCGCAGATGGGCCAGCGGCGGACGCCGGAGCCGCCGCGGCCGCCTCGCCGCGGGAGCCGCCGCGGGCGCGCGGGCGCCGTCTGCCGCGGGCGCCTTCTTGGCCTCCGCGGCGGCCAGCACATCCTGCTTGCGGATGCGTCCGCCGACGCCGGTGCCCTTGACGGTGGCCAGGTCGATGCCGTTCTCGATGGCCAGTTTTCGCACCAGCGGCGTCACGTAGGGGCTGCCGTCGCCGGCGGCGTTCTCCGGCGGCTTGCCGGCTTCGGCTCGGGCTTGGGCTCCGTCCTTCGGCTCCTGCTTCGGCTCGGGCTTGGGCTCCGGCTTGGCTTCCTCTTTTGGCTCGGGCTTGGGTTCCGGCTTTGTCGGCCGGCGCGGCTCCGGCGTCGCCGATCTTGGCCAGCTCGCCGCCGACGGCCACGGTGTCGTCCTCCTCGGCGGTGATGCTGATCAGCGTGCCGGCCACCGGCGACGGGATCTCGGTGTCGACCTTGTCGGTGGACACCTCGACCAGCGGCTCGTCGACCTCGACGGTGTCGCCGACCTTCTTCAGCCAGCGGGTCACGGTGCCCTCGGTGACCGACTCGCCCAGCTCGGGCATCACCACCGGGGTGGCGTCGCCGCCGGATGACTGGGCTGCGGGTCTCTCGGGCTCGGGCTCTCCGGCTGCGGGCTCGCTTCCGGCTTCCGGCTCTTCGGCGGCCGGCTCCTCCTGCGCGGCGGGCTCCTCGGCGGGCTTTCCTCCTCGGCCGGTCTTCGGGTTCTGCTCTTCGCCGTCGCCCCCGGCGTCCTCGCCGGCATCGCCGATCACCGCGAGTTCGCCACCGACCTCGACGGTGTCGTCCTCCTGGGCGACGATCTTGGTCAGCACACCGGCCGCGGGTGACGGGATCTCGGTGTCGACCTTGTCGGTGGACACCTCGAGCAGTGGTTCGTCGACTTCGACGGTGTCGCCCTCTTGCTTGAGCCACCGGGTGACGGTCCCCTCGGTGACGCTCTCACCGAGTGCCGGCATCTGGACGGAGATGGCCATGTCTGTTGACTCCCTCGAACGGTCGGTCGTACGGGTCGAATGCCGGTTCCCATCCTGTCAGTCGGGCCGGGGTGCTCGCCTCAGACGTGCACTGTTTTCTCTGGCACCATCGTAGATGGAGAGCGCTCGCTCGGAAGGAGTACGGCCCAGTTGGGACTGTTCGACAGGTTCCGGCGTGGTCGCGCCGCACGCACAGGCGGCGGCACCGACCCGGCGGCCGACCTCGCATACCTGAGGCAATGGGTCGCCGCGCACAGCGGCGTCGAGGCCTACGTCGAGCCGAAGACCACCGTCACCGACGTGACCGTCGTGCTGGTGGCCGCCGACGGCGAGTGGACCCGGCGGCGGGCAGGCGGCGCCGCCGGCGCCCGCCGGCTGAGCGAACGCCTGCACATCCCGGTGTACGACGTGCAGAAGGTCGGTTATCCCCAGCGGATGCGCGACTACGACGCCCGGCGCCGCATCGAACGCGAGCGCGCCGCACGCCGGGAGTTCGAAGACCGCTAGGGTACCGACGATGGGGGACAACATCACGGAGCGGTTCGTCGACAGCGTCGACGGAACCCGCATCGCGGTCTACGAGGAAGGCAACCCCGACGGGCCGACGGTCGTGCTGGTGCACGGCTGGCCCGACTCGCACGTGCTGTGGGACGGCGTCGTGCCGCTGCTGGCCGACAGGTTCCGCGTCATCCGCTACGACAACCGCGGCGTCGGCGAATCTTCGGTGCCCAAGCCGGTTTCGTCGTACACGATGACGCAGCTCGCCGACGACTTCGCCGCGGTCATCGGCGAACGTCAGCCCGGGCGAGCCCGTGCACGTGCTGGCCCACGACTGGGGTTCGGTGACGGTGTGGGAGTACCTGACCCGACCGGGCGCCGCCGACCGGGTCGCGTCGTTCACCTCGGTGTCCGGTCCCGGCGAGGCGCAGTACGGCGGCTATATCCTCGACGGCCTGAAACAGCCGTATCGGCCCAGGCAGTTCGCCCGTGCCCTCGACCGGTTCCTGCGGCTCACGTACTGGTATCCGTTCTCGGTTCCGGTGCTCGCGCCCGCCGTCTTCCGGCGCCTGTTGAGTCGCGACACGACAACGAACCTGCTGACCGACGGCGTCCCCGCCGCGCAGCGCTACCGCAGCGAGACGCACACCGCCGACCTCGTCAACTCACTGAAGATCTATCGGGCGCTCGCCATCACGCCGCCGACCAGGGTGCCGGCCGACCGTTACGTGAGTGTCCCGGTGCAGCTGATCGTCGCCACCAAGGACCCCGTGGTGCGTCCGTACGGTTACGACGACTTCGCCCGCTGGGTGCCGCGGCTGTGGCGCCGCGACATCAAGGCGGGCCACTGGTCGCCGATGTCGCATCCGCAGGTGATGGCCGCCGCCGTCGGCGAACTCGTCGACTTCCTGGAGGGCAAGCCGGCCAGCCGCGCGCTGCTTCGCGCTCAGGTCGGCCGCCAACGCGACGACTTCGGCGACATGCTGGTGTCGGTCACCGGCGCGGGCAGCGGCATCGGCCGGGAGACCGCGTTGGCTTTCGCGCGCGAGGGCGCCGAACTGGTCGTCAGTGACATCGACGAGGCCAGCGTCAAGTCGACCGCAGCCGACATCGTCGCCCGCGGCGGCGTCGCGCACGCGTATACCCTCGACGTCTCCGACGCCGAAGCCGTCGAACGGTTCGCCGATGAGGTGTGCGCCGAACACGGCGTGCCCGACATCGTGGTGAACAACGCGGGCGTCGGGCAGGCGGGCGCGTTCCTGGACACCCCGGCCGAGGAGTGGGACCGCGTGCTGGACATCAACCTGGGCGGTGTCGTCAATGGCTGCAGGGTATTTGGGAAGCGCCTGGTGGAGCGCGGCACCGGTGGACACGTGGTGAACGTGTCGTCGACGGCGGGGTACATGCCGGCGCAGTTCATGAACGCCTACTGCACGTCCAAGGCCGCCGTGTACATGTTCTCCGACTGCCTGCGCGCCGAATTCGACGCCGCAGGCATCGGACTGACCACCATCTGCCCGGGCATCGTCGACACCAACATCGTGCACACCACGCACATCGACCCGCCGAAAACCCGGACATTGAATGTCGACCGTCGGCGCGCGCAGGTGGAGAAGTTCTACCAGAAGCGGGGCTACGGCCCCGACAAGGTCGCCAAGGCGATCCTGTCGGCGGTCAAGAAGAACAAGGCGATCCGGCCTGTCACCCCGGAGGCCTATGTCGTCTACGGCACATCGCGGGTCGCTCCGCAGGCGCTGCGCAGCGCCGCCCGCGGAAACATCATGTAGTCAGCCGTTTTTTGAAATGTCTTCCAGCACTGCGAACATGGTACGGGTCGGCACGCCGGTGCCACCCTTGCCGGTGTAGCCCCACGGACCGCCGGTGTTGTACGCCGGGGCCGCGATGTCGATGTGCGCCCACGCGACCCCGTCGGCGACGAACTCCCGCAGATACGTGCCGGCGACCAGCATCCCGGCGTAGCGCGAGCCGCTGACGTTGGCCAGGTCGGCCACCGTCGACTTCAGGTCGTCCTTGAGCTCTTCGGGCAGCGGCATCGGCCAGCCGTTCTCGCCGACCTGCTGGGACAACGCCGCGACGCGGTCACGGAACTCGTCGGTGCCCATCACCCCAGGGGTCCGCGCACCGAGCGCGACGGTCTGCGCACCGGTCAGCGTCGAAGTCTCGATGAGGTAGTCGGGGTCGTCCTCGCATGCCCGCACGATCGCGTCGGCCAGGATCAACCGCCCCTCGGCGTCGGTGTTGAGCACCTCGACGGTGATGCCGCCGTACTGGGTGAGCACGTCGCCGGGCCGCTGTGCGGTCGCCGACGGCATGTTCTCGGCCATCGGCACGGTGGCAATCACGTCGATCGGCAACTTCTGCTGCGCCGCCAGCACCACCGTCGCGATCACCGCGGCTGCGCCACCCATGTCGGAGGTCATGTGGTGCATGTTGGCGGCCGGCTTGATGGAGATGCCGCCGGTGTCGAAGGTGATGCCCTTGCCGACCAACGCAACCTTTTTCGCCTTCTTGTTCTTGGCGCCGCGGTGCGCCAGCCGGACCAGCCGCGGGGGACGCGACGAGCCCTTGCCCACACCGGTAACGCCGCCGTACCCGTCCTTGTCGAGGTCCTTGTCGTCCAGCACCTCGACCTCGAGACCGGCAGCTTCACCCAAAGCCTTTGCCCGCTTGGCGAATTCGGCGGGGTAGAGGTGAGACGGGGGAGTGTTGACCAGATCGCGGGCGGTGGCGACGGCCGTCGCGATGGCCGCGGCGCGCTGGGCTGATGCTTTGGTCTTGGACTTCGTATCGGCCGCCAGCGCGGTGATCTCGCGCAGGCCCTTGTCCTTCGGAGCGGTCTTGTCGCTGCGGAAGTCGCTGAACCGGTAGGCGCCGAGGATCAGTCCTTCGATGGCCGCCTCGAGGTCGATATCCGACAGCGTGGTGATGACGGCCTCGGTGCCGTTGAGCGACCGGGCGGCCACGCCCGCGGCGCGTCGGATCAGGTCTGAGGGCCACTCTTCGCAGTCCTTGCCGAGGCCTACCGCGAGCACGCTGGCCACCGGAAGTGACGGTGCAGGAACGCGCGTGACCTGTTCGGTGCCGCCCTTGGCGCCGAGGGATTGCAGCGCGACCTCGATCTCGCCGACCGCCTCGGCGTCGAGGAACGGGTTGGCGACGACGGTCGCGGTCGAGTCCTCGTCCTGGCCGCTGACCACGGGCACGATCAGCACCGCCGAGTCGGATTTGCGTTTGGGCAGCGACGAACTGACCGTGACGGCGGGGGCCTGATATCCGGGTTTTGCTGGGCTCACGAGCGATCAGCCTATCGGTCAGCGGCTGGGGTGCAGGTCATAGGCCGTCACGGGGGAATCGAAACCCTTGAGTGTCAACGGATCCTGCGGAACGGCTGGCCAGTCGACCAGCTCGTTGCGGAGGTCGGCTGACGCCAGGATCTGGCCCGGTGCCGCGGCGGCCACCAGGCGGGCCGCCAGGTTCACCGCGTTGCCGAAGTAGTCGCCGCCGATGGCCAGCACCGGGCCGTAGCCCAAGCCGGCGCGGGCCCGCAGTCCGGCCTCCTGTGCGCGGGGGTGTTCAACCAGGTCCACCGCGGCTCTGGCCAACTCTTCCGGCGTCGTGCTCACCCACATGACCTCGTCACCGATGAACTTCACCACCCGTCCACCGTCGGCATGCACCACGTCGGTGACCGCGGTGTTGAACTCGGCGAGCAGGCTCGACAACTCGGTCGGCGTGAGCCGCTGTGTCAACGCCGTGAAGCCCGTCAAGTCCGCGAATCCGATGCCGCACACCACGCTTGCCGAAGCGTCGCGCGCGACACCCTCGAAATAGGTGCGGGCGCTGATTGTCTGATGCCGGAAAACGGCGTCGATCAACCCCGCGAGGCGGGGGATGAACTCCGCGACAGCGCGATACGTGCGTGCCGTCGTGAGCTCGTCGCCGGAGTGCGCTATGTGGATGTCGGGTTGTGCGACGCGAAGCACTGTCGAACCGGCTTCGGCGAGTCGGGCCATCGTTCCGCCCAGTACCCGCAGCAATCCAAGTGCCGCCTCGTCGCCCACGATCGACGTCATGTCGACCCAGGCCCGCAATCCGTCGACGTCGGCCTGGCTCAGCGCGGGCTGGTCGTCGTCCGCAACGGTCAGCCCGAGCACGGCCCACGCATGCGCGAGGTCCTCGACGGACGCTCCGAGTTCGTCGGCGGCGGCGCGCAGACTGTAGATGGGGCGGCCCGACCATTGCAAGACATCGCCGGCAAGGCCGAACAGGCGTCCGCGACGCTCGGCCTCCACCATCTCCTCAGCGGTGAAGCCAAGGCTGTCGAGGTACTCGATGAGTCCGGCTCGCTCGCGCGCATTAGCGATTCCGGCGGCCTGCAGCGCATCGAAATCGACCATCATCCGCCGCCACGGCTCATGTCATACGCCGTCACTGGCGCGTCGAAGCCCTTTAAGGTCAAGGGATCTTGCGGTATCGCTGTCCAATCCGGCAGCGCGTCGCGGATATCGGACGCGGCGAGGATCTGGCCCGGCGATGCGGCGTCGACCAGTCGGGCCGCCAGGTTGACGGCGTTTCCGAAGTAGTCGCCGTTGATGGCGAGAACCGTTCCGTAGCTCAGCCCCGCCCGAAGGCGCAGGCCGGATTGCCGGACGCGTGGGTGGCCGAGGAGATCGGTGGCCGTCCGTACTAGACGCTCCGGCGTGGAACTCACCCACATCACCGCGTCGCCGATGAATTTCACCAGCCGACCGTCGTGGTCATGCACGATCTCACTCGAAGTGGCGCTGAATCCGCTGAGCAAGGCCGTCAAGTCAGCTGGGCTGAGTTTCTGCGACAGCGCCGTGAAGCCCGAAAGATCCACAAAGCCGACGCCGCACTCCAGGTTCGCCGACGGGTCGCTGAGAACATTTCCGAATAGATTCGGTCGCTCCAGATGTTGTCGGTGAACTGCGTCGATCAACGCGCCGATGCGTGGAATTAGCTCGGCCAATGAGCGGTACGTCCGTGCAGTGGTGAGTTCGTCGTGGCTGGTGGTGATCCAGAAATCAGGCTGACTGGTTCGCGTCAGCGTCGCTTCCGCTTCTGCCAGCCTGGCCGCGGCGGCGCCGATCAGTCGCAGCAAGCCGGCGGTGCCGTCGGCGCTCCACTGCTCCTCCAGGGCGGCGCACGTGGCCAGGGCGTCGATGTCGGCCCGGCTAAGCGCAATGTCATCGGGGCCGGTGACGGTCAAGCCCAGCATCGCCCAATGCCGTGCGACGTCGTCGACCGGCTGCCCGAGTGCTTCCGCAGCGGTCCGCAGGCTGTACGTCGGGGGTCCGGACCGCCTGACGGCGTCGCCTGCGAGCTGGAATAAGCGTCGCCCGTGGCGCTCGGCCTCAACCATCTCCTCAGCGGTGAACCCGAGGTCGTCCAGGTACTCGATCAGCGCGGCTCGCTCACGCGCATTGGCGATTCCGGCGGCCTGCAGCGCATCGAAATCCACCACCTACCGGAGTCTGCCAGCGTCGATGCCCCGATTAGGGTGGATTCCGTGAGTGAAACCCAGCACGGCCCCCTCGAGGAGCGGCATCGTCAGCTCGGCGCCAGCTTCGCCGAGTTCTCCGGCTGGCTGATGCCGGTCTCCTACGCGGGCACGGTGGGCGAGCACACCGCAACCCGTACCGCTGTGGGCCTTTTCGACGTCAGCCACCTGGGCAAGGCGTCGGTGCGCGGACCGGGGGCGGCCACCTACGTCAACTCCGCGCTCACCAACGACTTGGGCCGCATCGGGCCCGGCAAGGCCCAATACACGTTGTGCTGCACCGAATCCGGCGGCGTCGTCGACGACCTGATCGCCTACTACGTCTCCGACGACGAGATCTTCCTGGTGCCCAACGCCGCCAACACCGCGGCCGTCGTGGCCGCACTGCAGCAGCAAGCCCCCAGCGGCCTGACCATCACCGACGACCACCGGTCGCGCGCCGTGCTCGCGGTGCAGGGGCCCAAATCGGCCGAGGTCGTCGGCGCGCTGGGGCTGCCGACCGACATGGACTACATGGGCTATGCCGACGCGGTGTTCAACGGTGTGGAAGTGCGGGTGTGCCGCACCGGCTACACCGGCGAACACGGTTATGAGCTGCTGCCGTCCTGGGACGAGGCGGGCGTGGTGTTCGATGCGCTTGTCGATGCCGTCAATGGGGCGGGCGGCCAGTTGGCCGGTCTGGGCGCCCGTGACACACTGCGCACCGAGATGGGCTATCCGCTGCACGGTCACGAGCTGTCCCTCGAGATTTCGCCGTTGCAGGCCCGCTGCGGCTGGGCGATCGGCTGGAAGAAAAAGGGATTCTGGGGCCGCGAGGCGTTGCTGGCCGAGAAGGAGGCGGGCCCGAAGCGGCTGTTGCGGGGTCTGCGCGCCGTCGGCCGCGGAGTGCTGCGGGGAGACCTGACGGTGCTCGACGGTGCCATGCCGATCGGGGTGACGACATCGGGAACCTTCTCTCCGACTTTGAAAGTCGGCATCGCGCTCGCACTGCTCGACACCGACCACGACATCACCGACGGGCAGCGCGTCACCGTCGACGTGCGCGGCCGCACAGTCGAATGCGAAGTGGTCAAGCCGCCGTTTGTCGAGGCAAAAACCCGGTAGCGGCCGGAGATACAATCGGCCCATGACTGACCGCCTCGAGTTCACCGTCGATCGCAGCACCGATCCGGCGAGCGACGAGGTACGGGCCAACATCCTGGCCAATCCGGGATTCGGCCGCTATCACACCGACCACATGGTCTCGATCGACTATGCCGACGGGCAAGGGCTGGCACAACGCGCGGGTCATGCCATACGGTCCGATCGAGCTCGACCCATCGGCCATCGTGCTGCACTACGCGCAGGAGGTGTTCGAGGGGCTGAAGGCCTACCGGTGGGCCGACGGCTCCATCGTGTCGTTCCGGCCGGAAGCCAACGCGGCGCGGCTGCGCAAGTCGTCACGCCGGCTGGCCATCCCCGAACTGCCCGAAGAGCAGTTCATCGAGTCGTTGCGCCAGCTGATCGCGGTCGACGACCAATGGGTGCCGCCTGCGGGCGGTGAGGAGTCGCTGTATCTGCGGCCCTATATCTTCGCCACCGAGCCCGGCCTGGGGGTTCGCCCCGCATCCGAATACCGCTACATGGTGATCGGCTCACCGGCGGGGGCGTACTTCCCGCGCGGCATCAAGCCGGTCAGCGTGTGGTTGTCGATGGAGTACGTGCGGGCGTGCCCGGGCGGCACCGGGGCGGCCAAGTTCGGCGGTAACTACGCCGCCTCGCTACTGGCCCAGGCCGAGGCCGCCGACAACGGGTGCGACCAGGTGGTGTGGCTGGACGCCATCGAACGCCGCTACGTCGAAGAGATGGGCGGCATGAACTTGTTCTTCGTGTTCGGCACCGGCGGTTCTGCTCGCCTGGTCACCCCGGAGCTGAGCGGTTCGCTGCTGCCAGGAATCACCCGGGATTCGTTGCTGCAGTTGGCGATTGACGCCGGGTTCGCCGTCGAAGAGCGCAAGATTGACGTCGAGGAGTGGCAGAAGAAGGCGGCCGCTGGGGAGATCACCGAGGTGTTCGCCTGCGGAACCGCGGCCGTGATCACTCCGGTGTCGCACGTGAAGTACAGCGACGGCGGGTTCGCCATCGCCGACGGCGAACCCGGTGAGATCACCATGGCCCTGCGCGACACCCTGACCGGTATCCAGCGCGGCACGTTCGCCGACACCCATGGCTGGATGGCCCGGCTCAGCTGATCGCCAGCCCGACCGCGGCCACCGTCGTCGTCAGCTCGATCGCGGCACCGAGCACGTCGCCGGTGATGCCCCCGAACCGGCGGACACAGTGCGCCACCAGCATGGCGCTGCACGCCACCGCAACCAGCACCGCGAGCGGGCCTTGCCAGGGTCGTGGACCCGCCAGCGTCGCGAGCGCGGCGACGGCCACCAGCCAGGCGATCACCACGGCGGCCGGTTGGCTGCCCGCCACCATCGCGCCCAGCGTGCTGCCCTCGGCCGCGGGCACCGACCGCTGGCAGGCCGCCACGGCGGCCACCCGGCCCGCGGTCACCGCGACGACCACCGCGATCCATCCCGTCCTATCCGGCGGTAGGGCGGCGAAGGCCAGTCCCTGCACGAGAATCACCACCACGACGGCCGCGACTCCGAACGGGCCGGTCGACCCGTCCCGCATCACCTGCAGTGCCCGCTGCGGGGGGCCGTAGCAGCCGAGGCCGTCGACGGTGTCGGCGAGCCCGTCGATGTGCAAACCGCGAGAGGCGACCAGCAATACCGTCACCGCCAGCACACCGGTCAGCGGGTTACCCGCCCCGAACGCGTGGCCGGCCGCCCACAACACCGCGGCGGCCAGCGCGCCGAGCACGGCACCCACCACCGGCAGGGCCGTCAGCACGCCTCGGCCCACACTCGCCCCCGCACGCGTCGGCAGCACCGTGCCGAACGCGAAAGCCCCTGTGACCGAACGGATCACGACGAGACGCTGGCCTCGTCGAACGTGGCCATCGACACCAGCGCGGCCACCGCGGCCCGCACCACCGGCAGCGCGACCGCCGCGCCGGTGCCTTCGCCGAGCCGCATCGAAAGGTCCACGATCGGCTCGAGTTCCAGCCGCTTGAGAGCCAGCCCGTGCGCGGGCTCGGTGGACCGATGGCCCGCACGCCACCACTGGCGTGCGCCGGGCGCCATCAGGTCGGCGACCAACGCCGCCGCCGTCACCACCACACCGTCGAGCAGCACCGGCGTGCGGCGCACCGCTGCCTGCGCACAGAACCCCGCCATCGCGGCCACGTCGGCGCCGCCGCATACCCGCAGCAGCCCCAGCGGGTCGCCGGTAAGCCCGCGGGCCCGGAACAGCGCATCACGGACGGCAGCGGTCTTCCGTGACCACCCGGCGTCGTCGATCCCGGTACCCCGCCCGACAACGGAGACAGGCTCGACGCCGGTCAGTGCGGCGATCAAAGTTGTTGCAGCCGTGGTGTTTCCGATCCCCATATCGCCCGCGATCAACAGGTCGGCGCCGGCGTCGACCTCCTCGTCGGCGATCCGCCTGCCCGCCTCGACGGCGGCATCCGCCTCGTCCGCGGACAGCGCGTCCTCGACGGCGATGTTGCCGCTGCTCCTGCGCACCTTGTGTGCACCGATCGACGGCGAATGGGGCTTCTCGACGTCGACCGCGATGTCCGCCACCCGCACGCTCGCGCCCGCCGCCTCGGCCAGCACGTTGATCGCGGCGCCGCCGGCATCGAAGTTGGCGACCATCTGCGCGGTCACCTCGGCGGGGAAGGCCGAAACCCCCGCGGCGGTGACGCCATGGTCGCCGGCGAAGACCACCACCCGCGCCCGCTGGAACTGATGCGGCGGGCACGCCCCCTGGCATGCGGCCACCCATACCGACAGCTCCTCGAGACGGCCCAGCGAGCCGGGCGGCTTCGTCAGCGTGTCCTGCCGGGCCCGCGCCTGCGCGGCGACGTCCGAGTCCGGCGCCGTGATCTCCGGGAAATCCGTCACGCCGGCCCCTTCACCGTCACCGGCTGCCCCGCCACCACCAGCACGACGCGGTCACACTGTGCGGCGAGTCGCTGGTTGAGAGTGCCCAGCTCGTCGGCGAACCGGCGACCGGCCTCCGTTTCGGGCACCACCGTCAGGCCCACTTCGGGACTGACCAGCACCAGCTCCGCCTGAAATCCGGCAACCGCGTCGAGGAGATCGTCGATCGCGGTGCCGACAGAGCCGCCCGTCCATGCTCCCGCGCCGTCCATGGCCGCGGTGAGCCAGCCACCGATGTCGTCGACCAGCGTGGGTGAGGCGTCGCCGGACCGCAATTGCGTTGCCACATCGGTTGTTTCGACTGTCGACCACCGCTTTGGCCTGCGGGCGCGGTGGGCCGCCACCCGTGCCGCCCAGGTGTCGTCGTCAGCGGTGGCGCCGGTGGCCAGATACCGCACCGGGCGGCCGTCGCCGAGGGACGCGGCGACGGCGGTCTCGGCCCACTCGGACTTGCCCGACCGGATCCCGCCGAGCACCAGAACGCGCACCGCTTCTCAGGTGACTTTGTCGCCGCGGTTGACCTGCGGCTTCGGTGCCCGCATCCGCCGCAGCTGGGAGGCGCGGCTGGCGGCGTAGAAGCCGAGCTTCCAACCGCTTTCGGTGTTGTCCGGGAACTTCTCGTCGACGAGGCGATTGACCTTGCGGCCCAACAAGAAACCGTCGATCACCATGAACGCCATCAGCACCAGCATGGCCGGCGAGATATAGAGATTGACCTGTGGAACGGCCAGCATGATGAAGATCAACGCCAACGCCGCGGGCATGAAAAGGCCGAGGGCGCCAAAACGGCGCGAGTCCACCACGTCGCGGGCGAACCGGCGCACCGGGCCCTTGTCGCGCGGCAGCAGATAGGCGTCCTCACCCGCCATCATCTTTTCGCGGCGCTCGGACATCGCGGCGCGGCGGGCGATCTTGTCTTCGCGGCGTTCCTCGCGCGACAGCTTCGGGCCGCGCAGCTCCTTGCGCCTGCGCCTAGCCTCGGCGGTCGTCATCGGCGCCGGTGCCACGGGCCCGCGGCGACGGGCCGCATCGCGCTTCGGCGTCGGCCTGCCTTTGGGGGCCGTGGTGCCGGAATCCTTGACATTCGTTGCACCGTGTTCGGCTGCCTCGGCGGCTTCAGTGCCGGCGACGGGCGCAGTGTCCTTCTTGCGGCCAAGCAGTTTCACGCATGCCAGCATAATCTGCTGGGATGACCGGCTCGGATGGCCTCCGCGTGCTGATCGCCCCCGACTGCTACGGCGACAGCCTCACCGCCGTGCAGGCCGCAGAGGCGATCGCCGCCGGCTGGCGGCGGTCCCGCCCGGATGACGAGCTGACGCTGGCCCCCCAATCCGACGGCGGACCGGGCTTCGTCGACGTGCTGGTCGGGCGCCTCGGGGAACGGCGGACGCTGCGCGTCAACGGTCCGCTGACCGCCGATGTGGACGCCGACTGGGTGCTGGACACCACGGGGCCGGGCACCGCCTACATCGAATGCGCGCAAGCCTGCGGGCTGGCGCTGCTCGGCGGCCCGCCGACGGTGCAGACCGCGCTGGCCGCGCAGAGCAGGGGAGTCGGGCAGCTGATCGCGGCCGCGGTGGCCGCCGATGCGGGCCGCATCGTCGTCGGGTTGGGCGGCAGCGCCTGCACCGACGGCGGCCGCGGCATGATCGAGGAACTCGGCTCGCTTGATGAAGCCCGCAGGCTGCTGGCCGGGGTCGAGCTGATCGCTGCCACCGACGTCGAGCACCCGCTGCTCGGGCCGATGGGCGCGGCAAGGGTGTTCGGGCCGCAGAAGGGTGCCGACCCGGACACGGTGCTCGCCCTGGAACGGCGGCTGACCGAGTGGGCCGCCGAACTCGACGCAGGGGCAGGGCGGACGGTCAGCGAGGAGCCCGGCTCGGGCGCCGCAGGGGGCATCGGGGCGGCGCTGCTGGCGCTGGGCGGCAGCCGGGCGTCCGGGGCCACGGTCATCGCCGAGCACACCCACCTGGCCGACGATGTCGCCGCGGCGGAACTCGTCATCACCGGTGAGGGCCGGTTCGACGACCAGTCGCTGCACGGCAAAGTGGTCAGCGCGCTGGCCGCCGAGGCCCGCGGCACAGCCGTGCTGGTGCTGGCAGGCCAGGTCACCCTCGACGAGGCCGCGCTGCGGGACGCGGGCATCACCGCCGCGTACGCGATCGCCGACCACGCCGGATCGGTCCAGCTGGCCATCGACGACGCGGCCAACCAGCTGGCCGGATTGGCGGAGGTCACCGCCGCAGAACTCGGGAATAGCGGCATAACAAGGTACCGTTGACCGAGTGGGGCTGTTAGAGGCCTGCAACAAGAACCATTCACAGGAGACGCAATGACTGTTCAGGACGAGTCGGCGACCAGCACCGCCACCCATGGCGCGGTCCTGACCGATGCCGCGGCCAGCAAGGCGAAGGCGCTGCTGGACCAGGAGGGCCGTGACGACTTGGCGCTGCGGATCGCCGTCCAGCCGGGCGGATGCGCCGGCCTGCGCTACAACCTCTTCTTCGATGACCGGACTCTCGACGGCGACCTGACCGCCGAGTTCGGCGGTGTCAACTTGACCGTCGACCGGATGAGCGCCCCCTACATCCAGGGCGCCACGATCGACTTCGTCGACACCATCGAGAAGCAGGGTTTCACCATCGACAACCCCAACGCGACGGGTTCGTGCGCGTGCGGGGACTCCTTCAACTGACCTAGTACTGGCTGGCGGCCCGCAGCAGGTAAGAACACACCAGGATCTCGTTGTCCTCGGCGAGTAGCTGCGCCACGCCCTGCTCCTCTGTCTCCGGAGGCGGCTGGGTGCGGGTTCCCGCGGGGACCACGCGCATGGTGAACAGCACCTGCGCCTGATAGGGCGACGAGAACACCATCTTGTCGATCGATGTCACCTCGGCCTTGCCGAACTGCTTGCGGAACGCATCACTGCTCAGATCCGCCAGCGCGAGGTCTGACTTGCGTTCCTTGACGGCGTCGAACAGCCCGCACAGCGTGTGCCGGGCAATCGTCTCGACATCGCCGTCCCCGAGCGCGTCCA
This sequence comes from uncultured Actinomycetota bacterium, assembly GCA_963801575.1. Lineage (GTDB taxonomy): Bacteria > Actinomycetota > Actinomycetes > Mycobacteriales > Mycobacteriaceae > Mycobacterium. The sequence continues at coordinate 84,793 of CAWDFT010000029.1, forward strand.
GGTAGTTCTGGATCGCCGCCTGGGCCGAGGCCGTCGTCAACCTACCGGCGGGCGATTTGTCGTCCTCGGAGCTGACCACGTAAACGATCGCGGCCACCGCGGCGGCCACCGCCGCGAGTGCCACCAGCGACCAGACGAGGGCGCGCCATCGGCGGCGCTGCGGATACGGGATCGGCGGCGGCAGCATGCCCGGATACGCCGAGGGCGCAACGGGATTCTCCGGATAGCGCTGAGGCGGGCCCGGATAGGGCGCAGGCGGACCGACCGGTCCCGCGCCGTAATGGGGCGGATACGGACCAGCCATCAGTGCGTCCCGAGGGGACCGGCGGCTTCAGCTGTCGGGGGAATCGGGACCTCCGCCGCATGGCGGCCGATTTTGTCGTTGCTCACTGGTAGCTTTCCGTTCAGGGTCGGACTGGCCCGTCGTGCGGCGTCGGGAGACGCACCGCAGAGAAGAATCTGAGGCTGAGTGAAGGCCATGAAGCTGCTGGCTTCAGCCATCAGAGATGTCACGGAGTTGCTCTCCCGGGGGGTTGTCGGTGAACGCCGTCTACAGTGACCCAGACGGGCCTTGTACGCAGGTTAGCGCAACCCGCCGAACGCTGACCGGGCCGTTAGGCTGGGTAAGATTATCTAGACGGCTTAATGAATTGAAGGGTGACGCTTCGTGACCATCGCGGTAACCGGATCGATTGCGACCGACCATCTCATGCGGTTCCCGGGCCGGTTCTCCGAACAACTACTCGCCGACCACCTGCAAAAGGTCTCATTGAGCTTCCTGGTCGACGACCTGGTCATTCACCGCGGCGGGGTAGCGGGCAACATGGCCTACGCGATCGGCGTGCTCGGCGGCGCTCCGGTGCTGGTCGGTGCCGCAGGCTCCGATTTCGCCGACTACCGCACGTGGCTGGAATCGGCCGGCGTGGACTGCGACAGCGTGCTGATCTCGGACACCTCATATACCGCGAGGTTCGTCTGCACCAGCGACGAGGACATGGCCCAGATCGCCTCGTTCTATCCCGGCGCGATGTCGCAGGCGCGCAACATCGCGTTGGCCGACGTGGTATCCCGAAGCGGCACACCGGAATTGGTCATCATCGGCGCCAATGACCCGGACGCGATGTTCCTGCATACCGAGGAGTGTCGCAAGCTCGGGCTGGCCTTCGCCGCCGACCCCTCTCAGCAGCTGGCCAGGCTGTCCGGTGACGAGATTCGCCAGCTGATCGACGGTGCGACCTACCTGTTCACCAACGACTACGAGTGGGACCTGCTGCTGCAGAAGTCCGGCTGGTCGGAGGCCGAGGTGATGCGCCAGATCGGACTGCGCGTCACCACGCTCGGCGAGAAGGGCGTCGACCTGCTCGGCCGCGACGGCACATTCGTTCACGTCGACGTTGTTCCCGAGACACACAAGGACGATCCCACCGGCATCGGAGACGCTTTCCGGGCCGGCTTCCTGACCGCCCGCAGCGCGGGCCTGAGCCTGGAGCGCTCGGCCCAGCTTGCCTCGATGGTTGCCACGCTGGTGCTCGAGGCGCCGGGTCCGCAGGAGTGGACCTGGGACAAGGACGCCGCAGTCAAGCGCCTGTCCGACGCGTACGGGTCGGACGCGGGCGCAGAAATCGCCGAGGCGCTCGGCGCCGACAGGTAGCCGAGTGGCGCTTCCATAAATAGCCGAGTGGCGCTTCCTTAAATTTGCACGGGGTACGTCGGCTCACTGATCTGCGGGGTCACGCTGCCCTCGACGAAGATCGCGTGCCACAGCATGAAAATCAACACGGTCCACAGCCGACGACTGTGATCGCTTGCGCCGCTGCGGTGTTCGTCGAGCATCGCAGCGACCGCGGCCGTGTCGACGAGATCGCCCGCACCTGACGACGCCACCAGGCCGTAGGCCCAGTCCAACAGCTCGCCCGCCCGCAGCCAGTGCCTGATCGGCACCGGAAAGCCCAGCTTCGGCCGGTTGAGCACGTGTGCGGGCACGATCGGCTCCAGTGCGCGGCGCAGCGCGAATTTCGTGGTGGCGCGGGTGATCTTGGCGTCCCACGGCAACCGGGACGCCACCGCGAACACCTCGGGATCCAGGAAGGGCACCCGCAGCTCGAGCGAGTTGGCCATCGTCATCTTGTCCGCCTTGACCAGGATGTCGCCCCGCAGCCAGGTGAACAGGTCGATGTGCTGCATGCGCGCGACCGGATCCCAGCCCTCGGATTCCGCGTACACCCGCGCGGTCACATCGGTGTGGGTCCAATCCGCCCGGAAGCCGGGCAGCACAGCCTGCAACTGCGCGTCGGAGAAGCTGCGCGCGTTGCCGTAGTAGCGCTCCTCGAGCGTCTGGGAACCGCGGTGCAGCAGGCTCTTTCCGCGCATGCCCTCGGGCAGCGGGGCCGATACCTTGGCCATCGACCGGCGCAGCGGACGCGGCAGATAGTTGAACGGCTTCAGCGACAACGGTTCCCGGTAGATGGTGTAGCCACCGAACAGCTCGTCGGCGCCCTCGCCGGACAGCACCACCTTGACGTGCTTGCGGGCCTCGCGGGCGATGAAGAACAGCGGCACCAGTGCCGGGTCGGCGACGGGTTCGTCGAGATACCAGACGATCTCGGGCAGGGCGGCGACGAACTCGGCCTGGTTCACCACCTTGGTGACGTGCCGGGCACCGATCGCCTCGGCGGAGGCGACCGCCACGTCGACCTCCGAGAAACCTTCCCGCTCGAAACCGGTGGTGAAGGTGATCAGCCGCGGGTTGTGCCGCATCGCCAGCGCGGCGATCGCGGTGGAGTCGATACCGCCGGACAGGAACGCGCCGACGGTGACGTCGGCCCGCATGTGCTTGGCCACCGAGTCCTCGAGCACGGCGGTGATCTCGTCATAGCGGCTCTGCTCGTCGCCGGCGGTGAACGGTTTCGCGGCGAAGTGCGGGGTGAAGTAGCGGGTCACATCCGGCACACCGCCGGGCCGGATGCGGGCGTAGCTGCCCGACTCCAGCCGTCGCACCCCGCGGTGCAGCGTCTCCGGCTCCGGCACGTACTGCAGCACGGTGTAGTGCTGCACGGCGCGCTCGTCGATACCGACGTCGATGCCGAGCTCATCGGCGAGGTCGAGCAGGCACTTCTTCTCGCTGCCCACCGCCGTTCCGCCGGTGCCGGTGGCCATGAACAGCGGTTTGATGCCGAACGGGTCGCGCGCGCAGAACAATTCACGCTCGACGGTGTCCCACAGCGCGAAGGCGAACATACCGCGCAGCCGGGTCAGCGCGTCGGTGCCCCAGTGGTGGTAGGCGGCGATGATGGCCTCGCCGTCGCCGTCGGTGTGAAACGTTGCGCCGTGGCCCGACGCCAGTTCCTCCCGCAGCTCCAGGTAGTTGTAGATCTCACCGTTGAACACCAGCACGTAGCGGTCGGGCGAATCCGGTGGACCCCAGCGCAGCGGCTGGTGGCTGTGTGCGATGTCGATGATCGACAGCCGGTTGAACCCCAGCACCACATCCTGGTCGTGCCACGTGCCCGGCTCGTCCGGGCCGCGATGACGCATCAGATGCGACGCCCCGGAAACCGCATCGACGAGATGCGGGGAGACGACGGCGGACGGGTCAGTCAGCAGGGCCAGCAGTCCGCACACCGGGCCAGTATGCCGAATGGGCGAGGTGTGTCGAGACCTGCACCCGCGGGTGGTCTACGCTGCGTAGTATTCGGCTAGTTCCCCGACTTCTAGGAGGCTCCGACGTGACACCTCGCGGACGCAGGGTGGTGGCACGGAGAGCGGCGTTGGCGGTCGTACTTGGTGTGACTGCGCTGCTGCTCAGCGGGTGTAGCTGGTCGGAGGTACTGGGCATCGGCTGGCCGGAAGGCATCACTCCCGAGGCCCACATCAACCGTGAGCTGTGGATCGGTTCGCTGATCGCGGCAATGGTCGTCGGTGTGATCGTGTGGGGCCTGATCTTCTGGGCCTCGGCGTTTCACCGCCACAAGAAGACCGACACCGAGCTTCCCCGCCAGTTCGGCTACAACATGCCGCTGGAGCTGGTGCTCACCGTGACGCCGTTCCTGATCATCTCGGTGCTCTTCTACTTCACCGTGGTGGTGCAGGAGAAGATGCTGAACAAGGAGCCCAATCCCGAGGTCGTCGTCGACGTCACCGCCTTTCAGTGGAACTGGAAGTTCGGCTACCAGAAGATCAACTTCTCCGACGGGACCTTCAACTACGACGGCGCCGACCCCGAACGCAAGGAGGCCCTCGCGTCGGGGCCGGAAGGCCTTCAGGGAGAGCACGGCGGGGAGTACGGCGCCATCGCGGGCAAGAACCCCGAGGACCGGTCCTACCTGAACTTCGACGAGGTCGAGACCCTTGGCACCAGCACCGAGATTCCGGTCCTGGTGCTGCCGGTGGGCAAGCGCATCGAGTTCCAGATCGCCTCGGCCGACGTGGTTCACGCGTTCTGGGTGCCCGAGTTCCTGTTCAAGCGCGACGTGATGCCCGACCCGATTCCGAACAACTCGGACAACATCTTCCAGGTCAGTGAGATCACCAAGACCGGCGCGTTCGTCGGCCGCTGCGCCGAGATGTGCGGCACCTACCACTCGATGATGAACTTCGAGGTGCGGGTGGTGGAGCCCAACGACTTCAAGGCCTACCTACAGCAGCGGATCGCAGGCAAGACCAATGCCGAGGCGTTGCTGGCGATCAACCAGCCGGCGACGGCGGTCACCACCCAACCGTTCGACACCCGCCGTGGGGAGCAGGCACCCCAGGCCAGCAAGTAGGGATCTCATGCACATCGAAGCCAGGCTGTTCGAGTTCCTGACCGCGTTCTTCGTTCTGGCGGCGGTGGTATACGCCGTGCTGACCCAGCTGTTCCAGCCAGGCGGCGTGGAGTGGGCAGGCGTTACCGCGCTGGTCATGACCGCGGGGCTGACGATGATCACCGGCACGTTCTTCCGGTTCGTGGCGCGGCGGCTCGACACCAGGCCGGAGGACTACGAGGACGCCGAGATCAGCGACGGCGCGGGGGAGCTGGGCTTCTACAGCCCGCACAGTTGGTGGCCGATCGTCATCGCGCTGTCCGCCTCGGTGACCGCCGTCGGTGCCGCCCTGTGGCTGCCATGGCTGATCGTGGCCGGTGTCTGCTTCGTGCTCGGCTCGACCGCGGGTCTGGTCTTCGAGTACTACACGGGCGCCGAGAAGCACTGACCGCCCAAAGGTCACATCTGGGCGTCAGTTGGTCAGCTACCGCGCTGCGGAATTCGATCCGCTCATCGGTTTGGGTAGTGTTGCCGAGGCAACGTCAGCCGCTTGCTGTCGCGCCGATGAAGTAGTCGAGAAGGATAGGCGTAAATGAGCGGGCCGAATCCCCCCGAGCCGGATTCTGAAGGGTCGGACAACCCGGAACAGGAACCGGGCGAGCAGACAGCCGAGGATCAGGCCACCCCGGATGCGACGGGTGAGACGGATATCCATTCGCAGGCGTATTCGGCGCCCGAGTCCGAGCATTTCACTGCCGGCCCGTACGTGCCGGCCGACCCCGACTTGTACGACTACGACGACTACGAAGACTACGAAGACTACGACAAGACCGAACTCGTCGCGGCGTCCGTTTCCAAGCCCCCGCGCTGGCCGTGGGTTGTCGGCGTCGTCGCCATCATCGCAGCGGTCGCTCTCGTCGTGTCGGTATCTCTGCTGGTGACCGGGACCGACACCGACAATCTCGCGACGCCAGCCACGAGCAAGACCACGTCGGCGCCGCCGGTGCAGGACGAGATCATCACCACGACGCCGCCACCGCCGCCACCTCCACCACCGCCGCCGAGCGAGGAACCGCCACCTCCGCCGCCGGAGACCGTCACGGTGACGGAGCCGCCGCCACCGCCGCCGCCCGCGGAAGCACCCCCACCGCCGCCGGTCGAGACCTCCGCACCGCCTCCGCCGCCGACCACGACGACGCGGTCGGGCCCGCGCCAGGTGACCTACTCGGTGACGGGAACGAAGGCGCCCGGCGACATCATCACGATCACCTACGTCGATGCCTCGGGCCGTAGCCGCACCCAGCGCAACGTCTACATCCCGTGGTCGCTGACGGTGACGCCGATCTCGGCGTCCGAGGTGGGCTCGGTGCAGGCATCCAGCCTGTTTCTGGTCAGCAGGCTCAATTGCTCGATCACGACGAGCGACGGCACCGTACTGTCCTCCAATACCGGCAACTCCGCACAGACAAGCTGCTGATGACATACAACACTGGGGCCGCGGCGGCCCGCTCGCGGTTCGGCTCGACGTCAGATGCCGACAATCTGGACCGCATTCTGCTGGCCGGCTGCGCGGCGATCTGGCTGGCCGTGCTGGGGTCCGCGGTGGCCGCAACGGTGGCGCTGGTCGATCTCGGCCGGGGCCACCAGGTCTCCTCCAGCACATCAGGCACGCCCTGGCTGCTCTACACCGTCATCGGGGTGTCGGCGCTGGTCATCGTCAGCGCCATACCGCTGCTGGTGCGGGCCAGGCGCGCGTCGCTGGCCGATCCGCGGGCAAGCGGTGGTGCCGCCGCCCGGCCGACCGCGGGACGGCCCGTGGCCCCGACGCGGCCTGGAGAGCCACAGACGACGAAGCTGCGGTCGTACCACCCGGGCGACGACCCGATCCGCCCGCGCAGCGGCTACGCGCCGTCGGTAGTGCTCAGCACGTTTGACGCCGCGTTACCGCCTGCGGTGGACCGGCTGTGGCTGCGCTGCGCCGTGGTCATCGCGTGCGCCATGGGCGTGGCCCTGTTGGCCGTCGGCATCGCCACCTACCTGATGGCGGCCGGGCATGACACAGCGGCCTGGATCGTTTACGTCGCAGCAGGTCTCGTCACGCTGGCGATGCCAGCCGTCCCGTGGTTCTACCTGCGCGAGCTGCGTGAGCTGCTCGACGCGTCGGGACCCTAGTGGTGACCCGCAATGGTGTGGGGGCCTTGAGGTTCCAGAGTCCGGCGATGATGTAGAGGCTGTGGTTGATGGCCTGGCCGCGGCGTCGGCATTGACGTAGTATCTGCCAGTCCTTGAGTCGGGCGATGACGTGTTCGACGCGGGCCCTGACATGGCGTGTGTCCGGTAGTAGCCATCGTGGATGATCGGACCGTGGCGTCGCGGCGTGGGGTGGTGATCGACATGATGCCGCGGTAGCCGCCGTCGCCGAGGACGACACGATCATCGAACAGGTGCGTCACGGTGTGGCGGGCGACGATGACGTCGTTGCGGTTACCAGGCCAGCAGCGGCCGGCTATCACGACGCGGCGGCGGTAGGGGCAAATGATGATTTGGGCGTTGACGCTGCGGCGATAGTTCGTGCTGATGGCGGTGATTGACTGGTCGTGCACCGGAATCAGGGTGCCGTCGATGATCCACGGGTGGGTGTCGCTGTGGTGGTCTGGGTCGGGTCGCAGCGCTTGACCCAGCACCGCCACCACGTGATGAATAACGCGGTCGACGGGGATTGGCTGGTGCGAAACAGTGCCGCGAGCGCGCGGGTGGTGAGGTTGGTGGGCAAGTGGATCAGCACCAGTAGCACCCGCACGGGCAGCGGCAGGGCCCAAGGCCGCCCGGTTGTGGGTGGTAGTCGGCGGTGTGCCAGGGTGCAGACGGTGTGGACCTGGCCGATGGTTAACCCGGTGAGCGGCAGTAGGTTTCGCCATCGGTGTGGCAGAAGATGGATGTCAGTGGTCTGTGGTTGCATCGGCCACATGGCATCGGCGGGCACCGACACCGTGACCGCGACCAGCGGTGATGTCGTGGTGCCGCGGTGGCGGGGTAAGTCGAAGGCCCCGAATTTCAAGTATGGCGGGCCGGTGTCGGTGATCGGCCTCGAGCTCGATGTCAGCGACCCAGTTGTGCTGCGGCGCCTGGAGCGGCAGTGGGAGGCAGTGTTTCGGCTGCGCCGGGCACTGCAGCGCGACGCCAGGGCGCGGTGTCGGGCGTATTGGGGCCGCCCACCGCGAGCTCGCCGCCGATCCGAAGGCGCTGCGGGAACGGTTGGGGTTGACCCGCAAGGGCATCGAAACCGCGGCCAGGGCCCATATTGAGGCCAGCGGGTGGATGCGTGATCATCTGACCAAAGCCGTGGGCTTGCATGTGGCCGATGAAGTGTGGGAAAGCATCGATCGGCACCTGTTTCCCGACGCTTCGGGACGTCGGCACGGGCCACCACGGGTCGGGTCGCGGTGGGAGTTCACCCGCATTCCAGGGCGGGCCCGCTCACGCACCAAAGCCACACCCACCTGGGAGACCTACCGCCTGGTCGGCACGTTGGACGGCCATCTGGGCGCCTATCGACACACTCAGTTGCCCGCCGAGATCGTCACCGGCCCTGCGGCCGCCGCCCAGCCGGCGGGCACCTCGATCCTGGCTCAACCCGCGCGGCTGCCGGCTTCGGCGCGGCCGACGAGCGGCTCGTGGTGGGATCACGATGGCGCCCTGGCGGTGGTGTTCACTGGCCTGCCCGCAGGGCATCTGGTGTTGCCGGTGCGGCTGTCCCAAGGTGCCGGGCAGTGGGCGCACCTGGCCCATTTCCTGGCCGATCCAGCAGTGTGGCACAAGATAGACCTGGTGCGGGTGCGTGATCGCAAGGCGCCCGGCGGCTGGCGCTACTACGCCCATCTGCTGGTCCATCAGAGTGGGTATCAGTCTGCGGCTACCCGGGCTCGTCGCGAAGAGGTTCCTGCCGGCCGGCGCGCCGGTGTGGATGCCAATGTGTCCAACCTGTCGGTCGCGTCGTTCCCCGATGAGCAGCCCGGGCAGCTGGCTATCGAGCAGATCGCCTGCACGCCCGAGCAGCAGAACGCCGCCGCGCGCACTGCCAAAAAAGCCCGGGATCGGCAGAAGTCGTTGGATCGCTCCCGGCGCAACACCAATGCCGACCAGTACGGCCCCTCAGTACGCCAGCGCAAGCGCGCAGAACGTCGCGCCGCAGGAGGGCTGGCGGCAAGACAGGTCCCCAACCCGGGCGGTCCGCGGGCGGCCCGCGCCGATGGGGTGCCGCTGCGCGCCTACCGCCACGACAGGCTCTCAGGCCGCTATCAGCGCACACGTTGTGATCATGGCACCGAGTCGCGCAGCGCGACTCAGGCCAAGCACGCCCGAGCCGGCGAGGTTGCCGCGCGGATCGTGGCCGCCCACGGCAGCTCGATCACCGTCGAAGACACCAACATCAGCACGTGGGCGCGATTGTGGGGCAAGAGAATCGCGTTGTTCAGCCCCGGCATGCTGGTGGGCGCGCTGAAACGCGAATGCGCGGCCACCGGCGGCGCGCTCTCACGCGCCGGCACCCGATCTACCGCGCTTTCCCAGCATTGCCTGTGCGGGGCGCGGGTCTCCAAGACGCTGGCCCAGCGCACCCACGATTGTCCGCACTGCGGGCTGCGCGGTGACCGTGACATCGTCTCAGCCATCCTGGCGGCCTGCGTGACCCTCGCCGACCCCCTCGACCCGCGCACCGCGCGGGTCGACTACCGACTTGCCCACGCCCTACGGGCGTGGCTGGCCTCCCAGCAAGAGTGGGAGGGTTTAGTCAACCGGCACCAGCCACCGCCATCACCTGATGACCGATTAGCCAGGACCGGCAGCCACCACCTGGTGGCCTCTGCTGAACAAGCAGCACTCGGCCCACCCCCGAACAGCCCAGGCCCAAAGCCTGGACGTCGCGGGACCAGCCGAAAACAACCAGCCCCCAAGCTGATTGGCGCTGCATGACCCATTACGGGTCAACTCTCAGTGGTGGCCGTCCGTCTCGCCGTTGCCGGACCCGTTGCCGCGCTCCTGGTGCTCGCGTAGCGCGGTGAGCGCCTTGCGCTCTGCGGCGTGCTCCGCCTCGGCAAGAGCATCGTGCTGTTCGAGGGGGTCGGCGCGCAGGAAGCTGCCGGATCCCGGCGACCCGGCGGACCCGAGCTTGTTCATTCGCTTCGGCAGCGCTGCGCCCTGGTATTCCAACGGAATCGGGTGACCGTGCTCGTCGACCGGCCCGAGCGGTTGGTGCAGTTCGATGTAGGCACCGTGGGGCAGCCGCTTGATGATGCCGGTCTCGATGCCGTGCTCGAGCACCGCGCGGTCGCTGCGCTGAAGCCCGATGCACCACCGGTAGGCGATGTAGTAGACGATCGCAGGCAACACCACCATGCTGATGCGGCCGATCCACGTCGTCGCGTTGAGCGAGATTTGGAACTTGTAGGCGATGACGTCGTTCATCGCGCACAGCGTCAGCACCATGTAGAACGCAATCGCCATGGCGCCGATCGCTGTGCGCACCGGGGCATCTCGCGGTCGTTGCAACAGATTGTGGTGGGCCTTGTCCTTGGTCACCCGCTGCTCGATGAACGGGTAGACGATCAGCAGCACGAATATCAGGCCCATGATCAGCGCGACGCCGACGGCGCCGGGCACCGTGTAATTGCCGAGGTAGAGCTCCCACGCCGGCCAGATGCGGGCCAGACCCTCCGTCCACATCATGTAGAAGTCGGGCTGGCTGCCCGCCGACACCTGCGACGGCTTGTACGGGCCGAGTTGCCAGATCGGGTTGATCTGCAGCAGACCGCCCATCAGGCCGAGGATGCCCGTCGTCATCGCGAAGAACGCACCGGACTTCACCGCGAACACCGGCATCACGCGCACCCCGACGACGTTGTGCTCGGTGCGGCCGGGTCCGGGGAACTGGGTGTGCTTTTGGAACCACACCATCGCCAGGTGCACGCCGATGAGCGCCAGGATGATTCCCGGGATCAGCAGAATGTGCATGGCGTACATGCGCGGGAGGAAGATACCGACCGTCGAGCATTCGTATCCGACACCTCCACAGGGAAAGTCGCCGCCGAACAGCGCCCAGTGCAACCAGGTGCCGATCACCGGCATGCCCAGCGTGATTGACGACATCGCGGCCCGCAGCCCGATACCGGACAGCAGGTCGTCGGGCAGCGAGTAGCCGAAGTAGCCCTCGAACATCGCCAGGATCAGCAGCAGCGACCCGATCACCCAGTTGGTCTCGCGCGGACGCCGGAACGCGCCGGTGAAGAAGATGCGCGCCAAATGCACCATGATCGCCGCGGCGAACAGCAGCGCTGCCCAGTGGTGGACCTGGCGGACGAACAGCCCGCCGCGCACCTCGAAGCTGATGTCCAGGGTGGTCTGGTAGGCCTTCGACATCTCGACGCCACGCAGCGGCTGGTACACACCCTGATAGGTCACCTCGGCCATCGACGGGTCGAAGAACAGGGTCAGCCACACTCCGGTGATCAGCAGCACGATGAAGCTGTACAGCGCGATCTCACCAAGCAGGAACGACCAGTGGGTGGGGAACACCTTGTTCAGCTGCCGGCGTACCGCCGCCGAGGGGTGGTAGCGCGAGTCGATCGCGTCGCCTTGGTCGGCCGCGATCTCGGCCATGCTCGGGGGTTTTGGCAGTTTCGGACTCATGAGCGCCGCTCCCAGAATGCCGGTCCGACGGGCTCGATGAAATCGCCGTTGGCGACCAGATACCCGTCCTGGTCAATGGTGATGGGCAGCTGCGCCAAAGCGCGCGCAGCCGGACCGAATATGGGCCGTGCGAAGTGCAATGCGTCGAATTGCGACTGATGGCACGGGCACAGGATGCGATACGTCTGTTGCTCGTAAAGCGAAGAGGGGCAACCCAAGTGCGAGCACACCTTGGTGAACGCGAACAGGTCGCCGAAGTTGAAGCTCTCCTGGCCCTTGCGCTTGACCACCTTGTTGACGTCGCCCGGCTTGATGCGGATCAGCATGACCGGGTTGCGCACACCCATGAAGATCTCGTTGATGTGGTGGTGCGACTCGACGGTCGTGCCGTTGCCATCGGACTCCCGCCACGGGAACACCGTCTCCATGCCCCCGGCGTCGAGGTCCTCGGGCCGCATCTTGATCAGTCGCGAACCGTCGTGACCGGTGTTTCCGGTGGCACGCGCAAGGTAGATCGTCTCGCCCTTGAACCTCGGGGTCCAGCCCGACGTCCACAGCACAGCCTTCTTGCCTTCGGCGGTCTGCACCACCGGCTTCCACGGGTTCTTGATCAGGCCACCGGCGAAGGCGACCAGCGTGCCCAGCCCGAACGCACCGAGGCCGATGCCTAGAGACAGGCCAACCAGCGTGCGCCGCTTGATCGTTGAGGTCTCCAACGTATCGGTGAGGTTGGCCGCGATGGTCTTCCGCTGGATCTCCGGCGAGCGTCCGTCGTGACGTTCCTGGATGCTGATCTCTTCGGGGATGAACTTCTTCTGGTACATGACGGCGCCGATGCCGATCGCCAGGATCGACAGGCCGAACGTCAGCCCGTAGAGCGGGGTGGCCAGTGCGAAGATCCACTCGCCTTCTGACCCATACGGCTTGAACTCCCACGGCCAGAACAGGAAGACCAGAAGCAGCGCCAGACCCGAAAAGCCGCCAAGCAGAAGCCAATACGCGACCGTGCGTTCGGCGCGCTTCTCGGCCCTGGTGCCCGCGACCGGCCACCGGTCTTCCTTGTAGACGATCTCGACGCCGTCGAGCTTGCCGCCGAGCTCGAGCAGCTCCTCACGGGACATCGACGCCAGTTCGGCGTCGCTGGGCTGCCCGGGGACGCCTTGCTGGCCCGGGCTGTCCGTACCCTTGACGTCGTCGCTCATGACCTCGCACCAATCCACAGGGCCGCAGCGATGACGGCCACCATCCCGATAATCCACGCCGCCATGCCTTCTGGCGCCGGGCCGAAGCCGCCGAGGCCGTACCCGCCCGGGCTGGGCGTCTCGGCCGACTCGCGGACATAGGCGATGATGTCGCGCTTCTCTTCCGGGGAGAGCTGACGGTCGGAGAACTTCGGCATGTTCTGCGGGCCGGTCAGCATCGCGGTGAAGATCGTCTGCGGATCGGCTTCACCAAGATCGGGTGCGTACTTGCCCGACGAGAGCGCGCCGCCCTTGCCGGTGAAGTTGTGGCAGGACGCGCAGTTCAGCCGGAACAGGTCGCCGCCGCGGGCGACGTTGTCGCCGATCAGTGATTCGTGCGCAAGTTCACCGTTGGCGTCGCGTGCCACCTCCGGGCCGCCGCCGTTGGCCTGCACATAGGCGCCGAGCGCGTCGATCTGCGCCTCGTCGAACTGCGCCGGCTTCTTCGGCGCCTGCGCCTCGCCGCGCATGGCCGGCATCCGGCCGGTGGACACCTGGAACCAGACGGCCGCCTCGCCGACACCGACCAGGCTGGGCCCGCGATCGGCTACGCCCTGCAGGTTGACGCCGTGGCAGCTCACGCACGAGGTGTCGAACAACTCCTTGCCGGTGCGCAGCAGCGCCGAGGCGGACTCATCGGCGACGGCCACCTGTGGCGACGGCGTCACGGTGGCCGCAAGGCCGCCCGCAGCCGCCAGCCCGATCAGCAGCAGTGCCGCCGCGGAGAGTCGCCGACGAAGCCGACGGCGGGACTTGCTGGTCATCGAACCCCTTCTCATCGGCAGCCCGCCTATCGGACACATCGGCGAGCCGATCATCGGACGAAGTAGATGGTGGCAAACAGTGCGATCCACACGATGTCGACGAAATGCCAGTAGTACGAGACGACGATCGCGGCGGTGGCCTGGGCCGGTGTGAACTTGCTCATCGTGGTGCGGGCCAGCAGGAACACGAAGGCTATGAGCCCGCCGATGACGTGCAGGCCGTGAAACCCGGTGGGCAGGTAGAAGACCGAGCCGTACACGCTGCTGGAAATCGTGGTGCCGTGCTGGACGAGGTGGATGTACTCGTAGCCCTGGCCGAGCACGAAGAACAGCGCCCATCAGGAAGGTGATGACATACCAGCGCCGCAGCCCGAACACGTCGCCACGCTCGGCGGCAAACACGCCCATCTGGCAGGTGAAGGACGACGCGATCAGCACCAGTGTCACCGGCACCGCCTGGACCAGGTTCAGCTCGGTCGGGGGTGGGGGCCAGTTACCGCCGGCCTGGGAGCGCGCGGTGAAGTACATCGCGAACAGTCCAGCAAAGAACATCAGCTCGCTGGAAAGCCATACGATGGTGCCGACACTGACCATGTTGGGCCGGTTCAGCGAATGTACGCGCGACGTGATCGCGGTTCCCGAGGTCCCTACAGCGCTCGTCACAACGCAAGTATGACGCTTTGTAGTTGTTCAACTCCACCCGGGTGGAGCAATTCGTCATAATCTGCGGGTGACTTCACCTCGCCCCGAGCCCGCTGCGGCCCCCGACTCACCGACCTGGCCGCAGATACTGGGCAGGTTGACCACGCTGCAACCGCTGGAGGCGGGTCAGGCGGCCTGGGCGATGGACCAGATCATGACCGGCGCGGCGACTCCGGCACAGATCGCGGCCTTCGGCGTGTCGATGAAGATGAAGCGGCCGACGGCGGCCGAGGTGACCGAGTTGGCCAACACCATGCTGTCCTACGCGCGCCGGGTGCCCACCGACGTGATAGGCAACGACACCGTCGACGTCGTCGGCACCGGCGGCGACGGCGCGAACACGGTGAACCTGTCGACGATGGCCTCCATCGTGGTGGCGGCGGCAGGCGTGCCCGTCGTCAAGCACGGCAACCGGGCGGCGTCGTCGCGCAGCGGCGGAGCCGACACGCTGGAGGCCCTCGGGTTGCGCATCGACCTCGGCCCCGAAGAGGTCGCCCGCAGCGTCGCCGAGGTCGGGATCGGCTTCTGCTTCGCCCCGCAGTTCCATCCGTCCTACCGGCACGCCGGTCCGGCACGACGCGAGATCGGCGTCCCGACGGTGTTCAATCTGCTTGGGCCGCTGACGAATCCGGGTTCTCCGCGCGCCGGCCTGATCGGCTGTGCGTGCGGCGGACCTGGCCGAGGTGATGGCGGGCGTGTTCGCCACTCGGCGGTCCAGCGTGCTGGTGGTGCACGGCGACGACGGACTGGACGAACTGACCACCACGACCACCAGCACCATCTGGCGGGTGCAGGCGGGCACCGTCGAGAAGCTGACATTCGATCCCGCGGGTTTCGGGTTCGCCCGCGCCGAGCTCGATGAGTTGGTCGGCGGCGACGCCGAGACCAACGCGGCGGAGGCGCGGCAGGTGCTGGGCGGGGCCAAGGGCCCGGTTCGCGACGCGGTGATACTCAACGCTGCGGGGGCGATGGTGGCCCACGCCGGGCTATCCAGCCACGCCGAATGGCTGCCGTCGTGGGAGGACGGGCTGGCCGGGCCACCGAGGCGATCGACTCCGGGGCGGCCGAACAGCTGCTCGCGCGTTGGGTGCGGTTCACGCAGCAGGTCTGAGTCGAGAGCTCCCCAGCTTGCGCGTGGGCCCAGCTCGGCGGCCAGCCGCGCCGACCGTGCGGAGGCCGCCCACGCCGCCCAGCGTCCGGCCGACCCCAGCGGTGACGCCCAACCGCGTTGCGGCCCGCACGATGCGAACACCCGGCGCCGACAGCCAGCGCGCGATCAGTGCCATCTCCTCGACCAGCGCGCCGCCGAGCGGGGCGGGTTCGGGCAGGATCGCCTGTGCCGCCAGCGCTGTATCGCGTCGACGACCGGCATCGGCGGCACACCGCGGCGCGCGACGCCCGCCGCCGCGAGCTGGCCGTGACCGGACCACGGCGAGCTGCCAGCCGCCGTCACCGTCCGGGCGGCGGCGACCAGTTCGGTCGACAGGCGGCCAGCGCGCGCAGCCGCTGGCCGCGCCACAGCACGTCGACGGCTGCTGGCGATGTGGTCGCGCAGCCGGGCGGCGCTCTCGTAGCGGTTGGCCTCGGCCAGCTCGGCGACCTGGTCAGCACCGCCGCAATGGCGTTCAGCGCCGACGGTGTTGTCCAGATGCCGTCGATCAGCGCCGCCGCCCGCCGCGGCGCCGCCGCGTAGTCGGCGGCGGCGATGTCGCGCGGTGCCGGGCACGGCGAGAGCTCACGTTCGGGACAGGCGGGCCCGTGCTCGCGCCGCGCGCCCGATGCCGGGTGGTGCAGGTGCGCACCCCGGTGAACCGGGCCATCAGCTCCGCGGTGTCGACGGCGTCGGCCCGCGACCGGAACGGGCCGATCGCGCGGTCGTGGCGCGGGCTCGCGGACCACCGAGAGCCGCGGGAACGCCTCGTCGGTCAGCACCACCCACCACCAGCGGTGCGGGAAGCGCGATCGGCGGTTGTACGGCGGGGCGTGGGCGGCCAGCAGCCGCAGCTCGCGCACGCCGGCCTCCAGCGCGTGGGCGCATTCGACGTGGTCGACCGCGGTGGCCAGGCCGACCATCTCCTTCATGCGCGGCCGCGCGGATCGGCGCCGTTGAAGTACTGGCCCACCCGGCGGCGCAGGTCGATCGCGGTGCCGACGTAGAGCACCTCGCCGGTCGGGCCCGCGGAACAGGTACACCCCGGGCCGGTGCGGCAGGTCGCGCGGCCAGAACCCGCTTGCGTCGCGTTGGGCGGGAGACGTCGGGCAGGTACGACGCGCAGGTCGGTGTAGGTGTGCACGCCCTGGTTGCCGACCCGTTCGATCAGTGCGTGCAGCACGTCGACGGTGGCGCGCGCGTCGTCGAGGGCGCGGTGGGTGGGCTGGGTGGCCGCAGCCGAACAGCCGGGCCAGCGCGGCCAGCCGCACGCTCGGGCGCCTCGTCGCGGCTCAGCACCCGCCGGGCCAGCCGGACCGTGCACAGCACCGGCGGGCGCGGCCAGGCGATGCTCGCAGCGCTCGGCGGCCGCGCGCAGGAAGCCGATGTCGAAGCCGGCGTTGTGGGCGACCAGCACGGCGCCGCGGGCGAATTCGAGGAACATCGGCAGCACCGCGTCGATGGTGGGCGCGTCGCACACCATCGCGGTGGTGATCCCGGTCAGCTGCGACGATCTGCGGCGGGATGCTGCGGCTGCGGGTCGACCAGGGTGGCGAACTCACCGAGCACCTCGCCGCCGCGCACCTTGACCGCGCCGATCTCGGTGATGGCGTCGCGGGATCCGTCGGCCGTCGCCGGTGGCGCGCCCGCCGGTGGTCTCGAGGTCGACGACGACGAACGTGGTCTCGCGCAGCGACACGTCGGCCGCCGGATCGACGTCGGCGAAGCTGAGCTGCGCGTCGACCCATGCGCTGACGGTAGGCACCCCGACCGACAGGACGGCGTTGCCACGCCGGACGATTGTCGGTGGTCGGCCGTTACCGTGCGGCCAACCGATCGAGAGGACGACCCAGATGGAGAAGCCGAGCAGCCCGAAACCGAACCGGTCGGTGACCATCGACTGCGACGACTGCGCGGTGCGCGGCCCGGGATGCCGCGACTGTGTGGTGAGCGTGTTGCTCGGCGTGCCGGAGACTTTGCTGGAAGACGAGCGGGCGGCGCTGGAGGTGCTCGCCGAGGCCGGGCTGGCGCCGCGGTTGCGGCTGGTGCCGATCCACCGCGGCGGGGATTCCGGGGCTGGCGCCTAGCGACCTGCTAGGTTGGCGACAGGTTGCGACTAGGTGGGCAAAAACGTGGCTGAGAGTCTGTTAAATTTGCGTCTCTTGTTTGGACAATGCCGATGCCATTTCGTAACCTGTTCGAGACCTAAGGCAAGCTCGATGGCAGCCACGTCGACGGCAGTTTAAGGACGCGAAATCTTGACGCTCGACCGAACGCAGCGGATCACACGCGTAGTTAAGCGACCCTTCTAGTTGCGATATGCGGGCTTGGCGATCTTCGGCAGCGTTCTTGCCGCAAATGTGGCATGCCGATCCCGCTGACGACGCGTTAGCAAAGCTAAATGAGTTGTCACGGCAGGCCGAGCAGACTCACCGAGGCTATGCATTCGGCACAGCTCGATCTGGACAAGAAGCTGGCAGTACAGCAGGACGTCGCGGAGAAGAAGCACACCGACGACCAAGCCGCGGTGGACACGGCCAAAGTCGCAACTGGCAACCTATCCAGGGCGCGGTCGACAAGTTTGCTGCCGCCGATGTACATGGGTGGTAGGACCGACGGCATGAACGCGATCCTGACCGCCGAGTCGCCGCAGCGCCTGATCGACAAGCTGTCCGTGCAGCGGGTGATGGCCACCGAGATGTCCGCGCAGATGCAGAGCTATCCGCGGCATCCGCGACGAGGCTGCGCCAGGCCGAGGCAATCTCGGCCAAGTCGGCCACCGACGCCAAGACCGCCGCCGAGCAGGCCGCGGCGGTGCGCGCGGACCTGCAGCGCAAGCAAAGTCCCAGCTGCAGGTGCAGATCGCCGTCGTCAAGTCGCGATACCAGACCCTGACCCCGGACCAGCGAGACGCGCTGGCCGCCCCGCCGCCCGCGCCGCCGACCGCCTGCGGCGGCGCCAGCGGCACCGGGTACCGATCCCGCGATCCTGGCAGCCGCCGCCCGGCGGTACCGCCGCCGGGCGACACTCGCCGCCGCCGGAGGCCGCCAGGTCACCCCGATGGCCGCCGTGCCCGTTCCCGGCGCAGCGGGTGGCGAGGGGCATCGTCGCCGTCCAGGCCGCGCTCACCCGCGATCGGTCGACCCCTACGTCGTGGGGCGGTTCCGGCCCCAACGCAGTTCGACTGCTCCGGCCTGGTGATGTGGGCCTTCCAGCAGGCGGGCATCTTCCTGCCGCACTCCAGCCAGGCGCTGGCCCGCGGTGGCCAGCCGGTGTCCCTGGACCAGATGCAGCCCGGCGACGTGGTCAACTACTACTCCGACGCGTCGCATTCGGCGATCTACATCGGCGACGGGATGATGGTGCACGCGTCGACCTACGGCACGCCGGTGCGGGTCGCGCCGGTGAACAACGCCCCGATCTACAACGTCCGCCGCTACTAACCGTCCACGGCTGCGGCCTGCTGTCCTCGATCGTCGAGCTGATCGTCGCGGTGACGCTCGTCGGCAGGCCCGCCGCACCGCCGCCCGCACCCGCTCCCGTGCCGAAGCCCGCTACGTCCTCTGCGGAGTCGAGCAGCGCCACACTCGTCGGCGACGGCCGCACGGTGCGCCTGATGCGCCTGGGCGGCCCGGAACCGACAGCCGCTGCTCACCCGTGTCGTCGGCCGAGATCGGATGACGCCGTCGGTGCCGTGAGACGTTCTGGGGCACCGACTGGGCCCGCGACATCGTCGTGATCGCCACCGACTCGCATGCGGAGTTCGTCGCAGGCCGGTTCGACGGCGGCCTGGGAGGACATCGCCGCGGTGTCGGTCGCCGACCACGTCGACATCGCCACCATCACGCCAGCGGCCAGCGCATCGTCTTCGCGCCGGGCGCCGCCACCATGAGCGACGATCGCATTGCGAATTGTGCTGACCCACGAGCTTTTCACCTACGCCGCCCGCGCAGACACCGCGCTGGATGCACCCCGCTGGCTGATCGAAGGCGTCGCCGACTTCGTGGCACGGCCCGAGACACCGCGCCCGGAAACCGGACAGGTCGCCCAGTTGGCGCATTGCCCACCGACGCCGACCTCGACACCGCCGGGACGCAGCCCGTACGCTGGCCTACGACCGCGCCTGGTGGTTCACCCGATTCGTCGCCGACCGCTACGGGCCTGCGACGTTGCGCCGCCTGTACGACGGGCCTGCGGGCCAGGCCATCCCGACGTCGGCACGGCAGTGTCCGTGACCCTCGGCGCCGACCTCGACGAGGTGCTGCGCCGACTGGCGGCAGTGGCTGGACGGCTAGCCTGACCGTCATGACCCGGGTTCTGCTGGTTACCAATGACTTTCCGCCACGACGCGGCGGTATCCAGTCGTATCTGCGAGCAGTTCGTCGGCCACCTGGCGCAGACCGGCGCTCACACGCTGACGGTGTATGCACCGAAGTGGAAGGGCTGCGAGGAGTTCGATGAACAGGCGCGAGACTCCGGGTATGAGGTGGTGCGCCATCCGACCACGCTGATGCTGCCGAGTCCCGGTGTTGACGACCGGATGCGGCAGCTGATCGCCGCGACGACATCGAGACGGTGTGGTTCGGCGCGGCGGCGCCGCTGGCACTGCTCGCACCGCGGGCGCGCAGCGCAGGAGCGAGCCGTGTCATCGCCAGCACACACGGACACGAGGTGGGCTGGTCGATGCTGCCGGTGGCCCGCAATCGGCGCTGCGCCGCATCGGCGACGGCACCGACGTCGTGACATTCGTCAGCCACTACACGCGGGGACGGTTCGCCTCGGCGTTCGGGCCGAAGGCCGCGCTGGAGCACCTGCCGCCGGGGGTGGACACCGACCGGTTCACGCCGGATCCGGCCGCCCGCGCGGAAATGCGGGCGCGCTACGGCCTCGGCGAGCGACCCGACATCGTCTGCCTGTCCCGACTGGTACCCCGCAAGGGCCAGGACATGCTGATCCGGGCCTTACCGGCGATCCGCGAACGCGTCGACGGCGCCACCCTGGTGATCGTCGGCGGCGGACCCTACCTGGCCACACTGCACCGGCTCGCGCGGCAGGCCGGGGTCACCGATCAGGTGATCTTCACCGGCGGGGTGCCTGGCGATGAATTGCCCGCCCACCACGCGATGGCCGACGTCTTCGCGATGCCGTGCCGCACCCGCGGCGCCGGGCTGGACGTCGAGGGCCTCGGCATCGTTTATCTGGAAGCGTCGGCCACGGGTGTGCCGGTGGTCGCAGGCCGGTCGGGTGGGGCACCCGAAACCGTGCAGGACGGGGTCACGGGAGTCGTCGCGAACGGTTGGGACGTCGACGAAATCGCCTCGGCCGTCGGCGAAATACTCTCCGATCCCGACCGGGCCGCCCAGATGGGCGCGGCAGGGCGGCGCTGGGCCGTCGACAACTGGCAGTGGCGTAGGCAGGCGGCGCGACTGGCCGGGCTGCTGGCCGGATGACGATTACTGCAGGAACTGCACCTGCGACGCCTTGTAACCGTCGCCGACCTTCTGCACCGTGATGACCAGCCGCCACTTGCGCGGTGGCTGGGGTGGCTGGCCCTCGTTGGTGGTCGTGGTGGTGAGCCCGACGAACACCCGCGCCCGCCCGTTGTCGAACGACTCCAGGCGAGCCTCGTCGAGGACGCTGATGCTTGTCGATCGCGCGTCTCGAACGACCTTGGTGAAATCCGCAGACCTGGCCTTGAAGTCGTCATAGAACGGCGCGGTGGCATTGTCGAGGATGCTTTGCACGTCGCGGTCCACCGTTCGGTAGCCGACCGTGGTCAGCGCCAGCGCCATAGTCTTGCCGGCGTCGAGGAACGGCTTCTCGCCGGGCATGGCGTCCGCGGGCGAGGTGGGGCGGATGATGCCGATGCTCCCGAACACCGCAAGAACAAGCACGACGGCCAGCGCGAACCGCACCACGAATGCCCCGCGGAGGCGCATGCCGGCTTCAGTCCTTTTCGTAGAGATTTTCGATTTCGGCCTCGAACTTATCGGCCACCACGTTGCGCTTGACCTTCAGCGTCGGCGTCAGCTCACCGGTCAACACCGTGAAATCCATCGGCAGGATGCGGAACTTGCGGATCGCCTCGGCCTTCGACACGGCCTGATTGGCGTTCTTGATCGCCACGTCGATCTCGGCAACCAGATCGGGATCGTCCGCCAGATCCTCCACGGAGGCGGTCTCGCTCTTGCCGTGGTGCTGCTTCCACACGTCGAACGCCTCCGGGTCGATGGCGATCAGCGCCGCGATGAAGGGCCTGGCGTCGCCGACCGCCATCGCCTGGCTGATCAGCGGATGCGCGCGCAACTGATCCTCGAGTACCGCCGGTGCGACGTTCTTGCCGCCGGCGGTGACGATGATCTCCTTCTTTCGCCCGACGATCGACAGGAAACCGTCATCGTCGATGCTGCCCAGATCCCCGGTGTGAAACCACCCGTTGACGATCGCCTCTGCGGTGGCCTTCTCGTTGCGCCAGTAGCTGCCGAACACCACGCCGCCACGCACCAGCACCTCGCGATCGTTGGCGATGGCCATGCTGTTGCCCGGCAGCAGCTTGCCCACCGTGCCGACCTTCTGGTCACCGATCCTGTTGGCGGTGATGGCTGCACTCGTCTCGGTCAGGCCGTAGCCCTCGTAGATGGTCAGCCCGATGCCACGGTAGAAGTGACCCAGTCGGGCGCCCAGCGGAGCCCCTCCCGAGATCGAGGCCCGGCAGTTGCCGCCGGTGGCGGCGCGCAGCTTGCCGTACACCAGTCGGTCGAACAAGGCGTGCTTGGCCCGCAGCACCAGACCCGGGCCGCCGGTGTCCTGGGCTTCGCTCCACTCGATGGCGGCCTGGGCGGCCATCGCGAAGATCGCGCCCTTGCCACTGTCCTGCGCGTTCAATTCAGCCGTGTTGTAGACCTTTTCGAAGACGCGTGGGACCGACACGATCACTGTCGGCTTGAACTCGCCGAACATCCCGATCAGGTTCTTGATGTCGCTGGTGTATCCGATGGTGACCTTGTTGGCGAAGGCCGTCATCGACAGCGCACGGGCAAGCACGTGCGCCAGCGGCAGAAACACAAGCAGTCGCTCGCCCTTGCGCAGCAGGCTGGGGAAGGAGGCGGCCGCACCCCGGGTTTCGTACAGCAGGTTGGAGTGGGTCAGCTGGCAGCCCTTCGGCCTGCCGGTGGTGCCGGAGGTGTAGATCAGCGTCGCAGCATCGGCAGACCGGATGCCCGCGAGCCGGTTGTCGAGTTCCTTCGGGTCCGCCGAGGCTCCGGCCTCGGCCAGCGCGTCCAGCGCCGATTGCCCCGTCGACTCGATGATCGCCACCTTGCGCAGGGCCGGCAGCTCGTCGAGCAGTTCCTTGATCATGAGCGAGTGCGCCTCGATCTCGGCGAACACCACCACCGCGCCGGAGTCCTCCAGCACCCAGCGCACCTGCTCCGGCGACGAGGTCTCGTAGATCGGTACGGTTACTGCGCCGACCGACAGAATCGCGTAGTCGAGAATGACCCACTCGTAACGGGTCGCCGACAGTAACGCGACTCGGTCACCCGGTTTGACCCCCTCGGCGATCAAACCCAGTGCCGCCGAACGGATTTGGCCCGCCGCTTGCGCCGCCGTGACATCCGTCCACGCCCCGTCGACGAGGCGCTGGAAAATCACGTGGTCGGGGTCCCCGCGTTCGTGCGAATAGACGGAGCTGACGATGTTGTCGTGCTCGGCGACTTCGAACGATGCGGGAACACTGAACTCGCGCACGGTCTTCCTCCGAGGTGGTCGCGGCTTTGCTTGGCACCAGCCTAGTGGCCAGGGCGGCTATGGCGGTGGCATATGTGAAGCTAGTGGCGATGAACAGCATCCAAGTCGCCGATCAGACGTTCGTGGCGGCCGACCCTGTTGCGGTCGGCAAGGCCGTCGCGGACCCGGCGAACTGGCGACGCTGGTGGCCGGACCTTCGGTTGACGGTGATCGAGGATCGCGGCCCCCTCGGGCATCGCTGGACCGTCAACGGCGCGCTGACCGGCACCATGGAGGTGTGGCTGGAACCGTCGTTGGACGGTGTGATCCTGCACTACTTCCTGCACGCCGAGCCCGCGGGCGCCGCAGCCTGGCAGCTGGCCAAGATGAACCTGGCGAAGTTGAACCACCGGCGCCGGGTCGCGGGCAAGAAGATGTCGTTCGAGCTGAAGAGGACGCTGGAGGCGACGCGGCCGGTGGGGATGCCCCCAACGGCCTGATACTGGGTCAGACCCAGCGGCGGCGGGTAGATTTTCTTTCCGTCGAAGCAAATGCGATCAGGGGAAGCGGCTACGTGGCGGACAAGACGGCGCAGACCATCTATATCGATGCGGATCCATCGACGGTGATGGAAGTCATCGCCGATATCGGCTCCTATCCGGACTGGGTCGCCGAGTACAAGGAGACCGAGGTTGTGGAGACCGACGACGAGGGCTATCCGAAGACGGCCCGGTTGGTGCTGGACGCCGCGGTTCTCAAGGACACCATGGTGCTGGCCTACGACTGGCCGCCCGACCATGGCTCGGTCACCTGGAAGCTGGTGTCGAGCTCGCTACTGAAGTCCCTTAATGGCGCATACCGGCTGTCGCCCAAGGGATCCGGTACGGATGTCACCTATGAACTGTCGGTCGACCTGAAGATCCCGATGATCGGCCTGCTCAAGCGCAAGGCCGAGCGCAGGTTGACCGACACCGCATTGAAGGACCTCAAGAAACGAGCCGAGGCTGAGTGAACTCCAGCGATGCCGCGGAAGCGGCTGCCCACGCCCGGATCAGTCTCTTCGTTGGCAAGGGCGGGGTAGGTAAGTCGACGCTGGCGACCGCGACCGCGGTGCGCGACGCGCGCAGCGGCCTGCGGGTGCTTGTGGTGTCCACGGACCAGGCACATTCGCTCGGCGATGTGCTCGCCACGCCGGTCACACCGACCGGTCACCGGCAGCCGACGCGGGTGCTGACCGACCTCGATTCCGGGCGGGACGCCGGCACCGGCGGCTTCCTTGACGCACTGGCGATGGACACGCTGGCGTTGCTGGAAGCTCGCTGGCGCGAGGTCGCCGGACTGCTGTCCGCCAGATTCGACGAGTCCGAGTTGGGGCAGGTTGCCCCGGAAGAGCTTTCGGCCTTGCCTGGAATCCAGGAGGTGCTCGGCCTGCACGAGGTCGGCGAGCTGGCGAAGTCGGGGGAGTGGGACCACGTGGTGGTCGACTGCGCTTCGACCGCCGATGCGCTCCGGATGCTCACGCTGCCCGCGACATTCGGCCTTTACCTGGAACGGGCCTGGCCGCGCCACCGCAGGTTGAGCTCGGGCGACGACGCGCGGTCAGCGGCGGTCGTGAAACTGATGGAACGCGTCGACGCGGGCATCGGTGCGTTGTACGTCGCTGCTCACCGACGGAGACCGGGTGAGCGCTCACCTGGTGCTCACCGCCGAACGAGTGGTGGCCGCCGAGGCGGTCCGCACCCTGGGCTCGCTGGCCTTGATGGGCGTGCGCGTCGGCGAACTGATCGTCAATCAGATTCTGGTTCAGGATGATTCATACGAATACCGCAACCTGCCCGAGCATCCCGCGTTCGATTGGTACTCCGAGCGGATCTCGGAACAGCAGGCGGTACTCGACGAGCTCGACGCCACCATCGGCGACGTGCAGCTGGTGCTGGTGCCGCACCTGGCCGGTGAACCGATCGGGCCCAAGGCGCTCGGCGAGCTGCTCGACGTGCGCCCGCAGGCGCGACGGCTCCCCACCGCCCGGTCCGCTGCGGCCGGTGGTCGATCGTGAGTCCGGCTCCGGGTTCGATGCGGTCTATCGGATGCGGCTAGAGTTGCCGCAGGTCGACTCGAGCGCACTCACCCTGGGCCGGGTCGACGACGACTTGATCATCGGCGCCGGCGGAATGAGGCGCCGGGTTCGGCTGGCGTCGGTCCTGCGGCGATGCATCGTGATGGACGCCGCAGCTCGAAGGCAGTGAGCTGACCGTGCGATTTCGACCCGATCCGGAGGTGTGGCCCGCGTGAATGGTGCTCACCCCGATTTGGGGCCGGAGCTGCGCGCAGCTGGCCCAGACCATCCTGGACCGGCTCGACCCGGCGGTGCGGCTCGCGGCCGCGCGCGCGGCGAGCACCGACGGCGGCCCCGGCAAGTGCCAGCAGGTGTGGTGCCCGGTGTGCGCGCTGGCCGCGCTGGTCAGCGGCGAGCAGCACCCGTTGCTGACGGTCGTCGCCGAGCACAGCGTCGCGCTGGTGACCGTGTCCGGGCGATGGTGGGAGACCATCGAGACCGACCCGACGGGCCCGCCGACAAGCCCGCCGCCCGACGAACCACCGCCGGCCGGGCCCGAGCACGGTAGTCGAGCACATGCCCGGTGACCGTCGAGGAGTGAACCGGCTGACCTGTGGTCGGTGTCCCCGCCTGGGTAGAGTTGCCGAAGTGCGCGCCCGATCGGGAGGGTCCATGTGGTATTGGCTGTTCAAGTACATCTTCATGGGACCGTTGCTGTCGTTGCTCGGGCAGGCCGAAAGTCGAAGGGCTGGAATACGTTCCGGACTCCGGCCGGTCATCCTGGCCAGTAATCACCTGGCGGTCGCGGACAGCTTCTACGTACCGCTCGTGGTCAAGCGCAGGATCACGCTTCCTGGCCAAGGCCGAGTACTTCGACCGGCACCGGCCTGACGGGCTGGTTCAAGCGCTGGTTCTTCACCGTGGCCGGGCAGGTGCCGATCGACCGCACCGACGCCGACTGCCGCGCAGGCCGCGCTCGACACCGCCGAGCGGTTGCTGAAGCGAGGGCAAGCTGCTCGGCATGTATCCCGAGGGCACCCGCTCGCCCGACGGCCGGCTGTACAAGGGCAAGACCGGACTGGCCCGGCTCGCGCTGGACACCGGGGTGCCGGTGATTCCGGTCGCGATGATCGGAACCGACGTGGTCAACCCGCCGGGCATCGAAGATGTGGCGGTTCGGCCGGGTGACGGTGCAAGCTTCGGCAAGCCGATGGACTTCACCCGGTTCGACGGTCTGGAGGGCAACCGGTTCATCGAGCGGGCCGTCGTCGACGAGGTGATGTACGAGCTGATGCGGCTGTCCGGCCAGGAGTACGTCGACATCTACGCCGCGATGTCAAGGAGGGTAAACAACCCGTCGCGGAGATAGCCGCCTAGACGGGCGACGATCAACCGGC
The DNA here is from genome assembly GCA_963801575.1 of uncultured Actinomycetota bacterium. Lineage (GTDB taxonomy): Bacteria > Actinomycetota > Actinomycetes > Mycobacteriales > Mycobacteriaceae > Mycobacterium. The sequence continues at coordinate 111,257 of CAWDFT010000029.1, forward strand.
GAGGCACGAGCCGCGTTGAGGAGCCCGGCCATCCCACCTAGTTCGTGGCAGGCACGGGCGCGGCGTCGCTGACCGCATCCGACGGCCGTTCGGTGGGACGGGCGGACACCGTCCCGCAGACCACGATCACGGCCAGCGCCCACCACACGTAGGACATCCGCCAGCGAGTTGACGCCACAATGACGCGGTCGTCTCTTGGTGTTCGGGCATCAGGTGATCGGCGTCCACACCATCAGCGCCACCCCTGCCAGCGGTGACCGCACCGAGCAGCGCGTGTCGGTGCCGGTACGCCAGCACACCGCACACCAATGACCGTCGGCAGCGCCCACACCCAGTGATGCGACCACGACACCGGCGACACCACCAGGCCGAACATCGCCACACAGATCAGCGCCAGCACGGGTCCTTCGTCGCAGGCGCGAAGCACCCGGCGGACGGCCCAGATCGTCAGCCCAAGCACCACGAGGCACGCCAGCGTCCACAGCACGAAGTCGGTGCTCTCGCCGAGGCCGAGCCGGGCCAGCGCGCCCGCGATGTTCTGGTTGGTGTTCAACGTCGCGGTGCCGATCCGGTCGGTGTTGCGCACCGTGTCGGTCCAGTACTCCCAGGAGTCGCGCCAGGCGAACGCGAAGCCGACCAGGGTGGCCACGACCGCTGAGGCCGCGGCGACCACCAGCGCCCGGGTGTCGCGGCGCAGCACGAAGTACAGCAGGAACACCGCCGGGGTGAGCTTCAGCGCGATCGCCACGCCGAGCAGGACGCCGCGCGGCCACGGCGTTCGGCGCGGCACGCAGTCGGCGATGACGAGGGTCATCAGCACCACGTTGATCTGGCCGAAGTCGAAGTTGGCGTCGATGGGCTCGAGGTAGACCACCGCGGGCGCCACGATCGCCGCCGCCAGCCAGCACCGCCGCAGCCATGCCGGCTCGGTGCTGACCGACGTCTGCGGCCACACGTCCAGGCGGGTCAGCACGATCCCGGTGGACAGCGATCAGCAGCACGAACGTGGTGACCGTGATGGCCACGCTGGCCACCGACAGCGACAGCAAGGCGAACGGGCGAAGACGATGGCGGCCAGCGGCGGATAGGTGAACGGCAGGTCCAGCCCGGCCCGGGTGTGGAACGATGGCGTCGTCGGCGTACAGCGGTCGGCCGTCCAGCCAGGCCCGACCGCCCATCCGGTAGACCTCGATGTCGATGCGGTAGGGGGAGTGGCCGAACAACCGCCAGCCGGCCCAGGCCAGTGCCGACGAGCGTGAGCAGCTGAAACACCCGCCACGCGACGGTTGGCCAGGCCAACCGACCCCGCCGGGCGACCGCCACATACTCATGTCGTAAGACAGCCTATCGGCCGGTGCGACGCGCCGGACCATATCCCCGGCACGTCGCGGCCCTGGCGGCGTAAGTTTTCTGCGTGCACGTGACCTTCGACTTGCAACTTCGCGATCCCACACGGGCGGCTGCCGCTCGTGTGGTGCCTCGTCGCGTTCATCCTGACGTTCTTCGTGACTCGCACGATCGTGCGCTACATCCGCAGCCACGCCGACAGCGACAAGCCCCGTAGGTGGTGGCAGCCGCGCAACATTTCGGCCAGTGGGGGCATGCACATCCACCATGTGGTGATCGGTGTGATCCTCGTCATGCTTTCAGGGGTCACCATGGTGACATTGGCGGTAGACGGAGGCGTACCCGAATTCACGGTCGCAGCAACATTTTTCGGTATCGGCGCGGCGCTGGTACTTGACGAGTTCGCGTTGATCCTGCACCTACAGGACGTGTACTGGGCCGAAGACGGACGCACGTCGGTGGACGCGGTGTTCGCCGCGGTCGCGGTGGCCGGGCTGCTGGTGCTTGGCTTCAACCCGTTGTCGTTCTTCGACATCGGGATATGGCGAACCGACCACACGCTGGCGGCGCGGACCGCGGTCATCGCCCTGGCGGTTCTGACACTGCTGCTGGCGGTCGTCGTGCTGCTCAAGGGCAAGGTGTGGACCGGCCTGGTCGGCATGTTCATCACTCCGCTGCTGTTCGTCGGGGCCTTCCGGCTGTCCCGCCCGCACGCGCCGTGGGCGCGCTGGCACTACACCGACAAGCCCCGCAAGATGCACCGGGCGCTGGAGCGCGAACGCATACTGCGCAGGCCGGTGATCCAGGCCAAGCTGTGGCTGCAGCACGTCGTCGCGGGCGAGCCGCGTTTCCCCGACGACCGCGAGGTCAACGAACAACTCGACCGCGAGATCCATGCCGCCCCCGCGCCGCCGGAAGCTCCGCGGTCGCCCAGAAAGCGACCGTGTAGGCCAGCGTGAAGTACTTCTACGACACCGAGTTCATCGACGACGGTCGCATCATCGAGCTCATCTCGATCGGGGTGGTCGCCGAGGACGGCCGCGAATACTACGGCATATCAACCGAATTCGATCCCGAGCGGGCCGGACGCTGGGTGCGTGCGCATGTGTTGCCCAAGCTGCCGCCACCGTCGTCACAACTGTGGCGGTCACGAAAACAGATCCGCTCGGACCTGGAGGACTTCTTCGGAATCGACGGCGACGAGCCGATCGAGCTGTGGGCCTGGGTCGCGGCCTACGACCATGTGGCGCTGTGTCAGTTGTGGGGCCCGATGACGGCCCTGCCGCCCGCGATCCCGCGGTTCACCCGCGAACTGCGCCAGTTCTGGGAAGAGCGCGGGTGCCCCCGCATGCCGCCGCGACCGCAGGATACGCACGACGCGCTTGTCGACGCGCGGCACAACCTGCTGCGGTTTCAGCTGATGACCTCGGGGGATATACCCACGCAGGCGTGAGAAAGCGGTATCGGCGTCCAGTTACCATGAACGGGTGAACTGGACCGTCGACGTACCCATCGACCAGCTGCCGTCGCTGCCGCCGCTGCCCGATGACCTGCGGCATCGGCTGGACGCGGCGCTGACCAAACCGGCCGCACAGCAGCCCAGCTGGGATGCCGATCAGGCCAAGGCGATGCGGACGGTCCTGGAGAGCGTGCCACCTGTCACCGTCTCGTCCGAGATCGAACGCCTCAAGGGGCTCTTGGCCGACGTTGCGCGCGGCGAGGCGTTCCTGCTGCAGGGCGGCGACTGCGCCGAGACCTTCGCCGACAACACCGAGCCGCACATCCGGGCCAACATCCGCACGCTGCTGCAGATGGCGGTCGTGCTGACCTACGGCGCGAGCATGCCGGTGATCAAGGTCGCCAGGATCGCCGGACAGTACGCCAAGCCGCGGTCCGCCGATATCGACGCGCTGGGCCTGAGGTCCTACCGCGGCGACATGATCAATGGATTCGCCCCCGATGCCGCGGTGCGCGAGCACGACGCGTCGCGGCTCGTGCGCGCGTACGCCAACGCCAGCGCCGCGATGAACCTGGTGCGGGCGCTGACCTCGGGCGGTCTGGCGTCGCTGGATCTGGTGCATGACTGGAACCGCGAGTTCGTCCGGACCTCGCCGGCGGGCGCCCGCTACGAGGCGCTGGCCGGTGAGATCGACCGCGGGCTGCGTTTCATGAGCGCCTGCGGCGTCAACGATCGAAACCTGCAGACCGCCGAGATCTACGCCAGCCATGAGGCCTTGGTGCTCGACTACGAGCGGGCGATGCTGCGGCTCGCCGAGGATGGCGACGGCAACCCGAAGCTGTACGACCTGTCGGCGCACTACGTGTGGATCGGCGAGCGCACCCGTCAGCTCGACGGCGCCCACATCGCTTTCGCCGAGGTGATCGCCAACCCGATCGGCGTGAAGATCGGCCCGACGATGACGCCCGAGCTGGCCGTCGAGTACGTCGAGCGGCTCGATCCGAACAACGAGCCCGGCCGGCTGACGTTGGTCAGCCGGTTGGGCAACAACAAGGTGCGCGACCTGTTGCCGCCGATCATCGAGAAGGTGCAGGCGACCGGTCATCAGGTGATCTGGCAGTGCGATCCGATGCACGGCAACACTCACGAGTCGTCGACCGGCTACAAGACCCGTCACTTCGATCGCATCGTCGACGAGGTGCAGGGCTTCTTCGAGGTGCACCGGGCGCTGGGCACCCATCCCGGTGGCATACACGTCGAGATCACCGGCGAGAACGTCACCGAATGTCTCGGCGGCGCGCAGGACATCTCCGACTCCGATCTGGCCGGGCGCTACGAAACCGCGTGCGATCCGCGGCTCAACACCCAGCAGTCGCTCGAGTTGGCTTTCTTGGTCGCGGAGATGCTGCGGGACTGACGCTAGATCAGTCCGGCCAGGTTGCTGCCGACCGCCCACGCGGCGACGGCGACCGCGCCGGTTAGCACCAGCACGAAGAGCACCCAGAACAGCAGAACCCGCTTGGCGCGCTGCCTGGCCCAGTAGAACTCGCTCATCTCGATGCCCGCGAATTGGCCTGCGACGACGTGGTATTCGGGTTCTGCTTCCTGCGGCTGCCAGTCGTCGGGTCCACGGGTGAGTTGGCGGGTGTGCCGGCGCGGTGGCGCGGGGCGCACGGTGTCGGTGGTGGCGTGCTGGCTGACGCGGTTGTGGTGCAGCGTCGCGGACAGGTGCTGCGCGGAGTCGCGTGGGGAGGGCACCCGGAAGTCCGGTAGCCCCAGTTCGTCGACGATCTCGTCGAGCTCGGCGGCCATCTCCGCTGCGTCGGCGTACCGGTCGGCCGGATCTCGAGCGGTCGCCCGCAGCACCAACTCGTCGAATTGCGCCGGCACCCCGCCGATCACGGCGCTGGGCGGGGCAACGTCGTGGTCCATCCGCTGGTAGGCCACCGCCAGCGCGGTGTCGCCGGTGAACGGGGTGGTGCCCGTCAACAGTTCGTAGGCCAGGATGCCCACGGCGTAGACGTCGCTGCCCGGCCCGGCCTCACCGGTGCTGACCTGTTCGGGCGACAGGTATGCAGCTGTGCCCAAAATCACGCTCGTGGAGGTGATCTCGGCTTCGGCGATCGCGCGCACCAGCCCGAAGTCGACGATCTTCACGTCGCCGTCGTCGGAGATCAGCACGTTCTCCGGCTTCACGTCGCGGTGCACCAGGCCGTCGCGGTGGGCCACCGCCAGGCCGCCGAGCACGGGGCTGCAGCACGGCGGCGACCGCGTGCGGCGGCATCGGCCCGCGCTCGACGCAGCAGTTCGCGCAGGGTGCCGCCCTCGATCAGTTCCATCACCAGGAACGGATGCTGGCCGTCGATGCCCTGGTCGTAGACGGCGACCAGGCCGGGATCCTTCAGCCGCGCGACGGCGCGGGCCTCGCGCTGGAACCGGGCGAGGAACTGGTTGTCGCCGGCATAGCGGGAGTCCATGATCTTCAGCGCCACCGGCCGGTCCAGCCGTAGGTCCAGGCCGCGGTACACCGTCGACATTCCGCCGGTGGCGATCAGGGTGTCGACGCGGTACCGCCCATCCAGCACAAGCCCGACGAGTGGGTCGGATTGCTGGTAGGTCTCCACCGGTCATATGTTACGGAGCCAAATGTCGCGGACTGTCGTTGCCGAGGCGCCTACGAGACCGCGTCGGGCGTCTTACACTCTGGCGGTGAGCAGTATTCCGGCCGCTGACGACGTGCTCGATCCTGACGAAGACTGTCTACGATCTGCCCGACGTCGCCGAATTGCTCGGCGTCCCGGTCACCAAGGTCGAACAACAAATACGGGAAGGCCACCTGGTCGGTGTCCGCCGCGAAGGGGCGGTGGTGGTGCCGAAGGCTTTCTTCGACGACGGCCACGTCGTCAAGAGCCTGCCCGGGTTGCTCGTCGTCCTGCACGACGGCGGCTACCACGACACCGATATCCTGCGCTGGCTGTTCACCGCCGATCCCTCGCTGACGATCCGCCGCGACGGGTCGTTGGAACGTCAGGACAACGCCCGCCCCGTGGACGCGCTGCACAGCCACCAGGCGCGCGAGGTGGTCCGCCGCGCCCAGGCGATGGCTTATTGACTACGACCCCGGTCATGGCCTACTGAGTCAGGGACTGCTGAGCCGGGTCGTCATCCTCGGCGCTGTCCTGCGGCGGTTCCGGCGCCTTGTAGAGCGAATACCAGGCCACCGCCGCGCAGGCCGTGGCCAGCAGCACATGTATCCACGAGTACATGCCGTGTGAGCCATCGGGTTTGAAGATCACCATGATCCAGGTGGAGAACCCGGCGATCGCTGCGATGGCGGGCCGGCTCTGGGCCAGGGCCGCCATCACCGCCAGTGGCCAGGTGTAGTACCAGGGCAGCGCGGCGGGAACGAACAGCACCACGATCACCAGCGCCCAGGCGATGCCGGTCAGCACCTCGCGGTCGGTGTGTCGAAACCGCCACCACAACAAGGGAAGTGAGATGGCGATGATGGCTATGCCGATGATGCGGGTCACCTCCAGCACGGCATAGAAGTTGACCGGGAGGAACAGCCCGCCGAAGACGTTGACCAGGTTGGCGACGGCGGTGGGCACGGTGAGCCAGTTGATGATCTTCACCGAGCCCGCGAGCGCGGTGAGCCAGCCGAGGCCGACACCGGCCACCCAGGACAGCACGGCGAACACCGCGACGAAAATCGCTATCGCCCCCGCGGACGCCGTAGCGAAGGCCCGAAGCGGTGAGTAGCCGTGCCGCTCGAAAAGCTGACGCACCCAAACCCAGACCATGAACGGAAGGGCAAGTCCCGCCGTGGCTTTCACCGCCACCGCGACGACGATCAGCGCGTTGCCGGCGATCGGGTGGCGCTGGAGTATCAGCGCGATGCCCGCCGTCATCAGGCCGACCATCAGCATCTCGTTGTGCACCCCACCCATCAGATGGATGATCACCAATGGGTTGAGAACGCAGATCCAGAGCGCCGCTGCGCCGTTGGCGCCGACGTGACGCGCCACTCGGGGCGCCGCCCAGATCAGCAGCACCAGCCCGGGCAGCATGCACAGCCGCAGTAGCATCGTGCCGGCGATCACGTTGTCGCCGACCAGCATCGTGACGAACTTCGCCACCAGGATGAACGCCGGTCCGTACGGTGCGGTGGTCGTGGTCCAGATCGGACTGACGTTGTCCAGCAACGAGTTCGGGTTATCGACCGGCCCGACCAGGTACGGGTCGAAGCCGTCACGCAACAATGCGCCCTGCGCCAGATACGAGTAGGTGTCGCGACTGAATACCGGGACGGAAACCAACAGCGGCGCCAGCCAGAATCCGGCGGTGGCCACCATCGTGTACTCGCGTGCGGTGCCGTCGATCACGCGGCGGCCCAGCCACAGCCACGCGATCAACATCACCGCGACGCCGCCCCACAACAGCAGTGACGACAACACCAGTCCATGGCCGAAGCGGAGCCAGGACAGGTGCAGTGCCTCCAGCACCGGATCGTGTAGCCGGGTGCTGCCCGCGCCAACTCCACCCGCCGTGATCGACAGCGCACCGAGAAAGCCCAGCAGGGCGGGCCGGGCTTCCGGCGATGTGGTGAACGCGGACAGCCGCGCGAAGATCGTCACGGGGTCAAGCGGACCGGTTCGCGGCCAACCTGGCGAGCTTGGAAAGACCCGCCTTCGCCTGTACGTCGATCGGTGCGGTACCAAGGGTTTCCAGCGATCGCGTGGTGAGCATGTCAATGCGCTCCTCGACGGCGGCCAGCGCGCCAACCGAGTCGATGACCAGACACAGCTCCTGCACCTGTGCGTCGGACAGCTCGGTGCCGATCGAGGACCGCAACTTCTCGGCGGCAACCGGGTCCGACTTGTCGGCAAGCTCGACCGCCTCGGCGAGCAGCACCGTGCGCTTGCCCGCCCGCAGGTCGTCGCCCGACGGTTTGCCGGTCACCGCGGGATCGCCGAACACGCCCAGCACGTCGTCACGCAGCTGGAAGGCCACGCCAAGGTCCGTGCCCACCTGGTGGAAGATCGCCTGCACGTCGGGCCGGTCGGCGGCGGCGGCCACGCCGAGCTGCAGTGGGCGGGTGACGGTGTAGGACGCGGTCTTGTAGGTGTTGACGGTCATCGCCGACGCCACCGTCGTCGCACCGCTGGATTCCGCGACGATGTCGAGATACTGCCCGCCGAGCACCTCGGTGCGGATGTCGGCCCAGACCCGCTGGACGCGTCGCTGCGCGTCGGCGGGCAGGTCGGCGGTTGCGACGATATCGTCGGCCCACACCAGGGCGAGATCGCCGAGCAGGATCGCCGCCGACACCCCGAACTGGTTGGCCGATCCGTGCCAGCCGCGGTCGCGATGGGTCTCGGCGAACAACCGGTGCACGCTGGGCAGGCCGCGGCGGGTCGCCGAGTCGTCGATCACGTCGTCGTGCACCAGCGCACACGCGTGCAGAAGCTCCAGCGCCGCGAACAACCGCAGCACCGACTGATCGGTGTCGCGGTCGGCGACCGCGCGCCAACCCCAGTAGGCGAACGCAGGCCGCAGCCGCTTGCCGCCGCGCAGCACGAACTCTTCGAGGGCCGCGGTGAGGTCGTCGTAGTCGGTGCCGATGTAGGCGCAGTCACTGCGGCGCTCTTCGAGATACTTCCGCAGTTGGTCCGTCACCGCGCTGGCCAACTCGGTGGCTGACGGTGCCGCTGTTTCCACGCTCAGCGCGGCGCCCCTTTCAGTCGCAGATTTCGCCCGTGAGTGCATTCAGACTACGGCCTGTCGCCGGCTAGTCCCGGACGGAGCCGAGGGTCGGCGACGCGTGGGGACGTGTCGCGACTCACCCAGGCCAGTGCGGCAACGATGCCGGCCACCAGGAACGACGCCAGACCCAACCAGATTGCCGCTCCGGTGAACGAGCGGGCGCTCGGATCGGTGTAGCGAGCCTGGGCGCTCATCGTGCTCACCACACCGGGCTTGAGCTTCCACTCCACGATCTCGGTGGCCACCTGGTCACCGTTGGTGGACGTCACCTCGCCGGGAAACGACACTGAAAGCGACACATCGGCGTCCGGATCGGTCAGTGACGTCAGGTCGGCACGGCCTTCGAGGATCACCAGATCGCCCGCGCGACGCAGCGATATGTCGACCCCGGCCGCGTCGCGGTTCATGTTCGCCAGCTGCGGCAGCTCGGCGAAGGTCAGATCGGAGAACACCGCCTGCGAACCGACGTAGTCGTCCCTGGTGTACTCGGAGACCGCGACCTTGTTGCTGAACGGCAGCGTGTTGAGCAATTGCGGGCCCTGGTCGTCCGCACCGCGGGGTATGGCCGCCGCCACGATCTGCCCCGACACCTGGTCGTCGGGGGAGACCGTGATGGTGGCCCTGATGCGAACGCAGCCGACAGCGCTCGGAACGATCAGCAGCAGCAACACGATCGCCAGCAGGCGGATCCTGCGGTTTCCCCGTGGTGGGTGGGCGGGCACGAGGTCATCGTGCCAGACCCGTGGCTACAGCGGCAGAGACCGGCCCAGGATCGCGAATGCCCGCGGGTCGCCGGCGAAGTGGTAGCCGCGGATGACGTCGGTGAAGCCCAGCCGCCGGTAGAGCCGCCAGGCGCGGTTGGACTCGCCGTTGATCTCCGGCGTGGACAGCAGTACGTGGGTCTCGCCGCGGCCGGCCAGCAGCCGGCGGGCCAGCGCCTCGCCGAGGCCGCGACCCTGGGCGCGGGGATGGATGTGCAGCTCGGTCAGCTCGAAGTAGCTGGTCATCAGCCGCGATGCGGGACCGGTCGGCACCGACCCGCTGCAGCCCAGCGACCACCTGCTGCTGCCACCACTGGTCGGGGGCCCCGCAGTAGCCGTAGGCGACGCCGAGGATCGGCGCGGTGCTCAGCTGACCGGTGTCTTCTGTCTCTCTTGGGTCGGGTACGTCGACGGCCGCGACGGCCTTCCAGCCGTGCCGGCGGGTGTGCTCGAGCCACATCGCCGCCCGCTGGTCCTCGGTGCCCCGGGGGTAGCGCATCGCGTCGACGTAGACGCCCAGAGCGTCGCTGAGTCGACGCTGCATGTCACCCGGCGACAGATCGATGAGGAAATGTCGCCAACTCTTCAGTCCCTTCGTCTCTGCGGATCGGTCGGGGAGCCAACGCCATTATCGGGCAGTCCGGCCGACCCGGCGGCGGGCCACTGGTGGGCGGGCAACCCGTGACACAGCTACAATCGGGTGCACGAACTAGGTGGTACGGCTCACCTTCAGCTCGTATCATTGCGTTAGTTGTCCCGTGAATGCGGGCAGCCATTGGAATCGAGACCGGCCGGGTCGGCAAGGAGGGACGAATGCCACTCTCCGATCATGAGCAGCGCATGCTCGATCAGATCGAGAGCGCTCTCTATGCCGAGGACCCCAAGTTCGCCTCGAGCGTGCGAGGCGGCACTCTGCGCGCCCCTTCGGCCCGGCGTCGGCGACTGCAGGGCGCGGCCTGTTCGTGATCGGTCTGGCGATGCTGGTCGCCGGCGTCGCGTTCAAGGCCACCATGATCGGAAGCTTCCCGATCCTGTCGGTGGTCGGCTTCATTGTGATGTTCGGCGGCGTCGTGTTCGCGATCACCGGACCGCGGGTCACCGGTGGACGGGACAAGTCCGGTCCGCCGCGCCGGGAGCGCCGCGACAGAAGCGCGCCAAGGGCGGCGGCGGTTCGTTCACCAGCCGCATGGAAGATCGCTTCCGGCGTCGTTTCGACGAGTGAGCGCGAACTATCACGATACGGGGTAGCCAAATCGGCTGCCCCGTTTTTGTTGTGCGGGATTGCCCCACTGCGCCCCACACCGCGTGACCTGGACTTTTGGGCCGTCATGAGGCGCGCCTTGCGGTGTAGCTCCTGCGGTAGTCCATCCGCAATCCGTGGTGGAGACCGGCCAACATTTGCTGGCATTTGGAGCAAAGTGGGGGATTGTGGGGTATTGTGGCGGTTAACGGAGCGACGGCTCCGGGGCTGCTCGGTGGCGGGAGGTGTGCACAGCATGTTTCTCGGCACCTACACGCCCAAGCTCGACGACAAGGGGCGGCTGACACTGCCCGCCAAGTTCCGCGACGCGCTGGCAGGAGGGTTGATGGTCACCAAAAGCCAAGACCACAGCCTGGCCGTCTACCCGCGCGCCGAGTTCGAGCAGCTGGCCCGGCGGGCGACGCAGACGTCCCGAAGCAATCCGGAGGCGCGTGCGTTCCTGCGCAACCTCGCCGCCGGCAACCGACGAACAGCATCCCGACGCGCAAGGCCGGATCACGTTGTCGGCCGACCACCGGCGCTACGCCAACCTGTCGAAGGACTGCGTGGTGATCGGCGCGGTCGACTACCTCGAGATCTGGGACGCCGAGGCCTGGCAGGAATACCAAGAGACCCACGAAGAGAACTTCTCCGCGGCCAGCGATGAAGCACTCTGAGCGACATCATCTGAGTCGGCGGCGTGCCCGTGCATCGTGGCCTCTGTCCGAGCCGACCCTGACGTACTTCCCCAACGCCAGGTTCGCGCGCTCGGACAGGGACCTCGGTGCAGGTGCAACATCCCCCGGAGGACTTGCCATGGCTGCGACCTCTGACCACGGACACGTGCCGGTTCTGCTCGACCGCTGCGTCGAGCTGCTGAAGCCCGCGCTGACCCGGCACAGCCCGACGGTGCGGGCGCCGTGCTCGTCGACGCCACACTCGGCGCGGGCGGCCATGCCGAACGATTTCTCACCGAACTGCCCGGACTGCGACTGATCGGGCTCGACCGCGACCCCGACGCCTGGCGATCGCCGGCGAGCGGCTCGCGCCGTTCGCCGACCGGGTCACTGCTGGTCCGCACCCGGTACGACGGAATCGAAGACGCTGTCGCCGAATCCGGTTACTGGGCAAGCGAATCCGATCAGCTCAGGCCGACGGCGTCCTGTTCGACCTCGGCGTCTCGTCGATGCAGCTCGACCGCACCGAGCGCGGATTCTCCTACGCCAACGACGCGCCGCTGGACATGCGGATGGACCCGGACGCCCCGCTGACGGCCGCCGAGATCGTCAACACCTACGACGAGAAGGCGCTGACCGACATCCTGCGCGACTTCGGCGAGGAGCAGTTCGCCCACCGGATCGCCGCCCAGATCGTTCGCCGGCGCGCCCGTCGGCCGTTCACCCGCACCGGCGAGCTGGTGGAAATGCTGTACGGCGCGATTCCCGCACCGGCCCGCCGCACCGGTGGGCATCCCGCCAAGCGGACGTTCCAGGCGCTGCGCATCGCAGTCAACGGCGAACTGGAGTCGCTGCGCGACGCGCTGCCCGCCGCGCTGAAGTCACTGCGGCCCCGGCGGTCGCATCGTGGTGATGTCCTACCAGTCGCTGGAGGACCGGATCGTCAAGAACCTGTTCGCCGCCGCGACGGCCTCCCGCACGCCACCCGGCCTGCCCGTCGAACTGCCCGGCCATGAACCGGAATTCGCGAGTCGACCCGTGGCGCCGAGCGGGCCGACGCGGACGAGATCGAACTCAATCCGCGAAGCGCCTCCGTGCGGCTTCGGGCACTGGAAAGGGTTGCCGGAAGGCGAGAAGGGACGAACTCATGAAGGGAAAGCGACCAACGGCCGTGCGCGGCACCGATAAGCGTCGACGCACGCAGCGTCAGCCCGCCCGCGGGGCAGCGCGCCGGGCATCCGAAGCACCGCCACGGCGGGGACGTCCGCGCGTCCCAAGCGAAACCGCACCGATCACCAGGCCGCAGATCAAGCCCGTCCGGCCGAAGAACACCAGGCAGGCGAAGGCTCGCGCCAAGGCGCGAAAGGCAAAGGCGCCCAAAGTCGTCCGTCCACCGCTCAAAGAACGGATCATCACCCGGCTTTCGGCCATCGACCTCAGCCCGCGCACGCTCGTGGCCAAGGTCCCGTTCGTGGTGCTGGTGATCGGTTCGCTCGGGGTGGGGCTCGGTATCACGCTGTGGCTGTCCACCAGCGCCGCCGAGCGGTCCTACCAGCTGGGCAACGCCCGGGAGACCACTCAGGCGCTGCTGCAACAGAAGGAGGCCCTCGAGCGCGATGTGCTCGAGGCGCAGGCCGCGCCCGCACTGGCCGAGTCCGCCCGCGAGCTTGGCATGATCCCGTCCCGCGACACCGCGCATCTCGTGCAGGATCCGGCGGGGAACTGGGTGGTGGTCGGCACACCCAAACCGGCGGAAGGTGTTCCGCCGCCGCCGCTGAACACTCCGCTTCCCGACGACACCCCCGCGCCTCCGGCGCAGGCCACGAGCCGGCCCGCACCGCCGGTCGTCGAACCTCGCGAAATGGCGGTCCGGGTGCCGGGGCGGGTTGAATCCGCAGCACCCGCGCCCACGGCCGTCCCACTGGTGGTGCCGCTGCCGGACAGCCCGCATGGGACCAGCGGCCAGCCGCCCGCGCTCGGACCCGCACAACCGGCCCTAGACCCGTTGGCCGTGCCATTGACCGCTGGCGCCCCAACGTGAGCCGCGGCAAGGGTAAGCGCGGTCGCAAGAGCAAACCGGTGCGCTCCAGCGGTCCGCAGGGTCGGTCCGCCCGCGCGCGGCGAACCCGTCAGCCGGTGACCGATTCCGGTTTGCGCAGTGCATCATTCGTGTTTCGGCACCGCACCGGCAACGCCGTCATCTTCCTGGTGCTAATCGTCGCCGCGGCGCAGCTGTTCAACCTGCAGGTGACCCGCGCCGCCGGGCTGCGCGCCGAGGCGGCCAGTCAGCTGAAGGTGACCGACGTCGACAAGGCTGTGCGCGGCAGCATCGTCGACCGCAACATCGACAAGCTGGCTTTCACCATCGAGGCGCGCGCGCTGACCTTCCAGCCGGTCAAGATACGCAAGCAACTGTCGGAGGCCAGGCAGAAGACGCCGGAGGCACCCGACCCCGACCGCGGCTGCGCGATATCGCGACCGAGGTGGCATCCCGGCTGAACAACAAGCCGGACGCCAAGACCGTGCTGAAGAAGCTGAGCAGCAACGAGACGTTCGTCTACCTCGCGCGCGCCGTCGATCCCGCGATCGCCCAGGCGATCACCAAGAAGTTCCCCGAGGTCGGCGCCGAACGCCAGGACCTGCGCCAGTATCCGGGCGGATCGCTGGCGGCCAACATCGTCGGCGGCATCGACTGGGACGGCCACGGCCTGCTCGGCCTGGAGGACTCGATGGACTCCACGCTGTCCGGAACCGACGGTTCGATCACCTACGACCGCGGGTCCGACGGCGTGGTCATCCCCGGCAGCTACCGCAACAGGCACGACGCCGTCAACGGCTCCGACGTGCAGCTGACCCTCGACGACGACATCCAGTTCTACGTCCAGCAGCAGGTCCAGCAGGCCAAGGACGCCTCCGGCGCGACGAACGTCTCCGCGGTGGTGCTGGATGCGAAAACCGGTGAGGTGCTGGCGATGTCGAACGACAACACGTTCGACCCGAGCCAGGACATCGGCCGCCAGGAGGACAGGCAGATGGGCAACCTGGCGGTCACGTCGCCGTTCGAGCCGGGTTCGGTGAACAAGATCGTCACCGCCTCGTCGGTGATCGAGTTCGGGCTGTCCAACCCCGACGAGGTGCTGCAGGTTCCCGGGTCCATCCATATGGGCGGGGTGACCGTGGGCGACGCATGGGAGCACGGCGTGATGCCGTACACCACCACCGGCGTGTTCGGAAAGTCCTCCAACGTCGGCACGCTGATGCTGGCGCAGCGGATCGGCCCGGAACGCTACGACGACATGCTGGACAAGTTCGGCCTGGGCCAGCGCACCGGCGTCGGGCTGCCCGGCGAGAGCGCTGGCCTGGTGCCGCCGATCGACCAGTGGTCGGGCAGCACCTTCTCCAACCTGCCCATCGGGCAAGGTCTTTCGATGACACTGCTGCAGATGACCGGCATGTACCAGACGATCGCCAACGACGGGGTGCGGATTCCGCCGCGCATCGTCAAGGCCACCGTCGCCCCCGACGGCACCCGCACCGAGGAGCCGCGGCCCGACGGCATCCGGGTGGTCTCGCCGGAGACCGCCCACACCGTGCGCAACATGTTCCGCGCCGACGTCCAGCGCGACCCGATGGGATACCAGCAGGGCACCGGGCCGGCCGCCGCCGTCGACGGCTACCAGATCGCCGGCAAGACCGGCACCGCGCAGCAGATCAACCCGGCCTGCGGCTGCTACTACAGCGACGTCTACTGGATCACCTTCGCCGGCATGGCGCCCGCCGACGATCCCCGCTACGTCATCGGCATCATGATGGACAACCCGCACCGCACCGCCGACGGCTCAGCCGGGCACCTCGGCCGCGCCGCTGTTCCACAACATCGCCGCCTGGCTGCTGCAGCGGGAGAACGTCCCGCTGTCGGCCGACCCCGGCCCGCCGCTGACCTGCAGGCCACCTAGCCGCGGGGCGCCTCCTGTGGCGGCTCGGTAGGGTGACAACGCCGATGACCAATGCCCTGCGGCCCAGCACCACGTCCGGCGCTGGCGCTTGCCGACGCTGGCCGCCCGGGTCGGCGCGGTGCCCGCCGCCGGCGGCGCAGCCCCCGACGTGCGGATCACCGGCGTCACCCTGCGCGGCCAGGACGCACTGCCGGCGACCTGTTCGCCGCGCTGCCCGGCTCGTCGTCGCACGGCGCCGGAGTACAGCCGGCGACGCGGTCGAGGGCGGCGCCGTCGCGGTGCTCACCGATTCCGAAGGCCTGGCCGTCATCCACCGCGGCTCTGACGCCGGCGCCGTGCCCGGTGCTGGTGCATCCCGACCCGCGGTCGGTGCTCGGTGAACTGGCCGCCAGCGGTGTACGGCCACCCGTCGGACCGGGTGGGGTCCTCGGCGTCACCGGCACGTCCGGCAAGACCACCACGACCTACCTGGTCGAGGCCGGCCTGCGGTCGGCCGACCGGACTCCGGGCCTGATCGGCACCGTCGGCGTCCGGATCGCGGGTGCCGACGTGCCCAGCGCGCTGACCACCCCGGAAGCCCCGCGCTGCAGGCCCTGCTGGCGGTGATGGCCGAGCGCGGCGTCGACACCGTGGTCATGGAGGTGTCCAGCCACGCGCTCGAGCCTGGGCCGCGTCGACGGCATCCGAGTTCGCGGTCGGCGGGTTCACCAACCTGTCCCGCGACCACCTCGACTTCCACCCGACGATGGCGGACTACTTCGAGGCCAAGGCCCGGTTGTTCGACCCGGCCTCGCCGGCGCACGCCGCCGTTTCGGTGATCTGTGTCGACGACGACGCGGGCCGCGCGATGGCCCGCCGTGGCCGCCGACGCGGTGACGGTCAGCGCGCCGAGGGGCACCCGGCGGACTGGCGGGCCGAGGGCGTCGACGGTGGGCGGCTCGACGGCGGCGCGCAGGAGTTCACCGCCGTCGACCCCGCCGGCGTGCACCACCGGCTGCGGATCCGCTTGCCGGGCCGCTACAACGTCGCCAACTGCACTGCTGGCACTGGCGATGCTCGACGCCGTCGGGGTGTCGCCGGAACAGGCCGCGCCCGGCCTGCGCGACGCCGCGGTGCCCGGCCGGCTGGAAGCCGATCGACCGCGGCCAGGACTTCCTGGCCGTCGTCGACTACGCGCACAAGCCCGGCGCGTTGCGGCGGTGCTGGAGACCCTGCAGCGACCGCAGGGCCGGCTCGCGGTGGTGTTCGGCGCCGGCGGCGACCGCGACCCCGGCAAGCGAGAACCGATGGGCCGCATCGCCGCTGAGCTCGCCGATCTGGTGGTCGTCACCGACGACAACCCCCGCGACGAGGATCCCGCGACGATCCGGGCGGCGATCCTGGCCGGCGCCGGGCAGGGCGGGCGGGCCGAGGTCGTCGAGATCGGCGACCGGCGCGCGGCGATCCGGCACGCCGTGGCCTGGGCCCGCGCCGGCGACGTCGTGGTGATCGCCGGCAAGGGGCACGAAAAGGGGCAGACCGCGGCCGGGCAGACCCGGCCGTTCGACGACCGCGCGGAGCTCGCGGCCGCGCTCGAGGCGTGGGGCGGCCGGCATGATCGATCTGACCGTCGCCCAGATCGCCGAGATCGTCGGCGGAGAGCTGGCCGACATCACGGCCGCTGAGGCCGCCCAGCGACCAGGGTCACCGGAACCGTCGAGTTCGACTCGCGGGCGGTCACGCCCGGGCGGGTTGTTCCTGGCGCTGCCCGGTGCGCGCTCCGACGGCCATGACTTCGCCGCGGCCGCGGTCGGCCGCCGGTGCCGTCGCGGTGCTGGCCGCGCGCCCGGTCGGGGTGCCCGCGATCGTCGTACCGCCGCACCGCGCGGCCACCGACACCGACGCCGGGGTGCTCGAGCACGACACCGACGGCTCGGGCGCGGCGGTGCTGGCCGCGCTGGCCAAGCTGGCCGCGGCGGTGGCCGCCGAACTGGTGGCCGGCGGGCTGACGATCATCGGCGTCACCGGCTCGTCGGGCAAGACGTCGACCAAGGATCTCATCGCCGCGGTGCTGCGACCGCTGGGCGAGGTGGTCGCCCCGCCGGGCTCGTTCAACAACGAGCTCGGGCCATCCGTGGACGGTGCTGCGCGCGACCGACGACACCGACTATCTGGTCCTGGAGATGTCGGCGCGCCATCCCGGCAACATCGCGGCGCTGGCGGCGATCGCCCCGCCGTCGATCGCGGTGGTGCTCAACGTCGGCACCGCCCATCTCGGCGAGTTCGGCTCGCGCGAGGTCATCGCGGCCACGAAAGCCGAACTGCTGCAAGCGGTTCCGGCCTCCGGGGTGGTCGATCCTCAACGCCGACGACCCGATGGTGGCCGCGATGGCCGAGCAGGACCGCCGCGCGGGTGGTCCGGGTCGGGCAGTCCGAGAGCGCCGACGTGTGGGCGAGGACGTCGAACTCGACGACCTGGCCCGGCCCCGCTTCACCCTGCGAACGCGGCAGATGTCGACCGGTCGATGTGCAGCTGGCCGTGCACGGCGACCATCAGGTCGGCAACGCGCTGTGCGCGGCCGCGGTCGCCCTGGAATGCGGGGCGACCGCGCAGCAGGTGGCCAGCCGCGCTGGCCGCCGCGGGCCCGGCGTCGCGGCACCGCATGGAGGTGCACACCCGCGCCGACGGCGTGACCGTCGTCAACGACGCCTACAACGCCAACCCCGACTCGATGCAGGCCGGCCTGCAGGCGCTGGCCGTGATGGCACGACCGAGCGCTGACACCGGCGCAGCTGGGCCGTGCTGGGCGAGATGGCCGAGCTCGGGGACGACTCGATATACCGAGCATGATCGTGTCGGCGACTCGCCGTGCGCTTAGATGTCAGTCGACTCGTCGTCGTCGGAACCGGGAGGCCCATGAACGCCATGCACCACGGGGCGGTCATGGAGGGATCCTGGGGTTCGGAGATCCACCATGGTCGACGACGCCGACGCCGCCCTGGCAATTGCTGCGCGCCGAGCTGCAGCCCGGTGACGTCGTGCTGGTCAAGGCGTCGAACGCGGCCGGGCTCGGGGCGCTGGCCGAGGCGCTGCTGGGCGACACGGGCAGCCCCTCATGAGGCTGATCCTGATCGCCGTCGGCATCGCGCTGGCGGTGTCGATCCTGCTGACACCGGCGCTGATCAAGCTGTTCACCCGGCAGGGCTTCGGCCACGAGATCCGCGAGGACGGCCCGCCGAGCCACAAGACCAAGCGCGGCACGCCGTCGATGGGCGGCGTGGCGATCCTCGCCGGCATCTGGGCCGGCTACTTCGGCACCCACCTGGTCGGCCTGGCGCTCGACGGCGACGGCCCGTCGGCCTCCGGGCTGCTGGTGCTCGGCCTGGCCACCGCGCTGGGCGCGGTCGGCTTCGTCGACGACCTGATCAAGATCCGGCGCTCGCGCAACCTCGGCCTGAACAAGACCGCCAAGACGGTCGGGCAGCTCACCGCCGCCGTGCTGTTCGGCATCCTGGTGCTGCAGTTCCGCAACGCCGACGGGCTGACCCCGGGCAGCCCCGAGCTGTCCTACGTGCGCGAGATCGCCACCGTCACCTGAGCTCCGGCGCTGTTCGTGCTGTTCTGCGTCGTCGTCGTCAGCGCCTGGTCCAACGCGGTGAACTTCACCGACGGCCTGGACGGGCTGGCCGGCGGGCGCTATGGCGATGGTCAGCGCCGCCTACGTGCTGATCACGTTCTGGCAGTACCGCAACGCCTGCGCGACCGCGCCCGGGCTGGGCTGCTACAACGTGCGCGACCCGCTGGACCTGGCGCTGCTCGCCGCCGCGACCGCCGGGGCGTGCATCGGGTTCCTGTGGTGGAACGCCGCACCCGCCAAGATCTTCATGGGCGACACCGGATCGCTGGCGCTGGGCGGCATGATCGCCGGGCTGTCGGTGCACCAGCCGCACCGAGGTGCTGGCGGTGGTGCTCGGCGCGTTGTTCGTCGCCGAGGTGACGTCGGTGGTGGTGCAGATCCTGGCCTTCCGAACTACCGGGCGCCGGGTGTTCCGGATGGCGCCGTTCCACCACCATTTCGAGCTGGTCGGCTGGGCCGAGACGACGGTGATCATCCGGTTCTGGCTGCTCACCGCGATCGCCTGCGGGCTCGGCGTGTGCCTTGTTCTACGGCGAGTGGCTGTCGGCCATCGGGGCCTGACATGCAGCCCGGTCTGCGCTGAGCTGACCTCGGGGGCGCAGGTGCTGGTGACCGGCGCCGGCATCACCGGGCGTGCGGTGGTGGCGGCACTGGCGTCCTGGGATGTTCACATCCGGGTCTGCGACGACAATGCCGAGTCGCTGAAAGCGTTGGCGGCCAACGGTATTCACACCATCGCGCCCGCCGAGGCGGTCGCTGCGATCGGCGATTTCGCCCTGGTGGTCACCAGTCCGGGCTTCCCGCCGACCGCGCCGGTGCTGGCCGCGGCCGCCGCGGCGGGCATCCCGATCTGGGGTGACGTCGAGCTGGCCTGGCGCCTGGACGCGGCGGGCCACTACGGGCCGCCGCGGCGCTGGCTGGTGGTCACCGGCACCAACGGCAAGACCACCACCACCTCGATGCTGCACGCCATGCTGGTCGCCGACGGCCGCCGCGCGGTGCTGTGCGGCAACATCGGCGACCCGGTGCTCGACGTGCTGAGCCGAGCCGGCCGATCTGCTGGCCGTGGAACTGTCCAGCTTCCAGCTGTTCTGGGCGCCGTCGCTGCGGCCGGAGGCGGGCGCGGTGCTCAACGTCGCCGAAGACCACCTCGACTGGCACGGCGACTTCGAGGCCTACGCCGCGGCCAAGGCCGCGGGCGCTGGCCGGGCGGGTGGCCGTCGTCGGGCTCGACGACGCGGCCGGCGGCCGCGCTGCTGCCGGGCGCGCCCGCGCCGGTCAAGGTCGGGCTTCCGGCTCGGCGAGCCGGCCGCCGGCGAACTGGGCGTGCGCGACGGGATGCTCGTCGACCGGGCGTTCGCCGACGACCTGGGACTGGCGCCGACTCGCGTCCATCTCGGTGGCCGGCCCGGTCGGTGTGCTCGACGCGCTGGGCGCGGCCGCGCTGGCCCGGGCCGTCGGCGTCGAGCCCGCCTCGATCGCGGATGCGCTGGCCGGCCTTTCAGGTCGGCCGCGCACCGCGCCGAACGGGTGGCCGTCGTCGACGGCGTTGCCTACGTCGACGACTCCAAGGCCACCAACCCGCACGCCGCCCAGGCGTCGGTGCTGGCCTACCCGCGGGTGGTGTGGGTGGCCGGCGGCCTGCTCAAGGGCGCTTCCGTCGACGACATGGTCACCCGGTCGCCGATCGGCTGGTCGGTGCGGTGCTCATCGGCCGCGACCGCGCGGTGGTTGCCGAGGCGTTATCGCGACACGCGCCCGATGTCCCCGTCATCGAGGTTGTGACACGGGAGGATGCTGTGGTGCATGAACGACCAATGAGTCAGCTGTTACTCATGAGACTCGAGTGGTCGACGCCTCCGGGCGCCGGCCTGGGTGCCCGGGTGATGACCGAGGTCGTCGCCGCGGCCGCCAGCCTGGCCCGAACCGGTGACACGGTGCTGCTGGCTCCCGCCGGCGCGTCGTTCGACCAGTTCGCCGGCTACGCCGACCGTGGCGACACGTTCGCCGCCGCCGTGCGCGCCGCGGCCAGGTAGCCGCCGTGGGCCAAGATCTGGTCCCGGCTGCGCCGTCGCGGCTCGGCCGCAAGCCCGCGGAAGCGCGGACCGGAGCGACTGTCGAGCCGAGGCAGAGCAACGTCCGACACTCGGAGGCGGCACCGCAGATCCGAGCGCAGCCACCGAGCCCGCCGCCACCGCGGGGCCGCGCCACGCCACCGGTTCGACGTGCACCCGAGTTCGGTGCCTGGCTGGGCCGGCCGATGACGTCGTTCCACCTGATCATCTCGGTCGCGCGCTGCTGATCACGCTCGGTCTGACCATGGTGCTGTCGGCGTCGGGCGTGCACTCCTACGACGAGGACGGCTCGCCGTGGGCGATCTTCGCCCGCCAGGTGATGTGGACCGTGCTGGGCCTGTTCGGCTTCTGTGCGCGCTGCGGATGCCGGTGCGGTTCCTGCGCCGCATCGCGTTCTCCGCGTTCGCCGTCACCATCGTGATGCTGGTGCTGGTGCTGATTCCCGGAATCGGCCACGAAGCCAACGGTTCCCGCGGCTGGTTCGTCGTCGCCGGCCTGTCGATGCAGCCCTCGGAGCTCACCAAGATCGCGTTCGCGATCTGGGGCGCGCACCTGCTGGCGACCCGGCGCATGGAGCGGGCGTCGCTGCGGGAGATGCTGATCCCGCTGATCCCCGCCGCGGTGGTCGCGCTGGCGCTGATCGTCGCCCAGCCCGACCTCGGGCAGACGGTGTCGCTGGGCATCATCCTGCTGGCCCTGCTCTGGTACGCCGGCCTGCCGCTGAAGGTGTTCGTCAGCTCGCTGCTGGCGGTCGTCGGTCGCCGCGGCGGTGCTGGCGGTCTCGGAGGGCTACCGCTCCGACCGGGTGCGGTCCTGGCTGAACCCGAGCGCCGACACCCAGGGCTCGGGCTACCAGGCTCGACAGGCCAAGTTCGCGCTGGCCAACGGCGGTGTCTTCGGCGACGGGCTGGGGCAGGGCACCGCGAAATGGAACTACCTGCCCAACGCGCACAACGACTTCATCTTCGCGATCATCGGCGAGGAGCTGGGCTTCGTCGGTGCGTTCGGGCTGCTGGCCTGTTCGGGTTGTTCGCCTACACCGGGATGCGGATCGCCCGCCGCTCGGCCGACCCGTTCCTGCGGCTGCTGACCGCCACCGCCACCATGTGGGTTCTCGGCCAGGTCTTCATCAACGTCGGCTACGTCATCGGACTGCTGCCCGTCACCGGCATCCAGCTGCCGCTGATCTCGGCGGGCGGAACATCAACGGCGACAACGCTTTTCATGATCGGGGTGATGGCCAACGCGGCGCGACACGAACCCGAGGCGGTGGCCGCGCTGCGCGCCGGCCGCGACGACCGGGTGAACCGGCTGCTGCGGCTGCCGCTGCCTGAGCCGTATTCGCCGACCCGGGTCGAGGCGCTGCGCGACCGGTTGCGGTCACGCCCGCAGGCGCAGGCGCCAAAGGTGCCTCGCAAGCCCACCAAGGACAACCGGCGCAAACCCCATGCGGCCGACCGGCCGGTGCGACGCTCAGGGCATCATGGAGGTGGCCGAAATCGGACGGTCCGACGGGCTCGCACATTGGAAGGTCAGCGTTACGGGTGAATGGGCCCTTGTCGGTCGTTCTCGCCGGTGGCGGGACGGCAGGCCACGTCGAACCCGCCATGGCCGTCGCCGACGCGCTGCGCTCGCTTGACCCGGAGGTGCGCATCACCGCTCTGGGCACCGAACGCGGCCTGGAGACCCGGCTGGTACCCGAGCGCGGTTACGACCTCGAGCTCATCACGCCGGTGCCGCTGCCCCGCAAGCTCACCGGCGATCTGTTGCGGCTGCCGGTGCGGGTGCGCCGCGCCGTCAAGCAGACTCGCGCCGTGCTCGACGCCGTCGACGCCGACGTCGTGGTCGGCTTCGGCGGTTATGTCGCACTGCCTGCCTACCTTGCGGCGCGGGGGCGAGCGCTTCGCCGTCGCCGGATCCCGGTGGTCGTCCACGAAGCCAATGCCAGCGCGGGCTGGGCCAACCGGGTCGGCGCAAGGTCGGCTCGCCGCGTGCTCTCGGCGGTACCGGATCCCGGGCTGCGCCGCGCCGAGGTGGTCGGCGTGCCGGTGCGCGGGGCGATCACATCGCTGGACCGGATGGCGCTGAGGGGACAGGCACGCGCACACTTCGGATTCGCCGACGACGCGCGGGTGCTGTTGGTGTTCGGCGGCTCGCAGGGTGCACAGTCGATCAACCGGGCCGTGGCAGCGGCCGCCAAAGACCTTGCCGCAGCCGGTGTCTCGGTGCTGCACGCGCACGGGTCGAAGAACATTCTGGATCTGCGCGAGCCCGCCGACGGTGACCCGCCCTACGTCGCCGTGCCGTATCTCGACCGGATGGACCTGGCCTATGCCGCCGCCGATCTGGCCATCTGCCGGTCGGGCGCGATGACGGTGGCCGAGGTTTCGGCCGTCGGGCTGCCCGCGGTGTACGTCCCGCTGCCCATCGGCAACGGCGAGCAGAGACTCAACGCGCTGCCGGTCGTCGAAGCCGGCGGCGGGCTGCTGGTCGCCGACGCCGAGCTCACCCCCGAGTTCGTCGGCGACACGGTGGCGGGGCTGCTGGGCGACGGACCGCGGCTGACGGCGATGACGGCGGCGGCGGCGATGGTCGGCCACCGCGATGCCGCGCAGCGGGTGGCGGAGGTGGCGCTTGAGGTGGCACGCAGCGGCCGGTCCAGCCGAAAGCCCCGACAGTGAACGGGAATTCACTCCCTGCCGAGCTACAGCGGGTGCACATGGTCGGTATCGGGGGAGCGGGTATGTCCGGCATTGCGCGCATCCTGCTCGACCGCGGCGGGCTGGTGTCGGGCTCCGACGCCAAGGAGTCGCGCGGCGTTGCGGCGCTGCGTGCGCGGGGTGCGTTGATCCGGATCGGACACCACGAGTCGTCCCTTGACCTGCTGCCCGGCGGACCGACCGCGGTGGTGACCACCCATGCCGCGATCCCGAAGACCAACCCCGAGCTCGTCGAGGCCAGGCGCCGCGGCATTCCGGTCATCCTGCGGCCGGTGGTATTGGCCAAGCTGATGGCCGGCTACACCACGTTGATGGTCACCGGCACACACGGCAAGACGACCACGACGTCCATGCTCATCGTCGCGTTGCAGCACAGCGGATTCGACCCGTCGTTCGCCGTCGGCGGCGATCTCGGCGAGGCGGGAACCAACGCCCACCACGGCAGCGGCGACTGCTTCGTCGCCGAGGCCGACGAGAGCGACGGGTCACTGCTCGAATACACGCCAAACGTGGCGGTGGTGACCAACATCGAGGCCGACCATCTCGACTTCTTCGGCAGCCCAGAGGCATACGGCGCGGTGTTCGACGACTTCGTCGAACGGCTGGCCCCCGGAGGTGCGCTGGTGGTCTGCACCGACGACCCTGGCGCTGCCGCACTGGCCGAGCGCACCGCCGCGCTGGGGATCCGGGTGCTCTGCTACGGCAGCAACGGTGTGCCGGACCTGGCAGGCAGGCTGGTGAGCTGGGAACAGCAGGACACCGGCGCCGTGGCGCACATCCAACTGGCCGGCGAGCAGCACCCGCGGGTGATGCGGCTGTCGGTGCCGGGCAGGCATATGGCGCTCAACGCGCTCGGCGCGCTGCTGGCGGCGATGGAAATCGGGGCGCCCGCCGACTCGGTGCTCGACGGGCTGGCCGGGTTCGAGGGCGTGCGCCGTCGCTTCGAGTTGGTCGGAACAGCGTACGGGGTAAGGGTTTTCGACGACTATGCCCACCACCCGACGGAGGTCCGCGCCACCCTCGACGCAGTGCGGACGGTGACCGAGCAGAGTGGGCATGGCCGCTCAGTGGTGCTGTTTCAACCGCATTTGTATTCGCGCACAGCCGCTTTCGCGCGGGATTTCGGGCAGGCACTTGACGCCGCCGACGAGGTTTTCGTGCTCGACGTGTACGCAGCGCGAGAACAGCCGATGGCAGGCGTCAGCGGCGCGACGGTCGCCGAGCATGTCGGCAAGCCGGTGCACTATGTGCCGGACTTCTCCGCGGTAGCAGGCCTGGTGGCCGATGCGGTGCGGCCGGGCGATGTCATCGTGACGATGGGTGCGGGTGATGTCACGATGCTGGGCCCCGAGATCGTGGCGGCACTTCAGGTCAGGGCCAACCGGTACCCGCCGCCGCGAAGGCCGGAAGCGGGTATGCGATGACCGAGCCCGAGGATCCCGTCGAGGCGACGGCCGAGCCAGACAGTCCCGTCGAGGTGACCGCCGAGCCGTCCGCCGACGAACCAGCCGAACCGGCGCAGGCGCCACCCGCGGAGGAGTTCGAGGGGCCGCGACGCCGTGCCCGGCGGGAACGTGAAGACCGCCGCGCCGCCCAGGCCCGCGCCACCGCGATCGAGCAGGCCCGCCGTGAGGCCAAACGTCGTGCGCAGGGTAAGTCCACCGACGAAACGAAAACCCTTGCCCGGGGCGCGGTTCGGGGCCTGAAGGTGTTTATCTGGACGGTGGTGCTCGTCGCGTTGTTCGTCGGTCTCGGCCTGCTGCTGTACTTCACGCCGATCATGTCGGCGCGCAACGTCGTCATCACCGGTCTTGGCGCGGTGACCCAGGAGGAGGTCGTCGCCGCGGCAGCCGTCAAGCAGGGCACTCCGCTGCTGCAGGTCAACACCGACCAGATCGCCGAACGGGTGGCCATGATCCGCCGCGTCGCCAGCGCACGGGTGCAGCGGGAGTACCCGTCGTCGCTGCGGATCACGGTCGTGGAGCGGGTGCCGATCGCCGTCAAGGACTATCCCGACGGCCCGCACCTGTTCGACCGCGACGGGGTCGATTTCGCGATCGCTCCGCCACCGCCCAATCTGCCGTACCTGGAGGCCGACAACCCGGGGCCGAGCGATCCGCCGACGAAGGCGGCGCTGGCCGTGATGACGGCGCTGCGCCCGGAGGTTGCCGGGCAGGTCGCCCGGGTATCGGCCCCGTCGGTCACGGCGATCTCGCTGACGTTGGTCGACGGCCGGGAGGTGGTGTGGGGCACCACCGACCGGACGGAGGAGAAGGCACAGAAACTGACGGCCCTGCTGACCCAGCCGGGGCATATCTACGACGTCTCCAGCCCTGATTTGCCGACGGTCAAGTAAGTCCCGGCATTCGAAATCACCCGAATTTCTTTCGTTGCCGTCGGCGCGCCTGCATGGATAGTCCTTGACCTCGCCCTACCGTTCTGTTTGCGCAGAACAACTTGACATAACTCTAAGCCTCTGGTTGAGGTTGAGAGTTTGCCCAAAGGGTTCAGCGCACCGAAAGGGCAACCAGGGAGGAAGGCGATCGATGACCCCCCCGCACAACTATCTCGCCGTGATAAAGGTGGTCGGAATCGGCGGCGGCGGCGTCAACGCCGTCAACCGGATGATCGAGCACGGCCTCAAGGGCGTGGAGTTCATCGCCATCAACACCGATGCGCAGGCGCTGTTGATGAGTGATGCCGACGTCAAGCTCGACGTCGGTCGCGACTCCACCCGCGGGTTGGGCGCAGGCGCCGACCCCGAGGTCGGTCGCAAGGCCGCCGAGGACGCCAAGGACGACATCGAGGAGCTGCTGCGCGGCGCCGACATGGTGTTCGTGACCGCCGGTGAGGGCGGTGGCACCGGCACGGGCGGCGCGCCCGTGGTCGCGACCATCGCGCGGAAGCTCGGCGCGTTGACGGTCGGCGTGGTGACCAGACCGTTCTCGTTCGAGGGCAAGCGACGGTCCAACCAGGCGGAGACGGGCATCTCCTCACTGCGCGAGAGCTGCGACACGTTGATCGTGATCCCCAACGACCGGCTGCTGCAGATGGGTGACGCCGCGGTGTCGCTGATGGACGCGTTCCGCAGCGCCGACGAGGTGCTGCTCAACGGCGTGCAGGGCATCACCGACCTGATCACCACGCCCGGCCTGATCAACGTCGACTTCGCCGACGTCAAGGGCATCATGTCCGGCGCGGGCACCGCGTTGATGGGCATCGGCTCGGCGCGTGGCGACGGCCGCGCCCTGAAGGCGGCCGAAATCGCGATCAACTCTCCGCTGCTCGAGGCGTCGATGGAAGGCGCGCAGGGCGTGCTGATGTCCATCGCGGGTGGTAGCGACCTGGGCTTGTTCGAGATCAACGAGGCGGCCTCGCTGGTGCAGGAGGCCGCGCATCTCGAGGCCAACATCATCTTCGGCACCGTGATCGACGACTCGCTCGGCGACGAGGTCCGGGTGACCGTGATCGCGGCCGGCTTCGACGCCGCCGGGCCGAGCCGCAAGCCCGTCGTGGGAGACGGCGCACGGAGTATCGCCCCCGGACAGGCGGGCAAGGTCACCTCGTCGTTGTTCGAGCCTGCCGATGCCGTCAGCATGCCGGTGCACACCAACGGCGCGACGGTCAGCATCGGTGGGGACGATGACGACGACGTCGACGTTCCGCCGTTCATGCGCCACTGACGTTCCCGCCCGGATACTGGGGCTGTGAGTGTTCGGGTTCGGCGCATAACCACCACCCGCGCCGGCGGCGTCTCGGCGCCGCCATTCGACACCTTCAATCTCGGCGACCATGTCGGCGACGATCCGGCAGCCGTCGCGGCCAACCGCAAGAGGCTGGCGACCGCGATCGGGTTGGCAGGCGACAGAGTGGTCTGGATGAACCAGGTGCACGGGGACCGAGTGGCGCGTGTCGACGAGCCTGTCGACTCTCCCGTCGAGGCGACCGATGCATTGGTGACCACCACACCGAGATTGGCTTTAGCGGTGGTGACGGCCGATTGTGTTCCCGTTCTAATGGCCGATGCACGCGCCGGCGTCGTAGCGGCGGTGCATGCCGGCCGCGTGGGTGCACAAATTGGCGTCGTCGCCCGCGCCGTCGAGGCGATGGCAGACGCAGGTGCACACCCCGAGGACATCTCCGTTCTGCTGGGCCCCGCGGTCAGCGGCCCCAACTACGAGGTGCCCGCGGCGATGGCCGACGAGGTCGAGGTGGCGCTGCCCGGCAGTCGGACCACGACGTCGCGGGGCACCCCTGGGCTAGATCTGCGGGCCGGAATTGCCTGCCAACTAACGGATTTGGGCATAACGGCCATCGACTCCGACCCGCGCTGCACGGTGCAGGACCACAACCTGTTCAGCCATCGGCGGGATGCCCCGACCGGACGTCTTGCCTCATTGGTGTGGATGGAATGACCACCGATGAGCGCTCGCGCGAAGAGGCGATGAACCCGGTGGCAACCACGCGGGAAGTCGAACTGGCCAACGCGCTGATCCTGGTGCGCGAACGTCTCGGGCGGGCCGCGGAAGCCGCCGGGCGCAATAGCGACGAAATTGAATTGCTGCCGATTACGAAATTCTTTCCAGCATCCGATGTCCTCATTTTGTCGCGTTTGGGTTGCCACGAATTTGGCGAATCGCGCGAGCAAGAAGCGGCGGCGAAATCGGCCGAATGCAATTCGGCGGGGTCTGCCGAGCCCATTCGCTGGCACATGGTCGGCCGGATTCAACGCAACAAGGCGCGCTCGATCGCGAGTTGGGCATACGCCGCACACTCGGTCGACAGCGCCAAGCTGATCACCGCGCTCGACCGGGCGTCCGGTCGGGCGCTGGCCGAGGGCGGCCGCCCGGGTCCGCTGCGGGTTTATCTCCAGATCAGTCTCGACGGCGATGTCGCGCGGGGCGGGATCGACATCGGCCGGCCGGAGGCGGTCGACGAACTCTGCGCTCTGGCGGAGTCGGCGGAGGCCCTGCAGTTCGTTGGCCTGATGGGCATCCCGCCGCTGGGATCCGATCCCGACGAGGCCTTCGCGCGTTTACAGAGCGAGCGGGACCGGGTACAGCGCAGCTACCAGCAGCGACTCGAGCTGTCCGCCGGTATGTCGGACGACCTCGAGGCGGCGGTCAAACATGGTTCCACCTGTGTGCGTGTCGGTACCGCGCTATTGGGGCAACGCCCGCTAACGTCTCCATGAGTAGTCACTCCAGTCACATCTTCATCACAGACACCAGCTCTTCAAGAAGGGTCCAGCGATGAGCACACTGCATAAGGTCAAGGCCTACTTCGGTATGGCGCCTATGGACGACTACGACGACGAGTACTACGACGACGAGGACCGTCCGTCACGGGGATATGCCCGCCGCGAGCGCTTCGACGACGAGGGATACGGCCGCTACGGCGACCGTCATGACTACGACGACGAGGAGATGGCAGGCGGATACCGGGGCGGCTACCCGGACGAACCGCGGTTCCGACCCCGTGAGTTCGATCGGCCCGCACCGCGGTTCGGCCCGTTGCGCGGCTCCACCCGGGGTGCGCTGGCGATGGATCCCCGCCGGATGGCGATGCTGTTCGACGAGGGCAGCCCGTTGTCGAAGATCACCACGCTGCGGCCCAAGGACTACAGCGAGGCCCGCACCATCGGGGAGCGGTTCCGCGACGGCACCCCGGTGATCATGGACCTGGTGACCATGGACAACGCCGACGCCAAGCGGCTGGTCGACTTCGCCGCCGGTCTGGCGTTCGCGCTGCGCGGCTCCTTCGACAAGGTCGCCACCAAGGTGTTCCTGCTCTCGCCCGCCGACGTCGACGTCACCCCCGACGATCGTCGGCGCATCGCGGAGACGGGCTTCTACGCCTATCAGTAGGTCGTCCACCAGGTAGGCTGATGGCGTCGCGCTGGCCGCACCGGCCGCGGTCTGTTTTGAACGTCACATCGGCTGTAGTGAGGTCGGCTTAGTTGGCCCTGTTCTTCGAGATTCTGGGTTTCGCGCTGTTCGTCTTCTGGCTGCTGCTCATCGCGCGAGTGGTGGTCGAGTTCATCCGTTCGTTCAGCCGTGACTGGCACCCCAAGGGCCTGACGGTGGTGGTGCTCGAGGTCATCATGACGATCACCGACCCTCCGGTGAAGCTGCTGCGACGCCTCATTCCGCAGCTCACGATAGGGGCGATCCGCTTCGATCTGTCGATCATGGTGCTCCTGCTCGTCGCGTTCATCGGTATGCAGCTGGCATTCAGCGCGGCGGCCTGACAGCCGATTCCTACACCGACTACCGCCTGCGACCGGCGCCAGATGGGCGTTTGCCGGACGGATAATTGCTGTAAGAAGTTTGAATTTCGCTCTTAATTATTGGCCTCACCCGCAACCGCCGGGTCTGGTGTGACAGGATGGACGCCAGTTACTCCACTGACGCTCTACACTCTTTGAGATCGATTGACGGTCCGGACCTTAAAGGGGGCAGGCAATGCCGCTCACTCCAGCCGACGTCCACAACGTCGCGTTCAGCAAGCCACCCATCGGCAAGCGCGGCTACAACGAGGATGAGGTCGACGCCTTCCTCGATCTGGTCGAAAACGAGCTGACCCGGCTCGTCGAGGAGAACGCAGACCTTCGTCAGCGAGTGGGCGAGCTGGACCAGGATCTGGCCTCCGCGCGCGCCGGTGGCGAGGCGCAGGCCACGCAGGCGATCCCGCTGTATCAGCCCGAGCCCGAGCCGGAGCCAGAACCCGAGGCCGTCTACGAGGCGTCACCACAGCCCGCGTCGGCCCCGGTGACCGAGGAGCAGCACTTCAAGGCGGCCCGCTTGCTCGGCCTGGCGCAGGACACCGCCGACCGACTGACCACCACCGCGAAGGCCGAGTCGGAGAAGATGCTCTCCGATGCGCGCGCCCAGGCCGACCAGATGGTCAGCGAGGCGCGGTACACCGCTGAATCCACCGTGGCCGAGGCTAAGCAGCGGGCAGACACCATGCTCGCCGACGCGCAGACTCGCTCGGAGGCTCAACTGCGTCAGGCCCAGGAGAAGGCCGACGCATTGCAGGCCGACGCCGAGCGCAAGCACTCCGAGATCATGGGAACGATCAACCAGCAGCGCACGGTGCTGGAAGGCCGGCTGGAGCAGCTGCGCACGTTCGAACGCGAGTACCGGACCCGGCTCAAGACCTACCTGGAATCTCAGCTCGAGGAACTCGGCCAGCGCGGCTCGGCGGCACCGGTCGACTCGGGTGCCGCCAACGACGGCGGTCCAGGTTTCAACCAGTTCAACCGCGGTAACAACTAACCCCCCGAGCCCCTCGGGCGAAGGGAGTGACCAATGTTGATCGTTGCGCTTGTGTTGGCCGTGATCGGCCTCGCGGCGCTGGTGACCGCGGTCGTCACCAGCAATGAGCTGATCGCCTGGGTATGCATCGCCGCAAGCGTGATCGGCGTGGTGTTGCTGATCGTCGACGCGCTGCGGGAACGTTCGCGGCGCGACGAAGGCGAGGAAGCGTATGTGTCCGGCCCGGAGCCCGAGGAGCCAGGCGCTGAGTTCGACGCCGACTACCCCGACGAGACACCCGCCGACTACCCCGAAGAGCTAGCGGCCGACGCGGAGGCCGAAACCACAGCGGTCGAGCGTGCCGACGACGAGGTCGCGGGCGAGGACCGCAACACGCGCTAGTTAGTTAGCGCGTCGGTTTGGCCAGCAGTTCGCGCACTTCGTCGTCTGACACCTGGTGGAAGTCGACGTACACCTGCCCGACAGCTTCGAACGACGCCGGCGTGGTTGCGCACACCACGTCGTCGGCCTCGCCGGCCATCTGGTTGCACGCCGACGCCGGTCCGACCGGAACGGCGACAACCACCCGTGCGGGATTGGTGGCCCGAACGGCGCGCACCGCGGCGAGCATGCTGGCACCCGTGGCGATTCCGTCGTCGACGAGGATCACGACCTTTCCCGCCGGGTCCGCGGGCTCCCGACCCCCCCGATAGGCCTTCTCGCGCCGGTTCAGCTCCTCGGTTTCCCGGTCGATCGTCGCGCGCAGCGCCTCATCGCTGATGTTCAGGCTGCGCATCAGGTTGTCGTTGACGACCAGGCCCCCTCCACTGGCCAGGGCGCCCATCGCGAGTTCTTCCCATTGCGGCACGCCGAGCTTGCGAACCAGGAAGACGTCGAGCGGCGCCCGCAGGGCGGCTGCGACCTCCCAGCCGACCGGCACCCCCCCGCGCGCCAGCCCGAGAACCAGCAGGTCATCTCGCCCTTGGTAGGCCGCCAAAGCCTGAGCCAGGACTTGGCCGGCTTCGCGGCGGTCCCGGAATGTACGCCTGGCACTGCGTCGTGCCAGTCCGCTCCATCCGGTCATGACAGTCTTTTCCGTTTCCGGGGACTCTCTTAGGGTACGACGGGCAATCCAACTACGCAGCGACTCCGAATCAGGAGAGACGGACCGTCCCGGCGGAAGGAGACCATGGGCATCGAGTACGAAAGCGTCGTCGACCACCCGCTGGCCGAAGTATTCGCCTGGCACACCAGGCCCGGCGCGATGACCCGGCTCGTTCCACCGTGGCAGCCGATGAAAGTGGTGGCCGAAACCGAGTCGCTGGCCGACGGCCGGGCGGTGCTCGGTCTGCCGGGCGGGCTGCGCTGGGTCGCCCAGCACGAGCGGGACGGTTTCGACCCGCCACACCGCTTCGTCGACGTGCTCTCGTCAACCGGGCCGCGATCCCTGCCGTCCCGCGTGATCGGCCGGTGGCGGCACACCCACGAGTTCGCCGAGGCGCCCGGGGGCGGCACCAGAGTGCGCGACGTGGTCGACACGGTGGTACCGGGTGTGGCGTTGCGGCCCACGTTCGCCTATCGCCATAGGCAGCTCGCCGACGACCTGGCCGCGCATCGCGATGCCGCGGCCGCCGGTGCGAAACCGATGATCGTGGCCGTCACGGGCGCGTCTGGTCTGGTCGGGTCGGCGCTGACGGCGTTTCTGAGTACCGGCGGGCATCGCGTGATCCGGCTGGTCCGGCGGCAGGCGCGGGCCAAGGACGAGCGGCAGTGGCGGCCGGACGCCCCCGCACCCGACCTGTTGTCGGGGGTCGACGCCGTGGTGCATCTGGCCGGCGCTTCGATCGCCGGACGTTTCACCTCGGGGCACAAGGCGGCGATTCGTGACAGCCGACTCGACCCGACGCGCCTGCTGGCACAGGCGGCGGCGGACAGTGACGACGGCCCGCGGGCGTTTGTCAGCGCGTCGGCGATCGGTATCTACGGGTTCGACCGCGGCGACGCGCTGTTGTGCGAGGACAGCGTGCGCGGTGACGGATTTCTGGCCGATGTGGTGGCCGAATGGGAGGCCGCCACCCGACCCGCCGCCGATGCCGGCCTGCGCGTCGTCAATGTACGCACCGGCATCGTGCAGGCCACGGCGGGCGGAACGCTGAGACTGCTACGGCCGCTCTTCCTGGCGGGCGCGGGCGGGCGGCTGGGCAGCGGCAGGCAGTGGGTCTCGTGGATCGGCGTCGACGACCTGGTCGACGTCTACTACCGCGCGCTGTACGACACCCGGCTGGTCGGTCCGGTCAACGCGGTCGGGCCCACGCCGGTGCGCAACACCGACTACACCAAGGCGTTGGCGGGCGTGGTTCACCGCCCGGCGGTGCTGCCGGTGCCGTCGTTCGGTCCGCGGCTGCTGTTAGGCGGCCAGGGTGCGCGCGAACTCGCCGAGGCCGACCAGCGGGTGGTGCCGACGAAACTGAACGAGCTGGGGCACCGTTTCCGGCACGCAGTGGTCGAGGATGCGCTGGCGCATCAACTCGGACACGGTTGACGCGCTACCCCCGACAGAAACCCGCGCACCAGGCCACGGATTCGGCGCGCCGCGCTGCTCTCGAGATCCTTTGTAGCCGAACGTAGTTCGTCATGACTCAGGCCGGCGCCTGCGACCTCGCCGTCGCGGTCGTCGGCCAGCCACAACTCTAGGAGGCC
Source organism: uncultured Actinomycetota bacterium (assembly GCA_963801575.1). Taxonomy (GTDB): domain Bacteria; phylum Actinomycetota; class Actinomycetes; order Mycobacteriales; family Mycobacteriaceae; genus Mycobacterium. Next base: position 144,834 of record CAWDFT010000029.1, read on the forward strand.
GTGGTCGAGCTCCGGGTGGAACTGCAGCGCCAGCGCTCGGCCGAGGACGAATGCCTGTGACGAGTTCGCGGTCCGCGCGATCTCCTTGGCACCGGGCGGCAGCGTCCATGCGTCGAAGTGCCACTGGAACCACTGGCCGCCGGGCACCAGATTCTCGTCGTCACTGGTCACGTCATACCAGCCGATCTCCGGGTTCGCCGACCGGGCGACCGACCCGCCGAACGCCTGCGCCAGCAGCTGACCGCCGAAGCACACGCCCAGTGTCGGCACACCCGCGTCGGCGGCATCGCGCATCATCTGCATCTCGGCACCGACCCAGGTCGTGCGCAGAGCCTCGTCGTACACCGGCCACCGGGCACCCAGCGGGACGATCGCGTCGTAATGCGTCGGGTCGGGAAACATCACCTCGCCTGCCGGATCGTGCACTTTCTCGGCTGGCACCACCTCGAATGTGGCGACGTCGAAGCCGGATTCGGTGAACGCCTCGCCGAGCAGTCCCTCGGTCGCGAGATGCTCGTTGTAGATGAACAGCACTTTCGGCGCCACGGTGAGAGATTATTTCGCGGGCGGTAGGGGTGGAGCGTCGTTGGGGGGCGAGTTCCTTGGCGATCCTGCGGAACAGGGTGTCTGCTTCGTTCTTGTAGTCACCCGCGTCGTCGAAGGTTTCGGGCCGGTATGTGACGGCGACCGCGATCGAAACCTTTTTGCTCGGCAGGTAGGCCATCACGCCGGCTTCACCGGCGAACAGTGGGTTCTGAAGCAGCCAGTCGCCGGAGATCACGATCCCCATGCCGTAGATGTAGCCATCGTTCATCTCCACGCACGTCATCGTGAGCGCCTGAAATCGCACGATCTCGGGCGGCGTCTTGTCCTGGTTTGCTGCATCCGACCCTTCTGGACCTGCCTGTTACTGACGGCAGCGCAAATTCTGTGAATTGCCTGTGTTTTGCCAACGCAAATACTTTGCTGACCACTATCCGGATAACGAAATTTTTGAGCTTTGCACATGCCTATGCTTCGGCAACGAGCTTGCTCTGAGCGATGTCCCAGTCGTCAACCGGGGGCGCGGCTGGGAAGGAAACGACGATGGGGTACGGACGGGTCGGCGCCTTGGCAGTCGCGACGCGGATGACGGTGTCGATCGGCGTCGCAGCCCTGGTAGTGGTGGCCACGGTCATGCCGGTCTCGACGGTGTCGCCGGCGGTGCGGCTGGCGGCCTCGAGCCCGCCGTGTACGCGCACCGACGTAACGTGCGCCTTGATCCTGGGCGTGACCACCGGCCCGACGCCCGACGACGCCTTCGTCGAGGCCGTCAAGAACCAGTACATCGCGCCGACCCATCCGGGCCAGATCGGGTACGACGCGGTGACGACCCCCGAGGAGGTGTGGCCCACCACGGGGCTCCTCCGCGTCGTCTGCTTCGCGTTAGGACCCCCTGAAGCCTGCGGGCCTGGTGGCCCAGCGTGGCCGGACGAGCCGTTGTGGAAACTCTCGGGGCTCTTCGACCTCACATACGATCAGTCGATCCAGAGAGGGGTGGCCGATCTGGAGGACGCGATGGCCAAGCACCCCAACGACCATCTGGTGATCTATGGCTATTCGCAGGGCGCGATCATCGCGAACCTGGAGAAGCGCAAGCTCGCCGAGCAGTACCCGGCGGGAACCAAGGCCCCCGATATCGACTTCGTGCTGGGCGGTGATTTCAATGTTCCCAACGGGGGCCTTTTCGCCCGGTTCCCGGGCCTGTACCTGCCGATCATCGATTGGTCTTTCAACGGCCCCGAGCCGACCGACACCCAGTTCGACACGGTCGTCATCACCCGCCAGTACGACCTCGTCGCCGATTTCCCGCTGTATCCGCTCAATCCCATCGCCGACATGAACGCGGTCCTTGGCTTCATCTACGTGCACATGTACGGCTTCGACGTCAGCCTGCCTGCCGATCCGACGAAGTCTCCCGCCTACCAGGGCAAGTACGGCGACACCGACTACTACTTCTTCGAGACCAAAGACCTGCCGCTGTTCGGTCCGCTGCGCACCCTGGGGGTGCCCGAGCCGGTGATCGACGTGGTCGAGCCGTTCTTCAAGGTGATCGTGGAACTGGGCTATGACCGCAGCATCAAGCCGTGGGAACCCACACCGGCGCGGCTGATCCCGCCGCTCAACCCGGTGACGGTGGCCGGCGATCTCGTCAACGCTGTCGGCGAGGGTATCGACAACGCAGCGGCCCTCGTCGGCTCGCCAGCGGCGCTGCGCATGCCCGCGCCCCTCACCGCCGATCGGAACGCGGCGGTGGAGCAGGTCGTCTCGGCGCCGGGAACCATCCTCGCGGCCACCCAAAACGATCTCCAGCGCCAGGTTGGTCGAGAGCTGGCTGCCACACGAGATCAGATCAACCAGACCATCGGTGCGGTGAAGTCGGTCATCGGAGACGGGCGCACGATCGTGCGGTCCGCCCGCAGTGACAACGGCTCACCTGCGGCCACCGCCAGCCCTGCGCGGAAGACACCGGTGCGGGATGCGGTCACCAAGGCCAGCACTGACTTCACGAAGGTCGTCACCAAGGTTTCCGCCAGCGTGAAGCAGGCGCTCAGCGGCGGCAATGACGACGACGACACTGGCGACGGGAGTGAGGGCGGGGCGCGGTAAGTCCGCCGAGTCAGTGAAGACTTCCCCGCTCGCCTCGCTTTGTTGCATCACATCAACAGTCTTGTTGAGCGCCGCGAACACCCCCACCCCCTGGGCGACCGGCAACAGCGCCGTCACATACGTCATGGTGTCGGGCGCCGGCCGGATGGTCACCGTGCGATCCGACTCGGCCCGCGCCGTCCGGTCCACCACCGCCTGCACATCGAGCCGACAGGCGATCTCCTTTGCCGCCGCGGTGATCCGCGCGTCACCCATCCCGTCGAGATTGCTGACGTCGCCGCAGAGTTTGGCATCCAGCCGCCGTCGGTCATCGACATCCAGGCAGGCCGACTCGCGCACGATCAAGGTGGCCCGCCACTCCGAGAGGGCCCCGCACTCCAGCGCCGCAAGGGTGGTGTGCGGCATCTCGTGCACCAATGCTTTGGCGAACCCCAGATGCCGACCGCCGCGCGCCGGTGAATCCCGCCGCGCCAACGCCACCTCGCTGGCCACGCCACGGCCCTGCCGGGCCTTCGGCACTCCGGCTGCGGCCTCATCGGCGCGACGCAACCCATCCAACGCCGCCGTCGCCCGCGCCTGACCCGCAGCCGCCGCCGACTTCACCCGTTCCAGCCGAGAAATCTCCTCGACCAGCGCAGATTCATCAATATCGAACATACGTGCGGCTCCTCAGGTTCTTGTGGGGAGCGTGACCTGCAGTCCGCCCAGGCAGAGGTAGATCATCGAGGTCAGCGTTTGGGCGGAGTGGTGGCCGTAGCCGCGGGCGTTGATGAGCCGGATTTTGGCGTTGATGCCTTCGATGAGTGCGTTGGAGATGCCGAGTTCGATGGCGGCCAGGATGGGTTCGAAGTAGACGGCGAAGCGTTTGCCCAGTGAGACGAACACGGGGATGCGGGATCGTTTGGCGGCGGTGATCCAGGCTTTGAGTAACTGTCGGGCTACGCCGGGTGGATGGTCGTAGCGGTAGAGATCGCGGGCTTGTTCTTTGAGGGTCCAGGCCCGTCCGATGCGCCGGCTGGTACGGGCGATGCGGTTGACTAATGCGCGTTTGTCGTCGGTGAGTTTGTTCTCCCCGGTGCGCAGTGCCCATCGGGTCTTGCGCCACTGCGCGGAGGTCATTGCCACCTTGTCCGGGCCTGCGGCGGCTTGGGCGAACACGCGGTCCAGGGCTCGGTTGATCCATTGCATGATGTGAAAGCCGTCGTAGCAGATGACCGCGTGCGGGACGGCTGCGACGGTGGCACCGGTGTAGGCCTTTGAGACGTCCATGCTGACCGCTTCGATCTGTGCGAGTGCTGAATCAGATTGGGCTGCGTAGAAGTTGGCCATCGATTCTTCACTACGCCCGGGTTCGATGTCGATGACGGTGCCGGTGTCGTGATCGCCGATGACGGTCAGGTACCAATGCGGGTGGCGGTAGCAGATCTCATCGACCCCGATGCGGTACAGCGTCTGCAGCCGCCGTTGGTCCAGCAGTTCGGCTACCCCGCGGTTGATGATCGCGGTAACGGTCTCCCAGGCGCAGCGCATCAACGTGGCCACCGAGGTCCGGTCGGTGCGCTGAGCCAGCCACAGCACCATGTCCTCGAAGTCACGGGTGTGCCGAGCGCCGGGACGGGCCCACGGCAGCTCTTCGGTCATCACGCCGCAGGCGGGGCAATTGACGCGGCGGATCTCATAGACCAGCCACAGTCGGCAGCGGGCCAGGTCGAGGTGACGCCAGCGCCGGCGGCGCCGGTCATAGACCGCTCTGAGGCGTTTGCCGCACGGACAGCGCAGCAGACGCGCTCGCGGATGCAGGGTGACTTCGATATCGGTGTCGTCGATGACGACATCGCTCACCGTGGCTCCGGGAATCTGAAGCAGGCGGTTAAATGCAGTACTGACGCGCACGCGGATCGTCCTTGCGGTTGAGGTTGGTCCAAATCCGGCTGCGCATCGCACTCGACCCACCACCCCACCCCACCGGCCCTACAGGCACACCGTCACCCCACCCGCCCCCGGTGTCCACCCAAGACGGTTTGCGTTTCATTCGTCACACCCACCGGAAAGCACTACCGCTCCACCGCGCCGCCACTGCCGGGTCCCGCGCTGGTGGAGATCAGCGAACTCGAAACGACAATCGGCGTGGCGGTCGCGGGGTTTCGCGCGGCATAGGCCGAAACCGCATTGCAGCCGAACCAGGGACGCACGTCCCCTTGCGGGTCCACTATTGCTGAGCGGCACAAATCGGCGATTGGGGACGGCGTGAAGACCACACAGAAGCAGGCGATGTTGGTCATCGCGGTTATCGCAGCGCTGGTGCTAACGGCATGCGGCGTCACGCGTGGTGAGGAAGCGCAGGGATTTCACCGGCTGCGCATGATGGTTCCGAACAGCCCGGGGGGCGGCTATGACCTGACGGCGCGTACTGCGGTCAAGATCATGGAAGACGACGACATCACCGGGCGCATCGAGGTCTTCAACGTCATCGGCGCGGGCGGCACCGTCGCGATGAACAGGCTGATAAACGAAAAGGGCAATGACGACCTCATGATGACGATGGGGCTCGGTGTCGTCGGTGCCACCTACACCAACGGGTCCAAGGTGAAGGCATCCGACGCGACGGCGATCGCGAAGTTGATCGAAGACCCGGGTGCCATCTTCGTTCCCGCCGACTCGCCGTTCAAAACGGTCAACGACTTCGTCGCGGCTTGGAAGGCCGATCCCGCCAAGGTGACCATCGGCGGTGGCTCGTCGCCCGGCGGACCCGACCATCTCTTCCCGATGGAGCTTGCGCGCGTGGTCGGGGTCGACCCGAAGTCCGTCAACTTCATCACCTATGACGGCGGCGGCGATCTGTTGACCGCACTGCTCGGCAAGAAAATCACGGTCGGCTCGTCGAGTCCCGGCGAGTTCATCGACCAGATCGAGGGCGGCCAGCTGCGGGTGTTGGCGGTGTCCAGCGACGAACGCGTCGAAGGTATCGACGCCCCGACGCTCAAAGAGGCGGGTATCGACCTGACCTTCGCCAACTGGCGCGGAGTCCTTGCGCCACCGGGTATTTCCGATGACGCCAAGAAGGCGATGGTGAAGGTGCTCGAGGAGTTGCACGGCACGCAGCAATGGAAGGAGGCGCTGGTGAAGAACGGCTGGACCGATGCGTTCATGACCGGTGCACAGTTCGAACAGTTCTTGAAGGACCAGGACAACCGCGTTTCGTCGACGCTCACCGAGTTGGGGCTGGTATGACCACCACCGAAGAGCCACAGGAACACACCGTCAGCAAGACGGTCGACAAGGCGCAGTATTTGGTCTCTGCCGTGCTCGTCGCGGTCGGTGCCTTCCTGATCTACGACGCGCTCACCTTGGAGGCGGGCTTCGCCAAGGTGGATCCCGTTGGGCCCAAGCTGTTCCCGACCGCCATCGGTGTCATCCTCATCGTGCTCGCGATCATTCTGGCCATCGCGATACCGCGCGGGGCGGTGGGCGAGGCCGACGCGGGTGAGGACGTCGACCCGAACATGCCCGGAGACTGGCGCACGGTCGGTCTGCTCGTCGGCCTGTTCGTCGTCGTGATCCTGCTCGTTGACCCGTTGGGTTGGGCGATCACCGGCACCCTGCTGTTCGCCGGCACGGCCACCATCCTGGGCAGCCGCCATTACGTGCGCAACATCGTCATCGGCGCGGTGCTCGCGGTCGCCAGCTTCTACGCGTTCTATTCCGGGCTCGGAATCCCGCTGCCCGCAGGCATTCTGGACGGGATCCTGTAGATGAACAACTTGGATTGGTTCCTTCAGGGCCTGGCGGAGGCCGCCACGCCGATGAACCTGCTGTATGCGGTGATCGGCGTGCTGCTGGGAACCGCGGTCGGCGTACTGCCGGGCATCGGCCCGGCAATGACCGTGGCCCTGCTGCTGCCGGTGACCTACAACGTCAGCCCGAGCGCGGCGTTCATCATGTTCGCCGGCATCTTCTACGGCGGCATGTACGGCGGGTCGACCACGTCGATCCTGCTGAACACACCGGGGGAGTCGTCCTCGGTGATCACCGCCATCGAGGGCAACAAGATGGCCAAGGCCGGTCGCGCCGCCCAGGCGCTGGCGACGGCGGCGATCGGGTCGTTCGTGGCAGGCGCCATCGGCACCATCCTGCTTGCCGCCTTCGCGCCACCCATCTCGAGGTTCGCGGTGACCCTGGGCGCGCCGTCCTATCTCGCGATCATGTTGTTCGCCTTGGTCGCGGTGACGGCGGTGCTCGGCGCTTCCAAGCTGCGCGGCGCGATCTCACTGTTCCTCGGCCTGGCCATCGGGATCGTCGGCATCGACTTCCTGACTGGGCAGCCGCGGGCGACATTCGGCCTGCCGCTGCTGGCTGATGGAATCGACATCGTGGTGATCGCGGTCGCGATCTTCGCGGTCGGCGAGGCGCTGTGGGTGGCGGCGCATCTGCGGCGCAGGCCTGCCGACGTCATCCCGGTCGGCCGGCCGTGGATGGGGCGCGAGGACTGGCAGCGGTCGTGGAAGCCGTGGCTGCGCGGCACCGCGTACGGGTTCCCGTTCGGCGCACTGCCCGCCGGTGGCGCCGAGCTGCCGACATTCCTCTCGTACATCACCGAGAAGCGGTTGTCGAAACACAAGGAAGAATTCGGCAAGGGCGCGATCGAAGGCGTCGCCGGACCGGAGGCGGCCAACAACGCCTCTGCCGCGGGCACTTTGGTGCCGATGCTGTCGCTCGGCCTGCCGACCAACGCCACGGCAGCGGTGATGCTGGCCGCGTTCGTCTCCTACGGCATTCAGCCCGGCCCCACGCTGTTCGAAAAGGAGCCGCTGCTGATCTGGACGCTGATCGCAAGCCTGTTCATCGGTAACCTCATGCTGCTGGTGCTCAACCTGCCGCTGGCGCCGCTGTGGGCCAAGCTGTTGCGCACCCCGCGGCCCTACCTGTACGCGGGGATCCTGTTCTTCGCCGCCCTCGGAGCCCTTGCGGTGAACGTGCAGGCACTGGACCTGGCGCTGCTGCTGATATTCGGCCTGCTCGGGCTGATGATGCGGCGGTTCGGGCTGCCGGTGCTCCCACTGATCATCGGGGTAATCCTCGGGCCTCGGATCGAGCGTCAGCTGCGGCAATCCCTGCAGCTGGCTGACGGAGACTGGGCCGGCCTGTTCAACGAGCCGGTGGCGATCATCGTGTACGTGTTGATGGCGGTGCTGTTGCTGATGCCCCTCATCCTGCGGCTGTTGCATCGCAGCGAAGAGACACTCCTGGTCGTCGAGGACGACCGCGACCAGCAAGAGAAGGCGGCACAGGCATGATCGTCGTCGGATACAGCGCGGACCCGTTCGGCCGCGCGGCGCTCGAGCACGCCATCGCCGAAACCAAGCTTCGTGGCAGCTCGCTTCTGGTCGTCAACTCAACCGCGGGCGACGCCTACGTCGACGCCGGCTTCGCGCAACCCGGTGAGGTGCACGACATCGAGGAGCGGCTCGCGAACTGCGGGGTGGAGTTCGAGCTCAGCCAGCCGGTCGGGGTCGACACCGCCGAGGAACTGCTGAAGGCGATGGAACGCGACGACGCCGAACTCCTGGTCATCGGCATCCGACATCGCAGCCCGGTGGGCAAGCTGCTGCTGGGCAGCGTTGCCCAGCAGCTGCTGCTGGAATGCCCCAAACCGGTGCTCGCGGTCAAGCCGGAACAGTGATTGTTTCCGGCTTGTTTCAGACGTGAGTCCACCGTGAATACCGTTGCGCACCCGCATGAGCGGGCGGGGGTGAGTTGCTGTTGACAATTCGGTGACCACAGGGCAATCGATGCGGAATGGGTTGGACGTAAACCTCTTTCAACGGGATTTTCCATTGAAAGGAAAACGTGACGACAATCACTCGCGACCGCAATATCGAGCACTGGGACGCTGAAGACGTTGAAGCTTGGGAAGCAGGCGGCAACAAGATCGCCAGACGGAACCTGATCTGGTCGATCTTCGCCGAGCACGTCGGGTTCTCGGTCTGGTCCATCTGGTCGGTTATGGTGCTGTTCATGCCGAGGCGAATTACGATATCGACGCCGCAGGGAAGTTCTTTCTGGTGTCGGTGCCCGACGCTGGTAGGGGCCGTCATGCGGATCCCGTACACGGTCGCGATCGGCGAAGTTCGGTGGCCGCAACTGGACGATCGTCAGCGCGGCGCTGCTGCTCATTCCGACGATCCTCGCTGCGATCGTCATGCACCCCGGAGACGTCGTACACGACGTTCATGGTCGTGGCGTGCTTCGCCGGCTTCGGCGGCGGCAACTTCGCGTCGTCGATGACCAACATCAACGCCTTCTTCCCGAGCGGTACAAGGGCTGGGCGCTGGGGTTGAACGCGGGCGGTGGCAACATCGGGGTTCCGGTGATCCAGCTGGTCGCCCTGCTGATCATCGCGACGGCCGGCTGCCGCACCCGCGGATCGTCTTCGCGATCTACATTCCGCTGATCGACTGGCGCTCGGTGCTGTCCGCGATCTACATGGACAACATCTCGTCGGTGCGCAACGACACCGGCGCGTTCGTCGAGGCGTCCGGGAGACCACACCTGGATCATGGCGTTCCTCTACATCGGGACGTTCGGGTCGTTCATCGGCTACAGCTTCGCGTTCGGGCTCGTGCTGCAGATCAAGTTCCTCGCCGGCGGTGACACTGCCGCGCAGGCCTCACTGCACGCCGCGTCGATCACGTTCATCGGCCCGCTTCTCGGTTCGATGTCCGCGCCGTCGGCGGCAAGCTGCCGACCGTTCGGCGGCGGCAAGGTCACCTTCGTACATCTTCATCGCGATGGTCTCGCGGCGGTGTGCTGGTAAGCACCGGCATGGTCGACGACGGCATGGCTGGGGCTCCAAGCGGCGCCCAGATGACGGGCTATGTGGTCGGTTTCATTCTTCTGTTCATCCTGTCCGGGATCGGCAACGGCTCGACCTACAAGATGATCCCGTCGATATTCGAGGCCAAGGCGCAGGGCCACGACGAGTGGGGCAAGGAGGAGAAGGCGGCGTGGTCGCGCAGCATGTCCGGCGCGCTGATCGGGTTCGCCGGTGCAATCGGGGCACTCGGCGGTGTGTTCATCAACGTCGTGCTGCGCGCGTCGTATGTGGGTTCGGCGAAGTCGGCGACCAACGCATTCTGGGTGTTCCTAGCGTTCTACGTGATCTGCGCCGTGGTGACGTGGGCAGTATTCCTGCGGATGCGGACCGTAAAGGTGGACACGGGCGAGTTCGACGGGCGGGTCCCCGCGCCCGCGGGTTGACCGGACGATGACGGTTACCCGGACGGCATGCTCGTACTGCGGCGTCGGCTGCGGCATCGAGGTCACGACCACGACCGAGGCGGGTGCACCCGTCATCGCGAAGGTGGCCGGGGACAAGTTGCACCCGGCCAACTTCGGCCGTCTGTGCACCAAGGGTGCTACCCACGCCGAGATGATGGCCGCCGACGACGATCGGTTGAAGTCGGCGCTGCTGCGGCCATCTCGTGACGAGGAGCCGGTGCCCACACCGGTCGACGACGCGGTCGTTGAGGCGGGCAGGCGGCTGCGGGCCATTGTCGACGAGCACGGCCCGGACTCGGTCGCGCTGTATGTGTCCGGTCAGATGTCCATCGAGGCACAGTATTTGGCCAACAAGCTGGCCAAGGGCTTCCTGCGAACGGTGCACATCGAGTCGAACTCACGGCTGTGTATGGCCAGCGCGGGTACCGGGTTCAAGCAGTCGCTGGGCGCCGACGGTCCGCCGGGGTCATACACCGACTTCGATTGCACCGACCTGTTTTTCGTCATCGGCTCCAACATGGCCGACTGCCATCCAATCCTCTTCCTGCGGATGGCAGACCGCATGAAGGCCGGCGCCAAGCTGATCGTCGTCGATCCCCGCCGCACCGCGACCACAGACCGGGCGGACCTTCACCTTCAGATCAAACCCGGCACCGATCTGGCGCTGCTGAACGGGCTGCTGCATCTGCTGGTCGAAAGCCGGCGACATCGAGACCGATTTCATCGCCGAGCACACCGAGGGCTGGGCCGAAATGCCCGAGTTTCTCGCGGACTATCCGCCCGACCGGGTGGCCGAGATTCACCGGCATCCCGGAGGCCGACATCCGGACCGCGGCGCGAATGATCGCCGACGCGGGGGAGTGGATGAGCTGTTGGACGATGGGCCTGAACCAGAGCACCCACGGCACCTGGAACACCAACGCGATCTGCAACCTGCACCTGGCCACCGGCGCGATCTGCCGTCCGGGCAGTGGCCCGATGTCGCTGACCGGCCAGCCCAACGCGATGGGTGGTCGCGAAATGGGTTACATGGGTCCAGGTCTCCCTGGGCAGTGCTCGGCGGGCGCTCGGCTGCCGACCGCGAGTTCGTCGAGCAGCAGTGGGATCTGCCGCCGGGCACCATCCGTGACGACGTCGGCCCGGGCACCATCGCGATGTTCGACAAACTCGCCCGC
>CAWDFT010000030.1:0-109439 GCA_963801575.1 uncultured Actinomycetota bacterium
ACCACCACGGCGGCGCTGTCCCGCGAGGTCGCCTCGGCCGCGGGCCGCCTCGACGTGGTGCAGGTGCAGCTGAGCGACGGGCCCGAGCGCATCGCGACACCGCTGTTCGGGTTCTCCGCGCTGCTGTCCCTGCTTACCAGCGCCGACGGTTACGTCGTGATCCCCGAGGCCGCCACCGGCCTCGACGCGGCGTCGACCGTAACCGTGACGATGTACAGGTAGGTTGGCCCCACCCCGTGCACGACCCGTCGAGTCCGGCCGCGCCGGACAACAGCCCCTTCATCAGCGACGTACCCGCCGACACCGCAATCCGGTCGTGGCTGGACGCCTGCGCGGCCGCCGGCTGTCGCGAGCGGGTGGGGGCCGTCACCGTGCCGCTGGCCGAGGCGGTCGGCCGGGTCACCGCCGAGCCGGTCTGGGCGACCCGTTCCTCGCCGGTCGGTGACGTTGCCGCGATGGACGGCATCGCCGTAGTCGCCCGGGACACCGCTGGCGCCTCTCCCACCACACCGCTGCGGCTCGAACCCGGCAACTACAAAGTGGTCGACACCGGCGACCCCATGCCGGATGGGTTCGACGCGGTGGTGATGCGCGAGCACGTGCACTACGTGACCGGAGCCGCAGGGCCGGCGACATCGGCGCAGTGGCCGCGGAGATCCAAGCCGCGGTCCCGCCATACCAGCACGTGCGTTCGATCGGCGAGGATGTCAGCGCCGGCGAGCTGCTGCTGCCGGAGGGGCATCGGCTGCGCCCCGTCGACGTCGCCGCCGCAGCCGCTGCGGGCGCAACCGAGCTGCAGGTACGCCGGAAACCGCGGGTGGTCGTGATCCCCACCGGGGACGAGATCGTGCCGGTCGGGTCGCCGCCACAGCTGGGCGAGATCCTCGACACCAACTCGCTGATGCTGGTCGCGCAGGCCCAAGAGGCAGGGTGCGAGGCGTGGGCGACGCCGATCCAGCCCGACGTGGTGAGCGAGATCAGTGCTGCGGTGCGGAAGGCGGCCGCGGGCGCGGACCTGGTGATCGTGGTCGCCGGTTCCAGCGCCGGACGCGACGACTACACGGCCCGCATCGTGGCGGAGCTCGGCGTGCTCGCGGTACACGGGGTCGCGGTCCGACCCGGCCACCCGGTGGTGTTGGGTGCCGTCGACGCGACTCCGGTGGTGGGGGCACCCGGCTACCCGGTCTCGGCCGCCCTGACGTTCGACATTTTCCTCGCGCCGCTGCTCGCGGGGCTCGAGGGTGCGGCACCGCCGCACCGGCCGGAGGCACTTGCCCGGCTCGCGCGCAAGCTTCCCTCCGTCGTGGGGATGGACGACTGGGTGCGGGTGCGGCTCGGATCGGTGGGCGGTCAGGTGGTGGCGTCGCCGCTGCCCCGCGGTGCCGGGGTGCTGACCTCGCTGGTGCGCGCGGACGGGCTGCTGCTGGTCCCGGCCGGCGTGGAGGGGCACCATGCGGGTGAGCAGGTGTCGGTGCAGCTGCTGCGGCGGTTGCCGGAGATCGAGCGCACGATCGTCGCGATCGGGTCGCACGACCTGGTTCTCGACCTGGCGGCCACGGCCCTGCGGTCGTCCGATCCGACACTGAGCCTGGTCTCGACCAACGTCGGCTCGCTCGGCGGGCTGGTGGCGTTGCGCGACGGGCTGTGCCACCTCGCCGGCTCGCACCTGCTACACCCGGCAACCGGGGAGTACACCCTTCCCTACCTCGACGAGATGATGGGCGACCGGGACCTGGCCGTGGTGCGGCTGGTGCATCGCGACCAGGGCCTGATCATCCGTTCGGGGAACCCGCGCGGCGTGACCGGGCTCGAGGACCTGGCGAGTGGCGAACTCTCCTACGTCAACCGGCAGCGTGGCGCCGGCACCCGGATGCTGCTCGACCAGGAGCTGCGGCGGCTCGGGATCGACCCGATCACGGTCCACGGCTACGAGCGCGAGGAGCCCACCCACCTGGCGGTCGCCGCGGCGGTCGCGGCTGGGCGCGCCGACTGCGGCCTAGGCATCCTCGCGGCCGCGCGGGCGTTCGGGCTGGACTTCGTGCCGATGGTGCAGGAGCCCTACGACCTCGTGGTCGAGGCGGCCAGCCTGACCGACCCACTGCTCGCCCCGCTGTGGGAGCTGCTGGCTTGCGCGGACTTCCAAGCCTCGGTGCGCCGGCTCGGCGGCTACGGCACGGAGGAGACTGGTCGCCGGATCCGGTGATCTGTACCCTATGCAGATGCTACAGAGGGCACAGGAGGTCGCCGAGGCGATCGCGGCCGACGTCCTCGCCGGCCGGCTGGATCCCGGCGACCCAGTGCCCACCGTCCGCGCGCTCGCCCGGCAGCTGGGCTGTGCGCCCGGCACCGCCGCGCGGGCACACGGCATCCTGCGCGATGCCGGGGTGATCGGCGGTGCGCCCAGGTCGCGCGCGGTAGTGGCTGCCGACGGTGTTGCCGCAGCCCTGATGATGGGCGCACACGCCGGCGTGCTTCGGCTGTCGGGCAGCGATGACCCCGCTCTCGACCTGCTGCTGTCCGCGGCCGGCGGGGGCGTCGAGCGGGCCGTCGGTGGGCGCGGCAGCGTGGCCGGGCTGGGAATGCTCGCCCAGGGGGCGGTCGACGCCGCGGCGGTACACCTGCGTGACACCCGCACCGGCCGGTACAACGACGTGTTCGCCCGCCGGGTGCTCGGTGGCGAGCCTGCCCGGCTGGTGCACCTGTGGAGCCGCGAGCAGGGCATCGTGGTGCCGAAAGGTAACCCTTTGAGCATCCGCGGCATGGCCGACCTCGAGGGCGTTCGGCTGGCCTGGCGCCCGCCCGGTACCGGGTCGCGGCTGCTGCTAAACCGGCTGCTGCTGGAGGCTGGTGCCGTCCCCGCACCGGAGGGCGAGCTGTGCGAATCCCACTTCGGGGTCGCTGTGGCGGTGGCCGTCGGCGCGGTCGACGCGGGGCTGGCCGTTCGCGCGGTGGCCGAGGCGGTCGACGCGGACTTCCTCCCGGTGGAATGGGAGGACTTCGAGCTCGCGGTGAGCCCGCGGGCGGTGGGGCTGCTCGGCCCCTTGCTCGACGTACTCGCCTCCACCTCGGTGCACCAGCGGGTGTCCCGGCTCAGCGGCTACGAGCTGAGCCGCAGCGGCGAGTCCCGGGTGGCGGCGTGAGCCGGCCTGCACAGCTGCGGAAAGCGGGTCTGCTCGTCGCGGTGGGCCTGCTGCTCACAGCTGGGTGCGGCAGCGAGCAGCCTCGTGGCGCGGAGGGGGCGGCCGACGCCACCGGGGACATGATCCTGGCCACCACGACGAGCACCCAGGACTCCGGACTGCTCGACGCAATCCTGCCCTCGTTCGAGCAGAGCTCGGACTGCGTGCCGAAGACGGTCGCGGTCGGCTCCGGGAAGGCGATGGCCATGGGCGAAAGCGGCGACGCCGACGTGCTGCTGGTGCACTCACCGAAGGCCGAGGAGGCGTTCATGGCCGAGGGACACGGCTCCAGCCGGGAACCGGTCATGCACAACGACTTCGTGCTGGTCGGGCCGCCGAACGACCCTGCCGACATTGATGCGGCCGCCGACGCCGCAGCGGCGATGAGGCTCATCGCGCAGCAGCAGGCGCCGTTCGCGTCCCGGGCCGACGACTCCGGTACGCACGCGAAGGAGATGAGCCTGTGGGAGCAGGCCGGCATCAAGCCGTCGGGGTCCTGGTACGTCGAGACGGGACAGGGGATGGGCGAGACGTTGACCATCGCCAGCCAGACGCAGGCCTACACGCTCACCGACCGCGGCACCTTCTTGGCGACCAGCAACCTGGACTCCAAGATTGCGTTCGAGGGGTCCGCGGACCTGCAGAACCCCTACCACGTGATCGTCGTCGATGAGGGCGGTGCCACCAACGTCGCCTGTGCCGAGGAGTTCTCGCGCTGGATGCGGTCGGAACCGGTGCAGCAGACGATCGCCGACTTCGGTGTCGAGAAGTACGGTCAGCCGTTGTTCTTCCCCGACGCGCCGAGCTGAGGTCGTGAGCCGATGGTCGAGCCCCTCTACGAAGTGCTGGCGCGGTCGGCGTTCGTGTCGGTCACGGCGACACTGATCGCGGCGGTGATCGGCATCGGGCTGGGCACCGCGCTCGCCCTCGCCCGACTGCCAGGGCGGCGGCTGCTGACTGCGGTCGTCAACACCGGAATGGCGCTGCCGACGGTCGTCGTCGGGCTCGTCGTCGCGCTGCTGCTCTGGCGCAGCGGCCCCCTCGGTGGCCTCGGCCTGATCTACACGGTGGAGGGCATGATCGTCGCCCAGGTGCTGATCGCCACCCCGTTGATCACCGGGATCACGATGGCCGCGATGCAGCTGCTCCCGCCGGCCCTTCCCGACCAGCTGCGCGCACTCGGGGCCAACCGGGCCCAGCTGGTGCTGCGGATGTGGATCGAAGCCCGAGTCCCGCTGCTCGCGGCGGCGATGGCCGGGTTCGGACAGGCGATCTCGGAGGTCGGCGCGGCGACAATCGTCGGCGGCAACATCCACCGACACACCCAGGTGATGACGACCGCGATCGTGGAGCACGTCGGCCGTGGGGAGTTCGCGCCCGCGCTCTTCTACGGCGCAATCTTGGTCACGCTGGCGTTCCTGGTCAACGGCCTGCTGGCCTCGGTGCAGCATAGGGGGGCGTCGTGGGCGCGGACCTGAGCCTGCGGCAAGTGCGACAGATCCGCGGCGGCCGCGAGATCTTTCGGGTCGATGACCTCGACGTCTGCGACGGTGAGCATGTGTCGGTGCTCGGCCCCAACGGCGCGGGCAAGACCACCTTGCTGCGGCTGCTGGCCGGAGTGGACCGCCCGGCCTCCGGCACGGTCACGCTGGACGGCGTCAGCACGGCCCGCGGCGGGGTGGAGCTGCGCCGGAAGGTGGCCCACGCGACCCAGCAGCCCGGACTGCTGAGCACCTCGGTGCGGCGCAACGTCGAGCTGCCGCTGCGCTGGCGGAAGGTGCCGCGCAAGGAACGCGCCCGGGTGGCGACGGCGGCCCTGGAGCGGCTTCGGGTGGCGCATCTGGCCGATCGCCGCGCGCATGAACTGTCTGGAGGCGAGCAGCAGCGGGTCAATCTCGCCCGCGCGCTGGCGCTCGATCCGTCGGTGCTGCTGCTCGATGAACCGGCCGCCGGCCTGGACCCGCAGACCCGATCGGCCTTCTTCGCCGATCTCGAGCAGGCGCTGGCCGACCGCGCCGCCACGGTGGTGCAGGTGTCGCACCGGGCGGAGGAGGCGCTGCGGTTCGCCGACCGGGTCGTCGTACTCGTGGACGGGAGCGTGCACCAGGTCGGCACGCCCGACGCCTTGACCCTGCGGCCCGCCGACGCGAGTGTCGCCGCGCTGGTCGGCTACGACAATCTGGTGGACGCGACGGTGCGACCAGACGGAGCGGTGCTGGTAGACGGCGCCCCGACCGGGCTCGTGCACCGGGGACCGGCCGGTGCGGCAACGGTGGCGGTGTTCGCCTGCGGCGTGCGCCTGATCGACACCGATCGCACCGGCCTTCCGGTGCGGGTCGTGCGCGTCACCCCCGGACCCGGTCATCGCGTGCTCGCGCTCGAGGGCGCGGTGTCGCTGCTCGCTCAGCTGCCGATCGGCTGCCCGGCGCCATCGCCCGGTGACACCGCGCGGGTGGTGTTCGAACCCGCCCTCAGCGCCGTGCTCCCGCGAGCTACCAAGTTCCCGGTCGCCACTCGGTCCAGCTCGGCCAACTCTCTCGGCCCTATCACCCCTGCCGCCGAGATCGCCCGTCCGGTCGAACCGAAGCATCGGCAACGCGGCGGTGTCTCCACGACCTAGCCGCGTAAGTGCTGGTCCAGCCCTTGGGACCTTGAGCAGCGCGGCGATGGTGCCCGCGGCCAGCGCCGGAACCCGGTAGCGGCGCGTCCGTGCGGGCTTGTCGACGAGCTCTTTGCCGCAAAGTTGCCGCAAAGTTTGCGCAGGTCGTAGGCCGCTTGGCGGATGGTGCACTCGGCGTCGGATGTGCCGGTTCTCGCGTGGACCTTCGCGGCGAACTCGCCGAGGGTGAAGCGGTCGGTGCCGGGGCGAGGGCCAGCACCGCCGACAGGGCGTCGCGCGAGTAGCGAACTACTCGTGCCCGCGAAGCATATTCGAGAAAGCATGGACCCATGGTTACCGAACTCCAGTACGCCGCCGTCGCGGCCTACCTGTTGTGGTGTCTGTTCAGCTCGCTCAGCGGCGTGCTCGGTCACCACCGGGAAGACGCCGAACCCGAAATTTACGAAAGCGACAAGAACGATAAAATCGCTACTGCCGGGTAGCGCGGGGGTGGAGCATGGTCGTGGGGGCCGGAAAGGAGTCCGATGACCGAACTCAAGTCGCCGACCGCAGTGCTCCACGAGGGGCCGCGCAGTCTCTCCGAGGATGAAACCGCCGAGATCGAGCGGCGTGATCTCAAGGAAATCCGCGAAGTCGACATCGACGACGTGATCGAGTACGTCCATCACGGCCTGCGGAAGCTGCCGGACTTCGTCACGCTCTACAAGAAGTACCTCAAGCAGCGGTGGGACGTCTACGAGCTGGACTTCACCCAGGACCGCATCGACTGGACGGAGAAGATGACCGAGGACGAGCGGGAGTCCTTCATGGGCATCGCGTCCGGGTTCCATCACGGCGAGCGGCAGGTGGAGATCGAGCTACCTGTGTTCATGATCGGCGCGACCGAGGAGGAGAAGCTCCACATCGCCGCGCAGATCGAGGACGAGGCGCGGCACACCGTTTTCTTCGACCGGTTCTATCGCGAGGTCGTCGGGATCGAAGGCGACGACATCATGGGGGTGCTCGACAACACCTTCCATTGGGTGCAGGAGACCTTCGTCGGCCCGTTCGGCTTGCTCGCCTACCAGGCGGACGAGTTGCGCAGGAACCCCTACGACCAGCGCGCGCGCGTCCGGTACGGGACGACGTACTTCCTGTGGATCGAGGGTGTGCTCGCGCTGTCGGTCATGAAGGTGACACTGTCCTACGCGCGCTGGCGGGGTTTCCTTCCCGCGTACTACACCGGGTTCACCGCGACGTGCCGCGACGAGTCACGGCATGTGCAGGGCGGTATGCGCTATCTGCAGGACGCGGTGCGGCGTGATCCGACGATGCTGACGGAAATCCACGACACCCTGCGCACGATCTTGATGATCAGCGGGGTCTCCAGCCGCAAGCTGTACTACGAGCCGCTGGGCTGGACGGAGGAAGAGGTACGGGTGCTGCTGATCCAGCAGCTGCGGCGCAAGTGCAACGACGTCGGCATCTCGCTCTCCCAGGAGCTCGAGGACTTGCTTGTGCAGATCACGCCGGTGCTGGCGGGAGGCTGAACATGTCGTCGATGTTCTTCAGTCAGCAGTGGGCCGACGGGGTTCGCGACGTGCTGAACGCCGGCCCGGACGAGGAAGCCCTCGCGAAAAAGCTGCAGGAGTATTGGGACTTCTACAATCTGGTCCGCTACACGTACCCGTCGTCGTGGGCACTCGGCGCTCGTGGCCTGCCGACCGAGTTGGGCGGCGGCACACGCTATCTCGTCGTGGGGTGGGAGGAAGGGCACGTCCGCGAGTGCCGAATCGTCGACGAGTCCGAACGGGTCGACGCGACCTACAAGTTCGCGGCTGACTATCACGACTGGAAGGCATTGTTCGAGGGGTACGACGCACTCCGGACGGTTATGTACCGCAAGCTGTTGCTCGAAGAGGGAGACCTGCTGGAGTTCTTCAAGGCTATTTACTTCTTCGTCGAGTGCCTGGCGCTGATCGCTACGGTGCCAACCAGCTTCCCGGCGAACGCAAAGGTTCCCGCCCCGGTCTAGACTTGGTCAGGAAGCGATTCCAAGGAGTGTTAGTTGGCTATCAGCCACGTCGCCGCCTATGCACATCTCAGCGAAGCGGACGTCGAGACACTCGGAAGCGAACTCGACTCGATTCGCCACGCGGTCGAAGACACACTTGGTTCGAGAGACGCGGCCTACATCCATCGCACGATATTCCTGCAACGGACACTGGACGTTGCGTCGCGAATCGTCATCCACCGAAGCCGCACAAAGGTGGGTTGGCTACTGGGCACGGTCGCGCTGGCTGTCGCGAAGAGCATCGAGAACATGGAAATCGGCCACAACGTTGGTCACGGGCAATGGAATTGGATGAACGACCCGGAGATCCATTCCAACACCTGGGAATGGGACATGGCCGGACTGTCATCCCAGTGGCGCTATTCGCACAACTACACCCACCACGTGTTCGCCAATGTCCTCGGTGTGGACGACGACATCGGCTTCGGGGTCATACGAGTCACCAGCGATCAGCCCTGGCAACCCGCTCACCTGATGCAGCCATTGCGAAACCTTTTGCTGGCCCTGATATTCGAATGGGGCATCGCCCTGCATGGCCTTCACTCCAGCACGGAACGTGCGTCGACCAAAGCCGGACGATCCGCTGAACGCAGGGCGCTTGGCGCCAAGGTCGCTCGCCAACTGAGCAAGGACTATCTGATAATCCCCGCTTTGAGCGGACGCCGATGGCGGCGAACGATGACCGCCAACGCCGCCGCAAATCTGATCAGGAACCTGTGGGCCTATCTGGTGATCTTCTGCGGTCATTTCCCCGACGGCGCAGAGAAATTCGATCCGGCCGTGCTGAAGGACGAGACTAAATCAGATTGGTATCTGCGGCAGATGCTCGGCAGTGCGAACTTCAACGCGGGCCGTGTCCTTGCGTTTCTCAGTGGGCACCTGTGCTACCAGATCGAACATCACTTGTTCCCCGACCTTCCCAGCAATCGGCTGCCTCAGATCGCCAGGGACGTACGGGCATTGTGCGACAAATACGACCTGCCCTACACGACCGGGCCGCTGGCACATCAATACCTGCTCGTGCTCCGCACGATTTTCAAGCTCGCACTTCCCGATCGCTTCTTGCAAAAACCGGCGAACGCGAAGGTTCCCACCGCGGTCTAGTCTCTGCGCGGTCTAGTCTCTGCGCGAACAGACGCAAAAGTCCCCGACACGCCGCGGCGACACGCGCTTTTGCGTCTGCTCGCGCGAGAAGGTTAGGCGCTCTTGTCGCGGCGCTCGGGCCGAGAAGGCTTGCGCGGCACGATCGTCGGGAGCACGTTGTCCTCGACGGTCTCCTTCGTCACAACGACCTTGGCGACGTCGTCGCGGCTGGGGATGTCGTACATCACCGGCAGCAGGACTTCCTCCATGATCGCGCGCAGGCCGCGGGCGCCGGTGCCGCGGTGGATGGCCTGGTCGGCGATCGACTCAAGTGCCTCCTCGGTGAATTCCAGCTCCACGCCGTCCATGTCGAACAGCCGGGTGTACTGCTTCACCAACGCGTTCTTCGGCTCGGAGAGGATCTTGACGAGAGATTCCTTGTCCAGGTTCGTCACCGACGCCACGACCGGAAGCCGGCCGATGAACTCGGGAATCAGCCCGAACTTGATCAGGTCTTCCGGCATGACTTCGGCGAAGTGGTCCTGGGTGTCGATCTCGGCCTTGGAGTGCACCTCGGCGCCGAAGCCTAGCCCGCGCTTGCCGACCCGGTCGGAGACGATCTTCTCCAGACCCGCGAACGCGCCCGCCACGATGAACAACACGTTGGTGGTGTCTATCTGGATGAACTCCTGGTGCGGATGCTTGCGGCCGCCCTGCGGGGGCACCGACGCCTGGGTGCCCTCGAGGATCTTCAGCAGCGCCTGCTGCACGCCCTCGCCGGACACGTCGCGGGTGATCGACGGGTTCTCGCTCTTGCGGGCGATCTTGTCGACCTCGTCGATGTAGATGATGCCGGTCTCGGCGCGCTTGACGTCGTAGTCGGCGGCCTGGATCAGCTTGAGCAGAATGTTCTCGACGTCCTCACCGACATAGCCGGCCTCGGTCAGTGCGGTGGCATCGGCGATCGCGAACGGGACGTTGAGCATCTTGGCCAGCGTCTGCGCGAGGTAGGTCTTGCCGCAGCCGGTGGGGCCGAGCATCAGGATGTTGGACTTGGACAACTCGACGGGCTCGGCGCGGGAATCGCGCATCTTCTCCTGGGCCTGGATGCGCTTGTAGTGGTTGTAGACGGCGACGGCCAGCGTGCGCTTGGCGGTATCCTGACCGATGACATAGCCCTCGAGGAATTCGCGGATTTCTACCGGCTTGGGTAATTCGTCGAGTTTGACGTCGTCGGCGTCGGCGAGTTCTTCTTCAATGATCTCGTTGCACAGATCAATGCACTCGTCGCAGATATATACGCCGGGGCCCGCAATGAGCTTCTTAACCTGCTTCTGACTCTTTCCGCAGAACGAACACTTCAGCAGGTCACCGCCGTCTCCAATGCGCGCCATGGTGGTGGTGTCCTACTTCCTGTTCGCAGTCGGTAATAGTCGAGCTGATTGGGTCGCCTCGTACGTAGTTCCCGACGCTACCCGTTCATTCCGGCGCCGTGCGACCGATAAAGCCGAATCGCGTCGGTGGTATTTAGCTGTGTTGCAGAACATATCGCCTCACGCGCCCCACGACCCCCAGGAACGCGCCACCGTGTTGTTGGCGTGTCGCCGTCGTTACCGGACCGAGAGGCCGGTGCCTGGCTGATCGTAGAGTTGCGTCGTGGTGTTCGCAGCCCCCCACGATACCGTGCTGATCAGTGACGGCGGCCTGGCGACCGAACTGGAGGCGCGGGGCCACGATTTGTCCGACGACTTGTGGTCGGCGCGGCTGCTCGTGGACGCGCCGGAGGAAATCACCGAAGTTCACGCAGGCTTCTTCCGTGCCGGGGCCAAGTTCGCGACGACTGCCAGTTATCAGGCGTCGTTCGACGGTTTCGCCGCCCGCGGAATCGAGCGCGACGAGGCCGAGCGGCTGATGCGGCGCAGCGTCGAGCTGGCGCGCATCGCCCGCGAGCAGGTCGGAGATGACGGCCGCTGGGTGGCCGCGTCGGTCGGGCCGTACGGCGCCGCGCTGGCCAACGGCGAGGAGTACGTGGGCCGCTACGGGCTTTCTGTCGCTGAGTTGGCCGACTGGCATCTGCCCCGGATGGAGATCCTGGCCGATGCCGGCGCCGACGTGCTGGCCGTCGAAACCGTGCCCGACATCGACGAGGCCGAAGCGTTGGTGGGCCTGGTGCGGCGGCTCGGTGTGCCCGCGTGGCTGAGCTACACGATCAGCGGGCCACATACCCGCGCGGGTCAACCGCTGGCCGAGGCGTTCGCCGTCGCCGCCGGTGTGCCGGAGATCGTCGCGGTGGGTGTGAACTGTTGCGCGCCCGCCGATGTGTTGCCTGCCATCGACATCGCCCGCGATGTCACCGGCAAGCCCGTCATCGTCTACCCCAACAGCGGCGAGCAGTGGGACGGGCCGCACCGGACGTGGACGGGCACGGCAGGCTGGTCGTCGGAGCTGGCGCCGCAGTGGGTCGCCGCGGGCGCACGGATCATCGGCGGATGCTGCCGAGTCCGGCCTGCAGACATCGCCGAGCTGGCAACTGCGATTGTGGCCATGTGACACCGCGCGGCCCGCAAGGATGGATAGGAACCCGCACCACTGAGGAGGCCTCGCCATGCGGATCGCCAAGGACGACATCCCAGTCAGGCTCGACATACCCGGCGCGAAGGCCCGGCAGATGCCGGATTTCGGAACGGCGGACGCCGTGCTCAGCGCGGAGTACTTCAGCCTGGGGGCAGGCGCTGACATGGCGCCGTTGCTCGAAGGCTTAGAGGGTGACCTGTGCCAAGCACCGCACTGGGGTTACCTGATCGAGGGCGAGGTGGTCGTCACCTACGGTGACGGCAGCACCGAAACCTGCTACGGCGGTGACCTGTACCACTGGCCGGCGGGACACACGGTGCGAGTGGTCGAAGACGCGGAATTGGCGATGTTCAGCCCACAGGCGGAACACGGACACGTCATCGAACACATAGCGGCGAAGATCGCCGCGCAGGGCGGCTAGGCCGTCTGCGCCGAGAGTTTGCGGTACTCCAGCACGGTGTCGATCACGCCGTACTCCTTGGCCTCCTCGGCCGTCAGGATCTTGTCGCGATCGGTGTCCCTGCGGATCTGCTCGGGGTCCTTGCCGGTGTGGTTGGCCAGCGTCACCTCCATCAGCGTGCGCATCCGCTCGATCTCCTTGGCCTGGATCTCCAGATCGGAGAACTGGCCCTGGATGACGCCGGAGAGCGCGGGCTGATGGATCAGCACCCGGGCGTTCGGCAGCGCCATGCGCTTACCGGGTGAGCCCGCAGCGAGCAGCACCGCGGCCGCCGACGCGGCCTGGCCCAGGCACACGGTCTGGATGTCGGCGCGCACGTACTGCATGGTGTCGTAGATCGCCATCAGCGACGTGAACGAGCCGCCGGGCGAGTTGATGTACATGGTGATGTCGCGGTCGGGATCCAGCGATTCCAGCACCAGCAGCTGCGCCATGATGTCGTTGGCCGACGCATCGTCGACCTGCACGCCGAGGAAGATGATGCGCTCCTCGAACAGCTTGTTGTATGGGTTGGACTCCTTGATGCCGAAGCTCGAGTGCTCGATGAACGACGGCAGGATGTAGCGGCCCTGCGGCTGCAGGCGGGGGTCCGTGTGGTCGGTCATGGCTTCACTCCGTTGAGGCTGGCGTTGGTGATGATGTGGTCGACGAAGCCGTACTCGAGGGCTTCCGGCGCGGTGAACCAGCGGTCGCGATCGGAGTCGGCCTCGATGCGCTCGAGGGTCTGTCCGGTGAACTCCGCGTTGAGCCGGAACATCTCCTTCTTGATGACCGCGAACTGCTCGGCCTGGATCGCGATGTCCGCGGCGCCGCCGGTGATGCCGCCGAGCGGCTGGTGCATCAGGATCCGGGCGTGCGGCAGCGCGTAGCGCTTGCCCTTGGTGCCCGCGGCGAGCAGGAACTCGCCCATCGAGGCGGCCATGCCCATGGCGTAGGTCGCGACGTCGCACGGCGCGAGCACCATCGTGTCGTAGATGGCCATGCCCGCGCTGATCGAACCGCCGGGCGAGTTGATGTAGAGGTGGATGTCCTTGGTCGCATCCTCGGCCGACAGCAGAAGGATCTGCGCGCACAGCCGGTTGGCGATGTCGTCGTCGACCTGTGACCCCAGGAAGATGATGCGCTCGGCGAGCAAGCGCTCATAGACGGAGTCGACGAGGTTGAACCCCTGCCCGTTCGAACGCATGTCAGTCACGACTGGATACCTGCTTTCTTGATTGCTACTCACCGAACACTAACCAACCTGCGCCGCGGCGCACTCCCTGGCAAGCGCGCGTTCGCTCACAGCTTCACTTCGTGTCGGCCGATGCCTCGTCTGCCTCATCGGCGGCCTGCTCGGCTTCAGCCTCGGCCGGTTCGGCCGGGGCGTCTGGGGCGTCGGCGACCTCGGCAGCTGCGTCGACGGCGGCTTGGACCGCCTCCGCGGCTGCCTCTGGGCCTGCTTCGGGGGTGGCCGGCGGGCCGAAGAACTCGGTGGTGTCGATCACAGTGCCGTCGGTGTCGGTGACGGTGGCGCCGTGCACGACGGCCGCGACGGCCAGACCGCGCCGCACGTCGGCGAACATCACCGGCAGCTGGTTGTTCTCCTGGAGGTACTGCAGGAGCTGCTGCGGCTCCAGCCCGTACTGCCGTGACATCAGCACCAGCCGCTCGGTCAGGTCGTTCTGGCCGACCTGGACGTTGAGCTGGTCGGCGATGGCGTCCATCACCAGCTGGGTCTTGACGGCCCGCTCGGAGTTCTCCTTGTTGTCCTTGTCGAACTCTTCGCGGCTGCTGCCCTGGGCCTCCAGCGCCTTGGCGAAGGCCTCCTCATCGTGGTCGAGGCCGTGGATGGCGTTGTGCACGGTGTCGTCGATCTGGGCCTGCACGATCTTCTCCGGCAGCGGGACGTCGGTCTGCTCGAGCAGTGTCTCGAGGGCCTTATCGCGGATGTGCTCGGCCTGCTGGATGCGCTTCACCCGTTCGACCTGATCTTTCAGGCTGGCCTTGAGTTCGTCGATCGTGTCGAATTCGCTTGCCAGTTGGGCGAATTCGTCGTCGGGCTCGGGCAACTCGCGCTCCTTGACCGACTTGACGGTGACGGTCACCTGCGCCTCTTCGCCGGCGTGCTCGCCCGCTGCCAGGGTGGTGGTGAAGACCTTGGTCTCCTCCTCCTTCATGCCGACGAGCGCGTCGTCGAGTCCCTCGATGAGCTGGCCAGAGCCGACCTCGTGGGACAGGCCCTCGGTCTTGGCATCGGGCACGTCCTCGCCGTCGACGGACGCGGACAGGTCGATGGAGACGAAGTCGCCGTCCTCGGCGCCGCGGTCGACGCCCTTGAGCGTGCCGAAGCGGGCGCGCAGCGACTGCAGCTCGGCGTCGATGTCCTCGTCGGTCACCTCGATGGGGTCGACCTCGATCTTCAGCGCCTCGAGGTCGGGGATGGTGATGTCGGGGCGGACGTCGACCTCGGCGGTGAAGACGAGCTCTTCGTTGTCTTCGAGCTTGGTGATCTCGATGTCGGGCTGGCCCAGCGGGCGCACCTCGGAGGTCGTCACCGCCTCGCTGTAGCGGCTCGGCAGCGCGTCGTTGACGACCTGCTCGAGCACGGCGCCGCGACCGATGCGGGCCTCCAGCAGCTTGCGCGGGGCCTTACCCGGCCGGAAGCCGGGCAGTCGGACCTGCTTGGCGAGCTGCTTGAAGGCCCGGTCGAAGTCGGGCTCCAGCTCGGTGAAGGGCACCTCCACATTGATGCGAACCCGGGTGGGGCTCAACTGCTCGACGGTGCTCTTCACGGTCGTGCTCCTCGGGTAGATCTCGTTGACGGGTCGGGCGTACGTGCTGGTCGGGGTGACAGGATTTGAACCTGCGGCCTTCCGCTCCCAAAGCGGATGCGCTACCAAGCTGCGCTACACCCCGCGGACCACCGCAGATACTACGGCCCAGGCGCGCCGAACCCTTAATTGGATTTGGTTAGATGGCCGCCGGTACAGTCTGCAGGTGCTGCACTCGCGGGCGTAGCTCAATGGTAGAGCCCTAGTCTTCCAAACTAGCTACGCGGGTTCGATTCCCGTCGCCCGCTCCGAATCGTCGTCATCCGGCGTGCTTACCGGTCGAACTTACTTTCGACCCGTCGAGACGCAACAGCTTCATCTCGGTCAGCCGCTGCGGCAGCGCATCGATGTACTCGGCAGCGGCCTCCTGCAGTTCTGCCTCAGTCGTGAGTTGCCGGCCGTCGCGCGTGAACCCGATTAGTCCCCTCCTGACGGCGGAATACGCTTCGTCGACTAATGCGTCGCGGTCTCGTGTTCCGTCGAGCAAGGGCAGGACATGAAGCTCCACGGGCGACACCCAAACCGTTTCGTGCCAGCGGTTGAAAATGTGGTCTTGACGCTTGTCACGCGCAAATTCCGCCATGCGTCTAGTTGCATCATCGAGCTGCAGTGGCGACGTCGTCGGAGCGGGTGACAACGTATCGAGTCGAATTCGAGCCGCACCGCCGAGCAGCAGCAGCTCCAACAGATGGTCGACTTGGGCCTCCTGGTCTGGAGCGGCCTGCACGCCGACCGCGTCTAGCCGCGCGTATACGGCATCCAGTAGCTCCTGCCGAGACAGAGTCCACGGCCAGCTGGCGTTGAGCGCGTCCAGCGCCGCCTTGACACCGGGATCCCGCGCTGTCAACCCGGGTGAGCCGTACTGCTGCGGCGAGTTATCTAGATTTGTCTCACCGTCCAAACGCGGTAGGGAGGTCGCGAAATGCAGACGGCCAAATCGCGTCCGATCGGGGTTGTAGCTGACTCGGCGTGCGCTGTCACCGTGCACAAGCAGAGTGTGTCGAAAAGTTCGGTTGGTGAAGAAGTCCAAATACTGCTCGACTAGCACCTGGCTGTGGCCGCATTCCTGCAGCAACGGTCCCGAGATCTTCTCGCCGTAGTTCTTGGCGAACATGGTGTGGATCGCCGAGTCGCCTAGGTAGGTCAGCCGATACGGTTCAGTGCGTCTTCCGAAATCTAGGAAATAGCAAGGTGAATTGAACGACTCCAAATACTCGTGGTGTATGTAGAAGTCCCTCACGGTCTTGCTGATTTCCCTGTAATCCGCCAAGGCCTTGGCGACGACGCTGTCAGCCGGCGCCACCTGCTCGAAAAAGTCAATCATGCCGCGCGCGTAGCTAAGTCGCTCCTCCGGCGTTTTCCTGTCGCCGCCGCGCAACATCATGGCGTCGCGAACAATCTCTTTTGACTTCCAACCGGGATATACGTTGTAGCTGATGTAGGCCACTCCTCCACGTGCCAGCAGCGAGTCGAACGCTGACAGGATCGCCTCCTGCACATTTTCTGGCACCCAGCTGTAAACCCCGTGGCAGATAATGAAATCGAACGTGCCAAGCGCTGAACGGTCCATAGTCGCGATGTCACCCTGCAGAAGTTGCAGATTCGACAGGCCTAGCGCCTCAATGTGGCGGCGGCCTTGTTCGACCTGCACCGGTGACAGATCGATACCGACCACCTGTGCCTGAGGGTGCCATGCGGCGAACGGAATTACGTTGCCGCCGGCCGAACAGCCGATTTCCAGCACGCGCGCCGTCGATACATCGACTGGATCAAGACCAAACAAGTATGCGACGGACGCGAGGTGCCCCGGTGCACTCAGTGGAAACGCATGCGACTCGTACGGCACCGCATCGTAGTCGGCGCGCAGTTGGTCAACTGCTTCGTTCAATTGCTTCTCCCCGTGATTGGGCCCGTAACTCCTGCCATTCAACCGCAAGGCGGGCTCGTAGTCGGCCCCGTCCGTGCTGAGCACCGCCCTGACGGCAGGTTTACTGTCCCTGATCCGATGGAACCGCCTTGGTGGGGGGTTTTCTGCTTTTCGGCGCATGTGCGATTCGGACGTTGTAGAGTATCGGCCCCATTTGTCGACTTATGTCTCTCGCTAACGGCAACCAATGAAGTTTGCCGGCGGGAGCGGAAGCTGTGATCTTGAAGGCCCAAACCTGAGAGAGAGCTGAAGTTCTTCGAAGCGAAATTGGGTAGCCCAGCGAACTACCCGGCCACATCGACGAGCATCAGACGGCAGCAATTAACTGCCAGCACTACTCATGGCCATTCACATGGAAGGACACCAGCGCAGAGGCATATCAGCAACCATCCTGGTGCGGGTTGGTGGTACCGGCTGCACGCCTCGCCTGAACCCGACCCGGGCGGCAAGGAACACGCCGTTAGTGAACAGAAGCTCACGTAGGCAGCCCGCGTTGAGGCGACCGTTATCGCCGATGCCGTCGGTAGGCGAGGTGGGGTGAACTTGACGCGTGTCCACTACTTGCACAGCTCGCCGAGCTTGGTGTTGGCCGCGTCCGCGTCCTTTAGTCGCGCCGCCTGGTCGGGGTCGGAATCCCCGGCGCCGGCAGTGGCAGCAGCGCCGATATCCGTTAGGACAGTGGCGAATCCGCGTACTTCACCTGCCAACTCCGTCGGTGTCGCAGGGTCCAGCCGGTCCAATAGGTATAGGCCCCCGGCGTAGGCAGCGAGGCGCGCGTTGGCCACCACCGCCAGGGTCCCGGTGATGTCCTCTGGGCCGCCCGGCGGCTTAATGCTCGTGTTCAGCTTGACGCCCCTGCGCACCACGTCGAACGCCGCGCAGGTCTTCGACTTCGCATCCGCACGCTGCGCGTCGCTGTAGTCCGGATCGGAACCCGGCGCTGGCCGTAACAGCGCCCAGGCGCCCAGGCCGATCGCGGTCAGAGCAATGATCGCGACAACCAATAATGCGCGGTCAGGTGGTGTATTGATGCGGAGGCGGCGCAGGGAAGATGCACCGTCAGGAGCAGAATCAGAAGAGTCCGACATATGCCGAATGGTAACGGCCGACCAGTAGCGAGTCGCCGCTTTGGGAGGGACTACCTGAGAAAAAATCGACGCGCGCGGTAAAAATTTTCATATTTGCTGCGCTTTGCTCACAGGCTTTGCTAATGTGAGCAACAAGCTGTTCGAACCAGCGGTGGGATTTCGTGTTTATGCAGGTAGGGGATATCCAGTGACGATCCATCAGAGCAACACGTACGTTCCGCCAGCACTTCGGGCCGCGAAGCCGAAGCACGCGAC
Organism: uncultured Actinomycetota bacterium; assembly: GCA_963801575.1. Taxonomy (GTDB): domain Bacteria; phylum Actinomycetota; class Actinomycetes; order Mycobacteriales; family Mycobacteriaceae; genus Mycobacterium. The sequence continues at coordinate 18,053 of CAWDFT010000030.1, forward strand.
GACCAGAGGGACCGCGGCCAAACGCGCCGCGGGTGGCGCCATCGTCAGTGCGGCGCTCGCCACGGGGTTTGCAGGCTTGGGCTCGCTCAGCGGACTTAACACCGGGACCGCGCAAGCAGCGCCATGCGCGCCGTCGGACATCTTCTGCCAGATCACCGAGGGTGGCGCCGAACTGTTTGGCGGCGGCGACGGCTCGCTGTTCGGCGCCGGTGTCGGTGCTACGGCTAACGCCTTCGGAACCTTCGACGCCCTCGACCCACTCAATCTTGTCGGCCCGGGCGGCTCGCTCATCGGCAACGGCCTCGACGCCGACCCCGCCACGTGCAGCGGCGATTCGTGCAATGGCGGCGACGGCGGTCTGCTCTGGGGTAACGGTGGCAAAGGCGCCGACGCCACCCTCGCACACCCGGCCGGCAATGGCGGCAATGCCGGGCTGATCGGCACTGGCGGGACAGGTGGCAACGCGCTCGCCGTCACCACGACGGGTACGACCCCTGCAGTTGGTCTTGCCGGCGGTGCCGGAGGCAACGGCGGGACACTCCTAGGCTGGGGCGGAGCCGGCGGACGAGGCGCCGATGCCACCAGCGAGCAGGGCGATGCGACGGGCGGCAAAGGCGGCGCCGGCGGCCTCAGCGGCCTGTTCGGCGGCGGCGGCGTGGGCGGTCTGGGCGGGAATGCGTTCTCCAAAGGCGGCGGCACAGTCACGGAGACCGCAGTCAACCCAATCCCCGACGCGGGGACGAAGACAGATCCAATAACAATCGGCACCACGTCGTTCCTGACCACAACCGTGAAATCGGGCACTATCGCCGTCACCACCACCGGCGTCGGCGCCGGTACCGCGACTGGCGGGGAAGGCGGTGCCGGCGGAGCCAGCGGCCTCGTTGGCGCCGGCGGCGAAGGCGGCGCCGGCGGCGAAGGAAAGACAGTGTCGCCCACCAAACTGGGCCTGGGCGGGGCCGGCGGCGTCGGTGGCACGGGCGGAAGCATCTTCGGGGGTGGTGGCGCCGGCGGCGAGGGCGGCGATGGTGTCAATATCGGCTCCGACCAAACCACGACCACCAAGACGGACACCAAGACCGTCAGCAACACCGTATACACCTCCGGGCCGAACACCGGGAAAACGGTAGGCACTGTCGGCGGTTTTGCGGACGGAGTCTTCAAGGCCTTGTTCGGTGGCACGCAGCCGGTGACAAAGACCACTACGGCCACAGTCGGTCCAACTGCCCCCATCAATGTGGCGGGACCCGCGACCGGCGGTGTCGGCGGAGCCGGCGGCGCGAGCGGCCTGGTCGGCGACGGCGGCCTCGGCGGCCTCGGGGGTGACGGAACCACGGTGTCCAAGATCGCCGCCGGAACCGGTGGCGGCGGCGGTGCCGGCGGCCAAGGCGGGGGTATCGCCGGTGGCGGCGGTGGCGGCGGTGGCGGCGGCACCGGCACTGGCTTCCTGCAAGGTTTTGGCGGTGGCGGCGGTGCCGGCGGCGCCACGGGGCTCTTCGGATTCGGTGGTAACGGCGGCACCGGCGGCATCGGCAAAGGCACCGGCACCGGGCCCACCACCATCTCCGTTGAGATTCCGCTCATCGGGGTGGCTTCATTCCCCGCGATCGGAGGCATCGGCACCGGAACCGGCGGAGCGGGTGGAGTCGGTGGCGTAGGCGCTTTGTTCGGCGGTAGTGGCGGCGCCGGCGGCCTCGGGGAGGGCACCAAGACGGGGAATGGTGGCACCGGGGGCGCCGGCGCTTTTGGCCCCCTGCTCGGCGGTAAGGGCGGTAGCGGCGGGACCGGCAACGGCACCGGGGACGCGACGGCCGACGATGCACCCGTCACGATCACCATCTTGGGCTTCCCCGTCCAGATCGGCACCTTTACCGGGACCGCACCCGTGGGCACGGGCACTGGCGGTGCCGCCGGCGCAGGCGGCGGCGGAATCTTCGGCGGCGCCGGCGGCACAGGCGGCACAGGAAATGGCACGCTGAAGGCCATCGGCGGACTCGGCGGCGCCGGCGGCACGGGTCCTAGCACTCTGTTCGGTGGCGGCGGCGGCAACGGCGGCAACGCAACCGCCGACGGAAACATCGTCGGCGACTTTCCCATCCTTAGCTCACTCTTCGGGGACAACGTGCCCGTTGGCAGCGCAACCGCCGGCAACGGCGGCGTCGGCGGCAATGGCAGCTTGTTCGGCGGTGGCGGCGGCACTGGCGGCACCAGAACCTATAACGGTCTCACAGACGGCATTGCCGCACTTACCGGCGCACTTAGCGGAAACCCGACAGGCGACGCCAAGGGTGGCAATGGCGGCAGTGGTCTCTTCGGCGGTCCGGGAGGCACCGGCGGCAAGGGCATCTGGACGATCGGCAGCCTGCTCGGTTCCCTGCCCGGCGGGGGCATTCCTGGGCTCCCCGACATCGGTGGTCTGCCGATCGATATAGATCTCACGAATGCGACCATTGAAACCGGCGGCGCTGGAGGCACAGGCGGTCCGGGTGTACTGATCGGCGGCCTCGGTGGCGGTGGAGGATGGGCAGGCTCGTTCGGTCCGAACTTCCCCTTCTTGCCCAATGCTCTCGTGGCTGCCGCTGGCCCGGGCGGTACTGGCGGTACAGGTCTGATCGGCGGCCTCGGTGGATTCGGCGGAAACGCTTTTGCCCTCGGACTGGCCAATGGCGGTGACGCCGGTGACGGTGGCGTGGGCAGCCTGATCGGCGGCTTCGGCGGCTTCGGCGGCTGGGCGGAAGCCCTCGGACTGGCCACTGGCGGCGCAGGGGGCGACGGTGCTAACGGCGGTTTCGCTGGCGGCTGGGGTGGTCCCGGCGGCTGGGCGTTTGGCCTCCTTTCGGCGACCGGTGGTCCGGGCGGAAATGGCGGAGAGGGCAGCACATTCGGCGGCTGGGGCGGTCCCGGCGGTCCAGCGTTCGCCCTAATTACCGCGACCGGTGGTACGGGCGGTCAAGAAGGAGCAGGTGCCCTGTTCGACGGCTTCGACGGGCCGGACGTACCCGGCATCTCGCTCCCTGGTTTCTTGCTGGACTTGCCCACACCCCCAACACTCACTGCCGCAAGTGTTAGCGGCGGTGATGAGCTCGACGAAAGTGCCAAAAAGATCACCAACGAGGGTGTCGGCGGCCTAACCGGCGGAGGCAAGGGCCCCCTCGCCACCATTTTGGAGCGGGCCACCGGCAACAAGAGCACGCCTGGAGGCACTGCCGCGAACGGCATCGGAAATGGTCCGATTTCCAAAGCGATCACTGGCGTCATCGATCGCGTCAAGGAGAGGTTAGGCGGCGGCTCCGACACGGAAAGCCCCGCTGGCGGCGATGAGCCCGCCGGCGGCACCACACCGTAAGCGGCGACTAGTAGTCCACTGCGCGTGGTCGGTCCCATCTGGGGTCGGCCACGCGCAGTGCTTTTTGTGATGCGAGCACCGGTTAGCCGACGCACGTCTGCGCTATTTGCTTGAAAACGCAAGCATTCACCCGCGACCGAACCGCAACCGAATCACCGTCGTGCTGTAGCCGTGTGCCGGATGCACCAGCCCATCCGGTGCGATAGCTTTCTCAGCTAGTCGGCGGGCAAACACCACCAAGCGTCCGGGCACCGGTGTGCCAGAAGCCGCAATCCGCTGCTCGTCGTCAGGAGGATCGTTGAACGACCCGTCGGGCGTCACCGTTAACGGTCCCTGCGCCCCCGGCTTCGAGCGCGTTCGCGATGCCTTCGAAACGAACTTCCTCGAACGCGACGAGGTCGGTGCCGCGGTCTCCGTCTGGGTTGACGGCGACCTGGCTGTCAACCTCTGGGGGGGCTCAGCCGACGCCGCCGGCCAGCAACCCTGGCAGGACGACACGCTCGCCAGCATCTTCTCCGGCTCAAAAGCCTTGACCAGCACGTGCATTCACCTGCTGGCCGATCGCGGCGAACTCGACCTGCACTCCCCTGTCGCCGACTACTGGCCCGAATTCGTCCAAGCCGGAAAGCACGACATCACGGTCGCCATGGTGTTGGGCCATCGCTCCGGCGTCATCGGGCCCAAAACCCGCCTGACGCCAACCGAAACACTCGACTGGGATGCCGTGTGCGAACACATTGCAAAGGCCGAACCGTGGTGGGAGCCCGGCACCGCGCAGGGCTATCACATGGTCACCTTCGGCTTCATCCTCGGCGAGATCACCCGCCGCGTCACCGGCCACACACTCGGCCAGTACCTCCGCAAAGAGATCGCTGAACCGCTCGGCATCGACGTGCACATCGGCCTGCCGGCCGCCGAGCACCACCGCTGCGCCGACATGGTCAACAAGCCCCACATCCGCGACGTGCTCGCCGACGGCGGCGCCCCGGGCTATCCGACCTCGCTCGCCGAGCACCCGTTGGCGGCATTCTCGATCGCAATGGGCTTCGTGCCCGACGACGAGCTGGGCTCGAACGACATCGCCGCCTGGCGGTCGGCCGAGTACCCGGCCACCAATGCGCACGTCACCGCCGTCGGCCTGGCCACCTTCTACAACGCGCTCGCCCAAGGCAAAGTCCTCAGCTACGAACATATGGAGAAGTGCCGCGTTTCGCAGGGCGGCTTCGACACCGACCTCGTTCTCGGCCAGCGGGTGGCCGACCACGGCTGGGGGCTTGGCTACATGCTGAACCAACGCGGCATGAACGGCCCCAACAAGCGGATCTTCGGCCACGGCGGCTCGGGCGGCTCATTCGGATTCGTCGACCTCGAACACCGCATCGGCTACGCCTACGTGATGAACAACTTCGACGCTACGAAGTGCAACGCCGACCCGCGCAGCAGGGTGCTCTCCGACGCCGTGTACTCCGCCCTCGGCGTACAAAGCGATTGATTCATGGCCCGAAATCGGCCATTTCCTGTGAGTACTCTGGACGCATGGACGGCGTATTGCTGGTACTCATAATTCTGGTCGTTGCTGCCATCGGCCTGGCCGTGTGGAGCGCGTCGCGCAATTCGGGTAAGCGGTCGGCGGCCACCCTCGCCGACGCGAAGGCCGACGCCCGCAGAGTCATCGAACGCCTCGGCGGCCAGGTGCTCAACCTGACCGGTACCGACGACGCGTCGAAGCAGGCCCTCGCCGACGCAGCCGAGCGGTACACCGCCGCCGGTTCACAGATCGAGCAGGCCACCACCGCCAAGCAGGCGCTGCTCGCCAAGGAAAGTGCCCTGGAGGGGCTGTACTACGTGCGCGCCGCTCGCGCCGCGATGGGCATGGACCCGGGCCCGGAGCTGGAGTCGCTGACCGGCCAGCGGTCGGCGGGCACGGTCACCGAGGATCGGCGGGTCAACTTCGAAGGTCGCGAGATCGAGGCCTCGCCGAACCCGTCCGAGCGCACCCCGAACTACTACCCCGGCGGCCGCGTCGCCGGCCGTCCGGTTCCCGCGGGCTGGTACTCCGAACCGTGGTGGAAGCCGGCCCTCGTCGCGGGTGCATGGGGCCTCGGCTCGGTGCTGCTGTTCGACGCGATGTTCTCTGGCATGCACGGAGTGGACTACGGCGCCCAGGGCTTCGAAAGCGGTTACGGTGACGGCTATTCCGACGGCTTCGCCGCCGGACAGGAAGGCGGCGGTGACGGCGGCGGGGATGGCGGCGGCGACTACGGCGGCGGCGACGGTGGCGGCTGGGGTGGCGACAGCTGGGGCGGCGGCGACGGCGGCGGTTGGGGCGGCGGCGGCGGCGGCGATTTCGGCGGCGGCGACTTCGGAGGCTTCTAACCTCCTCATCGCGAGCAGACGCGAAAGTACCCGACACGCCGAGGTTTTGGGTACTTTTGCGTCTGCTCGGCGGACCCTAGAACCGGCTCTCCAGCCGCGCTGACACGCCGGCCTCCTGCAGGTCGAGCCGTTCGAGCATCGCCCGCACCGCTTCGTCAGAGATCCGGCCGTCGTCGCGTTCGGTAATCAGCGCCGTGCGCTGCGCGACGAGCACCTCGCGGTAGAGCGCCGAGAACACCTCGGCGCGCCGCGTGTGCGACTCGGGGTCGGGCATCTCATCGGCGTCCTGCGAATGCCGTGCGATCGTCTGCTGGATGTTGGTCAGCGTGGCGGCGTCCAGCCCCTGCGGCGGGTTCTCGGCGAACCGCTCCAGCACCTCGTCGGCCGCGACGTGAACGATCTGTTCAGCCTTCGTCGTCTCCGCCGCATCGGCGGCATAGTCATCGTCGAAAGACGAACGGAGCCAACGGATCAGCAGCGGCAACGTCAGGCCCTGCAAGAGCAGGGTGCCGACGCTGACCGCGAACGCGATCGCCTGAATCGTCGCGCGCTCGGGGAACGGGTCCCCGCCGATAGTCGTCAACGGGATACCCGACGCGGCGGCCAGCGTCACCACGCCCCGCATGCCCGTCCAGGACACCACCACGTTCTCCTGCCACGTCAGCGAACGGTCGTCCGCCAACACCCGCAACCGGCCCGGTCTCTCCCGTCGTCGAGTGCCGAGCGCACCGCGGCCACCCTGCGCGGGCACCGGAACGCTGAGCTTGTCCTCGACCTTGCGCGACAGCACACCGCGGCCGAACATCAGGAACACGCACGCCGGGCGGATCACCAACACGATCAGCAGCACCACCAGCGACGCCAGCGCGACCTCGGCCAGCGACTCGTGCGCCTGGTGCAGTTCCTCCAGCACGAACCGCAGCTGCAGACCGATATAGGCGAAGACGAACGCCTCGAGCAGCATGTCGACGGAGTTCCACACGTAGCGCTCCTGCAGGCGCGTCTGATATCCGGCGTCCAGCGACCCGTGCCCAACCACAAAGCCCGCAACCACGACCGCGAGCACCCCCGACGCGTGGAAGTGCTCGGCGGAGATGAATGCCGCGAACGGAACCACAAGGCCCTGAATGGTTTCCAGGCCGGGATTGGCCAGCCGACGTCGGATCCACAACGTGATGTAGCCCAGCGCCGCGCCCACCAACGGTCCCAGGACCGCGCTGTAACCGAAGAGCAGCAGCGGGTTCTCGATGTACGACTCGGTGCCCGCGATCCGAGCGACCGCGATGGAGAACAGCGACAGCGCGGCGGCGTCGTTGACCAGACTCTCGCCGGTCAGGATGGCCATCACCTTCCTCGGTAACCCCAGCTTGCGCCCGACCGCGACGGCGGTGACCGCATCCGGCGGCGCCACGACGGCGCCGAGAACCAGCGCCGTCCCGAACGTCAACGTCGGGACCAGTAAGGGCGTGACGGCGGCGACGGTGAACGCGGTGACGACCACCAGCCCGATGCCGAGGCCGAAAATGGGTTTGATGTTGCGCAGGAAGGTCGGAAAGGAGAAGTCCAGCGCCGCGGAGTACAGCAGCGGCGGCAGCACCACCGAGAGCAGCACCTCGGACTCGAGTTCGATGCCCTCGAACCCCGGCATGAACGACATCGCGAATCCGACCACGACAAGCACCAACGCGGGTTCCAGACCGCGCCGATGCGCGATGGCGGTGACAACGATGGCTCCGACGACGACGAGGATGAGTTCCACTCGGCGATTCTTGCGTCATTCCGCCGCGGCTGCTGCCCTTACTTCTGGCAATTCGGGCACCAGAAGCAGGTGGTGGTGTCGCTGGGGTCGTACGCTCGGCGCGGGTGGCTATGCGAGGAACGCAGATGGCACGAAACGCAACGCGGATGCGTCGCGCTTTCGTGCTTCTATTCGCACTGATCCTGGTTGTCGCACCGCTGTCCGCACCGGCTGAGTCGCATGCGGCACCGGAGGACGAGGTCACCCTCTACTTCTTTTGGGGAGAGGGCTGCCCGCACTGCGCGGCGGCCAAGCCCATGCTTGCGCAGCTTCAGGCGCGGTACCCACAGCTCGAGGTGCGCTCCTTCGAGGTATGGGGGAACGAGGAGAATCAGCGCCTGTTCGCCGACATGGCCGCGAAGTTCAAGATCGAACGCACCGGGGTGCCCACCTTCTTCCTCGGCCGCGAATACGTCGTTGGCTACGCGGAGTCGACGACCCCGCGCCGACTCGAGGCCGCAATCCGGAAGTGTTTGGCCACGGGCTGTCCGGACGCCCGGACAGGTATGTTTGCTCCGGCGGCCGAACCCGCGCCGTCCGGCGCGTCATCACCCCCGGACGCGCCATCTCCCGGCGGGGAGGTCGTCAACCTCCCATTCCTCGGCGAGGTTGATCTCGGTGGTCAGTCGCTCGTGCTGAGCACCCTGCTGATCGCGGTGGTCGATGGGGTCAACCCCTGCTCGCTTTGGGTGTTATCGGTGCTGCTTGCGCTGACCCTGCGGACCGGCTCCCGGCGCACGATTGCGGTCATCGGGTTGGTCTTCATCTTCGTGACCGCAGCGGTGTACGCGCTGTTCATCGCCGGACTGTTCTCGGTCTTCTCGGTGGTGAGTTTCGCCCCCTGGGTGCGAGTCGTCGTCGCAGTGATTGCCGCCAGCTTCGCTGTGATCAACATCAAGGACTTCTTCTGGTTCAAAAAGGGTGTGTCCCTTACGATCCCGGAGGCCAGCAAGCCGGGCATCTACCAGCGAATGCGGCGCGTGCTTGCCGTTGCGGACTCCACGCCGGCACTTGTCGCGGCCACGGCCGCACTGGCGGCGGGGGTGTCGTTCGTCGAACTCGCGTGTACGGCCGGATTTCCCGTGCTGTGGACGAATATCGTCGCGGCAAGGGATGTCACCCCCATGGTCTTCGTCCTGCTGCTCGGGCTGTACATGCTGGTGTACCAATTGGACGAACTGGTGATCTTCGGCGGAGCAGTCCTAACCATGCGGGCCACCAAACTTCAAGAGAACCAGGGTCGCCTGCTGAAGCTGGTGGGTGGCATGCTGATGTTGAGCCTCGCGCTCGTGATGCTGTTCAACCCATCGCTGATGAACGACGTCCGGTCGTCCCTGCTCGTGTTCGCCGCAGCGGGCGCAGCGACCCTGCTGGTCCTAGCGATACAACGGATCGCCAGGCCCGCGGTGAAGAGAGCGTTGGGCCGAGACGGCGATCCGGGTGCGCGGTAAGCGCTAGGGTGGCCGGATCTGGCGAGCGGAAACGGAAACGCTGTGGTGAAGCCTACGGCTGGAAAGCTCAGCGCCATTGGCGTGGCCTGGGATTCGTGGCGAACCACTCGCGGCGGTTCGCCGGCGATTGCGGCGCGGCAGGCGGTGCGGCTGGACGCATTGATCCAGCACGCACGCAGCGCCTCGCGCTTCTACGCCGACTACTACAAAGCCCTTCCACCCGGCCCGATCAGGCCGGACAACCTGCAGCGGCTGCCGCCGGTTCACAAGCCGACACTGATGATGCGCTTCGACGACTGGGTCACTGACCCCAGCGTGACTCGAGCTGGTGTCGAGGCGTTCGTGGCCGACCTCGATAACGTCGGCAAGGATTTCCTCGGCCGGTACGTGGTGTTCACCACCTCGGGGTCGACGGCGGAACCGGCGCTGCTCGTACAGGATCAACGCTCCATCGCCGTGATGATGGGCCTCGCCTATGCGCGCTCCGCCGGAGTGCTGCCGTGGCGCCTGCTACCTCGGATTCTCGCCCGTGGCGCTCGCCAGGCCGCGATCTTCGCCGAGGGCGGGCACTTCCTCACGACGACGATGTTCGCCCGGCAGCTGAGAACCCAGCCGTATCGCCGGCGCTATGCCAAGTATTTCTCCATTCTGGATCCGTTACCTCAGCTTGTCGTGCAGCTCAACGACTTTCAGCCCGCGCTGGTGAGCACGTACGCAAGTGCGCTGAGTGTCCTCGCCGACGAGCAGGAGGCCGGCCGTCTGCACATCTCACCATTGGTCATCAGCAGCGGTGGCGAACTGCTGCTGCCGAGTGTGCGGCAACGAGCAGAGCAGGTGTTCGGCGCCGTCGTGGTGGAGACCTACAACGCCTCGGAAGCGACACCGCTGTCTCTCCCATGCCGGCTCGGGGGCATGCACGTCAACGCCGACTGGTTCATCGTCGAGCCGATCGACGCCGCGGGAAACCCGCGTCCGGATGGACACCGATCAGACACCGTGCTCGTCACGAACCTTGCCAACCATGTCCAGCCGCTGATCCGCTACGAGCTCGGAGACAGCGTCGTCATCGCCGAAAAGCCTTGCCCCTGCGGCAATCCGCTCCCGACCATCACCTCCGAGGGGCGCACCGACGAGATCCTGCGAGTTCCCCGAGCGGGCGGCGGCGAGGTAGTCCTTCTGCCGATGGCCATCGCCACCGTGGTCGAGGAGGCACCAGGGGTGCTGCGCTATCAGATTTTGCAGACCGCTCCGGCGACGCTGACCCTCCGGCTCGACATCGACCCAGGTGCCCAGCGGGCCGACGTCTGGCAACGTGTCCACCGGCGGTTGAGCGACTTCCTGCGCGTCCAGGGCGCAGCGGCCGATGTGGCGATTGAGCTTTCGAACGATGCGCCTCAGCCAAACCCGCGCAATGGAAAGCTCAGGCATGTCCTCGGCTTGCCGCCTCCAAAGCCGCCCGCTGACGCCATGCCCTGATTTGGGCTTTCGACCGCCCCTACTTCTGGCAGCTCGGGCACCAGAACACGTTGCGCCCTTCGAGCACCGCGGTCTGCACGGTCGTTCCGCACACGCGACATGGATCGCCTGCGCGCCGATAGACGTAGGTGCGGGGACGCCCTTGCCTGTATGACGGGGCGCCGATGTCATGTTCGCGCTCAACCACGATGATCTTGCCGCGCCGCAACCCGACCTTCATCAGCTCAACCAGATCCGTCCACATCGCGTCGAACTCGTCCTCGTCGATCATCACACCCGGCCGGTAAGGGTCGATGCGGTGGCGGAACAGCAACTCGTTGCGGTACACGTTGCCGACCCCGGCGATCACCGTCTGATCCATCAGCAGTGCACCGATCGGCCTGTGGGACTTGATGATTCGCGCCCACGCCAGCGTCCCGTCGGCGTCCCGGCGCAATGGATCAGGGCCGAGCTTGGCCACCACGTCGGCGACCTCCGGCTCGTCGATCACCTCGCATACCGTCGGGCCCCGCAAATCTGTGCCGAATTCGGCGCCGATCATCCGCATCCGCACCTGCCCGACCGGCAGCGGCATCGGCACCTCGGACTCGCTGAAGCTGCCGTACAGCCCGAGGTGCACATGCACGACGCGACCGCCCTCATAGTGGTGGAACAGGTGCTTGCCCCAGGCGCTCGCCTTCTTCAGCGCCCGGCCGTTGACGGCGGCGGCACCGTCGACGAACCGCCCCTGAGGGCTGGACACGATGACGGGCGCGCGCCCGAACTTGCGCTGATGCAGCCGCGCCAGCCGGTGCAGCGTGTGGCCTTCGGGCATCCCTCAGTCCGGCGGGCCGGGAACGCGCGGCGGGATATGCGTCTCTTCGTACTTGGACAAGATGTCGATACGACGTTGGTGCCGTTCGGCTTTCGACCACTCCGCATTCAGGAACGCGTCGACGATCTTCAGCGCCTCGGCGGCGGTGTGCATGCGGCCGCCGATCCCGATCAACTGGGCGTTGTTGTGCTCGCGGGCCAGCGTCGCGGTCTCCACGCTCGACGCCAGCGCGCAGCGGGCCCCGGGCACCTTGTTCGCGGCGATCTGCTCGCCGTTGCCCGAGCCGCCGAGCACGATGCCGAGGCTATCGTTGTCACCGACGGTCTTCAGCGCGGTCGCGATGCAGAACGCGGGATAGTCGTCCTCGGCGTCGTAGGTGTAGGCGCCGCAGTCGATGGGCTCGTGCCCGCTCTTCTTGAGATGCTCGATGATCTCCTGCTTGAGTTCGAAGCCCGCATGGTCAGAGCCCAGGTAGACGCGCATGGCGGCCATTCTGGCAGAGCGCCCCCGACGCCCGTCGCCGAGTACTCCATCAGGGTCGTGATTTGGGAGCCCGCGCGCCGACGCACGACCCTCACGTAGAACTCGGCGCTAGGAAAGTTGTGCATGACAGGCCTCCGAGCGGCCTTACAGTTGATTTGTGGGGATTATCAGCGTCGACAGCGCGGGTTTGGCCTGGCTGGGCACTGAATGCGAGCAGCGCGCGGCCGTTGTCCTCGGTGACGGCGCGGCGCCTGCCGTTAGTGGAGGGCTGTCGGCGACGGCGGCAGCGGTGCGCGGGGTGCACGGCGACGTCGAAGAAGCGGCGCGGCGCATCGCTGCTCGGCTGCAGGAGACAGCAGAAGCAGCGTCGAGTGCGGCGAGCGCCTTCGCCACGACAGAGCCCGACAACACCGACCTGCTCACAGACGTCGGTCAGTTGGCCACAGTAGAGGTCTGATCGGTGCCGGCTGCGCGTACCGCCAGATCCCGAGGATCCCGACAACATCGCGTAGCTGAAACTCTGACCGAATTGAAGAAATCCGATGACCACAAACCACGATGATTGGATCGAGATCGCCCTCGATGACGCCGAGCGCGATCTGATGGTGATCGTCCTCAATGAGTACGGAGGATCGGCCAAGGGCGCGTTCGAGTTGCTCCCTCCCCTCGTCGGCAAATCCAGCTATGACGAGTGCGCGCGCTATGGATTCTCACTGAAGGAAGCCGTCAAGACCGGAGGGCCACTGTCGGATCTGGATTGGGCACGCGCGTTGTTCCTCACCGAGGTCGGCTTCGGCAGCGACCTCGTCGCCTCGGCACGAAGACTCGCAATCAACGACGAATACTGGATCCTGGTCCTGCGCTCACTGCAAGACAAAGTCAGCACCGAGCAACGGTCCCTGCTCCTGCAGGGGAGCGCCAGCTTCCCGCCTCCCACCAATTTCAGGAACGGGCAAGTCTGCACCACCCCCAACAACGACAACGCCGATATCGAACTCGATGACGCCGAACGCAAACTCATGACATTGGCCCTCAACGCCTACGTCAAGACACCTGAAAAGGGCTTCAAGATACTCGCACCGACCATCGGCCAGCCCAATAAACAAGAATGGGCCGACTACATCCTGCGCCTGACCGAAGCCATCACCAACGACCAGCCACTGTCCGATCTGGACTGGGCCCGTGCACTATTCCTCACCGAGATGGGCTTCACCAGCGCCCTCGTCGGCTTCGCACCACAATTCCGAGGCGCCGACGAACACGGCATCACCATTCTGCGCACACTGCAAGACACCATCAGGAGGAACGGCACCCACTACTACCTCCTCCTCAGCGAGAACGCCACCTACCCCTGGTATCGCGACGAGTAACCCAACCAACGTGTGGGCGATATGTTTCTCAGCGAGAACGCCACCTAATCCCTACCTCCGCAAGGAATAAGCAGCCCTGGCTGCAATCTCGCGCGTAGCCGATCAGTCGAACGTCGGCGGCTCGGTCCGCGTCCGCTTGAGCTCCCAGAAGTGCGGGTACGACGCGAACGTCACCGACGCGTCCCACAGCTTGCCGGCTTCCTCGCCGCGCGGGATCTTCGACAGCACCGGACCGAAGAACGCGACGCCGTTGACGTGGATCGTAGGAGTCCCGACATCGTCGCCGACCGGGTCCATGCCCTCGTGGTGGCTCTTGCGCACCGCTTCGTCGTATTTGTCGCTGGTGGCGGCCTCCGCCAGCTCGGCGGGCAGCCCGACCTCGTCGAGCGACTCCTTGATGACGACACCGAAATCCTTGTTGTCCCGGTTGTGGATGCGCGTGCCCATCGCGGTGTACAGCGGCGCGAGGATCTCGGGACCCTTGGCCTGCTCGGCGGCGACGGCCACCCGCACCGGCCCCCACGCCTGCTTGAGGCCCTCGCGATACTGCTCGGGCAGGTCTTCTTTGTTCTCGTTGAGCACCGCCAGGCTCATTACGTGAAAGTTGACCTCGATATCGCGAACCTTCTCGACCTCGAGAATCCATCGCGACGTGATCCAGCACCAGGGGCACAGCGGATCGAACCAGAAATCGGCGACGGACTTCTTGGGCATGGCGGGCCTCTCGGTCGTGTCGTCGAACAGGGCTCCTAGAGCGCAACCATGCGCCGCGCGCAGGTGTTCCAAACCTTTATCGAAGCGTGTTGTCAATGTGACCCGGGTGAACCACTGTTACACGAGTGAAACGATTTCATCGAGCTAGCACGGTGGTCGCCACGGCCGTCGCAGCGGGCATCTCGCTGGCTGCACCTGCCCCCGCCGACCCAGTCCCAGACCCCGACCGCGACGCCTTCCTATCCGCGCTGACCCGCAACGGCATCGACCTCGCGGGCGACAACCCCGACCTCACCGCGCAGTTGGGCGAGCGGGTGTGCCCCATGTTGGTTGAACCGGGCAAGTCGTTCGCGCAGGTCGCGACCACCGTCGCCGACAACGGCATCTCACCCGACGTGGCGGCGTTCTTCACCGGCATCGCGATTTCGATGTATTGCCCGCAGATGATGGGGTCGATCGGCAACGGGACGTTCCTGAACATGCTGCAGGACGATCAGGGTTTGTCCGGAATGCTGCAGGACGATCAGGGTTTGTCCGGACTGGTAGGACTGCCCCGCATCCCCGGACAGTAGCCAACCGCCTCTGGCCCGCGCCGCGAGCGGGGCCACTAGGTTAGGCGTGTGGTACTTCCCAATCTGACTCGCGACCAGGCCATCGAACGAGCGGCGCTCGTCACCGTCGACCGCTACGGCATCGACCTCGACCTGACCGACGGCGCCGGCGCGCCCGGCGACAAGACGTTCCGCTCCGTGACGACCGTGCAGTTCGAGGCGCTGGCCGGCGCCGACACCTACATCGACATCGCCGCCGACACCGTCAACAGCGCCACCCTCAACGGCATCGAGCTCGACGTCTCCGGCTACGACGAGTTCACCGGCATCGCCTTGCGCGGTCTCCAAGAGCGCAACGTCCTCGTCGTCGACGCCGTGTGCCGCTACTCCAACACCGGTGAGGGCCTGCACCGCTTCGTCGACCCCGTAGACAACGAGGTGTACCTCTACTCGCAGTTCGAAACCGCCGACGCCAAAAGGATGTTCGCGTGTTTCGACCAGCCGGATTTGAAGGCGTCGTTCGACATCACCGTCACCACGCCGGCGCATTGGCAGGTGATCTCCAACGGCGCACCGACCAACGCCGAGGCCGACGGCAAGGCCAAGAAGCACACGTTCGCCACCACCCCGCGGATGAGTACCTACCTCGTCGCGCTGATCGCCGGGCCGTACACCCGCTGGGACGACACCTACACCGACGAGCACGGTGAGGTACCGCTCGGCCTGTTCTGCCGCAGCTCGCTCGCCGAGTTCATGGACGCCGACCGGCTGTTCACCGAAACCAAGCAGGGCTTCGGCTTCTACCACCGCAACTTCGGCGAGCCCTATGCGTTCGGCAAGTACGACCAGCTGTTCGTGCCGGAGTTCAACGCCGGCGCGATGGAAAACGCAGGCGCCGTAACGTTTTTGGAGGACTACGTCTTCCGCAGCAAGGTCACCCGGGCGTCCTACGAGCGGCGCGCCGAGACGGTGTTGCACGAGATGGCGCACATGTGGTTCGGCGACCTGGTCACCATGAAGTGGTGGGACGACCTGTGGCTCAACGAGTCGTTCGCCACCTTCGCCTCGGTGCTCTGCCAAAGCGAAGCCACCGAGTACACCGAGGCGTGGACGACGTTCGCCAACGCCGAGAAGTCGTGGGCATACCGGCAGGACCAGCTGCCGTCGACGCATCCGGTGGCCGCCGACATCCCCGACCTGGCCGCCGTCGAGGTCAACTTCGACGGCATCACCTACGCCAAGGGCGCCAGCGTGCTCAAGCAGTTGGTGGCCTACGTCGGGCTGGAGGCGTTCCTGGCCGGGCTGCGCGACTACTTCCGCGACCACGCCTTCGACAACGCCACCTTCGGCGATCTGCTTGGCGCGCTGGAGAAGGCGTCCGGGCGCGACCTGTCGCACTGGGGTCAGCAGTGGCTGAAGACCACCGGCCTGAACACCCTGCGCGCCGACTTCGACGTCGACGCCGACGGTCGGTTCAGTCGCTTCGCCGTCGGCCAGAGCGGTGCGCAGCCCGGCGCCGGCGAGACCCGTGTGCACCGGTTGGCCGTCGGCATCTATGACGACGATGGTTCCGGCAAGCTAGTCCGGGTGCATCGCGAGGAGCTCGACATCGAGGGCGACCTCACCGAAGTCCCAGCGCTGCAAGGCGTTTCGCGCGGCAAATTGATCCTGGTCAACGACGACGACCTGACCTACTGCTCGCTGCGGCTCGACCCGGACTCGCTGAAGACCGTGCTCACCCGCATCGCCGACATCGCCGAACCGCTCCCCCGCACGTTGGCCTGGTCGGCGGCGTGGGAGATGACACGTGAGGCCGAGCTGAAGGCCCGCGACTTCGTCGCGCTCGTCGCCGCGGGTGTCGGCGCCGAAACCGAGGTCGGAGTCGCGCAGCGACTGCTGCTGCAGGCGCAGACGGCGCTGCGCTCGTACGCCGACCCGGACTGGGCCTGCTCACACGGCTGGCCGCCGTTCGCCGACCGGCTGCTGGAACTGGCCCGCGCCGCCGAACCCGGATCCGACCACCAGCTGGCCTACGTCAACGCGCTGTGCACGTCGGTGCTGGCGCTGCGCCACGTCGCCGTGCTGGCCGCGCTGCTGGACACAGGCGATGAGCGCTCGCGCGAAGAGCAGACTGACCCAGCGGCCGAACACGGCCTGGCCGGACTGACCGTCGACACCGACCTGCGGTGGCGCATCGTCACCGCGCTGGCGGCCGCAGGCGACATCGACAACGCCGGGGAGGCAACGCCGTTCATCGACGCCGAGGCCGAGCGCGACCCGACCGCCGCGGGCAAGCGCAGCGCGGCGCGGGCGGCTGCTGCGCGACCGCAGGCCGCGGTGAAGAAGACCGCATGGCAGCTGGTCATCGAGGACGACACGCTGCCCAACATCGTCGGGCGGGCGGTCATCGACGGCTTCGTGCAGCCCGGTCAGCAGGAGCTGCTGGCGCCCTTCACGGCGAAGTACTTCCACGCCATCCCCGGCGTGTGGGAGCGACGGTCCAGCGAGGTCGCGCAGACGGTGGTGATCGGCCTGTACCCGTCGTGGGACATCAGCCAGGACGGTCTGGACGCCGCCGACAGGTTCCTGGCAGGCGAGCTGCCGCCGTCGTTGCGCCGGCTCGTCCTCGAGGGCCGCGCAGGCGTCGAACGCGCGCTGCGGGCCCGAGCCTTCGACGTCAGCTAGTGGTGTGTCCTGCATTTAGCTGACTCTTTCGAGGGCGATCCGGCCGCGTGCGACTTTGGCCAGGATGGACTCGGCGGTGGCGGTCCACACGAAGGGTCTGGGGTCGTTGTTGTGGGCATCGATGTATTCCTCGATAGCGGCGACGAGGTCGGGCACGGAATGAAATACCCCGCGCCGCAACGCTTTGTCCGTCAGTTCGCGGAACCAGCGTTCCACCAGGTTCAACCAGGACGAGGATGTCGGGGTGAAGTGCAGGTGGAACCGGGGGTGTTTGTCCAGCCACGCGCGGACTACTTCGTGCTTGTGGGTGGCGTAATTGTCCAGGATCAGGTGGATCTGCAGGTCCTTGGGCACCTGCCGGTCGATGGCCTTGAGGAATTTCAACCATTCCTGATGGCGGTGCCGAGGCATGCACTGACTGATGATCATCCCGGTCAGCACGTCGAGCGCGGCGAACAGGGTGGTGGTGCCGTGACGTTTGTAGTCGTGGGTCATCGTCTCGGCGCGCCCCTTGACCATCGGCAGCGATGCCTGGGTGCGGTCGAGCGCCTGCACCGAGGACTTCTCATCGGCGCACAACACGATCGCCTTCTCCGGCGGATTCAGATAAAGCCCGACGACATCGACCAGCTTCTCGTCGAACTTCGGATCGTTGGACAGCTTGAACGTCTCGACCCGGTGCGGTTTGAGGCCCCGCGCCGACCACACCTGCTGCACAGTCGATTTCGACACCCCGGTAGCCGCGGCCATGCTCCGGCAACTCCAATGGGTTTCGCCCAGCGGACGGTAATTCAGGGTCAGATCCACGATCTCGTCGATCTTGTCCTGCGGGATCGTCTTCTTCCGACCCCGGCCCTGGCGGACCTGCCCGAACTTGACCAGCCCCTCCTCGGCGAACCGCGCGCGCCACCCGCTGACCGAGGCCGGCGACACCGACAACGCCCGCGCGATGGCCGTATTCGCCAGACCCTCGGCCGCCATCAACAACGCCCTCGCCCGAACCACCTCACGATGCGGCGCAGACGACGACCGCGCCACCGACTCGAGAACCTCACGCTGCCCTGCAGACACCAGCAGAGCCGGAACAGGTCGCCTCATGACCTGCATCATACCAACTAATCACCAATTAATTGCAGGACATACCACTAGCGCGGCGAGACGCCGGCGCTCATCACCTTCACCGCGCTGATCAGGCCGCCCATCAGATTGTCGTAGTTGAAGGACGCCGCCGCGGCTTTGATTCCCAGCGGAGCGGCCTCCTCGATGCCGCGGCCCTGCACCGCCGAGCCGTACACCACCTCGATGGCGTTCTGGTTCGGCGAGACCGCCAGCAGCACCGCGTTGTCGGGCGTCGGCACCTTGGCCAGCACTTCGCGGGCGCCAGCTGCCGAGTCGGAGCCCAGATCGCCGACGTACACGGCGAACCGCGCCTTCGCCTTCCGCGACCCGAACTTCAACGCGTCGTCGAGCCGCACCAGGTCGTCGACCGGGAACGGGTAGTCAAGCGACGTTTCTCCCGGCTCGTTGACTCCGGAGATCCGCCCACTGGAGGTGACGACGAAACCGCGGGGCAGCTCGGCGGGTTCACGCGTCGCGACTTCACCACTTGCCACTGGCGCCGCCTCCTATCGTCAGCGGGTGCGAATGCCCGTGGGAATGGCCTTCGGGCTCATCGGCGGCCCACAGGATGGGTGGATGCGTCCACGGCTCGGACAGCTTGTAGGTCGTCGGGTGCGGGCCCTTGCGATTCTTGCCGGCGCCCCAGATCAGCGCGATCAACACCAACGTGATGCCCAGCGGCACCCCGAGGAGTAGTGAATGTGTCAGTGCGGTACTCACGAGCAAACCGTATCGCAGCAGGCGGCTACGCCGCGCCCTCACCCAGGTATCTCACCCATGCGGGATCGAGTTCCTTGACCGTGGACAGCAGCCGCCAATGCTGGCCCTTGGGCCGGGTCGGATTCGCGCGCAGCGTCCAACCCAGTTCCGCGAGCAGGCTGTCCGCCTTGCGGTGGTTGCACGTCGAGCACGCGGCCACGCAGTTCTCCCAGGTGTGGTCACCGCCGCGGCTGCGGGGCACCACGTGGTCGACGGTGTCGGCCTTGCTGCCGCAGTACGCGCAGCGGAACCGGTCGCGGTGCATGAGCGCCGCCCGGGTCATCGGGATGCGGGCCCGGTAGGGCACCCGCACGTAGGACCGCAGCCGGATCACCGAGGGCACCACGATCGACCGGGTGGCCGAGTGGATCACCGGCCCCGACGGGTCGTCGTGCACGACGTCGGCCTTGCCGCACATCAGCATGACGACCGCCCGGCGCATCGGCAGCGCCGTCAGCGGCTCGAAGGTGGAGTTGAGGAGAAGTACGCGACGACGGCCCCAGAACGAGCCGTCGCGGGAGGTGGTGGGGGGACGAGTACCGACGCTGTGCAGCAGCGGCGGGGTGTGCGCCGCCCCGGATATGCCCACCGCGGCCCCGGGATGCCGGTGGCCGCGGCTTTTCTTGCGATGAGCCATACGTCCTCCGACGGACAGTCCACCATGGATCGGGGTCAATCGCATAGCTAATTGGTCCGTGTCCGCAGGTCGCCAAATGAACTTCCCGTGACGTCACCGGCTCGCAGCGGGTTGGCACCGGCAAGGAACAATGGGTGTCGTGACACAGGCGCAGCGATCGTTTTACGACGAAATCGGTGGCCACGACACGTTCAATGCCATCGTGTCGCGGTTCTATGCGCTGGTCCGCGAGGACGAGATCCTGCGTCCGATCTATCCCGAGGACGAACTCGACGACGCCGAGGAGCGGTTGCGGATGTTCCTCGAGCAGTACTGGGGCGGCCCACGCACCTACTCCGACCAACGCGGGCATCCCCGGCTGCGGATGCGCCATGCCCCGTTCAAGATCGGATACATCGAACGCGACGCCTGGCTGCGCTGCATGCACACCGCGGTGGCGTCGATCGACGCCGAAACCCTCGACGAAGAGCACCGCAAGGAGCTGTTGGCGTATCTGGAGATGGCCGCGCACTCGATGGTCAATTCGCCGTTCTAACTGGCGTGCTGCCGCGCCAAAGCGTGCAGTCATTGCGCGCGCGTCAATTACGCTCAATGCCGTGGCGGACACCTCGTACGCATCCTGCGGCGACCTGAGCCTGGCGTATCACGTGTTCGGCGACGGTCCCATCGAGCTGGTCTTCGCCGGGCCATTCATCAGCCACATCGAGCTGTTCTGGACTGTGCCCGAATTCAAGGCGTTCTTCGACCAGCTCGCCACGTTCTGTCGCATCGTAGTGTTCGACAAGGCCGGGGTCGGGCTGTCGGACCCGGTCCCGCACGTTCGCACGATAGAAGATCGAGTGGCCGAGATCGAGGCCGTCATGGACGCCGTCGGCTTCGGAAGCGCCGTTCTTTTCGGTTTTAATGACGGCGGATTTGCGTCCATTGTTTTCGCGGCAACACGACTGGAGCGAACGCGGGCGTTGATCCTCGCCGACTCGTTTTCGTTCCTCGGCGCCACGGGGGGGTGGGACGACGTCGAGTGCGACCCGGCCGAGCTGTGGGCGCGCTTGGTACCCGAGCTGGGTGAGGACTACACCCCGTCGGTGGAGCAGATCGCCCTGGTTCAGGACGTCGGCCGCGCCGTCCGCTCCGGGTGGGGCAGCGGTGCGCTGTTAAGCATCACCGCGCCGTCAGTGTCCGGTCGATTACCCTGGCTCGCCATGTTTGAACGCATGTGCGCCAGCCCGGGGATGGCTCGCGCGTCACTCGAAGCAGGGTTCCGGATCGACGTGCGGCCGATCCTGCCAACGATCACCGTGCCAACCCTCGTCATCCATGCCCGCGAGGACCGCGTCATTCCGGTGCAGTTGGGCCGCTATCTTGCCGACCACATCCCGGGCGCGCGGTACCTCGAGGTCGACGGCGCGGACCACCTGCCCTGGTTAAGCGATCCCGACACGATCCTGACCGAGATCGAGGAGTTCCTCACCGGCAGCCATGCGGCACCGGCGCAGGCACATCGCGCCCTGCGCACGGTGTTGTTCACCGACATGGTCGCCTCGACGCAACACGCCGCGGCGGCGGGCGACGAGCGGTGGCGAGCGGTGCTGCAGCGCTTTCGCGAGATCACATTAGAGCTCACGCGACGATTCGGCGGCACGGTGGTGAACCACACCGGCGACGGCCACCTCATCACATTCGACGGCCCGACGCAGGCCATCCGCTGCGCCGAGGCCGTGCGCGCTGACGCCGAAGCATTGGGTATCGAGATACGCGCGGCCATCCACACCGGCGAGTGCGAACTCCTGGGCGACGACATCGGGGGGCTCGCCGTACACATCGCGGCGCGCATCCTCGGTCAGGCCGGCGCCGGCGAAATCCTCGTCTCGCGCACCGTGCGCGACCTGGTCGTCGGCTCGGGCATTGGCTTCGAGGACCGCGGCAACGTCGAGCTGCGGGGCGTGCCCGGCAGCTGGCAACTCTTGGCGATCAACCGCCACGGCGCGCCGGCGGGATCGCCCGAGGCCGAACTGGCGTCAACGCCGACCCCCGGCCCTCGCACCGCGATGCGCCGCTCGGACCGCGCCGTGGCCGCGATGGCCAGGCGCACGCCGTGGATCCTGCGCGGGGTGGCCCGCCTCGCCCCGGCCACCGGCCGCAAATGAACAGCTCGGAATGTGTTGGGAGTATGGGTAATTCCGCTCGTCTTCGGCACAATTGAGGCTCGTGACTGACCAGAACGCCGGGCCGTGGTGGTCGCGCGCCGTGTTCTACCAGGTCTATCCGCGGTCGTTCTGCGACAGCGGCGGCGACGGCGTCGGCGACATCGACGGCGTCACCGCCAGGCTGGACTACCTCGAGACGTTGGGCATCGACGCGATCTGGCTCAACCCGGTGATGGTCTCACCGATGGCCGACCACGGCTACGACGTATCCGATCCGCGCGACGTCGACCCGATGTTCGGCGGGATGGACGCACTGGACCGGCTGATCGAGGCCGCCCACGCCCGGGGCATAAAGCTGACGATGGACCTGGTGCCCAACCACACCAGTTCGGCGCATCCGTGGTTTCAGGCCGCACTGGCCGCGGGCCCCGGCACCGACGCGCGGGAGCGCTACATCTTTCGCGACGGCACCGGGCCCGGCGGCGTGCATCCGCCCAACAACTGGGTGTCGATATTCGGTGGGCCCGCATGGACCCGGATCACCGAGCCGGACGGCAACCCCGAGCAGTGGTACCTGCATCTGTTCGACGCCGAGCAGCCCGATCTCAACTGGGAGAACCGCGAGGTCTACGACGATCTCGAGAAGACATTGCGGTTCTGGCTGGAACGCGGCGTCGACGGTTTCCGCATCGACGTCGCGCATGGCATGGCCAAACCGCCCGGCCTGCCCGACATGGCGGTCATCGAGGACGAGATGCTGCTCGCCGACCTGGACGACGACCCGAGGTTCAACCACGACGGCGTGCACGACATCCATCGCCACATCCGCACCGTGCTCAACGACTACCCGCACGCGGTCGCGATCGGCGAGGTATGGGTGTTCGACAACGAACAGTTCTCCCGGTACCTGCGCGCCGACGAACTGCACCTGAGCTTCAATTTCCGGCTGCTGCGGGCCGACTTCGACGCGTCCGACATCCGCGGTGCGATCGAGAACTCGGTGGAGGCAGCGGCGATCGAGAACGCGACGCCGACGTGGACGCTGTCCAATCACGACGTCGACCGCGAAGTCACCCGGTACGGCGACGGCGATGTCGGGCTGGCCCGCGCGTGGGCGATGGCGCTGGTGATGCTCGCGCTGCCGGGCGCGGTGTTCATCTACAACGGTGAAGAGCTCGGCCTGGCCAACGTGGACCTGCCCAACGAGGCGTTGCGCGACCCGGTGTGGGAGCGGTCCGGCCGCAAACGACGTGGGCGCGACGGCTCGCGCGTGCCGATGCCATGGGAAGGCGACGCTCCCCCGTTCGGCTTCTCCGAGAATCCGGACACGTGGCTGCCGTTGCCGCCGGAGTGGTCATCGCAGACCGTCGAGAAGCAGCTGGCCGACCCCGGTTCCACGCTGTCGTTCTACCGGCAGGCGCTGCGATTGCGCCATGCCCGAAGCGAATTCGACGGCACCGCGATCGAATGGCTGGACGCACCCGACGACGCGCTGGTGTTCCGGGTCGTCGGCGGCGGCCTGGTGTGCGCGCTGAACGCCAGCGGCAAGCCCCTGAAACTGCCTGCCGCTGAGCTGCTGCTGGCGAGCGCCGAGCTGGTGAACGGCAAGCTGCCACCCAACACCGCCGCCTGGCTGGTCTAATTCTCCTCGCGAGCAGACGCAAAAGTACCCAAAAACCCGCGGTTGAAGGTGCTTTTGCGTCTGCTCGCGCCAGCCTGTGGGCCCAGCTTGCACGAGCTGCCGCCATCCACAGGCCCGCGTCTGTCCACAGATCACCGCGCCGGCGGCCACTCCAATACGACTGTCCGACAGCATCGGATGTGTGCTTATCCACGAGCTATTCGCCGCCAACGACGGGCTGGCTACCACGCAGCAGCTCGAAGCGCTGATGTCACACAAGATGCTGCGGTCCCACGTGCGGGCAGGAACCCTTGTGCGGATCTGGCATGGCGTCTACGCGCTAAGCGCACCCGACATATCCAGGCGATTGGCGGCGCTCGATCTGATCGCGGGTAAGCCGATAGTCGCGTGCATGAACACCGCGGCGGCTCTCTACGGATTCGATACCGAGCCAGACGACAGCATTCACGTTCTCGACCCCGGAGTACGAATGCGCCCGACCCCAGAGTTGATGGTGCATCAGCGGATCGGCGCACCGCTGAAACGAGTCCGCGGTCGGTTGGCGACGGCACCGGCGTGGACCGCCGTCGAACTGGCCCGCACATTGCGGCGCCCGCGAGCGCTGGCGGTGCTCGACGCCGCGCTTCATTGCAGAGCCTGCATGCGCGACGAGTTGACCGCGGTGATCCGCGAGCAGAAAGGCCGGCGGGGCATCGTCAAGGTGCGCGAACTGGTGGAGTACGCCGATGGGCGGGCTGAATCCGCGATGGAAAGCGAGACGCGACTAGTGTTCATCGACGGTGGGCTCCCGCTGCCCGAACTGCAGTACGAGATCGTCGACAAATGCGGCAAACTCTGGCGGGTCGATTTCGCGTGGCCGGATGCGATGCTCGCAGCGGAGTACGACAGCGTCGAATGGCACGCCGACCCCGACGCTTTCAAGCATGACCGGATGAAGATCGCCCGACTGCAAGAATCCGGCTGGTCTCTTGTCCCAATCGTCGTCGACGACGTCCGCCGTCACCCAATCGACCTCGTCGCACGCATCTCCGGCCACCTCGAGCAGCGCAGCTCCCTGGGCGAGCAGACGCAAAAGTACCCCAAAGCCTGTAGTTGAAGGAACTTTTGCGTCTGCTCGCGCGGGAAAAGTTAGCGCGGGAAAAGTTAGCGGGGGGAAAGTTAGCGCAGGACCAGGGCGGGGTCGCCGCGGCGGCGGTACACCGAGCCGAACCGGGCGTCGATGCGCAGCCACGCGGGCAGCGCACGCACCCTCACGATCTCGTCGGCGGGCACCGTCTCGGGATCCAGGCCCATGCCCTGGCTCGCCGCCGAGGTCTGCGGCAGGAAACCCATTGCCGTCAAGGCGAATACGCAGCGCATCGGGATGTCCACGTCACCGTGCTCGGAGCTCACCTCCAGCACCTCCTGGTCGAGCAGCGAGACCGGCGGACCGTGCGCGCTGCCGTGCTCCTTGGCCAGCGCGACCCCGCGCTGAGCCAGGTCCAGCACCACCCGCGCGGGCACGTCGTCGATGTGCGTGAAGCCGGTGTCGGGTGGCAGCGCGCCGCGCCACGCCGAGTCCATCGGGAATCCCGGGTCGACGTGGCCCGCTGCGGTCCATCGCGCCCAGCCCGTGGGCCAGCGCGTCGGCGCCCGCGCTCAGGTCAGCCGGGTCGAATCCGGCCGGCCACCACCCGACTCGCCAGCACGTCGAAACCGGTGGCGACCCACGCCATCACCAGACCTCCTGGCCGCTCACGCAACCGGATCACCGCGGCATCGTCGAGCCGCAGCGCGTGCTCGACGAACGTCGCGAGATCCTCGCGGTGGGTGGCGTCCTCCAGCCAGATGCCCCGCTCGGGACTGCTCATCGCTTCCAGCGCTGCAGGTACTCTTGCTTGGCAGGCGACAGTCGTACCAGCCGTTGCTCTTCAATGTGCACTGCGGCCAGTTGCGTTTCGGCGATCACCGACGGCTTGGAGTCGCGGGTCGGCGCTCACCGACCGCACCTCGTAGCCGATGGTGAAGTCGACCGCACGCACCCGCTTCGTCCACATCGTCACCTGCAGCGGCGAATCCACAAGTCGCAGTTGGCCTTTGTAGAGCATCTGGACCTCGTGGATCAGCAGCCCGATCTCGTCGATGACGGCGTCGAAGGGCTCCATCAGGAACGGGATCCGCGCCTCTTCGAGCAGCGTCACCATGGTGGCGTGGTTGATGTGCTGGTACATGTCGATGTCCGACCAGCGCACCGGAACTGAGGCAACGAAAGCGCTGCTGTCTGCTCTTCGCGCAGACGCTCATCGCCCGTCACCCAGAGCTCCCCGTTCCACTCGTGCGTGTCATGCTGCGGATCTGGCGCGCCGCCACCGACAGCGTCGCGAGGTCACGCTCGTCGGACTGATAGATCTCGTTCAAGGTGCGGCGCGCCCGCTGCACGCGGGAGCCGTTGATGTGCTCCCACTCGTCGATCTTCTCCTCACCGCGCTCCTCCGGCTCACCGACGGCGAGCACGTCGAAGCACAGCGACCGCAGCGACCCGTAGATGTCGTCGCGAATCGCCAAGCGCGCCAACGAATGCCAGCGGTCGTCGCGCGGCAGCCCGGACACCGCCGTCAGCAGACCGTCGGTGCCGAGGTGTTCCATCAGCGCGAAGTAGGTGTCGGCGACCTCGGCGGGATCGCGGTCGACGATGTCGGCGATGTCGATGATGTCGAGCAGGCTGTACTGGTACAGACCCGACGCCACGATGTACGCCAGATCCTCCGGCGCACCGTGCGCGGAGAATTCGCCGACCTCCTTCTCGACGATCGCCTTGTCGTCGCCGCGCAGCCACTCCGTCATCCGCGGCGTCAGCTCGGCCACTTTCGCGGCGAACCGGTTGATCTCGGCGCCGACCGCCAGCGGCTGCGGTCGGTAGTTGAGCAGCCAGCGAGCCGCCCGGTCGATCAGCCGGCGCAGGTCCAGCGTCAGCCGATCCGATACGTCGACCGGCACGTCGACGGCGCGGATCCGCCGCCACACCTCGTCGATCCCGAAGATCGCGTCGGTGGCGACGAAGGTGCGCACCGCGTCGACCGGCCCGACCCCGACGTCTTCGGTGACCCGGTAGGCGTAGGTGATGCCGGCGGTGTCGACGACATCGTTGACCAGCATGGTGGTGATGATCTCGCGACGCAGCTGGTGGGTGCGGATCTCCGGGACGAACTCGTCGCGCAACCGGCGTCGGGAAGTAACGCGGCAGCCGGGCGGCGAACACCTCCTGATCGGGCAGGTCGCTGGCCAGCACCTCGTCTTTGAGCGCGAGCTTGACGTGCGCCATCAGGGTCGCGAGTTCCGGTGAGGTGAGCCCGAGCCCGACTTCGGGACGCCGCCGGATCTCCTTCTCCGACGGCAGCGCCTCGAGCTCGCGGTTGAGTCCACGCTCGGTGACGAGCTCCCTGATCTGTCGGGCGTGCACGAACAGCAGGCGGCCGCGTTGGCCCGGCTGGTGCCCATCAGGTCGTTCTGGTCGATGTTGTCGGTGAGCACCAGTCGCCCACCTCGTCGGTCATCGACAGCAGCAGCTCCGTGCGTTCGTCGGCGCCGACCTTGCCCGGCGGTGACCAGCGAGTCGACCAGGATCTTGATGTTGACCTCGTGGTCGGAGCAGTCCACACCGGCGGAGTTGTCCATCGCGTCGGTGTTGATCCGCCCGCCGCACAGGTCGAACTCGATGCGGCCCAGCGACGTCACGCCGAGGTTGCCGCCCTCGCCGATCACCTTGGCGCGCACCTGGTTTCCGTTCACCCGCACCGTGTCGTTGGCGCGGTCGCCGACATCGGCATCCGACTCGGACTCGGCCTTGATGTAGGTGCCGATGCCGCCGTTGAACAACAGGTCCACCGGCGCCTTGCAGGATCGCCTTCATCAGCTCGGGCGGCGGTCATCTCGTCGACGTCGTCGTCGATGCCGAGGGCGGCACGCACCTGCGGGCTGATCGGGATCGCCTTCTGCTCGCGGCTGAACACGCCGCCGCCCTCGCTGATCAGCGACTGTCGTAGTCCTCCCAGCTCGAGCGCGGCAGGTCGAACAGCCGTCGCCGCTCCGCCCACGACGCGCCGCGTCGGGGTTCGGGTCGATGAAGATGTGCCGGTGGTCGAAGGCGGCGATCAGCCGGATGTGTTGCGACAGCAGCATCCCGTTGCCGAACACGTCGCCGCTCATGTCGCCGACGCCGACGACGGTGAAGTCCTCGGTCTGGGTGTCGACGCCCATTTCCCGGAAGTGCCGCTTGACGGTCTCCCAGGCGCCCTTGGCGGTGATGCCCATGGCCTTGTGGTCGTAGCCCACCGAGCCGCCGGAGGCGAATGCGTCGCCCAGCCAGAAGCCGTAGGACTTGGCGACGTCGTTGGCGATGTCGGAGAACGTGGCGGTGCCCTTGTCGGCGGCGACGACGAGGTAGGCGTCGTCGCCGTCGCGGCGCACCACCTCGGGCGGGGTGACGACCTTGCCGGTGGCCCGGTCGACGTTGTCGGTGACGTCGAGCAGCCCGGAGATGAACAGCCGGTAGCAGGCGATGCCCTCGTGGCGGAAGGCATCCCGGTCGGCGGCCGCGTCGCCGGTGGGTGCGGCGGCTGCTTGACGACGAATCCGCCCTTGGCGCCGACGGGCACGATGACGGCGTTCTTGACCGCCTGCGCCTTGACCAGGCCGAGGATCTCGGTGCGGAAGTCCTCCCGGCGGTCCGACCAGCGCAGCCCGCCGCGCGCGACGGACCGAATCGCAGGTGCACACCCTCGACCCGCGGCGAGTACACGAAGATCTCGAACTTCGGCCGCGGCAGCGGCAACTCGTCGATCAGCTGCGGATTGAGCTTGAGCGACAGGACGTTCTGGGCGCGGGCCGAATCCTGGCGGGTGACGAAGTAGTTGGTGCGCAGCGTGGCCTGGATCATCGAGGCGAAGCTGCGCAGCACGCGGTCGGTGTCCAGGCTGACCAGCGCGTCGATGTCGGCGGCGACCGCGGCGGCCGCGGCATGCGCGTCGCGACGGTCCGGTCGGCCGACCGGGTCGAACATCGCCTCGAAGAGCGCGACCAGTGACCGCGCGGTACCGGGATGCTCGTTGAGCACCGACTCGATGTGGGACTGGCTGTAGGGAAAGCCGGCCTGCCGCAGGTACTTTGCGTAGGCCCGCAGAATGACCACCTGCTGCCAGGTCAAACCGCGCGCGCAGCACCAGCTCGTTGAACCGGTCGATCTCGGCGCGGCCGTGCCAGATCGCGGTGACCGCGTCGGCGAACCGCTGGCGGTTGCGTCGCGCTGGGGCCCTTCCGCCTCGTCGGGCATCGTCGCTCTGCGCCGGATCTTGAACTGGTAGATCCACACCGGCAGCCCGTCGGGCCAGGTCACGGTGAACGGTCGCTCTTCGAGCACCACCACGCCCATGCACTGCAGCATCGGCAGCAGCTGGCTCAGCGAGGCCGTCGCCCGCCGAGGATACCAGGTCAGCTTCGCCGTGCCGTCGTCGCCTCGCTCGGAGAACACCAGCTTGACCGAATCATCGCTGCAGCTCTTCGATGATGGCGATGTCGTTGATCGCCTCGTCGGGGTGACGGCCTGCTTGTACTCCTCGGGGAACGCCGTCGCAGTAGTGTTCGGCGTCGCCTGGTCGATCGCCCCGGT
Source organism: uncultured Actinomycetota bacterium (assembly GCA_963801575.1). GTDB lineage: Bacteria > Actinomycetota > Actinomycetes > Mycobacteriales > Mycobacteriaceae > Mycobacterium. Next base: position 47,065 of record CAWDFT010000030.1, read on the forward strand.
TGCGCCGCGCCGAGTCAGCCGGTCGCCCCAGGTTCGCGCCGCCTCGGTCAGCAGCGCCTGGATGCGCGTCTCGGTTGCTTCGCTGACGTCGACGACTGCCGGCGTGAGCCGTCCGGCAGCCGGACCGTGAAATGCACTACCGCCCAGGGTGATTCGCTGACCCGCGCGGTGTAGTCGATGCTCGTCGCCACCGAACTCGCGGACCAGGATGTCCTGCATCGCCAGCCGCACCGACGGTGGTGTAGCGGTCGCGCGGCAGATAGACCAGGCAGGACACGAAGTGCGCGAGCTGGTCGGCGCGCAGGAACAGCAGCGCGCGGCGCCGCGAGCCGAGGTCGACGACGGCGGTCGCCATATCGAGCAGCTGCTCGGCGGCTCAGCGAGAACAGCTCCGAGCGCGGGATGGTCTGGACGATGTCGAGCATCAGCTGCCCCGGGTGGCTGGGGTCGTTCTGCGACAGCGCCAGCACGTCGCGGACCCGCCGCGAGATCAGCGGAATGTCAGGCACGTTGGCGTTCATGGCGGCGACGGTGAACAGCCCGACGAACCGGTGCTCGACATCCCGCCTGGCGCCCGCGGGTGCTCGCGGATCACCACGATGTACGGGTAGGCGCCGTAGCGCAGGAAGCTGGGCATCGTGGCCTGCGCCAGCACCAGCAGGTCGTCGCTGTCGGTGAGCTCCGGCAGATCACCTCGGCGCGGAACCGCAGGACCCCAAGACGACTGGACTCGTCGACCGTCGACTGCCCGTCGCTGACCGTGCAGCGCTGATAGCCCAGCAGCACGAAATTCCCGTCGGACAGCCAGCGCAGCAGGTCGGCGACGTCCTTGCGATCCGGGCCCGGGAACCGTGCCTCCGGGTCGGTCTCGAGTTCGCTGGCGAGATCGTGCAGCGTCGCGCTCAACGCTAGCGAGTCCAGGGCCACCTGTCGTGCGTCGGCGACCACGCTGGGCAGCAGCCGCTCGGCCTCGGCCAGCGCCTTGCGGTTGACCGAACGGCGACAGCTGCACGTGGATCCAGGACTCTTCGATGCCTCTTCGGAGTCGTCGGCCTCCACGGCAGGCTTGACCTCGAGCAGCTCGCCGGTCTGGCTGCGCCGCACCCGGAACACCGGGTTCATCATCGCCACGTAGGCCACGCCGAGTCGGTGCAGCAGCACGGTGACCGAGTCCAGCAGCATGGGCGCCTGGTCGGTGACGATCTGCAGCGCGGGACCGAAGCCGCCCGGGTCGTCGCCGGATAGAGCTGGACGCGGGTTTCTCCGACCTTCCGTTGCCTGCCCAGCCTGTCATGTGCGGCCATCAGGGCGGGCGTCATCAGCTTGCCTGCTGCCGACTTGTCCACCGGACCGGTCACCGCATCGACCGTCGGCGCGTCGCCGTGCGGTCCGTGATACGTCGCGAGGTATGCCCTGGCGAGCTTCTCCAGGGTCGCCGGGGCGACCATCGTCGGTTGGGTTGCCCCGTCGATGGCCCCAGCCCCCGGATCGATCGTCATGCCGCTCGCTCCTGACTCGCAGCTAGGACATTAGTCGCGTGTGAGCCTGCGGTGGGTCACCCTGTGCGGACGGGCCGCTTCGACGCCAAGTCGTTCGACCTTGTTCTCTTCGTAGGCGCCGAAGTTGCCCTCGAACCAGAACCACTTGGCCTCGTTGTCGTCGTCGCCCTCCCACGCCAGGATGTGCGTGCAGGTGCGGTCGAGGAACCAGCGGTCGTGGGAGATCACCACCGCACAGCCGGGGAAGTTCTCCAGCGCGTTCTCCAGCGAGCTGAGCGTCTCGACGTCGAGGTCGTTGGTCGGCTCGTCGAGCAGGATCAGGTTGCCGCCCTCTTTGAGGGTGAGCGCCAGGTTGAGCCGGTTGCGCTCGCCACCGGACAGCACGCCCGCCGGTTTCTGCTGGTCGGGACCCTTGAATCCGAACGCCGAGACGTAGGCCCGCGACGGGATCTCGTTCTGGCCGACCTCGATGTAGTCCAGCCCGTCGGAAACCACCTGCCACACGGTCTTCTTCGGGTCGATGCCCGCGCGGGTCTGGTCGACGTAGCTCAGCTTGACGGTGTCGCCGACCTTGACGGTGCCGCTGTCGGGTTGTTCGAGGCCGACGATCGTCTTGAACAGGGTGGTCTTGCCGACACCGTTGGGGCCGATGACGCCGACGATGCCGTTGCGCGGCAGGGTGAACGACAGGTCCTTGATCAGCGGCCGGCCGTCGAACCCCTTGTCCAGGTGCTCGACCTCGACCACGAGGCTGCCCAGCCGCGGGCCGGCCGGGATCTGGATCTCCTCGAAGTCGAGCTTGCGGGTCTTCTCGGCTTCGGCGGCCATCTCCTCGTAGCGACCCAGCCGGGCCTTGCTCTTGGCCTGACGGGCCTTGGCCCCGGACCGCACCCAGGCCAGCTCGTCCTGCAGCCGCTTCTGCAGCTTGTCGTCCTTGCGGCCCTGCACCTCGAGGCGCTCGGCCTTCTTCTCCAGATAGGTCGAGTAGTTGCCCTCGTACGGGTAGGCCCGGCCGCGGTCGAGCTCGAGGATCCACTCGGCGACGTTGTCCAGGAAGTACCGGTCGTGGGTGACGGCCAGGATCGCGCCCTTGTAGTCGGCGAGGTGCTGCTCGAGCCACTGCACGCTCTCGGCGTCGAGGTGGTTGGTCGGCTCGTCGAGCAGCAGCAGGTCGGGCTTGGACAGCAGCAGCTTGCACAGCGCCACGCGGCGCCGCTCACCGCCGGACAGGTGGGTCACCGGCTCGTCGGGCGGCGGGCAGCGCAGCGCGTCCATCGCCTGCTCCAGCTGCGAGTCGAGGTCCCACGCGTCGGCGTGGTCCAGTTCTTCCTGCAGCTGGCCCATCTCGTCCATCAGCTCGTCGGTGTAGTCGGTGGCCATCAGCTCGGCGACCTCGTTGAACCGGTCGAGCTTGACCTTGATGTCGCCCAGGCCCTCCTCGACGTTGCCGCGGACCGTCTTCTCCTCGTTCAGCGCGGCTCCTGCTGCAGGATGCCGACGGTGGCGCCGGGCTGCAGGAACGCGTCGCCGTTGTTGGGCTGGTCCAGGCCGGCCATGATCCGCAGGACGCTCGACTTACCGGCACCGTTGGGACCGACGACGCCGATCTTGGCGCCGGGAAGGAAGGTCAAGGTGACGTCGTCGAGGATGACCTTGTCGCCGTGCGCCTTGCGGACCTTCCGCATCGTGTAGATGAATTCGGCCATGCCGCGGTGTTGCCTCTCTGGTCTCTGTATTGCTCGCGGACCATCCTAGGCGTGGACACTGGCCGTCCCGACCGCGCCGTCGGCGCTCGGCCTGCTCAGCCGACACGGCAGCACCTTCTCGCCGAGGGTCGTCTCCGATTCGGCTGACTCGGCCCCGTCCTCGTCCTCGGACTCATCGTCCTTGGTTTCGACGGCCTCGCCGCCGCTGCCGCCGGTTTGCTTCGGCCGGTCGATGCGTCGCGATGCTGCGCGACAGGTCCGGTCCGACCGCGGTGGCCCGCATCTCCAGCGACGAACGCCGGACGCCTTCGCGGTCCTCGTACTCGCTGGTGTAGACGTCACCGACGACGATGACCGGTGCGCCCTTGCCCGAGCGCGGCGCCGACGCCCGGTGACCAGCTTGCTGCCCCAGCAGTTGACGGTGATGAACAACGAGTTGCCCGGCTCCCAGGTGCCGTCGCCGGTGCGCCGTCGCGAATTGCTGGCCACCCGGAACTTGATCAGACCTCCTGGTCGCCGACGCCGGCGGCGGAGGTCGGTGACGATGGTGCCGACGACGGTGAACGGTGTTTCGAACATTGGTTCATCCTTTCGCTTGATGTGATGTGGCACCGCCATTCAGCCCGGCCGGCACCGACGAATCCGCGCCGACGCGAGCCGGTCGCAGGCTGTGGATGAAACGAGCACTGTGGATAGGCGTCGACACTTGTGGACGCTCGCCGGATGGACCCTCGCGGCCGGATCCCCGCTAACGCGCGTCGCGGCGCGCCAGCTCGGCCAGCATCGCGTTGTAGGCGGCCAGGTCGGCGTCGTCGTCACGGTCGGCCGCACGGTCGAGTCGCTTGGCGGTGCGCCGGTCGCTGCGCGTCCACTGGACCAGCAGCGCGATCATCACCACGACAAGCGGGACTTCTCCTGCCGCCCAGGCGATTCCACCGCCCAGCCGCTGATCACCGAGCAGGTCGGTGTGCCAGCTCAGAGCTGCAGGGACTCGATAGAAGCTCTCCCCCAGCACGCTCTTGGTGCCCATCAACACCACACCGAAGAACGCGTGCAGCGGCAGCGAGGCGAACACCATCGCCATCTTGCCTAGCGGCGGTATCGGCCGCGGCGTCGGGTCGACGCCGATGACCACCCAGTAGAACAGGTAGCCGCTCAGCAGGAAGTGCAGGTTCATCGCGAGATGCGCGGCGTGGTTGCTCGACGGCGGCGTCGAAGATGCCGCCGAAGTACAGGCCGTAGAAGCCGGCGACGAACATCACGGTCGCCACGATCGGGTGGGTGAAGAACCGCGACACCCGTGCTGTGCAGGGCCGCCAGCAGCCACTCCCGCGGACCCGGCGGATCGCCCTTGCCCGCCGTCGGCAGCGCCCGCAGCGCCAGCGTGACCGGCGCACCGAGCACCAGCAGGATCGGCATCAGCATCGACAGCAGCATGTGCGCGGCCATGTGCATGCTGAACATCGCCGGCATGTAGCGGCCGATGCCCGACGACGTCGCGAACAGCAGCACCAGGCAGCCCAGCAGCCAGGCCACGATCCGGCCCGTCGGCCACGCATCGCCGCGGCGCCGCAGCCGTATCACCCCGGCCAGATACAGCAGCGCGAGCACGATCGCCGCCGTGCCGAACACCAGGTCGAAGCGCCAGTCGAACAGGATCCGCGCCACGGTCGGCGGGCCGGCGAAGTCGTAGCCGATCTCGATCGCGGGGATCGACGGATTGAAGATCGGTGGCGGCGGCGGAGGCGTGCGGCCCAGCCCGACGGCGATGCCGAACGTCAGGCCGAAGACCGCCGCCTCGATCAGCGCCAGCCGGATCAACGCGCCGCGCGCATCCGGATCGGCCTGCAGAGCCGCAACGCCGCTGCGGCGTTGTCGCCACCCGATGACGCCCAGCGTGCACAGCGCGACGATCTTGGCCATGATCAACCAGCCGTAGCCGCCGTCGAACAGGTCGCCCGGGCGGATCCGGACCAAGGCGTTGATCACACCGCTGAGCGCCATCGCGAGAAAGCACCACAGCGCGACCGCGGAGAAGCGCCGCGCCGCCAGGTCGGCGTGCTCGCCGCCGCGCAGCGCATGTACGAGCAGGGCCAGCAGCCCGCCGGCCCACAGCGCGGCGGCAGCCAGGTGGATCAGCAGGCTGTTGGTGGCCAGGTCGTGCGAGCCGCCCGCCGACGAGTGCCCCGTCAGCCCAAGCGGAACCAGCGTCATCAGCGAGCCGGCGAGCAGCAGCGGCGTCGACGACCAGCGCAGCACCGGGATGCTCGCAAGCGTGACCACCGCCGCCAGGAACGCCGTCCACCGCCATGCCCCGGCGGTGTCGACGAGGCTCGCCACCGACCAGATGTCCGAAACTGAGGTGGGCCGTCAGCGGCTGACCGGAGACGTCGGAGACGGTCAGCGGCACCAGCAGGGCCGCGCACACCGCCCATATCCCCGACGCCACGGTGCCCATCCGCAGTGCCCGATAGCCGTCGACGTCGAGCACCCCGTTCTGCTGCGGCGGCACCAGGAACGTCGCGAACATGAACGACCCGACGGCCAGCACCGCGGCGATCTCACCGGCCGCCCGCACGAACGGCAGGCCGTAGGTGGTGACAGGGCCCGGATCGGGCAGCCCGGTGGCGGTCAACGCGTCCGCCAGCGACAAGCCGCCGATACCGGCCGCGGTCATGCCTGCCAGCACCGCGACGCCAAGCAGCACCGGCGCCACCGCGCTGTTGCGCAGGCTGGGCGCGAGGGTCATGTCTCGACTCCCGCTCGCTCCGGTCCTCGCTGCGATCCTCACTCGCGCTCGTCTTCGACGGTGGTCATGTACCCAGCGTATGGGCTGTGCGAAAGGGCGCCGACCGGCCCCGCGGACTATGCGGACTCTTCCCGCAGTCGGCGTCGCTCCATCTCGCGGGCATAGAACTGATCGCGAGAAATCTGCTCGACCTTGTCCATATCGCGCAGGACGTCGCGAAGTTCGTCGCGGAACGCGGTGCGCCGCTCGTCGAGATCCGCCGCAGGCTCCAGCAGATGCTGGTCGGCGGCCACCTGACGGGCCGTCGCGAACAACAACGCCGACACCGACTCGGTGCTGCGCACCCGGTTCTGCGCGACGTACTGGTTGCCGACGCCCAAAGCCTTCTTCGTCAGCTCCTTCTCGCCGATCTCGGCGGGTGCATCGCGCAGCACGTCGGCGACGATCTCGTAGGCCTCGAAGTACGGCCGCAACACAGCCGATGCGATCAGCGGCCGCTTGGCCCGAAGCAGCACGTCGATCTCGCCGCCGCCCGCAACGACATGCGCCTCCCAGTCCTCATGCCACGCCATCTCTTCGGCGATGTGTTCACGGAACGCCGCCGAGTCGGCGAAGTAGAAGTCGAACTTCAGCAGGTCCCGCAGCCGCATCGCCTGGTTCCAGAAAGCCTCCAACCGATCCCCCTCGGCGCGTGCGGCGTACGCGAGCGACATCTCGACGATCGCGGTCTCCAGGAACGCGTCGATGATCGTGTTGCGGTAGAAAGCGGCCTCGTGCTCCTGCTCGGGCGCGATTCGCCAAACCGGCTCTCGCCCGCCGTCGACGCATGTGATGGGGTGTTCGTTGGACAACGCGTCCAGCGCGGCCCGCACACCATCGGCGGTGCGTAACCGCAACGCGCTGTTGGTCATCGGCGTCTGCTTGCGCTCGAGGTAGTCGAGCGAGTCCTGCAACGTGTGGTGCAGTTGATCGAGCGTCAGCGCGGTGCCGCGAGTGGTCAGCAGCAGCGCCGACACCAACCCGGTCGCGTTGACCGGCGTGGCCCGCAGGATCCGCCACGACACCTCGATCGCCATCTTCTGCATCGCAAGACGTTTCGCGGCATCGTCTTTGGCGATCGGTCCGCCCGGCTCGCCCAGGTACTGCCGCATCGAAACGGCCTCCGGGAAGCGGACGTAGATCTTGCCGTAGTTGCGCTCGCCCTGTGCCTTGACGAAGTTGTACAGCCAGGACAGCCCCTCCGGGGTCTTCTCGCCGCCTCGCGCGTACGCCGCGTACTCGGCGGTTTCGTGCAGCTGGTCGAAGCTGATCGACACCGGCTGAAGCAGGATGTCCTCGCTGCGCCCGTCGAGGTAGGCGTCGGCGACGTAGGCCATCAGACCAAGCTTGGGCGGCAACATCTTTCCGGTCCGCGACCGCGTGCCCTCGATCGACCAGGTGAGGTTGAACCGCTTCTCGACGATGTAGCCGACGAACTGCCTCAGCACGTACTTGTACAGCGGGTCGTCGAGCTTGCGCCGGATGAAGATGGCCCCGGAGCGGCGCATCAACGGGCCCATGAACCCGAATGACAGGTTGATACCCGCGAACGTGTGTACGGGCGGCAGCCGGTTCTCCTGCATCGCCACCGGCACGATCACGCCATCGAGATACGACCGGTGCGAGAACAGCAGCACCGCGGGATGGGTTTCCAACGCGCCCCGCATCGATTCGATCTCGGCGCGGTCGTAGTCGATGTTGGGGTCGAACCCCCGGCTGAATATCGCCCTGCCCAATGACGGGATCAGGTCGACGGAGAACCGGCTCCACCCGGTGGCCAGTTCGTCGAGCATCTCGCCCGCGGCTTCGACGGTGGCGCCGGGGATCTGTTCCAGACCCTCGCGGAACCGCGACGACGCCAGCAGTTCCGGCTTGACGAGCTTGGGTGACTTGTACTCCGGCCCGAGCAACCGCAACTCGACGCGTTCGATCGCGAGGACCGCGCGTCGGATCACGAAACGCGCTAAGTCGCGGGGGTTCTCGCCGACCGTGGTGTCGTTCCACTGCTGGCGCAGCTCGGAAACCTTCGCGGGCTCGCCGGCCACCACCCGCGCGCGTGACGGGTCCTTCTTGAGGATGCGGCGTTGCAGAATCTCCGGCGGCCGATAGGTGTCGCGACCGGAGATCAGCGCGACCACCTTCGAGCGGGTGGGCAAGCCGCCGGGCACCCAGAAAACCCGCACTGGGACCACCGTGCGGTCTTCGTCGGCTTCCAGTTCCTCGACGAGTCGGGCGACCACTCCGGGCGGCGGATCCTCTTCCGGAAGCTCCAGCATCTCGACGTCCGACTCGGGATGTTCGCGCCGTTGGCGTTGCAGCCAGTCGTTCAACAACTCACGTTCGGCGGGTGACGACACCGATGCCAACACCAGCGCGTCGTCCGTGGTGGTAAAGCTGGCCATCGGGTCGGCGGTCACGGCCGACCCTTCTTGGCTGCTGCCTTCCTAGCCGTTGCCTTCTTGGCCGTCGTCTTCTTGGCGGTTGCCTTTGTGGCCGTTGCCTTCTTGGCTGCCGCCTTCCTCGGTGCCGCCTCCTTCGCAGCCGCCTTCTTTGGCGCAGCTTTCCTGGATGAAGCCTTCTTGGCCGTGCTCCTCGGGCGCGCGTACGGCCCGATCTTCGGAACCTTCTCGTGCGGCCAGTCTTTCAGCGTGTCGAGGTAGAGCTGACGTACCTCGGCGATGCGGTCCGGCAGGTTCTGGGTGGTCCAGTCGTCGACGGGGATCGGCGGGTAGACCACCACATCCACGGTGCCTGGATTGAAGGTCGTCGAGTCGCGGGCCGAAATGACCTCCGCATTGCGAATCACGATGGGCACGATGGGGATACCGGCCGACATCGCGATGCGGAACGGCCCCTTCTTGAACGGGCCGACTTCGGTGGTGTCGAGCCGGGTTCCCTCCGGCGCGATCAAGACGGACAGGCCTTTTCGTGCCAGCTCCTCGACCTTCTTCAGGCCTTCCACCGCGGCCTTGGCGTTGTCGCGATCGATGAAGGCGACGTCCATCACCTTGCCGAGAGTGCCGGCGATCGGATCGCTCTCCAGCTCCTTCTTGCCGACAGACGTGAAGTTGACGTTGACCAACCTGCCCGCGATGATCGGATCGACCTGGTTGCGGTGGTTGAAGATGAACACCGCCGGGCCGCTTGGCGTTCAGGTTCTCCTTGCCCAGCAGGTTGATGTTCACGCCCGTTGCGGCCAACAGCGCCCGACCGAACGCCGATGTGAAGAAGTTGACGCCAGTGCGCTTGTTGCGGGTCAACAGGCCAAGCCCGACGCGCGCCGGCCGCGATCGGCACCATCGACGCCACCCCCGCGACGGTGCGCAGCTGTGAAACCGGGTTGTTGCCACTGCGGCTGCTGAACCGAAGCACAGGCCAACCGCGTTTGGCCGCAACGGCGGCCAGCTTTCCGGCAGGATTGGTCGGCCGCGGATTGCCGACCAGATACATCAACGCGACGTCCTCGTCGCCGTCGGCGTAGAAATAGCTCTTCGAAAGATCGACACCATTCTCGGCGGCGAAGGCCTGCACCGCCCTGGCCTTGCCCGGACCCCAGATGATCGGTGTCTTCACGTCGCCGGTGATCAGTCCGTTGTCGTCGGTCTCGAACTTGTTGCTCAGCACGTCCTTGATGCCCAGGAACCGAGCAACGGGCTCGACTTGCACCGTCAGCGCCGAGGAACTGAGTACGACGGTGTGGCCGCGAGCCATGTGGGCGTGCACCAGATCTCGCATCTCCGGATAGATGCGGCCCATGATCTTCTGGACGAAGAGCCGCTCGGCGAGCTCGTCGATGTCGCCGAGCGAACTGCCGCGCAGCATGCGGGCGCCCTTGCCGATCAGGTCCTCGAACTCCGACCGGCCGAGCTGATGGTTGAGACCGGCCTGCACCATGCCGATGAACTCACCGACACCCATCTGCCCGCGGCGCAACCGATCCCGCGTCATGATCACGCCGGTGAACCCGGCGACCAGCGTGCCGTCGAGGTCGAAGAACGCGCCGATCTTGGGGCCCGCCGGGCTGGCCTCGATCTCGGCGACCGAGCCGGGCAACCGCAGGGTGCGCGGATTGGTGCGTCGTGTCGACTGGCCGTCTGCGGACGTCATTGGGCGCTACTCCCATTCGGTGATGGCGGACTGGACTCGCCGGTGTCGGGTGCGAATGACGCAGGAACGGAACGCCCTTCGCCGCCGAGCGCCAGGACTTCGTCGAACCCGGCCTGCAGGCAGCGGGCGAACAGGTCGCCGTCCGTCACCGCCGCGCGGTCATAGCGCGCGGTGACCGTGATGAAGCCCGCCCGCGACACCAGCACCACCATCATCGCCACTCCCGGCAGCGGGCCAAGTCCGTACTGCCGGAGGATCTTCGCGCCCGCAATGAACGTGTCGCCGGGGTATACCGGAACATTGCTGGCTTGGACGTCGGAGTTCACGATCGACCCGGCTATCCCCTCCAGGACGCTGTCCGGCAGCAGGCTCACCACCGGTGCGATCACGCCGACCATGTTCATGGCGCGTTCGTCGCGCTTGCGGGTCATCTGGGACCGAATGCTCTTGATCCGCTTCTCGGGGTCGACGAGGCCGATCGGTGCGGCGAGATTGACTCCGGCGAACCGGTTGCCGCCGGCGGGGTCGTTGTCGGATCGCATGTTGACCGGTATCGCCATCGGCAAGGTGTCGATCGGCACGCCCATCGCCTCGTGGTAGCGCCGCAGCGCGCCGCACAGCCCGGCGAGATACGCGTCGTTGATCGAGCCTTCGGCCGCCTTCGCCGCCCTGTGCAGGTCACCGAACTCGATGTCGATGGCATCGCTTCGCGACGACAAGCTCCTGCGTCGCAGCACCGGCGACGGTTCGGCGGCCGCGCCCATCACCCGGGCACCCGACATGGCGTAATCGACAGCGCTGCCCACCGACGAGACCGGGTCGCGGATCACGTGTCCCACCGCCTGGGCCGCGCCGAACAGCGCGTCGCGCACACCACCGGCGATCGCGCCGGGAAGCCGGTTAAACCCTTGGCGCATCAAGTCATTGGGCGACAGGTCCTGCGGGATCGGCAGCGGCGGAACGTCTTGCGGCGGTGGGTCGCGCTCGAGATCGTAGAAGTTGGCGAACATCTCGACGCCGCCGACGCCATCGGTGACGGCGTGACTGAGATGCAACATCAGCGCCGCCCGGCCGCCCGCGAGCCCCTCGACGAGCGTCGCGGTCCACAACGGCCGGGAGATATCCAGCGGCGACTGCAGGGCGACCTCGGCCAGGTCCAAGACTTCTCGCAGCGTTCCGGGCTCGGCGACGCGCACTCGGCGCACGTGAAAATCGAGGTTGAAGTCCGGGTCGATGACCCAGCGTGGCGCCGCCGTCGGCAGCGTCGGCATCACTACCTTCTGACGCAGCCGCAACACCTTCCGCGAGGCATTATCGAATCGCGTCCGGAACCGCTGCCAGTCCGGTGTGGTGTCGAGAATCTCCAACGTCATGATCCCCGAGCGCGTTCGGGGGTTGGCTTCGCCGCGGTGCAGTATCTGGTCGACCGGGCTGAGTTCCTCCTGGAATCCAGCCGCATCCAGTTCCGGCACGTCGCTCATGGCTGCGGCCACCCTGACATCGCTGCTGCTCCTCCCATGGGCTCGCACTTTCTGTACCCACGCTAGTCCGCCGCAACTCGCTGTGAAGGGGCTTTTCGGCCTGTGGTGAAGCGGTGTTCGGACGATTCAGGGCCGGCTCGCTAAATGGTTCACGGCTGACCTATCGCCGAAGTCAGCGGGGAATTTGGTGCGCCCGCCCGCGGAATGCGGCAGCATCCAACACCCCTAGCTGCTGGCAATTCTTGCTGGGGCAAATTCGCTAGTGTGAGTGCGCTGCCCCCGTAGCTCAGCGGATAGAGCAACCGCCTTCTAAGCGGTTGGTCGCAGGTTCGAGTCCTGCCGGGGGCACTTGTGGAGGATGTATGACGTCGGCTAATGATTGACGTTTCGCCTTCGGGTGTAGGGCCGGTTGACATCGGCAGCTGTAGCATACTGCTACACTTGTTACATATTGCTACAAGCAACGGAGGCCGTGATGACAGGTGCAACCGACCGGGTCACCCGGTTCGCCGCGGATCTGTTGGACAGCGCCGCCGCCGAAGGCGCGCGGCAGAGCCGGTCGGCCAAACAGCAGCTCGACCATTGGGCGCGGGTCGGCCGCGAGGTTTCCAGTCAGCACACCGCCGCCCGCCGCCGGGTGGAGGCCGCATTGACCGGAGACCTGGAATTGCGCGAACTCAGCGACGAGGAGGGCGTCGTGCTCAACGCCGAGATCGCCGCCGCGATCCAGGAAAATCTGGCCGAGTCGAACTACGGCGAGGTGCTGGCGAAGCGCAAGATCACCACGGTCGCACTGAACGAAGCGGGCGAGATCGTCGAGTACCGGCCCGACGGCAGCTCCGTTGTTCTGACGCCGCCACGCCGCGCGATCCGGCGCAGGAAGTAACACCACACCCTCCCGATGAACCGGCTCGATCTTGTCGTCGGACCCAATGGCGCCGGTAAGTCGACCTTCGTCGAACTGACACTGGCTCCGCTGTTGCCGCGCAGTCTGTTCGTCAACGCCGACGAGATCGCCAGACGGCGCTGGCGCCACGACCCCGCTTCTCACGCTTACGAGGCCGCACGGGTCGCCGCCGACACCAGGGCAAGACTCATCGAACTTGGCCGGTCGTTCATCGCCGAGACGGTGTTTTCCCATCCATCCAAACTCGAATTGATAGACGCCGCTCATGCCGCCGGCTACACCGTCGTCCTGCATGTCCTTCTCATTCCGGAGGAGCTGGCCGTGCAGCGAGTCAGACACCGCGTCGCCGCGGGCGGCCACGATGTGCCCGTAGACAAAATTCGCCAACGCTACCAACGGCTTTGGGCGCTCGTCGCCGCGGCGGTCACCCGGTGCGACTCAGTCACGGTCTATGACAACAGCTCGCTCAAAGGACCGCGCATCGTGGCGCAGATGACCAGCGGGTTCGCCGTCGGCTCCCCCACCTGGCCGGCCTGGACGCCACGCGAACTATCCTCACGGTGGCCCGGGTAACTCCCGGTTTCGCGAGATCGACGCTTCCGCGGTCCTCACTCGATATTTTTCGCGCTAACGTCGATCTCACGGCAGTCGCGCCCGAACCTGATCTACCATCCAGACATGATTCGCGCCGGCTTGGCTCTTTGGGCAACGATGACCCTGACCGCGGTCCCGGCTGTCGCGAGCGCGGAGCCGTGGCCGCCGTCGCCCTGCGGCTTCTCCATATCAGCGCCACAGGTGGTCGACGTCGGTGGCGTCCCCAAGGTCACCGCCACGGTGACATCGACGGCGTGCGGAGTCGCGGCCAGCCCGTACCAGTCTGTGGCGTGTGTGGAGGTCCTGGGCCAGCAGCGCAGTTCGTGCATGCAAGGCGTCGATACCGCTCAGGTTTACTTCGAGCCCTACACGCCGGGCGCGACGTACATCTCCAGAGGACGTGGCTGCGGCATCATCGTCCCGACGCTGCCCGCGGACAACTGCCAGATCCTCGGGCCGAACCAAGCAACCCTCTAGCGCATCACTAACTAACCGGGTTTGGGCATGAATATTCGCCTCGTCGCCCGCGCGGCAGTAGCGGCTCTCGTGACCACCGTTGCCGCTGTTCTGTTAGCCATCTCGACGACGATGACGTCGGTGATGCTCGCGGCGACCGCGCTCATCATGGGCGGCACTGACCACCCCCTGAGCGTCCCGGAGGACACCCCCGACTTCATTGAGAGTTACGTGAACGGCGCGAACGACAGCTTCATCGCGAACAGTGGATTGTGTGGCGGAGGTACCTGCACCTTGGTGGCGGCATACACCCCAGAGCAGTTCCCTCTCACGGGTCTCAACCAGATGATGTTCGACCAGTCGGTGGAGGTAGGACGGCAAAATCTCGACAACTGCATTCGGGCGGGTAGCTGTATCGCGACAAAGGATCCATACACGCAAACGAATGACACCGAAAATGTAAGCGACACAAGATATGTCGTGTATGGCTATTCACAGAGCGGCACCGTGGCGACGGTTGAGAAACGCCACCTCAAGGCCAACCCGCCGCCGGCGGGCACGGATGTCTTCTTCATCGTCTCCGCCAATCCCAACCGTCCCCACGGTGGCGCCTTGGCGAGTTTCCCTGGCCTGCACATCCCGTTCCTCGGTGTGACGTTCAACGGCGCAATGCCGACGGATACGAACATGCTCACCATCGATGTCGCTCGTCAGTACGACCTCACTGCTGAAGTCCCCACAAATCCACTGAACCTGGTAGCCCTGCTCAATGGGGCGCTGGGCGCCGTCTTCCTGCACCCCAATTACTACGGGCTTGGCGAACCGGAACTCCAGGGCCAGTACGGCGATACCACGTACTACCTCTTTCCCACGCCGGTGCTTCCCTTGCTCATGCCCCTTGAGTGGGTGCCGTTCGTCGGGCCGCCGCTGGCGGTGACCTTTGACCCGTTTTTCCGTGTTCTCGCAGAAGCCGGCTACAACCGGACGATCAACCCCGGGCAGCCGACGCCCGTTCAATGGCTCTACCACCCCGACCCGATTTCAACCGTCGTCAACTTGGCCGTCGCCGTTCCGACGGGATTGGACAACGGAATCAGCTATTTCACGGGTAACCGGCCGTTCGGAACGGCAATTCCGGGCCCGTACGGGGTCGGCGGCCCACCTGTCAATGCCGGGTGCGTCGGGCCGAACTGTGGTGCAGGGCCCACCCCGTACGCGGCGGTGAAAACGCCGTCGCAATTCGACGCGGCGTTCCTACGTGCAGCAGACCCCAAGCCGAACAACGATGTCGACACACCAACGAACGTCGACGTTTCGTCGCAGAGCAACGACGGTGTAGAACCGCAGAGTCCCACACCCGGTACGCGCCGATCGATCACCAGGCCGACCGGAATCCTGTCGGCCTTGTCCACGGCGACGACGACAAAGCCGCCGACGATTCGCGAGCGGCTGGGGTCGAGACCGCACCGCGTCAGAGATCTGGTCCACTCGCTCGCGGGCGCATTCGACGACTCCGCGAGGACGAAACCGCTGACAGCCGGTGACGGAACGCCCGAGGGAAGCAACTAGCCTGAAGCGATGTCCGATCGCGTGCTTGTGCAAGTCGAAAACCACGTCGCCCTCATCACCGTCAACGACCCGGACCGGCGCAACGCCGTCACAGCCGAGATCTCGGCCGGGCTGCGCGCGGCGGTCGATGCGGCAGAAGCGAACACCGACGTGCACGCGCTCATCGTCACCGGGGCTGGCAAGGCGTTCTGCGCGGGCGCCGACCTGTCTGCGCTCGGCGCCGCCACCGAGGATGGCCTGCGGTCGATTTACGACGGCTTCCTCGCGGTGGCCAACTGTGCGCTACCGACGATCGCGGCCGTCAACGGCGCCGCCGTCGGCGCCGGACTCAACCTCGCCCTTGCCGCCGACGTACGCATCGCAGGCCCGGCCGCCTTGTTCGACCCACGCTTCCAGAAGCTCGGGATCCACCCCGGTGGCGGTGCGACCTGGATGCTGCAGCGCGCCGTCGGCGTGCAGGCGGCCAGGGCCTCGCTGCTGTTCGGGATGCGGTTCGACGCCGAGGCCGCGGTGCGGTACGGGTTGGCGCTCGAGGTCGCCGACGACCCGGTCGCGGCCGCCCGCGAGCTGGCCGCCGGCCCGGCCGCCGCGCCGCGCGACGTCGTCATCGCCACCAAGGCTTCGATGCGGGCCACCGCAAACCCGGGCGCCCTGGACGTCGACCAACACCGGATCGCCGTCGACACCGAGCTGAAACCGCAAGCGGCATCGATCCTGTCGCCGGAATTCGCCGAGCGGCTGGCCGCGGCCAAACGCAAATAGCTATCCGTCGAGCAGCGCCAGCTCCGGCGACTCGATCAATTGACGGACCTCGCCGAGGAAGCCGGCCACCTGCGCGCCGTCGGCGATGCGATGGTCGAAGGCGCACGTCAAAGTCATCGTCGGCCGGACGACCACCTCGTCGTAGACCACGACTGGCCGAGGTTTCAGCGATCCCATGCCGAGGATGGCGGCCTCCGGGTAGTTGATGACGGGCACTCCCTCGTCCAAACCGAGCGCCCCGAAGTTCGACACGGTGAACGTGGAGCCCTGCAGCTCAGTCGGTTTCACGGTGCCTGCCCGTGCTTCATCGATCAGACGCGACACCGTCGCCGCCAGCTCCCGCGTCGTCTTGTCCTGAGCATCCTTGACCACCGGCACCAGCAGGCCGCGCGGCGCTGCCACGCCGAACCCCAGGTGCACCGCGGAGTGGACGTGAATATGCGGTCCCCCCGCGGTGTCCACCCACGTCGAGTTGAACATCGGGTGATGCGTCAGCGCGACCGTCAACAGGCGCAGCGTCAGCACGAACGGGGTGATCTGCGGCCCGTCGTCTCCCACCGCCTCGCGCAACCGGTCACGCACCCGCAGAAGAGCCGAGCAGTCGACCTGAACACTGGCGTGCGCATCGGGAATCTTGCTACGCGACAACGCCATTCGCTGCGCCATCGTGGCCTGCACACCGTGCACCCCAACCGTGTCCGAGCCCTCGCCCGGCTGCCCCGCGGCGGCGAGCACATCCTCACGGGTGACGATTCCGTCCGGGCCCGAGCCCGGCGCCAGCGCTACCAGGTCCACCTGCAGCTCGGCGGCGAGCTTGCGCACCGGCGGCTTCGCACGGGGCCGCGTACCGCCCTCGGCGGGCGCCCGCCTGCTGGTGTCCATCTCGTCGTCGGTGCCATAGCCCACCAGCACCGGCTTGCGCTTCGGTCCCCCACCGTTCTGTGAATCGGGGGCGGGAGCATCGGTGGCGATACGCACCAACACCGCGCCGACGGCCAGCGTGTCGCCTTCTGCACCACCGAGTTCGACGATCTTGCCCGCGTAGGGGCTCGGTATCTCCACCTCGGCCTTGTTCGTTTCCACGGTGCACAGCGTTTGGTTGAGTTCGACGTCGTCGCCGACCTCGACACTCCACCCGGTGACCGTGGCGTCCTCGAGGCCCTCGCCGAGATCGGGAACCAGGAAGTCCCGCACGCCTTCGCCGGTCACGGGTTCATCGCTTTCTCGACGCAGTCGATCAGCCTGTCGACACCGGGCAGCCACAGCTTTTCCAGTCGCGCCGGCGGGTACGGGGTGTCGAAACCGGTGGCGCGCAACACCGGCGACTCCAGGTCGTAAAACAGCTCCTCCTGGATGCGGGCGGCCAGCTCGGCGCCGAATCCGAGGGTGCGCGCGCCCTCGTGCAGAACCACGGCCCGCCCGGTCTTGCGCACCGACGCCGCGACGGTGTCGAAGTCGAGCGGATTGAGCGAACGCAGGTCGACCACTTCCAGATTCCAGCCGTACTGGTCGGCTGCCAAATCCGCAGCAGCCAAGGCTGTCTGGACCAGTCCGCCGTACGTCAGCACGGTGATGTCGTCGCCGATGCGCCGTATCGCCGCGCGGCCGATCGGCAACCCCGGCTCGGCCGTGTCGACGTCCTCGCGCGACCAGTACCGCCGTTTGGGTTCCAGATAGATGACCGGATCCCTGCTGGCGATCGAATGCCGCAGCAGCCAGTACGCGTCCGACGGAGTCGACGGCACCACAACTTTCAGGCCGGCGGTGTGGGCCCAGTAGGTCTCCGTCGACTCCGAATGATGTTCGACCGCACCGATTCCGCCGAATGACGGGATGCGAACGGTGACCGGCATGTCCACGTCGCCGTGGGTACGCATCCGGTACTTCGCCAGGTGACTGACCATCTGGTCGAACGCCGGGTAGGAGAACCCGTCGAACTGGATCTCGGGAACCGGGACGAAGCCGCGGATGGCGAACCCGATCGCGATACCGATGATGGCCGACTCGGCCAGCGGGGTATCGAAACACCGCCCGTCGCCGAAGGTTTCGGTGAGGCCCTCGGTGACGCGGAACACGCCGCCGAGCTTCGCCACGTCCTCGCCGAACACCAGGACGCGGTCGTCGGCCGCCATCGCGTCGTGCAGCGCACGGTTGATCGCCTGCGCCATGGTCAGATTCGTGGCCGTCGGCACCGGGGTGAATAGCGACGGCTCTTGCGCGTCATCCCCGTAACCTGGTGGCCGCTCGATGATTTGAGTCATCTCATGACTCCTTCGCCAACTCGGCCAGCAGCTGGTCGCGCTGGGACTCCAGGTTCGGGGTGATGTCCGCATACACCGTTTCGAACAGCTCGCCGACGTCCATGTCGGGCGTGTTGACGATCGCGTCGCGCAGCTCCGCGCACAGTCGCGCCGACCGCGTTTCGAGGCGGTGCTCCAGCCGCTCGGTCCACACGCCGATGCTCTGTAAGTAGCTGCGGTAGCGCGGAATCGGGTCCCGCGCGGTCCAGTGGTCGACCTCCTCCTGCGAGCGGTAGCGGGTGGGGTCGTCGGAGGTGGTGTGCGGCCCGAGCCGGTAGGTGACGGCTTCGATCAGCGTGGGACCGCCACCCTCACGGGCGCGTTTGGCGGCCTCGGCCATCACCGCATAGCAGGCCAACACGTCGTTGCCGTCGACCCGAATGCCGGGCATCCCGTAGCCGATTGCGCGATGCGCGATCGACGGCCCGGCCTGCTGGCGGCTGACCGGCAAGGAGATCGCCCACTGGTTGTTCTGCACGAAGAACACGCACGGCGCCCGGTACACGGCGGCGAGGTTGAGTGCTTCGTGTGCGTCGCCCTCGCTCGTCGCGCCGTCGCCGATATAGGCCACCGTCACCGAATCCTCGCCGAGGCGTTGCGCGGCCATCGCCGCCCCGACCGCATGCAACCCGTGGGTGCCGATCGGGATCGCTATCGGTGCGACGCATTTCTCGGTGAACCCCAGCCCACCGTGCCAGCGGCCCCGCCAGACCGCGCCCATCTGCCCGGGTGAAATGCCGCGCAACAGGAACGCGCCGATCTCGCGGTACTGCGGAAACAGCCAGTCGGTCTTGCGCAGGCATGCGGTCGCGCCGATCTGCGCGGCCTCCTGGCCGCGGCACGACGCGAACAGCGCGAGCTCGCCCTGACGTTGCAGGTTGACGAACTCCCCGTCGAGCGCGCGGGTGACGGCCATCATCTCGTACAGCCAGCCCAGCGTCTCGGGTGGAAGATCTCGGCGGTACCGGGTCTCGGTGGTCGGCGACCCGTCCGGGGCGACCAATTGGATCGGCTCCAGCTCAACATCGACCGACGTGAGGGGTGCCGCAACGGTCCCTGCCATACCGCCTCCTAGGGTCACTGACGGCGGATCGCGCCGTCAGGCGACTGAGGTGCTCAGCACGGAGGCGATCAGAGCAAAACCCCTGGTGAGAGGTCGCCGGCTAGTTGCCAGGGTGAGGCGCTAGCTGGACGATGCGCTCTGCTCGCCGCAGCACTGGGGCATCTACCATTATGCCTTCGAATTGGAAGACGCCCCTCTCGTCGCGGGCCGCCGCCAGCACGTGTCGCGCCCACTCGACCTGGTCGGCCGTCGGTGCGTAGCCGTCAGCGAATGACCGCGACCTGCGACGGGTGGATCGCGACCTTGACATCGAAGCCGACCGCGACCGCGTCGTCGACCTCGGCGCGCAGGCCGTCGAGATCCTTGATGTCGAGGTACACCGAATCCAGGGCCAGCCGCCCGTATGCCTTGGCGGCCAGCAACGTCTGCGAGCGGACGTGCCTGGCGACGTCGCGGTAGCTGCCGTCGGGCCACCGGTTGGCGGTGCCGCCGGTCACCGCGAACAGATCCTCGGCGCCCCACATCAGGGCCGAGCGCGTTGTCCATGCGCGCCAGGTCGCTGACCGCCAACGCGCCCAACGGCGTTTCGATCAGCACCACCACGTCCAGCGGCGCCAGGTCACGCACCTGCTGCGGATCTTCGGTCTTCGCCAACATCACCGTGGTGTATTTCGTGCGCGCCAGCGCCTCGAGGTCGGGTTCGTGGTCGGCGGTGGCGGTCGGGTTGATCCGCACGACGGTGCGGTCGGGGTCCAGCGGGGTTTCGATGAGCGCTTGGCGGGCCGACTCCCGGTCCTTGGCCGCGACACCGTCCTCGAGGTCGAGGATGACGACGTCGGCTGCCGCCGCAGCCTTCTCGAACCGTTCCGGCCGGTCGGCCGGGCAGAACAGCCATGCGGGCCCGGCCTGCGTCAGCGACATCAGGCCTCCTCGGCTGGGCGCTTGCGTACCATGGTTTTTCGCGACGCGGTCGCCACGATGTCGCCGTGCTGGTTGCGGCCGGTGTGGGCTAACGTGACGATGCCCTCCCCTGGCCGGCTCTTGGATTCGCGCTTGTCGGTCACCTCGGTTTCGGCGTACAGGGTGTCGCCGTGGAAGAGCGGCTTGGGGAAGGCGACCTCGCCGAAGCCGAGATTGCCGACGATCGTGCCCTGCGTCAGCTGCGCCACCGACAGCCCGACGAGCGTGGACAACGTGAACATCGAATTCACCAGCCGCTGGTTGAACGGCGGCAGCGCATCGGAGAACGCGGCATCCAGATGCAGCGCCTGCGTGTTCATCGTCAGGGTGGTGAACAGGACGTTGTCGGCCTCGGTGATGGTGCGGCCCGGCCGGTGTTGGTACAGCACACCGGGTTCGAACTCCTCGAACCACAGGCCGCGCTGGACTATGACTCTTCTTGCCGCTCACAGGCCGGCCTCGCGGGCGATCAGCATCAGCTGCACTTCCGTTGTTCCTTCGCCGATTTCGAGGATCTTGCTGTCGCGGTAGTGCCGTGCGACGGGGTACTCGTTCATGAACCCGTAGCCGCCGAACACCTGGGTGGCGTCGCGGGAGTTGTCCATCGCGGCCTCGCTGGCCACCAGCTTGGCGATGGCAGCGGCCTTCTTGAACGGCTTGCCCGCCAACATGAGTGCGGCCGCGTCGTAGTAGGCGGTGCGGGCGCTGTGTGCGCGGGCCTCCATGCGGGCGATCTTGAACGCGATCGCCTGATAGGTGCCGATGGCCGCGCCGAATGCCTCGCGTTCCTTGGCGTACTTCACACACTCGTCGACACAGCCTTGTGCGGCGCCGACCGACAGCGCGGCGATCGCGATTCGGCCCTCGTCGAGGATGCGCAGGAAGTTGGCATAACCGCGACCGCGCTCGCCGAGCAGGTTCTCGGCGGGCACCCGGACGTCGTCGAAGCTCAGCGGATGGGTGTCCGAGGCGTTCCAGCCGACCTTGCTGTACGCGGGCTCGGCGGTGAACCCGTCGATGGGCACCGGCACCAGGATCGACGAGATCTCCTTCTTGCCGAGCCCATCCCCCGAGTCGCTTCGCTCCTGCCCCCTGGGACCGGCTTCCCCGGTGACGGCGGTGACCGTCACCAACTTCGTGATGTCGGTGCCCGAGTTGGTGATGAACTGCTTGGAGCCGTTGATGACCCAGTGCCCGTCGTCGAGGCGCGCCGTGGTCTTGGTGGCGCCCGCATCGGTTCCGCCGCCCGGCTCGGTCAGCCCGAACGCGCCCAGCGCCTTGCCACTTGCCAACAGCGGCAACCATTCCTGCTTCTGGTCCTCGTTGCCGAAGCGGTACATCGGCATCGCGCCCAGCGACACACCGGCCTCCAGGGTGATCGCCACGCTCTGGTCGACCTTGCCGAGTTCCTCGAGGGCCAGGCACAGCGCGAAGTAGTCGCCGCCCATGCCGCCGTACTCCTCGGGGAACGGCAGGCCGAACAGTCCCATATCGGCCATCCCCGCGACCACTTCGTACGGGAAGGAGTGCTCGTCGTCGTGTTTGGCGGAGACGGGTGCCACCACGCTCTGCGCGAAGTCGCGCACCGTCTTGCGCGAGCTGCTCGTAATCGTCGGGCAGCGTGCCGGTGGACAGAAAATCGCGTCATGACTTGCTCTGCTTTCTTCCTTGCGCGTGATCCGGGCCAGCAGCTGGTCCACCTTGACCTGGTCGCCGACGGCGACGAGTAGTTCGACGACGCCGTCGACCGGCGCGGTGAGCGAATGCTCCATCTTCATCGCCTCGACCGACGACGACGACCGATCCAACGGTCGCCGTCCCCGATCTTCGACGCCGACGGCGATCACCGAACCCGGCATGGGGCTGATGAGTTCGGCGTCCCCGCTGTGCTCGTCGTCGGGGCGGACCGGCGCTTCGCGCACCGCGTCGAGGACCGCGGTGCGGCCCGCCCGCCGCCAGCCATACCTGCCCGTCGGTCTCCGCGACGAGGTACCCGGCGCCGCAGCCCGTCCAGCGTCACCGCGAGCCGATCACCGTCGAGAGTGGCTGTGAGCGAACGCGGTTCGCCGTCCTCGACCGTTGCGCTAGCGGCTCGCGGGGTTCCGGTCAGGCACACGTGCTCGGTGCGTTCGCCGGCGTGCAGCCGGAATGGTCGCCGGTGCGCGCTCCCCCATCCGCCAGCCGGACGGCACCTCCCACGGATTGCCCGCGGGCACCGGCCAGCGCGCAGCCAGTGGTACGCCGCGGCGGCGATGAGCTCGTCGTCGGACCCGGTCGGCCGCCGCGAAGTCCGTCGATCCGGCGGTCCAGCAGCCCGGTGTCGAGCCGACCCGCGACGACATCCGGGTCGGCCAGCAGGAAGCGCAGGAACTCGATGTTGGTCGCCACGCCGAGCACGGCGGTGTCGGCGAGTGCGCGGTCGAGCGCGCGCAGCGCCGCGGCCCGGTCGTCGGCGTGGGCGATCACCTTGGCCAGCATCGGGTCGTAGTCGCTGCCGACGACGGTGCCGCGTGCCAGGCCGGAGTCGACCCGCACACCGGGGCCGGCGGCTCGGCGAGGTCGAGCGACGTCGCCGCCGGTCGGCAGGAAGCCGCGCGCCGGGTCCTCGGCGTAGATGCGGGCCTCGATGGCGTGCCCGGTCAGGGTGATGTCGTCCTGCGTGAAGCGGCAGCGTCTCGCCCGCGGCGATACGCACCTGCAGCTCGACGAGGTCGAGTGCCGGTGACCATTTCGGTGACCGGGTGCTCGACCTGCAGGCGGGTGTTCATCTCCATGAAGAAGAACTCGTCGGGCCGGTCGGCGGAGACGATGAACTCGACGGTGCCGGCGCCGGTGTAGTCGACGCTGCGGGCGGTGTCGCAGGCCGCGGCGCCGATGCGGGCACGGGTCTCCGCGTCGAGCAGCGGCGACGGGGCCTCCTCGATGACCTTCTGGTGGCGCCGCTGCAGGCTGCATTCGCGCTCGCCGAGGTGCACGACGTTGCCGTGCCCGTCGGCGAGGATCTGCACCTCGATGTGGCGGGGCCGCAGCACGAACCGCTCGAGGAACAGGGTGTCGTCGCCGAACGACGACGCCCGCCTCACGGCGCGCGCTGACCTAGGGCGGCCGGCAGATCGGACGGATCGTGCGACCAGCCGCATGCCCTTGCCGCCGCCGCCGGCCGACGGCTTGACCAGCACCGGGTAGCCGACATCGTCGGCCGCCGCGATCAGGTCGGCGTCGGTCAGTCCCGGGCGGGCGATGCCCGGTACGACGGGCACGCCGAACGCCGACACCGCGTTCTTCGCGGTGATCTTGTCGCCCATCGTCTCGATGCCTTGCGCCGGCGGGCCGAGGAACACGATGCCCGCGGCCGCGCAGCGCCGCGGCGAATGTCGGCGTTCTCCGAGAGGAATCCGTAGCCGGGGTGAATCGCCTGCGCCCCGGTGCGCGGGCCGCGGCGTCGATGACCTTGTCGATGTCGAGGTAGCTCTCGCGCGCGCGCGGCCGGACCGATGCCGACCGCGGTGTCGGCCTCGCGCGACGTGACGGGCGTTGGCGTCGGCGTCGCTGAAGACCGCGACCGAGCGGATACCCATCGCGCGCAGCGTGCGGATGACCCGCACGGCGATCTCGCCGCGGTTGGCGACCAGAACGGTGTCGACGGACATAGCTCATGTCACTCACATCCGGAAGACGCCGTAGGAGACCGGTTCGAGCGGCGCGTTGGCGCGACGACCGAAAGCGCCAGCCCGAGAACGGTTCTGGTGTCGGCGGGATCGATCACGCCGTCGTCCCACAGCCGAGCCGTCGAATAGTAGGGATTGCCCTGGCCTCGTACTGCTCGCGGATCGGCGCCTTGAACTCTTCTTCCTGCTCGGCGTCCCGGGTTGCCCATGCGTCGCCGCGCACGGTCGCCAGCACCGACGCGGCCTGCTCGCCGCCCATCACCGAGATCCGCGCGTTCGGCCACATCCACAGGAAGCGCGGCGAATACGCCCGCCCGCACATCGAGTAGTTGCCCGCGCCGTACGAGCCGCCGATCACCACGGTCAGCTTCGGCACCCGCGCGCACGCGACGGCTGTCACCATCTTGGCGCCGTGCTTGGCGATGCCGCCCGCCTCGTAGTCGCGGCCGACCATGAAGCCGGAGATGTTCTGCAGGAACAGCAGCGGCACCATGCGCTTATCGCACAGCTCGATGAAATGTGCGCCCTTGAAAGCCGATTCGGAGAACAGCACGCCGTTGTTCGCGATGATCCCCACCGGGTGACCGTGGATGCGGGCGAAACCGGTGACCAGCGTCGTGCCGTAATCGGCCTTGAACTCGGCGAACTCGCCGTCCGTCGACGATGCGGGTGATGACCTCGTGCACGTCGTAGGGAACGCGGGCGTCGACGGGAACGACGTCGTAGAGCTCGGTCTGGTCGGCCACCGGGTCGACCGTCGGCACCACCTCCCACGGCGGCTCCTCGCGCGGTCCGAGCGTCGAGACGATGCGCCGCACGATGCGCAGTGCGTCCCGGTCGTCGTCGGCCAGATGGTCGGTGACCCCGGAGATCTTCGAGTGCAGGTCGCCGCCGCCAAGGTCTTCGGCGGTCACCACTTCACCGGTTGCGGCCTTCACCAGCGGCGGGCCGCCGAGGAAGATCGTGCCCTGGTTGCGGACGATCACGGCCTCGTCGCTCATCGCGGGCACGTACGCGCCGCCCGCTGTGCACGAGCCGAGCACGGCGGCGATCTGCGCAATACCGTCGGCGCTGAGCTTGGCCTGGTTGTAGAAGATGCGGCCGAAGTGCTCGCGGTCGGGAAAGACCTCGTCCTGCCGCGGCAGGAACGCACCGCCCGAGTCGACCAGGTAGATACAGGGCAGCCGGTTCTGCCCGGCGATCTCCTGCGCCCGCAGGTGCTTCTTGACCGTAATCGGGTAGTAGGTCCCGCCTTTGACGGTCGCGTCGTTGGCCACAATCATGCACTCGCGCCCGGACACCCGTCCGATGCCGGCGATCATGCCCGCACCGGGGCATTCGTCGTCGTACATGCCGTCGGCGGCAAGGGGCGCCAATTCGAGCAGTGGGCTGCCGGGGTCCAGCAGGCCGTCGACGCGGTCCCGCGGCAGCAGCTTGCCTCGACTGACATGGCGCTCGCGGGACTTGGCGGATCCACCGAGCGCGGCTGCGGCCATCTTCTCCCGCAGCTGCGCGACCAGCGCCAGATGCTGTTCGCGGCTACTGGACTGCAGCGCTGTTGCCATCGGTACTGCCCGTTTCGGTTGAGTTAATGACGACTAACTTGTAGTATGTTAGTCACGATTAACTGAAATGTCCACCAGCGGGATGGGGGTAGGTGCATGACTCTCCCGACGTCTGAGCCGACGGCGGCCAGCCGGCGCAGCAGGGCCAAGTCCAACCGCCGTGACCAGCTGATTGCCGCGGCCGAACGGCTGGTCGCCGGGCGCGGCTTTCTCGCTGTGCGGCTGGAGGACATCGGTGCGGCGGCCGGGGTCAGCGGGCCCGCGATCTACCGGCACTTCCCCAACAAGGAAGCCCTGTTGGTCGAACTGTTGGTGGGCATCAGCACCCGGCTGCTCGCCGGAGCGACCGCCGTCGTCGCCGAAGCGCCGGACGCCGAGACCGCGCTGGACGGGTTGATCGACTTCCACCTCGACTTCGCGCTCGGCGAGTCCGACCTGATCCGCATCCAGGACCGCGATCTAGGACATCTCCCCGAGCCCGCGAAGCGTCAAGTCCGCAAGGCCCAGCGGCAGTATGTCGAGATCTGGGTCGACACCCTTCGTGGGTTGGACCGCGAACTCAGCGAGGCGGATGCGCGTCTGATGGCGCACGCCGTCTTCGGCCTGCTGAACTCGACGCCGCACAGCGTCAGGCCCGGCACAGCCAAATCGACCGGCCAAGGAACGAATAATGGGTCGCGTGCGATCTTGCGGGAGATGACGATTGCGGCCCTGTCCTCAGCCGGCCGACGCGGCGGCTAATCCTCAGTACCAGTGTCGTCGGCCGCCGACAGCGCGACCGGTAGCGCCCAGGATCCAGAGTACGGCGCCTATGACGATGAGGACGATGCCGATTGTCCATAAAATGTTGATCCCGAAAATAAAACCGAGTACGAGGAGGATTAACCCCAGGACGATCATGGCTACTCCGTTTCTGCTGAGTTACTAAGCGCCAGTTGAATACTGGCGATTACTGACTGGGTTGGGGCACGTTGCATTCCGTCACCTTTGGATTGACACCCGCGTAATTCAACGGGCCGGCAACCACCGTCAACGCAATGGTGCCCGCTGTGGCGCAATTGTTTGCTTCCGACTTGAAGTAATCGCGCTGGTAGGCCGCGACCACACCAATCACCAACCAAACCAACACAATCACGCCGAGAATTCCGCCACCACGCATGCTGGCCTCCTCCTGTTGAGCGCCGACTTGGCGCAGGTCAGTTTTACCCCGCGGACAATTTCAGTAAACGCTTTACTGCCGATCTTGAACCGTTCAGGAGTTCGGTCCGGGTACGAACGCCGTGGTGAGCCACTCACTCATGGCCTTGACCAGCACGGCTCGGTTCTCCCGCTTGTCGATCTCATGTCCGTCGTCGTCGAAGAACAGCTGCTCGACGGTGCGGCCCAGCGCCTGCAAAGCGTCGAACATCTGCTGCGACTCGCTCGGCGGAACATTGGTGTCGTTGAGACCGTGGACCAGCAGCAGGGGTGCGGTCAATGCGGGCGCGCGCAGCAGCGGTGACAGCTGGTCGAGCAGTTCGCGGTCGCCCACCGGGTGGCCGTACTTGGAATAGGCCGCCGCGGCGATCCACGGCTCGGTGTTGCGATACCAGGTGTTCAAGTCGCTCATGCCGCAGATGCTGATGCCTGCGGCGAACAGTTCCGGGTGAAAAGCGAGCGCCGACTGGGTCAGGTATCCGCCGTACGACCAACCGCAACAAGCGATACGGTCGGCAGCTGCCAGACCACGCTCGACCAGAAACGTGGCCGCGTCGGCGACGTCGTCGATCGCGGCGAACCGCTTCTCTCGGTCGTCGGCATGCATGAACGAACGGCCGAATCCCCCGGAGCCGCGCACATTCGGGAGGAATACGGTGATGCCGGATTCCAGCAGCGGCGGGAAGAACTCGTTGTAGCCCGGTCGGCCCTGCCCCTCGGGACCACCGTGCAGAAAAATCATCGCCCCGATCGGCTCCACTCCCGGCGGTGGCCGGAAGAGCCAGCCGGTGAACTCCAAACCGTCGCGCGCGGTGATGGTTTCCAGCGACGGAGCCGCGGACAGCGGCCCGCTGCTGGGCTCGCGGTCGATACGTTCCCATTCCCGGGTTCTCGGGTCGACGAGTTCGACGGTGCGCGGCTTGTCCGGACCCTCGACGGTCATCGCCACCATAGACCCGCCAGCGCTGATGCTGAGTTCGCTGGCCACCATGCCGGGCAGCGGAATGGGCTCGTGCAGCGTGTAGTCCGGGTGTTCCAGTATCTGTAACTCGCTGGCGCCGTTGATGTTCCACAGCAGGGCCACCGTCGAGAGGTCGTCGCTCACGATGAACTCGTCGAGCTCATAACCCGGGCGTTCGGCCAGCACCTGGTAGGACACGCCATCGGCGGTCGTCGTCACCTCGAGCAGACGGGCGTGGTCGGCACCGTTCTCGCTGCGGACCAGGGCACGCACATAGCCGTTGGTGCTGTTGACCCCGTAGAACTTCGCGGGCTGATACAGCTCGAAGTTCTCACCTTCCGGACCCGACCGGAGCCGACGGGGGCTGTGGTCGTCGAGGATGATGCCGGTGTCGGTGGTGGAGCCCGGATCGTATGGCAGCAGGGCGATCTCGGTCAGGCCGCGAAGCATGATCAGATCGCGATACCCACGCGGTCCCACGCGCACCAATGCTGCGCCGGCCCACGCGTCGACAAGCCTGCCACTCGTCCGGCGATCCAGAATCGTGGTCGCGCAGTCCGCCGGGTCGATGAGGCAGGAACTACCGACGCCGTCCTCGCCGGTGAGAATGGCCGCGACTTGCGTACCGTCCCAACCGATCAGCTCGGCGGTGCCCTCCGGCAGACCTGGCTGCCACACGTCGATCCGACGTGCGTCGCGGTCGTCGGGATCGGTGGTGACCACCCAGATCTGACTGCGGGTGCCACCCTCGGGCGAGACCTGACAGGCCAGCCAATGACCGTCGGCGGAGTGCATCACCCGGATCACCGGACCCTCAACGGGCAGTTCGACATCCCGAGATGAACTGGCGCGCCAGCCGCGCAGGAAACGCTGGACCGCCCGCGGGTAACCACCGTCGTCGACGAGGTGTGCGAACGCCGTCGCGTCGGGCGACATCGACGCGCCGTAGTTGGTGCGCACCGTCTGCCTCATCAACATCAAGCTTGCCACGGCAACCCGGTTAAGCGATGTGCTTACCCTGCCGCCGCGGTCTGCCGGTCCGACGCAGGTACCCTGCAGCCATGAGGTGGGTATGACCGACACACCGCGAGGCGACGGCCCCGAGCCAACCCAGCCACTGGGCCCCAGCTACCCGCCGTACTCGGATCCGGCGTATGCGGGCCAGGCCCCGTACGGGCCCACCTACCAGGCACCGCAGGTCCCCGATCCCACCCAACAACTGCCGCCGTACTCCCCGTATGGCTACGACCCCTACGCCACCGGGCAGTACGGCCCGCCGCACCCGCCGGGTGAACCGCCAGGGGAACAGCCACCGCCGAAGTCGCCACGCTGGCTGTGGGTGGTGGCCGCGGTGGCGGTATTCCTGGTCGTCGGCCTGGTGATCGCTTTGGTGATCGCCAACAGCTCGAAGCAGGACACGCTGGTCGCGCCGCCGCCGATGCAGGATCCAACCACGACGACGACCACTCGTACGCCAACGACGACGACACTGCGGCCGCTGCCACCGATCGTCCCGTCGCCGTCCCCGACCACGACCCCGCCCAGTGAGTCGGTGACCCCCGCCGCGACCGAGACGGTGGTCTACGAGGTCAACGGCAACGGCAGGGCGATCAACATCACCTACGTCGACACCGGAAGCCTGCTGCAGACCGAGTTCAACGTCGTGCTGCCGTGGCGCAAGGAAGTTGAATTGCCCAGCCCGGCAGACGATTCGGCCAGCCTGACGATCATCAATGTGGGTCGCGAGGTCACCTGTTCGGTGACGATCAACGGTGTACAGGTTCAGTCGAACACCGGCTCGGGCCTAACGATCTGCACCGCATTGCGCTAGCTTGCCGTTACCCGGTGCGGTGCGTGCACCGCCACCATGGCGGCCAGGCCGATGGCGAGCACCACCAACAAGCCGCCGATGCCGGCACGAACGGCACCGAACCAGTCGATGAACAACGAAATGAGCGACGGCGCAAGGAAGGACGCCGCACGTCCGGTGGTGGTGTAGAGGCCGAACGCGATGCCCTCCTTGCCGTCGACGGACATGCGCAGCATCAGGGTCCGGGCGGACGATTGCGTCGGCCCGATGAACAGGCAGAGCAGCAGCCCGCATACCCAGAAGGCGACCGCACCGGACAGCGCCATCAGCGCCAGCCCCGCGGCGATCATCGAGGCCAGTGATCCGACGATGACGGGTTTGGAACCCAGCCGGTCGTCGACCAGCCCGCCGAGCAACGCACCGACTGCGGCGATCACGCTCGCGCTCACGCCGAACAACAGCACGTCGGCATCCGAAATGCCGTACACGCTGACACCCAGTATCGCCCCGAACGCGAAGACCCCGGCCAGGCCATCCCGAAACACCGCGCTGGCGAGCAGGTAGTAGACGATGTTGCGGTCCCGGCGCCATTCGTCGACGACTTCGGCCCACAGTTTGCGATAGGCGCCGATGAGCCCGACGGTCTCCGCGCGGTCCTCGGGACCGGGCTTCGGGTGGGGCACCACGATGAACACGGGCAGGGCGAACAACGCGAACCACGCAGCGGTCATCAGCATGGCGGCCCGGACATTCTGGCCGTCCGCGAGCGGCAAGCCCAGCAGCCCGCGGGTGTCACCGTCGCCGGAGATGAAGCCGAGATAGACGATGAGCAGCAGCACCACACTACCGAAATAGCCCATCCCCCAGCCGAATCCCGACACCCGACCCGACGTCTCGGGCGTGGAGAGCTGGCGCAGCATGGCGTTGTAGGGCACGGTGGCCAGCTCGCTGCAGGCGGCCGCGCACGCCAGCAATGCCAGGCCAGGCCACAGGTAGCGGTGGTCGTCGCGGATCAGGCTCATCGCCGACGTCAGCAGCACCACCAACCCGGTCAGCACGGCCAGCACCCGGCGTCGCCGCCACGGCGCGTCGACCCAGACCCCGGTGACCGGGGCGAGCAGGGCCACCACGAGCCCGGCCAGCGCCAGCGCTCGGAACAGCCAACTCTGCGGCGTTGTCGCGCTCGGTAGGTCGTCGGCGACGGTGCCCGTCAGATAGACGGAAAACACGAACGTCACGACGATCGCGTTCACGCCCGTCTCACCGACGTCCCACAGCGCCCAGGCCAGCACCCGCGACCGCCCCGCGGTTCGCGCAGGCGGCCGCGGATGGTCCATGATCGCCCACGATATAGTCCGTCGCGTGCCAGTACCCGCTCCCAGCCCGGATGCCCGCGCGGTTGTTACAGGCGCTTCGCAGAACATCGGAGAAGCGCTGGCCACCGAGCTCGCCGCGCGAGGACATCACCTGATCGTCACTGCGCGGCGCGAGGACGTGCTGAGGACGTTGGCCGACCGGCTCACCGAACGCTACGGAGTCGTCGTCGAGGTGCGGCCGGTCGACCTCGCCGACCCGACCGAGCGCGCCAAGCTCGCCGACGAGTTGGCGGGCCGCAATATCTCGATCCTCTGCGCCAATGCCGGTACCGCGACCTTCGGCCCGGTGGTCAATCTGGATCCGGCCGACGAGAAGGCGCAGGTTGCGCTGAATGTCCTTGGGGTGCACGACCTCGTCCTGGCCGTGCTGCCGGGAATGGTCGAGCGGGGTGCAGGCGGCATCCTGATTTCCGGTTCCGCGGCGGGCAATTCGCCCATCCCGAACAACGCCACCTATGCGGCCACCAAGGCGTTCGTCAACACGTTCAGCGAGTCACTGCGCGGTGAGTGCAAGCGCGAAGGCGTACACGTCACGCTGCTTGCCCCCGGTCCGGTGCGTGAAACGTTGCCCAACCCGGATGAGCAGTCGCTGGTAGAGAAGCTGATACCGGACTTCCTGTGGATCTCAACGGAACACACCGCGCAACTGTCGCTGGACGCGTTGGGGCGCAACAAGATGCGGGTGGTGCCCGGGGTGACGTCGAAGGCGATGTCGGTCGCCAGCGGCTACGTTCCGCGCTCCATCGTGGCGCCCATCGTCGGTGTGGTCTACAAGAAGCTCGGCGGCGACTAGCTCCCCCGCCGCGCGCGTACCGCCGAAACTGAATTCCAGCAGGCCACTACTCGTCGCACTTTTCCTGCTGGAATTCAGTTTCGCGGCGAGGTGGCTCAGCGGCGGCGGCCGGTGCCGAAGATGCTGCGGGTGATCTCCCGGCCGAGCACCGTGCCCGCCGAACGCATCGCGCTCTTGAAAGCCGGGCTGTCCATCATCTTTTCGAGCATCCCCGGCTCGGTCGCACGCTTGGACGTGGCCTCGCCCGAGGCCGTCGCTCCCCCGACGTCGGGAGGCAGCGGCGGCGGCAGGGACGGGTCGGCCTGAGCCTCCGTCGGCGGCGCGAGCCTGGCGTTCAGCCGCTCGTAGGCCGACTCGCGGTCGATCGACTGGCCGTACTCGGCCTGCAGCGGTGACGCCTTGGCGGCCGCGGTGATCGCCTCGGGGCCGATGGTGTCCATCATCGAGCGCGGGGCCCGCATTCTGGTCCACGCCACCGGCGTCGGCGCACCCTTCTCCGACAAGACGGTGACAATCGCCTCACCGATGCCCAGGGACGTCAACGCCGACTCCAGGTCGTACACATCGGTTTTCGGGTAGGTGCGGACGGTCTTGTTGAGCGCCTTCTGGTCGTCGGGGGTGAACGCGCGCAGGGCGTGCTGGATGCGGGCGCCGAGCTGGCTCAGCACGTCGTTGGGCACATCGGTGGGCAGCTGGGTGCAGAAGAACACGCCGACACCCTTGGACCTGATCAGCTTCACGGTCTGCTCGACCTGTTCGAGGAACGCCTTGGAGGCGTCGGTGAACAGCAGGTGGGCCTCGTCGAAGAAGAACACCAGCTTCGGCTTGTCGACGTCGCCGACCTCGGGCAGCGTCGTGAACAGGTCGGCGAGCACCCACATCAAAAATGTCGAGAACATCACCGGCCTGGCGGCCTGATCGCCGAGCTCGAGCAGGCTGATGATGCCGCGGCCCTGTGCGTCGACGCGCAACAGATCCTTGGGCTCCAGTTCCGGCTCGCCGAAGAAGGTGTCGGCGCCCTCGGCCTCGAGGTTGACCAACGCGCGCAGGATGACACCCGCGGTCGTCGACGATACCGCACCGAGCGCCTTCAGCTCGGGCTTGCCCTCGTCGCTGGTGAGGTAGGTGATGACCGACCGCAGATCCTTGAGGTCCAGCAGGGACAGGCCCTTCTGGTCGGCCCAGTGGAAGATCAGGCCGAGGGTGGACTCCTGAGTGGCGTTGAGCCCCAGAACCTTTGACAACAGAATGGGCCCGAAGCTGGAGATGGTGGCGCGTACGGGCACACCGATCCCCGAAGTGCCCAGCGACAGGAACTCCACCGGAAAGGCCGTCGGCGTCCAGTCGTCGCCGGTGTCCTTGGCGCGCGCCTGTGTCTTGTCGTCCGGCTCGCCGGGCCGAGACAGCCCCGACAGGTCGCCCTTGACGTCGGCCATCATCACCGGAACGCCTGCAGCGGAGAGCTGTTCGGCTATCACCTGCAGCGACTTCGTCTTACCGGTGCCCGTCGCGCCGGCGACAAGGCCGTGCCGGTTGACCGTGGCCAGCGGGATGCGCACCTGCGCGGCGGGGTCGGCGGCGCCGTCCACGACGACGGTGCCCAGCTCGAGCGCCTGACCCTCGACGGCGTATCCGGCGGCAATCTGCTGGGTGGGGGTAGCAGTCGACTCGGTCGTCATGCGTCGAACATTACTGTGCAGCCGCCCCGGCGGTGGATGTGGTGGGGCTGGGGGCACTCCCCTC
The DNA here is from genome assembly GCA_963801575.1 of uncultured Actinomycetota bacterium. Classification (GTDB taxonomy): domain Bacteria; phylum Actinomycetota; class Actinomycetes; order Mycobacteriales; family Mycobacteriaceae; genus Mycobacterium. The sequence continues at coordinate 80,370 of CAWDFT010000030.1, forward strand.
GCAAGCTGGGGCCCGTCCCGCTCGCGGGGGACTGTCGGGGGTGCGCCTAATGTTGATCGCTGTGCGTGACGAACTGGTGTGGATCGACTGTGAGATGACCGGCCTGGACCTCAAGTCCGACCGACTCATCGAAATCGCGGTGCTGGTGACCGATGCCGACCTCAACGTCCTGGGCGAAGGCATCGACGTGGTCATCCACGCTCCCGACGAGGCGCTGTCCGAAATGATCGATGTGGTAGCCCAGATGCACAGCCGGTCCGGCCTCGTCGACGAGGTGCGGGCGTCGACGATCGACGTGCCCGCCGCCGAGCAGCTGGTGCTCGACTACATCCGAACCCACGTGAAGCAGGCCAAGACCGCTCCCCTGGCCGGCAACTCGATCGCCACCGACCGAGGCTTCATCGCCCGCGACATGCCCGCACTGGACGACTACCTGCACTACCGGATGATCGACGTCAGCTCGATCAAGGAGCTGTGCAGGCGCTGGTATCCGCGCATCTATTTCGGCCAGCCGGAGAAGGGCCTCGCGCATCGCGCGCTGGCCGACATCGAAGAATCGATCCGTGAGCTGCAGTACTACCGCCGGACCGCGTTCATCGCCCCGCCGGGGCCGTCGACCAGCGACATCGCCGCGATCTCCGCGGAGTTGAGCCCGGCGGAATCCAACGGGGACCAAATGGATTCGGCTGCCGAGCGCCCGAGCGGCTAGTATCGACGACGCCGCACTGCCCCTCGGGTCAGCGGCGATGGTGGCTGTAGTTCAGTTGGTAGAGCACCAGGTTGTGATCCTGGCTGTCGCGGGTTCGAGTCCCGTCAGCCACCCCGGAGAACACGAACGCGGCCCTCGGCAGGATTGCCTGGGGCCGCGTTCGGCGTTTGGGCGTCAGATGCTGGCGTTGCCCGCCCGCCACTGATCCCAAGGGATGTTCCAGTCGCCGAGGCCGTCGGTGCCGGGCAGTATCGAACCCACCGTGTTGGCGATTTCGACGATGTCGCCGCGCTTGGTGTTATTGAAGAACCACTGCGCATTGCTGGTGCTGACGTTGACGCAGCCGTGGCTGACATTGCTATAGCCTTGGCTGCCCACCGACCACGGTGCGGCGTGCACGTAGATGCCGCTGTAGGAGATCTGGGTGGCGAAGTCCACCTCGGTGCGGTAGCCGTTGGGCGAGTTGGTCGGCACGCCGTAGGTCGATGAGTCCATGACCAGATGCCCGAACCGGTCGCCGATGATGAAGGTGCCGTTGTTGGTCGGCGTGCTGTTCTTACCCATCGAGACCGGCATGGTCTTGACGACCTCGCCGTTGCGCCGGACGGTCAGCGTCTTGGTGTTGTCGTCAACGGTGGTGATCACCTCGTCACCGACGGTGAAATGCGTGGTGACGTTATCCTGGCCGAACAGCCCGTCGCCGAGATCGACACCATAGGTGTTGACGGCGACATCAACTGTCGTGCCCGGCCTCCAGTATTGGGCTGGGCGCCAACGCACTTCGCGGTTGCTGAGCCAGTAGAAGGCACCCTCGACGGGCGGGTTGGTGGTGACGGTGATCGCCCGCTGCGCCGCCAGCCGGTTGGGGATGTTCTCGTCGAAGCGGACCGCGATGGGCTGACCGATGCCCACGACCTCGCCGTCATTCGGCAACAGGTAGGGCATCGTCAGGTTCTCTGGCGAGTGGGTCTGGAAGGTCATCTGCTGGGTGGCGGCACCGCCCAGGCCAAGCGACTGCGCGTTCAGCGTGTAACGCATGTTGTAGTCCAATGGCTCGGTGGTGTGCCAGGTGAGACCGTCGGGGCTCAGCTGGCCGGCGACCGGGATGCCCTCCTCGTCGTTGATCATCGTCACCGCACCGAGGACGCCGTCCTCGGCGCTGACCGTCACGGGGGTGTCCACCGCCACGCCGACGGCGCCGTCCTTCACCGATGCGGTGAGCTTGGGTACCAGCAGGTCGCCGAACGGCGTGCCCTTATCGGTGATGACCTGGGGCGGTGGCGGAGCTGAGTTGCCGCAGGCGCTGAGGCCGAACACCAGGGCCGAAACCATGGCGATGGCCATCAAACAGGCATGTAAACGACGCGGACGGGCCACGGCTGTCGCCTGCCACATACATTGCTCCAACTCGTTACGAGGCTCACTTCGGGGATTCTTGGCAATAGTCTAAGGGTAATCCGAACCCCGGCGCGACCGAGGCGCCACATTCTCCGGTGAGGGGCGGAAACGCATTTCACCCCGCGCCACCGGGCCTGTTATTGTCGCACACGCGCGCCGTTAGCTCAGTTGGTAGAGCAGCTGACTCTTAATCAGCGGGTCCGGGGTTCGAAACCCTGACGGCGCACGTCAGAGCTTCTTTTCCGGCTCGCCGCGATGTGATCCATCGTTTATTCATCGTTTATGTCCGCGACGACGCCGTCTAGCAGGTCAGCGACCGCCCGAAGTCCCGCAGCTAGCGCGTCCAGAACTAAGATACTTCCCATGACGTGGGATGAGGACGAACGCCAGAAGCGCATTGAAGGGATTTTCCTGGCGAAGGATATCGAGGAGAGGGAGCGCTTGTGGGAGGAGGGGTTCCGCCGACTGCTGCACTACGTCGAACGCCATGGTGACGCCCGCGTCCCACGGTCCTACACAGACGATCGCTACCCGCTCGGTGCGTGGGTGGGCCAGCAACACGTTGACCACAACAGCGGCACCCTTGAGGCCGATCGCCAACGTCGACTCCAGGACCTGCCCGGCTGGATATGGAATGCATCGTCATCGACTTAGGCCAGGGCCACCACCGCACCCTAGGAACCATCGGTTAGTGCGCACATCCGCACCCGCGTCCGAGCAAAACCCTAGATCAGCGACCCACAGCCACGACCAGACCCGAATCGTGTCCTAAGTCAGGTCTCACGTCGCCCGACCACCATCGTGTCGTGGCCGTCACACCGCGAGGTCGCCGGGCAGCAGTGCGTCGTGAGGAGCTTAACGAGATGCGCCGGACCATTGCCTACCTACCCGTGCCCACACCGTGCCCACACCGTGCCCACAATCTGCCCACACTTTCGCGGAGTGTCGGGGCACTGGTTAGCGTGGACGCGGGATCGGCGTCTTGGATGCCACCCGCAAATCCACCGTGAAGTATTCGACGCCGGGGTTTTCGCTCACTAGGGTTTCGCGCAGCTTGGCGAACACCTTGTCGAGCGCCTCCAGTGCATCCTGTTCGCCTGGCACGACCGAGATGCTGATGTCGAACCAGTGGCCACCATAACGGCTCAGGCCGTGCGCGAAGCCTGGCAAGTCTGGGTGGTCCTTGGGATCCCACGAAATAACTTCCAGCGTCTTGTCGTGACTCATCGGCATCCTTTCAGCAGAGGTTCGGCTTGACGCTAGAGGCGATCAGTCTCGCCGTCCAGGGAGGTCGCCGGACAGCAGCTCATTCGGTGCGACAGCCCGCGCTGACGTCTGCTCTTCGGCCAGCTCGTCGAGGATTTGTCGGGTCGGGTAGCCGCATGCACGGAATGCCCCAGGTGGCGTCAATGCATCACGAGCCGTTCATGATCCATTGTCTTGCCGCCTCGGTCTGCCCAGCCGGGAAATGCTTGATCTCCGCTGACACAAAGTGTGACGTCAAGTGCTCTGCGACATCCCCCATGTGGGAGTCCGTTACGACCCCGATTTTCTTGATGCGCTTGTGATGATCTCGAACAAAGCGGAACTGGTTGACCATTGCCCCAAAACTCTTCCATCCGGGAAACGACGGAGTTTCGATGATGAGACCAGCCAGCCCACCGGTGGCCTCGATGTGCGGGTCGACCGCCTTCGCGAGTTTCACAAAGTCGTCCTGCTCGATCGCAGATTTTGGTTGCACGTGCAGGATGGAATGCTCGGTATCCAGGTCGTATTCGATCATGTATCGCTCCTCTACGATCGTTGCGGCCCAAGGCCCGCATTCGCCGACGGCGTTGATGCGCACCTTCCGGCTGCGAACCTTTACCGTCTCCATCCGACAGCCCGTACCCCCCCAGGCGGTAGGGACCGAAGTCCCCAGGTGCGGAGTCGTTGGTCGTGCTGCGGGAGTCGTTTGTCCCGGCTGGGATGCCCCGCCGTAGCCGTCGAAGACCGAATCAAAGGCGCTCCTACTTAAGGTGCCACAGCTTCAACACAGCCCCAAAACCGCTTCCTTAATCCCGGGAGGGGTGGACCGGCCATCGGAAAACGAGATGCCGTGTTGTCGACTGAAGGTGGAGTTGCGCGGCGAGCACGCAGCTCTATCCTTGGCTCGCCCGTAGGACGACGAACACGGGCGGCGCGGACCCGGACAAGAGGTTACTGAGCACGGTCGCGTGCGTTTCGCGGTGACTTTGGCCTCTACACCCGGGGCGCTCGGCGAGGACACGATGACGACAACAACGACAGCAGACGCCCATGCCAGTCAGGAGGACATCGTGATTGAGGTGCTGAAGGATTTTCCCGACAACGTTGCGGCGTTTGCATGCCATGGGCATCTGACGAAGGCCGACTACGAAACGGTACTGATACCGCACATCGAAGAAAAGCTGAATCGGCACAAAAGGCTGCGGGGCTACACCGAGATCACGCCTGATTTCGTCGGGGTCGATCCCGGCGCACTCTGGGAGGATACGAAGGCCGGTTTCAGTCACTTCTTCGACTGGGAGCGCGCCGCACTAGTCACTGACGTGGAATGGATGAGTCGGGCGACGAAATTCTTCAGTTTCCTGATTCCTGGGGATTGGCGTGTGTTCCCGACCGCTGACGCCGACAAAGCACGCGAGTGGGTTGTTGGCGGGGGTCCCGCCGCGCGGATGTAGTGTGTCCTGTCTGCGGGCGTGTCGAACCGTGCAGCGATCAGACCGGTCTGGCACCCACACCAGCCGACGTCGCCGGGTGCTGGCGCACCTACCGGCCCGATCCCGCTCCCCAGAGGTCGGAGCAGGCGAGGAGTTAAAGCCGGTGTGCGCCGAGGTGCCCAACGGTCCGCACACCGCCCACATACTTCGGCTGGTGGCCCACATACTCGATCCGACTGACCGGCGTTGACCCGTTCCTCAGGGGGTGCCTGCGGAACACCCGGCATGGCGAGGACCTTTGGCACTTGTGAGGGTGACACCGCGACCGCATGGTGAGAACAAGCAGCGGAGATGGCGCGGGTATCGCCGCGTCGAGTCGGCTGAGAGCGGCAACGATCCTGCGGTCGTGGTGCGAGACAGCACTGTTACAGGGTTGACCGTGAATTTCATCTTTGAGGAGAAGAGATGAACGTCGTCGTCATTGCGGTGGTCATCGTGGCGCTGAGTGTGGTGGCGCTGTCGATTCGGGTGGTGACCCAGTATGAGAAGGGTGTGTGGTTCCGGCTCGGGCGGGTCATTGGTGTCAGGGAACCCGGCCTGAGGTTCATCATCCCGGTCATCGACCGGTTGAGGAAGGTGTCGCTGCGCATCGTCACGATGCCGATCCAGTCGCAGGGGATCATCACCCGCGACAATGTCAGTGTCGACATTGCCGCTGTCGCGTATTTCCGGGTCGTGGATGCGGTGAAGTCGGTGATCGTCATCGAGAATGTGAACGCCGCGATCGGTCAGATCGCCCAAACCACGCTGCGCGAGGTCGTCGGCCAGCACACCCTCGATGAGGCGTTGGCGGAGACCAAACTCATCAACGCCAACATCCGGGAGATCCTGGATGTGACCACCCTGGAGTGGGGTGTCGAGGTGACTTTGGTCGAGTTGAAGGACATCCAGTTGCCCGACAGCATGAAGCGGGCGATGGCCCGCCAAGCCGAGGCCGAGCGGGAGAAGCGCGCGAAGATCATTGCCGCCGAAGGTGAATCGATGGCTGCTGCCGCACTCGGTGAGGCCTCGGACACCATGATGGCCCACCCGTTAGCCCTGCAGCTGCGCAATCTGCAGACTTTGGTCGAGTTGGGGGTGGACAAGAACACCACGGTGGTGTTCCCGGCACCGTTGATGAGCGCGATCGGTGATATCGGAAGCTTCTTCGCCCGCGAGACCGCCGCCGCCTCGGCGATGCCGGAGCCGCCGATCGCGGCTGAACTCAAGAATTCCGTCCGCCCACGACGAGCACCGGTGATCCGCGACGACAGTTGACGTTAACCTCAGGCAAGGGTGGCACCCTCGCCTACGTCACCAACATCCTCGGCAACTCGATGTCGGTGATCTCCCTCGTCCCCACGACGCCAGTCGTTTGACCCTCACCACGCGCTGAGTTCGCCGTCCGCCCACGGGGAAGACTACCGGCGGGTTCGACAGCATGGTCATGGTCGACGTGATTAGCGGATGTCGAACGTGTCCCGCGATCCGGCATGGCGCGACGGCGTAAGGGTCCTACATGGCTGATGAGGACAGGCCGAGAAGCCATGGCCGACATGAAGAAGAGCCTCGCGACGCTGTTCGACGACCCGGCCGCCCTCAACCCGCCCAGGCGGCGGGAAGTGCCCGAAGAGGTGCGGACTGTGGCCGAGACCTTCGCCGAGGTGCTGAGAGTCGGTATGACCGATGATGAGATTCTGGCTTATTACCGACATCGCTACCCGTACATCTCTCGGAGCAGCGCCGTCTTCGGGCAAAGCTGTTCGGGGCCAAGGACTCACGACCGCCCAGACCGAGGTCGCGACCTACGACCCGGCCCCGAGATGCGGTGCAGGGCCAGGAAAAGAACAAGCGCGAAGTCGACGGAACCAAGCAGAAGGAGTGATATTCGCCCGACGCCGGGTAGTTCCTGTTAGGGCTGATCGGGTTGTTGGACACGCCCTGCCTCGCGCATCATCTGCTCCAGCATTGCGGGCAGGCTGCTGTTGGAGCCGAGTTTGACCTCGACGAGCGCCGACTCTCCCATCTGGTCGCGGTACGTCTTGCGGAAGTAGTAGCTGCCGCCGCTGCCCTCGACAACCTCCGCGATGGCCTCAAGGGTGGCCGGGCGGCCCTCCTCGAAGAACCTCTTGAGTAACTCTCGCTGGTCGGTGTGGTCGGGCACGTCATTCATCGTCGCACATAGGCCCTGACTGACCGATTGCGAAATCTGCGGGTCGGTGTCGGCTTTGACGGCGTCTCGAAAGAGAACAGAGCGAGACACCCTTCGTCAATACGGGCGGCTATGTCCATACGTTCGACCGGTCCCCCAGCGCACCGCCAGCGGCCATCCCCCGAGGATTCTCAGCGGCCCATGACCATGCAGCCCATCCCGATTACGGTATGACAGCCGACCGGGGCTTCCTGACGAAAGGCCGATCAGCGTCGGATCAGCAGGTGACGTGAAGGACCGCGCGGACCTCCCGCGGCTTGAGGCCCGAGATCAGTCGGCAGGCCTGTTCCGTCGGGACAGCGACAAGGTCAATGTGTCGGCGCGTAGCCTCCTCCACCACCTCAGGCATGATCGGCAACGCGCCGTGGGCCCCGGTGCCGATGATCAAGCGGGGCCCGCCCCAGGGGAGCTCTTCGGCGGCCGAGAGCGGAGTGTGTCCGAACTTGTCGCGGTATGGCTTCGAGGGCTTCTTGCTCCGTTTGCGCACATCACCTCGGTCGATGACGATGTCGTGCTCATACGCTCGTCCGTCGACCTCGATCGACCCGAATCCGAGAAATCGCACATCCATTACGTGCCACCGTACCTCTCAACCGGCACGCGCCAAGGCACCCCGCAACTCCTACCCGACAAGCTGGCCGCCCTGGACCCGGCGCAGCGGCGCGGGGTGGCTGTAGTCCTGCGGCATGTGGCCGAAACCTTCGCCGAGGTGCCGGACGGGAAGCACACCGCCCACACACTTGGGCTGCTAGCCGTCACGGTAGCTCGCTGTCAATTCGAAGGCCCGACAACGCATGTCCGGATGAAGGAGCATTTGGTACGGTGCGCCGCATGACGGACGAAAGACCGGACTACATGACAGACGAGGAGCCGGAATACACGGCGGACGAGTTAGGCGACCACGACGACTTGTTAGCCGAAGGTCGACTGGGGCATGTTGAGCATATCGGTGCCAGGTGGCGGACCGGGTTTGTCAGGTATGAACCCGACGGCCACAGCATGACCGTGCGACTCGTTGCCGAAGGAACACCGCAGGGCGACACCGCGATCACCGATCTGGTCGTTGCTGAGGCGGTTGCGGTTGTCCAACAGGTAGCTTCGGTCAACCATGTCTACCTTGAGCTTAGGGTCAGGTCGGACAATCCGATTACACGCGAGCGTGGCTAGCGGACGACTACCGTCCACATGCTCCGGCTGCTGGCCTACATGCTGGAACCGCTGATGTGCGCTGACTTGATTCGTGAAGTGGTGTTACTGCTGCACCCTGGCAGGGCGCAAGGGGTCCGACCGGAAATGAGGACGTGAGAGTCTTGCCAGAGTCACTCGCGACCGAGGAGGGCACGCCCGTGGCACTTACTCTGAACCAGGCACGGTCGGTCTACGACCGGATCGGGCGCGTCCAAGACTGGCAGGCCTTCTATGAGGACGCGACCACCGACCGGCTCGTGGCCAACGCGGCCCTCGGTGGAGACCAGACGATTTTCGAATTCGGGTGCGGCACCGGCAGGTTGGCTGCACACCTTCTGGGGCCGCTGCCTGCCAGCGTGAACTATCTCGGCGTCGACATCAGCCCGGTGATGATCAACTTGGCCACCAGTCGGCTCGCCGCCTGGGCCGAGCGGGCTGAGGCGGTGCTGATCGACGGCTCAGTGCCGCTACCCGCCGATGATGGGTTCGCGGACCGTGTGCTGTCCACGTTCGTCTTCGACCTGCTCGACGCAGATTATGCACGGGCCGTCCTGGACGATCTGCGACGGATTCTTGCCCCCGACGGGCGGCTGTGCCTGGCGAGCCTGACCGACGGAGACGGGCTGCTTGAACGGGTCGTCTCCCGAACCTGGACCGGGCTGTGGCGCGTTGCGCCGCAGCTTTTGGGTGGGTGTCGTCCCATCGCAGTGACCGATCTGCTGTCCGATGACTGGCAGGTTCTGCATCACTCACGCGTACATCGTTGGGGACTCGTCACCGATGTCGTCATCGCGGTTCCGAGCACGCGTCAACGGTGAACTACACGAAGAACCTGTCGCGGTATGGCTTCGAGGGCTTCTTGCTCCGCTTGCGCACAGCACCTCGGTCGATGACGATGTCGTGCTCATACGCTCGTCCCTCGACCGCGATCGACCCGAATCCGAGAAATCGCACATCCATTACGTGCACCGTACCCCTCAACAACGCGCGCCAAGGAAGCCGCAACTCCTACCCGAGAAGGCGAAGAGCCGCTTCGCCGCCGCTGAACGTCGCCCGGTTGGACGAGGTGTTCGTGCTAGATCGCATAGGCTCCTCCCGTGTCCACCAACGATCTGGGGTGGCTTGACGCGGTTGCCCTGCGCGATCTGGTCGCCGACGGTGAGGTCACGCCGGCCGAGCTGGCCGAGAGCGCGATCGCCCGCATCGAAGCTGCGAACCCGGTGCTCAACGCTGTCGTCGTACCGCTGCCCGACACCGGGCGCGCCCTCGCCGCCGATCCGGCGCTGCCGCGCGGGCCGTTCCACGGCGTGCCGTTTTTGCTCAAGGACGTCGGCGCCTGCCTGGCCGGCCTACCGCTGTACATGGGCAACGGGCTGCTGCGATCGCTGGACTGGCGCGCGCCCTCCGACACGATTCTCGGCGCCCGCTTCCGCGCCGCCGGCGTCGTCACCGTCGGCAAGACGGCGTTGCCCGAGTTCGGCTGCCAGCCGACCACCCAGTCGATCGCCTTCGGCGCGTGCCGCAACCCGTGGGACACCATGCGCTCCACCGCGGGATCGAGCGGCGGTGCGGCCGCCGCCGTCGCGGCCGGGCTGGTGCCGGTGGCGCACGCCAGCGACATCGGCGGCTCGATCCGACTGCCGGCCGCGTGGTGCGGGGTCGTCGGCCTGAAGCCGTCCCGCGGGCGGACGTCGAGCCTGCCGGTCACCGACCCGAACCTCGTCGAGCACGTGATCACCCGCAGCGTGCGCGACACCGCCGCGTTCCTCGACGCCGTCGGCGGTGCCGATCCGGCCGACATCTACCGCCTGCCGCCGCCGGATGCGCCCTACGCGACGACGATGTCGGATGCACCCGACGGCCTGCGCATCGGCTACGTCGAGTCGGTCGAGGCGATCGGGGTGACGGTCGCGGCCGACTGCGTCGCCGCGGTCACCGAGACGGCCCGGCTGCTCGAGGCGCTCGGCCACCACGTCGAGCCGGGCGGACCGCCGCGACTGTTCGACGAGGAGTTCGCCGCCCACCACCTGCGATCGGCCGGCTGGGAGTTCCAGCACATGCTCGACGGGCTCGCCGCCGCGATCGGACGGCCCCTGACAGCGGCCGATGTCGAGCCGTACTCGTGGGCGCTCGCGAGCGTCGGCGCGAGCCTGACCGACGCGACCTACTCCGCCAGCCAGACCTGGCAGCGCGCCTACACCGCCGAGGTGTCGGCGTGGTGGGCGAACGACTTCGACCTGCTGCTGACGCCCGCCGCCGGCGAGCCACCCGCCCTTCTCGAGGAGCTGCTGCCGCCGCCTGCCGACCCGCTGTCGATCCTGCCGCGGTTCGAACGCATCTGGTGCTTCGCGGCACCGTTCAGCGTCACCGGCCAGCCGGCGATCAGCCTGCCGATCGGGCAGACAGCGGGCGGGTTGCCGGTCGGCGTCCAGCTCGTCGCGGCGCTCGGGCGCGAGGATCTGCTGCTGCGCGTGGCGGCACAGCTCGAGACGGCTGCGCCGTGGAGCGATCGCCGTCCGCCGCTGTCCTGAGACGGTTTCGCGCGCGGTCGCGCCGGAGAGTACGTGGCGTCACCGATGAAGGCTCCGCATCGTGGCTACGACGACCCGCCGACGCAACCCACTTCCACATCCGGGCATGACGCCCACGGACTCCGAAGTAGAGCGACGAGAAGGAACGTGATGGTAGACGTAAACGTGTTGATCACCGGCGCCCAACCGTCAATGCTGGGCCAAAGCCAGAACGTCGGCACCCAGATCAGCACCAGTAGGGCGCACACCCCGAAGAACCACGCCCTGGACACTCGCTCGCTGGTGTAGGTGGCGAACCGGTCGAACAGCGAAAGACGGTCATCGACATGTGACGGCATCTTCGCTGAATCATCGGACTTCGCCATGTGCAGCTCCGGTATCGACGTAGTTGGATCGGCGTCCGGATACCCAGGCACAAGCCGTCCCAACATGATGTGCGCGCAGGATCGCGAACACCCATGCCGCCAAACGGGGTGTTTTGGCTGGTGAGCGGTACACGCCCTCATAGGTTCAGATCCGAGCCGCGTGACCGAGTACCGCGGAGCGGATAAGGGGCTTACGAGTGTCTGAGTCGAGCACGGAATATTCAGATGTGACCGAGATGGTCCGGCATCTAAAAACGATAAACCCTCGGATCGGCGGCCTTTCGGCGTCAGCACGAAGCATTTGTGAAACGCTGTCTGCCGCTCGCCGATCGCATCGCCCTCCGATACCGCGGCCGGGGTGAGCCATTTGACGATCTCGTCCAGGCGGCACGACTCGGATTACTCAACGCGGTCAACCGCTTCGACGTCGACAACGCGGCAGACTTCGTTTCGTTCGCTGTGCCAACCATGATGGGCGAGGTTCGCCGGCACTTCCGGGATTACGGGTGGGCGGTCAAGGTGCCTCGAGGTGTCAAAGAGCTTCAACCGCAACTGATTAGGGCCAGCGCAGAGCTATCGCAGCGGCTGGGGAGAGCGCCGAACGGCTCCGAGATCGCGGATCACCTCGGCGTGGGCCGTGATCTCGTGGTCGAAGCGACGATTGGCGGCGGCAATTACTCCACAAAGTCGACCAATATGCCGGTCGGACCGGCGACCACTAAAGAACGTTCGGTGACACGCTCGGTGACGCTGACACCAACCTGGAAAGGTGCTCGATGTTGAGACGGTACGGCCTCTGATCGCCGCGTTGCCTGAGCGGCAGGCCGGATCCTATGACGGCGGCACGTCGACGGCTGCCGCGATCAGGATTTCCTCTGCGTGTGAGAACACCAGCATGTGGCCCTCGTCGGGATACTCGCTCAGTTGGCAGTGAGGTATTCGCGCCGCGAGGTCACGCGCATGATGCAGCGGCACCCGATCGTCTAGCCCGCCGTGGCACAGCTGCACGGGGACATCGATGTCCTCGGGGCGAAACATCCACGGCGAGGCGATGACTGCCCAGTCGTGTACTTGGCCGCGCACGCCCTGGCGAAACGCGAGGGTATAGGAGTCGGCCAGACTGTCGCGGACGCGCGGTTGGGCGGCGACGCGGCGGTCGACCTCTGGCAGGGCTTTCATTAGGCCCTGATACACCGTGCCTGGTCGGAGGCGCTCGACAGCGACGGCCGCGCCGACGATGCATTGCGCCAGGATCGGGGCGCGGCGGGCGAGGAGCATCGTGGCGGCCTCACCACGATTCATGCCGTGCAGAGCGCCTGGGCGATCGAGCGGCCCCAGCCCGCTGACGATCACTGCGCGGCTGACCCGGTCGTGCAACGCGACAGCGCATGCGGCGGCGTAGGGTCCGCCGCCGGAGGTGCCCAGCACCGCGAAGGTCTCGAGTCCGAGGGTGTCGGCCAGAGCGCGGACGTCGGCAGGCCAGTCCAGCAGCGTGCGGCCCGGCTGCGCGTCAGCACTCACCACCAAGGTGGGGCACATCCGCGCCTTGGTGAATGCCCGTATGGCTACCCTCTCGGACGAACTCCGCCACGCAGCAGTGCGATTGGTCTGTCCGCGATGCGATCAGGCTGCACTCATCTTCCTTGACGGCGGGCCGCCGCGGTGCGCGTTTTGTTTGTGGAGCCCTGACGACGGACGCATAGCGGCCGAGGAGTACGTGGACATGGTCTTGGGCCAGTCTCGCTACCAGTCGGCCCAGGACGGGGAGTCGTATCCAATCGGGTTCTGCCTCGATTGCGGTGCCGAGGCACATGGGGAGGGTCTGGAGACGGTTAGCGACGAGATTCCGGACCTCCTCGCGAAGATGCACGGGGACGTCCCGTTGCCGGCTTACTGGGGCTGCTTCAGCTGCGGAGAAACTGCGACTTCGCAGGAACTCGATCACTGCTCGCGCTGTGACACCCTTACCGACGTCAGCACGGGACACGGTGTGCCTATCTGTACCGAGTGTTGGGCTTCGCTCGTCGAATCCGACTAAGCCGGAACAGGTCTCGTCGAGTCGAGCGCGGCGGCGCCGACCCGCTTGACTCGACAGCTCGGTCGCGAGTGCCGCGACCGACGATAATGACCGGCTACGTCAGCTCTCCGCACGCCTGATAAATGGAACCGCAGGACCACTTAGGCTAGGGCTTGAAGTCTGATCGGACATCGGCCCGACAGATCTCCTCGACGATCCCTATTCGCGACACAACTCCTATGTCGGAGTCCCTCCGAACACGACCGGTGTAAACACCCAGCAGCTTCGACTGAGTGCCGCCGACTATCCCGACACTCCGGCCATGCCTCGCGACCACTTCGCCGGGGTATCGAAACAGCAGTACTGGTGATCCGGACTGTCCCTCACGCGTACGGGCGTCCACCAGAGGCTGGCTCCCGGTGAAAGTTATTACACACATTACTCATCGATGTGTCATGTGTATATTCTGGGGGTATCCGAGCGAAAGAGTCAAGTCATGGGACGCAAAGGATGGGCCGGCGCGCCGCCTGCTGACGATGCCGAGGCGCGCAAACGAATCATCGACACCGCGCAGAGAATCGTGGACCGGCGTGGTGCCGCACAGACCACGGTGTCCGATGTCGCCGACGCGCTCGGTATCACCCGCCGGACGGTCTACCGTTACTTCACCGGCACTGAAGAGTTGTTCACCGCCGTCGCCGAGGTCGCTCTCGGAAGCTTCATCGCGGATGTCGAGCACATCACTGCAGACATGGATGTCGCGGAACAACTGGTCGAAGTGGTGGCCTACATCATCGAACGACTGCCGCACGAACCGCAGCTGGCGCTGCTGCTGGCCAACGACCGCTCCCATGCGTTCAGCCGCACAATGCTGGCTCCATCAGAGATTGCACGCTGTCGCGAGATACTCCAGCACACCCACATCGACTGGGCCGCTCTCGGCTATGACGACGCCACTATCGCCGAACTCGTTGAGTTCCTTTTGCGAATGATCCAGTCAATGGTTGTCGCGCCACCCGACCCGCCACGGTCGAGCGCCGATCTTCGCGCCTATCTGCGACGCTGGATCGGACCGGCACTGACCTAGGCCACTTTCAAGCCTGGGCCACGGTGGCCATCAGCGGCCACGTCTTGCCAGCCATCGACTTTGGTGTACTTGGGCACCCGCGACGCAGCCAGTCGACCACAACACCGAGAAGTGCGCCGGCGCAAAACGCGGCGCCGACGTCGAGAGGCGCCTCGGCGGGATCATCGCGATGGGTACTGAAGCCGTTGTCTCTACGCACACGATTGACGTGGATCGCGACCGTCATCCTGTGCAGCAGATAGCCCATGACACGCGAGCTACCCTCAGGCCCCAGGAGCGCGGCGTACAGGCGCCGATGCAAAAGGACGTGCTCGAAGAGCGACACCAGGGGATTGATGGACTCGGTGTCGCCGAGGGTGAACACCGGCGTCTCCGCCAAGAGTGCTTCGAACATCTCCGTGCAGGCGGATTCAGCTAGTTCATGCAGGTCTGCGTAATGGTCATAGAAGGTTGAGCGACTGACCCCCGCTTCGCGAGTCACATCAGCAATCGACAGCGCTGACAGATCCTGCTGCTCGATGAGCGTCAAAAGTGTGGCTTCCAATAAGCGCCGCGACCGCAGTATCCGCGGGTCTGATGTCGTGGCACTTCTGGACATAAGCACTAGGATATCAGACATCTGTAGGTTATCCTGCATATGTCCGATAGATAGGAGCATCACATGGGTGTTTTGCAGGGCAAGGTTGCAATCGTCGCTGGCGGTGGGACCGGCGTTGGCCGAACCATCAGTACAGCCCTGGCAGCGGCAGGCGCTCGGGTAGCGATCGTCGATGTCGACGAGTCCGTTGCGGCGGTCGTTACGGCAGACCTTGAATCGTTTGGCGCACAAGCGCTGCCGATTGGCTGCGATGTCAGTAACGCCGACGAGATCATCATGGCGGTCAATGCAACGGCCGACTGGTTCGGCACCGTCGATATCCTGGTGACCACCGGCCAGGCCGGCGGCGGTGATATCGCGCTGGAAGACATGACCGATGCTGATTTCGACCGCGCCCTAACCATCGGACCGAAGTCGACGTTCCGCTTTATGAGAGCTTGCCACCCCTACCTCGTCGATGGCGGCCGCGTGATCAACATTCGACCCGGCGCAGAGATGGTGGCCGTACAAGAAGCCGCCACCCAGGATTGGGACTGGTACGGGATAGCCGTCGATTGCGTCTCGTGTCTCGACCTCGCCGAGAAGCCCATGGACATCGGACCGATCGTCGTATCTCTGGCCCTCGACGAGCCCTTATTCGTACCAAGCGACGAGATGAGGTCCGACCGCGGCGAGATACTCGTCGCCTAGGCAGCGAGGCAGTCACTGCTAAACGTGGGCACCAGCACGTAACCGTGGGCACTAACACGACAGAAAGTCAGAGATGGAGCACAACGAACTGGCGGAACTTCAAGCGCGATTGCGCCGACTAGAAGACGAGTCCGAGATCATCCGACTGATCATGACGTACGGCCCAGCGGCCGACGCCGGGTTGACCTCGTTCGCCGGTCAGTTGTGGCTCGAGGACGGCGCTTACGACTGGGACGCCAACGGAACGCCGCACCTAGGGAGTGCTGGCGTCGACGCAATGCTTCAAAGCGACGGCCACCAGAACCTGATCGCCGCAGGCATCGGCCACTTCGCAGGACCGCTTCTCATCGACGTCGACGGCAACTCGGCCACCGCCGTCAACTATTCGTTGATCATGAGACGCGAAGACGACCGCTTCTTTCTCTGGCGTGTGAGCGCTGTCCGCTGGGACCTCGCACGGGTGGATACGAGATGGCGAGTGCGGCGGCGGACCAATCGGCTCCTCGACGAGACCGGCGCCGGCCGTGAGCTATTCGGCGACACATTGGCCGAGTTGTTCGTCGAGGCCGCGAGATGAGCGAGGGACGACTGGCAGGCAAGGTCGCAATCATTACGGGCGCCAGCACCGGGCTCGGTCCGGTGATGGCGGCGACCTTTGTCAGAGAGGGCGCCCGTGTGCTCCTTACCGCCCGTCGCGAAGAACTCGTCAAGCAGGCCGCAGTCGACGCCGGCCCCGGCGCCATCGCCATGCGTGCCGACGTCACCAACGAAGACGATGTGGCGGCCATGGTGTCGCGAGCGATTGACGAGTTCGGTCAAGTGGACATCATGTGCAACAACGCCGCCGCACCCGGAAACGATCTCTGGATCTGGGAACAGACGTTGGAGAACTGGAACTCAACCATCGCGATCGATGTCACCGCTGCAATGCTGTGCACTCGCGAGGTGGTCAAGCGGTCGATGCTTGAACGGCGCTCCGGCGTGATCCTGAACTTCTCCTCGACCGCGGGCTACCAAGGGGTACCCCGCAAGACTCACTACGTCACCGCGAAGGCATCCCTGCGGGCCTTCACCAAAGCCGTTGCGTTAGAAGTCGGCGAGTACGGGATCCGTTGCAACTGCATCGTTCCGGGCGGTATCGACACCGAGCTCTGGCAGAACTGGGTAAAACGGTCCGCGGCCGAACAGGGCGTCGAGTACGAGGCGCACCGAACCAAGCTTCTGCAAGGTGTTGCGCTGCGCGATATCTCGACTCCGGATGATATTGCCAATACGGCGTTGTTCCTCGCCAGCGACGAAAGCCGGACGATCACCGGGCAGTCAATACCCGTCGACGCCGGCGGCTACATGCAGGGCTGAGGCACTACGTTGTTCAAGCTGTCGATATCGAGTCCGGTGGTAACCCTAAATCCGGGCTCCCACGGTCCATGGGAATTAAACGCGACGATCGAGGACCTCGCGCAGGTCGCCGAGACCGCCGATCACCTTGGCTACCATCACCTCACGTGTAGCGAGCACGTAGCCTTGCCTGCAACTGAGCTGGACCGCCGCGGAGCACGGTACTGGGACCCACTGGCCACCCTTGGGTACCTGGCGGCACGCACCAGGCAGATTCGGCTCGCCACGCACGTTCTGGTGCTCGCGTACCACCACCCACTCGAGATTGCTAAACGTTATGGCACTTTGGATCTCGTCAGCAACGGTCGGCTGATCCTCGGTGTTGGTGTGGGAACCCTCAAGGAGGAGTTCGACCTCATCGGTGCGCCTTTCGACGACCGTGGCCCACGCGGCGATGATGCAATGCGAGCGCTGCGTGCATCCCTGTCGAAGTCCAAACCCGCCTACCACGGAGAGTTCTACGAATTCGAGGGCATGGTGGTCGACCCGTGCGCGTTACAGAAACGGGTCCCGATCTGGACGGGTGGACGAACACTTCGATCGTTGCGCCGAGCCGTTTCCCTTGCGGACGGCTGGACGCCGTTCGCGGTGACACCCGACCAAGCGCGGCAATGGCTGGACCAAGTCGAGATTCCCGCTGCCTTCGACATCGTGCTTCCTCCGGTCGCACCATTGGATCCGATCCGGGAACCGGCTCGTGCACAGGACATTCTGGCTGCAACGGAAGGTGCCGGCGCAACGATCGTGTCTGTCGGTCGAGCCCACGAAACGCTGCACGAATACCTCGAGTACCTCGAAGCCGTCGCCGAGGTCCGCGCGGAGATGGCTTCCACGCAGGCCTAGCGCCGGCGCACGTTTACGTTGCCACCTCGCCTCACCATCGGAGGATGGGCGTCAGGTCGGGACTGTCGAGCGGATACCACATCGCAGCGCTTTGGAACTTCTCGGTCGGCTCCGCCTGACAGCGCGAGGTAGACGTGGCGATCAAGGCCTGGGACTTGAATGCCCGCGCTACGCCGCTGAGTCGGTGCTCCACTTGGTCGATGCGGCAGTCGACGTCGATTGGCGGCAACTCTCCCCAGAACGTCACTTCGGCGGCCCCGCGCAACAATGCCTTGCGTACATCCCGCTGCACTCGCTCATCGGATGCGACGGCAGTCGGCGACACAGCCAGCGCGGCTAGCGACGATACCCGCACTAAGCTAAGTCGTAGTCGTTCTCGAGGCACAACGCTTTGACGCCGAGGATCTGCAGCGGCCGGGTGTCGGATCCCGTCGGAACCAGAACACTTACTCGCCAGCCGGCCCTCACCCGGTCACATATCCAACCGCCAGCGGCGCGAACGACTTCGGCGACATCGAGACCGATCACCGCGAGTTCGTAAGTCAATAGATTCGTCGATGGTGTTCTGACACCGATGCCATGGACGGCCGGACCTTCGTCGTCATCGAATTCGTCAATGCGAGTGTTCATTTCACTGTGAACCCTCGCGTCGGACCCTTAGGGGCACGTTTTCGTATCCATTGACGCTTGTCATCGCTGTCCGCCGGAGGCCGTCGTGCTCCACGTCGAACTCAGGCATGAAGTCCAGCAGGTAGTCGAGTGCGATGGCGCTTTCCATCCGGGCCAGCGCAGCTCCGAGGCAGCTGTGTATCCCGTAGCCGAAAGCAAGTTTCCCGGCATCAGCGACCACGGTCACGTCGGTGAGCTGATGTGCCTGTTTGAAGGCGTTGATGACCGGCACCATCGTGGCGGTCTCAGCCTTGTTGCCCTCGAACGCCGCGACGTTGAGCGGGAATCCGGTGGCGTCGGTGAGTAGGCCCACGGTGATCTGCGGGTCCAGACGGCGTTCCTTAGAAAATCCCGGCTCTCGGAAGCCGTCACCGGCATCGGTCTCGAAGTGCAGTGTGCTCACGTCATAGAGCACCAGGCTGGCCGGTCCCAGCTGGGCGTGTGCCGCGGATGCGGCCGAAAGAGCCTGCCGGAATTCGGGTTTGGCGAAGACCGACAGCCGCCGCTTGAGCGTCCGATAGGCCGGCGACTCCACGCCGGTCTCGGAGAGCACCCGCAGCGCATCGACCTTGCTGGTCGGCTCGATGATGCGGGCGGCCACCAGATCGCAGAACACCTCATCACCGCCGGCGGCAGCGTCGAAGCCCAGGACCCGGTAGGCCCGACACAACGCCTCCCACAGGTGCTGCGAACAGGACGACACGATCTCCAGCGGCGCATCCTCGCCGACCCCCGGCCGCTCGAGCCCCAGGTCAAGGCTCTGCTGACCCGCGGCCAGACGCTGAGCCGCTGCCGCTTTGAGCACCTCCAACTGGACCTCGTCGCGAGCCGAGCCCAGGTGCTCGATCTGGCGCGACCCGCGCCGGGAGGACCACACGATCTGCACGGCCCTGGCCCCTGAGGCCCGTCTTCACGGTGCGCACATACGCCACCACCGCACACTAAAGCCCAACAATTAGTGCCGAGATTGCGACCCGCCACCACCGGAAACCCCAGCTCAGAGCCCCGCAGGAGCGCTACTCACCAAAAAGTGGCCCAAGTCAGGTTCTATCGCCGCGTCCGGGGGCCACGGGGCAGGATCGGGGGAAGGTCCTCGACCGTGAGGATTCCCGGGGGCGCGGCGCACAGATAGGGAATGGCGTTCACCGACAGGTTCGCGTTGTATGCAGGAACGAACTGGCCGATTCTGTCGAGCGGGACGGCGAAGGGCAGGTCGACATCCCATGGCGCATCACCGTCCACGCGCACCCGCCATCCGACCTCTCGAATGTCCCAGGCCGGATCCAAGTCCTTGGTGACGTAGGCGTACTGGTCAAGCCGCACGACGTCCTTACCGCCGCTCTGCAGTGCAACGATGAATCGCTGGCCTGCAACGGTGCCGGCCTTGACCGTGCCTGCGACGATGGGCGTATCCTTTCGCGCCGCAGCGACCTCGCCCCGGGCTGAGGACCCGTCGACGGTGAGACCGGCTGCATCGGCCAGCATCCGAAGAGTGGGGACAAACTCATCGTGCAGGTGCGCCGCCCATTGTTCCGAAGAAAACTCGGCGAGGGGTTTGCCGAAACCCATCTGCTCAAAGATCATGTGCCGCGATGGTCGCTGAGAGACGTCGCCATACTCGATGATTTCCACCGACTGCACCCAGCGCTGCGCAGAGAGCAACGCGAACGTGATCTGGTCCGAGACGAGCCCGGGGTCGGTTCCGTTCGCATAGAGCGATGAGTTGCCGCGCTCGCATGCGGCCCGAAGCCGCGCGAATCCCTCTTCCCCGAGGCGTGGATTGCCGCCCGCGTGAAAGTCGGTGACGGTGGTCATTACGTTGGCGCCGGATTCGAGCAGCGGCACGACGTCGTCGAGGACCTCAGGGATGGTGAGCCCAATTCGGGCGTTTGACGGTCCGGCGGCGCGCGCCATATACAGAACGCAGTCCGGCTTCAACGCGAACATCGCCTCGCGATCGGTTGTCGCGGCAATGCCAGTCCGGCTCTCTCCGCAAAGGTCACCAGCGTCGACACCGTCCTTCGCGGGGTTGTACACCTTCACGCCGACGAGGTCGAGTGCGGGGTGCCGGATCACCTCGCGCAACGCGCGCTGACCCGTGTTGCCCGTCGCCCACTGAACCACCCGAAAGCGAGACGGACTCATCACTTTTCCTCTCCGTTGGAATGTCTGAAGAGCGAGCGACTTCGTGTTCGGGCGCTAACCGACACTCGCTGCCCGCTCACCGGAAGAACCAAGAAATGGGCGCACGACTACGTCGGGCCAAATGCGCTACCTACCGATTCACCAGCTCCCCATCCGACGCACTCGTTTCCTGGAGCGTCCCGGGTCCAGCGAGTCCGGTCATGAGGATATTTGGGTATGGCCGCCATTGCCTAGTCACGGTACCGCCGCGACCGTTAGTTAACGCCTCTTTTCGGCCGTCTTTGTAGGTAAAAGAGCCCTGTAGATTGTCCCAATCCAATATTGCAAAAGGGGCATCTGGCACTTCGGTGACGGCCCAACAATAACTTCCGACCACATCGGCCGTTATCTCCAAGGTTCCTGCCTCGGTTTCCATGGTGATCAAATAACGCCCCGGGATAAAGCAGCCGATTTGGTGCAAATATGCCCAATCATGATGCTCAACGTTGAAGCGACCATCGGGAAGATACTGCTCGCCATCGAGAAGGTAGAGTGACATAACTTTGTATTTGGTACGCTTCATTTCCTCGAGGCAGCCGAATAGCTCATCGAAGTGAAACCACGTCCAGTCGTGCCAACCTCCCACCTCTTCTGAGCAATAATCCGCTGCGTAATACCGTTGTCGAGCGCCCTTACCTTTGATTCTCACTGTCCGGCCGTCGATGGTAAGAGTTCCTTCAACGATCCCCGGCCAAAAGTAGCCGCCGCCAAGACTGTGTGGCGTCGGCGCCCTCAGCTCCTTCTTGTCGTAATACCACAGCGGGAATCCGACGCCGGTGTGAACGAAATCTGCCGCTATGCCCTTCTCCTTGTCGGCGATGCTGTAGTGCCACGTCTTGTCGTCTTTGCATATGAATCGGTTATGCCCCAACGCAACCTCGACGCGATTATCTGATCTATCTAAGGTGATAGAACCCTCTGGATGAGTTTGAAACGTCATTGCGCTTTCATCGACCGGTGGAAAATCGGCAATCTTATACACCAAGCCGGGTTGGTCGACGAGCTTTCCCGGCTCCGAGCGCACCGCCATAAAGCACATATCGGCTCCCTGCGAAATGCCTGCGCTTGGGAGAAGAATGTTCAGGTTTTGATAGCCCAACAGGCCGGTGTCAATCCAGTACTGTCTTCCGTCATCGCCGTGGGCGTTGACAGTAATGGACCATTCGATGCCGCCGTTCTTGCTTGTTTTGTCGGGAAACCAATGGGCGTCTTCGTCGAGGGTGACTTCAGGATTCTCGATGATCATTGGATTCCAGACTCCTTTCGACGGAGCAGAAACTCCGTCTCCTCTCAAATGCTTGCTCGACGCCTCCGTCAGCCGTTAGCCGATCGGCTAGGAGCCACTTTAGCCGGTCGGCTAAGAATGTCAATAGCCGATCGACTAACGTGGCGTCGTGTCTTCCGCAGAATCCGCGGCCCAGCGGCTGCGATCTCAGCCCCGCAGCGCCGCGGAGAACCGAATCCTTAAGGCAGCACTCGAGTTGTTCGCCGAGCACGGTGTCAGCGCGACGTCATTGCAGATGATCGCGGATGCCGTCGGCGTGGCGAAAGCAGCTGTCTACTATCGCTTCAAGACCAAGGACGAGATAGTCATCGCCGTCACCGAGATGCAGCTCGCCACGTTCGAAGATGCATTGGAGGCTGCGGAGGCCGCCGAAAGCCGGCTCCAGGGGCGCGAGCTGCTGCTCAACCGCGTGATCGACATGGCCGTCGAGCAGCGCCCCATCGTGAGCTCCCTGCAGTTCGATCCCATAATTGTGCGGCTCCTGGGACGGCATGAACCGTTCCAACAGTTTCTGGAACGTCTCTACCGCGCGCTGATCGGTGACGAGATCGGCGCCCAGGCACGTGTGCAGGCGGCAATGCTGAGGGGAGCGATCGGCAGTGCAGTCATTCACCCGCTCGTCGCGGACCTCGATGACCACACGCTGCGGTCCCACCTCCTGCACCTGACGCGGCGATTGATCGACCTGCCGGATCAGCCGGAGTGATGGGACGGCGACCGCCTACTCGTCGTGGCTATTCCCCCCAACGGTCGTAGCCACCTCACCGCAAGCGGCCCGCGACGTCCTCGGACGCAAAGACGGATTCGTCGACAAGAACATCGTTCATCGAGAAATGCGACAGCTGCTAGGGGACAACCTGTTCGACCTTATGCACGTGCGATGGCTTCCCCGCCGGCGCTTGCTGCAACCGATCTTCACAAAACAGCACGTCCGGGCTTTCGGTGGCCACATGTCGCAAGCCGCAGAGATGGTCGCCAATACATGGCGCGACGGAGTCGAAGTCGACCTGGACGCCGAGTGCCGCCGACTGACCCTTCGGACCCTGGGGCGCTCGGTTCTCGGGCTGGACCTCGATAAGCGCGCCGACGCGGTCGCCGAGCCGCTGCGCATCGCCCTCACCTATATCGCCGACCGCGCCCTACGGCCGATACGTGCACCGCGATGGCTGCCGACGTCGGCGCGGCGCCGCGCACGAGCCGCCGGCGCCACCATCTACGCCCTCGCCAATGAGATCGTCCAAGCCTGCCGTTGCGATCCGAGCCGCGATGCGCCACTGGTGCACGCCCTGATCGCGGCCACCGACCCGGCAACCGGGCGGTCGCTGTGCGACCAAGACATCTGCAACGAGGTGATCGTCTTCATGCTGGCCGGCCACGACACCACCGCAAGCACGCTGGCGTACGCGCTGTGGGCGCTGGGCCGCAACCGCGACCTGCAGGACCGCCTTGCCGCCGAGGTCACCGACATCGACGATCGCGAACTTACGCCGGAGGACGTGTCCCGGCTGGGCTACACGGTCCAGGTGCTGCACGAGGCGTTGCGGCTCTGCCCGAGGAGCTCCATGATCAGCAGGATGGCGACCCGTGATATCGAGGTCGACGGCTGCCGCGTCGAGGCTGGCACGATGCTGACGGTCGGAATCTATGCCCTACACTGCGATCCAGTCCTGTGGACCAACCCGCTGGTGTTCGACCCCGACCGGTTCAGCCCGCAAAACTCCAAGGGGCGTGACCGCTGGCAATTCATACCCTTTGGCGCTGGCCCACGATCATGCATCGGGGATCACTTCGCCATGCTCGAAGCCACCCTCGCGCCGGGCCGCCGTCGCGTCGCGAGCGTCAAATCCGGAGGCGCAGGCGGGCACTGATTGGTCCTGCGGCGACGGTGGTGAACGGCGTGGCCAACGGGAAATCGTCGCAAACTGAGAATCAACGACCGCCAGCTCGTCGACGGCCTGGGCTACTTCGCCGGGGTTTGTTGACCTGAGTGTTGACGGGGACGAGTTCTAGTTCCCTAACATACCCTCTGACCTGCGTTTATTGAGTGGAGCTAAGGGGACTCGAACCCCTGACCCCCACACTGCCAGGACCGGGCAGCAACCGTGAACAGGCTCTTTAGCAGGCCGAACGCCGTGTCGTAGACGTAGCTGGGCGCGCAACTGTCGTCAGCGTTGTCGTCAGAATTGTGGTCAAACGCAACGCCTCCCGATGCCGCTGGAACCTTCGGTAAAGCGCAGACGACGGCCTTTGAGCGACGCCGCAGTGGTCGTCAGCGTTGTCGTCAAGATTGTGGTCAGGCAGTCAGGTCGTCGACGACGACGCCTCGCAGTCAGCGACTTCTCGGTGCCCCCAGTCGGACTCGAACCGACACTTGGCGGATTTTAAGTCCCCCTCATCGCGTTCCACAGTGTGCCGCTACAGGTCCGGGTGACCGCCAACCTGCGCAAACGTTCCCACACTAAGCTAAGGGCGGTATACCGACAACGGCAGCCAAGCCGTGCTCAAACAACCGCCACACTGCCAAGACCGGTGTCTCGTCCAGTTGAAGATTGCGAGGCATAGCCCGCGCTTGCTGGGGTTCGCAATGTAGGTCTGGACGATCCCGGCGCAGGTCGTCCGGATTAACTTTGCAATTTCGGCGACCGCCATCCGGGCGTGTCGAGCCGCGGCTTAAACCGTCGGCACTGTTCGGCGCCCAGCCGTCGAATGCAGTAGTCCCCCGGGCCATGGACCTACCAACGCCGGCGGCGCCGTAGAGCCCACAGCCGGCCGCGGCGGGGGTGGGGCGGCCGCGAATACTTCAGAATCGGAGATCAGCGCCGACGTCCTTCGCGTCTTGTGTAACCCCTCTAGTCGACGAGCTACGCCAGGGGTGGCTGCCGGGGCTAACGTTGGCGTCATGATGGCCCCGGAGCTGCTGGGTGGCCGCTACGAGTTGCGGTGGCGGCTTCATTCATTCCGGCGCTCAACACGCGATGATAGGTGCCTCATGACCCCCGCACAGAGCAGCGTGTCGGCGTCATCGTCCGAGAGGAACTAGCTCTGTTTTGGGAAGATCTCGGCCAGCGCTTCCAGAAACTCGGTGCCGGCTTCAGATCGGCGCTCGAGAACTACGACTCGGCCCTCCAGTCGCATGACCGAAAGCATCAGGAGCTGCAACAGTTCCTCCTTAGGTTGGCCCTCGGGCGTTGGTGGGTGGGCGACCATGAAGTCTCTGATCGCGCGGCTAACCGGCATGCTTTCGGGGATGTCGGCGGCGCGGATTTGGGCCATGAAGACGGGCTCGCTCACAGTTCTTCTCCTTCGCTGTGTGATCGACAGCGTCAGCGTAGGAGAACGGCCCACGCCGGACGCAGCAGAACCGATGTCCGGCGCGGGCCACCCTGAAGGCCGGGGACTACCAAGGGGCTAGGCGCGGCAAGCTCGTCGCTGTACGTGCCTGCCTGTAGAAGCAAGGGGCAATGGCACCAAAGCGCCAGCCGCCTGGGCGCAGATCATCGACGACTACATGCTGACCCTCGCCGCGGCCGGGCAACCGCCAACCACGACGGAATTGCGCCGAATCCAATTGGTTCGGCTGGCCAGAGACACCGGCGGCCGTCCGGCCGATGTTGCCGGGGAGAAGTTCGTCGAATGGTTCGGGCGGCAGACCGGATGGACGATCGAAACGCGCCGCAGCTACCGCGCCGGCATCCGCGGATCCTTCCGGTGGGCATACACAAACAAGCGGGTGCCCGACCATCTGGCCGACGAGCTGCCCAAGGTACGCGAGCAACGTGGGCAACGCGGGCGCCGCGGCCGGGGCCCGACCGCCTATGAAGCTATTTGCTTAACCAGCGGAATGTCCTCTGCCTCAACAGGAATCATCTGTTCCGTTCGATCCGTTTGCGCTTTGCACACAACGCATTGCCGACCCAACGTAACCTTCCGAATTGGCTTGTCAGGGAACAACTTATGGAAGCAATCAAAGCAAATCTTCTGAGTCATCAGATCGGATCTTTCAGTCAGAGGTCCCGGTACTGGTCGAGGTTCGTGACCCCGGCCGGTAGCTAAGCTAGCTGCCGCGGCGGCCTGACTTGATGATCTCGAGGCGTTCCTCGAGCAGTTCCTCGAGTTCCTCGATTGAGCGGCGTTCCCGCAGCATGTCCCAGGGTGTGCGCGGCACCTTGACCTTCTTGGGTTCGGCCAGGTCACCACCCTCGATCGGGGTGCCCTCCATGCCGTTGCGGCACAGCCAGGTGCCGGGGATCTCGGCGTCATCGGCGAACGGGACCTCGAACTCCTCACCGTTCTCCGTGCGATACCGCGCGATCTGACGCGGCGCCAGGTCGTGATTACGGTCGGTCTCGTAGCTCACGGCCCCAAGCCGGCTGCCCCTCATGATGCGATCAGCCATCATCAACACTCCTCTGTGCAGGTTACGCCCCGGCCGTGCTAGCTAACGCCTTCACGTACGCGAAACGTACGCGACCGGGGGGCCCGTAGCCGTATCGGAGGCGAACCGCGGACGTGGAGACCCTTTCATGGTCGGGCCGACGGGGGCGTCGCCATGCCCGGCGCGCCAGTCAGGGGAACTTTGAACCCAGCACACGCTAGGCGTACACAACGAGTCGGTAGCCGCGCTGACCGACCGTCACCCGAACCGCTTTATCCCGTTCGCCGGCGCCGACATCATGCGGGGTAGCTCGGCGCTGGCCGCGCTCGAACATTGGGTGGTCGAGCGCGGCTTTCGGGGGCTAAGCCTGCGGCCTTTCATGATCGGCAGACCGGCCACCGATCGTGCGTATTTCCCCTTACGCCAAGTGCGTAGAACTGGGTATCCCGCTCAGCATCCACACGTCCGCAAATTGGACGCGGACGCGCGCCAGTGATCTCGGACACCCCCGCCACATCGATGAGGTCGCCTGCCACTTTCCAGAGCTGACGATCCTGATGAGCCACGCCGGCTACCCGTGGGTGCTGGAGGCATGTTTGGTGGCGTGGAAGCACCCGAACGTGTATTTGGAGCTCGGAGCCCACCGCCCCAAATACGTTGCCGCTGCGGGCGCCGGATGGGAAGCGTTGATGCTGTTCGGTCAGACGACGATCCGCGACAAGGTCGTGTACGGCACCGGCGCTTTTCTGATCAACCGACCCTATGTGCAGCTCTGTGATGAAATGCGCTCACTTCCAATCACATCCGACGTACTAGAGGCGTGGTTGTGGCGCAACGCGGCTCGGATCCTGAACCTCACAGTAGGCCACGACGCGGACCGACCTGACCGATTGTGATGGGGCGCTGCTGAGGCGCCAACCGTCGATTGGCGTGAGTTGGACTCATGCCGAAGGCGTCACAGCCTTCAGTCGAGGCCCAACCCAGTGTCGCGGCGCCCGTCTCGGGCGCTGTCGCGGCCGTGTGCGCGAAGTTGGGCGACGGTGAGATGGCGTTGGGTAGGCCGTGGTGTTGGCCGCGCGTGTGGTGTGGCGGCGGCGCAGCGCCTCCCGCAGCTCTGGGGTGAGCACATCGTCGGCAAGGCGGCCGCCTTGGATCACGACGGAGTCAAGGTCGGGTGGCCGCGGGTGCGGGCTGCGCGGAATGTCCGGCCCAGTCCGTTAGTGAAATTGTCCACGGCAGGTCCGATTCCAGCAGTGTGAGCAGCCGCACCGACGGTCCCGGCGGCCACCGGGTGCTTCCCGAGTCCAGCAGGGTCAGTTTGAGGTGCTCGTCCCGGGTCTGCTGGGCGAGGTCGGCGATGACCAGGCTCCCCGGCGGCGGCCATCGGTCGGCGTCGCCAGTCGCACTGCACCACATGACATCTCGGCCGCGTTCGTTATTTCCGCCAGGGTACGCAGCGCCAACCGCTTTTCGCGCCCCTCTGGGGCACCCACCGGGATGATCGCGAACGGCAGCGCCGCCAGCCCGGCCACCTCTTTGGCCACCGGCTCCGGCAGCGCAGCGAGCTGTTCGGCAGTGACGGCGATTTGGTGGGCAGAATCGAAACCGCCGGCGATCTGCAGCACGTACAGTTCGGTGCGCAGCGCTTCCAGCTCGGCCAGAACATGTTCGGCGCTTCGGGTTTCGGCCGCGGGCGCGGGCCTCGTTGAGCGTGGCAAAGTCGGCGTCGAGGGCTTCGCGGTGGGCCGCCGCCGGCCCGGTGGCGGGCGGCGATCGCCTCCGTGAGGGCGGAATGGCAGGTCTGCGCGGGCGATCGAGCCGGCAGCCACGCCTGCGCGACGAGTTCGCCGACATGCACGCCGGTGCGGGCTGCGGTCGCCAGGTGGGCCGCGAGTTGCTGCCATAGCGTTGATGCTTCGTGGAGGTGCGATTGGAGAGATGGGGTAAGCCAATGATTTTTGTGCGCAAGAAATTGTTCAGCGGGCGACAGATGGATTGACCGTCCCGTCCTGCATTTCGGTCAATCCATCTGTTCTGCTCGTCAGTGGCCAGTTGTGGTTCCAGCCAAAGGCCGGGGGTATAGCTCACGGACCGTCAGATAGCTCACGGGCCGTCAGGAAACTGGCCGGGATTAACCCGGTACCTGGTCGGAACTCCGTCGCTGACGTTTTGTTTCGTACGTTCAGCTGGGCTCGCGGAGAGGGAGGCCGGCAGCGCGATAGATCGCATCGATGACGGTCATGTTCTCGACCGCGTCTTCCGGCGTCGTCTTCACCGGTTCGCCGCGCAGCACTGCCGCGGCGAAAGCGTCGAGCTGATAGGCGTAGGACGCACGGCGTGAGAATCGCTCCACCCGTTTGCCGTCGCCTGATCGGACCGAGAGCCGGTGAAAGAACTGGGGCATGACCGGATTGAGCACACGCAGCTCGCCGCGGTCGCCAACCACCCTGGCGCTGACCTGCAGCACATCCGACGACCACATCGAGCAGCGGACCCGGCCGGTGTGCCCGCCCGGGAAACCGCAACTCGGCCGTCATGGCCCGGTCGATCTGCGGATCGCGCAGTTTCGCCTGCGCCGAAACGACTTCCGGGGTTCCACCGCCGAACGTGCGGGCCATATGGACCGCATAGCACCCGGCGTCCATCGTCGCGCCACCGGCGAGCGAGTAGTTGTAGCGGATGTCGGAGAACTTCGAGGGGGGATACAAGGCCGCCTCCACCCGCTCGAGCGTCCCCAGTTCGCCCGAGGGGACGATCTGCTCAACGCGCAAAGCCAGCGGATGGTAGCGGTAATGGAACGC
>CAWDFT010000031.1:0-154444 GCA_963801575.1 uncultured Actinomycetota bacterium
ACGTAGTCCATGACGAGTTTCTCGGCCTGCACGCGCGAGCGCACGTATGGCGTGAGCCCGCGCTCCACGACGATGTCGTCCTCGGTGGCCACGCGGCCACGTTGGCGACCCACCGTGACGTAGCTGCTCGTGAAGACAAACCTATGCAGGCCAGCATCTTTCGCGATCTCACATACGTTGCGGGTGCCGTCGACATTGGTACGGAACAGCGGCGCGGGATCCTTGAGCCAGCCGCGGGTGTCGACGACGCAGTAGTACACGTCGTCGCAGCCGGCCATGGCCTCGCGAAGCACCTCGTTGCTCCAGATGTCCCCGACGAACCGCGTCGTGTTCAGGTCGTCGACGCCGATGGTGTTGGCACCCTCGCGCACCATGGCGCGCACCTCGTGCCCCGCCTCGACAAGTTGCCGCGTGACGTGGCTGCCGAGGTATCCGTTCGCGCCGATGACCAGCTTCGGTTTCGTGCTCACTTGCCGCGCCCGTACTGCCGCATCCACGCGGCGGCCTCATCGGGCAGCGTGCCGAGCTCTTGGGCCTTGCGGCACCACTTCATCGTCGCCGACACGAACCGCAGCGGGTTGTAGATGTCCTCCTGACGGCTCCACCGGCCGTCGCCGGCGTAGGTGACGATCGAGATGTTGGTGGCGCTGATGATCGTGCCGTCGCCGGGGTCGCGCATCGGGTTGCCCAGCTCGCAGATGATCCGGCCGGTCGGCTCGTCGATGACGCGACCAGAGCGACGGGAACGACGTCATGTAGCTGCCGGGGAAGGTCTCCATCGTCTTCCAGATCCACGCCCGCACTTCTTCGCGGCCCCGCATCGTGCCCGCGGCGTGCTCGACGTAGACGATGTCGGGTGCGTACTGGTCGACCCAGGGATCCCAGTCGCGGGTTTGAGCGGCGCGGTCCACCGTCTGCTCGAAGTTCGCGAACGCCTCGGCCAGCTCGTCGCGGGTGAACAACTTGCTCGTCACGGGAAGAACTAGAACACGTTCTACCTGTCTTTGTCGAGGGCGCTCAGTGCATGCTGAGCACTTGCCGGTCCCCAAGCGGGCCCTGCAACGGCACCTCGAGCGTGCCGAACAGCGCGATCATGATGCACGGTCGGTTGACGGCCTCTGGCAGCGTTCCATTTTGCAGCTCCACGGTGACCGTCTGGCTTGTCTCCTGCACCGTTGCGTGCACGCCGAAGCAGGTGTCGGTGCCCGATGTGAAATTCACATTCACCGCATTCTCGTTGGCTGAGCGGCTCCACGACTCGACGGGGTTCGGATGGGGATTGACGATGTCCGGACGGTCGGTGAACACAACGCCGCCGGGCGGGACCTCGGGCGGCACGGTCGGGTCGGCCGCCGCGACCGGAAAACCGACCGCGACGATGAACAGGACCGTCAGGGCCGGGGCCATCGCTGCGCGCATGTCTCCACGGTACGTGCTGACCTGGATTAATTGACCGGCGTATACCGTTATAGGAACGCCATGACACACGACTATCGCAAGAATCCAGACGCGGTCGGTGCGCTGTCACCGGAGCAGTACCACGTGACGCAGAAGAACGGCACCGAGCGGCCTTTCACGGGCGAGTACTGGGACAACCACGAGCCAGGCATCTACGTCGACGTGGTCTCCGGCGAGCCGTTGTTCGCGTCGGTCGACAAGTTCGACAGCGGCACCGGTTGGCCGAGTTTCACCAGGACGATCGACCCCGATCACGTCGTCGAGAAGCGCGACTTCTCCCATCTGATGATCCGCACCGAGGTGCGCTCGGCGCACGGCGACAGCCACCTCGGCCATGTCTTCACCGACGGACCGAAGGCCGACGGCGGGCTGCGGTACTGCATCAACTCCGCCGCGCTGCGGTTCATCCACCTCGACGACCTCGAGGCGGAGGGTTACGGCGAGTACAAGAAGCTGTTCTCAAATCAGGAGGCACAGGCATGACCAACCAGCAGAAGGCGATCCTGGCGGGCGGCTGCTTCTGGGGGATGCAGGACCTGATCCGCAAGCTGCCCGGCGTGATCTCGACCCGGGTCGGATACACCGGCGGCGAGAACGCGAACGCCACCTACCGGAACCATCCCGGGCACGCCGAAGCGATCGAGATCGTCTACGACCCCGCGCAGACCGACTACCGGGCGCTGTTGGAGTTCTTCTTCCAGATCCACGACCCGACGACCAAGAACCGGCAGGGCAACGACGTCGGCACCAGTTACCGCTCGGCGATCTTCTACACCGACGACGAGCAGAAGCAGATCGCGCTGGACACCATCGCCGATGTCGATGCCTCGGGCCTCTGGCCGGGCAAGGTCGTCACCGAGGTGACGCCGACGAGCGACTTCTGGGAGGCCGAGCCCGAGCACCAGGACTATCTGGAGCGTTTGCCGTGGGGTTACACCTGCCATTTCCCGCGACCGGACTGGAAACTGCCGAAGCGGGCGACGCAGGTGGGCCCACGCGGAAGCCGGGGAGCCTGAATTACTTGCCGTGGGCTCGCAGCTGATACAGCCCGCGTGTGACCGAAACGGTTTGGCCGGCTTCGTCTTTGACCACCGCGTCGAGGGTGAAGTCGGCCTTTCCCTTTTCGGCGGCCTCGGCTTCGATGCGCGCGATCTCGTCCTCGTCGAGGCTCGCCTCGGCGCGCAGGTCGCTGCGTGCCATCCCGGTGAACATGATGTCGACGTTCTTCACCAGCGGGTAGTACTTGGCGCTGTCGAAGCTGGCTATCGCGATGATGCCGCCGAGGATCTCGGCGGCGGTGAACTGCACGCCCGCGTATACAACGCCGAAGTGGTTGCCGTTGCCCTCCAGCGGCACTGAGGCGGCGGCAAACCCGCGGCGCGCTTCGACCGCCTTGATACCCATTTTGTGCGCAGGCGGGATGGTGTACTCCATCGCGCCGTTCATCATGTCGACGAGGTCGGTCACACCGCAGAGACTACTTGCGGCGATGCATCACGACTCGACCGCCGTCCTTGGGTGTGTAGGCGACGCCGCGTGAATGCACCTTTTCGCCGGGTGCGGTCGTCGTGTCGATAGTGAAGTGCCGCAGCACGGTTCGCAGCACCACATCCATCTCCAGGTTGGCGAACGTCGCGCCTACGCAGCGCCTGGTGCCGCCGCCGTACGGGAGCCACGAGAAGGTGGGCGGCCGCGTACCCAAGAACCGGTCCGGATCGAACCGGTCCGGGTGATCGAAGGCTTCGGCGGTGTCATGGATTTGCGAAATGCTGACGACGATCGAATAGCCCTGCGGGATAGTCCATTCGCCGAGTTCGTAGGTTGGGGAGTAGACATGGCGGCCGGAAAAGTCGATGACGGTCCTGGCGCGCTGCACCTCGAGTATCGTCGCTTGCCGGTACTCGTTGCCGTCGGTGTCGGCCTCGGCGACCAGCTTCGCCAGCACCTCTGGATGCCGACTGATCCTCTCGAAGACCCAGCCCATCGTGGACGCCGTGGTCTCGTGGCCGGCGGCGAGCAAGGTCAACAGCTCGTCGCTGATGTCCTGCCTCGACATCGATGACCCGTCCTCGTAGGTACTGCGCAGCAGTAGGGCCAGGATGTCTTCGCGGTTGTCGAGGTTCGGGTCGGCCTTGACCTCGTTCACCAGTCGGTCGATCACCCGGTCGTACTGCCGCCGATACTCGGCCAGCCTGCCCCACGGGCTGAACCGTCCATAGGTCCGCGACGGTGTCGGCAGGGTCGCGACCCGGGAACCCAACGTCACCCAGGGCGGAATGATGCGGCGCAGTTCGTCGAGCTGAGCGCCTTCGGCGCCGAATACCGCGCGCAGGATCGCGTTGAGCGTGATGCGCATCATCGGCTCGAGGGTTGAGAACGCCTGTCCCTCGGGCCAGTTCGCGGATTCACGCAGCGTCTCTTCTTCGAAGATTTTCTCGTAGTTCTTGATGCTCTTGCCGTGGAAGGGTGGTGTGAGCAGCCGCCTGCGCTTGCGGTGGTCCGCGCCGTCGAGCGCGAACACCGAACCCGGACCGAGCACCCTGCTGAGATTGGGCTGGATGTTGCCGACATCATCGGGGTTGGCGCTGAAGAGCTGCTTGGCCAGCTGTGGGTCGGCGATGACCACCGTTCGACCGAACACCGGAACGTTCAGCGTGAAGACGTTGCCGTAGCGGCGGGCCACCTGTGCGACAGTCCAGCGTCGCGAGACCGAGAAGGCGAGACCCATCAGCGGCTTGGGGATCCGCGGCGAGGGAGGCACCTTCACAGCTCGCGGGGTGGCGGTGGGTAGGTCGACGGTCAGTGCTTCGCTCATCGTTGACTCCCAACCTTTGTTGCGGTACTGCGGTGTACCGCTGCTCTGCGTTGTACGGTACCGTGTAGTACCAAGCCTGTGCAAGGGGCTGCGGACAACGGAGGTGAGATGGCGACAGCGATCGACGACGCTGCCGGCGTCGCGGACGTGACCGCGACCGTTCCGTTCCGCGACCGGTTGCTCGACGGCATGGCCGCATCCATCACCGAGCGGGGCTATCGAGACACTACGGTGGCCGATATCGTCCGGCACGCCCGCACGTCCAAGCGCACCTTCTACAGCCAGTTCTCCAGTAAGGAGGACTGCTTCATCGACCTGCTGCGGGCCAACAACGAAGAGATGATCACCGATATCCGGGCGGCGGTCGACCCTGAGGGGGACTGGGAGCAGCAGATTCGCCAGGCTGTCGGCGCATACGTCAACCACATCGGCTCGCGGCCGGCCATCACGCTGAGCTGGATCCGTGAGGCACCGGCGCTCGGCGCGGTTGCGCAGCCACTTCATCGCCTGGCCATGAGCCACCTGACCGACATGCTGGTCGATCTCAGCGACAGCCCGGGGTTCCGGCGCGCGCAGCTACCGCCGATCTCTCGGCCGTTGGCACTGATCCTGCTCGGTGGCCTGCGGGAGCTGACCGCGCTGTACGTCGAGGACGGACGGGATGTCCGGGGTATCACCGAGGCGGCGTTGACGGCCTCGATCGCGATGCTGGGTCCGCGGCGTTCAGGTCAGCATTAGCCGTACGACCGCCATACCCCAGCAACGGTAAGTTGGACGCCGATGAGCCACACCGAAACCGCACTACCCGCAGCTGCTGCCCGGTTGTTCGCGCTCGCCGATCAGGTCACCGGCTTCATGCCCGCCGACGAGGGTCGCGCGCTCTACGACACCGCGATCGGCTATCTCGGCGACGGCGTCGGGGTGGAGATCGGCACGTACTGCGGCAAGTCGACGGTGCTGTTGGGCGCAGCGGCGCAACAAAGCGGCGGCGTGGTCTACACGATTGACCATCATCACGGTTCCGAGGAGCATCAGGCGGGCTGGGAGTACCACGACGCCTCGATGGTCGATCCCGTCACCGGGCTCTTCGACACGTTGCAGACGGCTCGGCACACGCTGGATGCCGCCGGGTTGGACGATCACGTAGTGGCGATCGTCGGCAGGTCGCCGGTGGTGGCTCGAGGCTGGCGAACGCCGTTGCGGCTGCTGTTCATTGACGGCGGTCATACCGAAGAAGCGGCGCAGCGGGACTTCGACGGCTGGGCGAAGTGGGTGGATGTCGGCGGCGCATTGATCATCCACGACGTGTTCCCGGATCCAAACGACGGCGGGCAGGCCCCGTTCCACATCTACCGCCGAGCGTTGGGCACCGGCGACTTCCGTGAGGTGTCGGCCACCGGGTCGATGCGGGTGCTGGAGCGAATCTCCGGCACGCCGGGCGACGTTTTCGACGTCAGCGACCGCTGGTAGCGCAGGCGCAGTCGAACTCGCCTTCCAGGCCGCGCGGCAGGTCCGCGCCGCGGAAGATGCCACTGCCCGCTGTTGTCGATGACAACGCGTCGGCCGCCAGGATCATCGCGCCGCCGGTCCAGGTGGTTCGCTCCTCGGGCCAGCGCTTCCCGTCGGCGAACACCAGCCCGGTCCAGTAGGAGCCGTCCTCTTCGCGCAGATGGTGCATGGCCGCGAACTGCTGGTGCGCGCGCGCCGACTGGCCGATCGCATCCAATGCCATTACCAGCTCGCAGGTTTCGGCTCCGGTCACCCACGGCCGGTCGTCCACACACCGGATGCCGAGGCCGGAAACGACGAAGTCGTCCCACCGCTCGTCGATGCGGCTCCAGGCCGCCGCACCGCGGAGTGCGCCGCCCAGCACCGGGTAGTACCACTCCATGGACCACCGGTCCTTGGACACGAACAGGTCGGGGTGGTGGGTGATGGCATGGCCGAGCTGTCCGACGGCGACCTCCCATTCGGGCTGCGGGTCGCCGAAGTAGTCCGCCAGGGCCAGCGCGCACCGGAGGCTGTGGTAGATGCTTGCGCATCCGGTGAGCAGCGCATCGGGTTCGGGTCCGGAGTCGCTTCGGGCCCAGGCGATCTCACCGTTCGGCTGTTGCAGGTCGAGCACGAAGTCGACCGCCCTGGTGACGACGGGCCACATGGTCTCGGCGAATCGTCGATCGCGGGTGACCAGCATGTGGTGCCAGACGCCAGTGGCGATGTAGGCGCAGAAGTTGCTGTCGCTGTTGGCGTCCTCGACGACGCCGTTGCGCAGTTGGATCGGCCATGAGCCGTCGGCTCGCTGGGTATTCCGGCACCAGTCGAATGCTGCGCGTGCGGGTTCCAATAGGCCCGCGACGGTCAGCGCCATCGCGTTCTCAACGTGGTCCCATGGATCGGTGTGTCCACCCTCGGACCACGGGATGGCTCCCGACGACTCCTGCGTCGCAGCGATCGACTGCGCGGTCTGTCGGCACTGTGCAGGCGTCAGCACGCCCGGCACACCGGGTACGTCAGGCCGGTCAACGTGAAGCAACTGGCACCACCGGCTTCTGGAAGTACAACGCCACACTCTTGCCGATCAGCGGATTCAGCAGCGACTCGGCCGTCCGCGTCGCCCATGGTCGGCTCATCATGTCCCAGACCAGCAGTTTGTGGTAGGCAGCCACAGCTGGATGATCCGAGTTCGACGTGCCGACAAGGCATTTCAGCCACCAGAATGGTGAGTGCAATGCGTGCGCATGATGAGTGTGGGTGAGCCGCAGGCCGTGGGCGAGTACCTTGTCGCGCAGCGCGTCGGCCCGGTAGATCCTGATATGTCCACCCTCATTGGCGTGATACTCGCCGGACAGCGCCCAGCACACCCGCTCGGGCAGCCAGCGCGGCACTGTGATGGCAAGCGCGCCACCCGGTTTGAGCACCCGAACGAGTTCGGAGATCGCCCGGTCATCCTCGGGAACGTGCTCCAGGATCTCGGAGGCGATGACGCAGTCGAATGCGCCGTCGGCGTAGGGCAGGTCCAGCGCGTCGCCCTTGACCGCCTCGGCCCTCGCGGACGCGGGCACCTCGCCCTGCTCCTTCATCGCCTGCAGGATTTCGTCGACGTCGTTGAGGTCGGCCACATTCTGGTCGAAGGCGATGACGTCCGCGCCGCGCCGGTACGCCTCGAAGGAATGCCGGCCAGCGCCGCAGCCCACGTCGATCACCTTCATGCCCGCGCCGATGCGCAGCCTGTCGAAGTCGACGGTCAGCATTGCCCCACCCGCGCGCGGGCCTGGTCGTAAACCGCAACGGTCTGTGCGGCAACGGATTCCCAGCTGAACACGTCGAGTGCGCGCTGGCGGCCGTTGGCCCCGAGGCGTTGCAGTTCCAGCGGTGAGTCGAGCAGTTCGCCGAGCACCTTGGTCAGCTCGTCGACGTCGGCCGGGGTGACCAGCCTGGCGCACTCGCCGTCCGGGCCTACCACCTCCGGCAGGGCCCCGGCCCGGCTGGCGACGATCGGCGTACCGCTGGCCATCGCCTCGACCGCGGGCAGCGAGAAGCCTTCGTACAGCGAAGGGATGCAAGCGATGTCGGCCGATGCCAGCAGGTCGGCGAGCTCGATGTCGGACAGCCCGCTGGAGCTGTGCACGATGTCGGAGATGCCGAGCTCGGCGATCAGCTTCTCGGTGGGCCCGTTGGGCTCCAGCTTGGCCACGAGTTGTAGCTCGAGGTCACGCTCGACGCGCAGCCGGGCGATCGCGTGCAGCAGATGACTGACACCCTTGAGCGGCACGTC
The DNA here is from genome assembly GCA_963801575.1 of uncultured Actinomycetota bacterium. Lineage (GTDB taxonomy): Bacteria > Actinomycetota > Actinomycetes > Mycobacteriales > Mycobacteriaceae > Mycobacterium. The sequence continues at coordinate 8,049 of CAWDFT010000031.1, forward strand.
CGCGCTCGCGATCGCGATGATGCGGTTGCGCACCCGTTGCTCGGTGGGCTTGAACAGTGCGGTGTCCACGCCGAGCGGCACGACGCGCAGTTGGTCGGGTGACACCGCGAAGTCCTCGGCGATATCGGCCGCCGAGGTCGATGACACGGTCAGCAGCTCGGGGATCTGGCGCGCGACGTCCTTCTGCATCTCGGCGAAGCCGTACCAGCGGCGCACCAGCGGCTTCCGCCACCATCGCGCGGCGGCCACATCCAGGACGCGGTCCCGCGTTATCGGATGATGCACGGTCGCCACCACCGGCAGACCCAGCTCGGCGATCTTCAGCAGGCCGCTGCCAAGGCACTGGTTGTCGTGTACGACGTCGAAGTCGGCGCGGCGCTCGGCCAGCACCCGGGCGGCGCGCAGGCTGAACGTCCTGGGCTCCGGAAATCCCGCCGTCCACGTCGTGAGCAGCTCGAGCAGGTCGATCCGGGTCTTGATCTCGTTCGGCCATGGAACGCGGAACGGATCCGGCTCGCGGTACAGATCGAGGCTGGGCACCTTTGTCAGGCGCACCCGCGGATCGAGCACCTCGGGATAGGGCTGACCCGAGAACACCTCGACGTCGTGGCCGAGCTCGACGAGCCCACGGCTCAGGTGGCGGACATAGACACCTTGCCCACCACAGTGCGTCTTGCTCCGATAGGACAGCAGGGCGACGCGCATGCTCAGTTCACTCCGGCTGTCCGCTGACGAGCGCTCGCGCGAGGAACCGACCACTGCTGACCATTATGACCTGCGGTCCGAGCCGACGGCAGGCCACTGGACATGTGTCCAGACTATAGTTTGACGGTCTATCTGACGCAAAGCGGCCACCCTGCCTGACTACCACAGTCACGTTCACACGTCGCGCTCAGCCTGTCGATTCGAGACGGCCGCCATCGGGTATCCAGAGCGGCATCTGATCGTGGATCGAGGCGGCAATGAATGGATCCCACCGCCGCACCTCGACACCGGCCCAGCCCGAGTCAACCACTACCACCACCCCGAGAACTACCTCATGCCCGACGAAGACCACGAGAACGACGAAGGCGACGAGAACGACGACGAGGGTGCCGCCTGACTACCGACGCTCGGGCTTGCGTTTCAACGTCCACGCCGGGATCCAGTGCGTGACCGACCGGCGCCGCGGGCCGTAGGCGATGGCGTAGGTGACCAGTCCCCACCAATGGCCCTGCTCGCAGATCCCCCAGCAGCTCAGCCTGCCTTCGACGACCGAATGCATCTGCAGCCCGGCCGGGTTGTAGCCGCCGGACCGGTGCGGCTCGCGCGGAAACAGCGCGGCGAGGTCGACGAGGACGGCGATCGGCGGCTCGACCGGACGAAATGCCTGCTGAACAGGCTGTCCGTTGTAGCCGATCGATTGGAGCTCGCCCACTGTTCGATCATACGTTCGAATACCTAGTGGGGAGCCGAGTCAGCACTCCGCGACGGCAGCACGAACGCGAATGGCCGCGGAAAGCCGAGCCCGACCAGTCGCGAGCGCCGAACCGCATCCAAGGGAGCGAACCGCACCTCGCCCGACGACGGTTCGTAGCACTCCAGCGTCTGCCCGGTGGCCCCGACGATCAGCACCCAGTGTCTGGGGATGAAGTGCCCGACCAGCATCGCGACCGGCCAGCCGGCCTTGACCGCGCGCAGCACGTCGGTCAGCCGGTCGCGTCGACCGCAAAACAGCCGCCAGCGGTACTTGACGCCGCGCACCTCGGTCCGTGTGGTGAGCGCGCGGGCGATGCCCATCGGGGTGGTGCCGAGCATGCGCGGCCAGACGCGGTTTACCTCGGCGTGCACGCGCAGCTGCTCGTCGTCGAACCAGGCTTGAGCGGAGCCGGTCAGCGCGGCGCGGTAGTCCGGGTCCACGAGCGCACCAGCCACTACCGCGACGCTGGGACCGCATGTGGTCGAGTCGCGCTGCCGCAGCAACAAATCCGTGAGCTTCATGCTCTCGCGGCCGGTCCCAGCGGGGGTGAAGTCCTACCGGGTTACCCGTGATCGGGCCGGCCGCTGGCATGTCGCGTTCGCCCACGTCCCTGCTCCGATCGCTGGTCCGGGTGAGGGCAGCGTGGTGGGTATCGACCGTGGTGTGGTGGTGTCGGCGGCCCTGTCGACCGGGGAACTGCTCCACGCCCCCGGCTTGAGTCGTGGTGAGGTCAGGCGGGTCAAGGTGCTGCAGCGGCGCCTCGCGCGCGCCGGGCGCGGCTCCAAGCGTCGAGCTCGCACGAAGTTGGCCCTCGCGAAGCTGAAGGCGCGGGAGACCGACCGGCGCAAGGACTGGGTCGAAAAGGCCACTACCGACATCGCGGGGCGCTTCGACACGATCCGCATCGAAGCCCTTGACGTGCGCGCGATGACCCGCACGGCGCGAGGCACCGTCGAGCAGCCCGGTGTGCGCGTTGCTCAGAAACGCGGGCTGAACCGGGGCATCGCCCGAAGCGGATGGGGTCTGCTGGCCGCGCGGCTGCAGCACAAGGCTTACGGTCGGGTCGAGCAGATTCCGGCCGCGTACACGTCGCAACGATGTTCCGCGTGCGGGCACGTCGCACCCGACAACCGCAAGAGCCAAGCGGTTTTCCAGTGCGAAGCCTGCACCGCCGGACCGTGCAACGCCGACGTGAACGCTGCACGCAACATCGCCGCCGGACGGTCGGTGACAGCACGGGGAGACCTCGGCGCCAGCCGGTCTGCGAGCCGTGAACCTCAACTCTGCCCTCCTGCCGCATAGGTAATAGGTGGGGTTGGAATCCCCTGGCTTAAGCCTGGGGAGGACGTCAATTCCTCCAACCAGGCTAGGGTGCGATATGCGGTTATCCACACGGAATCAGCTGAGCGGAACCATCACCGAGGTGAATCTCGGCGCCGTGATGGCGACGGTCAAGGTGCGCCTCGACGGCGGCGACCAGATCGTCACGTCGTCGATCACCAAAGACGCGGCCGAGGACCTGGGTTTGGCCGAAGGTATGCGCGCGACGGTTTTCATCAAGTCCACCGAGGTGACCATCGGCGTCGACTAAGTCCGACGACGATCAAGCGGCGAGGTACGAGCCGTGTTGTGGGGGTACCTCCACGCGAAGCGTAGGGGGAGAGTCAGACCCGCGGATCGGCCCCGATCAGCTCCTCGCCGCGCTCCTGTAGCTCCACCTTGCGGATCTTGCCCGTCACCGTCATCGGGAACTCGTCGATGACCTGGACGTATCGCGGGATCTTGTTGTGCGCGATGTGGCTTGCACAGAACGCGCGCAAGCTTTCCGCGGTGGGCGCTTCGGCGCCTTCCCGCAATCCGGATCCACGCCATCAGCTCCTCGCCGTACTTCTCGTCCGACACCCCGACCACCTGTGCGTCGACGATGTCGGGGTGCGAGTGCAGGAACTCCTCGACCTCGCGGGGGTAGATGTTCTCGCCGCCACGGATCACCATGTCCTTGATCCGCCCGGTGATCGCGACGTAGCCGTCGTCGTCCATGACCGCGATGTCGCCGGTGTGCATCCAGCCGTCGCCGTCGATCGCCTCCGCGGTCTTCTCGGGGTTGTCCCAGTACCCGGCCATCACGCAGTAGCCGCGGGTACAAAACTCACCCGGCGTCCCGCGCTCCACCTGCGCACCGGTATCGGGGTCGACGACCTGGATCTCGGTATGCGGCACTACCCGGCCCACCGTGGTCACGCGCTGGGTCAAGCTGTCGGTCGGCAGCGTCTGGGTCGACATGGGCGACGTCTCGGTCATGCCGTAGGCGATCGCCACGTCGCTCATGTGCATACGCTCCATCACGCTGCGCATCACCTGCTCGGGGCACGTCGATCCGGCCATGATCCCCGTCCGCAGGGTGCTCAGGTCGAAGCTGTCGAAGTTCGGCAGCGCCAGCTCGCTGATGAACATCGTCGGCACTCCGTACAGCGATGTGCAGCCTTCTGCCGCAACGGCTTTCAGTGTCGCCTCCGGCTCGAAGCCGGGCGCCGGAATCACCATCGTCGCACCGTGTGACGTGCATGCCAGGTTGCCCAGCACCATGCCGAAGCAGTGATAGAAGGGCACTGGAATGCACACCCGGTCCTGCTCCGTGTATCCCAGCCCCTCACCGACGAGGTAGCCGTTGTTCAGGATGTTGGTGTGCGTCAGCGTGGCGCCCTTGGGAAAGCCGGTGGTGCCCGACGTGTACTGAATGTTGATCGGGTCGCGGGGCCTCAGCCCGGACTGCACCCGCGATAACGCGTCGGGGTCGGTCGTGGTGTCGGTGATCTGCTGCCACGGCTCCCAGCCGATGATCACCACGTCACTGAGACCGGGGCACCGCCCGCGCACGTTGTCGAGCATCGACGCGTAGTCGGAGCTCTTGAACGACGGCGCCGCGAAGACCGTGCACATCGACGACTGGTTCAGCACGTACTCCAGCTCGTCGGCCTGGTACGCGGGATTGATGTTCACCAGAATCGCGCCGACCTGCGCGGTGGCGTACTGGATCATCGGCCACTCGGCGGAGTTCGGCGACCACATCCCGATCCGGTCGCCTGGCTTGGTGCCCCGTTCGATCAGCGCGGTCGCAATGCGGCGGGTCGCCTCGTAGAACTCGGCATACGTCCAGCGCCGCCCGGTCTGGCACTCGACCAGCGCCTCGCGGTCTCCGTGGGTCGCAACCGTCTGCGCCAGGTTGTCGCCGATCGTTTGGTCGAGCAGCGGCGGGCTGGTGGCACCGGAGTCGTAGGACAACATGACGTTTTGCTCCCTCCATCGTGGATTTTTCGCCGACACCGGGTACAGGACACCTTAGGACGAGCGAAAGGGCGGTGAAGGGCTGCCAGCTGTTGCGGTCTGAGTGGTCGTTAGTTGAGTTCCTAAGTGATGTCAAGCAGCTTGGGTGGTTTTATGCTCGTGCAGGCGGGTCGGAGGACTGGAGCGCTTGGCGACTCCTTTTGTTCCCGGCCCGTCCTGCCTTTGCGGCGCTGGGACTGGCGGGTGTTGGCGGCCTTGATGCGGGTCTGTTTGTCGACCGCGTGGTGGGTGCGGACGATGCGACGTCCTTCTTCGGGGGTGATGGGGCGGCCGTCGGTGTCGCGCAGGACGTAGTGCTGGCCGGTGCGCCAACACGTGGCGATCCGGGTGAGCAGGATGGTGGCGATGTGGCAGATCGCCGAGTCGTGGTGTCGTTCGGTGTCCATGAGCCGCTTGTACTTCGCGGCGAGTTGGGGATCGGTTTTGCGGGCCTGGTCAGCGGCGGTGAACAGGGCTTCGCGCAGCAGCGCGTCGCCGGCCTTGGTGAGCCCGTCGTGGTGTTCGGCTTGTCCGGACTGGTTGACCTTGGGGATCAGGCCGGAATAGGCGCGGATCGCGGCCAGGGAGTGGAACCGGTGCGGGTCGCCGATCCGGCCGGCGATGACGGCGCAGGTGACCGGTCCGGCGCCGGGTGCCGAGGCGATGATCCCGGTGGGGTCGGCCTCGGTATAGAGGTTGGCGCAGCGCTCGTCGAGGTCCTCGATCTGTTCGGTCAGCACCTGAGCCTGCTCGGCTTCGATGGCGATGTCGGCGGCCAGCTCGGCGAAGTCGATCCTGGCCTCGGCGCCAGATCCCCACAGCTGCAACGATTCCTGGGCGGCGGCCAACAGCAGGGTGGCGTGATGTTCGCGCCAGGCGCCGCGGGAGTGGCGGATCAAAAAGCGCGTCAGGCGGGCATGGCCCAGCCGGAGCAGGCTGTTCGGGTCGGCGTAGCGGGCCAGCAGCGCCAGCGCGGCCTTGCCGTAGTTGGATCCCAGCGCCTCGTACCAGGCCGGGCCCAGCAGCTCCAGTTGGGCGTCGAGGCGCTGAAAGACCGCGGTGCGGCGCTTGACGATCGAGGAGCGGACCTTGACCACCCGCCGCAACGGTTCGGCCGGACCGTCGCCGGTGTGCTCGCGCAGCCCCTCAGGGTGTAGCAGCGGCAGCCGGGCCAACAGCTTGGAGTCCAGGTGGTCGTTCTTGGTGTGCTTGGAGTAGTAGGCGCGCAGGTCCGCCGACTGGGTGGTGGGCACCATCGAGATCCGGGCGCCGCGCTGGCGAAGCCACGACGCGACCGGCGCCCACACGTTGCGGGTCGGCTCCAGCACGACACGCAGCGTGTCCTGCTCACCGAGCCCGATATCTGCCCACAGCTTCTCGAGCTCGGCTGGCCGGGTGAAAAACTTGCGTCCGGTCCACACGAACGTCCCATCGGGGCGAGCCAGCGACGCTTGATGAGCAGCCCGGCAGGCCAGATCGATACCCAAAATCAGTTCCACGCATATCCTTTCGACGGATCCAGGTCAGTCCCGAGTCCCGACGGGCATAGCCCAGACATTCCCTCAGCAGAAGTCCGCTAGCGAGCGGCTCCAAGTTCCCGAACAGGGACACCAGTCGGCCTCGAGACGAAGCCGCGGACGACCACTCAACTTTGAGGAATCACCGGGTGTTCCAGTCAGTGGTTAGGCCGTCCGCGGCCACACACCAAACCTAAATGTCAGTGGTGTGCTGTAGGAACAGGGGTATGAATCTCGCGGCGTGGGCTGAACGTAACGGTGTTGCGCGGGTGTCTGCGTATCGCTGGTTTCGAGCCGGGCTGTTGCCGCTACCGGCGCAGCGAGTGGGCCGGCTGATTCTCGTCGATGAGCCGACTGGCAAGGCTGGCGGGTGTGGTCTTACTGCGGTGTATGCGCGGGTGTCTTCAGCGGATCAGAAAGCTGATCTGGATCGGCAGGTCGCGCGGGTGACCGCATGGGCCACGACCCAGCAGATCCCGGTCGATATGGTCGTTACCGAGGTTGGGTCGCCCTGAACGGGCACCGTCGCAAGTTCCTCGCGCTGCCGCGTGATCCGTCGGTGGCCCGGATCGTGGTGGAGCACCGGGACCGGTTCTGCCGGTTCGGATCGGAGTACGTCCAGGCGGCGCTGGCCGCGCAGGGCCGCGAGCTTGTTGTGGTGGATTCGTGCGAGGTCGACGACGATTTGGTGCGGGACATGACCGAGATCCTCACCAGTATGTGTGCTCGGTTGTATGGCAAACGTGCTGCTCAGAACCGTGCTAAGCGTGCCGTCGCTGCGGCGGCTGACGCTGGGGAACGCGAGGCGGCGTGATGGGACAGTTCGAGATTCCTGAGGGCTGGACGGTGCAGGCGTTCCGGTTCACCCTGGACCCGACCGAGGATCGAGCCAGGTCGCTGGCGCGGCATTTCGGTGCCCGTCGTAAGGCTTACAACTGGACGGTAGCGGCCCTGAAAGCCGACATCGACGCGTGGCACGCGTCCGGTATCGAGACGGAGAAGCCGTCGCTTCGGGTGCTGCGGAAGCGCTGGAACACCGTCAAAGACGAGGTGTGTGTCAACGCCGAAACCGGGGCGGTGTGGTGGCATGAATGCTCGAAGGAGGCCTACGCTGACGGCATCGACGGTGCGGTTGACGCGTACTGGAACTGGCAGAACTCCCGATCCGGCAAACGCGATGGCAAACGGATGGGCTTCCCCCGGTTTAAGAAGAAGGGACACGACCAGGACCGCGTGTCGTTCACGACCGGAGCGATGCGTGTCGAACCTGATCGCCGCCACCTCACGCTTCCGGTCATTGGGACCGTCCGTACGCACGAGAACACGCGCCGGATTGAGCGGCTCATCGCGAAAGGCCGGGCGCGGGTGCTGGCGATCACGGTGCGCCGCAACGGCGCCCGGCTGGACGCGAGTGTGCGGGTGCTGGTGCAGCGCCCTCAGCAACCCGGCGTCGCTCTGCCCGGTTCACGGGTTGGCGTTGATGTCGGGGTGCGGCGTCTGGCCACGGTCGCCAACGAGGACGGCACAGTGCTCGAACACGTGCCGAATCCACGGCCACTCGACGCGGCACTCAAAGAGCTGCGGCACGCCAGCCGTGCCCGCTCGCGCTGCACGAAAGGCTCACGGCGCTACCGTGAGCGCACCTCCGAGATTTCCCGGCTGCATCGCCGGGTCAATGACGTCCGCACGCATCACCTGCACGTCCTCACGACGAGACTGGCTAAAACTCACGGCCGCATCGTTGTTGAAGGTTTGGACGCGGCGGGGATGCTGCGGCAGAAGGGCTTGTCGGGTGCCCGCGCCAGACGGCGCGGACTGGCCGACGCGGCTCTGGGCACGCCCCGACGGCATCTGTCCTACAAGACAGGCTGGTACGGGTCGGAATTGGTGGTCGCCGATCGCTGGTTCCCGTCGTCGAGAACCTGCCACGTTTGTCGGCATGTGCAGGACATCGGCTGGGCCGAACATTGGCAATGCGACGGCTGTTCGGCACGTCACCAACGTGATAACAACGCCGCCGTGAACCTCGCACGCTACGAGGAAACACCTAGCGTCGTCGGCCCAGTTGGGGCCGCCGTCAAGCGTGGAGCCGACCGTAAGACCGGGCCTGGTCCGGCGGGTGGCCGTGAAGCGCGGAAGCGACGCAGCCGCAAGGCTGCCGAACAACCCCGAGATGGGGTGCGAGTCGCGTGACCATTAAAGATCACTCACTCGCAACGGGAATGTTCGACCTGGTGACGGTGCACGCAGGAGTTTCGACATCACCCCACCGTCGCACAGCACGATCTGGCCAGGCGCACCCACGAGTTCGCCGAATCGGTGGTCCGCCCGGTGGCCGCGGACTACGACGCGCGCCAGGAGTTCCCGTGGCCGGTGCTGGAAGAAGCGGCTGCCCAGGGCTTTTACAGCCCGCTGTTCTACCGCGACCTGATCGGCGATCCGACGGGCGTGTCGCTGCCGATGTTCATGGAGGAACTGTTCTGGGGTTGCGCCGGCATTGGGTTGGCGATCGTGATGCCCGCGCTGGCGTTGTCGGCCATCGGCCACGGCCGGCATCACCCGAGCAGATGCTGCAGTGGGCCCCCGAATGCTTCGGCGGCCCTGGCGATCTCAAGCTCGCTGCGCTGGCGATCTCCGAACCGGAGGGCGGCAGCGACGTGCGCAACCTGCGCACCCGCGGACAGCGGGACGGCGACGACTGGATCATCGAGGGCCACAAGATGTGGATCGGCAACGGCGGAATCGCCAATGTGCACGTGGCGAACGCCGTCGTCGACGAGGAGCTAGGGCATCGCGGCCAGGCGCTGTTCATCGTCCCCGGCGGCACACCCGGCCTGGAGATGGTCCGCAAGCTGGACAAGCTCGGCTGTCGCGCGTCGCACACCGCGGAACTGAAGCTCAACGGCGTACGGGTGCCCGCCGACAACCTGCTCGGCGGGCAGGAGAAGCTCGAACGCAAGCTGGCCCGGGCACGTGAGGCCATCGAGGGCGGCAGACATTCCGGTTCCGCGACGATGGGCACATTCGAACAGACCCGGCCGATGGTGGCCGCGCAGGCGCTCGGCATCGCCAGGGCCGCAATGGAATACGCGACCGAGTATGCGAACCGTCGCGAGGCCTTCGGAGCGCCGATCATCGACAACCAGGGCATCGCGTTCCCGCTCGCGGACCTGGCCACCGCGATCGACGCTGCGCGGCTGCTGACCTGGCGAGCGTCATGGATGGCCGCCACCGGTGTGCCGTTCGAGCGCGGCGAGGGATCGATGTCGAAACTTGCCGCCAGCGAGGTCGCGGTCCGGACCACGGAACGTGCGATCCAGACGATGGGCGGCTGGGGCTACATCAAGGATCATCCGGTCGAGAAGTGGTACCGGGATGCCAAGCTGTACACCTGCTTCCGGTCCGGTTCTATCTGCCGCGCGAGGACGTCGCCGTCGAGCTGGAGCCGAGCGACACGGCCAGCTACTGCGCCTACAAGGGCCGCGCTGCCTACTTCTCGGTGCCGGACGGTCCGCGGGACGTGGCGTGGACCTATCACGAGCCGTTGCACGACGCCGTACCGGTGCGCGACCGCATCTGCTTCTTCGACGAACGGCTCGATGTCATCGTCGACGGCGAGCGGCGGGAACGTCCGGTCACGCCGTGGACCTGAAGCGGCAACCCGTGTGTGGGTCGACCATGAGCACGCGCCAGCGCCGACAAGGTGAATGTGCCCATCAGCGGCCGGCTCTTTGAGGCCACCGCCACCGTTGACGCGGTGCAGGGCCCGGTGACCCCGACCATATAAGTCGTCGCGGTTTGATACCGACTTACCGATACCCCCTGGTTTCAGCTCGGGTCGTTCTGGGAACATTACCGACGAGTAAGAAGTTCTTTCGACAGTCACCAGGTGAGGCAGATGACGGGTTCGACGGAGATTTCCCTCCTCGCACAGGACGAGGGCGGCGGCGCTGCAATTCACGAGATCATCGGGTTGACGGCCGCCGCGGGCGTCGTCACGCTGGTGCTGCTGTGGATCGGCTACCTGCACCGCAACCACAAGATCACCTGGTTGACGTCCCTGGCCGACTGGTCAGGACGCCGGTTCAAACGCCCGTCGTGGGTGGCCCTGCCCATCGCGATGTTCATCGCGTCCATCATCTGCGCGCTGTTCGGCTTCATTTGGGATGTCAGCCTGCACATCGGCAACGGCCGCGACGACGGGGCGCTGGCCAATCCGGCGCACTACTTCATCCTGATCGGCTTGTTCGGCATCTTCGTCGCGGGCTGCACGGCGATTGTGTTGCCCTACGAGAGGCCCGGTCCGGCCGCGGTCCGCATCACCGACAACTGGTATGCGCCGGTCGGCGGGATCGTGATGGCCGGCTGCGGGTTGTACGCCCTGACAGGCTTCCCGCTGGACGACGTCTGGCACCGCATCTTCGGCCAGGACGTCACGCTGTGGGGCCCGACCCACTTAATGATGATCGGCGGTGCCGGGTTCTCCACGCTGGCCGCTCTGTACCTCGAGCACGAGGGCCGCAAGGCCAAGACTGATGACACCCCGCCAGACGGCATCGGCCTCAAGTTCGTCCAGTACCTCGCGTTCGCCGGCGTGCTGATCGGCGCGTCCGTCTACCAGATCGAGTTCGACTTCGGTGTGCCGCAGTTCCGTCAGGTGTTCCAGCCGACGCTGATCGCGGCCGCGGCGGCGCTCGCCCTCGTCGCCGCGCGCATCTTCATGGGCCGCGGTGCCGCCCTATTCGCCGCGTTCATCGCGATCGGGCTGCGCGGTGTCGTCGCCTTCTTGGTGGCTCCCGTGTTCGACGCGCCCGTCAACTGGTTCCCGCTCTACCTCGGGGCCGCGGTCATCGTCGAACTCCTCGCGCTGACCCCACTGCTCAAACGGCCGCTGGTCTACGGCCTCGTCGCCGGCCTCGGTATAGGAACCGTGGGTCTCTGGCTGGAATCGCTGTGGGTCAATGCCGTCTACCACTACCCGTGGCCGTCGAGCATCTGGCCAGAGGCGCTGGCGATGGCCGTACCCGTCGCGATCCTCACCGGTACGTGCGGTGCGATGGTGGGCATGGTGCTTACGGCGCAGCGGTTGCCGCGGCGGGCGATCAGCGTCAGCCTGGTCGCGCTGACCGTGGTGGTCATCGGTGTGGCGGCCGCCAACGGCGTGCGCTACGACGTGCCGCAGAACGCGACCGCGGCGGTCACGCTGACCGAGGCGCCCGCCGTCGACGGCCAGCGCTTCGTCACCGCCGACGTGCGCTTCGACCCGACCGACGTCGTCAGCGACGACCCGAATTGGGTTTCGGTGCTGGGCTGGCAGGGCGGGCTGCCTCAGCAGCGCGGACAGTTCGTCGACAATCTCGAGAAGGTGGGCCCCGGTCACTACGTCTCCACGCAACCGATGCCGGTGTCGGGCAGCTGGAAGACCCTGTTGAGGTTGCACGACGGCACGACACTCGCGGCCGTGCCGATCTACCTTGCGGGCGATCCCGGAATCGGGGCGCAGGAAGTGCCGGCCGAGGCGCAGTTCACCCGGCCGTTCGTCTCGGAGATCACCATCCTGCAACGTGAGCGCAGCCCCGACATCCCGCAGTCCCTGTGGCTGATCGGTTGCCTGGTGGTGCTGGCCTGCACGTTGATCATGATCGCCGGAGTCACCTGGGGCGCCGGCCGGATCGACAACAGCGAGCCCAGCGGTAGCGAGGCGGAACTGCAACCCAGCGCACAGGCGTGACCGTCCAGATCCTCGCCGACCATTCGGTCTGGCTGGCAGTGCCGGCTTTCCTTCCGGCGTTCGTCGTGGCCGGTGTGGTCGCGTGGATCGCGATGAGGGACCGGCGAAACCGAGACGGGCCTGACAGCGAAGAGCCAGGGTCAAACGACCAAGATGATTCAGCGTGACCTCGATCAAGAGCGATCAGCGACTTCTTGCACTGTTGGCCGCCGGCGTGCTGCTCACCGCTGGTTGCGGTGGCGAGTCCGACAACGCCGAGAGCCCGCCCGCCGCGTCGTCGGTCAGCCCGTCGGACATGTCCAATGAGCAGAAGCCCCCCGACCGCCTAGTCGTCGACCTCACCATCGAAGGCGGCGACGTCACGCCGACCAATGCTCGACTCGAGACGAAGGTGAACAACCCGATCCTCGTGCGTGTCAACAGCGATGCCGCCGACGAGCTTCACGTCCATTCGTCGCCCGAGCACACGTTCAAGATCGAACCGCGCGCCGGCCAGCTGTTCCAGTTCACCGTTGACGTGCCGGGCCAGGTGGAGATCGAGCTGCACCAACTGCAGAAGACGGTCGCCACGGTGCAAGTGCAGCCGTGACCGACCCACCCGCCGTGGTGCTGGCGCACGGTCTCGGCGGGTCCACGGATCTGCCGATCCCCTTCAGCTATGCCCTCCTCGGCGCTGCGTGGGCGCTGACCTTCACGTTCGCCGTGGTGGCATTCGCCTGGCGGAAGCCACGATTCGACCCCGCCAAGCCTGGTCGTTCGTTGCCGCGGTGGGTGACGACGGCGGTTGACGCCCCGGCCACCCGATGGGCGCTGGCCGTGGCGGGTCTGCTTCTCGCCGCCTGGGTGACGATGGCCGCGCTGTTCGGCAGCCCCGATGACAACCCGCTGCCTGGGGTGTTCTACGTGTTGCTGTGGGTCGGGCTGGTGGCGCTGTCGTTGGCGATCGGGCCGGTATGGCGTGCGATCTCACCAATACGCACGGTGCATCGGCTGATGCGGATGGCCGGAGCGCCGCCCGGCCGCGGCTATCCCCGGTGCTTGGGGTATTGGCCCGCGGTGTTCGGCCTGTTCGCGTTCGTGTGGCTGGAGTTGGCGAGCCCGGACCCGGGGTCAATCTCGGCGATCAAGCTCTGGCTGTGGGTCTACGTCGTCGTCACCTTGACCGGCGCAATCGCCTGCGGCGACCGGTGGTTCGGCCGCGCCGACCCGTTTGAGGTGTACAGCGTCGTCGCGTCTCGGTTCTCACCGTTTCGTCGGAACCCGCAAAGCGGCCTCGTCGAGGTCGGCAACCCGTTCGACCACTTGCCGTCGCTGCCGGTCCGGCCCGGAACGGTGACCGTACTCGCGGTGCTACTCGGGTCCACCGCGTTCGACAGCTTTTCGGCGATGCCCGGCTGGCGCAATTTCGTCGACGGGCACGCGGAGTCCGTCACGGCTGCGACCCTGCTGCGCACCGCCGGGCTGTCGGTCTTCATCACCGTTGTGGTGGTGACGTTCTGGCTGGCGGCCCGCAGCACCGGCGGCGTCGACCAGCGCACCCGGCGGCAACTGCCCGGGCTGATGGCGCACTCGCTGATTCCGATCGTGCTCGGCTATGTGTTCGCCCACTATCTGTCGTATCTGATCGAACGGGGGCAGCAGACGATCATCGGCCTCGCCGACCCGCTCGGCCGCGGCTGGAATCTGCTCGGCCTCGGTGACGCCGAGGTGAACTACGTTCTCTCGCTTCATCCTTCGGCGCTGGCGACCATCAAGGTTTGCTGCGTGGTGGGCGGGCACGTCGCCGGGGTGATCGCCGCACACGACCGGGCCCTGCGGCTGCTGCCCGCCGGATACCAACTGACCGGCCAGCTGGCGATGATGCTGGTGATGGTGGGCTACACGTTTACCGGGCTCTACCTGCTTTTCGGTGGATGACAGATCTCTAATTCGCCATGTGACGTCTCATTACGTCAACTACATTGACGTGGTGCCGGGCGACGACACCATTGAACAAGCGTTAGCCGGGGGTTCGCCGCAAAGGGTCGGGTGGTTCCGCTTCTACTTCGCCGACGAGCGTTGGGAGTGGTCGGAACAGGTGCAGCGGCTGCATGGGTACGAGCCGGGCACCGTCGTCCCCACGACCGACTTGGTGCTGTCGCACAAACATCCCGACGACTACGTTCAGGTGGCTGCCACGCTGGAAGACATCCGGCGCACGCACAGGACGTTCAGTACGCGGCATCGCATCATCGACACCGAGAACAAGGTGCACGACGTCATCGTGATCGGCGACCAGCTCTGTGACGACGACGGCGACGTGGTCGGCACGCACGGCTTCTACGTCGACGTGACGCCGACGGGCCGAGCGCGCGAGGACCTCGTCAGCGCGGCGGTCGCCGAGATCGCCGAGAACCGTGCGGCGATCGAGCAGGCCAAGGGCATGCTGATGCTGATCTACCGGATCACCGACGAATCGGCGTTCGAACTGCTGAAGTGGTGCTCCCAGGAGACCAACGTCAAGCTGCGCATGCTGGCCGACCAGATCCTGGCCGACTTCGCTCAGCTGACCTATGAGGAAACCCTGCCGCCGCGCGCCACGTTCGACCACCTGCTGCTGACCGCGCACCTACGGGTGGATGCCGCCGCCAAGACCGCGTCCTAGTCTGGGCGCATGCGGGCACTGCTCATCGTCGACGTGCAGAACGACTTCTGCGAGGGAGGCTCCCTGGCGGTGGAGGGCGGCGCCGAGGTCGCGCAGGCGATCACCGAACTCCTCGCGGACCCCGTTCGTCGTGCCGACTACGACCACATCGTCGCGACCAAGGACTACCACATCGATCCCGGCGCCCATTTCTCCGACCACCCCGACTACCGGGACTCTTGGCCGCCGCACTGTGTCGTGGGTTCCGCCGGCGTCGACTTCCACCCGGCGTTCGACACGTCGGCCGTCGAGGCGGTGTTCCACAAGGGGCATCACTCCGCGGCCTACAGCGGGTTCGAGGGCTATCACGCCGACGACGGGACGACGCTGTCCGACTGGTTACGCGCGCACGACGTCGACCAGGTCGACGTCGTGGGCATCGCCACCGACTACTGCGTCAAGGCCACGGCGGCCGATGCGGCCGCCGCCGGATACACCACCCGGGTCCTGTTGAACCTGACCGCGGGGGTGTCGCCGACGACGACCGCGGAGGCCGTCGAAGCCTTGCGTGCGGCAGGCGTTGAGGTGGCCGCTTAACCGGTCCACCTCGGCGCGCGGCGTTCCAGGAACGCGCGCACGCCCTCCTTGGCGTCGTCGAGCCGCATCAGCTCCAGGTGAATGTCGGTCTCGCGGCGGCCGACGGCATCGCGGTCCAACTCGAACGAGTCCCACAGCAACCGCTTGCTGGCCGCCACCGCTGCAGGCGCGGCATTCTCGGCGATGTCGCATGCGACTTCCAGCGCCGCCGGTAACACGTCGCCCGCGTCGAGCACGCGACTGCCTAAGCCGAGTGCCACCGCGCGGTGGCCGTCGAATGTCGCGCCGCTCAACAGGATTTCAGCCGCATTGGACAGCCCGACCATGCGCGGCAGGATCCAGTGCGAGCAGGCGTCGCCGACCATCCCGCGGCGGACCTGGACGACGCCGTACTGTGCGTCGGCCGCGAAGAACCGGATATCGCACTGCAGGGCCAGCGTCAGACCCAACCCGATCGCATGCCCGTTCACGGCGGCGATCACCGGCTTGGAGAGCGTCCATGCCGGCACATCGATGCCTGCAGCACTGAACGTCGGCCCCGGCTCGGTGAAGGTCTTCTCGCCTGCCGCGAGGTCCGCACCGGCGCAGAACGCCGGGGGTGCGCCGGTCAGCACCACGACGCGGATCGAGTCCGCGCGGTCACAGCGCAGGTACGCATCAGCCAGTTCCTCGCGCATGCCGTCCCCGACGGCGTTGCGCTGCCGCGGCCGGTTCAGCGTGATGGTTGCCACACCGCGGTCCACGGTGACCAGCAGTGTCCGGTAAGAGGGCAGGTCCGCGCCTGTGGACAAGGGATTCACCTCCGGTGGGCCGATCTTGTGTCGGATAGTTGCGATGCTTCCGCATCGGAGGTCCCCGTATCGTCTCGGGGGTGGTTCAACCCGCCAGTTCGACGTCCGCCGAATCGTTGGAGATCTGGCGAGGCAAGGCTTATCCGCTCGGGGCAACCTATGACGGGTCGGGCACCAATTTCGCGGTGTTCAGCGAGGCCGCTGAGCGGGTCGAGTTGTGTCTGTTCGACACCGACGGCAACGAGACCCGGGTGACGCTGCCCGAGGTCGACGGATTCGTCTGGCACGGCTTCGTCCCCAGTGTCGAGCCGGGCCAACGCTACGGCTACCGGGTCTACGGCCCGTACGACCCGGATGCCGGCCAGCGCTGCAACCCGAACAAGCTGCTGCTAGATCCCTACGCCAAGGCCATCGACGGCACGATCGACTGGGACCAGTCGGTGTTCGGCTACAACTTCGGCGATCCGGACAGCCGCAACGACGACGACTCCGCGGCGAGCATGCCCAAGTCGGTGGTGATCAACCCGTTTTTCGACTGGGGCGTCGACCGCCCGCCCGGCCACGAGTACGCCGACTCCGTCATCTATGAGGCGCATGTGAAGGGCCTCACCCAGACACATCCCGACATCCCGGAGAACATTCGCGGCACCTACGCCGCGGTCGCGCACCCGGCGATGATCGAGCACCTGACGTCACTCGGGGTGACCGCGATCGAACTGATGCCCGTGCATCACTTCGCCAACGACTCCACGCTGATCGAGAAGGGGTTGTCCAACTACTGGGGCTACAACACCATCGGCTTCTTCGCCCCCGACCCGAACTACAGCAGCAACCGGACGCCTGGTGGACAGGTGCAGGAGTTCAAGGCCATGGTCCGTGCCCTGCACGAGGCCGACATCGAGGTGCTTCTCGACGTGGTCTACAACCACACCGCCGAGGGCAACCACCTCGGGCCGACACTCTCCATGCGCGGCATCGACAACGCCGCGTACTACCGGCTGGTCGATGACGACAAGCGCTACTACACGGACTACACCGGCACCGGGAACAGCCTCAACGTCGGCCATCCGCACTCGCTGCAGTTGATCATGGACTCGTTGCGGTACTGGGTCACCGAGATGCACGTCGACGGTTTTCGTTTCGACCTGGCCGCCACACTGGCTCGCGAGTTCTACGACGTCGACAAGCTGTCGACGTTTTTCGAACTCGTGCAACAGGATCCGACGGTCAGCCAGGTCAAGCTCATCGCAGAACCCTGGGACATCGGACCCGGCGGCTACCAGGTGGGCAACTTCCCGCCGCAGTGGACAGAGTGGAACGGGAAGTACCGCGACACGGTTCGGGACTATTGGCGCGGCGAGCCCGCCACCCTCGACGAGTTCGCCTCCCGGCTGACCGGGTCCGCCGACCTCTACGAACACACCGGACGCAGGCCGGTGGCGTCCATCAACTTCGTCACCGCACACGACGGGTTCACACTGCGTGATCTGGTGTCCTACAACGAGAAGCACAACGAGGCGAACGAAGAGGACAACCGCGACGGCGAGGGCCACAACAGATCCTGGAACTGTGGCGCCGAAGGCCCGACCGACGACGCGGCGGTAAACGAGTTACGCGCTCGCCAGCAGCGCAACTTCCTCACCACACTGCTGCTCTCGCAGGGTGTTCCGATGATCTCGCACGGCGATGAGCTTGGCCGCACGCAGCGCGGCAACAACAACGTCTACTGCCAGGACAACGAGCTGTCCTGGATCGACTGGTCGCAGGCCGACTCCTCGCTGATCGAGTTCACCCGGACGGTGTCCGGACTGCGCGCCGCACACCCGGTATTCCGCAGGCGGGGGTTCTTCAGCGGACGGCCGGTGCGGCAACGCGGAGGCGAGGGGCTGCCCGACATCGCATGGTTCGCTCCCGACGGGTCCGAGATGACCGAAGAAGACTGGGAATCCGGCTTCGCCAAGTCGTTGGCGGTGTATCTCAACGGTGACGGCATTCCCGACCTCGATGTGCGCGGCCAGCGCGTCACCGACGACTCGTTCCTGCTGTGGTTCAACGCCCACTACGAGCCGATCGACTTCGCGCTGCCTGCCGACGAGTTCGGCACCGCCTGGGTTCCGGTGATCTACACCGGAGCCGAGACCGACGAAGACGCCGAACCACACGACGCCGGGGCGAAGGTGACCGTCGAGGCCCGCTCGGTGATGGTGCTGCGGTCGGCGTCCGACTAACCCGGATTGACGTCGAAGAACGAATCCCCGTCCTCCGGCGTCCCGTCGATCTGGCCGCGTTCGCGGCCATGCACGCTGGGGTCCATGCGGTCGAGCTCAGATTCGCTGACCAAATTGAGCCCACCACCCGCGTCTGAGTCGTGGGCTTGGGTCACTGAATCGTCGGCCTCGTCATCGCCAGAATCCTCCGGGACCTCCTCGGCGAGTCTCTCGTCGAGGGTTTCGTTGTCCTTGGCCTCGATCCACTTGTCCGGCGGAGCGACCACCTCGTCACCGTCGTCGTTGCGCACCTCGTCGGAGTCGAGCTCCTCTGCCGGCGTCAACGGGTTGTCGTCGAAATCTTCACGGACCATGTCGCACATGGTGCCCGACGTACGGCGTGGCTAAACCCGTTCGGTCGTCTCGGCCGAAATCATTGCCCATACCTGGGAGTATGGTACGGTTTTAGCCGCTGAAGCAGCCGTGGTCGCATATCGGCACCGAGGGGTGCCGCCGGCCGGGCGGGCTGGAAGTAGAAGCCGAAGAGCGGCGGTGACTACCGGCGGCCACGGTTGCAACAGCACCCCTTCGAAATCGGTAATTCCTTACCGTCGCTAATTTTCGCAACTGTCACGCAACTGGTCACCGTCGTATGCTGCCGACCATGTCCCCGCCGCGCGGTGCCGGCCACCGGCTCTCGGTTGAAGACTGGATCCAGGCCGGGTTCGCCATCCTCGCCGACGGCGACCCCGCCGCGCTTCGGATTGACCGGCTTTGCGAGCGGCTCGGCGTGACCAAGGGCAGTTTCTACTGGCACTTCCCCGATATCGCGGCGTACCGGACGACTGTCGCGGAGGCGTGGGGCAGCCTGCGCGACCAAGACCGTCAGCGGTTCGAGAACATGCCCGGCGTCGAGCCCCGCGAACGGCTGAGACACATGATGCAGGCGGTGGTGAGTCCGCAGCAGTGGGCACTGGAGCGGGTCATGCGGGTCTGGGCGCTGATGGATGAAACCGTGGCCGCGAACGTGCACAAGAGCGATCGCCGGGTACTGCGGGCCGTCTACCAGGCCTTCGTCGATGAGGGGTTCGACGCCGACGAGGCCGGGGTCAGGTCGGTTGCGTTCTTCTCGGCAGGCATGTGGCTGTTGCACGCCCCGGATCCCACCGATGCCCCGGAGGAGTTGCGGGAGCGATTCCTCGACTTCGTGCTCCGCCCCTAGTCCTTCGTCGGGTGCAGGCCGGTCTTCTTGTCGAGGTACTGGAGCAGATCGTGGGCGGCGAGCTCGACGTCCTTGTGCCGCCACTCCGACGCCCGGTAGACGCAGGCGATCAGGCCACTCCGATGCACACGGCGCAGGTCACCGTAGACGAACGCGTATCGCGCCTTCGTGTCGTCGTTGGCCCCGTCGGTCAGGCCGAGGTGCCACTCGCCGTACTCGTCCCACGAGTGGGTTTCCAGGAACGCGTTCTGGTCGTCGGCGCGCGGTTGCACCTCTCCCCAGTCGCTTTCCAACACGTACTGCCGCGCATCGATCAACTTCCGCGCCTTGGTCACCGCGGCTTTGTTAGGCAGGTACTTGGCCATACCGACGGTCTACCCGCTGCGCAGTGCGCGTAAAGCGTCGGTGAGCGTCCAAACCGAGATGCCCAGCAGGGCGATGTCCTTCATCAGGAAGCCGCCTGTCGGAGACAACGCAGGGAATCCGCCCTGGGTTGCGTCGAAGACCCCGGGTGTGGTGACCATGAAGCTGAGGGTGGCGAGGAACAGTATGATCGCGAGCAGGCTGCCGAACAGCGAGACCCGGGGCCACCACGGCCTGACGGCAATCAGCGCTGCGGCCGCCAGCTCGAACAGGCCGAGCAGCGCCGAGAAGGTGTAGACGGAGAAGATGTCGTAGAGCCAGCCCATGAAGGGACTCGCGGACACCAACGGCTGGATGCCCTGGGCCTCGTAGTTCATGAACTTCAGGCCGCCGAACCACCCGATCACGATGACGAGGCCGTATCGGGCGAGCAGTCCGCCCACCATGTCGACGATGCGCTGTCTGGTGGATGCAATCTGTTGAGTCGTCATGTAGGGGTGGTGCCGCGCTCGGCGGCGACCGTTACGCGGGCGAGTTCAGGCTGCCGACCCGCTCGCTCCGCATGACTTCGGTCGCCGCCCGTTCTCCGGAGCGCACGGCTCCGTCCACCCAGCCACACATGACGGCCGAGCTCTCGGTTCCGGCCCAGTGGATGCGTCCGCACGGTTCCCGCAGCGCATGACCGAACTCCGTGAGCACACCGGGCGGCGCGTGGCTGAGCATGCCGCCACCCGAGTAGCGCTCGACGGTCCAATTCTGTTCGATGTACTCGACCGGAGCGCCCGCCTTCGAACCGAACCGCTCGACAAGCTCCTTCAGGATCGCTTGTCTGCGTGCCGCCTCGTCGAGCGCGCCGATCCGTCTCGCGATCGGACCTTCCGTGATCACGCACAGCACGCCAGGCCGCGCCGCGTCGGTCGACGCGTCGATGGTGATCGTCGCGGTCGATTCCGGCGCCGCCGACTGCCCGGATAACCCGTCGGCACGCCAGAACGGTTCGTCATAGACGATGTTGATCTTGAAGATGGCGCCGCTCGGCATGCGCTGATGCAGAAATGACCGGTCGGCGGGAAGCATTGGGTCGTAGAGGATTTGGCTCGCGATCGCGATCGGAACCGCGACAATCGCCCGGCGCGCCCGGACGGCCATGTCGTCGGTGCGCACCGTGACGCCGTCGGCGTCCTGCTCGATTCGCCGGACCGGCTGCGACGGATGCAGCAAGTCGCCGATCTCTGCGGCCATCGGCCGGTAGATCGCACCCATCCCGCCGACCACGCGAGAATCCTGGGAGGCGTCCTTGGTGCCCAAGACAAATCCCGGCCCACCGCCCGACGCCAGCTGGTACAGCACGAACAGCATGGACACCTCTGACGCGGCGGAGGTGTAACAGCCGGCAAGGGCCGTTTCGAGAAGCGCGTGGGCCGGTTTGGACAGCGTGTGGCTGCTCAGCCATTTCGCCAAGGTGGTCTGGTCCCACTTCTGCGCGTTCTTCGCGGTCCACGGCGCCTCGAGCGGGATCGACTTGCACATCTGGCCGAGCTCCAGGAAGACGGCGCCGATGTTCGCCGTCGTCCACGGGCTCATCGTCAGCGGAACGGTGCCCTTGTAGCGGTACTGCTTGCCGTCGACGACCATCATCGACTCGCCGCCGGTGTACTGTTTGTAGCTCGATACGCCGAACTCCTTCATCAGCGCATAGATGCGGTCTTGGCCGGGACCGACCCACGCGCCGCCGCGGTCGATCCAGGTACCGTCACCTCTGACCTCGGTGAATGTACGGCCGCCGACTCGATCACGGGCCTCCAGCAGCGCCACGGATTCACCCGCCTGCTTGAGCCGCAACGCGGCCGTCAGGCCGGCGAATCCAGCACCGACCACGCAACAATCCACGTCAGCCATGCCTGCATCGTCCGCTGCGCATTGCGCTGGAGCTGGGTTTTGTTACTTTCCACAGGGAAACTCCGATACATTCCTTGGTCGGGCCTGAGATAGGGGAACGTGTGCGGACCTTCGTCAAGAGTGTCGTCGCGCTGACGGTTGTCGTACTGCTGTCATTGACGCTGACCAACATGCTGTCCCCGTCACCGAAGTCGCGGAGCTACCCGGTCAGCGAGACGGCGGCGGTCGGTTCGCTCGGTTTCGCGGATTCGTGGCTGTGGTTCCTCTCGCCCGACGACGTGAATCGTCAGCTGGACCTGATGGTCGCCACGGGTGTGCGAAGCGCACGAATCATGCTGCCATGGGCTGGTATCCAGCCTGCCCCGGATGCGTGGGACTGGGGCCAGGCAGATCTGATGGTCGGTGCCGCCAACGCCAGAGGGATTGCGGTGGTCGGCACATTGAACTCGACCCCAGGCTGGGCCACCGGGGGAGGACCGGCCATAACGGGCCCTCCCGCGTCGGCCGACACGTTCGCCAACTTCGCGGGCACCGTCGCCTCACATTTTGCGGGCCGCATTGCCGCCTATGAGCTGTGGAACGAGCAGAACGCGGTTCAATTCTGGGCGTCCGGCCCGCAGGGTCCGGAGCCCGACCGGTATACCGAGATGCTCAAGGCCGCATATCCCAGGATCAAGGCTGCCGATCCAGGTGCGACAGTCGTCGCGGGCGGGCTCAGCCCGACCATCAATTTCTTCTCGATAACGATGAACCCGGTAACCTTCGTCGAGCGCATGTATGCCGCAGGCGCCAAGGGCTCCTTCGACGCCCTCGCCTACCACCCGTACCTCTACGCCAACGCGAACGTCAGGTTCTCCAAGTCAGGGGCGCGCGACCTGTACGACGGCATCCGGCAGCGGATGATCGACAACGGTGACGGTGGCAAGCAGATCTGGGCAACCGAGTACGGCGATTCAATCCCGCAGGTGGACGAAGCCACCCAGGCCGCCCGGATCCAGGACTTCATCACCACGTGGCGGGGACTGCCCAGCGCAGGTCCCGCATTCGTCTACACCACTCGCGACCGCAACACCGGTAGCAGCGATCCTGAAGACAACTACGGCGTGTACCGGACGGACTGGACACAAGCGCGCGGACGTTATCAGACCTCGGCGCGACCTGTACGACGGCATCCGGCAGCGGATGATCGACAACGGTGACGGTGGCAAGCAGATCTGGGCAACCGAGTACGGCGATTCAATCCCGCAGGTGGACGAAGCCACCCAGGCCGCCCGGATCCAGGACTTCATCACCACGTGGCGGGGACTGCCCGGCGCAGGTCCCGCATTCGTCTACACCACTCGCGACCGCAACACCGGTAGCAGCGATCCCGAAGACAACTACGGCGTGTACCGGACGGACTGGACGCCCAAGCCCGCCGCGGACGTTGTCAGGAGCCTCGCCTAGCCTACCCTACGATCCGCGCGATGGACCGCAGCGGGATGGGCAGCCACGTCGGCCGGTGCCGGGCCTCGTAGCCGGCCTCGTAGACCGCCTTGTCGAGCTCGTAGGCGGCCAGCAGGGTGCCGAAGTCGCGTGGGTCGGCACCGGTCACCGTCGCATAGCCCGCACAGAAGGCGGCGCTGTTGCGATCCACCCACTCGCGGGCGCGGGCGGCCACCTGCCGACTCCGGTCGTCGTCCTCCTCCATCAGCCGCTGGTAGGCCGCGTACTCGAATGAGCGCAGCACGCCGGCCACGTCCCGAAGGGGTGAGTCCGGTCGCCTGCGTTCGTCGAGCGGCTGGCCGGGCTCGCCTTCGAAGTCGATCAGCAGCCAGCCCTCCGGTGTGCGCAGTACCTGCCCCAGATGGAGGTCTCCGTGCACCCGCTGAACGGTGATGGTTTCCTCTGCCAGCTTGCGGTAGCGCTCCTCGATCAGCGGCACGTACTGCTGTAGGTCGGGGACCGACGAGGCCGCGGCCGACAGTCGCTCCAGCACGGTGTCGGTCGGGAACAGGGTGATCGACGTGCCGAGTTCGTCGGCGAGCGTGGCATGCACCGAGGCGACCGCCTCGCCGAGCCGATAGGACTCACCCGCGAAGTCGCCGCCCACCTCGTCGGCGTACAGGTCGCCCTCGGCGAACAGGTCGCGAGTGCTGGCGGTGGCCATGTCCCAGCCCTCGGCGGAGTTCGACGCGAACTCGGCCACCATGCCCAGCGCACACGGTTGGCCGTCCCAGGTCGTCTCGAACGAGCCGAGCGGCCGCGCCACGTGCGCGTTACCCGCCCGTGCCAGCACCCGGTTCAGCTCGATGTCCGGGTTGACGCCGGGGGTGACGCGACGGAAGACCTTGAAGATCGCCTCTTCCTCGAAGACGACGCTGGTGTTGCTCTGCTCGGCACCCGACACCCGGGGCCCGGCGCCCAGCGGAAGCGTGACGCCAGGCTCCTTACTGAAGCGCACATCGCCGACCGTCGCCGACGAATCAATGAGCGACAGAAGGTATTTGGCGGCGGCGCGATCGTAGAGGGCGTCGTAGGCGGTTCGGTCTCCGTCGGCCCCGATCGTTGCAACGTCCGCATATTCGTCAATAGGCCCGGAATCCCACAGCACGATGACCTGATACCGCTCCGCCGAGCCGTTCGTATACGACACGTCGAGCAGCACCAGGTCGAGGTCGTCGCGAAGCGCCACGACATCGGCCGGTTCGACAGTGGCCAACTCACGGCTGCGGCCGGCGTACCAGCGCTGCTCGGGAAGCCACTGCGACCACGGCAGGTTCGCGGGCCTACTCATGGCATCTCCTCGGGCCCGCGCCGCAGCTCGAACCAATAGAACCCGTGACCCGGCAGGGTCAGCAGATACGGCAACTGGCCGATCGGCGGGAACTCAACGTACCCGGTCATCTCGACCGGGATGTAGCCATTCCAGTGCTGCAGGTTCAGCTCTATCGGCTGTGGGAACCGGGACAGGTTGTTCACGCACAACACGAGGTCGTCCTGGCCGTCGCCTTCCACCTCACGCAAATACGTCAACACCGACGGGTTAGAACCGCCGAGCTCGCGGAACGTCCCGGTGGCGAATGCCTCGTGCCGACGCCGCACGGCCAACATGGTGCGGGTCCAGTTCAGTAGCGACGACGAGCTGTCGCGCTGCGCCTCCACGTTCACAGACTGGTACCCGTAAATCGGGTCCTGGTTCGGCGGCAGATACAGCTGGCCGGGATTGGCCGTTGAGAAGCCCGCGTTGCGGTCGGGCGTCCACTGCATCGGGGTCCGGACGCCGTCGCGATCACCGAGCCAGATGATGTCGCCCATACCGATCTCGTCGCCGTAGTAGAGGACCGGCGAGCCGGGTAGCGACAACAGCAGCGCGGTGAACAATTCGATCTGATTGCGGTCGTTCTCCAGAAGCGGCGCCAGTCGTCGGCGAATACCGACGTTCGCCTTCATCCGCGGGTCTTTGGCGTACTCGGCGTACATGTAGTCGCGTTCTTCGTCGGTGACCATTTCGAGCGTCAGCTCGTCGTGGTTGCGCAGGAAGATTCCCCAGTGCGCGATTTCCGGAATCGGCGGCGTCTGGGCGAGGATCTCCGAAATCGGAAAACGGGACTCCCGCCGGACCGCCATGAAGATGCGCGGCATCAGCGGAAAGTGGAACGCCATGTGGCACTCGTCGCCGCCGGTGTCGGGGTCGCCGAAATACTCGACGACATCGGCCGGCCACTGATTGGCCTCGGCCAGCAGCACCCTGCCGGGGAACTCGTCGTCGATCACCTTGCGGCAGTGCTTCAGGAACGCGTGCGTCTCGGGCAGGTTCTCGCAGTTGGTGCCTTCCCGTTCGAACAGATACGGCACTGCGTCCAGCCGGAAGCCGTCGATGCCAAGGTCGAGCCAGAACCGCAGAACGTCGAGCATCGCCTGTTGAACCACAGGGTTGTCGTAATTCAAGTCTGGCTGATGGGAGAAGAACCGGTGCCAGTAGAACTGCCTGCGGACCGGGTCGAAGGTCCAGTTCGACTCCTCGGTGTCGACGAAGATGACCCTGGCGTCGGCGTACCTGTCGCTGGTGTCGCTCCACACGTAGAAGTCGCCGTACGGCCCGTCCGGATCGTGACGTGACTCCTGGAACCAGGGGTGCGAGTCGGAGGTGTGGTTCATGACCAGGTCGGTGATGACCCGGATGCCGCGCCGGTGCGCAGCGTCTATCAGCGCAACCAAGTCCTCGACCGTGCCGAACTCCGGCAAAACCTTGTAGAAGTCGCGGATGTCGTAGCCACCGTCGCGCAGCGGCGAGTCGTAGAACGGGGGAAGCCACAAACAGTCGACGCCAAGCCATTTCAGGTAGTCGAGCTTTTGGATCAGGCCGCGCAGATCGCCAGATCCGTCGGCGCTGCCGTCGTAGAACGCCCGCACCAGCACCTCGTAGAACACCGCACGCTTGAACCAGGTGCGATCTTCGGGGATGACGGCGGCATGGCCGAAGTCGTCAGCGGTCGGATGTTCGACCACGCCGTCCTCGACGTGGCTTCCCTCGGTGGGGTCGTGCTCGACGTTTTCGTCGAGCCTGGTCGTCGCATCCATCGAACGTCAAACCTACCCACCCGCGCCGAAATTGAATCTGCTGCGCGTGTCGCGAGCGCATAGAGCAAGGAAATCGGTGCCGATCGGGGAATGGACCGGATTCTATTGTTGCTGGTCTTCCTCCCCGGCTGGGCTGCGTGTACGGCGACGTGCGGTGGTTGGGTATCGTGCCGACGTGGCGTCCCGCGACCATGGCGACCCCGGCGATGCGCCTTCCGTGCCACCGCCGTTGACCGCGGTCACGAACCCGGTCCGGCCGTCGGCCGCAGAAGAAGCGCGCACCATCGCCGCCTCCACCAACACCGGCACACTGGCGACGCTCACCGCGACCGGCGATCCGTGGGCTTCATTGGTCACCTACGGGCTGCTCGACGGCGCGCCGGTGCTGTGCGTCTCCAATCTCGCGGAGCATGGTCGCAACCTCGTTAGCGACCAGCGGGCCAGCATCGCGATCGTGGCCCCGGCAACCGACCGGGACCCGCTGGCTAGTGGCCGGGTGACGCTGGCCGGTGTCGTCGCACAACCCTCCGGTGACGAACTGACCGCCGCCAGGGGCGCCCACCTGGCCGCGGTCCCGGCCGCGAAGTACTACGTCGACTACAGCGACTTCACGCTGTGGGTGCTGCGGGTGGAGCGGGTGCGCTGGGTTGGCGGCTACGGCCGGATGGACTCGGCCACGGGCGAGGCATACGCGGCCGCAGAACCCGACCCGGTCCAACCCCGCGCCGCGGGCGCGATCACACGTCTCAACGCCGACCACGCGGAGACGCTCTGTGCCATGGCCAAAACGCTGGGCGGCTACCCGGACACCACCGCGGCGACTTGCACGGGAGCAGACCGTTACGGACTGGACCTGAAGGTCAGCACGCCGCGCGGGGTCGCCTACACCAGGGTCGGCTACGCCGCACCGATCGACTCGTTCGACGATTTACGCTCGGCCACAGTCGAATTGGCTCGGCGCGCTACCATCAGCCTGTGACCGAGCGTTCCGAGGTTTGGCAAGCGGCATTCGATCTGATCCGAACCCGCGGCCACGAGCGGCGCGCCGAGCCGTTCAAGCTGGCCAGCGGTCAGCTCAGCCATGACTACATCGACGGCAAGTACGCCATCGACACCGGCGAGCGGCTCGCGATCGTCAGCCGCGCGGTCGCTGAGCTCGCGGCTGAAAACGGCATCGAGTTCGATGCGGTCGGCGGGCTCACGATGGGCGCCGACCCCCTGTCACACGGCGTCGCGATGGTCACCGGCAAGGCCTGGTTCTCGGTACGCAAGGAACAGAAGCAACGTGGCCGCGAGCAATGGATCGAAGGCACCAGGCTCAAACCGGGCACCCGGGTGCTGCTGGTCGACGATGTCATCAGCACCGGCGGCTCGACCGCGCTGGCTTTCGACCGGGTGGCCGACGTCGGTGCGGTTGTCACCGGGGTGATCCCGATGGTCGATCGCGGCGACGTCGCCGCCGGGATGTTCGCGCAACGCAACGTGCCGTTCGTCGCTCTGGTCACCTACCGCGATCTGGGTATCGAGCCGATCAAGGCCGTATGAGCGCCTGAGCTTCTCGGCGGCGCTAGCCGGCTTCCACCACCAGCACCCCGGTCGGCTCGACACCGACGGTCACGCGATCGGCCGGCCCGAAGGCGCGCGCCGCGGAGCTGGCCATCTGCGAACCGACGACGGTGCCGTCCGCCAGGGTGCAGTACACCCGGGAGATCGATCCGAGGAAGGCCACCGACGTCACCGACGCGGTGCCCGCCGGATCGGCGGTGACGGTCACCGACTCGGGCCGCACCATCGCCAGCCCCGCGCCCGCGCTGATCGAGCCCGGCAGCGCGGGCACAGATTTGCCGAGCAGATGCGTCTGTCCGGCGGAGACCTCTGCGGGCACCTTGTTGTTCAGGCCGACGAACTCCGCCACGAACGGCGTCGCCGGGTTGGCATACAGCTCGGCGGGGGCGGCGAGCTGCTCGAGCTTGCCCTGGCTCATCACCCCTACCCGATCGGCGATGGCGAGCGCCTCTTCCTGGTCGTGCGTGACGAACAGGGTCGTCGTGCCGACATCGAGCTGGACGCGGCGGATCTCGTCGCGCAACGCCGCGCGCACCTGGGCGTCGAGGGCCGACAACGGCTCGTCCAGCAGCAGCACTCGCGGCTGGATCGCGAGTGCCCGAGCCAGCGCGACACGCTGCTGCTGGCCGCCGGACAGCTCACTGGCGTACTTGTGCCGGTGGGCGGACAACCCGACGAGCTCGAGCATGTCGTCGGCGCGAGATAGGCGTTGGGCCTTGCCCTTTCCGCGCATCTTCAGTCCGAATGCGACGTTGTCGAGCACGGTCAGATGCGGGAACAGGCTGTAGGCCTGGAACACCATCCCCATATCGCGCTTGTTCGCGGGCACTGTGGTCACGTCCCGGCCGGCCACCGAGACGGTGCCCGACGTGGCCTCGTCCAGACCGGCCAGGATCCGCAGCGCCGTGGTTTTGCCGCAGCCGGATGGACCGAGCAGCGCGACCAGCTCGCCCGGCTCGATGTGCAGCGTCAGCCCGTCGAGTGCCTTGACCGGACCGTAAACCCGGGTCAGGTCGTTGACTTCGACCGAAACCCCGTTCGTCATATCGGAACTCCAGGGGGCGCCGTGCTGCGCCGACGGCCGCGTGTGACGACAGCGAGCACGAGCAGCAGCACGAAGCCGAACACCAGCGTGGCCAGCGACGCGGCCACCGACGTCGGGCCGTCGGACTTGCCGATCGCCACGATCTGAACCTGCAGCGTCTGGTAGCCGGACAGTGACGCGATCGTGTACTCCCCCAACACGACTGCAATCGAGATGAAGGCTGCCGAAAGGATGCCCGACCAGATGTTCGGCACCACTACCCGATTAATCGTGGTCAGCCATCCGGCGCCGAGCGAGCGCGCCGCCTCCGAGAGCGTCTTGAGGTCGATCGCCGACAGCGCGGCGTCGATCGCGCGGTACGCGAACGGCAGCACCAGCACCACGTACACGAAAGTCAGCGTCAGCGCCGACTCGCCGAAAAAGTATGTCACCCACAGATATACGTTGCGCAATCCGACGACGACCACCAGGGCGGGGATCGTCAGCGGAAGCAGGCAGAGGAACTCGACGACGCCCTTGGCCCAAGGTGCCCGGAGCCTGGCCCAGATCATGGTCGGCACCAGCATCACGAGCATCAGCACCACCGTGAAGACCGCCAGCAGCAGTGAGATGACGATCGCCTGGTACAGCGCGTCGTCCTGGACGAGGTTCTTCCACGCCTGCAGTGTGCGGCCGCCCTCGATGAGGTTGCGGGTGGAGAAGTCGGCCATCGCGTACAGCGGGAACAGGAAGAACAGGCCGAACGCGATCCACAGGCATCCCCGAAAGAGCCTGCCGCCCAGGGTGATCCTCCTCATTGCAGCCACCTGGCGGTACGGCGCACCAGCGCGTTGTAGGCGACCATCACGACGGCGACGACGACGATCATCTCCAGCGCCAGCGCGTAGGCGAACCCGGACTGGCCCAGCACCACCTCGCTGGTCATCGCCGCCCGGATGAGCAGTGGCACAATCGGGCTGCCCTGACTCACCAGTGCTGCGGCGGTGGCGTAGGCCGCGAACGCGTTGGCGAACAACAGCAGCACCGATCCCAGGAAGGCCGGTGTCAACAGCGGCAGCGCCACCTGGCGCCAGTACTGGAACGTCGTGGCGCCCAGGCTGACCGCCGCCTCGCGCCACTGCTCGCGCAGGCCCTCCAGGGCAGGCACGAATACGATGACCATCAGCGGGATCTGGAAGTAGGTGTACACGAGCACCAATCCGGGCAGGCTGTACAGCCAGCCTGACCCGGCGAGATTCCAGCCGAAGTGCTGCTGCACCCAAAGGGTCAGCACCCCGTTCAGCCCGATCGTCGCCAGGAAGGCGAAAGCCAGTGCGACGCCGCCGAATTGGGCCAGAACGCTGCACAGCGAGATCACGGCCCTTCGCACCACCGAGGTGGGTGGGCTGCTCACGATCAGCCAGGCCAGCACGGCGCCGAGCACCGCGCCCAGGATCGCCGTGCTGCCCGACAGCAGCATGCTCTTCCACAGCGCCGCCAGCGCGGTGCCGGAGAACAACGCCGCTATCCGGTCGAGTGAGAAGACCCCATCGGCGAACACCGCACCGACGACCACCGTCACGGTCGGGATGATCAGGAAGATCGTGACCAGCGCGAAAAACGGCAGTAGTGGTACACCGTCTTTTAGTCGTCGGCCGACGCCCGACACGTCAGCCGATCGCCTTGGCCCAGTTTTCCGTCAGATACTTTGTGGCCGCCTCGGTCTGGTCCGGTGTCGGGACGGTCACCGGGCCGTCGATAACCGTCAGTTTCTCCGCGGCCGCCTTGTCCATGGTCCCGTCGGCGATCATGTTGTCGGCGCGCACCGGCCGGACACCGCCGACGGCGAACAGGGTCTGCCCTTCGTCGCTGTAAAGGAACTCTTGCCACAGGCGTGCGGCTGCAGGGTGCGGCGCGTCCTTGTTGATCGCCTGGTAGTAGTAACCGGCGACGGGAGAGCCCGGCGGCACAACCACTTTCCACGTCGGCAGCTTGGCGGTCTCCGAGGCGTTGAGATAGTTCCAGTCGATGACGACCGGCGTCTGGCCGGACTCTATGGTGGCCGGGGTCGGATCGACCGGCAGGAAGTTACCCGCCTCCTTGAGCTTGCGGAAGAATTCGACGCCGGGTGCGATGTCGTCGACGGAGCCGCCCTGCGACAGCGCGACCATCAGCACGCCGGAGAACGCGGCGCCGGCCTGGGTGGGATCCCCGTTGAGCGCCACCTTGCCGTTGTACTCGGGCTTGAGGAGGTCGTTCACGTTGGTGACATCCGGCACCTTCGCGGAGTCGTAGCCAATGGACATGTAGCCGCCGTAGTCGTTCACCCAGGTGCCGTTCGGGTCCTTGAACGCTTGGGGGATGTCGTCGAACGTGGCGACCCTGTATGGAGCGAACATCGACGTGTTGGCCAACGCCACGGCCTGGCCCAGGTCGAAAACGTCGGGGGCGGTGCTCTTGCCCTTCTGCTGGTTTGCGGCGTTTATCTCGTCCTGGCTCGCGGCGTCGGGTTGGGCTGAGTTGACCTTGATGCCGTACTTGTCTTCGAAGGCCTTGATGCTCGCGCCATAGTTCGCCCAGTCCGGCGGCAGGGCTATCACGTTCAGCGCGCCCTCTTTCTTGGCCGCATCGACCAGGCTGTCCATCCCCCCGAAATCCTCGGCCGACGTCGCCTCGCCTGCCTTCACGCCCGACTCGGTCTCGGCACCGGAGTTGTCCTTCTCCGGTGGGGCGCAAGCAGCGAGTCCTGCGATGAGGACGAGAAGGGAGGAAGCGGCCACCGTGATCTTGACGAGGCAGGATTTCTTCATGGGCGAACCTTCCGATGGGCAGGCAGACCAGTGGTGGCGCGGCGGTGACGGCGCCGGGTCGTCGCAGTGAACGCATCACCGCGGCGTTGGAACCCTACCGTGGCGACGCGGCCTCGGGAGCGGGTTCTCAACGAGTCCACCTTTGTCGACGGTCAGCGCACGTTTGCCCAGGTAGTAGCGTTAGCATCAGATGGTGACCGAGAAGGAGGCCTCGGGGGACTTCGACTACCTGCTGGAGCAGTGCGACAGGGGCGAAGAGATCGGCGTCTTTGACGAGGAACCCGAGTACAAGTCCGAGCCGGACGTCGGCTATCTGCCGGCCGACCACAAGGCGGTGAACGACCGCCCGTTCGACGCGTTCGACGAGAACACCTGGGTGGACGTGCTGCCGCCGGCGCCAGCGCCGTGGTACCGGTCACGGCAGGCACTCACCTTGCTGGTCGCCAGCGGGACGGCGCTGTCCGCGATAGTGGTTTCGGTGGTCCTGCTGATGTTCCGGGAGTCACCGCCCGCCGACAGACCAGCAGTCCCAACGCCGACCACTGCACCGGTCACCACCCCGGTGGCGACGGCGTCCAGCGAGAGCCCACCACCTCCGCCTCCGCCTCCGCCACCTCCGCCGCCCCCAGTGGAGCCATCCACGATGGTGGAGCAGGCGCCGGCGGTGGTTCGGCCGCCGATGCGGCCGAGGTCGACGAAGGAGCCCGAGATCGGCGTGACCCGCACACCGGCGACCAGGCAGCCGATGAGTGTGGCCCCACAACCGCGCCGCCGATAGTCGACCCCAATAGGGTGGCGTCATGGACGAGTTCGACGCGAGGGAAAGGTTCGCTTCGTCGCCGGTTGCCCAGCTCGCGACGGCGGGTTCCGACGGTGTCCCGCACCTCGTCCCGGTCGTCTTCGCGGTCAGCCACGACGTCATCTACACCGCGGTCGACGCCAAACGAAAGTCGACGCAACGGCTTCGCAGGATGACCAACATCGAAGCCAACCCCTCGGTCACCCTGATCGTCGACCATTATGAGGACGACTGGTCCCAGCTGTGGTGGGTGCGAGCCGACGGGACCGCCAAGATTCATTACAGCGGCGAGGAAATGGCGACCGGTTACTTCGAGCTGCGAAGGAAATACGTTCAGTACCAACGCATTGCGTTGGACGGACCCGTCATAGCCGTGACCGTGGGGCGGTGGTCGGGGTGGCAGGCCTGAGGCTGCCCGCCCCGGTGCAGTAATGCGCGCGACCCCGGCGGCGATAAACGACGTGACATGACACAGAAACCGCGCCCACGCCGCACCCAGGCGGCGAATGAACCCTGGTACCGCCCTGTCCTCGTCAGCGTGGTTGTGTTCGCGGCCATGGTGCTCATCGGCACCGGCGCGGTCATGGCTCTCCGCAACGACCTCACGACGATGTCCGTGACGACCACGACGACGACAACCGTCGCTCCGACCGCACCTGCCGCGGCGCCGCCCGACGACACCCACGGCGACTGAAATATTCCCGACTTCCACCGACAATTTTCTTGCGCTGGTTGAGCGCCCTTGTGCCACAAACTGATTCATCACTGCCAACCGGCGATCAATTACTGCCACCGGAATTAAATCCGCTGACCTGTCGGTTTATTCGATCAGACCGGATAAGAGGCACGACGGTCCGGCACCCACAGCGTTCGAAGCGGCGCACTCGTTGCACGGTTCGTACCGCACAACAGAAGAGAAGAAGGCACCAAAGATGAAGAAATTCGGAATAGCCACCATCGTCGCCGGCGGACTGACCGCAGCGATCCTCGGACTGGCCGCGCCCGCCGCCGCCGCACCCACCGGCCCCGGTAGCGCCCAGGACACCATCAACGAACTGCAGGCCGACGGCTACAACGTCATCGTCAACCGGATCGGCTCCGCCCCGCTCGATCAGGCCGCCGTTGTCGCCGTGCGACCCGGCCAGACATACGAGCGCAGGGACTCCGGCGTCCCCGGCGCAGGCAACGACGTCGTCACCACCGTCACCAACAAGACGGTTTACGTCGACGTCCGTTAACCCACCCGACGAAGCAAGGGGCACCCCGATTGGGTGCCCCTTCTTCGTGGGTCATCATGTAGGCCGTGTCCGAGTACTCGCTGCCGATCGTGCCGCGCTATGCCGAGGTCGATCAGCAGGCCGTGGTGTTCAACGGCCACTACCTCACCTGGTTCGACGAGGCGGTGACCGGCTTCTTCGACCACCTCGGCGTTGCCTACCCCGATCTCATGGCGTCGAGTCTCGACATGCAGTTGGTGCACACCGAGATCGACTACGCGGCGCCGGTCCGCTGGCGGGACACCGTCCGGGTGGCCGTCACGTGTGAACACGTCGGCACGACCAGTTTCACGATCGGCCTCTCCGTTCTGCGGCGGCGGGACGGCTCTGAGGAGTCGGAGGCGGTACGGGGCCGCAACGTGTACGTCATCGTCTCCACCGACGACTGGTCCAAGAGACCGTTACCCGACGCACTTCGCGCGGCGTTGTCGTGACAGGCGGCGGCCCGAAGACGAGCGCGAGTGAGGATCGCAGCGAGGGACGAGCGAGGACCGGAGCGAACGCGAGTCGAGGCAAAGGCAGCGGCGGCGAACACGGCGGTGCGCTGCTGCGACAGTGGCGGCAGCGGCGGCGGCGCAGCCAGCTCGATTTAGCGTTGGATACCGGCATCTCCGCCCGGCACCTCAGCTTCGTCGAAACCGGCCGGTCCCGCCCCAGCCGCGGGCTGCTGCTGGCACTGGCCGAACAGCTCGATGTACCGCTGCGTGAACGCAATGCGCTGATGCTGGCCGCCGGATACGCCCCGACCTACGCCGAATCCGATCTGGACGGCGCGCAGAGCCAACAAGCCCGGGACGCGCTCGAACGCCTGCTGGCCGGCCACGAGCCCTACCCCGCGGTGGTGCTCGACCGCTGGGGCGACGTCGTTCTCACCAGCCGAGCCGTCGGCCCGCTGCTGGACGGCGTCGATGTCAAGATGCTGCAACCGCCTATCAACGTCTACCGGCTCAGCCTGCACCCGGACGGGATGATCACGCGCATCCGCAATCGCGACGAATGGGCCGCCCACCTCGGGCACCGGTTGGCCCGACTGGCCCGGCTCGCCGGTGACTCACGGCTGGCCGAGCTGCTCGACGAAATACGCACCTACCCCGGCGTCGCGGAAGCGCTGGACGACTATAGGGAACCGGCGACGGCCGAACTGCTCATGACCCTGCAGCTGGCCCATCCGGCGGGGGACCTCCGCCTGCACAGCACCATCACCAGCTTCGGCAGCCCGCACGACGTCACGCTCTCCGAGCTGACCGTCGAATCCTTCTTCCCTGCCGACGACGCCACCCGTCAGCGGCTGCAGCAGCTTTCGGAGCACTACAGCGCGTAGCGAGGCCTACGCCTGCACGATGACCGTATCGCCGACCCGCACGGTGTCGAAGTACCAGACGGCGTTGTCCGGGCTGAGGTTGATGCAGCCGTGGCTCACGTTCGCATAGCCCTGTGACCCGACAGACCACGGCGCGCTGTGGACGTAGACGCCGCCCCCCGTGATGCGCACCGCGTTGGAGACGGTGAGCTTGTAACCCTCCGGGTCGCTCAGCGGGATGCCGATGGTGCGGGAGTCCATCACCACCGTCTTCTCCTTCGCCAACGCGGTGAAGGTCCCCTTGGGGGTCGGGAACTTGGATTTGCCCATTGACGCCGGCATCTCCCGGACCACCACGTCGTCGATCTTGACGGTGAACGTATGCGCGTCGATGTCGGCGACGCCCACCACCGAGGAACCGGTTTCGAAGTTCGTCTTGAAGTCACCAGCCGACACCGAGATCGGGGAGTAGGCGGGCCAGAACCCGTCTGGGATCCACTGCACCACTTGGTTGCTCAGCCACGTGAACTGTCCCGACGGCGCCTTGCTCGAGGTGATGGTGATCGACTGCTCGGCGCGAGCACGGTTGGTGACCGGCTCGGCGAAGGTCACCTCGATCGGTGCTGCCACGCCCACCACGTCTCCGGTGGCCGGCTGGATTTCGGCGACGGTGAGGTCCGCGTTCGGACCGGGCACCGCTGCCATACCGGCGGGGGCCGCACCCACCATGGCGACAACCGCGACGCCCGCCACGACGAGTAAGTATCGAACCGCTGTGCGCAACTCTTCCATCCCTTCGCCGGTGTCCCCGACCAGCAAAAGTCCATTCTAGTGATACTCGCCGCGGCGGGGGGCGCGACAAGCCGTGGGCCAAGGTCAGAGCGGGTCTTGTGCTCGGTGATGAATGGGGGAATTGTGGTTTAACTGGGTCTTACGGGGCCGAACGGCCCCCAAAAGAAGTGACCCGGGGCTGAAGGGAACGTCATGGCAGACAAGGCGAATACTTCCCAGGCCGGAGCCGCCCCGACCGCGGACAGTCCGGCCGCCATCCGAAACGTGGTGCTCATCGGCCCATCGGGTGGCGGCAAGACCACCCTCGTCGAGGCCCTGCTGACCGCAACCGGAGTCCTCACCAGACCCGGGTCCGTGGTGGACGGGACGACGGTGTGCGACTTCGACGAGGCCGAGATATCCCAGCAGCGTTCGGTGGGGCTCGCGCTGGCGCCGCTTTTACACAACGGTGTCAAGGTGAACATGATCGACACCCCGGGTTACGCCGACTTCGTCGGTGAGCTTCGGGCCGGGCTGAGGGCCGCCGACTGCGCGTTGTTCGTGATCGCGGCGAACGAAGGCGTCGATGCACTGACCAAATCCCTGTGGCTGGAATGCCAGCAGGTCGGCATGCCCCGAGCCGTGGTGATCACCAAGCTCGACCACGCCAGGGCGAACTACCACAGCGCGTTGGCCGCCGCTCAGGACGCGTTCGGCGACAAGGTACTGCCGCTGTACCTGCCGGCGAACTCACCATGCACGGGCCTGATCGGGCTGCTGTCGCAGACGCACTACGAGTACGCCGACGGCAAGCGGTCCACCCGCGAGCCTGACTCCTCGTCCGCCGACCGGATCTCCGAACAGCGCGGCACCCTGATCGAGGGAATCATCGAAGAGTCCGAGGACGAGACGCTGATGGAGCGCTACCTCGGCGGCGAGGACATCGACGAGAAGGTGCTCATCGAGGATCTGGAAAAGGCGGTGGCCCGCGGGTCGTTCTTCCCGGTGATCCCGGTCTGCAGCAGCACCGGCGTCGGAACACTGGAACTGCTGGAAGTTGCCACAAGCGGTTTCCCGTCTCCGCTCGAGCATCCGCTGCCCGATGTGTTCACCCCGCAGGGCAAGAACCGCGACAACATCAGCTGTGACCCCGGCGGACCGCTGCTGGCCGAGGTGGTCAAGACGACGTCGGACCCGTACGTCGGCAGGGTCAGCCTGGTCCGGGTTTTCTCCGGCACCATCAGGCCCGACGCGACGGTTCACGTGTCGGGCCATTTTGCGTCCTTCTACGGCAACGGCAACGGCTCCGGTATCAGCCACGAGGATCACGACGAGGACGAACGGATCGGAGCGCTGTCGATCCCGCTCGGCAAGCAGCAACGGCCGGCGGGCACCGTGGTGGCAGGCGACATCTGCGCAATCGGCCGGCTGTCCCGAGCCGAAACCGGGGACACCCTGTCGGATAAATCCGATCCACTGGTGCTCAAGCCGTGGTCGATGCCCGAGCCGCTGCTGCCGATGGCCGTGCAGCCGCGCGCCAAGACCGACGACGACAAGCTGTCGGTGGGGTTGCAGCGAATTGCGGCCGAAGACCCGACGCTGCGGATCGAGCAGAACCCCGAGACCCACCAGATCGTGCTGTGGTGCATGGGCGAGGCCCACGCGGGCGTCGTACTCGACGGGCTGGCCAACCGGTTCGGTGTGAGTGTGGACAAGGTCGACCTGCGGGTGCCGCTGCGGGAAACGTTCGGCGGTTCGGCCAAGGGACACGGCCGACACGTCAAACAGTCCGGCGGGCATGGCCAATTCGCCGTCTGCGACGTAACGGTGGAACCGCTGCCCGAGGGCGCCGGGTTCGAGTTCGTCGACAAAGTGGTCGGCGGCTCGGTGCCGCGGCAGTTCATCCCCAGCGTGGAGAAGGGCGTCCGAGCGCAGATGGAAAAGGGGGTCGGCGCGGGCTACCCGGTGGTCGACATCCGCGTCACGCTGTTCGACGGCAAGGCACACAGCGTCGACTCGTCGGACTTCGCGTTCCAGATGGCCGGCGGGCTGGCACTGCGTGAGGCGGCGAGTGCGACCAAGGTGAACCTGCTGGAACCGGTCGACGAGGTATCGGTGCTGGTGCCCGACGAGCTCGTCGGATCGGTGATGGGCGACCTGTCCAGTCGGCGAGCCAGGGTCCTGGGCACCGAGAAGGTGGGCGAGGACCGCACCCAGGTAAAGGCCGAAGTGCCCCAGGTGGAGCTGACCCGCTACGCCATTGACTTGCGGTCTCTTTCACACGGCGCGGGCTCGTTCACCCGTTCCTTCGTCCGCTACGAACCGATGCCGGAGTCCGCCGCCGCACGGGTGAAGACCTGATTGTCACTACGGTCGACGGGTACGCTCCCACGGCCAGGTCATCAGCGCCCACACGATCAGGATGAGCACGGTGGCGATCAGCACGTAAACCGGCCACGGACCCATCACATCCAACAGGGACGGGGTATCGGGTTTTCGGTTGAGGAATCCGTAGTTGGTGCCGGCAATGCTGTTGAACGTCAACGTGACCACCGCCCACACCGCGGTGACGCCGACCACGAATCGGTAGCTGCGCCACGTCGGCCGATGGCCGCGGCCCCAGGTGAGGTAGATCGCGGCCCACACCACGAGCAGGTGGATTGCCCAGAAGGCAAGGAACTCGTAGTGCGGAAAGTCTGGACTCTTCAGTACCGGGGAGATCAACGCCTGCACGCTCAGCACCAGGCCCCAGTAGTAGGTGAGCGCAAACGCCCAATGTCGTTGCGACCAAAGCGCATACGCTGCTGCGGCGGTCGCCAGGTCGGTCAGCCGCAGCGGCACCGACCACGCGATCCCGGGCGGGATGAACATGTAGACCAACACCGATGCGTAAATCACGGCCGTCAGACCACCGAGGACCCTGCCGAACATCCGCGCCTGCGCGGCGGTCTGCCTGCGCCCGATCCAGACCAGTGCCGCCGCGCCGATCACGAACACGGCGATGACGGCCCAATACGACGGGCCGTATGTCGTGAAATGCCGTTGCGCAGCGAGCAGGTTTATGTGGCCGACCGTACCCGTGGCTCTACAGTGGCGCCTGCGGCCAGCGGTCGCCCGGCGGTCTCCCGCAGGGTCAGCACGGTGACGAGCGAGACCACCGCCGCGACCATGACGTAGAACGCGGGCGTCAGGTTGTTGCCGGTGCTGCCGGTGAGCCACGCGACCATGTACGGCGTCGTGCCGCCGAACGCCGCGACGCACACGTTGTAGCCGATGGAGAAGCCGCTGTAACGCACCCGGGTCGCGAACAGTTCGACGCCCGCGGAAATCGCCGCGGAGATGTAGACCGACTCGATGGCCGCCAACGCGGCGTGCGCGGCGATCGCCGCGCCGAGCGAACCCGAGTTCAGCATCAGGAAGAGCGGATACGCCAGCACCGCGAACCCCAGCGTGCCCGCGATGAGCAGCGGGCGGCGCCCGTACCGGTCGGACAGCGCCGCCAGCGGCAGGATCAGCACCAGCGCGACGACGCACGCCACCGTGATGGACATGAACGCACTGGTCTTGGAGAAACCCAAGGTCTTGATGAAGTAGGTGGGCAGGTAGGTGAAGACGACGTAGTAGCCGACGTTGAAGATGATCATCATCCCGATCACCTGCAGGATCGGCCGCCACGCCGTTTGCACCGCCTCGCGCAGCGGTGACGTCGCGACCTCGTCGGACTCGGCCAGTGCCTCGAACGCGGGGGTGTCGGCCAGCCGGAGCCGGATGTACAGGCCGACGAGCCCGAGCGGACCGGCGATCAGGAACGGGATTCGCCAGCCGTAGGCGTCCATCGCCGCGTCACCGAGCACCGTCTGCAACACGGTGACCGTCACCGACCCGATCAGAAACCCGAGGACTCCCGACCACACCATGAACGTGACGACGACTCCGCGTCGCCGGTCGGGCGCGTACTCGGCGAGGTAGCATGCGCCGCCGCCATACTCACCGCCGGCCGAAAAGCCTTGCAGGCAACGGAGAAACAGCAGCAGGAGCGGGGCCGCCACGCCGATCGCGTCATATGTCGGCAGCAGTCCCATGACCAGCGTCGAGCCGGACATCAGCAGGATGACGATCGCGAGCACCCGCTGCCGCCCGATCCGGTCGCCGAGCGGTCCGAAGACGAACCCGCCGAGCGGTCGCATCACGAACGCGGCGGCGAAGATCGCGAACGTGCTGAGCAGAGCCGCGGTCTCGTTTCCGGCAGGGAAGAAGTTCGCGGCGATGAAGGTGGCCAGGAAGCCGTAGATCGCGAAGTCGTACCACTCGACGGCGTTGCCGATCGACGCACCGGTGATGACCTGGCGTAGGGGGGAAGCGCCGCTCACCCGGTCCACGCTAAATCAATCGACTGACTTAATGAAGTGGCGGCTCAGTGTCTGCGCGCCAGCGCGTCGAGAAAGACCCTGATGCGGTCGTGGGTCTCGGCCGACATCCAGCTGGCGCGCACGACCGCGTCGGTCTCTGCGCCCGAATCGATGGCGGTGCGGGCCGGGCGGTGCAGCTGTTGCTTGGTCATCGCGTAGTCGGCCCGGGAAAACTCCCTGAGTTGACGAGCGAGCGCGATCGCCCGGGGGAGCAACTCCTCGGGCGTCACGACTTCGTCGACCCAACCGAGTGCGGCGGCGGTGGCCACGTCGACGGTGCCGGCCCCCAGCGCCGCCTGCGTGACCGACGTGCCCATCGCGTGCCTGCAGATCTCCAGCGCCGCCATCGGGAACATCGCACCGACGGCAAGCTCG
This sequence comes from uncultured Actinomycetota bacterium, assembly GCA_963801575.1. Lineage (GTDB taxonomy): Bacteria > Actinomycetota > Actinomycetes > Mycobacteriales > Mycobacteriaceae > Mycobacterium. The sequence goes on from CAWDFT010000031.1 coordinate 48,676, forward strand.
GTCAGGCCGATCGTCCCGGCGGACATCAGCCGGATGTCCGCGGCCATCGCGAAAACGCAACCGCCCGCAATCGCATGCCCGTTGATCGCGGCGACAACCGGCGCGGGGTGGTCGAACACGGCGAGGAATGCGGCGGACAGCGACGTCATGAAGCGGTCGGTGTACAGGGCGCCGCCGTCCACGACAGCGGGAAGGTCGACACCTGCCGAGAAACACCGTCCGGCGCCGGTGATCACGACCGGCCCGTCGAGACCGGTCATCGTGGCGACCACGTCGTCGAGCAGGTCGAGATCGAGGGCGTTCACCGGCGGATGGTCGAGCCGCACCGTCGACACACCGTCGACCACCTCGACGGTCATTACGGGGTCACGTCCTCCGACTTCTTGTCAACGAAACGGGTCTTGTAGAGGCTCGCGACAGTGGTGATGACGAGCGTCACGATGATGACCCCGAGGGACAGCAGTGTCGGAATCTCCGGGACCGGGACGTGCTCGCCGCCGTTGATGAACGGCACCTCGTTCTCGTGCAGCGCGTGCAGCACCAGCTTCACACCGATGAAGGCAAGGATGAAGGCGAGGCCCTGGGACAGGTACACCAGCCGCTTCAGCAGGTCGCCGAGCAGGAAGTAGAGCTGCCGCAGACCCATCAACGCGAACACGTTCGCGGTGAACACCAGGTATGGCTCCTGGGTCAGCCCGTAGATCGCGGGGATCGAGTCGAGCGCGAAGATCAGGTCGGTGGTGCCGAGCGCGACGATGACCAAGAACATCGGCGTCATCAGCCGCTTGCCGTCTTCCTTGATCCACAGCTTGAGGCCGTCCCAGTTGTCGGTGAGGCTCAGGTGCGTGCGGGCGAACCGCACCATGAAGTTTTCCGCGTCGTCGTCGTGCTCGGTATCGCGGGCCAGGTTGACCGCGGTGTAGAGCAGGAACGCGCCGAAAATGTAAAACACCCAGGAGAACTGGTTGATCGCCACCGCACCGAGCGCGATGAAGATGCCGCGGAAGATCAACGCCAGGATGATGCCGACCAGAAGTGCCTGCTGCTGAAACTTCTTGGGCACGTTGAAGCTGGCCATGATGATCAGGAAGATGAACAGGTTGTCGACCGACAGGCTGTACTCGGTGAGCCAGCCGGCGAAGAACTCGACGCCGAACTGGCTGCCGTGGAACAAGTAGACCCAGACGCCGAAGGCCACCGCGAGCCCGATGTAGATCGACAGAGCCGTCACGAGCTCACGCTTGGAGGGCTCGTGCGCACGTCGGCCGATAAACACGACGTCGAACAACAGAATTGCGATCGTCACGGCCAGCGTGATGATCCACTCGAGTTGGGAAACTTGCATATACGGTGCCTCCGGTCGCCAAAACGCCCGAGGTCTCTTCCACCGTGCGGTCGGCCCGCGGGCCGGTCGTCCGATGACGGCCGACGTGATGACGACACCGCGGCGAAGGAATACTCCCCTCTATTCACAGTCTGGCAGATGAGTGGGGCCGTCGCCCAGTCGGGCTTTCGACCCGGCTGGGCGACGATGCAGCGATGACTGTGCCACCAGCGCATTTCACGCGGAGCGACGCCTGATTCCTGCGTTGTCCCCCGATCGGCGCACCCTTCGTTCCTCCGTGCTGGCCGCTTAGGACCGTCAGGGCAGCACGATCCGCAGCCGCTCCCATCCCCGCACGGTCGACGTCGGCGCAGGCACCGCGCTTTCGTAGTCGATGTCCCACTCGGGCCAGCGGTTCAACAGCTCATCGAGTGCGACCGTGCCCTCCAACCGGGCCAGGTTGGCGCCGAGGCAGTAGTGCACCCCCTTACCGAACGTCAGATGGCTGATGTTGTCGCGGTGGATGTCGAAAGCGTCCGGGTCGGTGTAGCGGCGCGGGTCGCGGTTGGCCGCACCGAACAACAGCAGCATCGCGCTGCCCGCGGGCACGGTGGTGCCGTAGATCTCGTAGTCCTTGAGCATGTAGCGGGCGACGTGCGGCCCGGTCGGCTCGAACCGCAACGTCTCGTCCACCGCGCGGGTGAGCAGCGAACGGTCCTCGTAGACTTCGCGCCGCTGGTCCGGGTGCTCGGCGAGCACCTTGGCCAGCCAGCCGATCAGCCTGCCGGTGGTCTCGTTACCCGCACCCGCGACGACCTGGACATAGTGCAGGATCTCCTTGCGGTGCAACTTGCGCGTCACGCCGTTCTCGTCTTCGAACTCCATGTTCAGCAGCGCGGTCATCAGGTCGTCAGACGGATTCTTTGAACGCCACTCGACATAGTCGGCGTAGATGCTGCCGTCGGCGATCTTGTCGGGGTTGGCCACCTTCATCGGGGCGCCGGGCTTGGTGCGCAGGTTGGCGTCGTTGGCGTCGCGCACCGCGATCTGGTCGGACTCCGGAATGCCGAGCAGCATGCCGATCACCCGCATCGGCATCATCGCGGCGAGTTCGGCAACGATGTCGAAGCCGTCGGAACCGACATGTGGGTCAAGGCAATTGACGCAGAACTGACGAATCTGGTCCTCGATCTCGGCCATCCGGCGCGGGGTGAAAACCCGACTCATCAGCCCACGCAGCATGGTGTGCACCGGCGGGTCCTCGAACATCATCACGCCCTTGGGCATGTCGAACTCGGAGTTGACGAGTTCGAGGATGTCGCTGCGGGAGTTGGAGAACGTCTGCCAGTTCGACAGCGCCTTCTCAACGTCGCTGTGGCGCGAGATCGCCCAGAAGCGGTAGCGCTCGTTGTGGTAGATCGGCGCCTCTTCGCGCAGCCGTGCATAGGTCGGCCACGGGTTGGCGGCGATCTCCACGTCGTAGGGGTCGTAGTAAACAGTGCTCGTCGTCATGGTTCCTCTACTTCAGCATGCTGCCGGCGTCCACGGGGAAAGTGACGCCGGTGATGTAGCGCGCCTCGTCGGAGGCCAGGAACAACACCGCGTTGCTGATGTCGACCGGTTCCACCCACGGGATCGGCAGGAAGTGGAACGACTGACAGATCGGCGCGAGATCGTCGGGACCGGGGTTCTCGAGGTCGGGCCGGAACAGCCGGTAGGTCGCTTCGTTCATCAGTAGCGGGCTGCACACGTGAGTGGGGTGGATGGTGTTGACCCGGATCGAGTGCTGGCCCAGTTCGACGGCGAACGTGCGCATCAGGCCGACGACGCCGTGCTTGGCGGTGACGTAGTGGCCCACTTGCGGATAGGCCTTGAGGCCGCCGACGGAGCTGGTGATGATCACCGACCCGCCCCGGCCACCGGCCAGCAGGTGCGGGACGGCGGCCTTGACCGTCTTCCACACGCCGCCGAGGTTGACGTCCATCGTCTCTTCCCAGCTGGCCTCCCTCATCTTGTGCAGCTTGACCCCGGTGGTGCCGATGCCCGCGTTGGCCACCACGATGTCGAGCCGCCCGAGTTGCTCGACACCACTGTCGACCGCGGCCGCCAGGGCGTCGAAGTCACGCACGTCGACCTCGGCGGTGACGATGCGGCGGTCGAGGTTCTTCACCATGTCCGCGGTCTCGGCGAGGTCCTCGGGTGTGGCCGCCGGTGCCGGCGAGTCCTCGAACCCACGGCAGATGTCGACCGCAATGATGTCGGCACCCTCTTCGGCCAGTCGCACCGCGTGACTGCGGCCCTGCCCGCGTGCGGCGCCGGTGATGAACGCGACCTTGCCGTCAACCCGCCCAGCCATTGCACCCTCGAATCCGCCGTAGATCTTGTTGGGCGATCGCCCAACATCTATGCTGCGGCTATGTCTAGCAGCCAGTGCGGCTCACGGTCAAGGCCCAGATGACGACCGCTAAAGCTACCGGTCGGGACTCGGCGACCAGGCGGTCCCTGATCCAGGCGACTGCCCAAATCATGCTCGAAGAGGGCTATGCCGCTGCGACGTCGCGGCGGGTGGCGGCCAAGGCAGGGGTGAAGCCCGCTCTCGTGCACTACTACTTCCCCAGCATGGACGACCTGTTCTTGGCCGTTCTGCGGGCCGGAGCCGAGGCGAACCTGGTTCGTCAGCGCGAGGCGCTGGCCACCGACGAACCGCTGCACGCGCTGTGGCAGCTCAACAATGCGCACGGCGCCCGGCTGCTGATGGAGTTCATGGCGCTGGCCAATCACCGCAAAGCGATCCGAAGCGAGATCGCCGGTTATGCGGCGCGCTTCGGCGATATGGAGGAGAGCGCGGTGACGCTGGCCCTACGCGCACACGGCGTCGACGTTGGAGAGTTCCCGCCGGTGGTGATGTCGATGATCGTGACCAGCCTCGCGCGCATCCTCGTGCTCGAACGAAGCCTCGGCATCACCCGCGGCCACGCCGAAGCCACCGACTTCATCGAGCGCGTCCTGGCTCGCTACGAGATGCCGTCCATCCAGACGGATCAAGGTGCATAACAATTCGGTCACTATCGACATCGCGATCAATTAAGGCTTGCGGACCAACTCTGAGAACTTTCAAAATCGGGGCGCCAATCTGGTCGCCGATTTAGGTAAATCGCCTGAAATTGCGGTGCACATCACGCCCGAAGGCGGTAACGCTGTCGGCGCACGATCACTTCGTTTCCCGGGCCGGTTTAAGCGGTCTTCTTTTCGGTAACTTGTATTTCGGGCGGGGAAAGCAACAACCGATTCTGAGGAAAAATTGATCATGAATTTCGTTGGTATCAGTGCGCGCAAGAAAGTGGCCGGCATGTGTGCAGGCACCTTGCTCGCCGGAATTGGCGCCGCGACCATCGCCGCTCCGGCGGCGACTGCGGCGCCCGAACAGTGCAGCGCGAGTGGAGTGGCAGGCACAGTCAGCTCGGTGATGGGCTCGGCGCGCCAGTACCTCGACAATCACCCGGGCGCCAACCATGCGGTGACGGCGGCGTTCGACCAGCCCCGTCCGCAGGCGGAGTCGAACCTCCGCGGCTACTTCACCGCCAACCCGGGCGAGTACTACGAGTTGCGCGGCATCCTGGCACCGATCGGTGATGTTCAGAGCCAATGCAACGTGAGTGTGCTGCCGCCTGAGCTGTCGTCGGCATACAACACGTTCATGGCCGGATAGTCCGTCGCTACGGGAACCCGCCGCTGCAGCCATCGCTGCCGCGGCGGGTTTTCAGTTGGGGCCCGACCATAGACTGACGGACGTGGCCGATCTCCATCCCGGCGTCGCGGTGCTCGCGCCCCTGCTGGGTAGCTGGACGGGTCGGGGTGAAGGTGAGTACCCCACCATCGAGCCGTTCGCCTATGTCGAAGAAGTCACCTTCGGTCACGTCGGCAAGCCGTTCCTAACCTACAGCCAACGGACGAAAGCCAGCGACGACGGGCGTCCCCTGCATGCGGAGACCGGATATCTCCGGGTACCGTCGGCGGGGCGGGTCGAGCTGGTACTTGCGCACCCGACCGGCATCACCGAGATCGATGAGGGATCGCTTACGGTGCAGGGGACCTCGGTCGAGATGGACCTGATCGCGACGACGATCGGGCGCACCGCGTCGGCCAAAGAGGTGACGGCACTGGGCCGTTCGATAACCGTCGAGGGCGACGAGTTCACCTACACGTTGCGAATGGGTGCGGTGGGCCAACCCCTGCAACACCACCTGACCGCGATTCTGCACAGGAAGCGAGGATGACCACCGAAGATGACCAGGAGTGAGGATCGCAGCCAGGTACGAGCGAGGACCGGAGCGAGTGGGAGTCGAGGCATGACCACCGAAGATGACCAGGAGTGAGGATCGCAGCGAGGTACGAGCGAGGACCGGAGCGAGTGGGAGTCGAGGCATGACCACCGACGGCAGAATCCGTGTCCCGGCCGATCTCGACGCAGTCACCGCCGTCGGCGCCGAAGACCATTCCGAGATCGACCCCGCGGCCGTCGAGCGCATCTGGGGAGCGGCTCGGCACTGGTACGCGGCGGGCATGCATCCCGCGATCCAGTTGTGCCTGCGCCACAACGGAAAGGTTGTGCTGAATCGCGCGATCGGGCACGGCTGGGGCAACGCCCCTGACGATCCACCCGATGCGGAGAAGATCCCGGTTTCGGTGGAGACGCCGTTCTGCGCGTTCTCGGCCGCCAAAACGATCGCGACGACCGTCGTGCACATGCTGGTCGAGCGGGGTTTCTTCGCCCTCGACGATCGGGTGTGCGAGTACCTACCGACCTACACCAGTCACGGCAAGGACCGCACCACCATCCGGCACGTGATCACCCACAGTGCTGGCGTGCCGTTCGCGACCGGTCCGCGGCCGGACATCAACCGGATGGATGACGCCGAGTACGCGCGCAGCAAGCTCGGTGAGTTGAAGCCGATACACCGCCCCGGATTGGTGCACATCTACCACGGTGTGACGTGGGGCTTCCTGGTGCGCGAGATTGTGTCGGCCGCGACGGGCAAGAACATCCGCGAGATTCTCGCCACCGAAATCCTCGACCCGCTCGACTTCCGGTGGACGAATTTCGGTGTAGCCGACAGCGACGTAAGCCTGGTGGCACCGAGCCACAACACCGGTAAGCCCCTGCCAGCGCCGATCGCACGCGCCTTCAAGATCGCGGTCGGCGGCACCATGGCCGAGATCATCCCGTTCTCCAACACCCCCCGGTTCCTCACCGGCGTGGCGCCGTCATCGAATCTCGTCTCGACCGCAGACGAAATGTCGCGGTTCGCCGAAATCCTGGTGCGCGGTGGTGAGCTCGACGGCGTGCGTGTCATGCGGCCGGAGACCCTGCGCGCCGCGACGGTCGAGTGCCGTCGGTTGCGCCCGGATATCGCGGACGGGCTCGCACCGCGCCGCTGGGGTACCGGCTACATGCTCGGGTCGAAACGGTTCGGCCCGTTCGGGCGCAACGCACCGGCCGCGTTCGGCAATACCGGTTTGACCAACATCGCGGTCTGGGCCGACCCGGAGCGCAGCCTTGCGGCCGGGCTGATCAGTAGCGGGAAACCCGGCAGGCACCGCGAAGCCAACCGGTACCCCGCCCTGCTGGACCGCATCGCGGCCGAGATCCCCCGCCGGCGGATTTTCTCGCCGTAGGCGTGGTCGACTGTCAGCTATTCCAGGCATTGCCGGTAAACTCGCGGTGCTGTCGCCGATAGGCGGACGGACGGACTGTTGGAGGCGCGCATGGAGAGCCAGCCCGATTCTGCCCGCAGTGACCCTGGCGCGACACGAAGTGCTTGCACGCTCGACGAGCGCCGCGTCGATGGGGTCAGCGTGGTGGCGGTCACCGGGGTGGTGGACATGATCACCGCCCCCGCCCTCGAGAAGGCGCTCGCCGAGGCCGCCAAGACTTCCCCGAAAGCCGTGGTCGTCGACATGAGCGCGGTGGAGTTCCTGGCTTCCGCAGGCATGGGAGTGCTGATCGCCGCCCAGGACGAGTTCGCACCGGCCATTCGATTCGTCGTCGTCGCGGACGGCCCCGCGACCAGCCGGCCACTCAAGCTGGTCGGTGTCACCGACGTCATTGACCTGTATGCCACGCTCGACGAGGCACTGACAGCGCTGACGAATTAAACGGATCACAATCGGGTAGCCAGAGGCTGAGATGTCAGACTCCGGACCGCGCAACTCCAGCACACAGTTCGCCTATACGAACGCCCTCGCCAACGCGGCATGTGCGGCGCTGATCCGGCAGGAGTTCTCGGTCTGGCTTCGACGGTATTTCGCGCTCGACGCGACCAAGACCAGCGACGTGGTGCTGGCCGTCAACGAGGCACTGGCCAACGCGGCGGAGTTCGCCTACTCGACAGTCGAACAGCCCGGCGAGATGCATTTGCTCGCGGGCTACGACTGCGGTACTGCCGTCTTGACGGTGACGGTGGCCGACGAAGGCGCCTGGCGCATTGCAGACTCCGAGACGAAGAGCATTTCCCGAGGCCGGGGAATCCCGTTGATGCGCGCGCTGGCCGACCGGGCCACCATCGACTCGTCGTCGGCGGGCACCCGCGTGCGTCTCGAATGGAACGATGTGCTGGCGATGCAGGGCGCCGACACCTCGGCTCAGGGCTTCGGTAGTCGCACCACCTGAACGAAGAACTCATCGATCTGTCGGACCGCGCTCATGAACTGGTCCACGTCCACCGGTTTGGTCACGTAGGCGTTGGCGTGCAGTTTGTAGCTCTTCAGGATGTCCTCCTCCGCCGACGATGTGGTAAGTACGACAACGGGGATGTGGCACAGGTTGGTGTCGGACTTGATCTTCTGGAGCAGCTGCCTGCCGTCGTACTTCGGTAGGTTCAGGTCGAGCAGGATCAGGTCTGGCCGAGGCGCACCCTTATGGTCACCACGCTGATAAAGGAAGTCCAGTCCCTCCTCGCCATCGTGTGCGACATGCAGAGTGTTGGTGATCTTGTTGTGCTCAAAGGCTTCCCGTGTGATGAGCACGTCGCCGGGATCATCCTCGATCAGCAGGACGTCGATGGCCGGACTGTCTGACTTCACTCGTGTGTTCCTTCTAGTTGGGGCGTTGGGATCTCTTCGTGCTCGGTAGTGGATAAAACAGGCAGTGTGAACACGATTCGTGTGCCCTCGGTGTACGACGAATCAATCCGGATCGAACCACCATGGTGCTCGACGATCTTCTTGCACAACGCAAGGCCGATACCGGTTCCGCCGTAGGACTCACGGACGTGCAGCCGCTGGAAGATGACGAACACCTTATCGGCGAATTCCTCTGGGATACCGATGCCATTGTCCGAGACGCTGAAGACCCATTCGCCGTCGTGTGAACCTGTGCCCGGTTGGCAGTCGATGACGATCCGCGGGACGATGCCCTCGCGGCGGAACTTCGCCGCATTGCCGATGAGGTTCTGCCACACCATCGTCAGCAGGGTGGGGTCCCCGTCGGTATGGGGAAGCGGTTGCGTGGGGCGCACGATCTCGGCGGACGATTCCTCGATCGAGATGGCAAGGTTGCCCAGCGCGGTGTCCAGCGCCGCGTCGAGGTCGACCTCGGTGTGGGTGACGCCCAGTCGGCCGACGCGGGAGAACGTCAGAAGGTCGTTGATCAGCTGCTGCATACGTTTGGCACCGTCGACCGCGAACCCTATGTATTCGGCGCCGCGCTCATCGAGCTGGTCTCCGTATCGCTTCTCCAGCAACTGGCAGAAGGAGGCGACCTTACGCAAGGGCTCCTGCAGATCGTGCGAGGCGACGTAGGCGAACTGCTCGAGTTCGGCGTTGGACCGACGCAGTTCGTCGGCCTGCTCGTCGATCTCCGAACGGGCGGACCGCGACGCCTCGAGTTCGTCCACTATGCGTTGCCGCATGTCCTCGACATCGCCCGCGATGGCCCGGATGTCCTTCGGCCCACGCGGGATGATGCGTTCACCGAAGCTGCCCTCGGAAATTCGTTGGCATGACTCGGCGAGCGATGCCAGCGGACGGGTGACCGCACGATGCACAAGCACCGCCAGCGCCAGCGCCATCGCGAAGAAGGCGACGACCATGGCCGCCAGGACACTGTCGCGCCAACCGCGGATCTGGTCGAGCTGTTCGATTCCGTCCGTCCGCGCCGCAGCCAGATTGTCATTCTGGCGGTCGAAAAGCTCACGGAGGTGGTCGAATTCGCCTTTTCCGCGCTCCGCTGTGACGCGGTTCACGGCATCTGGAACCCTGCGAGCAACATCTGCGACAAGTGGCTCGGCGAACGTTGTCCGCCAGGCCGATGCGGCCCGCTCGATCGCGTCCAGGTCGGCCATCAGGTCCTCATGCGTGCCCACCAGTTGCCGGATGTCGTCAGCGGCCTGCTTTTCGACGAGTTGCCCGGCGTAGTACGGGTCCAGAAACTGCTTGTCGGCGGCGATGACGTAGCCGCGTACCGCGGTCTCCTGGTCCCGAAGGGCGGCCTGCATCTGGTATGCGGCCACGCGTGCCGGCTGGATGTCGTCGATCAACTCGCGGGACATGTTGTCGGTGCGATTCATCAGCGCCGCACCGGCCACCGCACCCGCAAGCACCACCACACCCATAGCGGACAGCACCAGGTTCTGCCATGCCTGCACGGTGAGACGCCGGCCAGGCTCGGGCTTGGCAGCGGGGCCTGCGGTCGGGCTGGTCATCTAGATGTGCGCTCCACACGTACCACCGCGATGTCGTCGGTGAGCCCGCCGTACGCCTGGGCGCGCTGCGCGGCCTCCTCGATGAGCGCGTCGACGAACGCCGGACCCGGCAGAGCCGCAAGGGAACGCGCCAATTCGAGCAACCCTTCCTCACCGAGGCGGCGGTTGCCGTGTCCGGAATGTCCCTCGAACAGCCCGTCGGTGAGCAGGACCAACCCCGTGCCCTCGGGCCATTCCACTTGGTGATAGTCCCATCGGCCGGAAGCCAGCCCCAGCGCTGGGCCGCCGGGCGGCTCGAGCCATTCCACCGTGCGCTCGCCGTGCACCAGCATTCCGGGGTGGCCTGCGCGAACTGCGTGGATCCGAGAACCCTCGGGCGGAATCGCGAGGCTCAATACTGTTGCGAAGGTGCCCTTGCCTGCGCGTTCGGTTTCCAGGATTCGCTCGAGCTCCCGCATCCGGTCGGGACCACGCAGACCGGCGAATGTGAGCGCACGCCAGGCGATGCGCAGCGCCACGCCGAGCGCGGCCTCATCGGGGCCGTGGCCGGCGACGTCACCGATCATGACGTGCACCGTCCGGTCCGGCGTCTGCACGAAGTCGTAGAAGTCGCCGCCGAGCAAGGTGTTCTCCCGGCTTGGCACGTACCTTGCGATGATTTCGACGCCGGGGTTGTCGAGCAACAACGGGGACGGTGACAGACCGCGCTCAAGGCGGGCGTTCTCGATGGCACGAAGCTGGCTGGCATGCAGTTCCACGGCTGTGAGCTCGGCCCGCTTCCGCTCGATCGCGTAAAGCACTGCCCGCCTAAGCATTTCGGGCTCGACCCGACCTTTGACTAGATAGTCCTGTGCCCCGGACGCGACGGCCGATACGCCGAAGTGCTCGTCGTTCAGGCCGGTGAGGACGACGATCGGCGTATTGGGAGCGAGTTCGCGGACGTGTTGCAACGCGGCGATCCCGTCGGCGTCTGGGAGGTTCAGATCCAGCAGCACACAGTCCGGACGGACAAGGCCCAGCTCACGTTCGGCATCGGCAATCGACTGCGCCCACGCACAGCCGATGTCAGCGTCAGCGTCGGCGATGAGCTCTTCGACCAACAGCGCGTCGGCACGGTCGTCTTCGACAAGCAGCACCGACAGCCTGTGCCCTGAGCCTTCGCGGAGCACTCCGGAGGCCTTCGCAGGCATCAGCTGAGGATCAACTGGCGCGCGCATCGGTAATCACGTCCTTACGTAACGTCACCCCGGTCGCGCTGACCTCTTCTTCAGTGACAACGCCTCGACAATACTCAGCCGCCGCCTACCGGTCCGCCGCGCATCGGTCCCCCGACCTCGGCCGAAGATTGCGCGTTTCCTATCGTGGCTGCATGAGCGAAGCTTGCGAGCGAATATTGCGCCCAGAATGCGCCGGCCGAGCCTGCGAGGTCGGCGCATGAACACCGCTGCCGACTCTGATCGCATCGCCGATCTGGCCCGACAAGTCGTGGCCGACCACAACCCGAAGTCAGTCCCCATCCCCGAGTTCCTCGGCGCCTGCTACGACGCGGGCCTGTCCTGGGTGCACTTTCCGGAAGGCCTCGGCGGCCTCGGCGTGTCGCGTGGCCTGCAGGCCGTCGCCGACGGAATCCTGCAGGGTGCCGGCGGTCCAGTGCCGCTCGCGTTGAACCCGATGGGTTACGGGATGGCCGCGCCGACCGTACGTGAGCACGCCCAGACCGACGCAGTGAAGCGGAGCCTGCTGCGCCCGCTCGCCACCACCGAGGACATCTGGTGCCAGTTGTTCTCCGAGCCGGGCGCGGGCTCCGACCTGGCCGGACTGGCCACCTCCGCGGTGCCCGACGGCGACGAATGGGTGGTCAACGGCCAGAAGGTGTGGACCAGCCTGGCGCACCGGGCGCGCTGGGGTCTGCTGCTCGCGCGCACCAATCCCGACGTACCGAAGCACAAGGGCCTGACCTACTTCGTCATCGACATGCACGGGCCGGGCGTCGAGACCCGGCCGTTGCGCCAGATGACCGGTGCGGCCGAGTTCAACGAGGTGTACATGACCGACGCCCGCATCCCCGACACGCACCGGCTGGGCGGGGTCGGCGACGGGTGGCGGGTCGCGATGACCACGCTGATGAACGAGCGCAGCGCGCTCGGCGCCAGCGGCAGCCGTCGAGGGGCGGGCACGATCGCCGACGCGGTCTCGCTGTGGGCCTCCCGCAAGGATCTACAGACCCCCGTGCTCCGCGACCGGCTCACCCAGCTGTGGCTGCGCGCCGAGGCGCAACGCCTCACCTCGGAACGCTCCAGGGCCTCGGCCACCGTCGGCGGCCCGGGCCCGGAAGGATCGATCGGCAAGCTGGTGGGCGCCGAACTGAACCAGCACATCTATCAGTGGTGCATGGATCTGCTTGGCCCGGAAGGGATTCTGTACCACGGGTACGGCATGGGCGACGAGGCCGGGGACGGTGCGGATTGGCGCGGGCCGGTGCAACAGCGGTTCCTGCGCAGCCGCGCCAACACCATCGAGGGTGGCACCTCCGAGGTCATGCGCAACATCCTCGGCGAGAGGGTCCTCGGGCTGCCCGGCGACCTGCGCGCCGACGCAGGCATGCCGTGGAAGGAGATCCCCCGTGGCTGAGTTCACCTTCACCGACGAGCAGAACCAGCTGCGCGCAGCGGTGCGCAAGTTCTGTGCGGAGAATTTCGACGAGCAGTCGGTGCGCCGGCTGATGGAGTCCGACCCCCCGTTGGACCCGAAGCTGTGGACTCGGCTGGGCGCTGAGCTCGGCGTGCTCGGGCTGTCGGTGCCCGAAGCCGACGGCGGCGTCGGCGGCACACTCGTCGACCAGGCCGTCGCCGTCGAGGAGCTAGGCGCGTCGCTGGCCTGCGGACCCGTGTTCGGCACGGTGTTCCTCGCCATCCCCGCATTGGTGGCGGCCCCGGCGGGCCAGGCGCGTGACGAGCTGCTGGCCGAGCTGGTGGAGGGGCGTCGAACCGCGGCGTTCGTCGTCGCCGACCGGGCCGGGGCGTTGGGGGACGTCTCGGTCACCGCGGACGGCGATGCGCTCACCGGGACCGTCGATCGCGTCGTCGATGCGGGCGCGGCCGACGACCTGCTCGTCGTGGCGCGCGGTGCGGACGGCATCGCCTTGTACGCCGTCGATGCCTCCGGTCCCGGGGTGCAACGCAGCCCGCTGGTCACGCTCGACCTGACCCGGCCCCAGGCCGCGGTGCAGTTGTCCGACGCGCCGGGCCGGCTGCTGGCCGGCCCCGGTGAAGCCGAACGGGTGATCGAGCACGCGCTGCAGGTGGGGTCGGCGCTGCTGGCCGCCGAGCAAGTCGGCGCCGGACAGCATCTGCTGAATCTGTCGGTCGACTATGCGAAGTCGCGGCTGCAGTTCGGCAGGCCGATCGGGTCCTTCCAGGCGGTCAAACACCGGCTGGCGGACCTGCTCGTCGACCTCGAGCACGCCCGCTCCACGGCGTACCACGCGGTGTGGGCGCTGGCGGACGGATCGGATGACCCGGCACTGGCGGTGAGCATTGCGCAGGCGACATGCTCGGCCGCATTCACCCGGATCGCGACCGACACCATCCAGGTGCACGGCGGTATCGGGTTCACGTGGGAGCACCAGGCGCACCTGTACTTCAAGCGTGCCGTCACAGACGCCGCGCTGTTGGGCAGTGCCGAGCAGCACCGGTCGCGAGTCGCCGAGCTGGTACTGGACACCGCGCAGACCGAGCGTGTCCCGCGGGTGGCCGACGGCTCGCCCGCCTGAATTCGCTAGGCTAGACGGGAAGTGTTGTGCCGGTTTCCTTTTCGGCGAACTCGAACACTTGCGCGGCGACGTCGTAGTCACCGGCCAGTGCGGTTCGGCCGATCATGACTGGAACTCCCTTGAGGCCGTACTTGCCGTCGATGCCGATGTAGCTGCCCGGCGGCACCGGTTCGCTGATGCAGTACAACGTCGTCGCGGCGCCCGCGTCGATGTCGTTGCCGAACACGTTCGCCGCCCTCTTGATCACCCCGTCGACGGCAACCATGAACGGCCGATCCGATACGTGGGGCAGGTTCGACGCAACCCAACCCGGATGCGTGAGTTGGGTGACGACGGGCGAGTGTGCGGCGCGCAGCCTGCGATCCAACTCCAGCCCCCACAACATCACCCCGAGCTTCGAGCGCGCGTAGGCACCCATCACGGTCCACTTGCTGGTGCGCAGGTGCATATCGTCGAGTCGAAGCGTGGCCCCTCGGTGCGCATGCGATCCGACGTTGATGATCTGGTTGCGGACCCGACCGAAAATGAGGTTCGTCAGTGCGAACGGCCCCAGCAGATTCGTTCCGATCGTTTTCTCGAACCCGTCGACGGTTTCTTCTCGGGTCTGAGTGAGCATGCCCGCGTTGTTGATCAGGATGTCGACGTCGCCGTCGAGCGCGTCGGCGAACGCACGGACCGATGACAGATCGGCGAGGTCGATCTTGGCGATCGACGTCGAGCCGCCGATCTCCTTGGCGCGCTGCTCGCCCAGCTCGGTGTTGCGCACGGCCATGATCACGTGTGCGCCCGCACGGGTCAGTGCTCGCGCGGTGCCGAGGCCGACTCCATTGGTCGCGCCCGTCACGATGATGCGTTTACCGGTCAAGTCGCCCAGCCGGGCCGGCGTCCAGTGTGCTGTCACGGTGAGAGGTTAATCGGTCGGTTGTCGCGCACGCCGCGGTAGATACCCCATCGGACGATCAGCGGCATCAGCACCCGGTCGAACGACCACGCCGGGAAACGAAACGCCTGGCCCTTGGGTGTGAAGACCTCGAGGCCGTTCGGCTGGACACCGAGCACCGAGCCCCAGCGCCGCTTCGGGGCGCGGAAGGAGCGCAGTCGTTGGCCCGCGAAGTCTGCGCGAACGTTGTGGGCGAGGATCCCGTCTCCTCGGTTGCGGGCCGAGCTTCGAAGCGGATCGGTGGCCGCGACGTCGCCCACCGCGAATACGCCGGGGTGGCCGGGCGCCTGCAGCTGCGGGGTCACCCGAACGAAGCCGTGCTCGTCCAGGAGTTCCCGCGGCAACCAGTCGGTGTTCGGCCGCACTCGCCCGATCGCCCACAGCACCGCATCGGCTGACGCAGACGGTTGTCCGGTGCTCCACTCGACCGGCTCGCTGGTGATCTCGTCGCACATGAAGCCGTCGGGTATCACCGCGCGGTGGCCGGGGTGCAGCGCCACACCGACATCGGTGAGGCGACGCTCGACCTTCGCCCAGATTCGCGGGTGGTGCGAGGGCAGTGCGCGCTCGCCGGGAAAGTACAGGTCGACGCGCTTGTCCGGCCAGGTGGTGGCGACCTGCGCGGCGCTACTGATCGCCGCTGCACCACCGCCTACGACGATCACCGAGCGGGCGTCCGTCAGACGGGCGTGTGCGGCACGTAGCGCGTCCCCGATCTCGTTGTGCGACTGCAGGTTTGGCGTGCGCCAGAAGCCGTTGGTCACCCCGGTGGAGATGACCAGCGCGTCGTAGGGCTCTTCCGATGACGACCCGTCGTCACCCCGGATGAAAACGGTGCGGGCGGCCAGGTCGACGCCGGTCAGCGTGCCGTGGACGGTGCGCACCCGGTCCAGCGCGCGGAACCGGTCGAACGGAATCCAGTTGGCCCGGGCCCATTCCTCCGGCCGGGACAGCCGCCACCCCAATTCCTGCCCGCTCACCAACGCCGGCTTGGCCGAGATCCCGACGACATCGGCGTGCCGGGCAAGTCGAATGGCCGTCAGCACACCGCTGTCGCCGAGGCCGGCGATCACGACGCGTTTGCGGACAGTCACACCGTTGAGGCTGCCATATCCCGGCGTTAGCCTAGGAGCCACCATGACGCACTCCTTGCGACCGCTTGTGACCGCGGTGCTGGCGGTGGCAGCGCTGGCGTCGGCACCGATGGCCGGGATCATCGTCTTTTCGCCCGCCGTGAGCTCTGCGTGCCTGCCCGGTGAAACGGGTGTCACCAACGGTTGCGCGCCGGTCTGTCTGCCGGGCAAGGCGCT
Source organism: uncultured Actinomycetota bacterium (assembly GCA_963801575.1). GTDB lineage: Bacteria > Actinomycetota > Actinomycetes > Mycobacteriales > Mycobacteriaceae > Mycobacterium. Next base: position 64,724 of record CAWDFT010000031.1, read on the forward strand.
CCACGTCGAGACCGGCCTGTGCGTAGCGGTGCCGGCGCCTTCACCCGATGGCGTTAACGCACCGATTGGCTGACTGGCCGTTGGCTAGGACTGGATGAACTCCAGCAGGTCGGCGTTGAGGGTCTTGGCCTTTGTGGTCGGCATGCCGTGCGGAAAATCCTTGTAGGTCTTGAGGATTCCGTTGGCCAGCAGCTTCGAGGACTTCGGTCCCGCAGCCGCGTAGGGCACGATCTGGTCGTCCTCGCTGTGCATGACCAGGACCGGAATCGTGATCTTCTTCAGATCTTCGGTGAAATCGGTCTGGGAGAACGTCACGATGCCGTGCTTACGCCGCCGAGGTCGGTACCCAGTTGCCGTGGAAGCCGGCGGGCACCCGGTGCGGCAGCTTGATGCTGGCGACGTCCTGCAGCGTTTGCGCATCGAGCATTGCCAGCTCGCTGCGGTCAGTGGCGCGATCATAGAGGTAGCCCATGAGCACTCCTTCGTCCTCCGCTGCATTCGGCGACGATGGATGAAAGACGAACTCGCCGAGGGCTTTACCCGCGCCGAACGAGCGTGTTTGGGTGTTGCCGCCGACGAAGTCGTGCTTGAGGAGCACGTCGTCATCGGAGGTGCCTTCCCCGACCGTCGGCGCATAGCCGTAGCGATGCCGCTTGCCGACAAGTCGTTCGTCGACGCGGGGGAACTCCTGGCTGCGGTCGTCGACCCGCGACTCGCGCACCTTGCCGTCGGCCAGATCGACGGTCCAGCGGTCGAGCGTCGGCGGACCCTCGTTGGGACCCAGGTGGTCGGTGTCGAACATCTTCGTGTGCCGCACCACGTCGAGGACGATGGTGTCGCCATCGTCGTAGGCGTTCATCGGATGGAAGACATAGCAGGGTTCGACGTCGAACCAGCGGACATCGCCGTTGTCGCCGTCACGCGGCATCACCCCGACCCGGGCGGGATAACGCGGGTTCCAGGAATACGGGAATCTCCGATCGGAGTTGTTGCCGGCCGGCAGTCGGGCGGAAATCGGATCCGGGATCCGGACTCGGCCGATCAACGCGGACAACAGCATGCGTGTGGGTAGGCGCAACCCGCGTGGCACGGTCATGGTGGCGGCCTGCTGTGTGTCGAAGGTTACGGGCAGGTCGTAGAACACGACGTAACGTTCGGTGAGGGAGACGTCGTGCATCATCGGGCTGCCTGCCACTTCGATGTCGACGGTGCGCCGCGCCCTGCCGTCAGTACCGATCACCGAATACTGCACCGTGTTGCCGCGGAGAAAGCTGTACGAAACCGCATGCAGTTCACCGGTTTCCGGGTCCCGCTTGGGATGTGCGGTGTACCCACCGGTCAAGGTCCCGTCGAAGTCACAGACACCGACGGTGCCCAACTCCTCGGTCAGTTCATAGTTCGCGACGCCGCCTTCGATCAGCGCGAGCGTCTTGCCGGCATGTCCGATCACGTTGGTGTTGGCGCCGATGTGTGACACGTCGAAATGTCCGTTCGATATCGTCTCGCCCAGCGCCCGTGCCGCCTGCGGGGACCGCACCCAGCGGTTGCGGTACCACTCGGCCTTGCCGTCGCGGATGCGAATGCCGTGCACCATGCCGTCGCCGATGAACCAGTGATAGAGTTCGGGATCGATCTCGCCGATCGGATTCGGACCGTTACGTAGGTACCGACCGTCCAGGAAGTCCGGGATCGCCCCCGTCACTTCGAGGTCGGTAAGCGTGTACTCCCGGTCCAGCGGCGCGAATTCTGCCTCGAGATAGCGGTTAGGCATCACAAAACCTTCCCATAACACCGTTATAATGCGTCCTTTATAACACTGTTATGGGACTATGGCAAGGGTGAGCGGCGTGCGGCAGCAGTTGATCGAGGGCGGCATTCGCCTACTGGAGGCCGGCGGCGTCCAAGCGCTCAGCGTGCGCAATCTGGCCGCCGAGGTCGGCACCTCGACGATGGCGGTGTACACGCACTTCGACGGCATGACCGGGGTGATCGACGCCATCGCCGGCGAGGTCTTCGCCCGGTTCACGCAGGCGCTGACGGAAGTCCAGCAGACCGACGATCCGGTGGCCGACTTCTTCGCGATGGGTGCCGCCTACCGGAAGTTCGCGCTTGCCAACCCGCAGCGCTACCACTTGATCTTCGGCACCTCGTCACCGACCTCGATCACCGCTAACCGGACCGACCTCACCGTCACCGGCAGCGCAACAACTCGCGCCGAGTGGGCGGTGTCGTTCGACGCGCTGCGAAACGTGGTGCGCCGCATGATCGCTGCGGGCCGCATTCGCGACGACGGGGAGCTCGCAATCGCCGGTCGGTTGTGGAGCCTGAGCCACGGCGAGGTGATGCTCGAAATGGCCGGCTTCTTCGGACATGAGGGGCACGGGCTGACCCAGATCCTCGCGCCACTCAGCGTCGACGCCATCGTCGGGATGGGGGACGACCGGGAGAGGACGAACCAGTCGTTGGCTGCAGCTGCGACTCGCCTCTGATTCCGGCGGGTGATCCGTTTGCTCATCACAGCGCTGGTCCTGGGCTGCAGCATCACCCGTGGAGCGAGAGCACGGTGATGTCCGGTTTTGCGCCGATCCGCACCGGCGGACCCTAGAACCCGGCGCCGCGTGTGACATACAGTTGCGTGCTGTCGACGGTCGACAGTCCGGCAAGAGACGGTTGCACCGCCCGGACGATGTAGTGGAACGGCCACATTGGGCCGCCGTGGGTGTGCCCGGACAGCTGCAGATCCACGCCACGCGCGGCGGCCTCCTGCACCTGAACCGGTAGGTGGGCGAGCAGAACCGCGGTCGGGAGGGACCCACCCCCGCCAAGGCGCGGTCGAAATCCGGTCCATCTGAGCGCCTCTCGCCGTGATGTCTTGTAACTACCGTATCGATCGAGCCATGGAGGACCGCGATGCCTGTTCACCACCTTCCGCGCACGGCCGGTGCCGACGACGCGGCGGCCAGCATCCAGGAGCACGGCTACGTCATCATCGATGAGCTGGTTGCACCCGCGACGATGGACCGGCTTGAAGCGGAACTCGATCCCTACCTGGAGAAGTCGGCCTTCGGCGCGATCCCCGGGTTCGACGGACCGCACACCCGCCGAACGGGATCGCTGATAGCCCGGTCACCGCAAGTCCGCGAACTGGTGATGAACGACCTCGTGCTCGCGGTCGTCAAGAAGGTCCTTGCCCGTGCCCAATTGGTACAGCTGTCGCTAACCGAAGTCATCGCGCTGTCACCGGGTGCTGAAGCGTAGTACATCCACCGCGACGAGTTGTTGTTCGATGCCTATCCGTTCGACAACGACTATGAGGTCTATTGCAACACGCTCTGGGCAATCACCGACTACACCGAGCAGATGGGTGCGACGCGGATCGTGCCTGGAAGCCACCGGCTGAAATCGGACCTCCAATTCGCACCCGAGGACACCGTTGCCGCCGAGATGCCCCGCGGTTCGGTGCTGATCTACTCCGGGAAGCTTTACCACGGCGCCGGTGCGAACAAGTCGGACCGCGTGCGTAAAGCACTTGACCTCGGCTACGCCGTCGGGTGGGTACGGCAGGAGGAGAACCAGTACCTCTCCTGCCCTATCGACATCGCCCGGACACTGCCCGAAGATCTGCTACGCCTGATGGGTTACGCCGGCGCACACGGATACGGCGGAATCGGCAACCGCTCAGATCCGCTGACCGCCATCAAGCCCGGCGGTCAGTAACCACTTTCCAAAAAGCAGGTTAACGAGGGCCCTCAACTGGATGAAGAGATCTTCGCCATAGTCAGGTTTCGGGAATGCGAGCCGGACTCCGGGCGATGAAAGCTGTTGCCCGGAGTACGCTTTCGAAGCCGAGCTCGGCGGGCTACCCGCCCCGACAACCGATCTGGACACCGAGGAGTCACCGGTATGCCGATGCTCAAACCATCCACGCCGATCGACCAACTGGAGCGGATCCGCGCCGACGTGGACGGACTGTTGCATGGCCTGCAAGAGGCCGAGTCGGCGTGGGCACCGTGGACCGAGACGGTCTCGCCCGAGAATCGCCGGAGTGCCCGCAATCTCGCGCACTACTGGTCCATCCGGCAACATGATCTCCGCGACCTGCAAGCGCGTCTGGCCGACTTTGGCCTGTCCTCCCTCGGCCGCTGCGAATCCCACGTCAAACACACACTGCAACTCGTCGCCTCCGCCCTTGAGGCGATTCAAGGGGGCAGTTACCAACCGCCGGCCGCCGATGATGTGGTGCGCGTCGATGAGGGCGCCGAGCTCCTCCGCAGGCGAGCGACTGACCTGTTGGGTGCCCCACCCGCCGATCGGTCGGTCCGGATCATGGTGACGCTGCCCTCCCATGCCGCGACCGATCCGAACTTCGTCAGCGATCTCATCAAGCGGGGAATGAGCCTCGCGCGAATCAACTGTGCACACGACGAGGCCGATGACTGGCGAGCGATGGCACGCCACGTCCGGTCCGCCGCGAAGGCTTTGGGCAAGCCCTGCGCCGTCGCGATGGACTTGGCCGGACCCAAGCTCCGAACCGGCCCCCTGGACGGAGGTGACCGTTTCCGCCTTGGCGACGGCGATGTGCTGCGTCTGACACGCGACTGTTCCCCCGCGCCCGTGGATGGCGACTCGCCGCGGATCGGGTGCACGCTGCCGGAGGTGTTCGACCACATCGAGGTTGGACATCGCGTGTTTTTCGACGACGGCAAGATCGGTGGCGCGGTTCAATCCGTCGTACCCGAGGCGATCGATGTGCGCATCGACCATCCGACAGGCCGTAACGCGAAACTCAAGGCCGGCAAGGGAATCAACGTGCCCGACACCGACTTGCCGATATCGGCGCTCACCGACAAGGACCTGGACGACCTTCGTACCGTGGTTGAGCTGGCCGACATCGTGGAGTTGTCCTTTGTCCGCGAACCCGCCGATGTGCAGCGGCTACTCGACGAGCTCGACCGCCTCGACGCGGCTCAGCTGGGTATTGTGCTCAAGATCGAGACCCGCCCGGCCTTCGAACAGCTTCCCCAACTCGTAATGACCGCGATGAAACGTCCACGGGTCGGGGTGATGATCGCGCGTGGCGATCTCGCCGTCGAGGTCGGCTACGAACGCATGGCCGAGCTGCAGGAGGAGATGCTGTGGCTATGCGAGTCGGCACACCTACCCGTCATCTGGGCCACCCAGGTTCTCGAACAGCTCGCCAAAAAGGGACAACCATCTCGCGCAGAGGTTTCCGACGCCGCGATGAGTGGGCGCTCCGAATGCGTGATGCTCAACAAGGGTCCGCACATCGACGAAGCGGTGACGGCGCTCGACAACATCTTGAGCAGGATGGGAGCGCATCTGTACAAGAAGAACACCCTGTTGCGCACACTGCGCTCCTGGGACCCTAAGCGCGATGTGCCGGACGCACCCACGGCGAGCATTGTCAAAGCTAGCGCATAGCGAACGAACGAAGCTACATGGCTGCGCTACCACAACGCGCGCGCATGTGGCGTTCTCCTCGCCGCCATCTCGCCGTCCTATGTGTCGTTAGAGGTCAGGTGGGATCACACCAGGTTCAGCGGCGCCGTCGGACATTTCCGGGTCAGGTTTCGGTCCGGACGAATCTCTGATGATCCGATCGCCGATGACAAAGAATTGTTACCCTCGCCGACAGGACTGCAGTCGGGCCGCGCCCATGAGAGCCGAGGGAACAGGCCCGACTCCGACCAGATTCCAAAAAGTAAGGAGTCTCTATGGCAGGCAACAGGATTCACCTCGATTCGCCCCCCAGCGACGTCGACTCTACCGCGAGTATTACGGAGGGGACGTCGAGGCGATCCGTGATAAAGACAGCCGGCGTCACCGCTGATGCCGGTCATGCCCCGCCGGAGGCTCAATGACGCGTAAGCGGCGAACCGTCCTCTGTTTGGCTACGATTCTCCTAACTCCTGCGGCGCAACTCTGCTCGCCGGTTCCGATCGCATCGGCAGAGCCGTGTCCGGACATCGGCGTCGCGTTCGCGAGAGGCACTGGCGAACCGCCTGGACTCGGCGGCATCGGGCAGGCGTTCGTCGATTCGCTACGGGCACAGGCGTTTCCCCGTACGGTCGGAGTCTACGGAGTGAACTACTTGGCCAGCAATAATTTTTCCAGCGGCCCAAAATTCACGATGAATGTCTTCGACGGCGTTCGCGACCAGGCCAACCATGTACAGGGCGTCGTGTCCGTCTGCCCCGCTACCAGGATGGTGCTCGGCGGGTATTCACAGGGAGCGATTGTTACGGCATTTGCCACGTCCGACGTCGTCCCCGCCGGTGTACCCGACGAAGCCATACCGGCACCGATTCCCGCAGAAATCGCTGACCACGTCGCCGCCGTAGTGCTCTTCGGAAAGCCATCGGGTCCATCGCTGGTCAAGTACGGCGCACCAGCTGCCGGCATCGGCCCCTTGTATGCCGGCAAGTCTCTCGAGTTGTGCGCTCCCGGTGACCACGTCTGCTCTGGCGAACCTGTCGCCGGACCCAACGGGGCACACGGCGCCTACCTCATGAATGGGATGGCCGGTGAAGGTGCGGCGTTCGCCGTCAGTCGGCTGTAGCCAGGCGCAGCACCGATCGCTCCATCGCCTGTCGTCGGCGATTCGGCGGTCGGTCATCGCGACTGCGCGCGAGCACGATGCCCACGCTCATGCCGTAGCCGACGCCTATGAACGGCTGGAGCAAACGCATCGAAGGTCGCGCGGACACAAACCGGCGAAGCGTATCGGCGTGAATTGGCGCGGTGTCCGCACGTTAGTGTTCTTTGGTCGGCCTCAGCGAACAAGCCGATAGAAGAGTTGAGCAACTTCATGACCGCATCAGCAGAAACGTCGGCGCTCGAAGCGCGGGTCGGCCACTACTACAAGATGGGCGACACCTACGTGGTCGGCCGCGAGAAGGTACGCGAGTACGCCCGTGCAGTGCAGGACTACCACCCTGCGCACTGGGACGTCGCCGCCGCCGCGGAGCTGGGATATTCGGACCTGGTGGCGTCGCTGACCTTCACGTCGACCCCCGGCATGACCTGCAATCGCCGCATGTTCGAACAGGTAGTAGTCGGTTACGACACCTACATGCAGACCGAGGAAGTCTTCGAACAACACCGCCCGATCGTGGCCGGCGACGAACTGCACGTCGACGTCGAACTGACGTCTGTGCGCAGGATCGCCGGTAGAGACCTGATCACCGTGACCAACACCTTCACCGACACGGCCGGCGAGCGGGTGCACACCCTGCACACCACCGTCGTCGGCCTCACCGCCGAGGACCTCAATCCGGCGATCAAGACGGCCGTGCAGAAGGCGATGATGCACGACGTGGACATCTTCGGAATCGGCGAAGAGGAGTACCACAAGACGGTGCGACCGGAGGGCGAGGTTCGGATCGCCGAGGGAGGCACGACCCGCACGCCGCGCACGCCGTCCTTCGATGACGTGAGGGTCGGCGACGAGCTACCGGTGCACCACACGCGACTGTCCCGCGGCGACCTGGTCAACTATTCCGGTGTGGCCGGCGACGCCAACCCGATTCACTGGGACGAGGACATCGCGAAGCTGGCCGGGCTGCCCGATGTGATCGCCCACGGAATGCTCACCATGGGGCTGGGTGCCGGATTCGCCTCCGCATGGTCGGGCGATCCCGGTGCAGTCACCCGCTACGCGGTGCGGCTGTCCGCGCCCGCGATCGTGTCAGCCAGCGAGGGCGCAGACATCGAGTTCGGCGGCCGGATCAAGTCGCTGGACCCGGCAACCCGCACCGGTGTCGTCCTTGTCGGCGCGAGGTCAGGTGGCCGGAAGATCTTCGGCCTGGCGACGTTGGACATCCGCTTCCGCTGAGTGCACCTTTGGGGCGGTTGCTGAAGTCGACCTGTATCTCAGGTTGGGTGATCGCGCGGTTTCGATCAGTTGAGGGGTCGGCCGTCAGTCCACAAACCGGTACTCGACATCGAGCGAGCGGTAGGTGCGCTCAGCCCGACGGTCACGTGTGAGAAGGGTGCGGTGATTGGCAACAGCGGCTTGGCCGACGAGGGCGTCATAGACCGATCCGCCGACGATGTCGAGGCCGGCAAGTCGCTCGCGCAGAACGCGGGTCCCGGTTGCATCGAGCCAACAGTCTTGTGGGAAAGCCGAAGCCAGCACCGAGCCCGCTTGAACCGCAGTCAGCCGCAGTGGAAGTGGCAGCCGGGTCAGCACCGAATACGTCTCGAACGTGGCATGGCCTGCGAGCGCAGGTCGAAGTTCGACCAGTGCTCGGCGGCACGCCGGGTGGGCTTCGTGAGTCGGATCGAGAGCGGCGACCGCGACGCTGGTGTCACACGCCCAAAGGTCAGCGTTGGGTGTCATCGCGAAGTTGGCGTACGTCGTCATCGGTCAACACGGCGCCCTCTACGTTGCCGAGTATCGGCAGCCCGTCGCTGTTATCGATCGAACGTTGACGGCGGTGGATGGGCTCGATCCTGAGACCGGATCCGTCTGGAATCAGTTCGAGCGGCGTGTCCGGTGTGATCCCCAGCGCGATGCGCAGTGCCTTCGGGATCACCACCCGCCCCACCTTGTCTACTGTCACATACATGGCACTATTCTACCAATAATTTGGCAAAATGGGAGTGTACTGCCATCGCGCGGTCTGGTTGTGTCGGTTACCCCGGTCCGGCCGCACTATTTCGTCCGATCGATGATCAATCCGGATAACGCGGAGGCCGGGTCGGCGAAATCGCCGCGAGGCGCCTTCATCGGGCGTCACCGATGCCCTCGGCCTGCCCCCGCTGTCTTCGTCGGCGCTGCAAGCGGTTCCACGCGGTCCAGGAACCGCTCGGCGAGTTCGAATGCCTCGGCATGTCCGGTCTTGGTTGCGAGCATTTCTTCGAAGTACGCCATCCTCGGTATGGCCGACATCAGAAACAACACCGCGGCTGGGCAGCCCTGATCCGGTTGGGTCGCTGGCATAGCCCCACGGTCCGCAAGGGGTGCTCGCAACGAGCCGCCTTCGACAGCTGGTCAACGAGACGGTCGGTGGCCTGACGCAAGACGGCGGCGAACAATTCGTCGAGCGAAGGGAAGTAGTAGTACTGAACGAGGCCGGGTGTCACGTCGGCGGTGGCGGTGCTCGAGCCCAGCGCGCGCCGTGCCCGGCGGCGCCGCAGCGGTGGCACCAAAGGGCGCCCGTGGTCAGCTGCCGAAGAGTCCTCCGTCTGGAGTCCATACGGAATGCCGGCCGATCGGAAACGACTGCGGCAAACAGACGTGGAGTTACCTTGAGCATTGTGAGTTCACTTCTACGGCAACGCCGCTGATGCCACCGAGGAGAGTGCGTCGAGAGTGATCGAGCTCGTTTTCTGCGTCCGTAGACGGGCGGAGCTCACCGCCGAGCAGTTCCGGGCCTATTGGCTCGAGAGGCATGCGAATCTTGTTCGCTCCGTGCGTGATCAGATTCCCAGCATGGTGCGGTATGTACAGAGCCACACCATGTTCGACGCTGTGACGGACGCCGTCCGCGCCAGCCGTGGGACTGGCGTGTCGCGGGGCTTGCCGATTCGTCGGTTAGCGGCGTCGTGTCGTGGTGACGTGCACGTGGTCATAGTGGCCGTAACCCGATCCTTGCGGACCGCCCGGCGTGTAGTACGTGCCGCGCCAAATCGCATCCTGTAGACCGAATCGGGCCGCGTTACTCATCACGAACGCGAGAATCTCGTCGCCGAGCGCGATGCCCTCGGCGCTTTCGGGATTGGGAATCATCACGTCGATCGCCAGTCCGCTCGGATGCCACGGCTTTGAATCCGGCCGTACCCCGTCGATGGTGGCAATCTGGGGGAACCTCCCGCTGATGGCGCGGGCAGCCACGACGGTGTTGGCCTGTAGCCCCGCCTCATACGCGACGCCGACGGGCAACACCTCCGGGATACCCACGAGAGCGGCCGCCGGGGGCGGGACAACGTCGCCGGGAGGTTGGCCGGGCATCGCGATGATCGGCGGGTCTGCCGGAGCGGGCACACTCTGCGCCGGCGGCGGCGCGGCCGCGTTATCGACCACCGCCCGCTGACCGGGTGTCAACGCTGCGTACTGCGCCTCCGCGGCGGCGATCTGACGCTGCAGTTCTTTCCATTTCGCCTGCAGGTTTGCGCGCACCGCGGCAGCCCGCTCGGCCGCGGTGCGGGCGTCAGTAGCCGATGTCGCTGAGGCCCTGGCGGCGGCGGCGGCGCGCTCACGCGCTGCTTGAAAGGCCTTCAACTGACCGGCCGACTCAGCGACGACTACCCGCTGTATGGACAGCTGGTCGATCAGCTGTTGCGGGGAGCCTGCGGTCAGCACCGCCGCCAACTGACCGGTGCGTCCACTTACATACGTCATCCTCGCCACCTGGTCGGCTGCGGCTTGATTGGAGGCGAGCTGGGAATTTGCGGCGTCGAGGGCTACCAGGTCGGCGCGATGTCGATTTTCGGCCGCCGTCTTGGCAGCCAGTCTGTCGTCGACATCAAATTGTGCGAGCGTGACGGCTTCACGACTCTGCACCGCCTGACGGGACAACTCATCGAGCCTGGACAGCGCGTCAGCCGCCGGGTCCGCCTTGACGTCGCCCGCTATCGAGATGGCTAGCACCAGGACCCCGGCCGCAAAACCGCCCGCCGTTCGCCGAAGAGAGTGGCTCACCCGACTCATTCGGATTGTCACGATCCTTCATTGGGGGGACCGATCTTGGTCCGGCTACGTATGTCTCGGACAGGTTATGAACTGGCATCGACTATGTCTACTCATCCGTCATTGTGATCGCCGCCCATCGCGCCCCGCGACCATCGAGAAGGCGGAGCGGACCTGCGATTTGTCCCGAGATTCGTGTCACGGGCGGCGCACAGCCTTTTCGATGATTTGGTAGCCCGCGGCAGTGCGCCTCCTGGTCGATTCATTGGTGATGGCGCTTGCCGTCGACTGGCGGCGGTTCGGGCTCTGTAGCAGCAGCGGGCCTCGGTGGACGCACGAGGGCTTGAGGTTCACCCCCAAGCGCCACCGCGTCCATGAATGTGGTTCCGTCGAGGTCCACACCGCGCAGCTGCTCCACCAATTTCTCATCGACAAGCTGCTGACGCCGATAGCCGGCCAAGAACCTGACGTTTTCTAGCTCGGCGACGGGCGGTTCACTTGCGATCTCATACTGCCAACCCCGCGATTCAATGACCGCTCTCGTCCATGACAAGGTTCTCGCCACCGCTGGCGCGGTCAACTGATCACGAGGCTTGACATCGACCACGACCGGCCCCGTGTCAGTCGACAGCAAGAAGTCTGGCACATGCCGCTTCGCTCGCCCGCCGACCTTGGTGCGCAATCGGAATGGCTGAGCAACAATATGTTTCACGTGGCGGTCGAAGTCTGCGAACATGAGGCGCGCCAGCTCCAAACGGGACTCGTAGATCACATGGCCACATTCGGTTGCACACCAATAGGTTCCCGAATAGTGCTTCTGCCCTTTGAACCAGCGGAAAGTCCGCCAAGGCACGGCAGCCAACAACTCGACCGCGCTCGCTTCGCACCAGGGTCGCTCGATCTCCTGCGCGTCAGAACTCCGGCGATAGGCGGCCGTTGCATGTCGGGCGAGGCTTCCTACATCGCCAGGCGAGGTCGGCTCCAAACTATCTGTCGTTCTGGAACTCGATCCCATGGCGCAGCTTCCTCAGATCGGGGACGCCACGATCGTCACCCCGACGGCGACTATCGAAGATTCGACACGCCGCGATCCGGTCCATGAAATCTCACCGCGCTGTCATATATGAAATACATATGACACGACTAGTGAGAATATGACATCAGTCGTGAGAATCTACAGGCGGCCAGACCTATTTCGCCATGTTCGTGAAGCGCGACAGGTGCAGTTGATGCGCGAGGACGATGGTCTTGGTTGGTCCGTTTCGGTGTTTCGCAATTATCAAGTCCGCCTCGCCACCGCGCGGGTCGTCTCGCTCGAATGCGTCGGGTCGATTAAGCAGAATGACGACGTCGCTATCCTGCTCTAACGAGTTATGAAGACTGACTAAATTAGCGACGAAATTGTGTGTGCCGCTTACGGTTCCGTCGTACACATCGTGCTCGCCGATGCTCGTGATCCCGACGACCTTGTCCCAAAACACATCGTCTGTCGCCAAGTCGTGAATCTCTCGTTCGTCGAGCAATGCAGCCGCACGATGCAGTCTGACTCTACTCGGCCCATGATCCCATATTCTTGCCCTGAAGAAGTTCGCGCCCACAGCGGCTGCGAGCTCGCGCTGTGTTATGCCCTTGTCTGCCAGTATATTCCGGATCGTGGTCCAAACTGCGGGTGGAACGGTATCCGAGTTTGACCTAGCCGAGACACGCTCAATATTGGACAGCACCTCCCGTGCTGCGAAGAACTTCTCTCCGTTGACATCGACGTCCCGAAGGAACCGCCGTTGGTTCTCCGCACCGAAGATATTGAGATGCCACGAATCCCGGTAACCGGCTTTACGTGCACGATAGATCCTGGAACTGATGCCGAGACGCAGGAGGAGGAGCGTGACATCATCGATTAGTCTGCGACTTGTCGATGCGTAGTAGATGCGTCCTTGCTGCCCTTTGGCGTCCCAACGCACCGATCCATCGGTCGCCCACAGATGCCGCAGGAACAGCGCCACCTGATCATTCGGCAGCGCGAAAACCTCTGGCGGCACGAACTTTTCATAGCTACGCAAGCCGAACAAACCGAGGCCATCGAGCCACGCGGCGATCGGATTACGTCGACGATGGGTTGTGTGGTGCGGCGAAGGGAGCCTGAGCGTCGTCACTCGCGCTGCCGCGTAGTCATCGCGCACCGCAGTCACCCCGAAGTGTTGCGCCGCCGTGGTCACCGCCGCGAGATTCTGTTCATCGATGCTCGCGTAGCGGATCGGCTGGTTGCGCACGCAGGAGCCGTCACCAATCATGTGCGCCAACAGGATTACCTCGTCATCGGGCAACCGCTGCGTACCGACCGGCTCGGGAACCCGACGCGGGACCGCTACCCGGTCGCCAACCGTCAACTGCTCCAGCGGCGTCCAGCCGTCCAACGTCATGAACGGATGGTTGCCGGTTGCCTCGACTTCACGGCCCGAAGCGAGCCGAACCTTGAACACCTCTTTACGCCCGCTGGGGAACACGTTCGTCATCGGCCGCGCAACCATCCGCTTGCGCTCGTCCAAGGACCACACCAGCGGTCGCTCCCCGGTGCGCATCAGTTCACCGAAGGTCACTTCGGCGCCGGTGTCGGCACGCAGGATTCGGGTGTTCGCCGTCAGACATCCGGATTCGCGGAGATCAGACAGCATTGGCTTCTTATCGGTCCGTTGCTCAGGTCCGCGGTTGAGCTGGCTGATCGCCACTACCGGAACCTCGAGCTCTTTCGCCAGAAGCTTCATGCTTCGAGAAAATTCGGACACTTCCTGCTGTCGCGACTCGAACTTCTTGCCCGACGACATCAGCTGCAGGTAGTCAACGACCACGAGCCGCAGATCGGCCTTCTGACGTAATCGGCGGGCTTTGGCCCGGATCTCCATCATGGTCAGGTTCGGCGAGTCGTCGATATACAAAGGCGCTTCACTGATTTCGCTCATGCGCCGCGCCAGCCGCGTCCAGTCATCGTCGCTCATCCGGCCCGACCGCATGTCCGCCAGCTTGATCTTCGCCTCGGCTGACAGCAGCCGCATCACGATTTCGGACTTGCTCATCTCCAGCGAGAAGATGACGCTGGCCATCCGATTCTTGATCGAGCAGGACCGCAGTAAGTCCAGTCCAAGCGTCGAATTGTGCGTCGGCACCATTCCCCGCCCGGCCAGGTACAGATGTGCGGCGTTGTCAACCTCGACACAGCGCACCGGCACGCTGCCGACGCGGCGCACGGCGTCGATCTGCAGCACCGGCGATATCAAAGTGCCCACAGCGCGCCGCTCGTCGTAGTGCCCCAGCGAGCCCGCAGCGGCAATGCTGTCCAGACCGCAGCGCAGTTCGGAGCTAGTCCGGATTCCGTAGCCGGTCGGCCATTGATGCTGCGCATCGGCCACGATTCGGGCTCCATCCGAAAATTCGACCTCGTAGCACGGTCGACCCAGCATCACATCGGTCGCCGCCACCACCACTGTCGGTTGGCCGTCGGCCCCAAGCAGCCAGTCGCCGACCGCGACGTCGCCCATCGTGGTCCAGCCCGTCGGCGTCGGGAGTGGCGTGTCGAGTGCGAGGGCCTTTCCGACGCCAGGCCTAGCCGCGATGATGACCATCTGCCCCGGGTGTAGACCGTTGGTTACGTCGTCGAGTTCGGTGAACCCCGTCGGCACACCACGCGCGACCCCGCCGTGCGACGCGATGGCGTCGATCTCGTCCATGGTCGGCTGCAGCAGGTCCTCCAGCGCGACGAAGTCTTCCGACGTCCGCCCGTCGGTAACGTCGTAGATCTCGGCCTGGGCACGGTCGACGACCTCGGCGACGTCGGCCCCCTCCGCACCGGCGTAGCCGTACTGGACGACCCGGGTGCCCGCCTCGACGAGCCGCCGCAGCAGCGCCTTCTCGGCGACGATGCCGGCGTAGTACCCGGCGTTGGCGGCGGTCGGCACCGTGGAGATCAAGGTGTGTAGATACGGCGCACCTCCGACCCGGCGGAGCAGACCGCGCCGGTCCAGCTCGGCGGCCACCGTCACCGCGTCCGCCGGCTCCCCGCGACCGTAAAGATCCAGGATCGCGTCGTAGACGCTTTGGTGGTTGGGGCGGTAGAAGTCAGCGGGCCGGAGCCGCTCGAGGACGTCGGCGATGGCATCCTTGCTCAGCAGCATCCCGCCGAGCACGGCCTGTTCGGCCGCTTCGTCCTGCGGTGGCTGGCGACCGAAGTCCTCGGTGGGCGGTGGGACGTCGATCCCCGAATGGCCGCGATCATCCACGACAGCCACGGCGTCCTCACCTCCCCTCACGTTCGCTCGAACGTACGTTCGATAGCTTTACCGTGACTGTAAGCCAGGCCACCGACGGGCACAACCTCCCCGACCCCGGAACCGCCTTGCGACGGCCAACGCTAGACGTTGCTGGAGCGGTCGGAAAGCCACCCTGTTTATGAACTTGTGGATGGGGTGTGGATATCTGCGTCCACCCGTGTTGAGGCGTTGGGGAGAACCTGTGGAGGAACGCCGACGTCTACCACATCCCTGCTGTTAAGCGGACCACAACGGTGGGGTTTATCTGTGGATGACAAATTCATCGGCGTGTCGGCCCGGGTTGCGATCTCGGGCGTGTTGTGTTTCGCCTCGGCGCCGGCCAGGTTAACGGCGGGTTAGCTTCGCTGTGTGGACACCGGCGCGACGTGTTCGCCAGAACACAGCAACACCGACGTGAAGATCGATCATGGTATTCACGCCGGTAATTGACGATCGTGTTTACGACTCCGCGACTACGTCGACGGTGACCGCAGCATCCACGTCGGGGTGTAGCCGAACAGTGACTGGATGGGTGCCCAGGGTCTTGATGTGAGCCTTCTGCAATTGGACCGTCCGCTTGTCGAGACTGGGTCCGCCGGCCTTCTTGATGGCCCCGACGATGTCGGCGGCCGTCACCGAGCCGAATAGCTTTCCCGTATCGGAAGCTGTCCGCGCCGGCAGTGTCACCGTGCCCAGATCCTCGAGCGCCGTCTTCAGCTCGTTGGCGTGATCGAGGCCGCGGACGGTCTTCACCTCGCGGGCGCGGCGAATCGCATCGGCCTGACGTTCGGCTCCCCGGCTGGCCACGATCGCCAATCCGCGCGGCAGCAGGTAGTTGCGTCCGTAGCCGTCCTTCACCTCGACGGTGTCGCCGGCCGATCCGAGGTGGTCCACCTCGGCGGTAAGAATTATTTTCATCTCTTTACAGTCTTTCCCTCTGTCCCGCCGGCTCTCAGCGCGTCGACGAGCTGAACGGCAGCAGAGCGACCTCGCGGGCGTTCTTGACCGCAATCGCGATGTCGCGCTGGTGCTGCACGCAGTTACCGGTGACCCGCCTGGCGCGGATCTTGCCTCGCTCGCTGATGTAGGTCCGCAGCAGCGTGGTGTCCTTGTAATCGATCGTCTGCCCCTTCCCCTTCTTGGAGCAGAACACGCACTTGCGTGTCTTGATCGGCTTCTCAGGAGCCGGGCGTCGCTTGGTGGCCTTGGCCATGTGTCTATCTCTTTCTCAATCGCTGTTGAAGTTGGAGCTTGGTCAGAAGGGCGGTTCGTCGTCGCTGCCGGAGAATGATCCCGACGCCGGAGCGCTGCCCCACGGGTCGTCCTTTGTTTCGGAGCCGCCGCCGCTGGAACCGCCGCCAGAATCGCCGCGGGAGCCGCCACCGCCACCTCCGCTGCCGAATCCGCCGCCACCGCCGCCGCTGCGGCTGGCCTTGTTCACCTTGGCGGTCGCGTAGCGCAGCGACGGGCCGATCTCGTCGACCTCGAGTTCGACGACGGTGCGCTTCTCGCCCTCGCGCGTCTCGTAGGACCGCTGCTTGAGCCTGCCCTGGACGATTACCCGCGAGCCCCGGGTCAGGCTTTCGGCCACGTTCTCGGCGGCCTCACGCCAGATGCTGCACCGCATGAACAGCGCGTCGCCGTCCTTCCATTCGTTGTTCTGGCGGTCGAAGATCCGGGGAGTGGACGCGACCGTGAAGTTGGCGACGGCCGCGCCGGACGGGGTGAACCGCAGTTCCGGATCGGCGGTCAGGTTTCCGACGACGGTGATGATGGTGTCACCAGCCACAATGTCCTCCTGGGCAGTCTTGTCGGCTGTGCGTGAAGTGAGTCGCAGGCGAGCCTACGCAGCGCCTCCGACTCCCAACAGCCTTTAGTGCTTGTCGGTCCGAAGCACCTTGGTCCGCAGCACGGACTCGTTCAGGCTGAGCTGACGGTCGAGCTCGGTCACGGTGGCGGGGTTGGCCTTCACGTCGATTACCGCGTAGATGCCCTCAGCATGCTTGGCGATCTCGTACGCCAGCCGGCGCTTGCCCCAGATGTCGACCTTGTCGACACTTCCGCCGTCCTTGCGAATGACGTTGAGGAACGTCTCCAGCGACGGGGATACGGTGCGCTCGTCAAGGGTGGGGTCGAGGATCACCATGATTTCGTATGGACGCATAAGAACCCATCACCTCCTACGGTCTAGTGCGGCCACGGTCGTTCCGTGGCAGGAGGGTCGCCTGCGTCGGCAACCGGCCCAGGCTACAGGAACCCCGGCTGATCTGCGAAATCGTGCTGCTAGTCCTGCTTACACTTCGGCCGTGTTCTCCGAGACGCGCTACGCCCGCAACGGGGACTTGCGCGTCGCCTACCGGGCGTCGCCCGAGGGGGAGCGCGACATCGTGTTGGTTTCGACCTGGTTCCTCAACTGTGAGGTCATTCCGGAACTACCGTCGATCCAGGGGTGGGTCGAGGCGATGGCGTCGCTGGGCCGGCTCATCCTCTTCGACCAACCGGGAACCGGTGCGTCAGATCCCCTCACTCCGGGAGTGACGCCGACCCTGGAGCAATGGGCGGACAGCATCACCGTGGTTCTGGACGAACTCGGCAGCCGCGAGGCGGTTCTCGTCGCGATCGCGGGCACGATCGCACCTGCAGCGCTGTTCGCCGCCGCACACCCATCTCGCACCACCGCGCTTGTCATGCTCGAAGGGTTCGCGGACCCCGTGAGCGGCTCGACCGATGGGTTGACGCACGAAGAAATCCGCGACGCCTTTTTCGCGATGTGGGGAACGGGTGAGTACGAGCACGTAGTCAACCCAGACATGCCGTGGAACGAGGAGATCCGGGCAGCGTGGGCGCGGTTCGAACGCCTCTCGGCGAGCCCTCGGACCGTTGCGCTCATGTGGCCACTTGTGGGTGAGGTGGACGTTCGCGCAGTGCTTCCCACGATCCGCGTGCCCACGCTCATCGTCCAGCACGCCGATGACGCGATCGTCACGCCTGCCAAGGGCAGGTATCTGGCCGACCACGTTCCTGGCGCGAAATATGTTGAGCTGCCTGGCCGCAACATGTATCACATCGTCGAACCCTGGCGGGATTCCTTCCAGGAGATCGCCGAGTTCCTAACCGGCCACCAGGCCGAGGTGGCCGATGATCGCGTGCTCGCCACGGTGCTCTTCACCGACATCGTGGACTCGACGCGTCGGGCCGCCGAGATCGGCGACCGCGACTGGCATGCACTGCTCGACGCGCACGACGCCGTCGTCCGGGCGCAACTCGCCCGCTTTCGCGGCCGCGAAGTCAACACATCCGGCGACGGCTTTCTCGCGACGTTCGACGGTCCACAACGCGCGATCCGCTGCGCCATGGCCATTCGCGATGCGGTGCACACGCTTGGCATCGAGGTGCGCGCGGGATTGCACACCGGCGAGTGTGAACTGCGCGGCAACGACATCGGCGGGATCGCCGTGCACATCGGCGCGCGCGTCAGCGCACTCGCAGGGCCGAACGACGTCCTGGTGTCCAGCACGCTGCGCGACCTGGTGATCGGGTCAGGCCTGGAGTTCGACGACCGCGGCGCTCACCAACTCAAGGGCGTGCCCGGCGACTGGCATCTGTTCGCCGTCACCGGTTAGCACCAGCAGACATAAACTTCCGCAAAAGCCCTGTACACCTGGGACTTAAGCGTCTGCTCGCGCGAGCGATCACGCGTTGAGGATAGCCGCCGGCCTCTCTTCGGGAACGCTGATCACCGTTTCTCGGTTCGTCGGCCGTAGCCTCTTCGGCAGCCAGCGAGGCTGAGCGTCGGGCGCGCCGTCGAACACACCGCCCGACGGGTCGTCGAGCTGCCCGCGGTTGCGCACCAGGTCTAGTTCCGGCCGGTAGATCTGCCGAATCACCAACGCGCACAGTCCGATCACCGCGATGTCACGCAGCAGCACGGTGACGGTGAACCACTGTTCGGGCAGGCCGCGGTTCTGCTCGCCGTATAGGTACAGCATTCGTGGCACCCACACCAGCGCGTCGATCGTCATCCACGCCAGCAGGATGCGCCGGTGCGGCAACGCCAGCACCGCCAGCGGCACCAGCCACAACGAGAACTGCGGGCTCCACACCTTGTTGGTCAACAGGAACAAGGCGACGACGAGAAATGCCAGCTGCGCGAGGCGCGGACGTTGCGGGGCGGTCCACGCGACGTAAGCGATACCCGCACAACACAATACGAACAACACCATGACGACACGCGTTGAGGATGGCCGGCGGCTGCCACAGGCCCAGGCCGGTGTCGAAGCCTTGCCAGCCGGTGAACGACTTCACGACGTTGTACAGCGAATCCATGTCGTCGCCGCGTCGGGCGTTGAGCCGGAAGAACTCCGACCACCCCCGCGGGAACATCACCATCACCGGCAGATTGACCACCAGCCAGGCGATGACGGCGGCGGCGGCCGTCTTGCCCACTTCGCGAAGCCGTCCGGTGCGCAACCCGAGGATCACCAACGGGATCAGCAGCAGGATCGGGTACAACTTGGCCGCGACCCCGAGGCCGATCAGGGCACCGGCCAGCGCGGGTCTTCGGCGCGCCCAGGCCAGGATGGCGCCGACCGCGAAAGCCGTTGCCAGCGCGTCGAAGTTGGTGAAGATCTGAAATATCACTATGGGTGAGGCCGCGACCAGAGCCGCGTCCCAGATGCGTCTGCCCGCCAGTTTGGACGTGGCCCACACCGTGGCGAACCAGGCGAGCGCCAGCCCGAACGCGGAGATGTTGAAGAACATCACCACTTCGGCAACCGACGGAACCGCGACCAGCTTGCTCAGCGCGGAGTAGGTCTTGGCCAGGGTCATCGAGATGTACTGGTAGACACCGGTGATGACCGGGTACTCCATGTAGCGCACGGCGATGTTGCCGTCGAACTGAGTCTGCGGCTTGCCTTCGCTGTCGGTCTCGACCCAGCTCGACTTGTATGGAAACTTGCCCAGGTTCAGCAGTTCCGCGGTGTAAAGCGGGACGGTGTCGGAATAGCACAGCTCGTAGTACGCCCGCTGGTTCTGCCAGTTGGCGACCTTCTGATCGGCGGTGCCCGACCCGGTGGTCACCAGGCACGCCGCCTTCGTCGAGTAGCCGAGCGCGAGAAACACCACGGCGATCGCGAACATCACTCGCAATGGGGTGAGGAAGCGGGCCCGGCCGATCAGCG
Organism: uncultured Actinomycetota bacterium; assembly: GCA_963801575.1. Taxonomy (GTDB): domain Bacteria; phylum Actinomycetota; class Actinomycetes; order Mycobacteriales; family Mycobacteriaceae; genus Mycobacterium. Next base: position 84,862 of record CAWDFT010000031.1, read on the forward strand.
CGTGGCGACCGACCGGTCCACCGATCACCTGCGACAGCGCATTGCCGATCGCATCGGTTCTGCTGGGCAGGTCGCGGTCGTCGGCGCTGCGCCTGTCGGCCGCCAAGCGTTGCGGCGAGACCGTGGCCCGGAGCGGCTCGGGCGCCGCTCCGTCGTCGCCGTCGGTATCCCCGCCCTGGATCACGGGGGCGGGAGCAGCGGTGGCGGACCTGGACCCGGTACACCAGGCGGCACCGGCGCTCCCGGCGCGACCGGCGGTGGCGGCACAATCGGGGCCCCAACCGGGCTCGGCGGCGCGCCGGGCGGCGGCGGCGGCCCGATGGGCACCGTCGTCGGCGGACCGAACGGGATGGTGATCCCCGGCGCCACTTCGATGGTCGGCTGGATCACCGTTACCGACGGCGGCGGAGGCGGTGGCGGAGGGTGGTGGTGGCGCGGGCGGACCCGCATACCCGCCGATCTCGGTCGGCTTGGGGAACGACTCGTTGTCGGTGTCCGCCAACGCGCCGTCCATCGTGTTCTTCCAGATGTCGGACGGCAGGCCAGAGCCATAGACCGGCGACCCCCACTTGTTCTCCAGTGGCTTGGTGCCCTCGGTCGTACCGACCCAGACCGCCGTCGACAGCGACGGGGTGAAGCCGACCATCCAGGCGTCGCGGTTGGCGCCGGTGTCGCCCAGCTGGTTGGTGCCCGTCTTGGCAGCCGACGGACGTCCGCCGGACAACGCGTGGCCGTTGGAGTACGCGGCTATCGGTTGCATGGCGGCGGTGACGTTGTCGGCGACGGCCTTGTCGATGCGCTGCTCACCGGAGCTGTCCTCAGCGGCGGCGTCGAACAGCACCTGGCCCTCGGCGTTCACCACCTTCTGCACGAAATGCGGAGCGTGGTAGACGCCCGATGCGGCGATCGTGGCGTACGCCGAGGCCATGTCGAGCACACGGGACTGGTACTGGCCCAACACGATTCCGTTGTTCGGCGGGCCGCCCTGACCGTCCTCGGACAAGGTGTGCTCCACACCTGGGAAGCTTTCGGCGATGCCGACCCGGTGCGCGGCGTCGGCGACGTCGGACGGCCCGTTGTCCAGCTTCAGCATCAGCCGGTAGTAGGCCGTGTTCAACGACCGCTTGAGCGCTTCGGCGATGTTGCAGGTGCCGCAGCTACCACCCTCGACGTTGGTGATCTTGATGCCGTTGACCTCGAGCGGTGAGCTGTCCACCTGATAGCCCAGGCCGATACCCTGTTCGAGCGCGGCAACCAACGTGAACACCTTGAACGCCGAGCCGGTCGGCAAGCCGGCCTGGGCGAAGTCGAAGCCCTGGGCGTCCGACCCGCCGTAATAGGCCTTCACGCCACCGGTCCTCGGGTCGATCGATACCACCGCAGAGCGCATGTCCGGATCCTGACCGTCGAGCGCGTCGGTCACCGCTTCTTCGGCGGCGGCCTGCGCCGTCGGATCGATCGTGGTGGTGACCTGCAGCCCCTCGGTGTTCAGGGTCTGCTCGTCGATATCGAACAGCTCGAGCAGTTCCTTTTGCACCTGACGCTCGATCAGCCCGTTCGGGCCCGTCGTCTGGTTCTGGTTCCTGGCCTGATCCGGCGGGACGGTCGGCGGAAACACCTGTGCCGCACGGTCGGTCGGCGAGAGCGCACCGATCTCCACCATGCCGTCGAGCACCCAGTTCCACCGCACAACCGCACCGTCCGGGTCGACCGCCGGGTCCAGCGCGGAGGGCCGTTGGACGAGCGCGGCCAGCAGCGCACCGTCGGCGACGGTGAGCTGTTCGACCGGCTTGTCGAAGTACGCCTTTGACGCGGCGCCGATCCCGTACGCGCCCCGACCGAAGTAGATGATGTTCAGATAGGACTGCAGCACTTGGTCTTTCGACCACTCACCGGACATCTTCGTCGAGATGACCAGCTCCTTGGCTTTGCGGACGACGCCGCCCAGCCCGGCTCGCGCCGAGCCGACCAACGCGTTCTTGACGTACTGCTGGGTGATCGTCGACCCGCCCTGGGTGTCACCGCCGAAGATGTTGTTCTTCGCCGCCCTGGCGAACCCGGAGAACGAGAAGCCGGGGTTGGAGTAGAAGTCGCGGTCTTCGGCCGCCATCACCGCGTCCCGTACATGGACAGGTATCTGGTCGATGTTCACATCGACCCGGTTGCCTTCGGGTGGAACGATTTTGGCGAGCTCACTGCCATCGCTGGCCAGAATCGTCGAGACCTGGTTGGTGCGGATGTCGCCCGGTTTGGGCACGTCGACGATCAGGTACGCCATCCCGAACGTCACGATGGGCAGCACAATCAGGGCGGCAATCGTCACATACAGCCCGCGGCGCAGCCACTTCCAGTTGATCTGCTCGACGGCGGGCGGGCGGCGTGGTGGCGGGCCCGATGGTCCGGCGCCGCCGGTCGGACGCCCCGGCGCTCCCGGTGGCGGTGGCGGTGGCGATTTCGGCGGCGGGGTGCCGTCGAGCGCTGCCTTGACGGCCTCGATCGGGTCGCGCAGCGGTGGTATGTCCTCCCGGACCGGTGGCATGACGGCGGTCAACCGGTCGTCGGGCCGAACCGCGGAACGACGAGGAGCCGACCCGTCGGCCTCGCGGGACGAGCGTGCGCGCACACCGTCGGCAGCCTCTCCCGCAGGGACATCGCTGGCTGACCGGTTATGGCGCCCTTCGCTATTCACTGGCCGTCCGCGCACCGTTGCGCGCGGTCCGTGTACGCGACCCCTTTGGGGGACGGACCGCGCCCAGCACGTACGACTTCACCAAATGGTTCCAGCTGCAGGTGCGGCATACCTCCACCACATGTACCGAGAATTCGTCGTAGCGGGCGGCGAGCTTGACCAACTCCTCGGCCGTCCGCGCCGAGCCTGACACGGCGCCGAGGTGGTCGCCGAAAACCCATGACACCAACGCGAGCTGTTCCTTGCGGCAGATCGGGCACATCACCGAACTCGGCTTGCCGTGGAACTTCGCGGCCCGCAGCAGGTACGGATTGGCGTCGCAGACCTCCGAGACGCCGGTGCGTCCCGAGTAGACCTCGGCCAACAGGGACCGGCGCCGAAGCGCATAGTCCACCACCTGTCGCTGCAGTCGCACGTTGACCAGAGTACGTCGGCCCCGCGACGACGGAGGCGTGACGGGGTCAGCTGTGTGCTCGCGTCTCCCATCTGGTCTGCGGTGATGGCCGACGAACTTCTACGATCAGCGACGTGGCGACGCGGCAGACACCCGGCACCCGGGCAAAGGACAGCGACCGCACCGATACCTGTCAGGTGCTCGACAGTGCCTTCGGCGAAGGCCAGCTGTCACAGCGACCGCACCGATACCTGTCAGGTGCTCGACAGTGCCTTCGGCGAAGGCCAGCTGTCGATGGACGAACACCGGCAGCGGGTGAGCGCCGCGACCAACGCCGCCACACTCGGTGAGCTGCACTCGCTGGTCGCCGATCTGCAGACGGCGAACGCGCCGGTGCAATCCCCTAGCAAGCTGTGGGCCCAGCCCAACCTCAAGAAGCCCGCCGCGGCCCGCCTGCAGACCGGAGGGTGGGGCATGCTGGCCGCCGTCGCCGCGGTGCTTGTGCTGCTCGGCATCGGCATCGGTTGGGGCCTGTACGGCAACACCAGCTCACCGCTGAGTTTCACCACCGATCCCGGAGCCAAGTCCGACGGAATCCCGGCGAAGGTGCTCACGCCCCCGCGTCAACTTCACTCGCTGGGCGGGCTCAACGGCCTGTTCGAGCAGATGCGCCAGCGCTTCGGCGACACCAGGGGCTACAACATGACCGTCTATCCCGACTACGCCGCGATGGAGCGTGAGGACCCTGGCGAACCGCGCCGGGTACTGCACTATGTCTATCGCGGCGGCTGGGGTGATTCGAATTCGTCGTCGGCCAAGGACGAGGGCGACGTGCTGGTGGACCTGGCGGCCATCGACGTCCCGAAGGTCGTCGGGGCGCTTCGCGGCGCACCGGAGACGTTGGGCATAAAGCCCGACGAAGTGGACAGCATGTATCTGAATATCGACCCGGCCGACACCCCGATCACTCCCGGTGAACTGACCCTGACCATCTACGTCAACAGCGAGCTCGGTGGCAGCGGCTACATCCAGATCGGCGGCGACGGCACCGAGAAGCAGATCAACTACCCGTCCAGCTGACGAATCCCATGTAGCGCCGAATATATCGGCGCGATACTATGGCGCGAGGTGTCGAGACGTCGTAGCGGCAGGCAAAGGAGGTGGTTCGATGCTGGAGCTCGCAGTGCTGGGTCTTCTGCTCGAGTCCCCCATGCATGGCTACGAGCTGCGTAAAAGGTTGACGGGCCTACTAGGTGCTTTCAGAGCGTTCTCCTACGGCTCGCTGTATCCCGCGCTGCGCCGGATGCAGGCCGACGGGTTGATCGTCGAGGACGCGGCGCCGGACGGCATCCCGAAGGTGCGCCGTGCGCGCCGGGTGTATCAGCTGACCGACGCAGGCAAGAAGCGCTTCACCGAATTGGTGGCCGATACCGGCCCGCAGAACTACACCGACGACGGGTTCGGCGTTCACCTCGCCTTCTTCAACCGCACTCCGGCCGAGGCCAGGATGCGGATCTTGGAGGGCCGCCGTCGTCAGGTCGAGGAACGCCGAGAGGGACTTCGCGAAGCGGTCGCACGGGCCAGCAGTTCGCTTGACCGCTATACCCGCCAGCTTCACCAGTTGGGGCTGGAGTCCAGCGAGCGCGAAGTGAAGTGGCTCAACGATTTGATTGCGGCCGAACGGGTCGCACAGGGTCGCGCCGAGCAGTCGTAGATCGAACAGATTTCCAAGTGACATTGGTTGAGAGGGAGAACGTCGCCATGACTGAGAACACCGAGGTGCGGGTCGCGATTGTCGGTGTGGGCAACTGCGCGTCATCGCTGGTGCAGGGCGTGCAGTACTACAAGGACGCAGACGAGAACGCCACCGTTCCCGGCCTGATGCACGTCAAGCTCGGCCAGTACCACGTGCGCGACGTGAAGTTCGTCGCCGCCTTCGACGTGGACGCCAAGAAGGTCGGCTTCGACCTCTCCGAGGCCATCTTCGCCTCCGAGAACAACACCATCAAGATCGCCGACGTGCCGCCGACTAACGTGACGGTGCAGCGCGGCCCGACGCTCGACGGCATCGGCAAGTACTACGCCGAGACCATCGAGCTGTCCGACACCGAGGCCGTCGACGTGGTCAAGACGCTCAAGGACGCGAACGTCGACGTGCTGGTGTCCTACCTGCCGGTGGGATCCGAAGAGGCCGACAAGTTCTACGCCCAGTGCTGCATCGACGCAGGCGTGGCCTTCGTCAACGCGCTGCCGGTGTTCATCGCCTCCGACCCGGTGTGGGCCAAGAAGTTCGAAGACGCCGGTGTACCGATCGTCGGCGACGACATCAAGAGTCAGGTGGGTGCGACCATCACCCACCGCGTGATGGCCAAGCTGTTCGAGGATCGCGGCGTGCAACTCGACCGCACCATGCAGCTCAACGTCGGCGGCAACATGGACTTCCTCAACATGCTCGAGCGTTCGCGCCTGGAGTCCAAGAAGATCTCCAAGACCCAGGCCGTCACCTCGAACCTGCAGCGCGAGTTCAACACCAAGGACGTGCACATCGGCCCGTCCGATCACGTCGGCTGGCTCGACGACCGCAAGTGGGCCTACGTCCGCCTGGAGGGCCGCGCCTTCGGCGATGTGCCCCTGAACCTGGAGTACAAGCTCGAGGTGTGGGACTCGCCGAACTCGGCCGGCGTCATCATCGACGCGGTTCGTGCGGCGAAGATCGCTAAGGACCGCGGCATCGGCGGCCCGGTCGTCGCCGCGTCGGCCTACCTGATGAAGAGCCCGCCGCAGCAGCTGCCCGACGACATCGCCCGCACGCAGCTCGAGACGTTCATCGAGGGCTAGCCGTCTTCCCGCTCAACGCCACCAAGGGCGCCACGGTATGAATGAATCCCTTGGTCCAGGTCGCTAGATGCACACGCTGCCGGAGACGTTCCCGAACGGACCCGTGGCGCTGATGCACCCGCCCGGGACAAAGTACCCCGGACCCCAGTCAACCCAGTCACCGCCGACGCTTCCGAAGTTGCCACTACCACTTGCGAACAGCCGCGGTTCGTCGAAAAGCGGGGCCGGGCTCACCGATGCGGGAGCGGTGTCCGGAGATCCTGTGTCGCTCTGTGCGGCGTCGGCGCCCGCCACGCTCAGGCCGGTGAGGGCAGCGCCAAGCGTCAGGACTTTCCAGCTGGCCGGTCGTTCCATATGATCTACCCCTTTTCTTCTTGCAGTTCCTCCCCGTCCTCCCCAGTCTTGCGCGCTATATGAGCGCATGCAAGGCCAGCCGGGGTGGTCTTTCATCTCGCCCTTGCCAGCCACGTCATCGCAAGATCAAGCCGGGCGGCGGTGTGCTCCGGCCACTGGTGCTTCTGCACCCGAAACGGCACGATCGCCAGCCCGAGCAGCGCCGCAGCGGTTCGCAGTCGTAGCTGTTGAGCCGGAACCTGCCGCTCGGCGTGAGCCAGGACCGCGTCTGCGTAACGGGCGGCTGTTTCTCGCCCGGCGGGGTCGAGACCCAGGGCCGACAGGTGCGCGAGCAGCGTCGCCCATTCGTCGGATCGTTCCCCGGGCCCTGCGGTGTCGATGTCGAGAACAGCTGTCACCCGCCCGTCGTCGGCGAAAAGCTGGCCTTCGTAGAAGTCGCCGTGGACCGGCACCATCTCCTCCGGTTGGGCTGCCGCCGCGTGCAGGGCTTCCACCACCTCGGCGACCCGGGTCAGCACCGCGGGCTCATCGGCGGCTGCGCATCGCAGCACGCCCGCATGGTAATCCACCAGATGCTGATGTGATGGTCGAGGCACCAGCGTCATCAGCTCGGCCGGCAGTGCATTCAGTACGGACTCGAGCACCTCGGGTGAGGGCAGCGCGGCGTCGCCGTCGCTGATCAGTGTGCGCAACGGTGTTCCGTGCCCCTCCGGCAGCACGATCAGCCCGTCAGGGGTCCGGGCAAGCACCGGGGGCACGGGCACATGCCGGCAGGCGATGTCGTGACGATGGCAGAGGTCGGCCACCGCCGACGGTCGCACGACCTTGACGAACCACCGGAAGCGGCCGTCATGCACCTCGAGAACGGCATGGTGCGCGGGCCGGTAGACACGTGGGCGGATGTCCAGCGTCGGCGCGGTGCTCAGCCCGAACATCCGAAACAATTCGGCCAACAGCACGGGGTTACTTGCGGTCGGGAGTGCGGGTAGCGCGGGATCGCGGGGCCACGCCCAGATTCCAACCTCGACCGGCTGACCGCGGTACTCGCCCGCGACGACGGCCGCACCGGCCGGAATCCGGCTCCCGGTCGTGGCGCCAAGGAATTCCGTTGTGCAGGTGCCGTCAGCGCGCCGCACGCCCGCCTCGTACATGATGACGACGGCGACGCCGGACGGGTCCACATTGACGTCGGCCGCACGCAGGTCTTCCAGCCGGCAGCCGTACTCTGCGACAGCGGCGGAAAGCACATTCGAGGCTTCCGGACCCAGCAGCAGATCTAGTGCCGGCGCAGCCACATCGCCGAGGGTAACCCCGCCGGCATTGCCAGGGATGGCCGCTCCCCACAGTCCCGGGGTACTCGTACAGTTCATGTCTGTGACCGAGATCGACGACGAACTGGCTGCTCTGCCCGAGTTCGCCTTCCTCAACGAAAACGCCGAGCAGGCCGGCGTTGCCGGCCTCTTGCCGAACGTCGAGCGAATCGACCGCAGTGCGATCAGCGCGCTGAAGTTCGGCGACGGCCCACCGCGCGCGGTCTTCCTTCATGGCGGCGGGCAGAATGCGCACACCTGGGACACGGTGATCGTCGGGCTCGGCGTGCCCGCAATAGCGGTCGACCTGCCGGGCCACGGCCGGTCGGCCTGGCGTGAGGACGGCGACTACGGGCCGAAGCTGAACGCGGTGGCGGTAGAGCCGGTCGTGCGTGAACTCGCGCCGGACGCCGACCTCGTCGTCGGGATGTCGCTCGGCGGTTTGACGGCGATCCGGCTGGCGGTATCCACGCCCGAGCTGGTGCGCAAGCTGGTACTCGTCGATGTGACACCCTCTGCGCCACAGCGGCACACGGAGTTGACCGAGGCGCAGAAGGGCACCGTCGCCCTTATGCAGGGCGAACGAATCTTTCCCAGTTTTCAGGCGATGCTCGACGTGACGGTCGCCGCGGCCCCGCACCGCGACCGGAAGTCGTTGCGGCGCGGCGTGTTCCACAACTCGAAGCGGCTCGATGATGGCACCTGGACGTGGCGCTACGACTCGATGCGTAAGGGCGACGGCTTCGAGGGGCTGTGGGACGACGTGCCCCGGCTTGATGTGCCCACCACGCTGGTGCGCGGCGCCAATTCGGCTTTCGTCAACGACGACGACGCCGACGAATTCGCCCGCACGGCACCAGGATTCCGCGACGTGCATATAGTTGAGAACTCCGGCCACTCGGTGCAGAGCGATCAGCCGCGGGCGCTGATCGACATCCTGCGCGAGATCCTCGCCGGCTAGCCCTCGCTCGTCACCCTGCTGTTCACCTGATGCTGACCCAGCTGCCGTTGAATCTCTTTGTCACACACCGCGGAAAGTCCTCGCGTCAGCGCGTGACGTGCCGCTACCGGTGCGGTGACGCCTGCTCCAAGCCCGTCCCGAACCAGCAAGAAGATGCAGCCGGGCCGGGATCCCGCTGCGATGGCGCACAACCTGACGCTTCTCGACGAGGGCACCCTCCACGTCGCCAAGCTCTCCAGCGACATTCCCGCCAACCAGATCGACGGCTCGGGGAAGCTGCCCGCGACGGGTTCGTTCAACGGCACCGGAACCTGGGTTGCCCTGCTGCGCTCGGGTCCCGGTGGCCAGGCCGAATCCCTGGTGCCGGGTGTGACCGCCCAGGAGGCGGCCGTCTTCACGCGGTTCGCCGCCGACAAGGCCGGCGCCACCAAGATGGACCGCCCGGAGGACTTCGAAGCCAACCCGAAGACCGGCAAGGTGTACGTCGCGCTGACCAACAACGACGAGCGCGGCGCACCGGGAGAAGCGGCACCGGATGCGGCCAACCCGCGCATCGACAACAAGAGCGGGCCGCCGACACGTACTTCGCGGGGTTCGACAAGACGAAGGTCAACCCCATCTCCCGCCCGGACGGCAACCTGTGGATCTCGACCGACGGCAATGCGCTGGACTCCAACGACGGGTTATTCGCCGTCGCGCTCGACGGGCCCATCCGCGGCGAGACCAAGCAGTTCCTCACCGTGCCGCTCGGCGCAGAGACCTGCGGGCCCGTCATCACCGACGACCTAATCACCGTGTCCGTGCAGCACCCGGGCGAGCACGACGACAACAGCATCGACAACCCGCTGTCGCGGTGGCCGGAGGGCGGCAACGGAACGGCACGCCCGTCGATTGTGGCGGTGTGACATCTCTGATGGCTGAAGTCATCAGCTTCATGGCCTTCACTCAGCCTCAGATTCTTCTCTGCGGTGCGTCTCCCGACGCCGCACGACGGGCCAGTCCGACCCTGAAAAGAAAGCTACCAGTGAGCAACGACAAAACCGGCCGCCATGCGGCGGAGGACCGACGGTCAGATCGGCGTCTAGATACGGTGGTGGTCGTGAGCTTCCCAATCCGTGTCGGCGTGCAGCTGCAACCGCAACATTCCCCTCAGTACAGCCATATTCGCGACGCTGTTCGCCACTGCGAAGACATCGGGGTCGACATCGCTTTCAACTGGGACCACTTCTTCCCGCTCTACGGTGATCCCGACGGTCCGCATTATGAATGCTGGACGATGCTGGGCGCGTGGGCCGAACAGACCTCGCGGATCCAAATCGGTGCGCTGGTGACATGCAATTCGTATCGCAACCCGGAATTGCTCGCCGACATGGCTCGCACCGTCGACCACATCTCCGACGGCCGGCTGGTCCTCGGCATCGGGTCCGGGTGGAAGCGCAAGGACTACGCCGAGTACGGCTATGAGTTCGGCACCGCGGGCAGCCGCCTCGATGACCTCGCCGAGGCGCTGCCCCGCATCAAATCCCGGCTGGCCAAACTCAATCCGCAGCCGACCCGCGACATTCCCATCCTGATCGGCGGCCAGGGCGAGAAGAAGACGCTGCGCCTGGTCGCCGAGCATGCCGACGTCTGGCACGGGTTCACCGACCGTAACACCTACCCCCGCAAGTCCGAGATCCTGGCCGAACACTGCGCGGCGGTGGGCCGTGACCCGGACGCTGTCGAACGCTCCGCGGGCGTGCAGGACAGCGGCGGACTCGACGCACTGCTCGCCGACGCCGATGCGCTGGCCGGCCTGGGCGTGACGCTGCTGACCGTCGGGGCGAACGGACCCGACTACGACCTGACCGCGGCAGAAGCGTTGTGCCGCTGGCGCGATCGGCGCGCGGCGAACTGACGAAACACCCGCGCTGACCAACGCACAGGTTTCATTCGGTCAGATCGCCGCGCAATCACCAGGTGGCGTGAGAAACTGTCGCCGCTATGCCCAAGAGGTACGGGGTCAAGGAAAAGGATCAGGTTGTTTCTCACATCATCAACCTGGTGCTTACCGGAAAGCTGCGCTCCGGCGATCGAGTCGACCGCAACGAGATCGCCCACGAGCTCGGACTGAGCCGGGTCCCGATCCAGGAAGCCGTGGTCCAGCTCGAGCACGACGGCATCCTGTCCACCCGCTACCACCGCGGGGCGTTCGTCGAACGTTTCGACGAGTCTGTCGTCCTCGAGCATCACGAGCTGTACGGAATGCTCAACGGCATCGCGTCGGCGCGCGCCGCCGCCGACCCCCGCCCGCATGTGCTCGCCCAACTCGACTCGTTGACCGACTTCATGCGCGCCAACCGGGAGTCGCGCACGTTCCAGGAGGCGGCCTGGGCCTACCGGCAGCAGATCAACGACGAGTACGCCGGCCCTCGACTACACGCTGAGATCCGGGCATCGCAAAGCTTCATTCCCCGGGTGTTCTGGGTGACCTATCTCAACAACCACGACGAGATGCTTCCGTTCTACGAGGCCGAGACCGCCGCCATCCATGGGCGCGACCCGGGCGCCGCGCGTGCCGCGTGCGTCGGCCGGTCGGAAGCCATGGGCCGGATCATGCTCGGCGAGCTGGTGCGACGAGGTGTGTTCAGCCCGTCGGGGGTGGCACGGCAACCGTCGGTTGCGTTCTGATTGAGCGGGGCTTCCAAGGATTTCTGTCGCAAGTTCTCTAATCGCAAACATTGCGCGATTGCATACCGGCAGATCCTGACAGGTTAGACTAGCGAACTATGGTGGAGACAGAAGCGCAGGTCGATGAGCTAGCGGCCGAGTTGCAGCGCGTTCTCTCCAAACTTTTTTCCGTGCTGCGGCGAGGCGACGCCAACCGCGGCACGGCCGGCGACCTGACGCTGGCGCAGCTGTCGATTCTGTTGACCCTGCTGGAAAAGGGGCCCATCCGAATGACCGACCTGGCGGCGCACGAACGCGTCCGCACCCCGACGACGACGGTGGCGATCCGCCGGCTGGAGAAACTCGGGCTGGTGAAGCGTTCGCGTGACCCGTCCGACCTGCGTGCCGTGCTGGTGGAAGTCACCCCTCGCGGACTCGTCCAGCACCGCGAGGCCCTGGCCGCGCGCCGGGCCGCACTGGCGGCGATGCTCGGCAGGCTCAGCGAAGACGACGTCGAGACGCTGACCAAGGCGTTGGGTCCGATGGAGCGGCTCGCCGATCAAGAAGGCGGCAAGGAAACCAGTTAGCCCAGCCAGTCCAGCACCGCGGCGGCGGTCCATGACTGCTGCATGCTGCCGAGCGGCTCGCCGGTGAACGGCTCGTAGTACTCGGCGAAGGTGCCGTCGCTGGCCTGCCGAAGCCCTTCGCGACGCAGGATCAGGGAGCGCTCGGCCCACCCGCGGCGGGCGAACGCCCAGGAGAACAGCCAGGTCGTCACGGGCCACACCGGTCCGCGCCAGTACTCCCTCGACCGGAAGTGACGCGACACCGGCGACGTCGACGGGATCAGCGCGTACTTCAGGTCCGGGTGCCCACAGAACCGTGGCCCCTCCAACAGCCGCAGCAGCGACCGCTCCTTGTCGTGCGGCAGACCGCCGCACAGCAGGGGGGCGAACTGCGCGACGGTTTCGGTGGCGATCAGCCTGTCGGCACGAACGTCGTAATCCCTTGCCGCACCTGTTCTTTCGTCAGTTGTTTCGACGACACCCGCCCGGAACCGCTCGGCCCATGAGTACAGATCCCTGACGTCGGCGTGCGGGCGTTTGTAGTCCTCGCCGATCTCGGCAAGCACCGTGCAGGCCACCGACAGAATCGCGGAGACGAGCACGTCCTCGACGGCGAAGCTCATGACCTTGGGCAGCAGGTCGTCGTCGTAGCGCGCCGACTTCATCTCCTCGACCAGCCATAGGTAGCGGTCGTACTCCAAGTCGGACGGTCGCTGACTGGCGTCGGTGACGATGGTGTTGTCCTCGCGCTGGTACTCGGGAACATTACCGGGAATCACGTTGGCGTAGGCACTATCCCAGCGCGGCGAGTTGTCCATGCCGGACTCCCAGCCGTGGTAGAGCGTCACCCGGCCGTGTGATTTCTGGTCGCGTGCCTCGGCTAGCCAGCGATGCCAGCGCACCAGGTCGTCCCAGCGGCGGTCGAGGAACGCTTCGGCCACCGCGCGGGTGGAGCGGCCCCTGGAGCGGGCGTGATCGAGGATGCGCTGCACTGCGATCGCGTGCACCGGCGGCTGCGTGATCCCCGAAGTGTGCCTCGTTCGCGGCGCGTGGGCCGCCAGCGCCGAGGTCGCCCACCGCGCCGGACCCGGGAAATATCCGTCGACCCCATTGGCGAACACGATGTGCGGGATCATCCCGTTGGACCACTGGGCCGACAGCAGGGTGTCCAGTTCGACGACGGCCCGCTCGACGCTCAGCGGGGCCAGACCGATCGCGACGAAAGCCGCGTCCCAACTCCACATGTGCGGGTACAGCAGCGGCGCCGCCGTCGTCATCACACCCAGGTCGTTGCCACGCAGCAGGTACGCGGCGCGGGCCGCGAGCTGCGTGGGATCGAAGGTGGGATCGGGTGCCATCAGGTCCATGATCGCAGTCGGTAGGCTGACCGGCATGCCGACCGCGTTCATCACCGGAGCGGCGGGCGGGCTCGGGTCGGCGATCGCCGACGCGCTCGCACCCACCCATACGTTGTTTCTCGGCGGGCGGCCGTCGGAACGGCTCGACGCGGTCGCCGAACGGCTTGGTGCCACGACATGGCCGATCGATCTGGCGGACACCGAGGCCATTCCCGCCGCGGTGGAAGCCATCGTCGAGCTGGACGTGCTGATCCACAACGCGGGTGCGGCGTTTCCGGGACGCGTCGCGGAGTCGACGGTCGACGACTGGCGCACCACCATGGAGGTCAACGTCGTTGGGGCAGTGGCACTTACGCTGCCGTTGCTACCCGCCCTGCGCAGCGCTCGCGGTCAGGTCGTGTTCATCAATTCCGGCGCGGGTATCAACGCCTCGCCCGGTCTGGCGTCGTATTCGGCGAGCAAGTTCGCGTTGCGCGGCTTCGCGGACTCGCTGCGCAACGACGAGCCGGAGCTTCGGGTGACCTCCATCCACCCCGGACGGATCGCGACGGCGATGCAGGAAGGGCTCGTCGCCTACGAGGGTGACGAATACCGGCCCGAGCGGTTTCTGAGCCCGCAGACCGTCGCGAAGGTCGTCGCGGACGCGGTGAACGCGCCGCCGGACGCCCACATCCACGAGGTCATCATCCGCCCCACGTGATTTCGGCGCGATTTCGGGCGCTCAGCGCTGGTTTTCACGCCAGAATCGCTACATGTCGATTAAAGAGACGGCCGAAGAGTTCTTCGATGCATGCGAGACGGGAAAGGGCTGGGCGGGTTGCGAGCCGTACTGTCACCCCGGCGCGACCTTCGCCGGCCAGACCGATGCCCTAGCCGGTGTGGACACCCTCGAGGCGTACACCGAGTGGATGAAGGGCCTGATGACGCTGCTGCCCGACGGCACCGCCGAGGTGCGGTCGTTCGCCGTTGACGAGAAACGCAACAACGTGGCGGTGTACGGCGTCTTCCGCGGGACGCACACCGGCGACGGCGGCCCGGTGCCGCCCACCGGAAAGAGCGCGGCCGCCGACTACGTCTACGTCATGGACTTCGACGGCGACAAAATCCGCCACATGACCAAGATCTGGAACGACGGCATCACCATGCGCCAGCTCGGCTGGGCCACGTGATTTCGGCGGCTCGGCAGAAGTTGAGTCACATCGCCGAAAAGGCGCAGGCCGTGAAGCGGCTGCGTGACACCGGCATCCTCGACCTCGGCAATCTGGCCGTGACGCTGGAGACCGCGAAGAACGCCCGCGTCTACGGACCGCAGGCGACGCTGGCGATCCAGGGCGGCCGCAAGTACCCGTCATTGCCTGCGCTCGCCGACGAGCGCGGGACCCTGACCTACAAGCAGGTCGACGACAAGTCCACGGCATTGGCGCGCGGGCTGAACCGACTCGGCATCAGCGCGGACTCGGTCGTGGGTCTGCTCTGCCGCGACCACCGCGGCTTCATCCTCGCGATGGCCGCGTGCGGCAAGCTCGGTGCCCGGTTCGTGCTGATGAATACGGGCTTCGCCAAGCCGCAGTTCGCGGACGTCTGCAAGCGGGAGAACGTGAAGGCGGTACTTAACGACAGCGAGTTCTCGGACCTCCTCGACGCGCTGCCCGCCGACCTGCCGCGGTTGCTCACGTGGGTGGACGAGGGGACCGACCTGCCCGCCGGAGTCCAGACGATCGACGACATCATCGCGGCCAACTCTTCTGAGCCGCTGCCCGCACCGAGCAAGCCGGGCGGAATCGTCGTACTCACCAGCGGGACGACCGGGTTGCCGAAGGGCGCAGCACCGAGGGCCAAGGTGTCGCCGTTGACGACAGCGGAGCTGGTCGACAGAGTTCCGTTTCCCCGTAGGGGGACGATGGTCATCGTCTCACCGATCTTCCACGGCACCGGCCTGGTCACCTACATGGTCGGTGCGACGTTGGGCAACAAGGTGGTCACCACCCGGCGGTTCAAGCCGGAGGGCACCCTGCAGCTGATCGCGGACCACAAGGCCGACATGCTGGTCGCCGTCCCGACAATGCTGCACCGCATGGTCGAACTCGCCCCCGACGTCATCGCCGCCTACGACACGTCGTCGCTGAAGGTGATCGCGATCGCCGGATCGGCGCTGACCCCCGAGCTGTCCAACCGCGTACAGGACACTTTCGGCGATGTCCTCTACAACATCTACGCCTCCACCGAGTGCGGCTTTGCCGCCATCGCCACCCCGCAGGAACTGCGAATCGCTCCCGGAACAGCGGGCCGCTCGCCGGTGGGCTGCGAAGTGGTGTTGTTCGACGAGCACGACCGGCGCATCGGCGGCGCCAACAAGCGGGGCCGGATCTTCATCCGCAGCAGCGCGCGTTTCGAGGGATACACCGACGGGCGCAACAAGCAGGTCATCGACGGCTACATGTCCAGCGGCGACATGGGCCACTTCGACGAGAGCGGGCTGCTTTTCGTCGACGGGCGCGACGACGACATGATCGTCTCGGGCGGTGAGAACGTTTTCCCGCAGGAGGTGGAGAACCTGCTCGTCGAGCATGAGGACGTCTCAGACGCGGCCGTGGTCGGTGTCGACGACGTGGACTTCGGAAAGCGCTTGCGTGCCTTCGTCGTTCTCAAGCCCGGCGCGCAGCAGAACGCGGAGCAGATCAAGCTCTACGTCAAGAACAACCTGGCTCGCCACAAGGTGCCCCGCGACGTGGTGTTCATCGACGCCCTGCCGCGCAACGCCACCGGCAAGTTGCTGCGGCGGGTCCTGACCGAGATGGACATCGTCGACACCTAGACGACGAGGTTGACCAGGCGGCCGGCGACCACGATCACCTTCTTCGGCGTTGTGCCGTTGAGGAAGGCCCGTACCTTCTCGTCAGCCAGCGCCGCCGTCTCGAGCGTGTCGGCGTCGGCATCGGCAGGCACGGTGATATGGCCGCGCACCTTGCCGTTGACCTGAACCGGGTACTCGGCGGTGTCCACGGTCAGATAGGCCTCGTCGGCGACCGGGAACGGGCCGTGCGCCAGCGAGGTGTCGTGGCCGAGTCGCTGCCACAGCTCCTCGGCCAGGTGCGGCGCCAACGGCGCGACCATCAGCACCAGCGGCTCGACGGCGGCGCGGGACACTCCCCTAGCAAGCTGTGGGCCCAGCCCGGCGTACTGCTTGGTCAGGTGGTTGGTGTACTCGATCAGCTTCGCCGCAGCGGTGTTGTTACGGAGCGACGCGTAGTCGTCGGACACCCCGGCGATCGTGCGATGCAGAACCCGCAGCGTGTCGTCGCCCGGCTCGTCATCGCTTACCCCCACCTGCCCGGTCTGCTCGTCGACGACCAGTCGCCACACCCGCTGCAGAAACCGGTACGCGCCGACGACGTCCTTGGTCGCCCACGGCCGCGACGCCTCGAGCGGACCCATCGACATCTCGTACACCCGCAACGTGTCCGCGCCGTAGTTGTCGCAGATCTCGTCGGGCGACACCGAGTTCTTCAGGCTCTTGCCGATCTTGCCGAACTCCTGGCTGACCTCGACTTCGCCGTCGGGGCCCGGCCAGTAGAACTTGCCCTCCCGCTCAACGACTTCCGCGGCAGGCACGTACGACCCGCGCGCGTCGGTGTAGGCGTGCGCCTGGATGTAGCCCTGGTTGACCAGCCGCCGGTAGGGCTCCCGCGACGACACGTGGCCCAGGTCGTAGAGCACCTTGTGCCAGAACCGGCAATACAGCAGATGCAGCACGGCGTGTTCGACGCCGCCGACGTACATGTCGACGCCGCCGGGGTCGTCGGGCCCGTGATCGGCCGGCCGCGGGCCCATCCAGTACGCCTCGTTCTCCTTGTCGCACAACGCTTCCGAGTTGTGCGGGTCGGTGTAGCGCAACTCGTACCACGAGCTAGCCGCCCACTGCGGCATGACGTTGGTGTCGCGGGTGTAGGTCTTGGGGCCGTCACCGAGGTCGAGCTCCACGTGCACCCATTCGGTCGCCTTGTTCAGCGGCGGCGACGGCACGCTGTCGGCGTCGTCGGGATCGAACAGCACCGGCGAGTAGTCGGGGATGTCCGGCAACTCGACCGGCAGCTCGGACTCGGGCAGCGGGTACGCGCGGCCGTGCTCGTCGTAGACGATTGGGAACGGCTCACCCCAGTACCGCTGACGGGCGAACAACCAGTCCCGCAGCTTGTACTCCACGCGGGCCTGCCCGACGCCGTCGGCGACCAGGCGCGCGGTGATCGCCTCCTTGGCCGACTCCACGCTCAACCCGTTCAGGTAGTCGGAGTTGACCATCTCGCCGTCGCCGTTGTACGCGGCCTGCGAGATGTCACCGCCGGCAACCACTTCCACGATCGGCAGTCCGAACTCATGCGCGAACTCCCAGTCGCGTTGATCGCCGCCCGGCACCGCCATGATCGCCCCGGTCCCGTAGCCGATCAACACATAGTCGGCGATGAACACCGGAATCTGTTGACCGTTGACCGGATTGGTTGCGTAACTGCCGAGGAACAACCCGGTCTTGCTCTTGCTTTCCTGACGCTCCAGGTCCGACTTGGCCGCGATGGCCGCGCGGTAGGCCGTCACGGCCTCGCGCGGCGTCGCCGACGAGTACGTCCACCGCGGGTCGACGGCGTCGGGCCAGTCAGTGGCGGTCAGTTGTTCGACGAGCGGGTGCTCGGGCGCCAGCACCATGTAGGTCGCGCCGAAGAGGGTGTCCTGACGGGTGGTGAAGACCTCAATATCGCCTGCCTGGGTGGCGAACCGCACCTCGGCGCCGGTGGACCGGCCGATCCAGTTGCGCTGCATGGTCTTGACCTTCTCCGGCCAGTCCAGCACATCGAGATCCTCGAGCAGTCGGTCGGAGTAGGCGGTGATGCGCATCATCCACTGCCGCAAGCGTTTCCGAAACACCGGGAAGTTTCCGCGGTCACTGCGGCCGTCGGAGGTGACCTCCTCGTTGGCCAGCACGGTGCCGAGCCCGGGGCACCAGTTCACCATCGAGTCGGCCCGGTACACCAAGCGGTACGAGTCGATCACGTCCGCGCGCTCACCCGTCGGCAGCGCCGCCCACTGCCTGCCGTCGTCGAGGCTGCGCTGTCCGGACTCGAACTCGGCGACCAGCTCGTCGATGCGGCGTGCCCGGTCCAGGTCCTTGTCGAACCACGCGTTGTAGATCTGCAGGAAGATCCACTGGGTCCACTTGTAGAACTCGACGTCGGTGGTGGAGAAGCTGCGTCGGGCATCGTGGCCCAGCCCCAGCCGGCCCAACTGGCGACGGAAGTTGACGATGTTGGCCTCGGTGCGGGTGCGCGGATGCGTGCCGGTCTGTACCGCATACTGCTCGGCGGGCAGGCCGAACGAGTCGAAGCCCAACGCGTGCAACACATTGCGGCCTGTCATCCGGAAGTAGCGGGCGTAGACGTCGGTCGCGATGTAGCCGAGCGGGTGCCCGACGTGCAGTCCCTCACCCGACGGGTAGGGAAACATGTCCTGGACGAACATCTTGTCTGCCGGCACGGGCGTTCCGTCCCCCGGCGCCAACGACCCCACCGGGTTGGGCACGTTAAAGGTGCCCTGCTGCGACCACGTCTGCTGCCAGGCGCGCTCGATCTCCCCGGCCAGTTCCGCGGTGTACCGGTACTGGTGGGTGTCGGCGTCGGTCACCGCCTCGTTGCTCACGTGAACAGGGTAAAGGGCCTTTATCACCCACCGATCGGCCACGGGTAGGTATCGGTTGCATTGCGGAGCGGTCAGAGCTTCATTCCAGCTCGGTTCCAGGCCTGGTGGCTGACTCCGCGCGTTGGATACAGTCGGCGCCTGACCTGGGGCACGTGATGCCCCGCACAGTCGGGAAGGACTTGGGAAGGACCGGGCGATGATCGGCAATGCGCGCCGCTGGCGGGTTCTGGCAGGAGGTGTGGCCGCGGGCATGGCCGGCGTGCTGGGCTTTGCAGGCAACACCGCCACGGCCGACCCCGTTTATCCGCTACCACCACAGCCTGCTCCCGCAACCGTGACGCAGACGGTCATCGTGACGCCGGGCGCCGCGGCTGCCCCGCAGTCCGCCGGCCAACTCGGGGCGGCATCCGCAATGCCCGCCGCGCAGTCCGCGACCATCCCCGGGTTGGTACCCGTCCCAACCGCGGCGCCGGAAACCCTGCTGCCAGCCACCTCGGTGACGCTGGCGGAGTTCTTCAAGGAGAAGGGCGTCACGCTGGAGCCGCAGGTCGCCCGCGACTTCAAGGCGCTCAACCTCGTGCTGCCCGTTCCGCGCGGCTGGTCTGCGGTGCCGGATCCGAATGTTCCCGACGCGTTCGCAGTGCTCGCAGACCGGGTCGGTGGCGACGGCATCTACACCTCCAACGCGGCGCTCATCGTCTACAAACTCGTCGGCGGCGACTTCGACCCCAAGGAAGCCATCACCCACGGCTACATCGATACCCAACAGCTGACCGCGTGGCGCACGACCAATGCGTCGCTGGCCGATTTCGGCGGCATGCCGTCGGCCGCGATCGAGGGCACCTACCGGGAAAATAACATGACGCTCAACACCGCACGTCGACACACCATCGCGACCGCGGGCCCCGACAAGTACCTGGTGTCACTGTCGGTGACGACCACCGCCCAGGAGGCTGTTGCTGCCGCAGACGACACCGACGCCATCGCCAATGGGTTCAAGATCGGCACCGTCGGCGCCACACCTACGTCCCCGCCACCTGCGCCCACCGGATAGCACCGCGCCCGCGGCCGGAACCCGCCCCGCTCGGCGCGGTCCAGTCGCGCGTCGTAAGGTGTGGCGCATGCTTTTCGCGGCGGTGGGTTGCCTCTGTGCCGCCGCTGTCACGGCCGCGCTCGGCGCGTGGACGCTGTCCCGCCCGGGCTCCGGTGACTTCGTCCGGCAGGTTCTGCGTGCCGTCGCGCCGACGCAGCTCGCCGCCGCGGTGATGCTCGCGGTCGCAGGAGTGGTGGCGTTGTCGACACAACCCGAGACCGGCGTACTCGTGGTGGTCGTGTGCGTTGTCGGCGCGATCGCCACCGTCGCGGCAGGCTGCTGGAAGAGCGCCAAGTTCGTCGCCGCCGGCGCAGGCGCACCATCCACCTGTGGGGGAGCGTCGGTGGGTTGCGGGCAGGGCGCCTGCGCGACATGCACCCTGTTCGGCAGCTGACATCTAATCTTGTTGCCGCCGATGCTCTTTCACCGGCGGAGGAACTAGTTACGGCTGATGTCGACCGGGTGGGTTGCCAACAGCGACAGCGGCAGCGGTTGACGGCGCAGCACCCGCCCCCAGAGATCTACCCGGGCCTGAACCAAAATATCGGATGGCAACGCCGACAACACAATCCAGTCGTCGCGCTCGATCTCGCTCTCCAGCTGACCGATCGTCCAGCCCGAGTATCCGGCGAAGATGCGCACCCCTTCCACCATGGGTGCGATGGTCTCGGGCTCGGCGTCGAGATCCACCATCACCATCCGGCCCTGGACATGCCGGATGCCCGGCACCCCGTTCGGGTCGGTGCCGACGCGCATGGTCGCCAGGCACAGGGCGGCGTCCCGCTTCACCGGCCCGCCGATGAACATCGTCTTGGGTTTGGTGGCCAGCTTGGCCCACTGCGGCAACACGTTGTACACCGCGGTTTCGCTCGGCCGGTTCAGCACCACCCCGAGCGTCCCGCCGTCGTTGTGCTCGACGACGTAGATCACGCTGCGCCGAAAGGTCGGCTCGACCAGATCGGTGTTGGCCAGCAGCAGTGTTCCGGCGCGCACCCGGTACGCCGTCGGTGCGACGTAATCTTCCGGATCTTCTGACTGCGCCACCCCACCATCATGTCACCAGCGAACGACCAAGGTGGCAAACAAGCGCGGCCCGCCGGGATATTTGTACTGTGAGTTCCCGTGGTTGACGCACACGCACCGGTGGCCCTGTGGCGGTCGGTGCGACGCCTGCCCGAATTCTGGCGACTGCTCGAACTGCGGGCGGTGAGCCAGTTCGGTGACGGCCTGTTCCAGGCCGGTCTGGCTGGCGGCCTTCTGTTCAACCCCGACCGCGCCGCGGGCCCGTGGGCGATCGCCGCCGCCTTCGCCGTTCTGTACCTCCCGTACTCGGTGCTCGGACCGTTCGCCGGCGCGCTGCTGGACCGCTGGGACCGGCGGCTGGTGCTGATCGGCGCGAACTCCGGGCGGCTGGTGCTGGTGCTCGGCATCGCCGCGCTGCTGGCGGCGGGTGCGGGCGATCTGCCGATCCTGTTCGGCGCGTTGATCGTCAACGGATTCACCCGCTTCGTGTCCTCCGGTTTATCCGCCGCACTGCCCGACGTAGTGCCACGCGACCAGGTGGTGGCGATGAACTCGGTCGCGACGGCAACAGGCGGCGCGGCGGCATTCCTGGGCGCGGCCTTGATGCTGGTGCTTCGGTGGCTCTTCGGCGCCGATGACAGCGGCGCTGCCACAATCATTTTCATCGTCGTGATCCCGGTGGCCGTGGCGCTGCTGCTGTCGGTGCGGTTCTCGCCGCATGTGCTCGGGCCGCACGCCAGCGTGCGGGCCATCCACGGGTCGGTGGCCTACGCGGTGGCGACCGGATGGCTGCACGGCGCGCGAGCCGTGCTGGCCGTCCCCACCGTCGCTGGCACCCTGGCCGGCCTGGCCACGCACCGTATGGTGCTCGGCATCAACACCCTGCTGGTGTTGGTCATGGTGCGGCACAGCGACACCCGGAACGTCGCGGGCCTGGGAACCACTGCGCTGTTCCTCTTCGCCGGCGGCATCGGGTTATTCCTGGCGACGGTGATCACCCCGGGTGCGATCGGTCGGTGGGGCCTCTACCGCACCGCAAACGGGGCGCTGCTGGCGGCGTCGGCGATCCAGCTCTGCGTTGCCGGACTGCAGTTGCCGATGATGGTGGTCTGCGGCTTCCTGCTGGGCGCCGCCGGTCAGATGGTGAAGCTGTGTGCCGACAGCGCGATGCAGATCGACGTGGACGACGCGCTGCGCGGCCACGTGTTCGCGGTGCAGGACGCGTTGTACTGGATTTCGTTCATCGTCGCCCTCACGGCCGCTGCGGCCGTCATCCCCGACGACGGCCGGTCACCCGGTCTCGTCCTGGCCGGGTCGGCGGTCTATCTGGTCGGTCTTGCGGTGCACGCCGGCGTCGCCGGCCGAGCACACCGCCCCAGCTAAGGTGACCAGCATGGCGACAGTGGGCCCGATCGTCGACGACCTCCGCGCCGAAAGCAACGCGCTCGACGAGCTGGTCGCCGACCTACCTGCCGACCGCTGGGCGCAGGCCACTCCGGCGCCCGGCTGGACCATCGCACACCAGATCGCGCATCTGCTGTGGACGGACTTGGTCGCGTTGACGTCCATCACCGACGAGGCGGAGTTCGCACGGGTCCTCGAGTCCGCCGCGGCCGACCCGATCGGATTCGTCGACCGGGGCGCCGAAGATATCGCCGCCACCGCGCCCGCTGACCTGTTGGCCGACTGGCGACGCACCCGGGCCCATTTGCACGACGCGCTGCTGGCCGTGCCCGAGACTCGCAAATTGCCGTGGTTCGGGCCGCCGATGAGCGCCGCCTCGATGGCCACCGCCCGGTTGATGGAGACCTGGGCGCACGGCCTGGACGTGGCCGACGCCCTCGGCGTCAAGCGCCCAGCGACCGCGCGGCTGCGCTCGATAGCCCACATCGGTGTACGGACCCGCGACTTCGCGTTCGCGATCAACGGCCTTGCCGCGCCCGCCGATGCGTTCCGGGTCGAGCTGCGGGCGCCCGACGCCTCGACCTGGACATGGGGTTCCGAGGATGCGCCGCAACGCGTCACCGGTTCAGCCGAGGACTTCTGCATGCTGGTGACGCAGCGGCGGCCGCGCTCCGCACTGGATGTGACGGCCGAAGGCGACGATGCGGAGCGGTGGCTGGGTATCGCGCAGGCTTTTGCCGGACCACCGGGACCCGGACGATAACGCCGGGCCCCGGTGTCGGGGCCGCGGACTGAGAAATCCCGAGTACCCGGCTACCTGTCTTCGGTGCGTGGGCAGCGTCACAAGGCGAGTACCGTTTGCCGCTGGCCGGCGAAATCGGCTCCGCCGCAACCGAACTACAGATTGTTGGCGGCGTCGGCTTTGCCGTCGCTGTTGCTGTCGGTCAACTTGATGTCCCAACGCCCGTCGGCGTCGGTGTCCACGTAGGCGACGCCATCCCCCAACGCCCGGTCGGCCAGTTCGTTGCCGTCCGCATCGAACAGACGATCGTCGACCTGTCCGTCCGCATCGACATCCACCACGGGTCCCCCGGTGTGCTCGACACCATCGAGCCCGAACCACCGCAACTGCCCACCGCGGTCCACGCTCACCGCCCAGGTGCCCGACCCGTCGTCGGTGAAATAGCTCTCGCCGTCGCGCACCGCGTGATCGGCGAGGCCATCGGCGTCAAGGTCGGCCAGTGCGTCGTCGACGCTGCCGTCGCCGTCGACGTCCAGGCCCACCGCGTCGAGCAGGCCGTCACCATCAATATCGGTGTCCAGCGGTGCGTTCCACATCGTCACCGAACCGTCCCCGTCAGAAAGGCAGTAGTCCATGACAGATTCCGACGGCGAACTAGCTTCTGGCGTTCCACCACTTCAGCAGTTCGGCCTTGGCCTCGTCATGGCTGAGTGGCCCGCGGTCCAGGCGTAGCTCCTTGAGATAGCCCCACGCCTCGCCGACCTGCGGCCCCTCCGGGATGCCGAGAAGCTCCATGATCTCGTTGCCGTCCAGGTCGGGCCGCACCCGTTCGAGGTCCTCCTTGGCGGCCAGCTCGGCGATCCGTGCCTCCAGGTCGTCGTAGTTGGCCTGGAGCCGGGCCGCGCGGTGCTCGTTGCGGGTGGTGCAGTCGGCTCGCACCAGCTTGTGCAGCCGCGGCAGCAGCGGGCCCGCGTCGGTGACGTAGCGACGCACCGCCGAGTCGGTCCACCTTCCGTCGCCGTAGCCGTGGAACCGTAGATGCAGGTACACCAGCTGCGACACGTCCTCGATCATCTGCTTGGAATACTTCAGCGCCCGCATCCGCCTGCGCGTCATCTTGGCGCCCACCACCTCGTGGTGGTGAAAGCTCACTCCGCCGTCCGGCTCGTGCCGACGCGTCGTGGGCTTGCCTATGTCGTGCAGCAGCGCAGCCCAGCGCAGCACCACATCGGGTCCTTCGGCGTCCTCCAGGCCGATCGCCTGCAGCAGCACCGTCAGCGAATGCTGGTAGACGTCCTTGTGCTGATGGTGTTCGTCGATGGCCATCCGCATCGCGCCGACCTCGGGCAGCACCACATCGCCGAGGCCGCTGTCGACCATCAGGTTGATGCCCGCCGCCGGATCCCAACCGAGCAGCAGCTTGTCGAGCTCGGCGGCCACCCGTTCGACGGTGATGCGCTCGAGTTGGCCCGCCATCGCCGTCATCGCCTCCAACACCCGCGGAGCGACGGTGAAACCGAGCTGCGAGACGAACCGTGCGGCCCGCAGCATCCGCAGCGGATCGTCGCCGAACGACACCTCCGGCGCGGCGGGTGTGTCGAGCACGCGTGCGCGCAGCGCGTCCAAACCGCCTAGGGGGTCAAGGAATTCGGCCGGGCCTTCGGGTGTGATACGCACCGCCATCGCGTTGACGGTGAAGTCCCTGCGCACCAGATCGTCGTCAAGGCGGTCGCCGAAGCGAACCTGCGGGTTGCGTGACACCTGGTCGTAGGTGTCGGCGCGGAACGTGGTGATCTCGACGCGGTCCTCGCCTCTGGCCGCGCCGATGGTGCCGTACTCGATGCCGGTGTCCCACTGCGCCTCGGCCCACGGGCGCAGGATCCGCTGAATCTCCTCGGGCCGCGCATCGGTGGTGAAGTCCATGTCGCGCTCACCCCGGGCGAATCGCCCCAGAAGCGCATCTCGTACCGGACCGCCGACGAGGTAGAGCTCGTGGCCCGCATCAGCGAACAGCGTGCCCAGCTCCCCCAACACGTCGGCGTGCTGGTTCAACGCCACCTGGGCAGCGGCGAGCAGTTCAGCGTTGTCGGACACGTTCACTGAGCGTAGAGGTAACGGTCCTGCACCGAGCGGCGAGTGGGGCAGGAGCGAACAGGCGTGGCAGCTACTATCGCTTGGGTGTCGGACGGCGAACAGGCCAAACCAAGACGGCGCCGGGGCAGGCGTCGCGGTCGGCGCGCGGCCGGCCCACCCGACACCGCCGCGGGGCAACACAACAACTCAGTAGTGCCGGGCAAGACCAATGTCCCCATCCCTGGCGGTCCACCAAAGCCGCGCAAGCCACGTTCGGCGCGGCGCGGACCCGACCGCCTGCGCACCGTGCACGAGACTTCGGCGGGCGGCCTGGTCATCGACGGTATCGACGGGCCGAAGGAAAGCCAGTTGGCAGCGCTGATCGGGCGGATCGATCGGCGCGGCCGGATGCTGTGGTCGCTGCCCAAGGGCCATATCGAGCTCGGTGAGACGGCCGAACAGACCGCGATTCGTGAGGTCGCCGAGGAAACCGGCATCCAGGGCACGGTGCTGGCCGCGCTCGGCAGCATCGACTACTGGTTCGTTACCGAGGGCCGGCGGGTGCACAAGACCGTGCACCATTACTTGATGCGGTTCCTCGGCGGCGAACTGTCCGATGACGACCTCGAGGTCAGCGAGGTGGCCTGGGTGCCGCTCAAGGAGCTGCCCTCCCGGCTGGCCTACGCCGACGAGCGCAAACTGGCCGAGGTCGCCGGCGAGCTGATCGACAAACTGCACAACGACGGGCCCGGCGCGTTGCCGCCGCTGCCGCCAACCTCGCCGCGGCGGCGCGCCCAGACGCATTCGCACACCCGCAACCGACGTCCCGACGAAGCAGGCCCATCCCAACCGGGCCGGCGGACGAACGGCTGCGGACAAGGGCCGTGACCGCCCGCCCGGGTGCTGTTGACGGCACCACCCGCTTGCGGTGGACGGTACTGCCTCGACTGCTCGCCGTGCTGGCGGTGCTGATCCTCATCGCCGCGTTCGCCGTGTCACCGCACGCGGCCGCGGGCGAGCCCAGTTCGGTGCCGTTCCTACAGGTGCGCATCGACAGCGTCACACCCGAGGTGGTGAACACCACCAGCGAGCCCGTCGTCACCGTCACCGGAACCGTGCTGAACGTCGGTGACCGTGCCGTGCGTGATGTCATGGTCCGTCTCGAGCACGCCCCTGCCGTCACGTCCTCGGCCGGCCTGCGCACAAACCTCGGTGGCGAGAACGACCAATTCGAGCCGGTCGCCGACTTCACCACGCTGTCCGCGGAATTGCAACGCGGCCAAAATGTTGCGTTCACCCTGACCGTGCCGTTGCGCTCGGCACAGACGCCCTCGCTGGCTGTCCAGCGGCCCGGCGTGTATCCGCTTCTGGTCAATGCCAACGGCACACCCGACTACGGCGCGCCCGCCCGTCTCGACGATGCCCGCTTCCTGCTGCCGGTGATCGGGGTACCGCCGGAGCCGGCCGCGGACTCGTCGTCAGATGCGCTGGCCGACGTCGTTCCGCCGGACACGTCCAAACCGGTCCGCCTCACCATGATGTGGCCACTCGGGGATCGGCCCCGGCTGGCTGCGGGCGCTCCCGGCGGGACGACACCGGTGCGGCTGGTCGACGACGAGCTCGCAAGCTCGCTGTCGACCGGCGGCCGGCTCGACATTCTGTTGTCGGCAGTCGATTTCGCAACCAGCCAGCCCGTCGACCCCGGCGGGCAGATGCGCAGCGCGCTGTGTCTGGCCGTCGATCCCGACCTGCTGGTCACGGTGAACGCCATGGCGGGCGGCTACGTCGTCAACGACGGACCCGATGTGGGCCCGACAACACCCACGCATCCCGGCACCGGCCAGGACGCCGCGGTGAACTGGCTGAACCGCCTCAGGGCGTTGGCCCAACGGATGTGCGTCGCGCCCGCCAACTACGCCCAGGTCGACCTCGACGCGCTGTACCGGGTGGGTGACCCGGGCCTGAGCTCGATCGCCACCAACGGCGCCGGTGACATCGTCGACCGGCTACTCGGCATCACCTCAACCCGCGGCGCAACGCTGGTCGGCGACGGACGGTTGACCGGCAGGGCCATCCAATTGCTCTCGGCGCAGGGTCCGACGGTCGCGCTTGCCGCGGTCGATCTCATTGATCAGAACCCGGCCGACGGAGAACCGGCGGCCACGGACATCACCCCTGTCCGCTATACACCGGAAGTCGTCGTCGCCCCGTTCGACCCGATCGTCGGCGCTGCCTTGGCGGGCGCGGGAACAGATCCGTGGTCACCGTCGTATCTTGATCCCGCGCTGGACGTTCCGGTCAAACACGATTCGGAAGTGGCGCGCCGCCAGGACGCGTTGGGCACGTTGCTGTGGCGCGGCCTTCAGCCCGAGGCCGAACCGCGCACCCAGATTCTGATGCCGCCGATGGAGTGGAGCCTGCAGGCCGCAGACGCGGCGGCCATCCTGACCACGGTGGCCACCACGATCCGGGCCAGGCTGGCCGCGCCGCGGCCGCTCACCGCGGTGATCGCCGAGGGTGAGGCGGTGCCGCAGCAGAACACTGCGCCGCTGCCCGACGCTGTGCCTGCCAATCCGCGCGCCCGCTTCGACGACGCCGTGACCTCGGGCATCGCGGGGACCACCGGCAGGCTGTGGGGCTTGACGGCCGCGCTGACGACCGACGAGCGCACCGGGCTGACCGGCGCGGGCTACACCGCGCCCCTGCGTGAGGACATGCTGCGTGCGCTGAGCCAGTCCGTGCCGCCGGACACCCGCAACGGGCTGGCCCAGCAACGATTGGACACGGTCAGCAATACGGTGAACGACCTGTTCAACGCGGTCACCATCGTCAACCCCGGTGGCTCCTACACCCTGGCCACCGAGCGGAGCCCCCTGCCGCTGGCATTGCGCAACGACCTTCCGGTGCCGATCCGGGTGCGGCTGCATCTCGACGCGCCGCCGGGCATGACGGTGACTGACCTGGGCGAGATCGAACTGCCGCCCGGCTATCTGCCACTGCAGGTGCCGATCGAAGTGCATTTCACCCAGCGGGTGGCCATCGACGTGGCGCTGCGTACCGCGGACGGCTTGCCGCTCGGAGAGCCGGTGCGGCTGTCGGTGCACTCGAATGCCTACGGCCAGGTGCTGTTCTTCATCACGCTGTCGGTGGGGGCGGTGCTGGTCGCGCTCGCCGGTCGCCGGTTGTGGCACCGGTTCCGCGGGCAGCCCGATCGGGCGGACCTGGATCGCCCGGATCCACTGGAGGTGGCGCTGGCGCACACCGACGAACCCGACCCGCCACCCCGCAGGCGACGGAAATGAGTACCGTCGGCCGGCACACCGGGCCGGCCCAGCCGCCGTTCGACCGCGGCGGTGGTCCCACGGGCCGACCCCTCATGCCTGGCGGCCAGGTGCCGCCCGGACCCGGCCCGCGGGGCTACCCGCCGCCACCCCCTCGAAGGATGCCGCCGCCCCCGCCGAGGCAGCGCATCCCGCGGGGGCCGGCGCCGCGGCGGCAGGCCGGTCGGCCCGAGTTGACCGATGCCGCGGTGGTGTCCCGGTCGTGGGGCATGGCGGTCGCCACCCTGGTCAGCCGGATCACCGGCTTCACCCGCATCGTGCTGCTGGCGGCGATTCTGGGTGCGGCGCTGTCGAGTGCCTTTTCGGTGGCCAACCAGCTGCCCAACCTCGTTGCCGCCCTGGTGCTGGAAGCCACCTTCACCGCGATCTTCGTGCCGGTGCTCGCCCGCGCCGAACGCGACGACCCCGACGGGGGCACCGCGTTCGTCCGGCGTCTGGTCACCCTGGCGACCGCGCTTCTGCTGGTGGCGACGGCGCTGTCGGTGACGGCCGCGCCGCTGTTGGTCCGGCTCATGCTCGGCAGCGACCCGCAGGTCAACCGGGCACTCACTACCGCATTCGCCTACCTGCTGCTGCCGCAGGTGATCTTCTACGGCTTGTCCTCGGTGTTCATGGCAATCCTGAACACCCGCAACGTGTTCGGGCCGCCCGCCTGGGCGCCGGTGGTCAACAACGTCGTTGCCATCGCTACCCTTGGCCTGTATCTCCTTGTGCCGGGCGAGCTTTCGGTGGATCCCGTTGAGATGGGCAACGCAAAGCTGCTGGTGCTGGGGATCGGCACCACCCTGGGTGTATTCGCGCAGACGGCCGTCCTGCTCGTCGCGATCCGGAAGGAACGGATCAGCCTTCGTCCGCTGTGGGGCCTCGACGACCGCCTCAAGCGTTTCGGCGGGATGGCCGCGGCGATGGTGCTCTACGTGCTGATAAGCCAGATCGGCCTGATAGTCGGCAACCAAATCGCCAGCGCGGCGGCGGCTTCCGGGCCCGCGATCTACAACTACACCTGGCTGGTGCTGATGCTGCCGTTCGGCATGATCGGCGTGACGGTGCTGACGGTTGTGATGCCACGACTGAGCCGCAATGCCGCTGCTGACGACACCCCCGCGGTGCTGGCCGACCTCTCCCTGGCCACCCGGCTGACCATGGTGACGCTGATTCCGACGGTGGCATTCATGACCGTCGGTGGTCGGGCGATCGGCAGCGCGCTGTTCGCCTACGGGAACTTCGGCGAGGTCGATGCGGGCTACCTGGGCATGGCGATCTCGCTCTCGGCGTTCACGCTGTTGCCGTATGCCCTAGTTCTGCTGCAGCTTCGGGTTTTCTATGCCCGCGAGCAACCGTGGACGCCGATCGTGGTGATCGTCGTCATCACGACGGTGAAGATCGCCGCGTCGCTGGCCGCACCCCACCTGACCGACGACCGTGAACTGGTCGCCGGGTATCTCGGCCTGGCCAACGGGATCGGCTTCCTCGCAGGCGCCATCGTTGGCTATATCCTCTTGCGCGCCAACCTGAAGCCGCCACAGGGTCGCCTCGTCAGCTTGGAAGTTATTCGCACCGTTCTGGTGACGACCGCCGCGTCCCTGCTCGCCGGGCTGTTCGCCCACGTGGTCGATCAGCTGCTGGGTCTCAAGTCGCTCACCGAACATGGCGGCGGGGCGGGGTCCATGCTGCGACTGCTGGCGCTCGGGCTGATCATGCTGCCGATCATCGGCGCGGTCATGCTGGCCGCACGGGTGCCCGAAGCGCAGGCCGCACTGGCCGCCGTCCAACGTCGCCTCGGCAAGCCCACGAAAGTAGCCGGGGGACCATTTCCACCGTCCGACCGACCACGCCCAGGGGTGCCTCTCACGTACTCTGAACAGAGGAATTCGCTCGCGTCGCAGGGTCGTCCCACCCCGGCGGCTACTTGGCGCGGGCCTCCGGCGCCGGTTGCCGGAGCCGGGATGCGGAAAGGACCAGCGGTGACCGACGAGTCCGCAGGCGATTCCCCACCCAGCGCTGACAACGGCGCGACGACCAAGATCCCCCGGCCCACCGCAGATGATTTCGAGCCCGACGTCCCCGGCGGCCCCGTCAGCACCGTGTCGCCGCCCACCTCGGGCAGGCCACCGGCCGACTACGGCGGCGACCCCACTCGCGAAGGCCTGCCCTTCGATGTACCGCGCGAACCGCCCATTGAGACGGCGACGTCGGACGAGGACGTGCACCTCATTCCCGGCGCCACCATCGGCGGCGGCCGCTATCGGCTGCTGGTCTTCCACGGCGGCCCGCCCAACCTGCAGTTCTGGCAGGCGCTGGACACCGCACTGGACCGCCAGGTCGCCCTGACGTTCGTCGACCCCGACGCGGCGCTCACCGACGCGGAGCTCCAGGAGATCCTCAACCGCACCCAGCGGCTGAGCCGGATCGACACACCCGGCGTGGCCCGCATCCTCGATGTCGCGAACACTGGATCCG
The DNA here is from genome assembly GCA_963801575.1 of uncultured Actinomycetota bacterium. Classification (GTDB taxonomy): domain Bacteria; phylum Actinomycetota; class Actinomycetes; order Mycobacteriales; family Mycobacteriaceae; genus Mycobacterium. The sequence continues at coordinate 115,802 of CAWDFT010000031.1, forward strand.
GCGGCCTGATCGTCAGCGAATGGATTCGCGGCGGCTCCCTGCAAGAAGTGGCCGAGACGTCGCCGTCCCCGATCGGCGGCGCCCGCGCGATGCAGACGCTGGCCGCGGCCGCCGAGGCGGCCCATCGAGCCGGGGTCTCGCTGTCGATCGACCACCCGAGCCGGGTCCGGGTCAGCATCGAGGGCGACGTGGCATTGGCCTTCCCGGCGACCATGCCGGACGCCGCCCCGGAAAACGACATCCGCGGGATCGGGGCCGCGCTGTACGCACTGCTGATCAACCGGTGGCCACTGCCGGAGTCCGGGGTGCGCAGCGGGTTGGAGCCTGCCGAAGTGGACACCGCGGGGCAGCCCGTCGAACCCCGTGCCATCAACCGCGACATCCCCTTCCAGATCTCGGCAGCGGCCGCGCGCTCGGTGCAGGCCGGTGGCGGCATCCGCAGCGCCCCGACTCTGCTGAACCTGCTGCAACAGGCGACCGCCATCGCCGACCGCACCCAAGTGATCTCCCCGGTCGACGAACCCGCTGCGCCGCCACCGCACCGGGCCCGCGTCGAAAAGGCCGCTGACCCCGCTGCGGCTGCCCGCAGGCGCAAGGGGCTGATCGTCGGCCTGAGCGTGGGAGCCGCGATCATCGTCGTCGCGCTCATCGTGCTGGCGTCGGTGCTGAGCCGCATCTTCGGCGACGTCGGCGGATTCTCCCAGGACGACCTCGGCCTCAACGCGCCAACCACCTCGGCCGAAGGCGGCGGTGACGGCGGCGGGAGCACCATCAAACCCGTTAAGGCTACGGTGTTTTCACCGGAGGGCGAGGCCGATGCGCCGGGCCTTGCCGGGCTGGCGATCGACGGTGCCGCGTCGACCGTATGGCCCATCGACATCTACACGGACCCGACGCCGTTCCCGAATTTCAAGAACGGCGTCGGCCTGATCCTGCAGTTACCGCAACCCACCACGCTTGGCGAGGTGACCATCAGCCTGAACAGCACGGGTACCGCGGTGGAGATCCGCTCGTCGCAAACGCCGACCCCTTCGTCGCTGGAGGACACCACGGTGCTGACGTCGGCCACCACTCTCAAGCCCGGTTCGAACACCATCAAGGTGGACGACGCCTCCCCGACGTCCAACGTGCTGGTGTGGGTTTCCACCCTGGGTACGGTCGACGGCGAGAACCGCTCCGACATCGCCGAGATCACGCTCAAGTCCGCCTCCTAGAGCGTTATCCCAAGGCGAGTTGGCCCGAAGAGCCAAGTCAGCGGACATCGCGAAAACAAGTGTCGGAGTGGGTGTCCGGGGGTGATTAGTGTTCGCCTGTGGGGCACTTCGGGGGGACTCCCGCAAGGGATGGCGGCGACAGGGTTCGAAGCGACGCGGAGTTGCTGGCCGCGCACGTCGCAGGCGACCGGTACGCCTTCGAGGAACTCTTCTATCGCCATCACCGCCAGCTGTACCGGCTGGCCCTGATCACCAGTCGCAACCCCGACGATGCCGCCGACGCCCTGCAGGATGCGCTGCTGTCGGCGCACCGCAGCGCATCCTCGTTCCGGCGTGACGCCGCAGTGAGCAGCTGGCTGTACCGGATCGTGGTCAACGCCTGCCTGGACCGGTTGCGCCGCCACAAGACTCATCCGACGACGGCGTTGGAGGACGACAACTGCCCCGTCGGCGATCACACTCCCCGGGTGGACACCGCGATCGTGGTGGAACGCGCGTTGATGCGGTTGCCGGTCGAACAGCGCGCGGCGGTGGTCGCGGTCGACATGCAGGGCTATTCGGTGGCCGAAACCGCGCGCATGCTGGGGGTCGCCGAAGGCACGGTCAAGAGCCGCTGCTCGCGGGCCCGCGCCAAGCTGGCCGAGGCACTCGGCTACTTCGACACACGGGGCGCGATGCAGTAAGTATTGAGCGATGGAGAGCGGCGAGGCCGGGCTTGCCGAGGAGCGGGTCCGTCATGCCCTGGATCGACTCGGGACCGACGCCGCCACTGCCCCGGAGGTACCCGCGGCGGTGACCACGCGCATCGGCGCCGCACTACGCGCCGCGCGGCCACCGGCTGCGCACGCCGTCACCAGGACGCGACCACGGCTGGGCCGGTTCCAGCTCATCGGGGTGATCATCGCGCTTTGCGCGGCGGCGGCGATCACCGTCGCTGCCCTTGCGCTGATGCGAACCGCATCGACGCCGAGATTCCCCGCCGGGCCGACCGCCGAGCGCATCACGGTGTCGGTGCCCCTCGCGCCCGTCGACACACCCAACGCCGTGGTCACACGTCCGTAATCCAGCCCACCGACCGAGCGGGAACACCCCGGCTTACCCTGGTGTTTGTACCCGTGCCGCGGTGATATCGGTGATCCGGCATCGAGCAGCAGAAAGGCTGGCATGACTCCTCAACCTTCCACCGGCGACGCTACCGTCCACGACGTGATCGTCATCGGCTCGGGGCCGGCCGGCTACACCGCGGCGATCTATGCCGCCCGCGCCCAGCTGACGCCGCTGGTCTTCGAGGGCACCCAGTTCGGCGGCGCGCTGATGACGACAACCGAGGTAGAGAACTATCCCGGGTTCCGCGACGGCATCACCGGGCCGGAACTGATGGACGAGATGCGCGAACAGGCCCTGCGGTTCGGCGCCGACCTGCGGATGGAAGATGTCGAGGCGGTGTCGCTGGAAGGACCGGTCAAGACCGTCACCGTCGGCGACGAAACCTACCTCGCCAACGCCGTCATCCTCGCGATGGGCGCCGCGGCCCGACATCTCGGCGTTCCCGGCGAGGACAAGCTGCTGGGTATGGGCGTGAGCACCTGTGCCACCTGTGACGGGTTCTTCTTCCGTGACCAGGACATCGCCGTGGTCGGCGGTGGCGACTCGGCCATGGAGGAAGCCACCTTCCTGACCCGGTTCGCCCGCAGCGTCACCCTCATCCACCGCCGCGACGAGTTCCGCGCGTCGAAGATCATGCTCGCGCGGGCCAAGGCCAACGACAAGATCACCTTCGTGACAAACACCCAGGTGACAGCCATCGAGGGCGACACCCGGCTGACCGGCGTGCGGCTGCATAACAGCGTCACCGGCGAGGAGTCGAGGCTGGCCGTCACCGGCGTGTTCGTCGCCGTCGGCCACGACCCGCGGTCCGAACTGGTCCGCGGCCAGGTTGACCTCGATCCGGATGGCTACGTGCTGGTCCGTGACCGCACCACCAGCACGTCGGTGGACGGGGTGTTCGCAGCAGGCGACCTGGTCGACCGCACATACCGGCAGGCCGTAACCGCAGCGGGCACCGGCTGTTCTGCATCTATCGACGCTGAACGCTGGCTCGCCGAAACCGCTTCTGCGACAACCACATCCACTGACGACACCGATCTGATTGGAGCGCCCCTATGAGCGGCACCGAGGACACCAGCTTGACCAAGGCCGTCACCGACGACTCGTTCTCCGACGACGTGCTGTCGAGTAGCACCCCCGTTCTGGTGGACTTCTGGGCGGCCTGGTGCGGACCGTGCAAGATGGTTGCTCCGGTGCTTGAGGAGATCGCGGGCGAGAAGGCGGGCGCACTGACGGTGGCCAAGCTGGACGTCGATGCCAACCCCGCGACGGCGCGCGACTTTCAGGTCGTGTCGATCCCGACGATGATCCTGTTCAAGGACGGTGAGCCGGTGAAGCGGATCGTCGGCGCAAAGGGCAAGGCCGCGCTGCTGCGCGAACTCTCCGACGTCGTCTGACGCAACCGCTGTTTTCGAGCGGCGACTCGCCTGGCGTTTTCTCGAATTGGCCCTGCTTCTGAGATAATTCTGCCTAGCCTGTCTTGCAATCGTCGCCGGCTGCAGCGCCGCTGATATCCGTGACCGAAAGGCCCCACCTATGTCGAGTCTGCGTCGCGGTGACCGCGGGGGCGCGGTCACCGAGATCCGGACGGCACTGGCGGCGCTGGGGCTGGTGGACAGCCCCGATGCGGACCTGACCACTGGCAAGCATGTCGCGCTGGACTATTTCGACCTCGAACTCGACGAGGCTGTCCGGGCATTTCAACAGCACCGCGGACTGCTGGTCGACGGTGTCGTGGGCGAGGCGACGTACCGAGCGCTCAAAGAAGCCTCCTACCGTCTCGGGGCGCGCATCCTCAACCATCAGTTCGGTGCGCCGATGTACGGAGACGACGTCGCCACCCTTCAGGCGCGCCTGCAGGACCTCGGCTTCTACACGGGGCTGGTGGACGGGCACTTCGGGCTGCAGACCCACAACGGGCTGATGTCCTATCAGCGTGAGTACGGGCTGTCGCCGGACGGCATCTGCGGCCCGGAGACGCTGCGCTCCTTGTACTTTCTGGGGTCGCGGGTCACCGGCGGCTCCCCGCACGCCATCCGTGAGGAAGAGCTGGTGCGAAGGTCGGGCCCTCGACTGTCGGGAAAACGCATCATCATCGACCCGGGTCGCGGCGGTTCCGATCACGGGCAGATCGTGCACGGCCCTGACGGCCCGATAAGCGAAGCGGACATCCTGTGGGACTTGGCAAGTCGACTCGAGGGCCGGATGACGGCGATCGGCATGGAGACGTTCCTTTCCCGGCCGCCCGCCCACAGTCCGTCGGACGCCGAACGCGCCAAGACGGCGAACACGGTCGGCGCCGACCTGATGATCAGTCTGCGCTGCGCCACCCAGGCAAGCCCGTCGGCCAACGGTGTCGCGTCGTTCCACTTCGGTAACTCGCACGGATCCGTGTCGACCATCGGCCGCAATCTCGCCGACTTCATTCAGCGAGAAGTGGTGGCGCGCACTGGATTACGTGATTGCCGTACCCACGGACGGACATGGGACCTGCTGCGACTCACCCGGATGCCGACGATCCAGGTGGACGTCGGTTACATCACCAATCCGCATGATCGTGCGATGCTGGTGTCAACCCAGGCTCGTGACTCCATCGCCGAGGGCATCCTCGCGGCCGTCAAACGGCTCTACCTGCTCGGCAAGAACGACCGCCCAACCGGCACCTTCACATTCGCCGAGCTGCTCGCGCACGAGCTGTCAGTGGAACAGGCCGGCCGCGTCAGTCCCAGCTAGTCCTCGTCGGTCCCGGACCGCTCATCAGATGTTGGAGCCCGCGCCGACGGGCTGCTTTAGCTTCTCGCTCTCCAGCAGTCGCTCCAGCGCCGCTTCCACCCCGGCTTTCCAGCCCAGGCCGCTCTCCAGCTCGAGACGCAGCCTCGGAAAGTAGCGATGTTTCGCAACTTCGACGAACCCGACCGATTCGAGGAAGTCGGAGTCGAGGATGCACTGGTCCATCGAGCAGTCGCCGAGCACTTCGACGACCGGCCGCAGTTCGGGCGGCATCAGTCGCGGGTCGACGAGCTCGGCGGCGGCCTCGGTGCGGCCGAACGCTTCCAGCGCCCGCACGCCGCGTCGAACCAGGTCTGCGACGACCGCCACGATCAAGCTCTGCCGCAGTCTGTCGCCGCCCGCGGTCCCCGGTTCCACCCCGAGCGAGGTGAGCAGAACCGCGTCGGCGCTGACCGGACCACTGGGAAAGAGCCGGGCTCGGGGGACCGCGCCGGGTGGTGCGTAGAACGCGTAACCGAGGCAGCGTCGATCGCCGGACTGTTCCGGCGGGTCGTCATCGTTTGCGTCGGTTCGTCCGCCGGCCGGGGCGCTGAAGGCCATCTGACCGCACGATCCCCACTCCAGCATCACCATCGACAGCCAGGCTTCCTTCTCGAACTCCGGGTCGGACAGGTGATCCTCGCGTCCAAGGGTGGACGGATCCACCTCCCAGAACACGCACCGCCGGGCGTGCTTGGGCAGCTGCTCGACCGCTTCGAGTCGCAGGGGCGTGATTCGCGCTGGCACTAAACTCCCCGAGTTCCGTGCGGCACCGATGTACATGGCCGCCATTCCAGGATAGGAGTTTGTGGCCCGGAAGGCCCGCTTTCACCGATGAGCCGCTCGCGCGAAGAGCAGACAGCACCGATGAGCCGCTCGCGCGAAGAGCAGGCTGTACCGGCGAGCCGCTCGCGCGAAGAGCAGACAGCACCGATGAGCCGCTCGCGCGAAGAGCAGGCTGTGCCGGCTTCACTCATTAGCGGCGGCTCGCTTGCTCAAACATGTTGCGCCGCACGATGTTTCCCGGCGACACGGCGGCGGCCGACGCTGTCGTGATCGATGTGTCACAGTGACGTAATTTCCCCGTGTCCTAGGTCAGGCCTTGGCAGCGTTCATCAAGTCGACGATCCGCTGTAAGTCCTCCACCGACCCGAACTCGACGACGATCTTGCCTTTTCGTTTGCCGAGCCTCACGGTGACCCGGGTGTCGAAGGCGGACGAGAGTCGTTCAGCAACATCCTGGAGACCGGGCATGTGGATGGGCTTGCGGCGGGGCGCCGGCGGAGCGGCGGAGTCGCTGCGGTTCGCTAGCGTCACCGCTTCCTCGGTCGCGCGCACCGAAAGGCCCTCGGCGACGATGCGGGCGGCGAGGGCCTCCTGACCCTCTGGGCCACTCTCGAGCGAGAGGAGCGCCCGTGCGTGCCCGGCCGACAGCACGCCCGCGGCTACCCGCCGCTGTACCGCGATGGGCAGCCGCAGCAGACGGATCATGTTGGTGATCAGCGGGCGCGATCGTCCGATTCGCGCGGCAAGCTCGTCGTGGGTGACTCCGAACTCGTCGAGCAGCTGTTGGTAGGCCGCGGCCTCTTCAAGTGGGTTCAGTTGGACGCGGTGGATGTTCTCCAACAACGCGTCACGCAGCATGCTGTTGTCGGCCGTCTCGCGCACGATCGCCGGGATCGTCGCCAGCCCTGCCGCCTGCGCCGCGCGCCACCGGCGCTCCCCCATCACAAGTTGGTATCGCGGGCCACCCGCCTGCCCGGCCACCGCGCGCACCACGATCGGCTGCATCAGTCCGAACTCGCGGATGGAGTGGATCAGTTCGGCGAGTGCCTCCTCGTCGAACACCTGCCGCGGCTGACGGGGATTGGCCTCGATCGCCGACGGGTCGATCTCTCGATAGACAGCGCCCATGCCGCCGGCGTCCGGCGCTCCGCCAAGCACCACGTCGGCGGCGGCGTCACCCAGCCGATGCCCCATTGTGGCCGTATTGGAATCGCCCGGCCCGGTGGGTATCAGGGAAGCCAGGCCGCGGCCGAGTCCGCTCCTCTTGCGTGGCGACTGAGTCATCGCTGTTGTCCTCTCTCGTCCACGCCCCGGTCGGCGAGCTCGCGGCTGGCGTCCAGGTAGCTCATCGCGCCGCGCGAGCCCGGGTCGTAGTCAAGAATCGTCATCCCGTAGCCGGGCGCCTCGGACACCTTGACGCTGCGCGGGATGACCGTCCGCAGCACCTTGTCGCCGAAGTGTGACCGGACGTCCGCTGCGACCTGATCGGCGAGCCGGGTGCGCCCGTCGTACATCGTCAGGATGACGGTCGACACGTTCAGGTGAGGATTCAGGTGCGCCTTCACCATCTCGATATTGCGCAGCAACTGGCCCACACCCTCAAGCGCGTAGTACTCGCATTGGATGGGGATCAGCACCTCCGGCGCGGCGACCAGCGCGTTGATGGTCAGCAGCCCCAGCGACGGTGGGCAGTCGATGAAGACGTAGTCGAAGTCGTGATTGCGGAGATCGGCCAGTGCGGTACGCAGGCGGCCTTCGCGGGCGACCATGCTGACCAATTCGATCTCGGCGCCCGCCAGGTCGATGGTCGCCGGCACGCAGTAGAGGCGCTCGCTGTGCGGGCTGCGTTGCAGCGCCTCGCGGAGCGGCATCTCGCCGATGAGGACTTCGTAGGAGGACGGGGTGCCCGGGCGGTGCTCGATGCCGAGCGCGGTGCTGGCGTTCCCCTGCGGGTCGAGGTCGATCACCAGCACCTTCAACCCCTGCAGTGCGAGGGCGGCCGCGACGTTGACCGCGGTGGTGGTCTTGCCAACGCCACCCTTCTGGTTGGCGATGGTGAACACGCGCTGCTGTACCGGTCGCGGCAGTCGGCGACCGGCGTGGAGCACGCGAACGGCGCGTTCGGCTTCCGCTCCGATGGGGGTGTCCCCGATCTCGTCGGCCACCCACCCGTCCGGTTGCGGAGGTTTTTTCCATGTTTCACGTGAAACATCGGTGTGCTCCGCCGCGCCCAGGGGCGGCGTGCTGCCGCCATCCGGAACCGGATTCATCCGCTTCTCCTGCCCGTCCGTGCCGACCGCCGGTGCACCGGTTGCGGCTCCCCACGCCACGCGACGACCACGGTGGCGGGCGGATTCAAGAAGTCCGCTCCACATGCCACCAGCCTGGCATCCATCGCGCCCAGCGACTCCATCACACGCCGGTGGTCGTCGACCTCATCCGCCGCGCGCTCGCCCTTGATCGCCAACATCCGCCCCCCGGTCCGCAACAACGGCATGCTCCACTTGGTCAGCTTGTCCAACGACGCCACCGCTCTGCAGACAACCGCGTCCATCTCCCCCACTCGCTGCCGCACGGACTGTTCTTCGGCTCGGCCACGGACGACGGTGACGTCCACGTCGAGGTCCGCAATGACCTCTCGCAGGAAATCGCTTCGCCGCAAAAGCGGCTCGATCAGCGTCACCCGCAAGTCCGGCCTGGCCAACGCCAACGGTATCCCCGGAAGGCCCGCTCCACTACCGATGTCCGCGATCTGGTCGCCCGGCTCGAGCAATTCGCCCAGTGCGGCGCTGTTGAGAATATGGCGGTCCCACAGGCGGTCCGCTTCCCGGGGTCCGATGAGCCCTCGCTCCACGCCGGCACCCGCCAAAATCTGGGCGTACCGGCGGGCCCGATCCAGGCCGTCGCCGAAGAGTGCCGCGGCGGCCGGAGGAGGCGGGGGCACGTCGCCATGTTTCACGTGAAACATCCTCCGGATCTCCGCGGACAAACCGCCGCGGCGAGGAACTACATCTATGTAACTCTGTCAGTCGGTCAGCACGACGACGCGCCGCGACGGCTCGACGCCCTCGCTCTCACTGCGCACGCCCTCGACCGCCGCGACTGCATCGTGGACGATCTTGCGTTCAAACGGTGTCATTGGAGACAGCTGTTCGCGTTCACGGGTCTCCAGCACCCGCCGCGCCACCTTGTCCCCGAGGACGGCCAGTTCCTCGCGGCGGCGCCGGCGCCAGCCCGCGATGTCCAGCATCAGCCTGCTGCGCTCGCCCGTCTTCTGATGCACCGCCAACCGGGTCAGCTCCTGCAGCGCGTCGAGCACCTCGCCCTTGCGGCCGACCAGCTTGGCCAGATCGCTGCCCCCGTCGATGCTGACAACCGCCCGGTCGCCCTCGACGTCGAGGTCGATGTCACCGTCGAAGTCGAGCAGGTCCAACAGCTCCTCAAGATAGTCGCCAGCGATCTCACCTTCGGCCACCAAGTGCTCTTCGAGGTCCTCGCCGCTACCCGTCACCGCTTCGTCGCTGTCCTGTGATTCCTCCGAGTCCGCGGGGACGCCCTGCTCGTCTTGGAGGTCCTCGCCGTCTTGGAGGTCCTCGCTGCGTTCGGTGGTTTCAGCGTCAGTCATGTCTGCCTTCTCCTCATTCGCCGGTCGGTTCCGGTCAACGCTTTCGTTTCTTCGGGCGCGCGCCGGGGCGCGGTGTGCGGCCGGGGGCACTACTCGCGTTCGGTTTGTTGGCGCTCGGTTTGTTGGCACTCGAGCTCTTGGCGCCCGGCATGCCATCGGATGTCAGCTCGCTGCCCGTGCTCTCCGTCACCTCGTACGAGTCGTCAGCCGATCCGTCCGTTGCAGCGGCCTGCGACTTGCGGTCGCGCTTGGGCTTCGCGCCGGGCGGCGGAGCGTTGGCCGCGCGCCGCTCGATGGCCTCGAGCTTCTTGGCCTCTTCTTCCTTTTCGATCCTGCCGAAGACGTAGTGCTGCTGACCGAAGGTCCAGACGTTGTTCGCGAGCCAGTAGATGATGATGGCCAGCGGCAGGAACGGGCCGCCGACGACGACGCCGAGCGGAAACACGTACAGCGCCAGCTTGTTCATCATCGCGGTCTGTGGGTTGGCCGCCGCTTCCGGACTCTGCCGGGCTACCGACGCCCGGCTGTTGAAGTACGTGGCTACGCCCGCGAGGATCATCAAGGGCACCCCCACCGCGATCACCGACGCCCGGTTGAATTCGGTGAACGCTTCCAGCCCGTGCTGCTGGATCATCGTCGCCCCCAACGGGGCCCCGAACAGGTTCGCGTCCAGGAAATGCCCGACGTCGCTCGCGCTGAACACGTAGTTGCCCAGGCTGCGATTCTCCTCCACGGACAGCCCCAGCCGGCCGATACCGGTCTGCGTCCGGTTGAACGACATCAGCACGTGATACAGCCCGAGGAAAACCGGGATCTGCGCGAGCATCGGAAGACAGCCGAGGATGGGGTTGAACCCGTGTTCGCGCTGCAGCTTCTGCATCTCCAGCGCCATCCGCTGGCGGTCCTTGCCGTACTTCTTCTGCAGCGCCTTGATCTGCGGCTGCAGCTCCTGCATCTGCCGGGTGGTGCGGATCTGGCGGACGAACGGCTTGTACAGAATCGCGCGCAGGGTGAACACGAGGAACATCACCGACAGTCCCCACGCGAAGAAGTTCGACGGCCCGAGCAAGAAGGCGAACAGCTTGTACCAGGCCCACATGATCGCCGAGACCGGGTAGTAAATGATGTCGAGGCTCAACCAATCAAACAACGGGACTGCTCTCCCCTCGCTGCGCTGGGGTACCCCAGACGTCGTCGGCGGCTGCGCGCTGGCATGGCCGGCAGCGCTCCGGTATTGGGTCCCATCCTCCCCGATGCCACGGACCGCACTTCGCCAGCCGCACCATCGCCAGCCACCCGCCACGCATCAGCCCGTACTCGCCGAGTGCCTCGACCGCGTACTGGCTGCACGTCGGGGTGAAACGGCAGGTCGGTAACCGCAACGGGGACACGGTATTTCGATACAGCTGGATCAAGAAGATCAGGGCACGAGCCATCATCGCTGCGCCCCGTCGAGCAGCTGTGCCCGCCTGAGCGCCATGCGCAGCTGCTGTTCGAGCCGGGCCGAGATGGCATACCTGCTACTGGGCAGCGCCCGGATCACCACGCGGTCCGCCGGGTCCAGCTCGGCGACGACGGAACGGGCGACGTGCCGCAGCCGTCGTGCGACGCGGTGTCTCTGTACCGAGCTGCCAACCGACTTCGCCACCACCAGTCCCACCTTGGGGCCGCCCCTATCGGAATCGTCGGACCGGCGAGCGTGTACCACGATGTCGGGCTGCACCGCCCGCACCCCTCGGTTGACTGTGGCACCGAATTCCATTGACCGCGTCATCCGGTACCGCGCCGGAAGCACCGCGCTTGATCCTGCGTCGAATCACGCAGACAGCGAGCGGCGGCCCTTGCGACGCCGGTTCGACACGATCGCCCGGCCTGCCCTGGTCCGCATGCGCAGCCGAAACCCATGCACCCGCGCACGGCGCCGGTTGTTGGGCTGAAAGGTCCGCTTGCCCTTGGCCACGGCTGTCACTCCTCGTTGCGTGTGGCAACCGCATAGACACAAAGGTCTGGACGCGATCGCCGTTTGTAAGCTCTTCGTCTCGCTCACTAACCGGCGCGGTCTCCCGGAGATCCGGGTCGCAGCCGTGTCGCCACGTGCGGGCGACTGTTCGAGGGTACTGACGAGATTTCCCTAGGTCAAACCTCCGCCGACGCCCGTGCGAAAGTTCACATCAGTCACAACAGTCACGGTCTTGAAATTGCCTTGAAGGAACCCGCGAAGAATGTTGCAGAACGGTTGGCACTCGGGAAGAAAACTGTTAGCTTCTGGCAATGCCGTTCCGACAACGGGGCGGCGACCAGACAACGAAGCGAGGATGCCCGCGGGGTCGCGAGCCCACAGAGTGCGGTATCACTGTGACGAGCCCGGGCCGCGGCATCCACGCCGGTAGATAACAGAGCGACGGCGGCTGTCTCTGTCCACAGGCTGTGGATAACTGTGTGGACAGTTCGTCATCGTTTCTTTGGTGGTCCCCGGACCGGCCTTTGAGGGGGTACCCGTCGTTGACAGCTGACCCCGACCCTCCCTTTGTCGCCGTATGGAACACCGTGCTTGCCGAACTCAACGGCGACCTCGGCGCCGGCAAGCCCCTAAACGGCGAGTCCTCGCCACCTAGTCTCACTCCACAGCAAAGGGCCTGGTTAAAGCTGGTCAAACCACTCGTGATTACCGAGGGCTTTGCCTTGCTTTCGGTGCCGACGAGTTTTGTGCAGAACGAAATCGAACGGCACCTGCGCGAGCCGATCATCACCGCCTTGAGCCGCCAGCTCGGTCAGCGCGTCGAACTCGGTGTCCGGATCGCCGGACCCGATCCCGAGGACCCCGAGGAGGGCGTGAGCGCGGTTGCCGACACCTACACCGAAACCGACCTTGATGAGATCGACGAAGTAAGCGAGGCGCTCGCCAGCGTGGAGGAAAGCTGGCCGACGTACTTCTCCAGCGGCCCGCACAACTCGCCAGCAAGCGACGCCAACGCGATCAGTCTGAACCGGCGCTACACCTTCGACACCTTCGTTATCGGAGCGTCCAATCGGTTCGCTCACGCCGCGACGCTCGCGATTGCTGAAGCGCCCGCCAGGGCCTATAACCCCCTCTTCATCTGGGGCGAGTCCGGACTCGGCAAGACCCACTTGTTGCACGCGGCCGGCAACTACGCCCAGCGGCTGTTTCCCGGCATGCGTGTCAAGTACGTTTCGACCGAGGAATTCACCAACGACTTCATCAACTCGCTGCGCGATGACCGCAAAGCATCGTTCAAGCGCAGCTACCGCGACATCGATGTGCTGTTGGTCGACGACATCCAGTTCATCGAGGGCAAGGAAGGCATCCAGGAGGAGTTCTTCCACACCTTCAACACCCTGCACAACGCGAACAAGCAGATCGTCATCTCCTCGGACCGCCCGCCCAAACAGCTGGCCACCCTCGAGGACCGGTTGCGCACCCGCTTTGAATGGGGCCTGATCACCGACGTCCAGCCCCCGGAACTGGAAACCCGCATCGCAATCCTTCGCAAGAAGGCTCAGATGGACCGCCTTGATGTTCCCGACGATGTGCTCGAACTCATCGCCAGCAGCATCGAACGCAACATCCGCGAGCTCGAGGGCGCACTGATCCGAGTGACCGCCTTCGCCTCGCTGAACAAGACACCGATCGACAAGTCACTGGCCGAGATCGTCCTGCGCGACCTCATCGCCGATGTCACCACGATGCAGATCGGCACCGCCGGCATCATGGCCGCCACCGCGGAGTACTTCGAAACCACCGTCGAGGAACTTCGCGGTCCCGGTAAGACCCGGGCACTCGCCCAATCCCGCCAGATCGCGATGTACCTGTGCCGTGAACTGACCGACCTGTCACTTCCCAAGATCGGCCAGGCGTTCGGCCGCGACCACACGACTGTCATGTATGCGGAAAAGAAGATCCGCGGTGAGATGGCAGAGCGTCGCGAGGTCTTCGATCACGTCAAGGAACTGACGACACGCATCCGTCAACGCGCCAAGCGCTGACCCGGATCAAAAAATCTTCAAAAAACTTCTGTCACCATCACCACAGCTGTCACAGCCGCTGCCTGTGCACGTCGGTGTGGAGAATCAATGGATACCGCTCACTTGCGGCCGAGTTCGGTCCACAACACCGAATGGGTCCCCAACCATCCCCGCGGTCACAGCCACTTGTCCACAAAGTAACTCACAACCCACCATGATGGTCGTGCAGCGCCGACGGTCGTTCATCCACAGCTTCCACAGGCCCTAATACTGTTGCTTTCATATCTCTGTAGTTTTGTTTCAGAAGAAGGTCCCTGGGGACACCGCGGTGCACCTCGTTCGCGGCACGCCGCTGAGCCCCCATGTCACCCCGATGGATTAGCTTTCAAGATGGGGCCGAAAGCTCTACGGTTGTTCTTCGAGAGCCGTTACGGTCGTCGCAGCGACATTTCGGGGGCGATGAGGGAGCACCGCGAAACCGCTGGTTAGAGCTAACTTGTGAGTTTGATCGAAGGGACACTATGGACGTGGCGACAACGACTGTTGGTCTCTCCGATCTGAAGTTCCGCTTGGTGCGCGAGGACTTCGCCGACGCGGTGGCCTGGGTGGCCCGCAATCTGCCGACCCGGCCCACCGTTCCGGTGCTCGCCGGCGTGCTGTTGACGGGGTCCGAGGAAGGCCTGACGATCTCGGGATTCGACTACGAGGTGTCGGCCGAAGTGCAAGTGGCCGCCGAGATCGCCTCTCCCGGAAGCATTTTGGTGTCCGGGCGGCTGTTGTCCGACATCACGCGGGCGCTCCCGGCCAAGCCGGTGGATGTCAGTGTCGAGGGCACCCGGGTGCTGCTGAGCTGCGGGAGTGCGAAGTTCTCGCTGCCCACCATGGCGGTCGAGGACTACCCGGCGCTGCCTGCTCTGCCAGACGAGACGGGTGTGATTTCCGCCGAGCTGTTCGCCGAGGCCATCGGGCAGGTGGCGGTGGCCGCGGGCCGAGACGACACACTGCCCATGTTGACCGGTATTCGTGTCGAAATATCCGGTGAGACAGTCGTTTTAGCGGCAACAGACCGTTTTCGGCTTGCCGTCCGTGAGTTGACCTGGTCGACGGATTCGGCCGACGTCGAGGCGGCGGTGCTGGTGCCGGCCAAGACACTGGCCGAAGCCGCCAAGGCCGGTACGGGCGGCGCGGATGTGCATCTCTCGCTGGGTGCCGGGCCCGCGGTCGGGAAGGAGGGTCTGCTCGGTATCCGCAGCGACGGTAAGCGCAGTACGACCCGGCTGCTGGACGCGGAGTTCCCGAAATTCCGCCAGCTGTTGCCGACGGAGCACACCGCGGTCGCAACGCTCGGTATCGCGGAGCTCACCGACGCGATCAAGCGCGTCGCCCTGGTGGCCGACCGTGGCGCGCAGGTGCGAATGGAATTCGGCGAGGACGCGCTCAAGTTGTCGGCGGGCGCCGACGATGTCGGGCGCGCCGAGGAGGACTTGCCGGTTGCGTTCGCGGGTGAGCCGTTGACGATCGCTTTCAACCCGACATACCTGACCGACGGCCTCGGGTCATTGCACTCGGAGCGCGTCACGTTCGGCTTCACGACACCCAGCCGTCCCGCGGTGTTACGCCCGACGCGCGACGACGAGGACAGCACGGTCGGTGGCGGTGCCGGTCCGTTCCCCGCGGCGCAGACCGACTACGTCTACCTGCTGATGCCGGTGCGGCTCCCGGGCTGACCGGTTTCACCTGCGACGAAAAGAGGCTGCGCATGCAGTTGGGGTTGGTCGGCTTGGGCAAGATGGGCTTCAACATGCGTGAGCGGCTGCGTGACGGCGGTCACGAGGTGGTCGGCTACGACCCCCGTCCCGAGGTGACCGATGTGCCGACGTTGGCTGCGCTCGCCGAGGCGTTGACCCCGCCGCGACTGGTTTGGGTGATGGTGCCGTCAGGACCCATCACGGGCGAGACCATTACGGACCTCGCCCAGGAGCTCGCCGAAGGAGACCTGGTCATCGACGGCGGCAATTCGCGGTACACCGAGGATGGCCCGCACGCAAAACTGTTGGGCAAGAAGGGAATAGCGTTTATCGATGCGGGCGTGTCCGGCGGAGTCTGGGGCCTGAAGGAAGGCTACGGCCTGATGGTGGGGGGCAGTGACGACGATGTGGCGCGTGCGATGCCGATCTTCGAGACGTTGCGCCCACCCGGTGAGCTCGCAGACGGGTTCGTCCATGCCGGCCCGGTCGGCGCGGGCCATTACGCCAAGATGGTGCACAACGGCATCGAGTACGGGCTGATGACCGCCTACGCCGAGGGCTATGAACTGCTGGCAGCCGAGGATCTGATCAAGGACACCCAGGCCGTCATCCAGGCCTGGACCAACGGCACAGTGGTGCGGTCCTGGCTGCAGCAGCTGTTGGCCAAGGCGCTCAAGGAAGATCCAGATTTCGATCAGATCACCGGCTACACCGAGGACTCGGGTGAAGGGCGGTGGACGGTCGAGGAGGCCATCCACCACCGTGTCCCAATGCCGGTGATCGCTGCGTCGCTGTTCGCCAGGTTTGCGTCACGGCAGGAGGACTCGCCGACCATGAAGGCGGTGTCGGCGCTGCGCAACCAGTTCGGTGGCCACGCGGTGAAGCGGGTCAGCGAGTCGGGATAGCGGCTTGTACGTCCGCCACCTGGGACTACAGGATTTCCGGTCATGGGCGGAGATCGAACTGGACCTCGAGCCCGGCCGGACCGTGTTCGTCGGCCCGAACGGCTACGGCAAGACCAATCTCGTTGAAGCGCTGTGGTATTCGTCGACGTTGGCTTCGCATCGGGTGGCCTCGGACGCGCCCCTGCTGCGCACGGATGCCGAACGAGCGGTGATTTCGACGATCGTGGTCAACGAGGGTCGTGAGCTTGCGGTCGATCTCGAGATCGTCACCGGAAGGGCCAACAAGGCACGGCTGAACCGGTCGCCGGTCCGCAGCGCGCGCGAAGTGCTAGGTGTGTTGCGGGCGGTGCTGTTCGCCCCGGAGGACCTGGCCCTGGTGCGCGGGGAGCCCGGGGAGCGGCGGCGGTATCTCGACGAACTCGCCACCACCCGGCGGCCCCGGATCGCGGCGGTGCGCGCCGACTACGACAAGGTGCTGCGGCAGCGCACGGCTCTGCTCAAGACCGCGGCCGGTGCTCGGCATCGCGGTGACCGCGGGGTGTCCGACACGCTCGACGTGTGGGACGGGCACCTGGCCGCCCATGGTGCACAGCTGATTGCGGCACGGGTGGACCTGGTCAACCAGCTCTATCCCGAAGTGGAGAAGGCGTACCAACTGCTGGCGCCGGGATCCCGGCCCGCATCGATCCGGTACCAAAGCAAGGTCGAGCAGATCGACGGGCAGAACGAGACCATCGAATTCTTCGAAGCAGCACTGCTGGATGCACTGGCGCGAAGGCGCGACGCCGAGATCGAGCGCGGTGTCTGTCTGGTGGGGCCGCATCGTGACGATCTCGAGTTGCGACTCGGTGACCATGTCACCAAAGGCTTTGCGAGCCATGGTGAATCGTGGTCGATGGCACTGGCGCTGCGGTTGGCGGCATACGAATTGCTGCGGTCCGACGGCGGGGACCCGGTGCTGCTGCTCGATGACGTCTTCGCCGAGTTGGATACCGCCCGGCGTCGGGCATTGGCCGAGGTGGCAGCTTCGGCCGAACAGGTACTGGTGACGGCGGCCGTGGCCGACGACATTCCAGGCGACTGGGATGCGCGCAGGATCGTGATCGGCATGCGCGACGACGACAGCGGCCGAGTCTCGGTGGTGGAAACGTGAGTCGAGGCAATGCCCGAAGACGATCGCGAGTGAGGATCGTAGCGAGGAACGAGCGAGGACCGGAGCGAGCGTGAGTCGAGGCAATGACTGACGACGAATCCCCCGACACCGGCGCCGCCGTCGCACCGCCGGATCACCTCGCCGGCCTGAAGGGCATGGACTTGGTGCGCCGCACTCTGGAGGAGGCCAGGGGCGCGGCCCGCATCCAGGGTAAGGACGTCGGGCGCGGGGGCGGCTCCCCTGCCCCGCGACGCATAGCGGGCAGGCGCCGCACGTGGTCGGGGCCGGGACCCGACGTCAGGGACCCGCAGACGCTGGCCGCGGCGACGCGGGACCTGGCCCGACGCCGGGGCTGGTCGGCGCGCGTCGCCGAGGGCACCGTGCTCGGCCAGTGGCAGACGGTAGTCGGCGAGCAGATCGCCGCGCACGCGACGCCCACGGCATTGCGAGAAGGCGTGCTAAGCGTTTCCGCCGAAACGACGGCATGGGCGACCCAGTTGAGGATGGTTCAAGCGCAACTATTGGCCAAGATCGCCGCGGCGGTCGGTGACGGCGTTGTAACGTCGTTGAAGATCGTCGGCCCAGTCGGCCCATCCTGGCACAAAGGCCGGTACCACATCGCGGGCCGTGGACCGCGCGACACATACGGATAAGCGCCGTTGCGCCGGTTGGCTGAGAGCCGCCAGAACGCAGCAGGGACTGTTCTCAAGCGTCGTGACGCACCTCGGATCGAAAAATTCCACAGGCGGCGCAAATAGGTGTGTAGAAACGCCGCCTCAGAATCGGTCCTGTCGCCACTTCCCGGTAGACTGACATGGTGACTTGCCGGCGGTACCAACATCGCCGCTGCGACCCCCGAGGAGATGCTGGCGACCGTGCCTGCCGCTAAGAAGACTGCGCCCGCCGCGAAGAGCGCGAAAAAGAAGGAATACGGCGCCGCCGCCATCACCGTTCTCGAAGGTTTGGAGGCCGTCCGCAAACGTCCGGGCATGTATATCGGCTCGACCGGCGAGCGTGGTCTGCACCACCTCGTGTGGGAGGTCGTCGACAACGCTGTCGACGAGGCCATGGCCGGATATGCGACGAAGGTCGACGTGCGGCTCCTCGAGGACGGCGGGGTCGAGGTTCGGGACGACGGCCGCGGAATCCCGGTCGAGATGCATTCCAGCGGTGCGCCGACTGTCGACGTCGTGATGACCCAGCTGCACGCGGGCGGCAAGTTCGGCGGAGAGAACAGCGGCTACAACGTCAGCGGCGGTCTGCACGGTGTCGGCGTTTCCGTGGTGAACGCGTTGTCCACCCGGCTCGAAGTCGACATCTCACGGGACGGCCACGAGTGGTTCCAGTCCTACGACCGCGCCATGCCCGGCACTATCAAGCAGGGCGATGCCACCAAGAAGACCGGAACGACCGTCAGATACTGGGCCGACCCCGGTGTCTTCGAAACCACCAACTACGACTTCGAAACCGTGGCCCGGCGGCTGCAAGAGATGGCGTTCCTCAACAAGGGCCTGACCATCACGCTGTCCGATGAACGGGTAACCGCGGAAGAAGTGGTCGATGATGTGGTCAGCGATACGGCCGAAGCCCCGAAGACGGCGGAGGAGAAGGCCGCTGAGGCGGCGGCGCCGCACAAGGTCAAGCACCGCACATTCCACTACCCCGGCGGGCTCGTCGACTACGTCAAGCACATCAACCGGACCAAGACGCCGATCCACCAGAGCATCGTCGACTTTGCGGGCAAGGGCGAAGGCCACGAGGTCGAGGTCGCGATGCAATGGAACGCAGGATATTCCGAGTCGGTGCACACCTTCGCCAACACCATCAACACCCATGAGGGCGGCACCCACGAAGAAGGGTTCCGCGCGGCGTTGACGAGCGTGGTCAACAAGTACGCCAAGGACAAAAAGCTGCTGAAGGAGAAGGATCCCAACCTCACGGGCGACGACATCCGCGAGGGGCTGGCCGCGGTGCTCTCGGTGAAGGTGGCCGAACCGCAGTTCGAGGGTCAGACCAAGACAAAGCTCGGCAACACCGAAGTCAAGTCGTTCGTTCAGAAGATCTGCAACGAGCAGTTGAGCCATTGGTTCGAGGCCAACCCGGCTGAGGCGAAAACCGTTGTGAACAAGGCGGTCTCGTCGGCGCAGGCCCGCTTGGCGGCGCGAAAGGCCCGCGAGCTGGTGCGGCGCAAGAGCGCCACCGATATCGGCGGACTTCCCGGCAAGCTGGCGGACTGCCGGTCCACCGATCCGCGAAAGTCCGAGCTGTACGTGGTGGAGGGCGACTCGGCCGGCGGCTCGGCGAAGAGCGGCCGCGACTCGATGTTCCAGGCGATCCTGCCGCTGCGCGGCAAGATCATCAACGTCGAGAAGGCGCGCATCGACCGGGTGCTGAAGAACACCGAAGTGCAGGCGATCATCACCGCCCTGGGCACCGGGATCCATGACGAGTTCGACATCGACAAGCTGCGGTACCACAAGATCGTGCTGATGGCCGACGCCGACGTCGACGGCCAGCACATCTCGACGCTGCTTTTGACGCTGCTGTTCCGGTTCATGAAGCCGCTCGTCGAGAACGGGCACATCTTCCTGGCACAGCCGCCGCTGTACAAACTCAAGTGGCAGCGCACCGAGCCGGAGTTCGCCTATTCCGACCGGGAGCGCGACGGCCTGCTCGAGGCGGGATCGAAGGCAGGCAAGAAGATCAACAAGGACGACGGCATCCAGCGCTACAAGGGCCTTGGCGAGATGGACGCCAAGGAGTTGTGGGAGACCACGATGGACCCGTCGGTGCGGGTGCTGCGCCAGGTCACGCTTGACGACGCGGCGGCAGCCGACGAGCTGTTTTCGATCCTGATGGGCGAGGACGTCGAGGCCCGCCGCAGCTTCATCACCCGTAACGCCAAAGATGTTCGCTTCCTAGACGTTTAGGACTCATAGATGACTGACACCACGTTGCCGCCAGGCGACGAAGCAGGAGATCGCGTCGAGCCGGTCGACATCCAGCAGGAGATGCAGCGCAGCTACATCGACTACGCGATGAGCGTGATCGTGGGCCGCGCACTGCCGGAGGTCCGCGACGGCCTCAAGCCGGTGCACCGCCGCGTGCTCTACGCCATGTTCGACTCCGGCTTCCGGCCGGACCGCAGCCACGCGAAGTCGGCACGGTCGGTCGCCGAGACGATGGGCAACTACCACCCGCACGGCGACGCCTCGATCTACGACACCCTGGTCCGGATGGCCCAGCCGTGGTCGCTGCGGTACCCCCTGGTTGACGGGCAGGGCAACTTCGGCTCGCCGGGCAACGATCCGCCGGCCGCGATGAGGTACTGCGTCACCGGTGACGCATTGGTGGCCTTGCCCGACGGCAAGTCCATACGCATTGCCGATGTCGTCCCGGGCGCCAGCCCGAACTCAGATAACGCTATCGAGCTCAAAGTCCTCGATCGCCACGGCAATCCGGTTGTCGCCGATCGGCTTTTCCACTCCGGCGAGCACCCGACCTACACCGTGCGCACCACCGAGGGATTCGAGGTCACCGGCAGCGCGAACCACCCGCTGTTGTGCTTGGTCGACATCGGCGGAGTGCCAACACTTCTGTGGAAGCTCATTGAGGAAATCCGCCCCGGCGACGTCGTTGCCATGCACGCCGAGACTACGGTTGTTGATGAAAATCGGTCGAATTCCATCATCAAGCGTAGTCTCGGCGAGTTATTGCGGGTCTATGGCGATGACCCGGACGCCGCGGCGATCGCCCAGGACCTCACTGATGGGCGTTTCTACTACGCGCGCGTCGCTTCAGTGACCGATGCGGGTGTACAGCCGGTGTACAGCCTGCGGGTTGATACCGCCGACCACGCATTCATCACCAACGGGTTCGTCAGTCACAACACCGAGGCGCGTCTCACGCCGTTGGCGATGGAAATGCTGCGCGAAATCGACGAGGAGACAGTCGATTTCATCCCGAACTACGACGGACGTGTGCAGGAACCGACCGTCCTGCCCAGCCGGTTCCCCAACCTGCTGGCCAACGGGTCCGGTGGCATCGCTGTCGGCATGGCGACCAATATGCCGCCGCACAACCTGCGCGAGCTCGCCGAGGCGGTGTTCTGGTGTCTGGAGAACCATGACGCCGACGAGGAAGCGACGCTGAAAGCGGTCACCAAGAAGGTCAAGGGTCCCGACTTTCCGACGTACGGCTTGATCGTCGGCTCGCAGGGGATCAACGACACCTATGCCACCGGACGCGGTTCGATTCGGATGCGCGGCGTTGCGGAGATCGAGGAAGACTCCCGCGGCAAAACGTCGCTCGTCATCACCGAGTTGCCGTATCAGGTCAACCACGACAACTTCATCACCTCGATCGCCGATCAGGTCCGCGACGGCAAGCTCGGCGGCATCGCCAACATCGAGGACCAGAGCAGTGATCGGGTCGGTCTGCGGATCGTCGTCGAGCTCAAGCGCGACGCCGTGGCCAAGGTGGTGCTGAACAACCTCTACAAGCACACGCAGCTGCAGACCAGCTTCGGCGCCAACATGCTGTCGATCGTCGACGGCGTGCCCCGCACGCTGCGGCTGGACCAGCTGATCCGGCATTACGTCGACCACCAGCTCGATGTCATCGTCCGGCGCACCACGTATCGGTTGCGCAAGGCGAACGAGCGGGCCCACATCCTGCGCGGCCTGGTCAAGGCGCTCGACGCCTTGGACGAGGTGATCGCGCTGATCCGGGCGTCGGAGACCGTCGACGATGCGCGAACTGGCCTGATCGAGCTGCTCGACATCGACGAGATCCAGGCGCAGGCGATCCTCGACATGCAGCTGCGTCGGCTGGCCGCCCTGGAACGCCAGCGCATCGTCGACGACCTTGCCAAGATCGAGGCCGAGATCGCCGACCTGGAAGACATCCTGGCCAAGCCGAAGCGCCAGCGCGCCATTGTGCGCGACGAGCTCACCGAGATCGTCGAAAAGTACGGCGACGACCGTCGCACCAAGATCGTGGCGGCCGACGGCGAGGTCAGCGACGAGGACTTGATCGCCCGCGAGGACGTCGTCGTCACGATCACCGAGACCGGCTATGCCAAACGCACCAAGACCGACCTGTACCGCAGCCAGAAACGCGGCGGCAAGGGCGTGCAGGGTGCCGGCCTCAAGCAGGACGACATCGTCAACCACTTCTTCGTCTGCTCCACCCACGACTGGATCCTGTTCTTCACCACGCAGGGCCGGGTGTACCGGGCCAAGGCATACGACCTGCCGGAGGCCTCCCGCACGGCGCGCGGCCAGCACGTCGCCAACCTGCTGGCGTTCCAGCCCGAGGAGCGGATCGCCCAGGTGATCCAGATCAAGAGCTACGAGGACGCGCCGTACCTCGTGCTGGCCACCCGCAACGGGCTGGTGAAGAAGTCCAAGCTCACCGACTTCGACTCCAACCGCTCCGGCGGCATCGTCGCGGTGAACCTGCGCGACGGGGACGAGTTGGTCGGCGCCATGCTGTGCTCGGCGGAGGACGATCTGCTCTTGGTGTCGGCCAAGGGCCAGTCCATCCGCTTCTCGGCAACCGATGAGGCGCTGCGGCCCATGGGTCGAGCGACCTCGGGTGTGCAGGGCATGCGGTTCAACACCGATGACCAGTTGCTCTCGCTGAACGTGGTGCAGCCGGACACATTCCTGCTGGTCGCGACGGCCGGCGGCTACGCAAAACGGACCGCGATCGACGAGTATCCCGTGCAGGGCCGCGGCGGCAAAGGGGTGCTGACCGTCCAGTTCGACAAACGACGTGGCAGTCTGGTTGGAGCGTTGGTGGTCGATGACGACACCGAGCTCTACGCGATCACGTCGGGCGGTGGCGTCATTCGCACCGCTGCGCGCCAGGTTCGCAAGGCCGGACGGCAGACCAAGGGCGTTCGCTTGATGAACCTGGGCGAGGGCGACACACTGATTGCGATTGCGCGCAATGCAGAGGAGAGCGACGACGCCGAGCCCGAGGCGACTTGACGACGGTAAGGAGCCGTAGTGACTTCACCGAACGAGCCGGGCTACCCGCGCGCCGCTGAGGGCCCGGGCAACGCCAACGGCTCGATTTCCGACGGCGACTCCGATACGGGTGCGCTGGGCACCGCGATCGGCCGCGGCCAGGTGACCGACCCCGGTGACACTCCGCCCTGGCAGCGCGGACCCGCGGCCCGGGCACAGAAGCAGCCACCCCGGCAGTCGCGGGAGCCAGCCCGCCCGGAGTCCCAGCGCGGTGGCGGGTCTGCCGGCCACTCCCCCGGTGTGGACGCCCGCATCAACCGCTTCATTTCCGGCGGTTCCGCGGCGCCCGCCTCGGCACCCGAGGTGGCCGAGCCGACGCCGCCGCGCAGCGAGCCGGCGCGCAACGAGCCGGCGCGCAACGAGCCCGCGGTCAGCGAGGCCTACGCCAGTGAACTGCCCGACCTGTCCGGCGCTATCCCGCGGCCCCCACAGCGTAAGGCCGCGCCCGAACGTACCGAGACGCCTGCACGACCCGCATCGCCTTCACCCAGCCGGGTGCAGGTAGCCGGCAAGCCGCAGGCAGGGCCGGTACGGGCCAGCATGCAGATCCGCCGGATCGACCCGTGGAGCGCGCTCAAGGTTTCGCTGGTGCTGTCGGTCGCGCTGTTCTTCGTGTGGATGATCGCCGTCGCGTTCCTCTATGTGGTGCTCGGCGGCATGGGCGTCTGGGCCAAGCTGAACAGCAACGTCGGCGACCTGCTCACCAGCGCGAGCGGAACCACCGGCGGCGAACTGGTGTCCAGCGGCACCATCTTCGGCGGAGCCGCGCTCGTCGGCTTGGTGAATATCGTGCTGCTGACCGCGATGGCCACCGTCGGGGTGTTCATCTACAACCTGACCACCGACCTGGTCGGTGGTATCGAGGTGACGTTGGCGGACCGCGACTAAACGGCATTTGGGCCGACGGTCGCGATTACGGTAATCTCGTCGCTCGGCCATACGCGTTACGGGCCTATAGCTCAGGCGGTTAGAGCGCTTCGCTGATAACGAAGAGGTCGGAGGTTCGAGTCCTCCTAGGCCCACGGAAAGGTTCACCATGAGGCTGGTGTTGCTGGTCGCCGCGGTGGCGCTGGGGGTGCTCGTGGTGCGGTCGCGACGCGGCGTCGAGGTGTGGCACGCAGCCGCCGATCAACCTTCCTGAAACGGGGCCTTAGCTCAGTTGGTAGAGCGCTGCCTTTGCAAGGCAGAAGTCAGGGGTTCGAATCCCCTAGGCTCCACAACGTAACCGCAGGTCAAAGACTCAAAGAGGAGTAGTTAGCGCACCGCGCGCAGCCGGGTGGGCACATTTTGGGCACACTTGGCGGACGCATGCAATGAATCAAGGCGATCGGCCACGCTCTGCAGATCGTCTTGATACAGGTGCCCGTACCGGTCCAGGGTCAGCGTGGCCGACTTGTGGCCGAGCATCTTCTGGATGACCTTGATGCTCGCGCCCGCGCTTATCGCCATCGACGCCGCCGAGTGGCGCAGTTCGTGCGGGCACAGCCCGACCGGCGCACCGGAGTCGGCCACCGCGCGACCCCACCACCGTCGCCGAACATTGTTGAGGCGCATCGGTCCGCCGCGCGAATCGGGGAAGGCGAGAGCGCTGGGATCGCCATCCCCGAGGTGCTCGCGCAGGGCGTCGATCAGGAGCTGGGGAAGAGGAACCGTGCGGGCCTGATGCGACTTAGGGGCCGAATAGACCATCTCCCCGTCGACGGCGGTGACGCTGCGGTGCACGCGCACCCGACCATGTACCAGACGTCCGAGTACGTTGGCCGGCCGCGCCGCTGGGCGACCGGGATCGAGCTGGCCGAGGAGCCGGTTCTCGACGACGACGGCAACCCGGTGATCGAGTACGGCGAGCCGGTGACGACCGAGGTCAACCCGATCCCAGAGGGTTCCAGGATGGCTGTCAGCGAGAACGAGCAAGCCAAGTTCGGCCAGCTCGCCGCCGCTGATCTCGGCGGGTACGAGGCCAGCGTCCGGGTGCTGCTCTGCCAAATTCAAGCTTTCTCAACACTTCCGAGCCACTATCTCGGCGTTATGAACGACCAACCTCCATCCGCCGACGCGTTGCGTGCCGCCGAGGCCTCGTTGACGGCCCGCGCGGAGGCCCGACAGGCGGTATTCGGCAGAAGCTGGGAGCAGGTGGCGAAATTGATGCTTGCGGTCGGCACAGGTCGCGACCCCAACCTGATCGACGATGTTCGGGTGATATGGGCCGACGCCGCGACACGGTCCGTCGCACAAGAGGCCGCCGCCACCGTCAAGCTGTACCAGGCCGGCCTGCTGCCCGCCTCGTACGCGCTGGGAAAGCTCGGATACTCCGACGACGAGATCGAGAAGATCAACGCTGCCCGCCGCGCTGAATCCGCGGCGACGCAACCGATTACGGAACAAGGAGGGATAGGCAATGCAGCCTGACGAGAACACACCCGAGGAACCGCAAGACGAGATCGCGCCCGAGGATCCACAACCGGACGCGGAGTCGGAACCGTCGGAACCCGAGCCTGAGACGTTCCCGCGGTCCTACGTCGAGGAGCTGCGCCAAGAGAACGGCAAATACCGGCAGCGCGCGCAGCGCGCCGACCAGTACGCCCAACGCCTACACACCGAGCTGGTCCGCGCGACCAGCCGCCTGGCCGACCCGACCGACCTCGAGTTCGACGAGAAACACCTCGGCGACCCCGACGCCCTGGCCGCCGCACTCGACGAGCTGCTGGCACGCAAGCCGCACCTGGCGTCCCGCCGGCCAACGGGGGAGATCGGGCAGGGTGCCACACCCTCGGCCGCCACGGTTGACCTGGCGGCCCTTCTGCGGCGACGAGCCCAATGAGAAACGGCCAACCGTGGCAATGAGTCACATAGTTGCTGCCAGGAATTAGTCAACCCAAGGTGAAGAGTTCGTTTTGAGTGTGATATTACAGATCAGCTGGTACTCTTCGGCCAGACACGTTCCATGGGGAGAGCAGTTATGGTTGACAAAATCGTATTGCCTAACATCGATCCGCAAACCTCCCAGGCTGTCAACCCAGAGACAAGTACTCGCATTCGTGAACTTGTGAATACATACCTGGCCGCGCTAGAGCTGGCCGGGGAAGTACGTCGGGAGCTCGGCCGGGAGATTGAGGCCGCGAGGGCTGACGGGCATTCGTTCCCTCAACTGAACGAGGCGTCTGGCCTGTCGATCGCAACTATGCAGAAGATCCTCGTAGCCGTGGGCGTTGAGAGAGCTTCATCGAAGTCCTGACGGGTAAGCTGAAGGGGCCGCTCCTGATGGGTGGCCCCATCGTTGTCCTGGCGGCACGGGTTGACTCCAATCCCCTTGTCACAGAACGGACATCTCATGACTGAAACCACTGCCGCCAACCCCGAACTGCTTGTCGACCAGGTATCCCAGCTTCTCGTTCAGCCGCTTGAGGCCGCCAGTGTGGTGCTGTCGTCCGGGCCGCGGATCTTCGACACCAGCGGGAGTGCTCCGCATCCCGAAACTCGTCTCCGGCGCGACGGTCGGGTTCATCGGTGAAGGAGCCGAGATCCCCGCCACCGCTGACGTCGACTTCGACGAGCTGATTCTGATGCCCACCGAGCGGAAGAGCCTCAAGACGATTCTGACGTTCACGAATGAGCTTGTGAGGCAGAGCACTTTGGGCATCGACGCCGTGCTGAAGGCCCCGCCTCGTCAAGGACGTCTCGGACGCGCTGGACACCGCGCTCCTGACGGGTGCCGGGACATCGGACTCCATCACCGGCATCGTCGAGCAGGACAGCACCATCCCGGCCACGCTCGACGTCACCGACGCGGACTCGCTGCTCGACGCGATCGGCTTGCTCAACGCACAAGAGGTCACCCCGAACCGGTGGCTGGTCAACGGCAACGACTTCGTCGCACTGCGAAAACTGAAGGAAGCCACCGACTCCAGCAAGTATCTCCTCGAATCGGACGTCACCCGCGACACGACTTATCGGCTGTTCGGAGTGCCCGTCACGGTGACGAACAAGCTGCCCGAGGGCACCGCGGTACTGGCCGACTTCAACCAGATCGCGGTCGCGCGCGACCTCGCACCGTCCATCACGGTGCTCACCGAGCGGTACGCCGAGTTCGACATGGTCGGCCTGCGTGTGGTCACCCGCTACGATCTCGGTCTGCTGCACCCCGAAGCGGTGTGCGTGCTGACCGAGGCCGGCAGCTAGTGGTGTGTCCGGCATTTAGCTGACTTTTTCAAGGGTGATCCGACCGCGTGCGACTTTGGCGAGGATGGACTCGGCGGTGGCGGTCCACACGTAGGGTCTGGGGTCGTTGTTGTGGGCGTCGATGTATTCCTGGATGGAGGCGACGAGGTCGGGCACGGAGTGGAAGACGCCGCGCCGTAACGCTTTGTCGGTCAGTTCCCTAAACCAGCGTTCGACGAGGTTGAGCCACGACGACGATGTCGGGGTGAAGTGCAGGTGGAACCGGGGGTGGTTGTCGAGCCACTTGCGGACGTCTTCGTGCTTGTGGGTGGCGTAGTTGTCCAGGATCAGGTGGATCTGCAGGTCCTTGGGCACCTGCCGGTCGATGGTCTTGAGGAATTTCAACCATTCCTGATGGCGGTGCCGAGGCATGCACTGGCTGATGATCATGCCGGTCAGCACGTTCAGCGCGGCGAACAGGGTGGTGGTGCCGTGGCGCTTGTAGTCGTGGGTCATCGTCTCACCGCGCCCCTTGACCATCGGCAGCGAGGCCTGGGTGCGGTCGAGCGCCTGCACGGAGGACTTCTCATCGGCGCACAACACGATCGCCTTCTCGGGGGGATTCAGATAAAGCCCGACGACATCGACCAGCTTCTCCTCGAACTTCGGATCGTTGGACAGCTTGAACGTCTCGACCCGGTGCGGTTTGAGGCCCCGCGCCGACCACACCTGCTGCACAGTCGATTTCGACACCCCGGTAGCCGCGGCCATGCTCCGGCAGCTCCAGTGGGTTTCGCCCGCCGGGCGGTAGTTCAGGGTCAGATCCACGATCTCGTCGATCTTGTCCTGCGGGATCGTCGTCTTGCGGCCCCGGCCCTCGCGGACCTGCGCGAACTTGACCAGCCCCTCCTCGGCGAACCGGGCGCGCCACCCGCTGACCGACGCCGGCGACACCGACAACGCCCGCGCGATCGCGGTGTTCGCCAGACCGTCGGCCGCCATCAACAACGCCCGCGCCCGGACCACCTCGCGATGCGGCGCCGACGACGACCGCGCCACGGACTCGAGAACCTCACGCTGCCCTGGGGACACCAACAGAGCCGGAACGGGTTGCCTCACGACGCCAATCATACCAACCAATCAGCATTTAATTGCAGGACACACCACTAGCGATGCCCTACATCAACGGCGGAGACGTCGCCGCGTTCCTCGGCCAGGGCAGCGACACCACGCTCGTCGCCCTGGCCGGGGAGATCGCCCCCGTCATCACCGCGATGGTGGCGTCCTACACCCGCGGCCGCGGGTTCGATGATGACGAGCCCAACGACGAGCTGGCCGCCGTCATCACCACCGCCTCGGCCCGCCTGGTCGCCAACCCCGAACAGATCCCCACCACTATCGGGTCGGTTGAGATCCGCGGCGCATTCAACGGTTTCAGCCTCGCCGAGACGTTCGTGCTCAACCGGTACCGCAAGAGGGCGCTGTGATCTTCCACGACCGCGTCACCGTCGTGATCGAGACGCCGCTCGACCCGCCGGAATACGACGCGTACGGCAACGAGATCTTCGACCACGTCGAACAGACGGTGCCCGCCGAAGTGTTCCCCCTCGACACCGACGCGGTGATGCGGCAAGGCGGCCCCCTCGTGATCTCCCGCTACCGGATGCTGCTGGCCCCCCAGGTCGATATCCCGCCGCAGATCGGCGACGGGCTGCGCCTGGAATGGGACGTGTTCACGATCAACCCCGGCCAGTCCAGCGGTCTGTACGTCGACGGCACCGTAGAGCGGCACATGCTGCGCGGCCGGCTGCATCACTATGAGCTGATCACCAAGAACGTCCTCGGGTAAAAGGAATCCAAATCCCGTCGGGCCGACGAGGTTTCCGAGGTACGACACGCGTGCCGGATTTGCCGCCAGCGTCATGTACCGATTAGCGGTGGCCACGTAAGGCGTGGGCACATTTTGGGCACACTTGGGCACAAACCAAAGCAATCCCAGCGAATTACACTTGATGTTGTTTCGCAGGTAAACCGGCTACCGCACCAACGCCGCAGGTACAGACCGGGACGATTCGCCTTTGCAAGGCAGAAGTCAGGGGTTCGAATCCCCTAGGCTCCACAACCGGCCCTTGTTGGCTATTTTGCTCTGGTTGATGTGACCAAGTACTCCTGCCATATTGTTCTTTGCTCCTTACCGTTGGACGCCTGACGGTACCGTTGGACGACTGACGGCACTTCGAACGGGCAGGAGGTCCGCCAGTGGTTGCTCCCGACAGGATCCTCAAGCCCGTCCGCGCCCTCGGCGGCTTCTACTCCCAGACACTCGACACCTTCATCCTGATGTTCAAGCCACCGTTCGCGTGGCGTGAGTTCCTGTTGCAGACCTGGTTCGTCGCGCGCGTTTCGATCATTCCCACGCTGTTGCTGGCGATTCCGTTCACCGTCCTCGTGGTTTTCACGCTCAACATCCTGCTGGTTGAGTTCGGGGCCGCTGACTTCTCCGGCACGGGCGCGGCCACCGCGTCGGTCACTCAGATCGGACCCGTCGTCACGGTGCTCGTCGTCGCGGGCACCGGAGCCACCGCCATGTGTGCCGATCTGGGGGCGCGCACCATCCGGGAGGAACTCGACGCGCTCCGCGTGCTCGGCATCAACCCGGTTCACCGCCTGGCGGTGCCCCGCGTATTGGCCGCCACCGTCGTTGCGGTGTCGCTGGTTTCCCTCGTCACCGCCGTCGGTCTGGCCGGTTCGTTCCTCTTCTCTGTTTTCATCCAGCACGTCACGCCGGGGGCGTTTGTCTCGGGCCTGACACTGCTCACCGGCTTCCCCGATATTGCCCTGGGCCTGGTCAAGGGTGCGCTGTTCGGCATGGCAGCCGCGCTGATCGCCTGCTACAAGGGCATGTCTGTGGGAGGCGGGCCGCAGGGTGTCGGTAATGCCGTCAACGAAACGGTGGTGTACTCCTTCATCGCGCTCTTCCTGATCAACATCGTCACGACGGCCGTCTTCTATGCGAGTTCGCGATGAAGCGCGACAGTGCGGCGGAACAGCGCTTCGCGTGGCTCAGCCGTGCGGGCAGCGGTGTGGCACGCGGGTGGAATCACGTTGGCACACAGGTAGCTTTCTACGCCGAAACGATCGGGGCGACTCGTACCGCGTTCACCCGCTACAAGACCGAAATGCTGCGGCTGATCGGACAGATGAGTCTGGGCACCGGTGCGCTGGCGGTGATCGGCGGCACGGTGGTGATCGTCGGCTTCCTGACCCTGTCCACGGGCGCCGTCATCGCGGTCCAGGGATACAACCAGCTCGCAGGGGTCGGGGTGGAGGCGATGACCGGGTTCATCTCCGCCTATGTCAACGTGCGCATCATCGCCCCGGCCGTCGCAGGTGTCGGCCTGACCGCGACCATCGGTGCGGGTACCACTGCGCAACTGGGCGCGATGCGGATCGCCGACGAAATCGACGCGCTTGAGGTGATGGCGGTCCGGTCGGTCGCCTATCTCGTCTCCACCAGGGTGGTGGCCGGGGTCGTCGTGGTGATCCCCCTGTACTGCGTGGCGGTGGTGTGCGCCTTCCAAGCCGCCCGATTCGGGACGACCGCGGTCTACGGGCAGTCCACCGGTGTCTACGACCACTACTTCAACACGTTCCTCAATTCCATCGACCTGGTCTGGTCATTCGTCACCGTGCTCGTCATCGCGATCGCAATCATGCTGGTGCACACCTACTACGGCTACACGGCTTGGGGCGGGCCCGCCGGTGTGGGTGAGGCCGTCGGCCACTCGGTGCGCACGGCACTCATCGTGCTGACGCTGATCCTGCTGGCCATCTCCTTCTCCGTCTACGGCCAGGGTGGCCACTTCAACCTCTCCGGGTAGCGGGCATGGCCGAATCTCGTTCGCAGAGAATACATCCCGCGTGGTGGACGCTGATCCTCGTCATCACCACCGCAGGCGTCATCGCGCTGACATCGGCGCTCTTCTCCGGATCGTTCACCCCCTATGTCCCCGTGACGCTGACATCGGAGCGGGCCGGGCTGGTGATGGAAATCGGCAGCAAGGTCAAGATGCGCGGCGTCCAGGTGGGCCGGGTCAGCCAGATCAGCAGCGGACGGGACCGGGTGACCCTGAAGTTGGAGATCGACACCGACCAGATCCAGTTCATCCCCGCCAACGTGCGCGCCCGCATCCGGGCCACCACGTTGTTCAGCGCGAAATTCGTCGACCTGATCTATCCGACCGACCCGAGCCCGAAACGGTTGACCGCCGGGACGGTGCTCGAATCTGAAAGCGTCGGCACCGAAGTAGACACCATGTTCCAGCACCTGGTGCGGGTCCTCGATCGGATCGACCCGGCGAAACTGAGCGGCGTGCTGGCGGCGCTGGCCGAAGGCCTGCGCGGCCACGGCGAGGCGATCGGCGCGGCCATCACCGATGCCAACCAGGTTCTGCTTGCCGTCAATCCGCGCGCAGATACCGCTCGGGCGAACCTGCAGGCGGTCAAGAGTGCCAGCGACACGTATGCCGCTGCGGCACAGAACATCACGGCGACGCTGGCCGCGACGACCACGACCAGCGCGACGGTCACCGAGAAATCTCGGGCACTCGACGAGGCGCTCACCGGCGTAATCGGCATGTCGCGCAGCGGTATTGCGCTGGTCGGACCCAACGCGCACAACTTGATCGAGGCGGTCGATGTGCTGAACTCGACGACCAGCCTGCTGAACAAGTACAACCCCGGCCTGACGTGCATGCTCGTGGGCGCCAAGCTAACCCTCGACAGCGGCTACCTTGATGCGACCGGTGGCGCGAACGGAAATTCGCTGGTCCTCGACACGGCTCTGCTCCTCGGCGCCGACCAGTACCGGTATCCGCAGAATCTACCGGTCATCGGCGCAAAGGGCGGACCGGGCGGCAAACCGGGATGCGGATCATTACCGGATGTTGCCGCGAATTGGCCGGTGCGCCAACTGATCACGAATACCGGCTGGGGAACCGGACTCGACATCAGGCCCAATCCCGGCATTGCCTTCCCGGGATACGCCAACTACTTCCCCGTCACCCGGGCGGTGCCCGAACCTCCTAGCATCCGCTATCCGGGTGGACCTGCACCCGGCCCGATCCCCTACCCTGGCGCGCCGCCCTACGGGGCACCGCTGTACTCACCCGACGGAACCCCGCTATACCCGGGCCTGCCCGCGGCGCCGCCGCCCGGGCCGGCACGAGAGCCGGGTCCACCACCGCCCGGGGCGGAGCCATTCGTGGTTCCTGCCCCGGCGCAGTCACAGCCCACCCCGACACCGCCGCTTCCCGAAGCGGCGACACCCTCACCGTGATTACCGGCACGAGGGCACGACGATGAGAGAGAATCTGCGCGGCGCGATCTGGCGTCTCGCCGTCTTCATGGTCGTCTGCGCCTTCGGGCTGTTCGCCATGCTGGCGATCTTCGCCCAACTGCGGTTCGGCGACGAGACAACCTACGAGGCGAACTTCACCAATGTCTCCGGCCTGGAGACCGGAAACTTCGTCCGCATCGCCGGAGTCGAGGTGGGCAGGGTGAAAGACATCTCGATCCGGCGCGACGGTTCGGCGCTCGTTGAGTTCAGCACGGAGCAATCTGTGGTGTTGACGGAGGGCAGCCGGGCGGTCATTCGCTACCAGAACATGGTCGGTGGGCGGTATCTCGCGCTCGAGGAAGGCGTCGGCGGGACCAAACGACTCGAGCCGGGCTATACCATTCCGCTGGCTCAGACGTCACCCGCGCTGGACCTCGACACACTGATCGGCGGTTTCCGGCCGTTGTTCCAAGCGTTGGATCCCGACAAGGTCAATGCGCTGTCGGGCGAGTTGATCAAGGCCCTCCAGGGTGAGGGCCCGACGATCAAGTCGTTCCTGGTGCATACCGCGGCTCTTACGAACACGCTTGCCGACCGGGATCAGCTGGTGGGGCAGGTCATTTCGAACCTGGACACCGTGCTGGGTTCCTTGGGCGACCAGAGTGCTGAATTCGCCAGGAGCGTCGACTCGCTGTCGCAATTGGTTGGCACGCTCGCCGAGCGAAAGCAGGAAATCAGCAGTGCGATCGCCTACACCAATGAGGCGGCGGGGTCGATCAGCGATCTGCTCGCGCAGGCCCGCGCCCCCTTTGTGAAGTTCGTTCACGAGTCGGACAGAGCCGCCGCAGCCGTCCTCGCCGAACGGGACTACCTGGCCAACCTGCTGGACACCCTGCCCGATGCATACCAGATGCTCAACCGGCAGGGTCTCTACGGCGACTACTTCAGCTTCTATCTGTGCGACTTGGTTTTGAAGTTGAACGGCAAAGGGGGACAACCGGTTTACGTCAAAGTAGTCGGTCAGAGCAGCGGAAGGTGCGCACCACGGTGAAGTACTTCGCGGAACGGAATCAGGTGCTTGTCGGCGTGGTCGGTGTCGCCGCCACCGCAGGCGTGATCGTGGCTGCCGTGAACTACCACAAGCTGCCGTTCTTCAGTTCGGCGAAAGAGTATTCGGCGTACTTCGCCGAGGCAGGCGGTCTGGCACCGGGAACTCCGGTTCAGGTCGCGGGGTTGGCGGCGGGCGAGGTCAACAGCATCGAACTCGACGGCTCACGGGTGCTGGTCACCTTCGAAGTCGACGACGACATCCCGCTCGGCGATCGCACCGAGGCCGCGATCAAGACCAAAAGCTTTCTCGGGGCGCGGATTCTGGAAGTAACCCCGCGAGGGGACGGCGAGCAGTCCGGCCCCATCCCGGTCGACAGGACAACCCCGCCATACCAGCTGCCCGACGCGTTGGGTGATCTCGGGGTAACGCTCAGCGGACTGGACACGAATCAGCTGTCCACGTCGCTGGATGTGCTGGCGAACACGTTCTCCGATACGCCTGCCGACCTGAGGATCGCAATGCAGGGCGTCGCGCGACTCTCGCAAACCTTGGCTGACCGCGACGCGCAGCTGCGGCGGTTACTGACCAACGCCAACAAGGCCACTGCCGTGTTGTCGGAGCGCAGTGACCAGATCGTCAAGCTGCTGGGCGACAGCAATGCGATCCTCGCAGCGCTGCTGAGCGAAAGCGAAGCCCTCGACCGGGTCTCGGGTCGCATCGCTGCCGTCAGCCGGCAGATCACCGATGCCGTCTCCGAGAACCGCCAAACGTTGAAACCCGCGCTGGACAAGGCCACCGAGGTACTGACCATCATCGACGACCGTAAGGAGAAGGTGCAGCTGTCGATCAAGAAGCTCAACGACTACGCGATGTCGCTGGGCGAATCGATGGCCGCCGGGCCGTTTTTCAAGTTCTACCTCGCCAACCTGCTACCGGGACAGTTCCTGCAGCCGTTCGTCGACGCCGCATTCTCCGACCTCGGGCTTGACCCCACCGTTCTGCTGCCGTCACAGCTCAACGACCCGCAGCTGGGACAGCCAGGCACGCCGGCGTTGCCGATGCCCTATCCACGAACCGGACAGGGCGGCGAGCCGCACCTCAACCTGCCCGATGCGATCACCGGAACGCCGGGTGATCCGCGTTATCCCTACCGTGAACCGCTGCCCGCGCCGCCGCCGGGCGGACCGCCGCCCGGGCCGCCCGCGGATTCTGCTCCGGCGCCGTCACCGGCGCCGGTGTACGTGCCGGCACCTGGCGAAGCGCCGACGCCGAGCGAGGTAACCCCATGACGAAACGCGGAATCGCCAGGGTCGGCGTCGGTGCCGCGTTGGTGCTCGCCCTGATCGCGGCCACCGTGCAGCTGAGTTTGTCGGCAATGGCCGTCGGGCGCACGCACGTCGTTGCCTATTTCGTGAACAGCAACGGCATCTTCGTCGGCGATGTGGTGAGCATCCTGGGGGTGCCGGTCGGCAAGATCGACAAGATCGAGCCCCAGACAGAGCTCGTCAAGATCAGTTTCTGGTTCGAGGACAAGTATCGAGTGCCCGCCGATGCGAAGGCGGTGATCTTGTCGCCGGCGCTGGTGACGGCGCGCGTCATCCAGTTGACGCCCGCCTACACCGGTGGACCGCAGATGCAGGACAACGCGGTGATCTCCGCGCAGCGCACCGCGGTCCCGATGGAGTGGGATGACCTGCGTCAGCAGCTCGAGAAGTTGGTCGACATGATGCAGCCCACCGAACCCGGCGGGGTGAGCCCGTTGGGCTCGGTGGTGACCACGACCGCTGACAATCTGCGCGGCCAGGGCGCGACCATCAGGGACTCCATCATCAAACTGTCGAAGGCGATCACGGCGCTCGGCGACCACAGCGACGACGTCTTCAGTTCCGTGAAGAACTTGTCGATTCTGGTATCAGCGCTGCAGACCAGCGGTGACCTGATGCGACAGCTGAACACGAACTTGGCGTCGGTGAGCGCACTGTTGGCCAACGACCCGAACGAGATCGGCGAGGCGCTCGCCGCTCTCAACGGGCTCGTAAGCGACGTGCAGAGCTTCGTCGCCGACAACCGGGAGGCGCTGGGCGCGACGGCGGACAAGATGGCCCCCGTTTCCGACGCAGTGGACGCCAGCCTTGATGACCTCAAGCAGACACTTCATGTCGCCCCGAACGCACTGCAGAACTTCATGAACATCTACCAGCCGGCCCAGGGCACGCTGAGCGGCGGACAGGCGCACAACAACTTCGCCAATCCACTGCTGTTCCTGTGCGGGGCGATACAGGCGGCGTCTCGGATGGGCGCCGAAGAGTCGGCAAAACGGTGTGTCCAGTATCTGGCGCCGATCGTCAAGAACCGGCAGTACAACTTCCCTCCCCTCGGCGAAAACCTGGTCGTCGGCGCGGTAGCGCGGCCGAACGAGGTCACCTACAGCGAGGACTGGATGCGGCCGGACTACGTTCCGCCACCGGCGGATGCGGCCGGCGGCGAGAATGTCCCGCCGTTGCCGGCCGAGGTGCAAAGCGTCGATCCGGCCGACGGGCTGCGCGGAATGATGGTGCCGCCCGGAGTCGGTCCATGATCGCGCGACGCCGGTGCTCGGCGTGGCGCGCCGCCACTGGGGTCCTGCTGACGGTGGGAATCCTCACCGCGTTGGCCGGATGTGGCTGGCGTGGCCTCAATTCGATGCAGCTGCCCGGAACGGCGGGCGGCGGCCCGGGCGCGTACACCATCCAGGCGCAGCTGCCCGATGTCAGCAATCTGGAGCCGAACTCCCGCGTGCAGGTGGGTGACGTCACCGTCGGCAACGTCACGAAGATCAAGCGGCAGGGTTGGCATGCGCTGCTCACGATCACCCTCGACGGTGATGTGGAGCTGCCTGCCAACGCGACCGCCGCCATCGGCCAGACCAGCCTGCTCGGCTCACTGCACATTGAGTTGGCGCCGCCGACGGACGTTCCGCCGGTGGGCAGGCTGACCGACGGTGCGCTGATACCGGTGTCGTCGGGCAGCAGCCACCCGACGACCGAGCAGACGCTAGGCGCGATCTCGTTGTTGCTCAACGGTAGTGGGGTTGGGCAGATGCAGGACATCAGTGACGCCTTGAGCACCGCGTTGACCGGTCGAGCCGACGAGCTACGAAGCCTGATCCAGCAGATCGACGTCTTCGTCGGCAGCCTCAACGAACAAACCGGCGACATCATCGCCGCCACGGACAGCCTGAACAATCTGGTGGGGCAGATCGCTTCGGCGAAGCCGGTGGTGGACAACGCGTTGAATACCGTGCCCGACGCGCTCGGCGTGATCAGCGATGAACGGCAGAAGCTGGTAGACGCTCTCGATCAGTTCGCCAAATTCAGTGCGCTGGTGGCCGACTCGACCATCCAGTCCAAGGACAACTTGGTGCGCGAACTCCAGGATCTCGGACCGGTGCTCCAGTCGTTGGCCGACGCAGGGCCCGCGCTGACCCACGCGTTGAGCCTGCTTGCGACCTATCCATTCCCCAAGGAGACCATCGGTAACTGGGCGCGCGGCGATTACGCGAACCTGACCGCCATCATCGACTTGACCCTCAGCCGGCTCGACGCGTCGTTCCTCACCGGCACCAGGTGGGAGGGTGATCTCACCGAGCTCGAGCTGCAGTGGGGCCGGACCATCGGTCAACTGCCGAGCCCGTATACCGTCGGCAATCCGCTTGTCGCGCCATATCATTGGGATCAGGGGCCGTGACATGCCACCGTTGACGAGGCGCATCGCGGTCCAGTTGGTGGTGTTCGCGTGCATCGCCCTGGTGGGCGGAGCGGTGATGGTATTCGGCTATCTCAAATTGCCTGCTGCGCTCGGGATCGGTCGCTACCAGGTGACCGTCGAGCTGCCCCGCGCGGCAGGCCTGTACGAGAGCGGGAACGTCACCTACCGCGGAATCGAGGTCGGCCGGGTCGAGAGTGTGCGCCTCACCGACACCGGTGTCGTGGCGGTGCTCTCGCTGAAGTCGGGCATCGACATCCCGTCCGATCTCGATGCGCAGGTGCACAGTCAGTCGGCGGTCGGCGAACAGTACGTGACACTGTTGCCCCGCACAGAGTCTCCCCCGCTGAAGAACGGCGACGTCATCCCGGCCGAACGTACCTCGGTGCCGCCCGACCTCGACGCCCTGCTGGATGCGGCTGACAACGGCCTGCAGTCCATCCCCGTCGACGACCTCCAGACGGCCGTCGACGAGGGCTACACCGCGGTCGGGGGATTGGGGCCGGAACTCTCCCGTCTCGTCACGGGTGCCAGTGAGCTGGCCACCGACGCGCGCGCGAACCTGGACCCGACGCTCACACTGATCGACGAATCGAAGCCCGTTCTGGACACTCAGACCGATACGTCGGATTCGGTGCAGGCGTGGGCGGCGCACCTGGCCGACATCAGCCGTCAGGTACAGGCGAACGACACCGAAGTACGGGGGGTGCTCCAGAACGGCGGGCCGGCCGCAGAGGAAGTGCGGCAGCTGTTCGACCGGCTGCAGCCGACCCTCCCGATCGTGTTGGCGAACATGGTCAGCGCTGGCAAGGTCGCCGCGACCTACCACGCGAGCATCGAGCAGTTGCTGGTGCTGTTGCCGCAAGCTGTGGCCACAGTTCAGGCGGTGGGCGTGGCGAACCGGAGAACACTCTGCAGGACTACCGCGGCCTGTTCCTCAGTTTCAATCTGAGGCTCAACCTGCCGCCGCCGTGCACCACCGGCTATCTGCCGGCCCAGCAGCAGCGGGCGCCCGCGTTGGAGGAC
>CAWDFT010000032.1:0-96442 GCA_963801575.1 uncultured Actinomycetota bacterium
CCACCAGCACCTACTGAAAGGGGGTCCACTCTCTGTTAGAGGCCGAGAGGTTCGAGTGCTGGCAACGCCCGCGAGGTCAACACCGGGGCGGGCCAAAACCGATAAAGCCGATGCGGTGAACCTGTTGGCGTAACGGCCGTCAGCGCGCGGCTGTCGCGGTGAAGTGTGCTACGGCGCCGGAGGGTTGGAGGCGATCGACTGTCAGTCCGGCGTCGGTGAGCCAGCGGCGTAGCTCGTCGACGGTGCCGCCGGCGCCGAAGACACCTATGCGGCGGAAGGCGCGGATCGCCAGATCCTGGCGCAACCCGGCGCCGCGCACAACCGAGTCGCCGACCAGCCGGCCGCCCGGCTTGAGGCAGCGGGTGATCTCACGCACGGCGGCGGCCGGATCGGGAAGACAGTGCAAGCCGCTGAAGGACACGCACAGGTCGAACTCGTTGTCGTCGAACGGCATCCGCTCGATGTCGGCCTCGGTGAACTCGATGTCGTCGCGGCCGAGGTCGGCGGCCCGACGGCGGGCGCGGGCGAGCATGTCGGTAGAGATATCGGCGGCGACGTAGCGCACGCGCTGGTCGGAACGCAGGCCGCGCAGTGCCAGCCCGCCCCCGCACGGGACGTCGAGGACCGCCGAGCCGTCGGGCAGGTCGCCGATCAGACGGATGCTGTCGTAGAGCACGCGGGTGTCAGTACCCCACAACGCGAGTCCGGAGGGCCTGGCCAGCCATTCGCGTTCCACCGCATAGTCGTAGGCGGCGCCACCGATTCGGTCGACGACGGTCCGCTCGCCCCAGATCAAGCGCTGATCGGCCATGCCTCCACTCTCGTGCCGCACCGTGGGGCTGTCAAAGTGACAATCACGGGCCCGGCCACCCTGCAATGGCAGCTGGCCCGACCGGCGTCTGCGGGACATTCCGCCCTTGGTAGTTGACCCGTGCTGTTTGTGTGGGTCAACGCTGCTTTTGTGGGGTGGCGGGTGTATTACCCACACTGGTTTGCGGCGGGTGTTTGTGCTGGTTAGCGGGTGGGTGCGTAGTGAACTCAAAGCGAGCGGCGAAACTTACAAAATACCTAGTCAAATGAGTGGAGCTAAGGGGACTCGAACCCCTGACCCCCACACTGCCAGGAACAGGCACAACCCTGAACAGGCAGGATTCCCCGCAATTTATCGTGTAGTTGGTGTCGTGGAGGCAGCAACTGTCGTCGCCGTTGTCGTCAAAATTGTGGTCAGATCAGCCGCGGCCCGCAATGGCCAGGACCCACCGCCTGCAATGGCGGGTGTGGTCAGGCCGCGGGGTGGTCGCCGTGGTCGAGTTTTTCGGCGATCCAGACCTTGATGAGTGACTGGCGGGTGACTCCAAGCCGGGTTGCTTCGCGGTCGAGTTCAGCGATCATCCATGCCGGAAAGTCGACGTTCACGCGTCGGTGTTCCTCGCCGGGCCGCCGCGCCCGTGCCGTATCCAACGCAGCGGCCATGTCCTCGCCGGCGTCGAACCGTTCGTCGAACTCCTTAGCCTTCATATAGTGATGCCTCGCTCTCTCGTGACGGGCGTACCGAGATGATCCGGACGTGTTCGTCTCGGTAGGTCACGACTGCCGACCAGCATCGGCGCCGCCGATCTGACCGATCACCATCCACCTCGGCTCATCCGTCGTTCGTGCAGGTACCTCAATTCGGTGCGTATCCCGCCAAAGGGATTGCGCCGCAGTGAAGTCGATGCCGCGCTTGGCCATGTTTGCCGCGCTTTTGGCGGGATCAAACTCGAACTCAAGCATGTATAGAAATCATACCTTAATTACTCAGACGCGGATTGTGTGTCGCCACACCAGGAGTGTGGGGCCGAAAAGGTGAGCATGACGGTGTGCCAGCGGCGTCAAAACTGTCGTCAAGGGGTCCCCACCAACCCCACCCAGCAAAACTCCGAAGCCGTTTGACTTCGGGTTTCTTGCTGTGGAGCTAAGGGGACTCGAACCCCTGACCCCCACACTGCCAGTGTGGTGCGCTACCAGCTGCGCCATAGCCCCGTGAAGTTGTGCCCATCGAAGCTACACCACCTGCAGTTGGCCTTCAAAGTCGCAGCTCACGGCACTTCGCCGCCTGCCTCCGGGCCGATCGCGCGGATGGGTGTGTGCGTGGCCGGCGGCAGGCCGCGGGTCTCCGGCGCGAACACCCAGCCGATCGCCGCCAGCATCAGCACGATGCCGCTGACGACGAACGCCGACGCGAACGAGGCATGCTCGGCCACCTGCCCGACCACCACTGACCCCACGATCGAGCCCAGGTCGGCCATCATCTGGAACGTCGCGACGGCCGTCCCCCCTCGCGCCTTGTTCCCGACGATGTCGGCCACCGCCGCCTGCTGAGGGGAGATGAAGATGCCGGTTGCCGCGCCTGTCACATAGGCCGCCGCCAGGAACACCGGCAGCGACGACGTATAGCCGACCAGAATCGTCGCGGCCGCCGACACCGTGAGGCCGACGATGAGCAGCTTGCGCCTCCCGATCCGGTCCGACAGATACCCGCTGGGGATGACGGCGGAGATGTTTCCGATCGCGAACGTCGCCAGCGCCAGGCCCGCGAAGCCGGTGCCATAACCCAGCGCCTCGACGACGAACAGCGGCACCAGCGCGATGCGCAGGCCGAACGCCGCCCAACCCGTTGCGAAGTTGGAGAACAGCGCTGCGCGGTAGGCCCGGTGGCGCAGTACCGTGCGCACCGAAACGGCGGGCTCGGTGGTCACCTCCGGTGCCGCCACCGTGGAATGCCGCAGACTCACGAAAACCACTGTCGCGGCGACCAATAGCGCCGCTCCATAAATAACGAAGGGGGCCGCCAGCCCGAGGCCCGCGGTCAGGCTGCCGAGCACCGGTCCGGCAACCGACCCGACCATGAACCCCGACGAAAACAGGCCGGCCACGCGGCCGCGCGCGTCCGGCGGGGAGATCCGGATCATCAGACCCAGCGACGACACGGTGAACATCGCCGATCCGAGCCCGCCGAGCGACCGGAACAGCAGCAGTTGCCAGTACGTCTGCGCGAAGGCGCACGCCCCGGTGGACAACGCCACGATCAGCAGGCCGCTGATGTAGACCCACCGCTCCCCCAGCCGCTGAACCAACAAACCGGCCGGCGGCGCGGAGATCAACCGCATCAACGCGAAAGCGGTGATGATGAAGGTCGCGGCGCTGATGCTGACGCCGAAGTGACGCGCATACTGCGGCAGCACCGGGGCGACGACGCCATAACCCAGCGCGACGACGACGTTCGCCGCGACCAGCAGCCAGACTTCACGCGGTAGCTTCGGCTTTTCTGTTGTCGCGCAGTCGCCCTCCGCGGACGAACTCACGCGATGACCTTGTTCACCACTTCGCGGGCCGCTTCCTGTACCTCAGCCAGATGTTCGGGCCCCTTGAACGACTCGGCGTAGATCTTGTACACGTCCTCGGTGCCCGACGGCCGGGCGGCGAACCAGGCGTTCTCCGTCGTCACCTTCAGCCCACCCAGCGGCGCACCGTTGCCCGGAGCGGTCGTCAGCTTGGCGGTGATCGCTTCACCGGCCAGCTCGGTGGCGGTCACCTGCTCGGGTGACAGTTTCGCCAGCCGTGCCTTCTGCTCACGGTCGGCGGGCGCATCGATGCGCGCATAGGTTGGCGCACCGTACTTCTCGGCCAGCGCGTCGTATCGCTGCGACGGCGTGGTGCCGGTGACGGCGAGGATCTCCGACGCCAGCAACGCGAGGATGATGCCGTCCTTGTCGGTCGTCCACACCGATCCGTCGGTGCGCAGGAACGACGCCCCGGCGCTCTCCTCGCCACCGAAACCGATTGTGCCGGAGAGCAACCCGTCGACGAACCACTTGAAGCCGACCGGCACCTCGAGCAGCTTACGGCCCATCCCGGCCACCACCCGGTCGATGATCGACGAGCTGACCGCAGTCTTCCCGACCGCAGTCGAGGTCGGCCACGACGGCCGATTGGTGTAGAGGTACTCGATCGCCACCGACAGGTAGTGGTTCGGGTTGAGCAACCCACCGTCGGGCGTGACGATGCCGTGGCGGTCCGAGTCGGCGTCATTGCCGGTCGCGATCTGGTAGGACTCGCGGTTGGCGATCAGCGATGCCATTGCGTTGGGCGAACTGCAGTCCATCCGGATCTTGCCGTCGGTGTCCAGCGTCATGAATCGCCACGTGGCGTCGACAAGCGGGTTGACCACCGTCAGCTCGAGGTTGTGCCGTTCGGCGATCGCGCCCCAGTAGTCGACGCTGGCCCCGCCCAGCGGGTCGGCGCCGATGCGGATCTCTTCGGCGCGAATGGCGTGCACGTCGACCACGTTCGGCAGGTCGTCGACGTAGGCATCCATGTAGTCGTGGCGCTGCGCGCCCTGCAGAGCCTGAGCCAGCGGCACCCGTTTCACGGCCTTGAGCCCGCCGCGCAGGATCTCGTTGGCCCGCGCGGCGATCACCCCGGTGGCGTCGGTGTCGGCGGGCCCGCCGTTGGGCGGGTTGTACTTGAAGCCTCCGTCGCGTGGCGGGTTATGTGACGGGGTGACGACGATGCCGTCGGCCAGATCACCGTCGCGGCCCCGGTTGAACGCCAGGATGGCGTGGCTCACCGCAGGCGTCGGCGTGTAGCGGTCGGCCGAATCGACCATTGCGACAACGTCGTTGGCGGCCAACACCTCCAGCGCCGACACCCATGCCGGTTCCGACAGCGCATGGGTGTCGCGTCCGATGAACAACGGACCGCTTGTCCCCTGTTCCGCCCGGTACTCGACGATGGCCTGCGTGGTGGCCAGGATGTGCGCTTCGTTGAACGCGGCATCCAGGCTGGACCCGCGGTGCCCGGACGTGCCGAACGCCACCTGCTGGTCGACGTTGTCCGGGTCGGGCTCGACGGTGTAGTACGCCGTCACCACCTGGGCCACATCGATGAGGTCTTCGGGTTGCGCCGGCTTACCGGCGCGGGGGTTGGCGGCCATGGTGCCGATTCTGCTCCTCCGCAATTCGCGCCGTACCCCGGTCCGGAAGCTTGACGGCGTTACCTTGGCTCATGGTCAGTTTCGACGGGCGGGAGTTGGCCGCGGTCTTCGTCGGCGGGGCACTGGGCACCGTGGCACGTGCGGCGCTGGAGACGTTAGCCGCGCCCGACCCGGGCCGCTGGCCGTGGCCGACGTTCGCCGCCAACATCGTGGGCGCATTCCTGTTGGGCTATTTCGCCACCCGGCTGCTCGAGCGTTTGCCGGTGTCGAGTTATCGGCGCCCGCTGTTGGGCACCGGTCTGTGCGGGGGCCTGACGACGTTTTCCACCATGCAGGTCGAGACCATCCAGATGCTCGAGCATCACCACTACGGCCTGGCCGTCGGCTACACCGCTGCCAGCATCCTCGCGGGCCTGCTCGCCGTCTACATTGCCACCGCCCTGGTGCGGCGGGTCCGGGTTCACCGATGATCGCCGCGGTCTGGGCCGGCGTCGCGCTGATCGGCGGAGTCGGCGCGATGCTGCGATTCCTGGTCGACCGGACGGTGTCCACGCGGATCGCCCGGCCGTTCCCGTTCGGCACCCTCGTGGTCAATCTCAGCGGTGCTCTGCTACTCGGCTTCGTCGCCGGGCTTGCGCTCAGCCCGCACGTCGCACTGCTGGCCGGCACCGCGTTCGTCGGCTCCTACACCACCTTCTCGACGTGGATGCTGGAGACCCAGCGCCTCGGTGAGGAGCGCCAGGCCTGGCTGGCGTTCGCCAACATCGCGGTCAGCGTCCCCCTCGGCCTGGCCGCGGCATGGCTGGGCCAGTGGATCGGAGCCGGGCTGTGACCGACTACCTCAAGCTCACCGCGTACTTCGCCGAGCGCCTGCGCCACGGGGACCGGTTCCTCTCGGACGCGATGCTCGACCTCTACGGCGATAACGCGGTGGCAATCAGCGTCGTACTACGCGGCATCACCAGCTTCGGCCCGCACCATGAACTGCGCGGCGACCAGTCGCTGAGCATGTCGGAGGACTCGCCGATAGCGGTCGCCGCAGTGGACACGGCCGACAAGATCGCTGGCCTGGCCGACCAGGTCTCGGCGATGATGCCCCGCGGGCTCGTCACGCTCGAACGCGCGCAACTCGCCGGAGCGTCGACCCCGCCGCCGGATGCCGCGAAGCTCACCGTCTATGTCGGACGCCAGGATCGTGCGGATGGACGGCCCGCGTACCGTGCGGTGTGTGGCGTCCTGCGTCGACACGGATTCGCCGGAGCGTCAGTGTTTCTCGGCGTTGACGGCACGGCACACGGGCAACGTAAACGAGCCCGTTTCTTCAGCCGCAACATGGGTGTGCCCGTGATGAT
This sequence comes from uncultured Actinomycetota bacterium, assembly GCA_963801575.1. Classification (GTDB taxonomy): domain Bacteria; phylum Actinomycetota; class Actinomycetes; order Mycobacteriales; family Mycobacteriaceae; genus Mycobacterium. The sequence goes on from CAWDFT010000032.1 coordinate 6,328, forward strand.
CATCGCCGTCGGAACCGGCAGACAGGTTGCCGAAGCACTCCCTGAGGTCGAAACGCTATTGCGGGAGCCGCTTTTCACGATCGAGCGGGCTCAGCTGTGCAAACGCGACGGCGAACTGCTGGCGCGTCCGGTGGCCCTGCCTGCCACCGATGACCACGGGCGCGCGCTGTGGCAGAAGCTGATGGTGTACACGTCAGAGGCCGCGCTGCACGACGGCACACCGATCCACCGGGCGATCGTCCAACGGCTGTTTGACTCTCGGGCGGCCAGCGGGGCGACGGTGTTGCGCGGTATCTGGGGATTCAACGGCGATCATGAACCGCACGGCGACAACTGGATTCAGCTGGCACGTAGGGTTCCGGTGACCACCATCATCGTCGATGCCCCCGACCGCATCGCGCGCAGTTTCGACATCGTCGACGAGCTCACCGCGCAGCACGGGTTGGTGACCAGCGAGCTGGTTCCCGCGCTGGTCTCGATCGACGGCGGACAGCGCCGTGGCGGCACCGGGCTGGCGAGGTATGTGTACTGAGCGGTCGAGGTAAGACTAGCCACCTTTACTTCACCGTGTAGCGTCCGACGCCGTGGAGCCGTCGACCCCGGGCCAGCCCGACCGACGGCTACCCCTTGGACAGGTTCACCAGAAACTCGATCGTGCCCGTCGGCTCGACCTTGACGAAACCGGCGAAATCCGGTGGTGTGACGCCGAAGTCGGTCCAGGTCACCGGAACTGAGCCGGCGGCGATGACGGTGTCACCCGCCCGTTGAACGTCCACCTTCGCGGTCACGTCGCGCGACGTTCCCTTGATCGTCATGCTGCCGGGAATGTCGACGGTCACAGATGCACCCGTCTCGGGGACCGCCGACAGGTCGACCGGCTGCGTCGAGGTGAACTCGGCGGTCGGGAACTTGGCGACATCCATGATGTCGCCACCGCGGAACTGGCCGTCGCGTCCGCTCTCCGGCGAGGTGATCGATGCGACGTCGATGGTGAAGGCTACGTTCTCCAGTTTCGAGCCGGCGACCACCGCCTCACCCGAAACCTTGGTGGTCCGCCCGTTGACGGTGAGCGGAGAACCGCGCAGCACTTCGTCGACGCGATAACCCGCCTGCGTGCGGTTGGCCTCATCGTTCGGCCCGGGCACCACCGTCCAGGTGCCGTCGATGTCGGTGGTCGCGGCCTGCGTCTGCGTCGGCAGCGTCAACTCCGGATCGGCCTCACCGGCAATGAACTCGCGGTAGAGCCACGGCCCCGCAGCAATGGCGGCGCCGACAACGACAACGATGATCCCGACAATCCATGCCAGCCGCTTCATTGTCGTGACGCTAATCGATTGATGGAAGGTCGGAGGGTGGGTCGGCCGCATACCGTGTCGCGATGGAGTCCTTGGCTGCACGGTAGAGCTCGACGTAGCCCAGATCGCGACCGCGCAGGCTGCCGATGAAGAGGGCGGGTGTGCTGCGCCGGTTTGCTCTGACGGCCGGAACGACGGTCGGAGAAACGGGTTCACCTACGGGCTGCTCTTCGCACGGGAACAGCAGATAGCGCAGGCCGCACGGAATCGGGCGCGGGACCTGGTCCGTTAGTCGAGCGCCGGCATCCAGTGGTCGGTGAGTGCGCTCACCCAGTCGGCGGCGACCTGGGCATCTTTTGGAGGCGCCTCGACCAGCACCACCTCGTGGATTCCGAGCGCAGCGAGCGGTGCCAGGTCGTGGGGCCGCAGGTCGCGAACGGCCACGGCCAGCCGTAGCTCCTCGAAATCGCGCCCGTGCTCGGTGCACAGCGTGCGCAGAAAGGCGGCGCGTTCGGCGACCGCATCGACGTCTGCCAGGTTGAATCCATACCAACCGTCACCCCAGGCCGCCACCCGGCGCAGCGCCGCGTCGCTGTTGCCGCCGATGACAATCGGTATCCGGCGGTCGTGCACCGGCCGCGGGTTGACCCGCACCGCGTCGAAGTGGACGAATTCGCCGTCGAACGAGGCGACGTCGTCGCGCCACAGCGTGCGGATGGCGTCGACGTACTCCTTGGTGCGTGCGCCGCGACGCTCGAACGGCACGCCGAGCGCATCGAACTCCTCGCGCGACCAGCCGACGCCGATTCCGAGCGTCAATCGTCCCCCGCTCAGCGTGTCCAGTGTGGCCGCCTGTTTGGCCACCAACACCGGATTGTGTTCGGGCAGCAGCAGCACACCCGTGCCGATCCCGATGGTCGAGGTGGCGGCGGCCACGAAACTCAGCCCGATCAACGGGTCGATCCAGTCGGCGGTGGCAGGGACGACAATCCGTCCGTCTTCGGAATACGGATAGCGGGATGCCGACTCGTCCACCCTCACGACGTGTTCGCCCAGCCACAGCGTCGCGAACCCGGCGCTGTCCGCGGCGGCTGCGACCGCGTCGATGACCGCGCGGCGGGCACCGCTGCCGATGCCCAGCGCGTGCAGACCCAACCGCATCGTGCGATCGTCTCACGCTGCGAGCAGCAGAACACCCGTGATGAGCAGCGCAATTACCTTGACAAGCTCCAGGCCGACGTAGGTCCAGTGCGCGCGCGAGCGCGGGGCATCGTCACCGGCCAGCACCGCATCGGACCGCCTGGCCAACCGTGGCCGCACAATCAGCACTTGGGCCAGAAGCGTGAGAACGGCGACGCCCGCCGCCACGGCTGCGCCGAAAGGCGACGGCTCGACAGCGAACGCGCCGGCCAGCACCGCGGCGAACAGGAGTTCGCAACCGTTGAGCGCGCGAAAGACCAAGCGGCCAATGCCGAGACCGAGTTGCAGGGTGACGCCGGGAGCGCGGAACTTCAGCGGTGCCTCGATGAACGAGATCGCCACCACCATGCCCAGCCACACGAAGACCACTGTGACCGCGACAGCCGATGCCGAACTCACGGCAGCAGCCTACGACGGCGTGGAATCGTAGAGGCATGCATACCGATCGAGTCGCAGAACTTCAGCGCTGGGAAGACTCCGGTGCCGTCTGGTCGGTGATCTCCCGGAGACACGACCGCGTGACGATCGCGTTGTTGCGATGCGACGGCGGTGAGGAGGTGGACCGGTTCACCTCTGACGACCCGCGGCTGCTGGACTACATCGGCGAGCGACTCAGTAGTAGCGCGGAGTGATGACGGAGCCGGCGGCATGGACAGTGTGGAAGTCGGAAAGCTGACGTTCGTTCCGGTGGGCGAGACGGCCAGCCTGGCTCTGCCCGGGGCCGAGGTGCTCACCATCACCAAGACGGCCTAGCAGGCCGTCAACCTCAGCGCCGCCTCGTTGTAGGGATGCACCCGGAAAACGAACCGGGATCTCGAGGTCACCAGCGTTTCGGCCTCGGCCTTACTCACAATCCGGGCGTTGGTGACCGGCACCGTCTTGCCGTGCTTGTGAACGCTTGCCGGACCGCCGGCCAACACGTTCTGGACCCAGTGGGATTCGAGTCCGTAGCCGATCGGGATGACGTAGCCGTCGTCGGTGTCGAAAATGTTCAGCGGCGTTTGATACCGCTTACCCGACTTGCGGCCGACGTGCTCGAGTGTGCCCACCAAGGGCGCCCATCCGCCCAGCGCGCGAGCCGCCGGATTGGTGATTCGGCGATTGAATCTCGCCACAGCGCGAGGCACGCGCATCAAGTTCCTCCCTTGTACTCCGCAACAAGGATCGACGCGACGGTATCCCCGACCGAGCGGGCGAACGTGCGGTCGTCCATGTCCTCCAGACCCGTTGACGCCCGCAGAAAGCCGCCGAACAGGCACCAGCCGAGTTGCAATGCAATCGTATGCGCCGCGGCGAGTCGCGCACTGAGTTCGGTCGGGTGCTGCGGGCGAATGGAGTCAAGCAGCACACCCATCGTCGGAAAACGACTCTGGAGTTCGCCGACGGGATACCCGTCGAGGCACGCGTAGGCGAGGACCCTCAGCTGGCGGTCGACCGCTGCCGCGATCCGGCTTCCCTCGGCGTTTTCGGCGAGGAGGTCGGCCAGGTGCTGGCCGAGATGGTCGAGCACCGCGCCGACGAGTCCGTCCTTGCTGCCGAAATGCCGGTGGAGCAGTCCGTGGTTGACCCGTGAGCGCATCGCGATGTCCCGGATCGAGGTCGCCGCGAGCCCGCGCTCCGCAAACAGGTCGGCGGCAGCCTCCAGAACGGCCGCAACCACCTCATCTCGACCGACGGGTGCATCCGCGTGATGCGAGCCGGTGCTTGCGCTAACCGTAGTCATCTGACTACGGTACCGGCAGCGGGGGGCGCACGAGAGGGTTTCTGCCATGGCAAAGACGCCGCACAGTCACGCTGCGCACGGCGACGGCTACGGACGGTTCATCGGCAGGGTCGGAGGGCTGGCCGTCGCGCTCGGGATCGGCGTGGCGATCGCCAACAACCCGGGCGTCGCATCGGCTAACGATGGCCAGCCGCCGGCCAAGGAGAAGACATCCGCGACATCGGATTCCCCCGACTCGGGACCGTCGACCCCAGACACCACCCCGGTGAAAACCGCTGTCAAACAACTACGTTCGAGCATCACTGAGGCGAGGGAGAAGGCAGAGTCGACGCGCGAGTCCCTTACCAGCCGACTACAGACCCGCGGATCGCAGCGAGAGACGTCCGAGTCGTCGAACGTGCAAGCCACGCAGATCGTGAAAAGCACACCCAAGCCTCCGAAGCCCGCGCCCAATCCAGCCCTGTTGGCAGTGGCGGGCTTCCTACGCCGCGAGCTGGAACATGCCGTTACGCCGGCCAAGGCGCCCGAATCCGTCGCTCCGGCAGCGGCCGTGACTCGAACTTTCACGACACAATCGGACAGTCCACTGGGCACCCCCGAGCAGATCGCCGCCGAGCAAGAGGCCACCGAAACCGTCAATACGCTGCCGGTTCACTTGATGAAAGTCGTTCTCAAGGCCGGCTGGTACGTCACCGCGCTGGGCGAGTTCCATGAGGTCGGCGGCCCGGACAAGGAGAACCTCGAGCAGTTGAGCAGATCCGTCGACGAGTACGCCATGGGGGCAGCGTTCCAACAGCAGATACTCAATCCCATGACCCCGAGGGCGGTCATGCAGGTTGCGCCGCCGCACAACTGGTACGGGCAGAGTGTGGGCGGCTCGCGCATTCTCTACGACAACCCGGATACCGTCTACCGCTTCATGGCTGTCAACAAGACGTCGACCTACGTGATCAAGGGGAAGTTCGAAGACTACGACCCCGAGGACCCGGAGTCGCGTCCCGCCGACACCACCTTCAGCCTGCTGACCGGATTGTCGGGGGAAACGGCGCAAGTCATCACGAAGGACCAACTCAACGTCAAGGACGACGGCACGTTCACGATCTACGTATCGGGTTCCCCACCGCCGCCCGGACAGTACGACAACTACATTCAGCTGACCTCCGACTCGACCTTGATCGCAGCCCGAGACACGTTGGCCGACTGGAACGCTGAACAACCGATGACCCTGTCGATCGAGCGCATCAGCGGCCCGCCCAACAGCCTGTTCGCCCAATTGGGTGGCTTCGCCATCCCCTTGATCGGGCCACTGGTGACCGACAGCCCGGCCCTGACGGCGCTGGTGTCGATCATCCCGCCGCTGCCCGATCCACCGCCGCTGCTGCGGGGGACGGTGGCGGCCGTGATCATGGTCCTCGGCCTCCAGATGGAACGCGAATACATAAGGGTGGCCACGTTCGATGCCGTGACGGGCGAGCCCAGGCAGCCCAACGTGGTCCCGCAACCGACCAGCAACGCGGCGTTCCTGTCCACCCAGCTGCAGAGCGCGGGGTATTTCCAGCTGAAGGACGACGAGGCGCTCGTCATCACCATCGATCCCGGTGATTCGGGCTATTTCGTCGTTCCGGTGACCAATGACTGGACGATTACCGACAACTACTGGGACCAGCAGACCAGCCTGAACAAAGAGCAGGCCCATATGGACGCGGAAAACGGCACCTACAAGATCGTGATTTCGAAGGCCGATCCTGGTGTGTACAACTGGGTTTCAACGGGCGGACTGAACCAAGGCACATTCTCTATCCGCTTCCAGGACCTTGGCACCAACGCACCGACGATCGTCGATGCAGAGGTGGTGCCCTTGGCTGACGTGAAGGGTCAGTTCCCTGAGAGCGAGTGGGTAGATCAAGACGATCGCGACGCCCAGATCGCCGAGCGGCAGGCCGGCTTCAACAGACGTTTCGCTCCCTTCCCACAGACGTAGGCGGAGCTCAGCTCATCGGATTCTTGCGGCGTGGAAACCCCTGGCTTTAGCCGGGGGAGGAAGCGCCGTCTGTCCTTTCGGTGACTTGTCGGTGGTGGCGGTTATGTTGCTGGCGTGTCGCGGTATCGGTTGCTTCCTACCGCTGAGCAGGCGGTGGTGTTGGCGGAGCATTCTCGGCACGCCCGGTATGTGTGGAACGTGGCAGTTGAGCAGCAACAGCACTGGCAGCCCGGTCGCCGTGCGCCGGGCTACCACGAGCAGTGCGCTCAGTTGACCGCGGCCCGCGCCGAGCACGACTGGCTGGGGGCCGGGTCGCAAACCGTGCAGCAGCAGGCGTTGCGGGACTTCGCCCAGGCGATGGGCAACTTTTTCGCCGGAACGCACCGCCGCCCAACCTGGCGCAAGGCCGGTGTGCATGAGGGATTCCGGCAGGTCGGGGTCAAATCGCATCACGTGCAGCGGCTGAACCGCCGGTTTGCTCGGGTGTGGGTGCCCAAACTCGGCTGGGTGCGCTTCCGCTGTTCGCGGCCGGTCCCAGCGGGGGTGAAGTCCTACCGGGTCACCTGTGACCGGGCCGGCCGCTGGCATGTCGCGTTCGCCCACGTCCCTGCTCCGATCGCTGGTCCGGGTGAGGGCAGCGTGGTGGGTATCGACCGTGGTGTCGCGGTGTCGGCGGCCCTGTCGACCGGCGAACTGCTGCACGCCCCCAGTCTCACCCCGGGTGAGTCGAAGCGGTTGAAGGTGCTGCAGCGGCGCCTCGCGCGCGCCGGGCGCGGCTCCAAGCGTCGAGCTCGCACGAAGTTGGCCATCGCGAAGCTGAAGGCGCGGGAGACCGACCGGCGCAAGGACTGGGTCGAAAAGGCCACCACCGACATCGCGCGGCGCTTCGACACGATCCGCATCGAAGCCCTTGACGTGCGCGCGATGACCCGCACCGCGCGCGGAACGCTGCAGCAGCCCGGTGTGCGCGTTGCGCAGAAACGCGGGCTCAACCGGGCCATCAGGCGCAGCGGATGGGGTCTGCTCGCCGTGCGGCTGCAGCACAAGGCTTCTGGCCGGGTCGAGCAGATCCCGGCCGCGTACACGTCGCAACGATGTTCCGCGTGCGGGCATGTCGCGCTTGAAAACCGTAAGAGCCAAGCGGTTTTCCAGTGCGCAGCCTGCACCGCCGGGCCGTGCCACGCCGACGTCAACGCTGCACGCAACATCGCCGCCGGACGGTCGGTGACAGCACGGGGAGACCTCGGCGCCAGCCGGTCTGCGAACCGTGAACCTCAACTCTGCCCTCCTGCCGCATAGGTAGTAGGTGGGGTTGGAATCCCCTGGCATCAGCCTGGGGAGGACGTCAACGCGTCGCATCCCTGAAGGCGCTCACCAACTGCGACAGCTGCTCGGTCGCCTGCCGGGGTTCTTTGGGAAGTGATCCGGCGAACCGGATGTCGGTGACCCCGTCAGCTACCTGCTTTGGCACCGCCGCAACGGATGCGTCTATGTCGATGCCGCCGTCGGCGTTCTTCACCAACGCGGCTGCGCCCTGCACCTCCAGATCGCTGGGGTCACCTCCGATATCGGCGATCGCCTGCTTCATGGCAGGAACGGATTCTTTGAGGTTCGCGATCGCCGGACCCCACGGAATCCAGCGGGTTCCGAATCTGCTCAGCCGGCGGGCCACTCTCGCGTTCACCGTGCCGCTGATCCAGATGGGTACACCGCCGGGCTGCAGCGGTTTTGGCATCTGATGGATGCCGTCGAAAGAAAGTTCGGGCGAGCTGTAAACGGCGCGCTGCTCGGTCCACAACGATTGGCAGACCTCCAGCGTGTGGTCGAGGAGACGCCCCCGGCCCTCAAACGCAAGACCGACCGCTTCGTACTCTTCGCGCTGCCAGCCGACTCCCACACCGAGGTCGATGCGTCCACCCGACAAGACGTCCATGGTCGCCAGCTGCTTGGCGAGCACCGCCGGACGTCGCAGTGCTGCGAGCAGCACCGCGGTCCCCAGCCGGATACGGGTCGTCGTGGCGGCCACCGCAGTCAAGAAGACAAGCGGTTCCAGCCATTGCCCGTCGGGACCCGTCGGCTGGCGCCCACCTGCGGTGCCACCGATTTCCGGGTTTGCGTAGGCATCGAGGTTCTCGCCGAATACCAGATGGTCAGGGACGACAACGCGATCCACACCGACGGCGTCCATGGCGCGCGCCATGTCGAGCGTTGCATTCCAGTCCTGGTCCGGATCGTCGCTGTAGGTGCGCAAATACAGGGAAACTTCAGGGGCACGCGTCATGGCTGGACCATAGTCGCCTGGTCGAGCAGGTTGGGCTGCGAGCTGTGGCGCCTAGTGTGTCTACACTCTAGGCTACATATATGTCTACAACAACAACGATCAGGGTTACTGTCGAGACCCGCGACCGTCTTGCCGCCCAGGCACGGGAACGAGGTGTTTCGATCGCCGCTCTGCTGACAGAGCTAGCTACCCGTACCGAGCGCGAGGCGATTCTGCGGGCCGAGCGTGACGCCACCCGCGCGGACGCGGCTGTAGACGCCGTGCGCGATGAGGATCGCGACTGGGCTGACGCTGCCGCCGACGGCCTGCGCCTTGAATGATCCGAAGCGCGGCGAGCTGTGGCTGGTCGCTCTCGGTGCTGTCCGGGCGGGCGAACCGGGTAAACACCGCCCCGCCGTTGTCGTTTCCGTCGACGAGATTCTCGCCGGTGTCGACGACGAACTCGTTGTCGTGGTGCCGGTGTCGAGTTCGCCCGCGGGCTCTCCTTTGCGACCACCGGTCTCACCCGCCGAAGGGGTGGACGCAGATAGCGTCGCAATCTGCCGTGGCGTCCGTGCCGTCGCCCGCAGCCGCCTTCTGGAAAGGCTGGGAACCCTGAGACCCGAGACCATACACAAAGTCGATCGCGCTCTGGCCCTCATCCTGGGCCTGTCCATTTGATCACGGGCACCTGTCTCCGATGGCGGCACAACTGCCAACCCGTCGGCGCGACATCGCGCCGACGCACTAGGGTCGGCGGACCAACTTCACCAGCTGTCGAAGCTACATACCAGTCCGGCTGCGCCCGGTTGCCGGGGTGAGTCGGGCCATCCCGCGCAGGATCCACGGCGTCCGCCTTGCCATCACCTCCACGGCGTAATCCGTCCGGCGCATCCCGGCCCGAGCGCCGGGGGTCGGTCGTGACGCCAGTTCCGCCTCGATTGATCCCGCTCGCGCGCCATTGCGATCGACCGCCAGGAGGTGCCAGGTGCCGGGCACGCCACGCAACTCGACGCCGCCGCGGTCTGCGAAGCTCGTGCCCGAACCGACGACCAGGTCACGGACAGTTCGGGAGACCAGGATTTCCCCGGTGTCGGCGTGGCCGAGGATGCGTGCCGCGATGTGTACTGCGAGCCCGCCGATGTCGGTGCCCAGCAGTTCACACTCGCCCGTGTGGATGCCTGCGCGGATCTCGATCCCCACCGTCTCGGCGTCCGCATGCAAGGTCTCGGCGCACCGGATCGCCTGGGTCGGACCGTCGAAGGTGATGAGGTGGCCGTCGCCGGTGCTCTTCACCACCGTGCCACCGAATCTATCCGCGAGATCGGCCGTGATCTCACCAAAGCGCTGCAACACCGCCCGCCACCGCTCGTCGCCCGACGACGCGGCGTGCTGAGTCGACGCGACCATGTCGGTGAACAACACGGTGCGCAGGGCGCGGTGCGACTGGGAAGGCGCCGCATGGCTGCCGGTGAGGAACTGCTCGATCGCCGTCAAGATCCTGTCGGGCTCGGTGAACCACGGCGCATGGTCCACACCATCGACCTCGAGGAACCGCGCGCCCGGGATGTGATCGGCGAGGTACCGGCCACATTGCGCTGGCATGGCGTCTCCGCGGGCATGGATGACCAGGGTTGGCACGGCGATCGTCGCCAGAATCGACCGGATGTCGATACTGAACACCGATTCGGCTGTCGCCCGCACCATTCCGGGGCTTGCGCTCATGCGCTCGAACATTGCGAGCTGGCGTACCGACCGGACTGACGGGAACATACACCTTGCTGCCGCACCTGTGCCCCACCCCGAGCGGATGGCGCGTCCCATTTCCTGAAGGCGGGCTATCTGCTCGGTCGACGGCAGGTAGGCTCCACCGTCCCCGGATAAATCCTCACCGGCCTCGGATAAGAGGCGTTCCCGCACCTCGGCCGGGTCGCGATCGAAGTCGTCCCAATTGACTGCCATGAACGGGTAGGTGCCGTAGAGGATCAACGCCCGCGTTCGCTCCGGTCGTTTCGCCGCGAACACGATGGAGGCCGTGCCGCCCTCGCTCATACCGAAGACGACGGGCTTTTCGAAGCCGACGGCGTCCGTGACGGCCTCGATCTCGGCGGCCCGATCATCCAGCGTGCGAACTTTCGGAACTGGGTCCGACAGCCCGACCCCGGCCTTGTCGAACACTACGACGCGACAGAACGTGGCGAGCTGCTCGAAGAAGGCCTTGAATTCGGGCATGGTCCAGAACAGCTCGACGTGGCTGACGAATGGCCCGACGAAGACAAGCTCGACCGGCCCGTCGCCGAATACCTGATACGCCAGGCTGAGATCGCCGCACGATGCGTACGACGTTTCCGCCATACCGAGAGCGTAATTGACGTGGCGGCCAAAACCGTCGACTTGGCGCAGTTGTATTCGTCCCCGAAAGTGAACACTGTCTTCCTGGGCCCGTGCGACAGTCCGGTGATGACAGGAAACGTCGCCGTGATCGGCGCCGGACCGGGCGGGCTCACCGCAGCGCGTTGGCTCCTGTCACAGGGATTGGAGCCGACGATCTTCGAGCAGGGTCCGATGCTGGGCGGGCAATGGACGGGGTTGGACGGGATCAGCGGTGTATGGCCGACCATGCACACCAACACCAGTCGCGTCCTGACGGCGTTCAGCGACCTCGAGCATGAAAGCGATCTCGTCTTTCCATCGAACCGCGACATCCTCTCCTACCTGAACCGGTACGCGGAGACATTCGCCCTGACGTCGCGCATCCGGTTCGACACTCGGGTCGACCTCGTCAGGCGGGAGGAGGACGGCTGGCTCCTGCGTCACAACGGCGTCGACGAGCACTTCGAACGAGTGGTGGTGGCGACCGGCAGGTTTCAATCGCCCTCCATCCCAACCGTTCCGGGCCTGGAAACCTTCACCGGCTCGGCAGGAGCGATCTCCACATACCACTACCGAGAGCCTTCGCCATACCTAGGACAACGAATTCTGGTCGCGGGCGGCGCCATCAGTGCTCTCGAGATCGCCGCCGAGCTTGCCCAGCTCGGCGCGGCGCGTGTCGTGGTGACCCAGCGGCGGCAGAGGTACGTGCTGCCGAAGTTCGCCGCCGGAGTTCCCGCCGATCACCGGATCTTCACGCGGTACGGAACCCTTGCGAACGAAACGCTTCCGCCTGCCGAGATCGACCGGCAGCTCAAGGAGATCGTCGTCGAGGCCGGCGGAAGCCCCGACCAATACGGCGCGCCGGCACCCGACCCGTCGCTCTTGACCGCGGGCGTCACCCTCGCCCAGCACTACCTACCGCTGGTGGCCGAGGGCCGAATCACGGTGCGGCCGTGGATAACGTCCGTTGACGGCGCGGCCGTGACCTTCGCCGACGGGTGTGCCGAGGAGTTCGACGGAATTCTGTTCGGCACCGGGTTCGAGCTGGACCTGCCCTTCCTCAGCGACGACATCCGGGCGACCATCGACCTCGATGCGGTGCACCTGGACGCCGACCGCTACACGTTCCACCCGGACCTGCCGGGCCTGGCGTTCGTGGGCATGTGGGACCAGTCGGGCGGATACTTTGTGCCGCTGGAACTTCAGGCCAGATGGATCGCCTACACGTGGGGCGGCACGATCGCGGAAGCGAGTGAAACCGAGCGGAGGTCGGCGATCGATGACTACCGTGCGCGGCGGGGGATGTCCCAGAAAAGCCGGATGAATCTGGTGGCGCTGAGCTTCGCCACGGCCGCCGGTGTCGAGCCCCACCTGGAGAACTGGCCGCACTTGCGCCGCGCGCTGCTGTTCGGCCCTCTGGCGCCGAGCTGTTTCCGGCTCGAGGGCCCGGATGCACTGCCCGATGCGCCCCAACGGTTCGCACGTGACGCCGCCGCCTTCGGTGCGATCACGTCGAACGAGCTGACGGAGCGGGAACGGCGCTACTGGTCGCTCGTGGAGGCCGCGACCGCTAAGCGTTGAGCGCTGTGTCGCCGATAACACGCCTTGCGCGTAGGTCGTCGATCTCGTCTCCGGTCAAGCCGAGTCCCCGCAGCACTTCCTCGTTGTGCTGGCCGAGCGTCGGCGGCGCCGACCGGTGGTGGTCGACGGGCCCCGGCGTGATGCGAAACGGCCAGCCCGGGTAGCGGTGCGCGCCGGTGATCGGGTGCTCCAGCTCTTGATAAAACCCGCGGGCGTCGAGCTGCGCGATGTCGTACATCCGATCAGCGGTGAGCACCTGCTCGGCCGGAATGCGTTGTGCAGCGAGAATATCGACTAGCTCGGGCGCAGACAGAGTGCCTGGTCCAGTCGGCGACCACCTCGTCGAACGCATCGTGTGCGAGCCCCCGTTGCAAGTCGGTCCGTCCGATCGCCTCGACCACGCGCGCCCAGTCGGTGTCGTCGCGGACGGAGATCGCCACCCACTCGTCGTCGTCCGCCGTCGGGTACACGCCCTGCAGATCGCCGCGGCGGCGGTTACCTTCACGCGGCTGCACGACACCGTTCATCGAGTACTCGATCACCGGTTCGGCGGTCACGCATGCCGTGACCTCGATCTGTGCGATCTCGATGAGTTGTCCTTCGCCGGTGCGGCGCCGGTGCTCGAGGGCGGCCAGCAGGCCGACGCCCGCGTGCACGCCGACGATCGGGTCGGCGGGTCCCTGCAGGTTGCACGGGCGGACCATCGGCATAGCCGGTGACGGCCGACATGCCCGACGTCTGCTCGAAGTTGAGCGCCCAGCCGACGTATTCGCGCCACGGCCCCTGCAGACCGAAACCCGGCATGCGCACGATGATCACGTCGGGCTTCAGCTCCACCAACGACTCGTAGTCGAGCCCGAACTGCTCGATCACCCGCGGCGAGAAGTTCTCCACCACGACGTCGGCTTCCCGGACGAGGCGACGGACGAGGTCGCGACCCTGCTCGGAGGTGAGATCGAGGGTGATGTCACGCTTGTTGAGGTTGGTCGCCTGCCACATCACGCTGCGCTCGTACCACTCGCTCGCCCTCGTGGGCCCACGCCCCCGAGTAGCGGAACCCATCGGGCCGTTGAATCGACTCCACTTTGACGATCTCGGCGCCGAAGGCACCGAGATAACAGGTGAGGTATGCACCCGCCCAGAATGTCGTCAGGTCAAGCACTTTCACGCCGGCGAACGGCAGGGACGGATCGTCGCCCGGGGCAGTCGAACGCCCGAACGGCTCTGGCACAACCGGTCGGCGGACTCACCCAGACGAGGGAGCAGGCCGTACCGGCGACACCGGCGTCTTCGACAGCCGGAACGGAGCGCCCGGCCGCCGGAAGGACCAGTCGGCACCGCCTGCGTCAACGAAGAACCCTCGTTCGAGGTACTGCGGACAGTCCAGGACGGTTGCGCCGTCGTTGACAGGCGCCGCGGGAATGCGCATCGCTTGGCTCAATTCGACGATCTCGCCCACGGTTCGCTCCGCAAGCCACGGCTGGGACTTCTCGAAGAACTCGCGCGCGCTCGGGGCCGCCCAGCATGATCGCGATTTGCTGCTCGCCGTACTCGGGCAGGCCGAGCATCGCGCATACGTCGAGCCAGTGCTGACCCGTGAGGCAGTTGATCCCGATCCATCCGTCGGCAGCACGGACGATGCCCATCATCGGCGCCGACTTGGTGTTGACAGGCAACCCGATGCTGCGCATCTTCTCGGCCATCAGCATCGGATACGGAAGCGTCGACAGCAGCGACTCGAGTACTGACACGTCGACCTCGACGAACCGAGTTGGTTGGGCGGACAGCGTCCTCAGCGCGGTGAGCGCGCCGAGCGCGGCGTAGCCGCCGGCGACATACTCGGAAATCCTGGCGCCGGCCTGCACCGGCGGTCGATCGGGATCTCGGGTGTTGATCCAGCCCGACGCCGCCTGCACGGTCAGCGGCGTGGCCTCTCGGTCACGCGACGGGCCGCGTTGACCGAAGTCAGAAATGCGAACGACGACGAGTCCGGGGTGGAGCGCCTCCAGCGGTCCGTCGAGCCCTATCTGGTCCAGCGTTCCCGGCGGTATACCGTCCACCAGCACGTGCGCGTGCGCGATCACGGCGTGCACGGCCGACAATTGCCATCGAGATCGATTGTCAGTCCGCGCTTTCCGGCGTTGAGGTACTCGAACAGGCCGGACTTGTTGGGGTCGGCGATACCGCCGGGAAACGGTCCCCAGCGCCGCATCGGGTCACCGGACGGCGACTCGATCTTGGTGACCTCGGCACCGAGGTCGACGAGCAGCTTGGTGCAGTACGGCCCCGCGATCTCGCCGGCGATCTCGACGACGCGCAACCCTGCGAGGGCCCCCGTCACGCCGGTATTCCGATGGCCTTCTGTTCCATGTAGCGGTACAGCCCGGAAAGTCCGCCGCCTTCGCGGCCCAGCCCGCTCTGTTTGAATCCGCCGAACGGCGCATCGCCTGGGATGCAACCGTTCACGGCGATCTGTCCGGTGCGGACGCGACGCGCAACGTCGACGGCGCGGTCCACGTCGTTGCCCCAGACCGCGCCGGAGAGCCCGTACTGCGAGTTGTTGGCGATCGCGACCGCGTCGTCGTCGTCGCGGTAGCGCAGCACCGCCAACACCGGCCCGAACACTTCTTCCTGCGCGATCACCGAGTCCGGGGTCACGCCGGTCAGGATCGTCGGCTCGAAGTAGAAGCCCTTGTCCAGGCCGGCAGGACGTCGACCCCCGGCAGCCAGCGTGGCGCCGTCGTCGAGCGCGGCCGAGACGTGCGCCTCGACTCGATCCAGTTGGGCACCACTGATGAGCGGACCCATCTGCACCTCGGGATCCGTTGGATCGCCGACCTTTACGCCCCGGGCCGACTCGACGAGCCTGTCGACGACGTCGTCGTGAAGGCGCTCCGGCAGCAGCAGGCGACTCTGCAGGATGCACGCCTGACCGGCATGCAGCGAGCAACCGTCGAAGAGGATTCGTTGCAGCAGTTCGTCGGTCACCTCGACATCGTCGAGGACGATGCCCGCCGACTTTCCGCCGCACTCGAGCAGGATTCGCTTCATGGTGCCGCCCGCGGCGGCCATGACCTCGCGTCCGACCGCGGAGCTTCCGGTGAAGCTGACCATGTCGATGCGCGGGTCGGTGGTCAGCAGCTTGCTCGCCTCGATGCCGCTGGGCGTGACGACGTTGACCACCCCGGGCGGAATATCGGTGTGCTCGTCGATGATTCGCGCGAGCGCCAGGCCGGCAAGCGGCGTCAGCGGTGACGGCTTGAGCACCATGGTGTTGCCAGCGGCCAATGCGCGGGTCACCTTCATGACGTTGAGGCTGTGCGGAAAGTTCCACGGCGTCAGGATCGACACGACCCCCAGCGGCTCGTGACGAAGCAGCGTCGTTCCGGGCGCCCCGTACGCGTCGATCGGCTCGTCGGTCAACTGAGCGGCCAGTTCGCCTGCGTGCATGGCCATGAACGCGGGGCCGTCGACCTGGATCAGTCGCTCGTTGGCGGTGCATCCCCACTCCACCTGGGACAGTGCGAAGAAGTCGTCGGCGTACTCCATCAGGGCATCGCCCAGTTGGCCGAGACACCGCGCGCGTTCGTCGGGCGAGGCGTCCGCCCACGGCCCGGCGTCGAATGCCCGCCGCGCGGCGCCGAATCGCCGCGTCGATGTCGTCGAGACCGGCGTCGGGGGCGTGCGCGATCGTCTCCTCGGTGGCCGGCGAAACATCGTCGTAGCGACCGCTTCGCGGGTCGATCCACTGACCGTCGATGTACAGCGAGTAGTCGTCGACAAGTCGAAGCGGGTCGGCCATAGCGGCTCCTCACCGAGCGCAGTGGATCAACACATGGTGTACACCTGTCGGACCGACGACGTCAATCGCCAAGATCCAACCCAGCTGCTAATCAACGAATCACCGAGTATTGACAGGACTATCGAAGGCGAGTAGACACGTTGAGGATCGAACAGATTTGACAAGTCTGTCCGACGACGGTGTCGAGGGAGGCCGCGTTGCCCACAGCGTTCCCCCTGCATTCCCCCGACTTCTTCGCGGGCGACCCCTACCCGGCGTACAAGGAATTGCGCGCAAGTGCACCGGTGTGTTGGAACGACGTCACCGAGTTCTGGGCGCTGCTGAAGTACGAGGACATCCGGTACGTGTCCACCAACCCGCACATGTTCTCCTCGACCAAGGGAATCACCATCCCCGACCCCGTGCTGCCGAACCCGGTGCAGGAGGGCAACCTCATCTTCACCGATCCGCCGCGGCACCGTCAGCTGCGCAAGCTGATCAACACCGGGTTCACCCGACGGCAGGTGGCGGTCCTCGAGCCCAAGGTGCGCGAGATCGTCTACGGGGTTCTCGACGGCGTGCGGTCGGGATCCACCCACGAGTTCGCCGAAGAGCTCGCGGCGCCCCTGCCCACGCGGATGATCGCGGAGTTGTTCGGTGCTCCGCCCGACGACTGGGAGCAGTTCCGCCGGTGGTCCGACGCATGCACCGGGAACGCCGACCCCGAGATCGAGATGGATTCGATGGTGGCCATCGGCGAACTGTTCGGATACTTCCAACAGCTGATCGCCGCGCGGCGCACCGAGCCGAGAAACGACATGCTCTCGGTGTTGACCACCGCCGAGGTCGACGGGGCAAAGCTGACCGACGAAGACCTGCTGAACTTCGCCTTCCTGCTGCTCGTGGCGGGTAACGAAACCACGCGCAACCTGATCGCGCTCGGCACGCTGGCCCTCATCGAGCACCCGGACCAATGCAGAAAGCTTGTCGAGGAGCCCTCGCTGATTCCCGGTGCGGTGGAGGAAATGCTGCGTTGGACCACTCCGGTCACGCACATGGCGCGGACCGCAACGGTCGACGTCGAGATCCGCGGGCAGCACATCCGCGAGGGCGACGTGGTCGTCATGCTCTACGGCTCAGCCAACCGCGACGAGGAGATATTCGGCTCCGACGCGGAGGAATTCAAGATCACTCGACATCCGAACCCCCACATCGCGTTCGGCTGTGGCGAGCACTCGTGCGTCGGAGCTCAGCTGGCCCGTTTGGAAGCCCGTGTCTTCTTCGAGGTGCTGCTGGGCCGATATCCCGAACTCGAACTCGTCGGCGATGTCGACCGGATGAGGGCCACCATGGTGCCCGGTGTCAAGCGAATGCCGGTGCGACTCGGAACGGGGAGCTGAGCCGTGTACCTGGATTTCACACCGGAACAGAAGGAGTTGCGCGCCGAGATCCGCGCATCGCTCGAGACGGTGATGACCCCCGAACGCATCGCCGCGGTCGCCGATCGCATGGAGGGCGGAGACGCCGTCAAGGAGTGCGTGCGAGCGCTCGGCGCCGCGGGACTGCTCGGCGTCGGCTGGCCCAAAGAATATGGCGGACGGGGCTTTACGGCGATCGAGCAGTTCATCTTCTTCGAAGAGGCACAGCGGGTCAACGCACCCATCCCGCTGGTCACGCTCAACACCGTCGGGCCCACGCTCGCGAATTGCGGCACCGACGAGCAGAAGCAGAAGTTTCTGCCCGCGATCCTGGACGGCACCGTCGAGTTCGCGATCGGCTACTCCGAGCCGTCCGCCGGAAGCGACCTGGCGTCGCTGCGCACTACAGCCGTGCGCGACGGCGACGACTACGTCATCAACGGTCAGAAGATGTTCACCAGCGGCGCTGCGTACGCCGACTACATCTGGCTCGCAGCGCGCACCGATCCAGAAGTCAAGAAGCACAAGGGCATCTCGATTTTCATCGTGCCGACATCGTCGCCCGGATTCTCTTGGAAGCCGCTGCACACCATGCCGGGCGTGTCCACCTTTTACACGTTCTACGACGACGTGCGCGTGCCGGCCAGTTCGATCGTCGCCGGCGAGAACGAAGGCTGGCGGCTGATCACCACGCAGCTGAACTTCGAGCGCGCCGCGCTGGGCAACATCGGTGCACTCGAGCCGTTGTTCGAGAAGACCCTGAAGTGGGCGCAGACAACGGAACTCGACGGCGGTCGCGTCATCGACCAGCCGTGGGTGCAGCAGACACTGGCCCGGGTCGAGGCGCAGGTCGCGGCCTACAAGATCATGAACCTGCGGGTCAACGCGGCGATGACCAAGGGTGCGCTGGGCATGGGTGAAGCGTCGGCGGTCAAGGTGTTCGGCACCGAGCTGACCCAGCAGGTGGCCCGTGAACTGCTCGAGGTACTGGATCGCACCGGCACCCGGAAAGGCGATGACGCACCGTTGCGCGGTGCTCTCGAATCGGCCTACCGGATCGCGGTGATCAACACGTTCGGCGGCGGAGCCAACGAGCTCCAGCGCGACATCATCGCGATGGCAGGGCTTTTCATGCCACGCGCACCGCGTGACCTCCGTGCGTCGGCGACACAGAATGGGGATGCCAAGTGACAGAGAAGACGGAGTTCCGTAAGAAGCTCGACGCGCTCATCGGGCAGCCCACCGGCGGGTCCGGCAAGCCAACCGTCGCGCCGGACCCGGTCAACCAGCCGATGATTCGGCACTGGGCCTATGCACTCGCCGACATGAACCCGGTTTACCTCGACCCCGAGTTCGCCGCGAAGTCGAGGTTCGGCGGCATCGTGTCTCCGCCGGTGATGCTGCAGGCCTGGACGATGCCCGCCCCCAAGATCGAGGGAATCGCCGAACGCGGCGGTGTCCCGATCGACATGGACAAGAGCAAGAACCCGGCGGCGTTCATCGAAGAGGCCGGCTTCACCGGCATCGTGGCGACCAACTCGGAGTTCGAGATCGAACGCTATCCGCGCCTCGGCGACGTCATCTCGGTGACGCAGGTGTTCGAGGACATCTCCGACGAGAAGAAGACCTCGCTGGGCACCGGTCATTTCGTCACGTGGCTGTCCACCTACACCGACCAGAACGGTGAAGTGCTCGGCCGCCAACGGTTCCGGGTCTTCCGATTCAAGGCGAAGAGCTGATGGCGACGCGACTGGCGCCGACGGTCAGCCCGGACACCGAGTTCTTCTGGAACGGGCTGCGCGACCACAAGCTGCTGATCCAGCGGTGCAAGGGGTGTCAGGCACTACGCCAGCCGCCACGCCCAATGTGTCCGACGTGCAACTCACTCGACTGGGACACCGTCGAATCTTCGGGCCGCGGCACCGTCTACAGCTACGTGATGCCGCAGCATCCCCCAATGCCGTTCATGGAGTACCCCTACATCGTCGCGCTGATCGAACTCGACGAAGGCGTGCGGCTGGTGTCGAATCTGTGCGAGATCGCGCCCGACGACGTCGAAGTCGGCATGCCGGTCGAGGTCTTCTACGAGACGTTCGACACCCTCGATGGCAACGACCTGGTGCTGCACCAGTTCCGGCCGGCCCGGTAGACGAGGCGCAGGACTCATGGACTTCACGTTCACCGAAGAACAAGAGACGATCGCCAAGGTCGCGCGCCAGCTCTTCGAGCACCGGGCCACGCCCGAGCGCCTGACCGAGCTCGAAGCCGGCGACGTGCGCTACGACGCTGCGCTGTGGCGTGAACTCGCAACCGCCGACCTTCTCGGAATCGCGTTGCCCGACAGCGTCGGTGGCAGCGGACACGGCTTCCTCGAGCTGGCGTTGCTTCTCACGGAGGTGGGCTGGAGCGTCGCACCGGTGCCGGTCTACGCGACTCTGCTTCTCGGCGCCGACACCATCGCCCGATACGGCGACGACGGCCAGCAGCAGCGCTACCTGCCCGAGGTCGTCAACGGAGACCGCCTGCTCACCGCAGGGTTGACCGAGCCGGGGCGCTCCGACCCGACGACACCCGCGACCACCGCGCGTCGCGACGGCGACGGCTGGCGCCTCGACGGCAGCAAGGAGCTGGTGCCGGCCGCCCAGATCGCCGACACGATGCTCATCCCGGCCGCGACGGACGACGGTGACGTCGGCCTCTTCCTGGTCGACACGAACGCCGACGGCGTCGAGATTCGGCACCGCCCAAACGACCAACAGCGAGCCGCACGCCGACGTATTCCTCGACGGCGCAGTCGTTTCCGGAGATGACCGGCTTCTCGGCAACGGCACCGAGATGATCGAGTCGCTGTACGCCCGCGCGCTTGTCGGGCTGTGCGCGATTCAGCTCGGCGTGACGGAGCGGGCGCTGCGCATCGCCGCGGCGTACACCACCGAGCGCGAGCAGTTCGGCCGGCCGATCGGAAGCTTCCAGGCCGTGCAGCAGCGGATGGCCGACGCGTTCATCGACGTCGAGGCGATCCGCTGGACCATGTGGCAGGCCGCCTGGCTGCTCGACCAAGGCCGGCCGCCGGGCCGGGAGGCCGCCATCGCGAAGTTCTGGGCCGCCGAGGCGGGCGCCCGAGTCGCGGCTACCGCTCAGCAGGTTCACGGCGGAATCGGCATCGACACCACCTATCCCCTGTTCCGTTACTTCCTGTGGGCCAAGCACAACGAACTGACCCTCGGTTCGGCGTCCGCGCAGCTTGACGCGGCTCGGCGCCGTATACGCAGAAGGAGCGCAATGACAGCCACCACCATCTCGCACGACCCTGAACTGGCGCGACATCAACGTCGGCGACGAGGTCACCCCGCTCGAAATCCCGGTCACCGCAACGGTGATCGTCGCAGGCGCGATCGCCTCGCGTGACTTCATGCCGGTGCACCACGATCCCGAGTTCGCGAAGAAGCAGGGGTCACCCAACATGTTCATGAACATCCTCACCACCAACGGACTGTGCGTGCGGTTCCTCACCGACTGGGCGGGACCCGAAGCGATGGTGACGAAGCTGGCGATCCGACTGGGCGTGCCCGCGTTCCCCAACGACCCACTGCGCTTCACCGGCAGCGTCACCGGAAAGACGGAGGGCGTCGATGGCGAGGGGTTCGTCGAGGTCGCGTTCAAGGGCCGCAACAGCCTGGGCGACCACGTCTCGGGCACCGCGACCATCAGCCTGCTGGAGGACAGAGTCAACGCATGAGTGGACTGGGCGGGAAGGCGGCCATCGTCGGTATCGGCCAGACCGAGTTCTCCAAGGAGTCCGGACGCAGCGAACTCCAACTCGCCTGCGAGGCGGTCAAAGCCGCGATCGACGACGCCGGGCTGGCGCCCAGTGAGGTCGACGGCATGGTCACCTTCACGATGGATTCGAGCGACGAGATCGAGATCGCGCGCAATGTCGGCATCGGCGACCTGACGTTCTTCAGCCGGGTGCACCACGGCGGCGGTGCGGCGGCGGGCACCGTGGTGCAGGCCGCGATGGCAGTGGCAACGGGCACCGCCAACGCCGTGGTGTGCTATCGCGCATTCAACGAACGGTCCGGTTTCCGGTTCGGCGGCGCGACAGCGCGAGCCGACGGCCGAGACTCCGCTGTTCATGGCGAATTACGCGCCGTTCGGCCTGTTGACGCCGGCGGCGTGGGTCGCGCTGCATGCCCAGCGCTACATGTCGACCTACGGGGTCACCAACGAGGACTTCGGCACGATCTCCGTCGTCGACCGCGCCCACGCGGCACGCAATCCCGACGCGTGGTTCTACGAGCGCCCGATCACGCTCGAAGACCATCAGAACTCACGCTGGGTCATCGAACCGGTGCTGCGCCTGCTCGATTGCTGCCAGGAGAGCGACGGCGGCGTCGCGATCGTCATCACCAGCGCCGAGCGCGCGCGTGACCTTCGTCAGCCGCCGGCGGTGATCACCGCGGCGGTGCAGGGCGCGGCCGCCGAGGGCGAGATGATGACGAGCTACTACCGCGAGGACATCACCGGTCTGCCTGAGATGGGTGTGGTCGCCGAAAAGCTCTGGCGCGACTCGGGTCTCAAGCCCACCGACATCCAGACCGCATTCCTCTACGACCATTTCACGCCGTTCGTCTTCGCCCAACTGGAGGAGCTCGGCTTCTGCGGGCGCGGCGAGGCGAAGGACTTCGCGACGGTCGAACGGCTCTCGCTCGGGGGGAACTGCCGATCAACACGAACGGCGGGCTGCTCGGCGAGGCGTACATCCACGGCATGAACGGCATCACCGAGGGTGTTCGCCAGGTGCGTGGCACCTCGTACAACCAAGTCGACAACGTCGAGCACGTGCTGGTCACCTCGGGAACCGGCGTTCCCACCAGCGCATTCATTCTCGAGCCCCGGTTGATCTCGAGGGGCATCCGTGACCACCGAGACAACAGCAACCGACACGCGCGAGCTCATCATCGAGTCCGCGTTCGACTGCTTCCGCGAGCACGGTCTTGACAAGACGACCGTCGTCGACATCGCCAGGGCGGCCGATGTGTCACGCAGCACGGTTTACGAGTACTTCCGCGATAAGGCGGCGATCGTGGAGGCGTGCGCAGAAGGTGCGTCTCAGAAGTTCTACCGCGAGATGGCCAAGGCGATGCGTAAGGGCGAGACGCTCGAGGACCAGCTGATTCTCGCGGCGGTGTTCGTCACCAGGGCCCGACGGTTCATCGAACCCGAGGACTACTTCGACGAAGACGAGGTGAGCCTGCTGCTCACCAAGAACGCCGCGGTGCTGCTGCGCGAATGCGGTGAGTTCCTCGCGCCCTATCTCGCCGCGGCGAAGCTCACCGGCGAGGTACGCAAGGAGCTCGACGTCGCGGCCGCAGGCGAGTGGTTCGCGCGCATGCTCTTCTCGTTGTTCAGCACACCGTCGTCGACGTTGAACATGGACGACGCAAGGGTCGTCGCCGATTTCGTGCGAGGCCATGTTGTGCGGGGATTCACAGGCCAGCGTCCCGGCCGCTCACGGTGAAGTCATCGCGGCTCGACGACCCACGATCCTCGTCGCAGCACACCCGTTACGTGGAGGTCCGCGTCCAGCACCACCAGGTCTGCCGTCGCCCCGGGACGAGCCCCGCGGCCGGTAGCCCCAGGGCGCGGCCGGGATTGATCGACGCCTGACGCACCGCGGCCGTCAGCGCCTCGTCGCGAGGCAGCCCGCTGTGGTCGACGGCGAACCGGAACACCTGGTCCATGGTCGCGGTGCTGCCCGCGATGGTCTGCGTGCCGGCCAGGCGCGCCACGCCGTCGACGACCTCCACGTCCAACGGCCCGATCTGATAGCGTCCCGTCGGTCATCCCGGCCGCGGCCATCGCGTCGGTGATCAGCGACACCCGGTCCGGTCCGGCGCTGCGGGAGACGTGTCGGTACAGCGCGGGGTCGACGTGCACCCCGTCGGTGATCAGTTCGACGGTCACCCGCGGATCTTCCAGCAGCGCGATCACCGGGCCGGGCTCGCGGGGGTGGATCGGGCGCATCGCGTTGAACAGATGCGTGCCCACCGTCGCGCCCGCGGCGATCGCCGCCCGCGTCTGCTCGTAGGTCGCCTCGGTGTGCCCGACGGCGGCCACCACGCCGGCAGTCGACGATCCGCTCGATCGCCGCCAGCGCCCCGTCGCGTTCCGGTGCCAGGGTGACCATCCGGATGGCTCCCGCGACCCGCGTCGAGCACGCGGTCGATCTCGGCGGGGTCCGGATCGCGCATCAGCGACGGATCGTGCGCCCCGCATCGCTGAGCGGGACAGCCACGGCCCTTCGAGGTGGATACCGGCGATCAGGCCGGCCCGCACGTGGCCGGCCAACACGTCGACCTGGCGCAGCAGGTCGGCCGGAGCCGGCGGTGACCAGTGAGGCGACCAGCGTGGTGGTGCCGTGCCGGCGGTGAAGGTCGACCGCGGTGGCCGTGTCGGCGAGGGTCAGCGGCCGAGAAGTTCGCACCTCCCCCGCCGTGCACGTGGGTGTCGACGAAACCGGGAACCACGGTCACCGCGCCGAGGTCGCGGTCGGCCGGCCGTGGCGGTGCACCCGCGCCGAGTCGACGACACCGTGGTCCCGACACCTCAATCCAGCCGGGCCGCAACAATTCTCGGCCGGTGAGCACGGTCTCGGCGGTCAGCAGCACTCAGATGCCCTGCCATTCCGGTTTGGACAGGTAGGTCTCGCGGTAGTAGTCGACCAGCTGCAGCCGACGGGCCGCGCCGTCGTCGAGCAGCACCGTGACGTGCGGGTGATGCTGCAGGATGGTCGCCGGCCACATCGCGCTGACCGGTCCCTCGACGAGCTGGTGCACCGCTTCGGCTTTGGTGCGGCCGGTCGCCACCAGGATCACGTGGCGGGCCTCCATGATGGTGCGCCAGCCCCTGGGTCAGGCAGTGCGTCGGGCACCGCGGTCGACGTCGCCGTCGAAGAAGCGGGCGTTGTCGATCCGGGTCTGGCGGGTCAGCGTCTTGATCCGGGTTCGCGAGGCCAGCGACGAGCCGGGCTCGTTGAACCCGATGTGGCCGTCGGTGCCGATCCCGAGGATCTGCAGGTCGACACCGCCCGCCGTCGCGGATCGCCTTCTCGTAGCCGCGCACGCGGCCGGGATGTCGGCGGCCAGGCCGTCGGGGCCCGGCGACGGCGCCCGGGGCGAAGTCGACGCGGGAGACGAACACCGTCGTCGATCACGTTGCGGTAGCGCTGCGGGTGGTCGGCGGGCAGGCCGACGTACTCGTCGAGGGTGAAGCCGCGGGCCTGACGGAACGAGATCCGGCCCGCCTCGCAGCGGGCGCGCGAGTTCGTCGTAGATCGCCAGCGGCGACGAGCCGGTGGCCAGGCCCAGCACCGCGGTCGGTTTGCGGTCAGCAGCGCCTCGATCGCGTCGGCGCGCGACGCTGCCGATCTCGTTGGCGTCCTCGCAGGATGACGACTTCCATCCTACTATTGTTGGCGGTGAAAAGTTCTGCGCCGGAAGCGATATCCAGCACCCTGCAGCAACCGCTTCGGACGGAACGACGTTCCCGGGCTCACGTTCGTCCATGACCACCACGGGCACGATGGGATTGAGCCCCGCCGCCACCACCGACGGGACGTCGTAGGTGATGACCGTCTGGCCCGCGGTCACGGTGTCGCCCTGGCTGACGTGGGCGGTGAAGCCTTCGCCCTTCAGCGCCACCGTGTCGAGCCCGAGATGGACCAGAACGCCCGACGTTGTCCGGCGTCATGATGATGTAGGCGTGCGGCATGCAGCTTGAGGAGCCTGCCGCTGACCGGTGCCACCGCGTCGATCACCTCCCGCGGCGGGTCGACCGCGGCGCCGTAGCCCACCATGCCCTGGGAGAACAACGGGATCGGGGACATCGCCGAGGGCGACGGCGCGCCCGCGAGACCGGCGCGAGGACGGCGTGGTGCTCACATCGACTCCTTCGCTCGATGCGCACCAGACAATAGAGCTGTGCCGCGCAAGACGGGTCGGACTTCAACGTCTCCTGCGAAGGTTTGCTAAGCTTCGGCTGTCGCTGCGACAAAGGAGGTCGTCCGGACATGAGCGAAACGACGAAACCTGCAGGGGCACAGGCAGAAGTCGGGACTGCGCATCCCGGGCTTCGCGCAGCTGCAGCGGCTCGGCAAGAGCCTCATGCTGCCGATCGCGGTGCTGCCCGCGGCGGGCATCCTGCTGCGGCTGGGCCAGCACGACCTGCTGGGCCGGATCAAGGCCCCGGTGATCGGGCCGTTCTTCCAGGCGATGAGCGCCGCCGGCGGCGCGCTGTTCGCCAACCTGGCCGCTGCTGTTCGCCGTCGGTGTCGCGATCGGCTTCGCCAGGAAGGCCGACGGCTCCACCGCGCTGTCGGCCGTCGTCGGCTACCTGGTGATGCAGGCGGTCTTCAAGACCATGTCGCCGTTCGTGCTCGCCGGCGAGCTCGACAAGGCCGGTGAGCAGGCGCAGATCAACTACAGCGTGTTCGCGCGGGATCGTCGTCGGCCTGCTCACCGCGTGGCTGTTCGACCGCTACCACACCATCCAATTGCCGTCGTATCTCGGCTTCTTCGGCGGCCGACGGTTCGTGCCGATCGTGGTGTCGCTGGCCAGCCTGTTCGTCGCGTTCGCGATGAGCTACTTCTATCCGATCTTCGACGCCGGGCCTGACCGGCCTCGGCAAGTTCATCGGCGGTGCCGGTGCGCTCGGCGCGTTCGTCTACGGCTTCGCCAACCGCATGCTGATACCGCTCGGCCTGCACCACATCCCGAACTCCTACATCTGGTTCCTCTACGGCGACTATCAACCGCCCGGCGGCGAAGCTCGTCACCGGCGAAATCACCCGATTCGCCGCGGGCGACCCGACCGGCGGGCTCCTCACGTCCGGCTTCTACCCGATCCTGATGTTCGGCCTGCCCGCCGCGGCGCTGGCGATGATCCACGTCGCGAACAAGAAGCAGCGCAAGGTCGCGGTCGGCATCCTGTCCGCCGCGGCGCTGACCGCGTTCCTCACCGGCGTGACCGAGCCGCTGGAGTTCGCGTTCATGTTCGTGGCGTTCCCGCTCTACGTCGTGCACGCGGTGCTGACCGGACTGTCGCTGGCGATCGCCTACCTGCTCGACATCCATCTGGGCTTCTCGTTCTCGGCGGGCCTGATCGACCTGCTGCTGTACGGCACCGCGCCCGCGGCGAAGAACATCCCGCTGCTGATCGTCATGGGCGTCGTGTTCTTCGTCGTCTACTACTTGCTGTTCCGGTTCGCGATCACGAAGTGGAACATGCGGACTCCGGGCCGCGAGCCGGAGGCCGAGTTCGACGCCGAGGAGCAGGCCAACCTCGGCGAGGGCGCCGGATTCGGCCACCGCGGTGACGGCGGCAGGCGCCGACCGCGAGGCGCCTGACCGCACCCGGCCGCCGCCGACAGCAAGGCCGAGCAACTCATCGCGGCGTTCGGCGGCCGGGAGAACCTCGTCAACGTCGACGCCTGCATCACCCGCCTGCGCATGGAGGTCGTCCGACAAGGGCAAGGTCGATCAGGCCCGGCTGAAGAGCCTCGGGGCCGCCGGCGTGATCGAGGTCGGCAACAGCGTCCAGGCCGTCTTCGGCACCCAGGCCGAGGCGCTGAAGAACGACATCACCGACATCCTCTAGAAGCCCCAGTCGGATCTGGTCTGAGCCATCTCGAGGCATCACGGTGCAAGATGGTGCGGTGAGCAACGACTCAGCGGCAGACATCCGGCAGGCGCGACGCGATTGGATGGCCGAGCATCGGGAGCTGTACCTGCGATCGGGCGGCACAGAGGGCCACGTCATGGACATCACCGAGGTCGGCGGCCACGCATTCACCACCCACTGCCTGATCAGGCAGCAGGGGCGAAAGACCGGGAAGACCCGCATCACTCCGCTCATCTATGGCGACATCGGCGGCGAAGTCGTGGTCGTCGCATCGAAGGGCGGCGCCGATCAGCATCCCGAGTGGTATCTCAACCTTCGCGCCAGCGAGCACGTCGACGTCCAAATCGCCACGCAAGCCTTCCGCGCGACCTGGCGCGAGCCCGAAGGCGATGAGCGGCACAGGATCTGGGACTTCATGGTGCGTGTCTTCCCGCCCTACATCAGCTATCAGAGATCGACGACACGGCACATCCCGGTGGTCATGATGACGCCCGTTACGGCCATCGAGGTGTTCCGGGAGTCGGACGTTCAGTCCTCGTAGGTCAGTTCGACGCGCGGTGTCTCGCCGTTCGGGCCCATTGGCGAGTCGTACTCCACCACCGAGCACATCGGGTTGCTGTGCGTTTCGAATAGCTGATCCTCGTCTTCCTTGATGGGAAGTTTGTTCCACCAGATCTCCTTGACGTCCTCCCCTGGCTGAAGCCTGAGGATTCCAACCCCACCTACTACCTATGCGGCAGGAGTGCAGAGTTGAGGTTCACGGTTCGCAGACCGGCTGGCGCCGAGGTCTCCCCGTGCTGTCACCGCCCGTCCGGCGGCGATGTTGCGTGCAGCGTTCACGTCGGCGTTGCACGGCCCGGCGTTGCAGGCTGCGCACTGGAAAACCGCTTGGCTCTTGCGGTTTCCGGAGCGACGTGCCCGCACGCGGAGCATCGTTGCGACGTGTACGCGGCCGGGATCTGCTCGACCCGGCCAGAAGCCTTGTGCTGCAGCCGCACGGCGAGCAGACCCCATCCGCTGCGCCTGATGGCCCGGTTGAGCCCGCGTTTCTGCGCAACGCGCACACCGGGCTGCTGCAGCGTTCCCCGCGCCGTGCGGGTCATCGCGCGCACGTCAAGGGCTTCGATGCGGATCGTGTCGAAGCGCCGCGCGATGTCGGTGGTGGCCTTTTCGACCCAGTCCTTGCGCCGGTCGGTCTCCCGCGCCTTCAGCTTCGCGATGCGCGAGCTTCGTGCGAGCTCGCCGGTTGGAGCCGCGCTCGGCGCGGGCCAGCCGCTGCTGCAGCACCTTCAACCGCTTCGACTCACCCGGGGTGAGACCGGGGGCGTGCAGCAGTTCGCCGGTCGACAGGGCCGCCGACACCACCACACCACGGTCGATACCCACCACGCTGCCCTCACCCGGACCAGCGATGGGAGCAGGGACGTGGGCGAACGCGACATGCCAGCGGCCGGCCCGGTCACGGGTGACCCGGTAGGACTTCACCCCCGCTGGGACCGGCCGCGAACAGCGGAAGCGCACCCAGCCGAGTTTGGGCACCCACACCCGACCGAACCGGCGATTCACACGCTCGACGTGATGCGGTTTGACCGCCGACCTGCCGGAATCCCTCGTGCACACCGGCTTTGCGCCAGGTTGGGCGGCGGTGCGTTCCGGCGAAGAAGTTGCCCATCGCCTGAGCGAAGTCCCGCAACGCCTGCTGCTGCACGGTCTGCGAGCCCGGCCGCCAGCCAGTCGTGCTCGGCGCGGGCCGCGGTCAACTGAGCGCACTGCTCGTGGTAGCCGGGCGCACGGCGACCGGGCTGCCAGTGCTGGTGCTGCTCGACGGCCAGGTTCCACACATACCGGGCGTGGCGGCAATGCTCGGCCAACACCACCGCCTGCTCAGCGGTAGGAAGCAACCGGTATCGCGACACGCCCGCAACATAACCGCCACCACCGACAAGTCACCGAAAGGACAGACGGCGCTTCCTCCCCCGGCCAAAGCCAGAGGTTTCCACGCCGCAAGAATCCGATGATGCAGTGGTAGCCGGGATCGAGCACCTCGCCGGTGACGGGATTGCGCTCCGGCGTCAGATAACGCCGCACGTACCGCACCGCGTTGGGGATCGAGGGCGAACGGCCCAGCCGCTCAGACAGCCGGGAGTGCTGGTTCTCGTAGTAGTCGATGAACTCTTCCATGGTCATGTCCGGGCGCTTCCGGAAGAAACACACCTGTTTGAACATCTCGGTCACATGACGTACGTTTCGTCGCCTGTCGGGTATCCGCCGCCGTTGGTGGCGATATGAACGTGGTCGTAGTGGTTGGCGGTTTCGTTGCCGTAGTCCGCCGTCCAACTCGGCGCGCCGATGCCCGGGTAGAAGCCCTGCCTCCAGATCACATGGATCACTCCCCATCGTTTCGCATTCGCCAATGCATACCCGGCGATCTGGTTGCCGAGCTCAATGCCCTTCTCGCTGCCGTGGTTCGGGATCATCACGTCTAACGCCAACCCGTTGGGATGCCATCGCAAAGGATCCTGCCGGAACCCGCCGATGTTGGTGATCTCGGGAAACATCACACTGATGGCACGGGCGGCCCGGATGGTATTGACCTGCAACCCCTCCTCCGGCGCGACGCCGGCAGGCAACGCGAACTGGAAGACCGGGGCAGCGAGAGGCGCGCTGGCCGCCAACGATTCCGCCTGTGCGGGACTGGCGACGAAGGGCGCGCTGGGCGGCACCGACCCCTGGCCTGCCGGGATTGCTGCCGGGATTGCTGCCGGGATTGCTGCCGGGTTCTCAACGCTGCGCGGAGGCTCGGTGCCCTGGGCGTAGATCATCCCACCGGAGAGGACGACCGACGCAGCGACTGCCAGCAAGCGGCCGCGGCCGTTGGCTAACAGGTCCCTGCCCACGAACAGCACCTTACTGTCGTACCGAGGCGGGGTGGCAATCTTCGCCATCTCTCGCCATGTGCAGTGCGGCGCGGTGGCTGAACACCAGCGAAGCGCCGATGGGGTTCCCGCCGCCCGGGTAGGTCGTTCCAGACACCGCGGCCATCGTGTTACCCGCGGCGTACAGACCGGGAATCGGACGTTCGTCGGCGTCCAGGACACGTCCATCGCCATCCGTGCGTAACCCGCCCTTGGTGCCGAGGTCTGATACCCCGAAGGCCGCCGCGCGGTAGGGCGGTGTGTCGATCGGAACCAGTGGCGATGCGCCGTTGGTGAACGCCCGGTCGAATGGCTCATCTCCGCGACCGAAGTCCTCGTCGACACCTCGCTCGGCCAGCACATTGAAGCGGCGCACGGTGTCCACCAGGTTGTCGGCGGGGACGTCGATCCGATCAGCGAGGTCCGCCAACGTGTCGGCGTCCCGCCACAGTCCGGCGGACCGGTACTCGCTTGTCGGCGAGAACGACACGTTGGTCGCCATGACCGGTGGCTGTTCGCCGGCGCGGCTGTCGTAGACCATCCAGTACGGGGTGCCGACGGTACCGTCGCGGATCGCGTGAAGGATCTCGCGCCCCGATCTGTCGTAGGGGGCCGACTCGTTGACGAATCGACGGCCGGCCTGGTCGACGAAGATGCCGCCGGTGAAGCACAACGCGAAGGCGGCCCGGCCGTCGGGATGGATCAGTCCCGGCGACCACCAGGCCTGGTCCATCAGGTCGGTGCTCGCGCCCACGGCGATCGCCGCCCGGTGCGCCAGCCCGAGGTTGCCGGGTGCACCCATGGTGTCGGATGTCGTTCCCGGAACGCCGTACTGGGCCCTCATCGCGGCGTTCTGTTCGAATCCGCCCGCTGCGAGCAGCACGCCGCGACGCGCCCGGATCACCCGTCGCTCGCCGTCACGCTCCACCACACCACCCGTGACGCGGCCGTCGTCGGTCATCAACTCGACGAGGCTGGTGTTCAGATGAGCCGCAACGGCGGGGTTGTCGGCCATCGTGGCGAGGAACCTGCCGACAAGTGCGCGCCCACCCGTGAGCAGGTCGGGCTGCGGTGCGCCGAGGCGTTCGTGGTCCAACGGACCGCGGACCAAGCCCTGGAACCGCCCAAGTCGGCTGTCCGGCAACGCCTTCGAGACGATGTGACGCATGCCGTCGTTGCGGGCCCCCGTCACCGAACCGTAGTAGTCCGGCCACGGCAGAATCTTGAACGCGAAGCGCTCGTCGCGTTCGAGATATTCGATCAGCGCGGCGCCACCGCGGACGTAAGTCTCCTGAAGTTCGGCTGGGGTGCGGTCGCCCACGACGTTGCGGAAATAGCGGATGGCCTCGCCGATGGTGTCGTCACAGCCGGCGCGCACGAGTACGGGGTTACACGGAAACCACATACCGCCGCCACCCGAGTAGGCGGTGGTGCCGCCGAACTGGTCGGTCGCCTCGACGAGTGCAACCGAGAGACCCTCGCGCGCAGCCGTGTAGGCGCCCGCGACTCCCCCACCCGAGCCGACCACCAGAACATCGACCGTCTCATGCTCCGCGTTCACAGGTGCCTCGACCGGTTGACGAAGCGGCCCTCCCGCGGCGAGAAGAGCCATCCGCCGCCGGCTTTCGTGCCACCGTCCACCGGGATGTTGTGCCCGGTGACGAACGCCGACTGGTCAGAGGCGAGGAACAGCGCGACGCGCGCTTGGTCTTCGGGCCACCCCACCCGTCCGACGGGCGCCCACGACGCCCAGAGGTCGTCGACGTCCTCGTAGCCGGTCAGGTAGTCGACCTGCGGGGTCTGAGCCAGGTCGGTGCCGATGCCGTTGACGCGGATGCCGTGGCGGCCGACGTCGACGGCCAGACACGTGGTGAAGTGCGCGACCGCCGCCTTCATCGCGCCGTACACGGGGTCTTTGGGATACCCGCGCATGCCCTCGACCGAGTGGACCGTGACGATGCTGCCGCGGTGCGCCTCGATCATCGACGGTACGAAGGCACTCGTAACGGCGAGCACGTGACGCAGGTTGACGTCGTACATCTGCTGCCACGAGTCCGGAGTGGACCGGTGGAACGGCACAAGGGGGCGATAGTCGCCGACGTTGTTCACGAGTACGTCGACGCGCCCGTGTTCGGTGAGCACGACCTCGGCCAGACGGCCGACATCGTCGTCGACGGTGACGTCGACGACGTGGCTGCGGAGGCTTCCGCCCGCGCCGGTCACCTCGTCGCGGATCCGATCCGCGCGCTGCCGATCGATCTCGGCGACCTCGACGAGGGCTCCGTGTTGGGCGAACAGGCGGGAGATCCCGGCGCCGATGCCGTCGCCTCCGCCGGTGACCACCGCGACCCGTCCCTCGAGTAGCCGATTCCAGTCGTTGATGCGTGGAACACCGTCTGGCGGGCCAGACTGTCTTGGCCGGTCGTCAGCCGTCATAGCGACGGACCATACGCGGGCCGACGCTGCGAGAGAATTGCTTCCGCCATGACCGACAGCGAAGGCTTCTCCGACACGTCCCGACGACGCCACATCGTGCGACTCGCCCTGTTCGCGGCGTTCCTGCTCGGGCTGTTCTATCTCGTCGCGGTTACCCGAGTCGTCGATGTCGAGGATCTTCGGCGCACGGTTGCGGCAACAGGTCCGGCAGCGCCACTGACCTATGTCGCGGTGTCGGCAGTGCTCGGCGCCGTTTTCGTCCCCGGACCGATTCTGGCCGCCACCAGCGGCCTGCTGTTCGGACCCGTTCTCGGCCTGTTCGTGACGCTCGGCGCATCGGTCGGAACGGCGATCATCACCAGCCTCATCGGCAGGCGCGCCGGTCGGCAGAGCGCACGTGCACTCCTGGGCGCGGAACGCGCCGACCGTCTCGATCGAATGATCCAACGGCGAGGGCTGTGGGCGGTCGTCGGTCAGCGGTTCATCCCGGGCGTCTCCGATGCGCTCGCCTCCTATGCATTCGGGGCGTTCGGAGTCCCGTTGTGGCAGATGGCCGTCGGGGCGTTCATCGGCTCCATGCCGCGAGCGTTCGTCTACACCGCGTTGGGCGCGTCGATCGGAGACCTGTCATCGCCGTTGGCCTACGCGGCGATCGCCGTCTGGTGCGTGACAGCCATCGTCGGGGCCTTCGCCACGCATCGCGGCTACCGGAAATGGCGTGGGAATCGCGGCGGCGATCCCGAGCCAGGTACTGTCCGCACCAACGAAGGGTGACCTAACACCCGCGGATGGAAGGCAGTCGACATGAATGGTCGAACCACGGATGTCGCCGGGTTGCGCCTGCTCGTGGTCGGAGCCTCCTCCGGCATCGGCCACGCGGTCGCGGTCAGCGCCGCCGAGCAGGGCGCCAAGGTCGCGGTGGCGGCGCGGCGGATGGACCTGCTCACCGACCTGTCCGAGACCATCGGCGGCACAGCGTTCGAACTGGATGTGGAGGATGCGTCGGCGATCAACACGGTCGTAAGGGCGGCGTCGGACGCGCTCGGGGGTCTTGAACAGCTAACGCTTTCGCCGAGGAGCACCCACGACGGCCTAGCGTGCGCCGCCAGCGGAGTGCTCTTTTCGGCGACCGATCCGAAGCACGTGCATGATCGCGACGACCACGGTTCCGACGACCAAGCCGACCAATGCGGACGCCCCGGTGTTGACCAGCCAGGCCAGCACGCCGCCGACGCCTCCGGTTGCGTGGCGTACGGCCTCCTCCCAGTGGTGAACCAGACCGTACGGCGCGTGCCAGCCGAGGTCGTCGGTCCCGACGAGCAGGATGTGGCCGCCCACCCAGAGCATCGCCACCGTGCCGATCGCCGAGAGTGCCGTGAGCAGCTTGGGCATCGCGGTGACCAGTCCTCGGCCAACCCTCTGTGCGAATCTTGACGAGCGCTGCGTGAGGCTCAGGCCGATGTCGTCCATCTTCACGATGCCGGCGACGACGCCGTAGACCACCGCGGTGATCACGACCGCCACCACGGCCAAGATGATGAGCCGCGGCAGGAACGCCTGATCGGCCACCTCGTTGAGCGCGATCACCATGATCTCGGCGGACAGGATGAAGTCGGTGCGGATCGCACCGGTCACCATGTACTTCTCGGCGTCCTGGCCCACGGTCGCCACGGGCGCGGCGTGCGCGTCGTGACCGAGGATGCGGCCCCACACCTTCTCGGCGCCCTCGTAGCACAGGTATGTCGCGCCCAGCATCAGGATCGGTGTCAGTAGCCACGGCACGAACTGACTGAGCAGCAACGCGGCGGGCAGGATGAACAGGAGCTTGTTGCGCAGGGACCCAACGGCGATGCGCTTGATGATCGGCAGCTCACGATGGGCGGCGATGCCGTGGACGTACTGCGGCGTCACCGCGGTGTCGTCGATGACGACCCCAGCGGCCTTGGCCGTCGCACGCCCGGCAGCCGCACCGATGTCGTCGACCGAGGCGGCCGCCAGTCGGGCAATGGCCGCAACGTCGTCAAGAAGCCCGAACAGGCCCGCGCTCATCGCGTCTCCGTCATGGCGTGCAGGTTACCGACTTTGACGTGCTCCCCGGCATGCCTTCCTGAGGGAGGTCTTACCGGTGCTCCACCGGGCTCGCGCGTCGGGCCGAAAACCGCCGTGGTTTTCGCCGCTGAAACGGGGTATCCGATCCGTACGACTCGAAGGAGTGCACAGTGACCAAAGACCATGGGCCCAGCGTCAAGAACGACAAGCAGTACGAGGGGCTACGCAAGAGGGGAATGAGCAAGTCGCGGGCGGCGGCGATCTCAAACTCGCCTGGCGCCTCTAGCCGGGGCGGCAAGAGCTCGGGCAGCAGCCAGAGCAAGCGCAGCAGCGGTAGCGGCAGTGGCGGGAACACGTCCCAGAAGAAGGCCGCCGGCCGCAAGGGCGGCAAGAAGTCGAGCTAAGGCCTTATGCGGGTGGGCTGCCGACCGGGCCGCAACCTTCAGTGCCGAAGTTCGTAATCGTCAGGATTTGGACGATTCGTCCACTTCCAGTAGTCGACGATGCGTGAGCCGAACAGTGTCGGAACCGTGCCCTCCGAGTTCTTGTAGTAGCTGGCCACGGCCGGATGCGTGTACACCATCGTCTTCAGGCGATCCTGGTTGCGCCGGTTGTAGCCGTCGCACACCTCGGCATGCGGCACCGCCGAACGCGCACCGCCGGCGAGCACCATGTCGATACACCCGAGGATGTAGCGCATCTGGCATTCGGAGTTGTAGATGATGCTGACCCCGTTGACGGCGTTGGTGCCCGGCCCGTACATGCAGTAGAAGTTGGGGAAGCCGGGCACCGTGATGCCCAGGTAGGCGTACGCGGCGTCGCCCCACACCGTGTTCAGTTCGACCCCGTCGAGACCTCGGACGTTGATCGGCCCGAGTTGGTGATTGACGTCGAACCCGGTGGCCCAAACCAACACGTCGGCGGGCCGGTGTTCGCCGTGGACGGTGGTGACCCCGTCTGGGGTGATCACGGCGATACCGTCGGTGATCAACTCGACGTCATCGCGCTGCAGCGTCGTGAGCCAGGTTCCGTTGTCCTGCAACATGCGCTTGCCGAACGGCGGGAAGTTCGGCGTGACCTTCGCGAGCAACTCCTCGTCGTCGGTGAAGGCCCGCATCCACGCGATGAGCATTTCGCGGACTTGGTGGTTGGACTCGCTGCACGACTGTCCGCCGGTGTTCCAGTCGGGGTCGATCACCGCACGGTCCCCGACACCGTCGGCGATGGGCCACCAGGATACGAACCGCAGCCAGCGCCCGTAGTACGGCAGATGGCGGATCGCCCACTTGGCACCGTCGGGAATCGCCTCGTGATAGGAGACGTTGGGCGCCATCCACTGCGGGGTGCGCTGGTACACGTCGACCTGGGAGGTGATGTCGGCGATGGCCGGCACCAGCTGGAATCCGCTGGCACCCGCACCGATCACCGCCACGCGCTTGCCCGTCAGGTCGACATCGTCACGCCAGTGCGCGGTGTGGAACGCCTGCCCGTTGAAATCGTTGGCGCCCTTGATGTTCGGAATCACCGCGTTACTGAACTGGCCGACCGCGCAGATCAGGCCGCGGGCGGTCAGGGTCTCGGTGCGCCCGTCGGGAGCGCGTAGCGAAACCTGCCAGGTGGCCGAGTCGTCGTCCCAGGCCGCTCCGGTTACTGCGGTGTTGAAGCGCACGTGCGGGGCGATGTCGTGGCGGTCCATCACGTCGTTGAGGTATTGCAGGATCTCCGGCTGCTCGGAGTAGTAGTGAGACCAGTGGTCGGTCGGCTCGAATGAATACGCGTAGTACTGGTTGGCGATGTCGACGCGGCAACCCGGGTAGCGGTTGGCCTGCCAGGTGCCGCCGACTCCGGACTGCTTTTCCACGATCGTGAACGGCACGCCGGCCTGCTTGAGCTTGATGCCGGCGAGCAGTCCGGCCTCGCCGCATCCGATGACGACGACCGGGAATCCGTTGCGCTGCTCCTGCGTCGACATCAGCACCGGACCGCTCTGGTCGGCATCACTGAGTCGCAAGTCAGCGGCGATGTAGTCGACGTACTCCTCGGTGACCTGCCCGGCGGACATCACGTCGAGCATCACTCGCATCTCGTCGGCGTCCGGGACGAACGGCGGCGGGCAGCCGCGGTCCCGGTAATCGCGCACCACGTCGAATGCCCGCTCACGCACGACCTGTTTGTCGGCCTCGTTCATGCCGCCTTGAAGGTCCATGGCGATGAGCATGAATGGGCCTGGAAGTTCCTCGAGCAGGCCCAGATCACCGGTCATGTGCACCATCGACATCAACAGCGCCGGAACGCTTGCTTCCGCGATCGCAGCGCGGATCGACGTCGTCGGAGTCGTCGAACGGCAGGCCGATCAAGCGGGCCATATCCGTTGCGGTGGCGGTGCGATGGGCGCTTGCCAACGAAGGGCGCATCCAATCACCATACGTTTCTCAGCCGGTGTATGGCCGAGATCGCGCCGGCAAGTTCACGATTCTTCAATCCGACCATACAAATGCTAGATAATGTATTGTCTTCTTGAGGTTGACGAGATACGGTCAGTGACGGTATCGCTGCTGCGAGCAAGGAAAGAGCGCCGCGATGACAGACCTGCAAATACGCCGGGTTCGGTTCGACTTCGCGAGCGAACCCGTGCCGTTCAACTGGCAGCCGGAACGACCCGCGTTCGGAATGCAATGCAACGTGATCTCTTTCTTCGCACCGGGATTCGAGAAGTTCATCGCGAAGCCGCCGGCCGCAAGGGCGGCAAGAAGTCGAGCTAAGGCCTTAGGCGGGACGGTTGCCGATCTCCAAACCGGCGAGCTTCGATGTCCCGCTGAAAATGGTGCGGCCCCATTCGCGGACCCTGCAACGCAGGGTGCCTGCCAGAAATTCATAGTCGGTGTCGATATTGCGCCGCTCGGCTGGCAGCGGTACGGGCAGCACATGTGGACCGGCGCCGTCGCCGCGCCCATCGAGCTCAATACGATACCGCGCAGTACGGGCATCGATCTGCCACCGCTGCCCGTCGCAACTGCACGACACCAACGCGGGCGGAGTAATTCGCAGCACCCGATGCCCCAGTCGCACAACGACTCCAGTGACCTCGCGTTGCAACGGGCCCAACTCCAAAAGACCTCCCGAGAAAGCTACTGACACATCGGCACCGCCGAAATCGTGTGCCTGGCCCCACCACCACCGAAGCGGAAACCCCGATCCCCAATTCCGTTCGCAATACAGGGTGGCGTCGGCGAAGGTCCAGCGTTGCTCACCGTGGGTGACGGTTCCAGACGCTTTTCCGCCCAGGCAGTAGGGATGCCAGTACTGGTTCAAAAACGGCACGGACGAAAACATGCCGCCGCCGCCGAATGCTTTAGGCCACTGGTATGCATCGCTGAATGTGAGGTCAAGTTCACAGTCATCGATGACCATACTGAGCTGGCCCCCGCCCGCATCGACAAGGTCGGAGCCTTGCTGAGCTTTCACCGAGAACCGCGTTCGATCAGCGCTGACCCCACCGATCGCGGCGGCACGTACCACCCCGCCTGGGTGCAAAGCGATCGCGGCAGTCGCCCAGTCGCCGTCGTGGTGTCGGTTTGCGCTGCACAACGCGACCACAACTCGTCCGTCGTGCGGATCGGAGAGTCGCCAGAACCATCCCTCCATCTCGGTCCCGTGCGATGGCAATGGATCCCCGAAGGGCAGATCGGCTCCGGTCCGCCGATAGATCGAGACAAGTCGCTGACAGATGCGCGCGACAGAATCGACGACGTTCACATCAATTTGGTACCCACCTCCCATCGATTGAATCGACAGCAACAAGAGCGTCGGATCTACTCGAGGAGTTGACCGAGCGCCTTGTGCGTTAACCCAAAGCCACGCCGAGTTCCTCGGCGAAAACGCGAATCATGTGCTGGACGCCAATCTCGTTGCGGCCGATGATCATGTGGTCGTGCTGGCCGTGCCGGACGCCCTCCCCGCATTGCGGCAATATCGCGAAGTCCTCGTCGCGCACCGCGCCGTGGATGGCATCGAAGATCATGTCGTAGCCGGCCCGCATCTCGTCATTGGCGGCGGGTATGCGCGCCAACCAGGTGTGACGGACCATGCACCGGGTGGGTGACCCGGCGGGAAGGATGTCGATGACCTCCACGCCCACCGAACTGTTCGCGAGAATCAGGTTCGGATAGATCCAGTAGATGACCCCCATGTTGTCGCGAACGTCCCATGAACCGTTCGGGTCGCTCTCCAGGTTCGTGATCCAGTTGAGCGGAAAGCCCATCCGATGATGCTTGCCGAACCGGTCGTGGATGGAGGTGTTCGCAAACGCACTCTGTCCAATGAGGCTCTCGCCGTGGACGAATGGGAAGTGGTAGCTCTCCGCGAACGCCTCCAGCGCGCACTTCCAGGACACTTCGGACTCGAACTCGCGATAGTCGTGATAACCGAACGACAAATAGTCCAACGCTTCCAGGTCTGGGCCGAGGTCGCCGAGATGCTCGTCGACGTCGATCTCGCCGTCGGCGCTGAGCACCGCCCAAATGAATCCGTGCCGTTCCTGGTTGGGCAGCTCAACCAGACCGTAGTCGCCCTTGTTCACGCGGACGAAGCCCGCGCTGCCCGGGACGCTGAACAGCTTTCCGTCGTTCCTGTACGTCCAGCCGTGATACCGACACGTGAACCGGGTGGCGCTGCCCGCGCCGCAGGCCGGCATCGCACCGCGATGGCGGCAGTAGTTCAAGAAGACGTGACTCTGTCCGTCCTTGTCCCGCGTGACCAACAGCGAGTCGCCGAGCACCGAACGCACGACGTAATCGTTGGGAGCGACGACCTGCACACTGGGGACGATTGCCAGCGGGGTGCGCCGAAGAATCTGCGATTCCTCGATCTCGGTGATCTTGGGATCCCGGTAGTAATGCAGGGGAACCCGCAAGACGTCGTCGGCCATATCGGTGGTCTTGTCGAGCACCACGCGTAGTGCCCGCCGGGTCAGCTCGGTGTCCAGCACACCAGTGCGGACGTCGCGATCGATGGTCACGAAAGCCTCCCTCGCCACCGTTACACCGCGACCATACGCCGTGTTAAACATGCATGGTCGTAGTTTGCGGGGGTGATCGCGGTATCGTTCCCGCTATGCAGCCACACTGCGAGTTGGGGCAGGTCGCACCCGCGAGTGTGCGGTTATGTACGCCCACTCCGGCGTGTCGCGTACGAAACCACACACTCGGCACAACCTGGGGATGCTGATCGCTGATGCGGACACATGGGTGGTCCGGCGCGGCGCCGGCCGACGATGACGAGGCGATCGCCCGCATCCTCAAGGCGGCGCGGCGCCGGATCGACCGGTCCGGCAAGGACTTCGGCATCTCCGATGTGGCCAAGGACGTCGGCGTCACCCGCCAGACCGTCTATCGCTACTTCCCCAGCACTGAAGCGCTGCTGTTCGCCACGTCGGTTGCGGAGGTCGGCCCGTTCCTCGACAGCCTCGCCCGGCATGTGCGCAAGATTCACGATCCGGCCGAAGCGGTTGTCGAGGGAATCGCCCACACCCTGGAGCGACTTCCCCACGAGCGGTACCTCGGCCTGTTGCTGACCCCCGGAAAGGCCAGCGCATTCTCCGCTGGCGTCACCTCCGACATGGCCATGTCGTTCGGACGCTCGATCGTCGAACGGTTCGAGGTCGACTGGACCAGCGTCGGCGTCGCCAACGACGACCTTGATCAGTTGGTCGAGTTCATGCTGCGAATCTTCCAGTCGTTGGTCATCGACCCGGGGCGCCCACCGCATCAGGGCAAGGAACTGCGCGCCTTCCTGAGACGTTGGGTGGCGCCGGCCATCGCCGCCGGCCCTCCCGTGTCTGGCAGGGCCAGGACAAAACCGACCAATCAAACGACGCGGTCGAAGGCCGCCGGAAAGACCAGGGTGACCGCTTAGGCCGATTGACTTGGCGCTCAAAGACCACCTCGCCAATGTTCGATGCGGTGATGGCACTGCTCTCGTTGCTAACGCTTCATGCTCGCTTTGGTCACGAACCGTGACAAGCAATGCTCTTCAGGCGAAGACAGTGGTTGGATCCGACGAGCGGCCTACGCAAACGACGGCCCGGAGGTTGCACTATGGGGTCGCTCGGATCGGCACACTTGATGTCTCTGCTGCTCGCGGTCGCCATCATCGCCGCCACAAGCGGATTCATCGCATCATCTGTTGTGCGGAGGAACAAGCGACGCGCACGCGGGTTCTTCCTTATGGGTTTCTTTTGTGGATTCATTGCAGGCCCGATCCTGCGCAGACGGCGGCGCGTTCTGAACGCGTTCACTCGGAGCGCCGGCATACGTGGCGGCGTTGGTCGTTTCGCCGTTGACGCGCTCACTGTTGCGGCATCACATGTTCAGCAGTCGGTTTCGGCTCTTCGTCGTCAAGTCGGTTGGGTGCCCGGCCGATGAAATCGACGCCGGCCCGAATCGCGGGGCGATGCCGCAAGATGCGGTAGTGCGCCAGACGTCCGAGCCCGCGGGTGGTCACTAAGCTCGCGCCGGGCCAAACGCCGACAATTTTCTCGCTCATCGCGTAGGGGCTGTCGGGATCGTCGGGGTCGTGCACCACCAGAAGCGGCGGCGGATTGTCGATACCGGTGGCCACCGCGCAGATGTCGGTATCAAACAGCGGCATGTTCAGTCGTCTGTCGAGGCGGCGATGCAGGCCGGAACGGATGCGCGGTCCGAAACCATGACGATCGGCGAAGAGGTCCAGATACAACGAGAAGTCGCCCATCGGCGCCAAGAACACCAGGCGTTCCGCCGGCATCCCGCGCGCCACCGCCAGCGCGGCAGCTTTGGCGCCGAGGGAATGTGCCACGATCCCGCGTGCGGGTCCGTGCGCTCGGACGAACGCCCCTACCGCTTCGGCGCATTCGACGATCGTCGTGCGTCCTGGCGCGAGGTCGCCCGGATCGGACTCGTTATGGCTGGGCAGGTCGAAAGCGATGACCCGGTGTCCGGACTCGACAAGCGGTTTGACGAAGACTCCCAGGTGCGCGCGACAGCCGCCCCAGCCATGCACCAGGTACACCGGGGGCCCATCGCCCCACGACTCCCCTACGATCCGGTGTCCGGACCAGGCTGCC
This sequence comes from uncultured Actinomycetota bacterium, assembly GCA_963801575.1. Lineage (GTDB taxonomy): Bacteria > Actinomycetota > Actinomycetes > Mycobacteriales > Mycobacteriaceae > Mycobacterium. Next base: position 48,124 of record CAWDFT010000032.1, read on the forward strand.
TCGACGGGCTCGCCCGGGGAGACACCTGGCGGCATCCGCAAGCTCATCTCCACGGCGGGCGGGGTACACCACAGCTCGATGGCCCACCTCGCCCCCAACGCGGGCGCGAAACGCTCCAGCAGCCCTAACGCCTGGCGCACCCTCGGCGAAACCGGCGGCTCGATGCCGGAGCCCGCCTCGTCCCGGGATAACCCGGTGTCGCCAGCCATCAGAAGTCCTCCTCTTCTTACTCGCGGGTAAGGTTACTTGGCGCGGATACGGCCGCCGCCGGAGGTAGGCTCAGTCCCGCGTCGTCGCGATCCGCGACGGCGCGCAGTTATCGGCTCCACGAACAGCGGAGGGTTCCTGAACACGCTCATCGGCGATCAGCACAACGTGACCTCCCGTCGGCCAGCACCGACGTCAGGCTCGCGGTTGGGCGACCCGGTGGACCCTGTCGTCGATGACCTGCCGCAGGGTCTGGCCGACACTGTCGCCGACCTCATCCACAGGCCACGCGCCCGGGGCTGGATCCACCTTTTCGCGGCGGTCACCTCGACCGTGGGCGGGTTTGCACTGGTGTTGGTGGCGGGGATCGAGTCGCCGCCCAAGGCTCTGCTGGCGACCCTGATCTACACCGTCACGATCGTCGCCATGTTCAGCATCAGCGCCATCTATCACCGAAAGCACTGGCACTCCCCCGCGGCACTGAAGTGGATGAAGCGGCTCGACCACTCGGTGATCTTCGTGTTCATCGCCGGCAGTTACACACCCTTCGCACTCCTGGCGATGCCGCCCCACACCGCAGCCAAGGTGCTGACCATCGTGTGGTCCGGCGCGGCGGCCGGTGTCGCTCTCAAGATGCTGTGGCCGTCGGCCCCTCGGAGGGTGGGCGTGCCGCTCTACCTTCTGCTCGGCTGGGTGGCGATCTGGTTCGCCGGCGCCCTGCTCGCCGGCGCAGGACCGGTCGTCGTGATCCTTCTCGTCCTTGGCGGAGTCCTCTATAACGTCGGCGCCATCCTCTACTTCCTTCGCTGGCCGAACCCTTGGCCGCACACGTTCGGCTATCACGAGTTCTTCCACGCCTTTACCGCGGCCGCGGCGGTGAGTCACTACATCGCCGTATGGTTCGTCGTCGTGTAGCAGCCGGCCGGCGCCAGTCGCGCTTGGCTGACTTGGATGTTGTTACCATCGGGCCGTGCACGATTCGCCTGCGCGATCTGGTCACGGTGGACCACGAGCTGTTTCACGTCGCGAAGTCGTCAAATATGCACTTTCCGCACCCGCCCTACTGAGCCTAGGGATGGCGGCTGCGACGCTCGATGCGCAGAAGGCATCGGCCGCCAACATGAGGCTGATCGATTTCACGCACCGGCTGGTCCCACCGGATCAGATCAAATCGGCGGGCTTCGACGGGGCACTCGTCTACGTGTCCGAATTGCGGCCGGGCGCAGACTTCGATTTCAAGCCCGTCACGCGCGAGTATGCGGATGCGCTACGCGCGGCCGGTCTTCACGTCGTCAGCTGCTATCAGTACGGCAAACCCGGTTGGCCTACGCCGTCGGACTACACCCGCGGGTACGACGGCGGCGTGGCCGACGCTCAGACAGCTCTGCGGCTGCACGCCGCGGCCGGCGGCCCGGACTCGGCGCCGATCTTCTTCAGTATCGATGAGGATATCGACCTCGACACCTGGAAAAGCGTTGCGGTCGAGTGGCTTCGAGGAATCAACTCGGTACTTGGCGTGGACCGCACCGGCGTCTATGGGCATTCACGGGCATGTGCGTGGGCGATCGACGACGGCGTAATTGGGCGCTCAACCACGCCAGGACACTGGTGGGCATGGCAGACAAAGGCGTGGTCTGGTGGTGAGCTCGAGCCGAGGGCGGTGCTTTATCAGGCTGTGGTCGTCAGCGGGTCCGACCCGGGTGTCGCCCTGGGAGGCACCCACGTGGATGTGGACGAGGTCCTTGCAACCGATTTCGGGCAGTGGGATCTCGACAGATCTCGGTAGCGGAGTGCGGAGCCTGACGGACCGCTAACGCTTCACGCTCGTTTTGGTCACAAACATTGCTCAGCCATGTCACTCAGTCAAAGCTCGGAGCCGGCCGCCCGCCTCGCTGACGTACGTCCGGCCCGTTTGTTGGCGGGTTCGGCACTGCGGGAAACGCTGGATCTAGCCACGCGAACCATCAATACGGCGCCGCGCCGTATTTGAGGCGGATGCCCCATGTGCCGAGATGGTTGTCCGGTGCACCATTTCTGCATCGAGGAGGCAATCATGTTCACTACCGATGAGCTGGCCACAATTCCATTCTTCTCGGAGCTAGAGGAGAAAGCGCTGGAGTACCTTGCCGGCGAAGTCGAGGACATCCACCTCATGCCCGGGGAGTACGTGGCCCACGAGGGCGAACCCCGGTTCCTGGCGATCGTGGTCGAGGGAAAGACCGAGCTGACGAAACTGGTGAACCGCGTCGAGCAGGTGATCGGCGTCCGGCTTCCTGGGGAGCTCGGAGGCGAAGTCCCGATGACGCTCGGGACGCCGTTGCCCGCCAGCATGCGGGCCGTCGAGCCGTCACGCGTGCTGAAGGTGACCGTCGAGGTGTTCCACACACTCGCTGCCATGGCACCCCAGGTCTCGACGGCGGTCGGTGCCGCCGCGTTGGAGCGTATCGAGATGCTCAGAAACGCCACCGCACAGCCGCTCGAGCCCTCGATGTTCGTAATCGGTCCGCGCCTCGACCCGGGCGTCCACAGCTGCGACAGCTTCCTTCATCGCAATCAGATTCCCTACGAACGCTTGGACCCGGACGATCCCCGCGCCATTGCCCGCACCGGAGGTGAATCCGCCGTAGCCGCCCCCTATCCGGTGGTGGCGCTCGGCGACGGCACCCAGCTGATCGCCCCAACGAAGCGGGTCGTTGCCACCGTCTCTGGGCTGACGGTCGCGCCGGGGCAACCGCGCTACGACGTGGTGATCGTGGGCGGCGGGCCCGCGGGACTGACGGCGGCGGTCAACGGCGCCTCAGAGGGCCTGCAGACGGGGCTGATCGAATCCTTTGCGCCGGGCGGTCAGGCCGGCACCTCGACCCGGATCGAGAACTTCACGGGATTCCCGTACGGCGTCTCCGGGGACGAGCTTGCGAGCCGGGCGCTGCAACAGGCGAAGCGGCTGGGCGCTGAGATCGTGGTGACCCGACGTGTCGAAGCCATCGACCCCGCCGACATGACCGTCACGCTGGACGGCGGCGACGTTATCCGGACGAGGTCGATCGTTCTCGCGATGGGCGTGGAGTGGCGACGCCTCGGGCTCGAATCGGTCGATCGATTCGTCGGCTCCGGTGTCTACTACGGTGCGGCACGCAGCGATGCCAGTCTGGCGCAGGGAAACGATGTGTATCTGATCGGCGCAGGCAATTCTGCCGGCCAGGCCGCGATCTTCTTCTCCAGCCACGCCCGATCGGTGACGCTCCTTGTGCGGGGAGAGTCGCTGGCCGAGAGCATGTCTCAATACCTCATCGAGCAGATCGCAACGAAGGCCAACATCCGGGTGGAAACGCGATCCGAGGTCGTCGCGGTGCACGGAGACGACCAACTCGAGGCGATCGAGGTCATCGATCGACGGACCGGCACGACATCACGACGCGACGCGCGGGTGCTCTTCGTCCTCATCGGCGCCGAAGCGGCGACCGACTGGCTCCCCGCAGAGATCTCGCGCGACGAGCACGGCTTCGTCCTGACGGGAACCGACGCGATGAAGGCGGGACAGTGGACGGCCGATCGCGAGCCGTTCGCTCTGGAAACGAGCGCCCCGGGGATCTTCGCCGTCGGCGACATTCGCTCCGGATCGGTGAAGCGTGTAGCGGCATCCGTCGGTGAGGGTGGCGTGGCGATCGCCCACGTGCATCGCTACCTCCAGCTCACCTCCCGGCCATGAGCGCACAAGCGGGCGCGCTGGCGCCAACCGTCACCGACGTCGCAGAACGTAGGCGCTTTGAAATCGCGGTCGACGGGACCGTCGTCGGTTTCGCCGAGTACCGGTGCCGACCGGGCGTCATCTCGTTGATCCACACCGAGATCGACCCGGTGCGCAATGGTGAAGGCCTGGGAACGCTGCTCGTCAAGGCCGCGCTGGACAAGGCGCGAGCGGAGGAGTTGGCGGTGCTGCCCTACTGCCCATTCGTCCAGCGCTTCATCAAGCGGCATCGCGAATACCTCGACCTTGTGCCGCTGGAACGACGTGCCGGGTTCGCGCTGGACGACGGCCGAGGCCTACCTCGATCAGCCTGGGGGCGCTTGATTTAGGCCGTTGTTTTGCAGTTGCTTGTTGTTGCCGAAGGCGGTGGAGAGCTTGCGATGTGAACCGACGGCTGCGGCCTCACTGCCGTTGCCCACTGTCACCGAGGTGTTGTGCCGACTCCGGAAGTAGTCCTCGATCTGGGTGGGGTTGGGGAGAGAGCCGCCGTAGGAGTGCGCGTTGCTGCCCCGGCCCACCACCAGCGCGGTGTTGCGGTGGCCCAGCGTGCCCGCGACGGAGCCGTCGCCGAGTGCGATGGAGGTGTTGCCGGTGCCGTTCGCATACGCCTGGGTTGAGGTGGGGGTGCCGTAGAACCGGCTGTCGCCGGGGTTGCCGACGGCGATGGCGACGTTGCCAGTCCCCAACGAGGTCGCTTTCGCGTCCTTGCCCAGCCCGATAGCGACGCTGCCAGGAGTGCTCTCGCAGCCCTGGCCGATGCCGTGGCCGTTGAGCGATGCGCAGGAAGCGCTCGCCGTTCCGGCCGTACCCAATGCGGTGACCGCCAGCCCGAACGCCACCGCACTCAGCACTACGCGGCCCGTAAGCCGGGCTCTTGAAATTGCCCTGTGTTGGATCATCATGAATGTTCTCCTTTTCACTTCCCTAGTCGTTGCCGCCAGGACCGCCGCCGCCTCCGTCATCTTGGTGAACCGCCACGATGAGCTCGTCGGCGTAGTTCTCCCGGTGTGTTTGGCGCGCGTCGTCTTCGTCGGCGGCGACAACCGTCCGCACGATGTGTTCGCCATCCGCGCCTTCGCTGATGATGATGAAAACGTCGTGCATCTCGGGCTCGCTGTGGTTGAACCGAGGCCAGCGCTTCTCGACCCCCGCCGCGACGAGGCCGTTGCTAGATCCAACATCGAGTTGCGTCATGGCGTTCTCTCCCGTTTGGCGTTGGTATTGCGCCTGCAAGGGTAGGAAGTAAATGGCAACTATGTCAATACGTGATGGAAATTACTTCCGCAGCGACCACTCAAACTGTCCGAATAGACGGCTGAACACGGCTGGAGTTTCCGCTCTTTGCCTGCCGCGATGTCCCGCAGCAATTCGTCGGACGGAGCAGGCCGGGGCGATTAAAGACTGCTCGGACCAGCGGAGACGGGCGGACGGCGATGGCGAGGTGTACGTGGTGACGGCGCCCCATCGTGCAGCGGACGGAAAGAAATGGGCATGGCGGGGTCGACTTTGCTGCCCGCGTGCGCCATGATGCCTGCATGGACCGCCGCCCCCTGGAACGGCTCGGCCACTACGTCGTGAGCCGCCGCGTCGCGCTGGGCTACCGCAACCGCACCGACCTGGCCAACAGCCTGCAGTTCACCGTGCGCACACTGGCCGACATCGAGCACGGCGTGCGCAAGGCCAGCCCGGGCACCTACGCCATGCTGGAGAACAAGCTGGCCTGGGCACCGGGCAGCATCGACACCATCCGGGCCGGCGGGGAACCCAGCGAAACCGTGACCGAACTGCGCCGCCCCACCCCCAACCCGCTCGCCCACACTCCCACCGACGCTCTCGCCCGAGCCTCCGCCGAGGAGTTACTGCTCGAGCTGCGACGGCGCATCATCGCCCCCCGACGCCGCGACACCTGGCACGACTGGGACGGCCTCGACCCACACGGTGACCGGCCAGAGCTGGGCTAGAAGCCGGCACTGCTGCTTTAAGCCAAGCTAGGACTGCACTGCGGGCTTATCGGCGGCACGCACGCTATTGAGCACGGTCTGGCCCTGCTGATCCACGAAGTGAGTGAAAAGCTCTTGGGCGAACCCGAAAACCAGCGCCCAGGCAAGGATCTGCGCGGTGGTGTCAAGGGCGTTGAGGCCAGGAATGAATTGACCACGCATGAGCAGCAGGCCAAGGAACGCGGTGATCGCGCCGGTGGGAAGTTTGAGCGCGGCGAGCGCAAGGGGCAGACCGTAGCGTTCGGATGAGCCCTTGATGTTTCTGATGGCGGCCGCAGCTGCTATCGCGGCGGCGGTGAGTCCTACGAGTTCGACGACCATCAGATCCTCTGGTTTGGCCGTCTCCGCGACAACATCGTCGATGTCTCGTTCTGGCGTGTCCCCCTGGGCCGCCAAACCGGCCTGCGAAGGGGTGAATGGTTCGGACTGGCCAGTTGGGCACACAACTAACGCTTTTCCAGATTCCTCTGGCGCGAAGCACAGTGGGACCAAGGTCGGACGGTAGAAGCCCACAAGCGCCACGCCGATGGCAAGCAACGTCATGAGTACCGTCGTGAGCACCACCACGTTACGGAAGCTGCGCAGACGAACATTCACGCGGAGCGCCTCTGAGCTTGCCGCGCGGACTGTTGTGACGATCTTGCCGCGCTGTCTTTTGATCGTCTCCCGATCTTGCTGTTCGTCGTTTTCGGGTGATGGATGCTCCAGGTTGTTGATACCGAGGCGTCGGGCGATTCGCTCGAACTCCTGTCGTCCCGGGTCGGTCGGACGGAGATGGCGCTGCACGTGCCTGAGCAGGGATGGCATTTGACCGAGTATGTAGTCAGGCCGCGCGAGGTTGAGGAGTTGAGCCTCGGCGGCGTCAAGGTTGCTCCTCGCCCGCTCGATCAGCGGCCCATCGCGGAAGATCCGGAACCGCTTGTGTGGGTCCAGCTTCTTTGCCAGCGCCGCGTCCCTGGCCGCAGAAAGGTGACACTTGACCGCCTTCACCAAAGCGCCGTCGCTGTCTAATGAGTCCTTGGCCGTCATCCAGTCGCACAAGGCTTCGAGTTCGAGGGCCCTCGTCAGGGTGCCTTCGCGCCAGGCCACCGACACCGGTCCCCCGACCGGTTGAAACACCGTGTCATCGCGCGCTGTAATTGCGGATTTCAAGTGATTGGCTTCGTCAGCGCTGCCATTGAATCCGTTCTTCGCGATTTTGGTCTCGAACTCGCTCATTGGGTGCAACCCCCTGAATTTGATGCTGGTGCTGCGGTGACCAAATTCTGGGCGCGCAAGCGGTATCAAGGCACGAGTAATGGCCTACTCGATTTGGCGGAACCGCCCACTTGTCAGTAGCGCATCCTGCGCGGATGCGGGCGAGAAAAGAGGCTCAGTCCCCGTTTCCCGCCGGTCGTATTGCCGGCACGACGTCTCCGCCACGGCTTTGCACGCGATTGACGCGGGGCGCCTCGGCATCCGGCCGGCACCCCGCTGTCTCGAAGAGCAGCTGATCAACGACGTCGGTGAGACGGCCGCGGGAGCGCCTGGCCCGACGCTGGCGGGCTGCCGAGGAACCGCGGTCCAACACTTGCCCGGTCAGCTCAATGATCATCGGCCAGTCCCCCGCCGCCTCGAGCTGCGGGCGCACCGATCGCACCAGATCGGTGACGACATCGGCGGCGGGCCGGCTGGTGGGGCCGCTGATGTCAACCAGTTCGCCCTCCAGCCCGGAGCGCGCCGCCCGCCACAACGCGGCCCGGCACAGCGGCGCGGCAACCTCGACCGATGGGCTGCCGGCCTGCAACGCCTCGACCTCGCGCTCAACAAGTGCTCGGAACAGTCCGGCGATCAGCACGATGGTGTCGACCGACGGGCAGCTGTCGCACACCCGTAGTTCCAGGGTCGGCGCGGCTAGCGCCGGCCGGACGTCGAAGTAGACCATCCCGGCGTCCGTGATTACCCCGCTGGCGACGAGGTCGTCGACCAGCCGGTCATATTCTGCAGCCGACGACACCGGCGGGGCCGGGCCTGTCGTGGGCCAGCGCTGCCACACCAAAGTGCGCGCGCTGGCATAGCCGGTGTCCGATCCGTCCGCCCAGAACGGTGAGCTGGCACTCAGAGCAAGCAGTACCGGAAGATATGGCGCGACCCGAGTAGCCACCGCGATCGACACATTGCGGTCGTCCACGCCGACGTGCACCTGGGTGCCGCAGATCAATTGTTCGCGGGCAAGCAGCTGGTACTCGGAGAGCATCTGCCGATAACGGGCGGTCTCGGTGACATGCATCTCTGCGGGTACCGACAGCGGCACGGCCCCCGCCGCGACCACACCCATGCCGAGCCTGGCGGCCGCGTCCACGAGCACTCGGCGGTGGCTCTGCAGATCGGCGCGCAGCCCGTCGAGGGTATGGACCACGCCGCTGTTCATCTCGACCACGCAGCGCTGCAGCTCGGCCACATAGCTGTTGGACAACACGTCAAGCAATTCGGGCGCACGCGCAGTCAGACGCCTGGTCTTGAGGTCGACGATGTGAAACTCTTCCTCGACTCCCAATGTCCGCAGCATGAGCCTCACCATTCCGTCGCCGTAATTGATGCTCGTACCCAGTGTTCACAGAGGTCGCACGCGATAAACCGGAATATTGACGGCATCGCAAGACCGGACAGCCGGTCGAGCGGCCGGCCGAAGTGGTGAACGCCCGAGGGGGTGGCGCTGACCTGCTGATTTCCGGATCTCTCCGCACAAGCGTTAATTGACGGCGGCGTGGGTATTCCAAAACATGACCTCAGAGGGTTTCGGTGAACCGAACTAAGCCCGATCTCGCCTCTGCGCTGGCCGTCGACGCCCGTCTGACGGTGATCGAGCGCGAGCTGAACCTCTTGCTCAATGTCACGCCGACGAACGGCGCCGAGGCGTGGACGGATTTCGAACGCTCGGGGTTCGAGTCGGTCCCGACCCTGCAGTCGAGGCCGCTCGACTTCGATCCGGATCTGGTCAAGCGCGACCTCTACAACGTCGAGATCGAACGGGTGGAGGATCCGGCGCTCAAATCGCTCTTCCGGGCTAAGCGTGACGAGATCGCCCGGCAGATCACCCTGCTCGAGGATCGGGGCACGACACGCTTCAGGTACGGCGCGCTCCAGCTCTACGGACAACCCGGGCAGTCGCTGATCGCGACGGCACGCTCGCTGCTCGAAGTCATTGATCCGCAACCGATCACGTCGAGCAGTGTCACCGCAACGGCATTCGCCGAGGCGGCACGCACGGAGCTCGAGTCGTATCGATCGCGCTATCCGGGGTTCCCCGTAGCGGTCGAGGTGCGCGACGACGTAGCGGATCTGATGGTTTCATTCGGCAGGCTCTACATCCCTGCCACCGCGGCCTTCCGCGAGGACCGGGTGCAGCCACTGATCCAGCACGAGATCGGGACCCACGTGCTCACCTATCGCAACGGCGAAGCGCAGCCCTTGAAGCTCCTGGCCGTCGGGCTCCCGTCTTACGAGGAGACGCAGGAAGGCCTGGCGGTGCTGGCCGAGTACGTCGTAGGGGGGCTCGATCCCCGACGCATGCGCGTCCTCGCCGCAAGGGTGCTGGCTGCATCGATGATGTTGGCCGACGGGGACTTCATCGAGATCTTCAAACACCTAACCGACGAGCATGGGTTCGCGCCCCGGACCGCGTGGTCGGTGACGAGCCGCGTGACGTACGGCGGAGGCTCGACGAAGGACATCATCTATCTGCGCGGGATCGAACGAGTCCTCGGATACTTCGCCGAAGGACGCAGCATCGATCCCCTTCTCGCCGGCAAGCTCTCGCTGGATCATGTGGCGCTCGTAGACGAGCTGATCCAGCAAGGGGTTCTCGAACCTCCGTGGGCGCGTCCACGCTGGCTGTCCGCGCCTGGGGCTGAGGAGCGGCTCGAACACATGCGGCGAGGCAAGAGCGCCGCCGACCTACTCGAAATGGATGTGGCCGCATGAGGATTGCATTCCTGGTCAATCGCGCGGAGACCGAGATCGACGAGTACGCGACCACTCGGCTCGCGAAGGCTGCCGCCCTGATGGGCCACGAGGTCTGGTACGTCGGAATGGGCGATGTAAGGATCGGCGAGCCCGACGGACAGATCGGGGCGCACGCCCGCCCCGGCCTCGCCCAGGACGAGGACACGCTGACGACGTTCGTCGATCGCATGAAGGAGACTTCGGCCAAGCGCATACGCATGGACAAGCTCGATGCTGTTTTCCTGCGAAACGACTCGGTCGAGGACCTGCAGGATCGACCGTGGGCCAGCAGCTTAGGTGCCGTGTTCGGTCAGCTGCTGGTGGCGCACGGCGTCACCGTGGTCAACGACCCGACCGTGCTGCTGCGTGCGGGGACGAAGGTCTATCTCGACGAATTCCCGGCGGAGGTCAGGCCCCGATCCCTGATGACGCGCAACGAGGAGGACGTCCGGACCTTCATCTCGTCCGTGGGACGCTCCATCATCAAACCGCTGCACGGAGCGAAGGGCCGCAACGTGTTCCTGGTCGAAGGTGAGGACGAGCCCAATCTGAACCAGATGATGGAGGCGGTACAAGAGGACGGGTACGTCTACGCGCAGGGATACGTCGACGGCGCCGAGGAAGGCGACATGCGGATCTTCCTGCTTGACGGCGAGCTCATCGAGGTCGACGGACATGCCGCCGCGTTCCGGCGGGTGCCGGAGGGGAATGACCCGCGTGCCAACATCAGCACGGGAGGCAGGATGCACCCAGCAGACATCACCGAAGATGTGCGCGCGATGGTCGAGGCGATGCACGACAAGCTCGTGCGGGACGGGATGTTCTTCGTCGGCATCGACGTGATCGGCGACAAGGTCGTCGAGATCAACGCCGAGAGCCCGGGCGGTCTGCAGGCGATAGAGCGTCTGTACGAGGTCGATATCTGCCCGGTTGTGATCGACGCACTGGAGCGCCGGACGCAGACCTGACCCTGCGGCGTGCGGCTGCTCAGCCGGATAAGCCGTCGCCTTCCGAGGCATGTGAAGCCACCTGTGCTGGACCCAAACTCGCCACGTCTTCACTCCGGGAGCTCGCCTCGCCGAAACGTGGATCCTCCGCGGGATCGCCCGACTCGCCCCGGCCACCGATCGCAGTAAACAGGAGTAAGAGCGCTCGGTGCAGCTGTTCAACCCGACACCGGGGAACGTCAGACCACGCTCGGACTGTCGTTGGCGTGTCGCCTTCTCCGCTCCCACGGCCAGGTCATCAGGGCCCACACGATGAGGACGATCGTGATCTCGCTCAACAGATACACCGGCCACGGGCCCAATACGTCCAGCAGCGATGCGGTGGGCGGCTTCCTGTTGAGGTAGCCGTAGTTGGTTCCCGTGATCACGTTGAAGGTGAAGATGAACGCCGCCCACACGAGGGTCACGATGACCGCGAAGCGGTAGTCGTGCCAGCGCGGCCGCATCCTGCGCCCCCACGTGAGATAGATGGCAGCCCATACGACGAGCACGTGAAGCGTAAAGAACGTGACGAAAAGATGGTGGGGGAAATCCGGCGCGCCTTCCTCAGGCGTGCCGATGTCCGGTGTGATCAACGCCTGTGAGCTCAGCACGAGGCCCCAGTAGTAGGTGAGCACGAAGGCCCAATGCCGCTGCGACCAAAGAGCATAGGCCGCCGCGAGTTCGGCGACATCGCACAGCTGCAGCGGCACCGAGGTGTCGATGCTGGGGTGGATCAGTTTGTAAACCAGCGCCACGCCGAATGCGGCGACGATCAGGGCCGCCAGAACGCGGCTGAGGAGCCGTGCCTGCGATTCGGTCTGCCGACGGCCGATCCAGACCAGAAGCGCAGCGCCTATCGCGAACACCGCGAGCACCACCAAGTGCGATGGGCCGTACGCCGAGAAATCCCGTTGTGCAGAGAACAGCTCGATCAACTCCCCGTTTCGTCACGCACTGTTGCTTTCCAGGCATGATCTCAGGAGGCATCGAGTGTGCGGAATCGTACGCCCGGACCGGCTCAGACTCAAGTGGTCGCTGCAACACCTGATTCGAAAGGTGTTGCTTTATGGGTTACGAGACTGGTTTCCGTCGTCGGGGTCTGCCCCCGGGTGGGAGGTTGGTTGAGTCGGTGCGGAAGGAGTTCTGGGAGGCGCTGCGGTCGGGATTGTCGCCGACGGCGGCTGCGACGGTGGCCGGGGTGCATGGGGCGACGGGTCGCAGGTGGGCCAGGGACGCCGGTTATCAGACCAATCCCAAGCACTACGGTATCCGGTATTCGCAGGCCACCCGGGACGCGTTCTGGGATGCGCTGCGGTCGGGGTTGACGCCGACGCAGGCTGCGGTGGCTTCTGGCGTGTCGGAGCACACCGCTCGGCGGTGGGTCCGACAGGCTGGTTATGTGCCGAGAACCCCTGTCCCGCTTGCCGTTGCAGAGTCGCCTGCGTCCCCGCGTGCGCCGATGTCGTTTCTTGAGCGCTGTCGGCTCGAGGAGTTGCTGGAGACCGGGCACGCACCGGCTCGGGCCGCCGGGTTGTTGGGTCGCCACCAGGACACCATTCGCCGCGAGATGGATCGCGGGCAGACCGTGTCGGGGTATCGGGCGCGAGTCGGTCAGGGCGTGGCGGATGCCAACGCCAAGCGTCCCAAGGCGCGCAAGCTTGAGAACAACCCTGTCCTGCTCGCCGAGGTGGTGGCACGCTTGGAGCAGCGACATAGTCCCGAGCAGATCGCGAGCCGGCTGCGCCAGGACTTTCCCGACGATCCGGAGATGTGGGTGTCACACGAGACGATCTATCAGGCCCTCTACGTCCAGCCGCGCGGGGAGTTGGCCCGGCTGGTCAAGACCGCGCTGCGAACCGGCCGTACTCAGCGAAAACAGCAGGGCCGCAAACTAATCGAAGATCGAAATCGGTTCAAGGCCGGCATGATCAACATCAGTAAACGTCCCGCCGAGGCTGCTGACCGGGCGATCCCTGGTCATTGGGAAGGTGATCTGATCCTGGGCAGTACCGCCTCGGGCTCAGCGATCGGCACCCTGGTGGAGCGCACCACCGGGTTCGTGGTGCTGCCGCACCTGCCCGACGATCGCACCGCGGCCACCCTGGCCGACGCCATGAGCGCCAAGGTCCCCGAGATCCCCGAGATCCTGCGCCGCTCACTGACCTGGGACCAAGGCAGCGAGATGGCGTTACACACCAAGATCACCGAAGCCACCGGCCTGCCGATCTACTTCTGCGACCCGCACAGCCCCTGGCAGCGCGGCACTAACGAGAACACCAACGGGCTGCTGCGCCAGTACTTCCCCAAAGGCACCGACCTGTCGTTCTACGGCCCCGGCTGGCTCGACCAGGTCGCCGCCGAACTCAACGCCCGACCCAGAAAACGCCTCAAATGGCGCACCCCCGCCGAAGAACTCGACCGACTACTGTCAGACCCATCCACATTCGTTGCAGCCACCGCTTGAATCCAAGCGGCGTGTCGCGTCCGAAAGCGCACAGTCGCTGGACGACATCACCAGCGAGCTGTTCGGCGGCTGCGGATAAACTTCGTATGTTCAGAAACGACGTAAGCCCAACGCCGACGAGCGCCGCCGTGATTTGTGCGATGCGGCGATTCAATTGTTGGCCAAGGAGGGCGCCAAGGGTCTGAGCCACCCGAAGGTCGATCGTTGCGCCGAGGTGCCGAACGGTAGTACGTCGTTCTACTTCCGCACCCGCTCGGCGCTCCTGCGGGCCACAGCTGAACGCCTCGCGGACCTAGACCTATCAGACCTGATGTCTGTCGCCAGTCCGGCCGACACGGAAACCAACTTCGGCTCCGGAGATGCGTCCCGACTCGCCACGATGGTCATGCTGTCGGGAGAGGAGCCGCGTCTGACCCGGACGAAGGCTCGCTTTGAACTGATGCTGCAGGCCAATCGCGACCCCGAGCTCGCCGATGTATTCAGGCACAACGGTGAGATGTTCACCGAGTTGCACCGGCAAGAGATCCTGTCCCGTTCACACTCGGGCGATAAGCCTGACCCGCGGCTGTTAGACGAACAAACCGCAGCCACAATGAGTTTCGTCAGCGGTGTTCATATGAGGTTCATCGCTGGTGACCGGTTCATCGATAGTGCCGAGCAATTGGACCTTCTGCTCATGGGCATCGCGGACGGTATCGCAGCCGCCTATCGGCAACGCCGTGCTGTTCCCCGCCTCAGATGATGCGCGCTTTCACCAGATGCGGCGGAGCTGGGCTCCGGTCCGTCGGTGCCGCAACTGCGCCTGCCGCTCCGCCGGCGTGAGCACCGGGGTGTCTGCAGGCAGATGCTCGAGCACATCGGCGACCGGCACCTTCGTCACCTTCGCCTCGGGGTAGTCGTTGGCCCGGTAGAAGCGGGCCTGCAGGATGCCCCACGGCCAGTCGGCCTTGTCGAGCCAGTTGTGCACGCCCGGATCACTTTTCGACACCACGCCGCGAAACCAGCCGTCGGGATCGATGCGAGCCTGGACGTCGTTGAGGCTTGACTGACGGTTGACCCAGTCGACGGTTGAGAAGCGGTCGTCGGCGACCAGGATCTGCCAGTAGTGGCAGTCCGTCGGCACCGGGAACTCCACGATCAACGCTTCGTCGTCGCCGATCTCGTGGATGCCGTCGTAGTAGGCCTGTTTTGTTGCCAGCCCGCCTCCCTGCTGAATCCACTGAGACCGCAGCAGGACGTTGATCCCGTGATGTTCCCGGTAATACCGGACGAGCTCCATGTCGAAATCGATCATCCCCTTGATCCAGTCGCCCATCTCCGAGAACCGCCGGGCGATCTCCGCGGGCTGCATATCCTCCCCGGAGTCATCGAGCCGGTTGATCGCGACCTGCGCGTCGATCTCGGTGTTCCAGTCGCAGGAGCACTTTCGCATCAACAGCTTGCCGACCTCGGGATTGAGCTGCCACCAGTCGCCGTCGTAACCCTCGGGTCGCTCGACGGACAGGATCACCCGAAACGAGCCATCCTCGGCGATGGTGAGGTCGTCGAGGTCATGGGTGATGGCGTTGAACTTCATCCGCTTCTCGACGTTCTTGAGGCTGGTCATCATCCCCGGCCCCTGCTGGGTGATCTCCACGAAGCGCACCGTGCCTCGCCGGCCGACCAGCTCATAGACTCCGGCTCCGTCGATCTCGGCGCTCAGGTACACGTAGTCGGGGTTGGGACCGCCCTGATTGCACGCGAAGTTCCACAACGGCATGAACACCGGCCGGCGGGCATCGGTGTACACGTTGCACATGTAGCCGCACGCCAGAATCGACAATGCCAGCTTGTTCATGTCCTGCACCTCCGCCTCGGAGGCCCCGCCGGGGCGCCACGTGGCCAGCAGGTGGTCGGCGACGCCCTTGAGCGCCTCCATTTGTGCGTCCCAGGTAGGTAGGGCGGTCATGGTGTCATCCCTCCACCGCCACATCGAAGTGGCGAATGTAGAAGTCGTAATCGGAACGGATCTGCTCGACGCGCAGGCCGAACTGCTCGGCGGTGTATTGGTGGGTACCCTTGGCGCCCATCGTGTTCGCCTCCTGCCAGCTGAAGATCGCCTGCTCGACGTCCGAGGTGAGTTCGAGGTCCAGCCAGTCATAGACGCGACGGATCGTGCCTTTCGGATCCGTGACGAGTTCGCGGTGCGCGACGTCGAGGAAGCGGTCCTCACCGATGCGTGTGCGCTCTTCGATGGCGCGCTGCATGCCCTCACGCAGATGCTCGCTGACCTCGCGGCCGAGGGCGTGCAGATCTCGCTGCCCTGCAGCGGGCGGAAAGATCGTCGACACCAGGCTCGTGTACGACGGGACGACCTTGGCGGGATCGCGGTGCGTCATTACGAACCGCATCTCGGGATAGGCGTGGGCCAGTGCCTCCAGATGAAACTTGTGATGCGGGGCCTTGAAGAGCCACAGCTCGGGCGGTCGTTGCGAACCGAGCAGCTTCACGACCCGCAGGTGGTACTCGTAGGTCTCCGTCAGATCCGCTCTGCGCCACCACTTTCGGTAACCAGCCACCGGAAGAGTCATCTGTTGGCCGTGGAAGGCCATTCCGAGGATCTCGGTGTCCTCCATCGTCGCGTCCACCTCGAAGATGTGCATGGCAGCCTGCGATGCAGGACGCTCCTCGTGCATGCGCACGAACGCCAGACGCCGCGGGTCATGGGCCTCGGTTGCGGCAACGGGAGGCGGGACCGGCGTGGTTTGTTCCCAGCCGCGTAGACAGCGGAACTGCGGGTCTAGGGACAGCATGTCGGCCAGCGCGGTCGTCCCAGTGCGGGGCAGCCCGTTGATGTCGATGGGACCGCTGATGGCGACATCCTCGACTTCGGGGTGCGCGGCATACCACGCCTCGACCTGGAGGCGGTTGACGAGCCGGCGCCGCAGATCACCGACGACGGCGGCGTCGGTGTCAGGGTGAAGGTCGCCGTCGCGTTCGAGGCTCTCGAGGAGCACCTCCAAGCCTTCCCGGAAGTCGCCGGGACCGAAGTCGGAGTGGCCGTCCTCAGCGACGGCCTCGTGCAGCAGCTGGTCGGCCGACGGATAGCGCCTACCGCTCATTGCTCCGCCACGCGATCGGGGTAGTGGTGCGCGGCCATGGCGCGGAACCCGTCGCGCCAGTCCACCGCGCATGGACCGGTGATCGAGGTCCGCTTGGTGTGGTCACCGATGGACCCGACCGATGCGCCAGGGACGACTTCGACGCGGAGATCGAGCTCAACCCCGAGGAGGTCGGCGAAGTAACGCGACCACTCCTGCACGCTGACGGGAACGTCGCCGGCGAAGTTCACGATCGTAGCAGGGACGGTTGCCGCCCCGAGAAGTGCCTCGACGTGTGCGTTGATGTCGTCGTAGTGAATGGGACTGTAGGGCAATGGATCCCATCGCGCGACGACGGGCTTACCCTCAGCGATGGCCTGGAGGTGCCACAGCGGCAGGCCGCCGCGATCACCATAGGCGCTGCCCATCCGGGCAATGGTGATCGGCAGATCGAATTCGCGGGCACAGTACCGGGCCACCGCCTCCTCGGCGATCTTCACAATGGAGTACGGCCGCGGGCTGGGCAGCCCGGCATCACCGATCGGATCGTCTTCGCTGAAGGCATGCCATGGATCGGGGTGTGGCTTGTAGACCGTGACGGTCGACATCACCAGCGCCGCCTTGGCGTTGCGGCAGTGCGACAACAGAAGTCCCGTGCCCTCCGCGTTGACCCGCAGTCCCCGTTCGTAGTCCTCGCCGAAATCGGCGGCGATGTGGAGCAGGTAGGTGAAATCGGTGGGGAGGTCGCCGAAGTCGGCGTCGCCGAGGTCGACGGCGCGTGTTGTGATACCGAGCGCCTCGACCTCATCGCGAACCGCCGAGTCGGAGAAGCGGGCAATGCCCCAGACCTCGTTGTCGGGGGCCAGCATCTTGGCGATGCCGTAAGCGATCCGTCCACCCGGACCTGTGATGAGAACCTTTTCACCGCTCAACATGACGCTTCTCCTCTACCCACGTCCGAGTTTGCGTCAGTGGCTGCTCCGTCGTGCCATGATCGTCCGCATGAAGCCCGACGCAATGACGCCACCGGCTCATCCGCTGTTCGAACAACCATGGCCCGAGGGCGAGTTCCGGTTCTTCCAGCTCGGTCATGTCGTCGACGATGTCTTCGCTGCTGCCGCCGCGTGGGTGCGTGCATTCGGCATTGGGCCCTTCCACGTCCTGCCCGTGGTCGAACAGCGGGCCAACTACGGCGACGACATGCGCTCGGTTCAAATTCAGGTCGCCGTCGCACAAGCCGGCCCCGTGCAGATCGAGTTGATCCAACAGCATTGCCAGACGCCAAGCATTTTCCAGGACTGGAGCCATGGGGGCGCCTCAGCGTTCCACCAAATAGCCACCGTGACAGACGATTACGATGGAAAGAAGGCGCGCTTCGAGTCGCTTGGGTACAAGATCGCCGCCGAGAGTCTTGCCGGTAAATTCCGTGTCGCATACGTGGACACCGCGACGGACTTCGGGTTCTACACCGAGGTCGTCGAAAGCAGCCCTGGCTTTCTCAAGCAGTTGCGCGCCATATCCGACACCTGCGCCAGCTGGGACGGCAGCGATCCCGTCCGGATCATGACGCGTGGCGGTTATCGGGTGCCGGAAGAATCCAGCGCACAGTGACGTGGACTTCATCCCAAAGCCGACCCCTTAATCCGATACTGGTTTGCGCCGTCGTAGTGAGCTACCGTACACCCCGACTCTAAAGTCTTAGAGACAGCTTACTGCAAGCATCAAGACGCCGGACAGGAGGACACCATGGGGGGTGCCAAGAGCCGGTGACAACGTCCGCCCAGGGCTCCACACCCAGCGCTGACCTGACGGGGCCGCTGCGGGGTACCGGCACACCGATGGAGGAGGCCGTCCTCGGTGCACTCGACAATCTCGAGCGCGCTCTGCATTTGGAACCGCTGAGCGACAACCGGTTTCGCGCACACAACGAAGCCGGACGCTTCGGCCGCGTTTTCGGTGGCCAGCTGCTTGCACAGGCCATGCACGCCGCTACGGCGACCGTCAGCGAGCACCTGCCGCACTCTCTGCATGCCTACTTCGTCCAGTCTGGCGATTCGGCCTTACCGCTGGACATCGTCGTCGAGCGGGTGCGCGACGGGCGTTCGATGGCGGCGCGACAGGTGACCGTCATACAGCAGGGCCGCAACCTACTCACCGCGATCGCGTCCTTCCATACCAATCCTGCCGAACCCGAGCTCGCCCAGCCACAGCTGAGCGTGCCGCCGCCCGAGGAAACTACCGCTGCTGCAGCACTGGGCGCAATACGCCCCTCCGGAGATGCGCCGGACCGCGCAGACCTGGATCGACATTCCGCCGCCTCTGGAGATGCGGATCGCGGAGCCGCCCACGTTTCTGGGCGGTGCGCAGGCGGCCGGACCGCGATCGCACTGGATGCGCCTGCCGCGAGACATCGGTGATCGCCCGGCGGTTCACAACGCGATGCTCGCCTACGCGAGCGACTATCTGCTGCTCGACATGGCGTTTCGTGGCCACCCCCAACCCGTCGATTACGCATCATTTGCCGCCCTGAGCCTTGACCACACCATCTGGCTGCACCGTCCCGTCCGCTTCGACGAATGGCACCTGCACACTCAGGAGACGGTTGCCATCTCCGGACATCGCGCCCTGGTGCGAGGGACGCTTCGCGACACGACCGGACACGTCGTCGCCACCACCGCACAGGAGGTGCTGGTCCGACCCATCGCAGACACACCGCCGACGACAACGTAGACGGCCCCGGTCCGAAAAGAGGAGGGCACAGTGTTCGACGACGACGTCTTCGATCTCACAGGTCGGGTCGCGCTTGTGACGGGTGGGGGAACGGGGATCGGCGCTGCGACTGCGATGTTGCTTGCCAAGTTCGGCGCCGATGTTGCCATCGCCGCCCGCACGGTTGCCGATCTGGAGCGAACCGCCGCCGCGATCGAGGAATCGTCGGGTCGCAAGTGCCTTGTCGTGCCGACGGATGTCAAGGTCGAAGACCAGGTCGTGGCGATGGTGAATCGAACGGTGGACGAACTGGGTCGGCTCGACATACTGGTCAACAACGCCGGCGGCACGCGGATGGGTCCTCTACAAGATCTGCCGACCAGGGCGTGGGACTCGGTTTACAACCTGAATGTGCGATCTGCCTATGTCGCGACGCGCGAGGCCGGAATCCACTTCCGGGAGCAGGGATCCGGGGCCATCGTGAACATCTCATCGGACGCCGGTATCCACGGCGTGAAGGGTGGCGCACACTACGCTTCGGCCAAGGCTGCCCTACAGATGTTCACGACTGTCACCGCGGCCGAGTGGGGCCGGTACGGCATCCGGGCCAACTGCATCGCGGTCGGCGCCATCGCGTCCGAGCGCGTGCTCGAAGCGTGGGAGGTCGCCGGCATCGATCAAGCCGAGTTCGCCGCGAGAATCCCGTTGGGTCGCGCGGGCCGACCCGAGGAAGTGGCATGGGCCATCCTGTTCCTGGTCAGCGATGCCGCCTCATTCGTCACGGGCCAGACATTCGCCGTCGACGGTGGGCCGAGCCTTGGCGGCATACCCGATTCCTGAAGCGGGAGCCGAACGTCCGATACCGTGGACGGTGGTAGGACAAGCGAGAGGAATCACCATGACCGATTCCAAGAAGGGCACGTACGACCCCAAGAAGGGCGGCAAGTTTTCGCCAACCACGAAGGCCAAGCCGCCGCCACCCCCGCGACCCGGACGCAAAGACGACTAACCACAGCTCAACTGCTTTCCGCTTCCTGATCCGGCAGGCCGGGCGTTGCTCCTCGGATGAGCCGCGTCATCGGCGTCGCCGCCGCCATTTACCCTGGCCTTGTGAGCAGCCAGCGAGTGCCCGGTGGAGTGGTACACACGATGCCGGTGGACCTGCGGAACGCACTGGTTGCCAACGGCCGGGCACTCGCTGCCTGGAAGGACATCACGCCGTTGGCGCGCAACGAGTTCATCTGCTGGGTCGAGGACGCCAAGCAGGAGAAGACCCGAGAGCGCCGCATTCGCCGGACCCAAGAGGAGCTGGAGGAGGGCAAGCGCCGGCCCTGCTGCTGGCCGGGGTGCAAGCACCGCGAACGCACCGGCAAGTGAGGTTCAACGGCTGAGCCGGTCAGCCCAAAGTCCTGCGATGAGCCGTTGCACACTTCGGGTCAGCGTCCGCCTCCTCGCTCGAATGTCATCCTGGCGTCGAAATCCCAACCGATCAGCATGATTCGGTGCTGGGCGCGCAACACCGCCGTCTTGGCTCTCAACGGAGTTGACGGCATCGGCTTGACCGCCGTCGAGTGTGCGGATTTCTACGCCGTTCGCGGCGTGTCGCGTACGAAACCGCATACTCGGCGAAATGAGTAGCGCCCTGACACAAGGTTGCGCCCTACCCATACCACCGTTCCTGATTAGTGAGCAGGAGTGAGTCCTGTGCGGCCCGAACGGTGTTGGCCGCTGGCGGCGGGTGTTGTCCGGTGGACCGGTACGCCTCGAGGTGGGTGTGTCGGTGGGCCGGAACTGCCGCGCCGTCGTGGTGTGGTGCTCGGCTGTTGGTCGGGCCTGGCCGGTGGAGTGCCCGCGGCGGTCCGCTGTCCGCTGCGGGGTCCTGCCGGCCGACGCCTGATGGCCAGACCGAGGCCACGTCGCCCGATCGCGGCCGCCGCGGCATGATGCCCGGTGACCGGTTCGGAAGTCTGCTGCTGCAAGGGTTTACGCCAGTGCTGGTTGCCCCACTTGCTGGTGTAGGCGGCGTCCACCCCGATTACCGCGATGCCGCGGCGGGTAGCCATGCCGATCAGCCGTGTCCGAAACCTCGCGGTGGGGATACCGGCCACGGTGCGGCGCAGTCGCTTTCCGTGTTTGCCGCGGCCGAGGGTTTCCCGGCCCGTAGCTCGCGCGTCGGCGAACTGCAGATTCTCGATCACGATCGCCGAGCACGTTTGTTGTTCAGCATGGTCGAGCAGGGCGGTGATCGCTGCCCGCACCCGACCGTCACGCCGGGACGCACGCAGCCCCGCGGTGACGATGTCGATGCTGACCGGTTCGCCGATCGGGTTACCCGATGCGTCGAGCACGCAGGCGGCCAGGTGCCCGTCGTTGAGGTCCACTCCCATCGCCCGCCCAGCGCGCAGCTCCTCGATGTCATGGGCTGCTTCGGGGGTGGTTTTCCACGAGGCGTCCAGATACCAGCGGTCCCGATCCGCGGCGTAGATGATGTCGTAGCGCACCGCCTGCCGCGCCGCGACCCGATCAGCCCACTCCTGGCGGCGATGGCCGAACCGGATCGGGGCGGCGATCGCCACATGCGAGCCGAGCTGGGCCGCCAGCGCGGCAGGGGTCTTGATGCGCAGCAGCCCGTCCTCGTCGACGCGGATGGTCTCGTTACCTCCTGCCTTGTCCCGATGCTCCACCACCACCGTGGCCACCCGCAGATCAGCCAGCGGCCGCTGCACTTTGCGGCGCGCCCCGTTCATCCCCGACCCGACCTCAGCCTCAAACCCGCCCTACAGCCGAACCGGACAGCGCCGCCCACCCCGACAGCCGCGCGACCTGACGATCCAGATCATCACGCTGATCATGGCTGGACACCCGCGCATACAAGCCCACACCAACGACCACACCCCCGCCGTCTAAGGATGCACACCTTGCGACCGCGCCCACTCCGTCACGTTCACCCCACCAAACGACTCACCAACACACACTCTCGCTCACCATCACTCAGAATGTCGCCAACAGATGCCAACCCTCACAGGCGACGGCCAAGACCGCGCTTCACTCCCTACCCCCCACCACGGTGTCCACGTAGTCGTCGACATAGGTGGACAGTTCACGCGGCGGTCGGTGATAGTTGCCGGACTGCAGCGGGTGCTTCGGCAAGTCCACTTTGGGAACCTCGACGTCTTCGTAATCGATCGTGGACAGCAGGTGGGCCATCATGTTCAGGCGGGCGTGCTTCTTGTTCTCGGATTCCACCACGTACCACGGGCTCCTCGGGACGTCGGTGTGCACCATCATCTCGTCCTTAGCGCGCGAGTAGTCCTCCCACCGGAAGATCGACTCCAGGTCCATCGGCGAGAGCTTCCACTGCCGAACCGGATCGCTGCGCCGGGACCTGAACCGTTTCAGTTGCTCCTCGTCGGATACCGAGAACCAGTACTTAAGCAGGATGATGCCGTCGTCGATGAGCATCTGTTCGAAGATGGGAGTCTGCCTCAGGAATAACGCATGCTCTTGCGGCGTACAGAATCCCATCACCTTCTCGACACCCGCCCGGTTGTACCAGGACCTGTCGAACAGGACGATCTCACCCCGCGCCGGCAGGTGCGCGATATAGCGCTGGAAGTACCACTGTCCGCGCTCCCGCTCGGTGGGTGCCGGCAGCGCGACTATCCGCGCGACACGCGGGCTGAGATATTCGGTGATGCGCTTGATGGTCCCGCCCTTGCCCGCGGCGTCGCGACCTTCGAAGACGATCACGACCCGGGCCCCGGTTTCCCGGGTCCATTCCTGGAGCCTCACGAATTCCGTTTGAAGGCGGAAAAGTTCGGCTCGGTAGACGTCCTTGGGGATCTTTCGCGCGGACCTGTCACCCGATTGCTTCCCATCCTTATTCATCGCCGTATCGTACTGCTGCGGGCACGACTCACTGGGTGACTTCGCAGTTCAACGAGGGAATCGACGAGTTTCTCGCCGCCCGGCGATCTCAGGGGCGGTCCAGAACGGGCTCATCTGGATTCTGCGGTCCCACCCGCAGAAAATCGTCCGCCACGTCGGCGACGGTGCGGAGCCGTTCGATCCCGCCGAATCTCTCATCCAGCCCTTCGCTGCGCAACCTGTCGCGCACCTGCGAGTGCGCCTCCACGACCTGGATCTTGATGCCCATCGTGTCGAGTTCGTCGGCGAGGCCCGCCAGCATCTCCGCGGCGTGCATGTCCACTATCGACACTTCGGACAAATCCAGCAGGACTAGCTTGGTTCCCGTTTCCGCCCGCACACGTCCCTCTATCGTGTCGCGCACGTAATTCATGTTGAAATAAAGCAAGCTCGCGCCCGGGCGCATGATGAGCATGCCGGGAATCTCTTCGTTCTCCGGATGGCGCTCGCGATCCGAAAACCGGCGCGTGCCGGGGATGCGACCGAGCAAGGTGACGGGCGGAAGCGACGCGCGCCGAATCAACAGCACGAGCGAGATGAGCGCGCCGATCATCACGCCACGCAGCAAGCCCTGCCCCAGCACGCCGAACATGGCGACCATCGCGATGACGAATTCACGGCCATCACTGCGCCACAGATGTTTGAGGGCGGACACACTGAACAGGCCCATCACCGCCACCAACACGACCGCCGCCAACACCGGCTGGGGCAACGCGGACAGCAGCTCCGAGAAGAACAGCACCACCACCAGAATGAATACCGCCGCGATGGCGCCCGACAGTGGCGTTTTCGCGCCCCCGCCCTCGTTGACGACAGATTGCGACATGCCGCCGCTGATCGGGAAACCTTGGCCGAACCCCGCAGAAAGGTTGGACACGCCGAGCGCCAGAAATTCCTGGTTGGCGTCCAGTCGCCCGCCGTGCTTGGCCGCGAACGTGCGGCCAATGGCGGAGGTCTCCACCGCGGCGAGCAGGAAGCACGCGATGGCCAGTGGCAACATTGCATTCAGGTCTTCCCAACGAACCGCGGGGAGGCCAAGCTCCGGTAACCCTTGCGGCACTTCGCCGAGCAACTTCACCCCGCGCTCCTCCAGCCCGAGAAGGCGCGCAGCCACGATGCCGCCCACCACGACGATTAACGCCATAGGTATCTTCTTCAGGAAGAGCTTCCCGAGCACGAGCAGCACCAGCGCCGTGCCGCCGATCGTCAGCGCTGCGAGGTTAGTTTCGTCCAGGTGGCCGAAGAAAGTGCCTCTGTTCTGCCAGAAAGTGCCGTGCCCGGCATGGAATCCGAACAACTTCGGCAACTGGGTGCTGATGAGGTACACCGCCACACCGCACTTGAACCCGATCATGACGCTCTCGGAGATGAAGTTGATGATCGAGCCCGCTTTGATCAGCCAGGCGAGGAGGGCGATCAGCCCCACGAGAATGGCCGTGCCAGCCGCCAGCGCGGTGAACCGCGTCGGATCCCCACCCGAAATGTTGCCGAGCGTCGAGCCGATCAACAGCGAGATGGCGGAGGTGACCGTGATGGTTGTGTGCCGCGAACTGCAGAACAGCCAGAAGACCAGCCCGCCAAACATGCATGCGTAGAGGCCCGCTTGGGGCGGCAGGTTGGCAAGCGAGGCGTCGCCCAACCCGGCAGGCAGTAGGTAGGCCGCAAGTGTGATACCGGCGATGAGGTCAAACCGCAGCCAACTCAGCCGATACGACGTGAGCCACCCGACTGCCGGAATCCAACGCGCCAGTCGCGCGGTCAGAACCAAGGTTGATGATGGGCTCATGGTCTTCCGATGGACAGGTTGTTCATCCGCCCCCGGGCGCCAGACTCCTGGAAAGCGGCGACCGTGGGCGACGGGGCTTGCCCCGCAGAATCTACGCCCTCGCCGCCGGTAATAGACGGGAACCGGGCCTCCGGTGCGGGCAATTCTGCGGGTCGGCATAATCCGCCAGAGGCGGACGCTTATTCCTCGTACCCCAGTTCAGCCAAGTCTTTCCTGGCAGCCTCGAAGAGCTGATCCTCCATGTTGTCGACCGCCTCGTAGCCGCGGTCATACTCCGGCATGCGGCGGAGGATCTCATCGGCTTCACCCTCCCGCATGTAAGTCTGGAAGGCGTCGATCAGATCATGGGTGACGTTTTCTGCGTCGGTCACATTGGCTGAGGCTTCTTCGACCTCGGCAGAACTGATCAAGAGCATGGCGTCGTCCAATCGTCCCCATTCGTCCCACGCAGCTTCGTATTCGCCGATCTTGGTCGAGATGCGATCGTTGTCCCCTGGTTTGTACATCCTGAATTCGTCGCCGAGTTCGTAAACTATGTCGTTGAGATCATCGAGGCTTGTGAAGAACAGAGCGTAGGCGTCTTTTCGTTCTTGCCGTTCAGCCCGAACGTCTGCGGCGCGAGATTGCGACTCCGCCGCATCGTGGGCGAAGTACCCACCGACCCCTGCCCCCAGGATGCCAGTCAACGCCGTGATCACAGCGATCACCAGCAGAAGACCTCTTTCGCCGCGACGGAACTCGCCAGCGGCCCGTTCGCCCAACTCATCGGGCTCGGGTGTATTAGTGGCGGGAGCTGGTTCCCCGTCTGGGGCGCATTTTTGGGCGATTGAGGGGAGTCGCCCGCTGTGTCCGTCTGACGTGACAGTGCGTCTCGTCGGCCCACCAGCACACGGGCTCCCCGGCCGGAGAGGCGGTCGTATCGGTCTCCGCGGCGGTGTGGCGAGGCCGTACCCTAGCGGCCCCTCGCGAGCATGCGAGCCAATGGCAGAAGCAGTACGAACCCGACGATCAAGACGACGGTGATCATCACGATGACCTTCGGGTCGTCGAAGTTCTGTCCGGCGACCACGAAGGCTGCGGCGGCGTTTCTCTGCGCCGTCCCCAGGGCCAGCACCCCCCGGGTGCTCCTTCCGGGTCCTCCGAGGAGCCAACCGAACCCGACACAGACCACCGTGTACACGACGGCGGCCAGGACGCCGAAGGTGCCGAACACCGACAGGACACTCTTGAAGTGGGCGGCGATGGTTAACACCACCACGAGGATCATGCTGAGGTTGGACAGAATCCCAATCGCGGGTCGGATGCGGTCGGCCGCGCCTGGGCGACCGGCCCGGACCAGGAGTCCCGCGGCCAGCGGGACAAGCATCAGTACGACGAGTGACTGCGCGATCTTCGCGGCATTCACGGTGGCTCCCTCGACGACGAATGGCAGGACGAGGGGCACGTAGCCCACGGTGATGACCATCAGCAGCACCATCAGGCCCACAGCGAAGGCAAGGTCGGCCTTGGCGAACTCCGCGAGCTTGATGAGAAAGGGTGCCCCCGCCGCCAGCCCGCACAGCAGCAAGCCGATCCCGAGCGGCTCATCGAGACCGAGCGCCCGCCAGAGCCCGAACGCCGCCAGGGGCGCCAGGACGAAGTTCGCGGCGAGGGACAGCGCGACCAGCCGGGCGTTCTTGAGCGGGGCCAGGATTTCGCCGACGGTAAGGCTCAAGCCGACGCCCAGCGTGCTAGACACGACGAAGACGACGACGGCGACGTTCGAGCCCCGGATCAGAAGGTCGGTCAGTTCCACGGTTGCAGCCTTTCGTCACTTCGTCCGCGCGAGATCCTGCCTGCGGCACAAAATTCTCTTCACGTGCAGCCAGTGAATGCGCATCAACATATCGCCCCGAATGGCTGATTCACGCCGTGAGGACAGCGATTACAACACAATCCGGACGGCTCACTCACGATTTGCGTGCAGGCCGGCCACGGACCGGTATCGATTCACGCCGATGCCGGACATAACCGCTGCCATGCACGTGCTCATGGACGACTCATCTGTTCACCGCGCCGGCCGTTCCTGTGTCGTGAGTCTCACGGTCCTCGCGGGTGCCCGAGAGCTGGGACGTACCGACTTCCAGCCCGGCCTGCGCCGCTGAAGCTCAGGCATTAGACCGGCTGCTGAACGATAGTGTCGGCGACATGAAGTACGACAAGAACAGGAACGCGAAGCTGATCATCCCGCTGGCTCTTATGGCCTGGATTGGCGGCATCGTGTTCACCCGAGAAGGTGTGCCAGCCGCCATCACGGCAATCTTTGTGTCGGCCTTCGCGATCGCCGTGCCCGGGATCGTGTTCTACCTGATCGGCGAGGCGGGCTGGCGGCTGCTCGCGAAGCGTTATCGCGCGACGGCAGCGCGGGGCGTCGAGTGGCATCGCTGCCCCACCGGGCAGATGGCCCGAGTCGGGGTCGACCATCCGGATTTTCCTAAGGTGAAGATGCGCTTCGTCGGCAGCCTGCGTGTCGCGACCAACGCTGACGCCTTACACCTGAGCACGCTGGTTTCAGGAGTGCCGGTACTGAGTTGGTTTTTCCCGAGCCTCGAGATTCCCTGGGCGTCCGTCTCGAAGGCGCACGAGTTCGAGGCGCCTGGCTGGTTCACCCCCGGGTCTGAGCCTGGGGCAATGCTGCAGGTCGCCTACGATCCGAACTACACGGGAAAATTCATCGAGATGGAGGTAGGCGACCCGCCCGTCTTCATTCAACTGCCGGCTTGGATTCTCGGCGAGAACCTCGGGCGAATCCCCGGGCTGACCAGGTGATGCGGTGCGTTGAAATCGCTATGCCACCACGCCTTCCCTGCTTAGATTGGTCATCTGCTGACAAAGCGCACGCGACGGCGTGCATTGGCGCTGTGGCACGCGGCGTTGATCGCCACGATCAGGTCGCGACCGGCAACGCCCGGGCACGAGCCAGCAGCGTCTCGAGTTGGGCCGCGTCGCCATCGGTTACATATGGATCTTCGCTGGTGACCTTCGAGCGCCAGCCGGCGAAGTAGACGCAGCGGCGCAGACGCAGGTAGCGGCCCGCCGCCAGCAGCCGGACTGCGCCCGCCTTCGAGGTGGCATGCACGATCAGGCCGAAGATGTGACCGATCGACAGCGGCGGGAACATCCGGTCGCGCTTGCCCACCCAGCGCAAGATTCTCAACTCGACGACCACGACGACGACGGCGCCGGCGATGAGGGCCACCATCTGCAGCCTGCCGCCGGCCGTCACGTCCCGGATCGTGTCGTAGAACCAGGGCACGTCGCTGCCCCGCCCAAGCAGCGCTTCGATGCCGAATTCGGTGGTCGTGTAGTGGTTGGACATGAGGTGGTTGGTGAAGGAGAGTAGCGGGCCAACGAGGGCGATCGGCCAGGTCCAGCGCCAGTGGCGCAACATGACGGCGACGCCAATGGTGAGGCCGCTGAGCGCGGTCCAGAGGGCGTTGTTGAGGGCAATGTATTCCCCGGCACTGTCGAGAGGTGAGATCGTCGGGAGGATCAGGCTCCAGGGTTTCGCGGCGCCCCAGCCGTCGCCCGACAACCAGATCTCTCCGATGTGGGCGTCCTCGGTGAAGGAGACGCCGGCGCCGACCACGAAGCCCAGCAGCATCCCATCGCTCATGGAGGGATGGCGATAGCCGCTTCCAGCAGCGAGCAGCAAGAAGATGGCTACGGGCGCCAGTCTGGTCGTCTCCTCGATTATCGGCCCCGACCAGACCACCTGGAACAGGCTGTCGCTGTCGACTCCGAAGAGGCTGGTGAGCTGGCTCTCGAGCAGGTAGCCGATGACGGAGACGGTCCAGACGCCGACCAGCCAGAAGACGCCGAGGGTCGAGAGCGAGACGGTGCGCGAGCCCGACGTAAGGACGAGCAACAAGCCGAGCACGAAGGCGTGATGCGCCAGCCCGCCCAGGACCTCAGGCGTACCGGGTCGGAAGAAGAAGCCGAGGTCGAGCACCAGGCCGACGACGGCGACGGCGACGCCGGCCAGGGTGACCAGGCTTAGCAGCCGGGAGCGGTGCGTCCGCCACGTGGTGGCGGCGGCGATCATCTTGGGGTGACCTTTGAGCGGTGGCTAGTCACGATCACCAGTGATGCCTTCACGAATGCCACGGTTGAAGAAGTCTGCGGCCTTCTCTTCCCACGTTGGTGGCGGAGGAGGCGCTGTCGTGTCACCGGGATGTGTTCTTCGGTATTCGTCGTAGGCGCGTTGCCGGTCCGCTTCGGCACGCGCAACCCTATCCTCGGCGTAGGGGTCCGGGGCGGCGCGGAAGTGGGCGTCGAAGGCATTTTCGGCGGGAGGGATGAACTCCCCGGGTTGAGTGTAGGGGTTGACGGGCGCACCTAGCCTGGAGTCGGTTGTTCTTATTGCGCGGCCGGAATAGTCGGGGGCGATGTTGCCGGAAGCAGTGCCGCCAACATCCGGCCCGAAGAAGTTAGACAGTCCTAAACCGCCCCCGGCGGCCGCAGCTCCGCCGACGGCGCCCCATTCCGGAATCCTCAGCCAGTCGGGGACCCAGTTGTTCCAGAGGTTGGCTGGGTCTATATCGAGAAGCCAGCTGAAAAGGATGTTGGCCAGATCGACTTCCACGTCGACCCCCCTCGCGTTCGCATCCTGAAGCGCTCGCTCCGAGTGTGGCGGAGTGTACACCCGCGGTAGCGCGCCATGACGCAGGATGCAAACAGGGCCACGATCCCTCGACCAGCATCACCGTGCGGCGAACGAACCGCCTCGCGGGCTGGGCCTACACTCTCACGGCCTCAATGAGGAACTCCGACATGCCGCCAGGGAGGGGACGGCGCGAGAAGGACTTGAAACCGGCTTCCTCCAGCCAGCCCGTCCATTCGGTCCATGTTCGGACCATTCCCTCGCCGGAGGCGAGCGTCAAAAAGTAGGCGCAAAGGTGCGCCACGAAGGGCGGCCCCATCTCGTCGTCGTCTTGTAGCGCCTCGATCACATAGAGGCTCGCACCCGGCCGAAGCGCCCGCGCGGCCTTCGCGAGCAAACCGCGAGCCTTCTCTTCGGACCAGATCGAGAGGAACCGCGAGAACAACATCGCGTCGAATCCGCCGGGGAGCTCCTCCGCGAAACAGTCTCCGCCGACCGCCGTGACCCTCTCGGCCATCCCCTGCGCCGTCAGGCGGGCGCGGGTGGTCTCCGCGACGGTCGGAAGGTCGAGTACGGTCACGCGCAGGTCAGGCCAGCGGCCCGCGAGGACGGTGGCGTTCACGGCCTCGCCACCGCCCACGTCCAGCAACCTGCGGTGGCGCGACAGGTCGAGCGCTTCTGCGAGGAAGGCCGCGGTCCCTAACGATACGAGGCTCATCATCTCGTGGAAAATGTTCTCCAACGGGGGGTTTTCCGCGAGACGCATATAGAGGTTCGGCGCAGATCCCGGGATCTCCTGCAGCCCGACGTTGGTGTTGGTCTTGAGCGCCTCCGCGAAGCGCGCCATGGGCCGATACTGGATATGGTTCGCCATTCGCACGGCGGGCACCATGTTCGCCGGGTGCGCCTTCGAAAAGAACCGCTCCGCGCCTGACGTGTTGAAGTAGCGATCGCCCTCCTTTCGGAGCAGGCCGACCGCGCCGCAGCCGAGCAGGAGGATACGCGCGGGCTGGTTCTCGAGCTTCAGGCGCTCGGCGAGTTCTTCGCGCGTGAGGCCCGGCGAGCGCGAGAGCAACGTGAACAGGTCGAGCTCGACTGCGGAAGCCAAGAATTGAAAATAGTACATCCCAAGAAATAGATCTAGAATCGCATTCTCGTCCTGTTCGGTAAGCTGTTTCATGCTGGCTCCCGTGTGGTGAATGGGTCGAACAATCGGTAGTAGCATTGCACACGTCGAAAATCCGGGTTACGAAAAAACAATTGAGCCGCAACGGGTTTGCGCAGCAAGTTTGACCCGCTGAACGTAGGCCTTACGTGCCGCTTCAGCCCGCTTGTTGCGTTCGGCAGGATTCAGCTTGCCGCACACGGTCAATCCTGGTCCAGCAGTTCGCCAGTCGCGGTCAACAGATGTTCGAGATGGTCTGCGGCGTGGTTTGGACGGTCCCCCTACGTGTCTGGTGCTATGGGTGGAAGTTACCCCGACCTGGCAACTGCCAGCAGGCGTACAGCTCCGATGGCGGTTTCGGGCGGCCCTGTCGTCCACCGACACCCAGCATCGCGCGGCAGTGGACATGATGCGCCGCAACCGAATCGGCGCTCCGTGCCACTGTGCCTAGGATCTTGCGGCGGACGTCAGTTCACCGAAGGCGGCTTCCATGCAATCCGCGTAGTGCTCGATGTCGGGCAGCACGGACGGGCAGCCGTTGATGCTGACGACCAGGCGGCCGTTGTAGCTGATCACGTTGTGAATCAGCCCGCATCCCTGTGTGAACGGAGACAGCGCGTACCCGGCGACCATCCGAGCACCCGAGAGGTAGATGGGGAAATCAGGGCCTCGCATCGCGGACACGAGGGTGTTCGAAACCCGTGAGTTGTCGAGTAACCGCCCGAGGTGCGCCGCCATCCCGACCCGCAGGGCTGTGACTACGAACGTGCCGGACAGGAACTCGGCGTACTCGAGCACCCGCTCACCCATGGCTTCGCTTCCGACCTTCGAATGTGCACTCGACTCGTGCACGGTCTTGAGCCGAGCGACGGGGTCGTCGATGTCCGTGCCAAGCGACACGCGGACCACAGTTATCTGATTTGCGCCGTGGTGGTGTTCTGAATTGGCGTGCAGATCCATCGCCATGGCCGTCACCAGCGACTTGTCGGGCAGCTCATCCTTCTCCAGGAGATATCGGCGCATAGCGCCTCCGATGCCCGCCATCGCTACGTCGTTGACCGTGGCTCCCGGGACGAGCGCGCGTACTTTCAACACGGCGGCTAGGTCGAAGGCGCGCGCGTCGAAGTTTCGGCTGGTGTCGGTGTGCTGGTTGAACCGGCTGTGCGGCACGTCGATGGACGGCTCCGGCTCGGCCCGACGACCGATCGGCATCAGCCGCGTCATCGCTCCGGGGAGCCCCTTGAGCAGGGGGAGGGTGTGGGTTGCCGCGGTCATCAGTTGCGTCGGCCGGCGAGCGTACGTGACTGCGGTGCGAGCCAACAGGTTCAGCGACGACGGATACGATTCGGGTTTCCAATCGTCTCCGGGTGACTCCGCGGTTTCGGGGGTCAAGTCGTGAAGCGCGTTGACGAGGCCCAATCCCGTCACCCCGTCGACCGCCGAGTGATGAACCTTGAAGCACAGGGCGAACGCGCCTTCCGGCGCTCCGCGGATCGACCCGAGCCCGTCAATGAAGTAGCCCTCCCACGGCGGCCGGTGCAGGTCCATCCGCTGCGTGTGTAGGTGCGACACCTGCTCGCACAGGTCCCGCCAGCCGCCGGGGTCCGGCAACGTCACATGGTGCAGGTGCTCGCTGAGGTCGAAATTCTCGGCGCGGACCCAGTAGGGGTGATCCAGATCGAACGGAACGCGGGCAAGCACCGAACGAAACATGCGATCTGCGCCGAGTCGCGAGCCGATATGGGCCCAGACATCGTCGAAGGTGAGGGCGCCACCCGGCACGGTCGACGGATCGTAAAGCGCGAAAAAGGTGACGTGCGCGGCGCCGGCGGTCTCGGCGTAGACGAATGCGGCGTCGAGGCCACTCAGTTGCTCCATTTCGGCCTCCGCTGATCAGTCGAGTCTGGGCGACACATAACAGCCGTGAACGCCCTGGCGCAGTTTCGTCGACCGGCTTCACCTCTTTGTACTTCTGTTGTGACCTTCGAGTGCGTTGTTCAATGGATTCTCAAAAGGGCGTCAGGTCATTGGTGTCAGGTCATTGCGCCTCGGACCGACGAACCTCCTCGACGTCCACCGGCGGATCTACCACCAGCCGTAGTGGTTGCCGAACCCTCAACCTTCGCCCGCTTCCGACAACCCCACCTTTCCGGCTGGAACGGCGGACAAGCCAGTCTCGAACACCTGAACGCACGCACCAGCTCCGCCTCAACGTGATCGAGCAGCCGATAAGATTCCTTGTCAGTGAATTCGAAGGTCGCGCCTCCGGGAGTGTCGAGCTGCGCGCGCAGCGCTCGCACCAGGTCACTTCACCTGCCACCCAAGCTCACGCGTGAAAGTTGCCGCGTCAGCTCAACTCCTGCCCGGAGGGTGGTTCGGTGACGCTCTTGCTCGGTCCGGTCCTGCGGCACGTTTCAGACACCACAGCGCTCGTGTGGGTGCAAACCGATTGCGCGGGAACAGTGGAGGTCCTCGGCTGCTCAGCGCGGACGTTCGCCGTGCAGGGTCATCACTACGCCCTCGTCACGGTGACCGGGCTGACCCCAGACACCGTCACCGAATATGACGTCAAGGTCGACGGGCAACTGGTATGGCCGCTCGCGGACTCGCCGTTCCCGCCGAGCGTAATCCGCACCCGCGGGCCTGCGTCGACTCACCGGCTACGGGCGATCTTCGGATCGTGCCGATACCCCAAGACCGGCGACCAGAAGGTCGATTCCAAACTCGGGCTCGATGCGCTGGACGTGTATGCCAACCGGATGGCCACGCAGCCGATCGACGACTGGCCGGAGGCGCTGATCCTGCTCGGCGACCAGTTGTACGCCGATGAACTCACCCCGGAGACGAGACGACGCCTGGCGGGCCGTCGCACCCGTATGAACCGGCACGGCCAGCGGCCGCCGGACGAGGTGGTGAGCTTCGCCGAATACGAAAAGCTGTACCGCCACTCGTGGGGCGACCCCGAGATCAGATGGCTCATGTCCACGGTTCCCACCGCGATGATCTTCGACGACCACGACATCAGGGACGACTGGAACACGTCGGCATCCTGGCGCGCCGACATCAAGGAGAAGCCGTGGTGGCGCGACCGGATCCGAGCCGGACTGGCGTCCTACTGGGTGTATCAGCACTTGGGCAATATGAGCCCGGCCGAGTTGGCCGACGACGAGGACTATCAGCGCCTCGTGGCGACAGACGGCGACACGTGGCCGCATCTCGTCGATCTGGCCGACCGGGCCGATCAAGAGGTGGACTGCAACAAGGGCATCAGATTCAGCTATCGGTGGGATCTCGGCCGCAGTCGGCTCATCATGATCGACTCACGTAACGGCCGAATCCTCGATTCCGGCGAACGCATGATGATCGGCGAACGCGAGTTCAAATGGGTGGAGACCCAGGCCACCGACGGCCTCGACGAGTTGGACCACCTGATGCTGGCGTCGTCGGTGCCGTGGCTGATGCCGCCCGCCATCGGGGACCTGGAGGCGGTAAATGAGCGAAATGCCGACCGGCCCGGGCGACGCGGGAGACTTGCCGAAAAGACCCGCAGGGCAGTCGATTTCGAACACTGGCCGGCTTTCTACAAGTCGTTCCTTCGCCTGGCCGAGATGATCGCCCGCGTCGCAAGCCATCCCAACGGACCCACGACTGTCAGCGTGCTCTCCGGGGACGTGCATCATAGCTACGCCGCGCGCGCCGAGTGGGCGGGTGATTCTGCCCAGCCGGCGGGCGCGACGGTGCATCAACTGGTGTGCTCGCCGGTGCACAACTATGTGCCGCTGTTCGTCAAGCCGGCGTTCACACTGGGTTGGACGCGTCCCGCGGCCGCGCTCGCCCGATGGTGGGCACGCCGACGCGGCGTCCCATCGCTTCCGCTGTCCTGGGCTAACACCTGCGGTCCACTGTTCGGGAACACGATCGCCACCCTGCAGGTGGACGGCCGCAGCGCCGAGGTGCTTTTCGAGCAGCCGCGTGGCCCGGATGTGCTGGAAGAAGTTGGCCGCGTGCCGCTCAGTCGACCGTCCTGACGCCGAGACTGCGCACAGCGCCGGCTCACCGGCGTGTACTGAGCCGCCGTTCGGGGAACACAAAAGGCATGTCGAAGAGGCTGAGGCGGTGGACTATCAAACACCATCTGTCAGTCGCCGATGAGCGCTTCGGGCTGCGGCTCGGCGCGGGTCTGGTCGTCACACCCGTCGCTGCGGTCGTGTTCGTGCCGCTCCTGCTGCTCGTCCGCGCCGGCTGGCCGCCGCTGCGCGATCTCGATGCCGGCACCGCGGAGGCGCTCAACCGGATCGGCACCGATTATCCCGAACTGGTGAAGTCGGCCGAGGTCGTCAGCGACGTCTTCGACCCGAATGTGTTCCGCGTCGCGCTCACGCTGATCGCGTTGGTGTACTTGATCCGCGGCGAACGGCACCATGCGACCTGGCTTGTCGTCACGGTCTTCGGTGGCGCTGCGCTGGGCTTCGCGCTGGCGACGTGGGTATTCCACAGCATGACCTCAGAGGGTTTCGGTGGCATCGCCCGTGACGTCCGGTGGCTACTTGTTGCGGCCGCTGGCCTTCTCGCGTTGATGTGGGTCCACTTCCAGCGTCACTACAGCCTTGCCGAGCAGGTGGCCTACCGGAGAACCCGGACGCACAAGGAGTTCAGGAAGTTCAAGGAGGCCCTGCGGGGATGACCGGCGGTAGGACGCCCATCGAATAGCCCAGAGAAGCTCGCATTAAGTACGAGGAAAATTGGCCCCTTGGGGACACTTGACTAGAGTTGCGCCGCAGGGTATTTGGTGTGAAGGTGCAGGTCGCCGATGCCTGCGCACCCCGTGTCACGGCTAGTCCGTTTTACACTTGCCGACCGCACAAACGTGATTTGTGACGACCTCGCTATAGGCGGCCTACAGGCCAGCCCGTGCGCGTGAATCGAGGCCTTCGAGCTGGGTGCCGCCACGACTCACCTACGCCGCGCGTGCGGGTGGCAGCATGTGCTTGTGACCACAACGACGCTTTCCTGGGATGTGGTGCCCGTCGACAAGCCGGACGACCTTAATGTCGTGATCGGGCAGGCGCACTTCATCAAGACGGTCGAGGACCTGCATGAGGCGATAGTGGGGGTGAGCTCGTCGCTACGGTTCGGGCTGGCCTTCTGCGAGGCCTCCGGGCCACGGTTGGTTCGCCGTACCGGCAATGATCCTGAACTCGTCGAGCTCGCGACCCGTAATGCGCTGGCCATCGCCGCCGGGCACTGCTTCGTGATCTTCTTGCGTGACGGGTTCCCGGTCAACGTCCTCAACCCGGTCAAGGCGGTGCCCGAGGTCTGCACGATCTACTGCGCCACAGCCAATCCGGTTGACATCTTGGTCGCGGTGACCCCGCGTGGCCGTGGCATTGTGGGCGTCGTCGACGGACAGGCGCCCCTCGGGGTAGAGACCGATCGCGACGTGGCCGACCGGCGCGACCTGCTGCGAGCCATCGGTTACAAGCTCTAACAGCACCCCGGAAGACGTTGCCCGTATCGCGAGCACATCGCTGAGCGCAAGGCCCGAGAGGACGCCGGTGAGCGCGATGGATGGGTCCGGGCGGATACAAGTGGCGCCAGTGGGATCACCTCCGCGAGCAGAAGCGCCGCGCCGAGGTAGAAGCTCGGGGTCGCGTGAATGTGGCCGACGTGTACGAGTGAGCCGTGATGTCAACGAGGGACGGCCTTCCGCCGACAACCTTCCATCTGAACTCGCACATCAGCAGAGTTAGCCATACGTCCCGTGTCACAATTCACTCCCACCGACAGAGTATGGGGAGGTGCCATGCACCAGCAGAGAGGATTCCCAGCGATGGTCACGACACGTGCCGAAGCGGCGCAGTACCTCAAGGATGCCGGAGGCTTGAAGCTTGTCGTTT
Source organism: uncultured Actinomycetota bacterium (assembly GCA_963801575.1). Taxonomy (GTDB): domain Bacteria; phylum Actinomycetota; class Actinomycetes; order Mycobacteriales; family Mycobacteriaceae; genus Mycobacterium. Next base: position 84,722 of record CAWDFT010000032.1, read on the forward strand.
TCGGAGCGGATGGGCACGAGGTCGCGGCGATGTTCGTGCAGGGATCGGTGACATTCGACGAGGAGGAAGCCACCTTCATTGCGGTCGCTGAAGACGGCCACACTGTTGGGGAACTGTTCGTGGACGAGACGGTCGGTTACGACGAGAACACAGACGCCTTCGTCATCCGAACGGCACCATAGTCACCGGTCTTATCCGGTGCCACTGGCGTCGTAGGGGTCGTGCTGATGCCCACGAACCCCGAAGACATTGAGCGTCATTGCCACCTGAATGCGGCGTTCGACCGAGCGCAGACCGCCGAGCGGCTCCCCGCTCCAGATCGTCGGATCAGCAGGTGACGTGAAGGACCGCGCGGACCTCCCGTGGCTTGAGGCCCGAGATCAGTCGGCAGGCCTGTTCCGTCGGGACAGCGACAAGGTCAATGTTTTGGCGCGCAGCCTCCTCTATCACCTCAGGCATGATCGGCAATGAGCCATTGGCCCCGGTGCCGATGATCAAGCGGGGTCCGCCCCAGGGGATCCCCTCGTTGGCCGAGAGCGGGGTGTGTCCGAACTTGTCGCGGTATGGCTTCGAGGGCTTCTTGCTCCGCTTGCGCACTGCACCTCGGTCGATGACGATATCGTGCTCATACGCTCGTCCCTCGACCTCGATCGACCCGAACCCGAGAAATCGCACATCCATTACGTGCCACCGTACCCCTCACCAGCGCGCGCCAAGGGCAACCCGCAACTCCTACCCGACAATCTGGCCGCTGAGGGCCGCCCGTGCCCGAACGCCCCCCACCGCAGGGTGTTTGCGTGCAGCACCGATTGCCGCGTCAACCGGTGGATGGACCCGTGAGGGCCGACTTCGTGCGCAGGGAACCAGGCTGTCGGATCTGTCGTGTTGAGGCTGTGCGCGGTGAACATTTGGTGAGGGTCCGTCCATGAGCACCTTGACGCCCGAGCTGCGGGCCGAGATCGCGCAGCACCTCCGTGAAATGAGCAGCCGGTAGAAAGGCCCAGGCTTGGGATTATGTCCCTGACCTGAGCCTTCTCCGGTGGAGCTGCCGGGAATCGAACCCGCTACAAAAATCGCATTGACCTGCGGAAACGCCGAATCCGGCGACGCGAAACAACGTGAAAGTACGCGAAATGACCTGCGGATACGCCGAAGGTGTTGACGGCTCAACACGTCATGCCGCATCACGGGTGAGCCTGCTGGGACCGAATCAAAGGCCAGGACCAACGGGGTCAGATGACCGCTCCGCCATTGATGCCGATGACTTGCCCAGTGATGTAGCTGGAGTCGTCTGAGCAGAGGAATGCGCAAAGCGCGGCGACGTCGTCCCCGGTTCCGAGTCTTCCTGCGGGAATCGCCCGTGTCAGTAGGTCGGTAGACGGCAGCTTCTTTGCACGCTGCTGCTCACGCAGCATTGGAGTGTCGATGATGAATGGGGGCACGGTGTTGACGGTGATTCCCCTGGCTGCGTATTCCAGTGCCACTGTCTTGGTCAGGGCGATGACACCGCCCTTCGTAGCAGAGTAGTGGCCCTGCCGTGAAGCACCCTGCTGGCCGGCCGCGGAAGAGATGGTGACGATGCGACCCCACTCCGCTGTCACCATGTCGGGCAATGCCGATTGCAGGCAAAGGAAGGTGCCAGTCAAATTCACCGCCAGATAGCGGTTCCACTCATCGAGTGTGATCTTGTCGAATCGGGTGAATCCCGCGATGGCCGCGCTCGTTACTAATACCTCGGTCGGACCTAACGTATCTCGCACGGTCGCAAAGGCTTCCGTGACTGCGGTCGGATCAGAAACGTCCACCTGGACACCAAGGGCCTGAGCACCGTTCGACCGTAACTCGGCCGCTACCTTCTCCGCCGCCTCGCCATTTACGTCCAATACAGCGACTTGTCGCCCGGCGCGCGCGAGGTAAATTGAGATTGTTCGTCCCAGGCCAGACCCACCACCGGTGACCACCGCTACCCGACTCATGTCACTCATCCAGGTTGCTGCATTTGCAGGAAGACGTCGAGATGGCTGATCTTGGCATCAGAGTCGAATTCGAACACACTCAGCGAGTTCACAACGTGCACGGTCTCGCCGTAGAAGTGCCGCTCTTCGACTTCGAAGTAAACGAGGTCCGGCACCTCGGTCACGCGTTTCACGATCGTTTCGAACGACTTGATCGTCTGACCCCATCCGATCAACATCTCGGTGTACTGCTGCCAGTTCTGGACCTCGAGAAACGTGCCGACCCTCTCGAACTTGTCGATCGCGATGAGGGAACTGAGCGGTGCCCAGTCTTCCGTCGTCTTTGCGGTCGTCACCAACTGTCGCACCGTGTCTTGATACTCGATCACTTTCTGCGTCAATGGCCCGTCGGTCACGGTCGATTTCTCCTTTTTGATGGTGGGTGCGGGCGCCTTGATGTACTGAGTTGCTCATCAGGCGTCGTACTTCTCTTCGGTGCTCGCATTAGCGGATGTGGAACTGACACTGATGGATTGGCGCGGGCACGCAGCGGCCGCAGCCTTCACTGCGGCCGAGTACCGCTCGTCGAGGAATTCCTGGGAGACCTTCGCCACATCGTCGTCGTCTATGTCGAACAGGTTGGGAGCCAGCTCGATGCATAGGCCGTGCCTTTCGCATCGGCGCTGATCGACGTGAACCTTGAGAGCTCGCGGTGTCACATGTACACCCCGCCGTTGATGTTGATCTGAGCCCCGGTGATGTAGCCGGCTTCCTCGGAGCACAGGAAGTCGCATGCGGCCGCGACGTCGTCTGGGGTACCAACCCGCTTGAGCGGCATCATGGGTCCGATGTCGTCCACGTTCGGCAACTTGCCTTGGGCTTCGGCACTGCGAGCCATCGGTGTATCGACCAGTCCGGGCGGAATCGTGTTAGCAGTAATGCCGTTCGGAGCGAACTCGAAGGCTAGCGCTTTGGTCAGTGCGATGAGGCCACCCTTGGAAGCGACGTAGTGGGCCTGGCCGGGCGCTCCCGACTGTCCGGCAGTGGACGAGATGGTGACGATGCGGCCCCAGTTCGCCGCAATCATGTCGGGCACCGCTGCCTGCACGCAGTGGAAGGCGCCCGTCAGATTGATAGACAGCATCCGCTCCCACTCCTCGACGCTGATATCAGTGAACGGTTCGAACTCGGACACACCCGCGCTGATGACGACGATGTGGATGGGGCCGAACTCTTGACGGACAGAAGCGATCGCGGCATCTACGGCGGCACGATCGGTGACATCGACTTCATGTCCCGACACTGCATGTCCCGGCTCTTGTAGTTCTGCGACATGGGCCTTCAACGTGTCGGGTTGTCTATCGAAGACCGCGACTTTGTGTCCACGTTCGGCCAGCCGCCGGCTGATCGCTCCGCCGATGCCCGAAGCTCCACCGGTCACCACGGCAACTCGGTCCACGATTCTCTACTTCCTCGAGGGTCCGACAGGCTTTAATCGGCCGGGGTAAAGGTGATGTGCAGGTTGCTCAAGCCACGCACGATAAATGTGGGGTCGTAGTCAAAGTGCCGCTGTCCCGACGGTCCATGGTCGGGTTCGGAGATCGAAATGTCCTTCGTGCGATCGAGGAAACGTCCCAGGGTGACGCGTCCCTCAGCGCGAGCCAGCGGACCCCCTGGGCAGGAATGCGCACCGCGACCAAAGGCGATGTGTTCACGCACGTTTTGACGACCCAGTTGGCACTCGTCGGGCTGTTGGAAACGGCGCTCGTCGCGATTGGCTGCGCCGGGGTGGATCATCACCGTAGTTCCGGCCGAAATATCTACCCCGCCTAGGTTCGTCGCCACCCGAGTCATCCGGAAATCGCTCATCGTCGGGCTTTCTAGGCGCAGTACTTCTTCGACGAACTCAGGAATCAGGCCGCGGTCGTTCCGTAATCGCTGCTGAATGTCTTTGTCGTCAGCGATGATCCTAAGCGCGGCGCACAGCATGCGCGCCGAGGTGTCCTGTCCCGCTCCGAAAAGGAACGTCGCGGTGCGGACGATCGCATCGAGGTCAGCCAGTGAACCGTCTTCATATGTGGCTGTGGCCAGCTGGGTTAGTACATCGTCGCGAGGTTCACGTCGCCGATCCTCGAGGTAGGTTTGGAACTTTTCGAACAGGAACTCCAGCGGGTTGACGGCAAGGGTCTGCTCCTCACCAACCACCGCAATCTGGCTGCCTGACAGGACCCCGCGGACCTCGTCACGGTCCTCTTCAGGCACACCAAGCAGGTCGGCGATCGCCAACGTGGTGAACGGCTTGCCGTACTCGTTGATGACCTCACAACGGCCACTGCCGATGAACGTATCGATGACTCCATCGGCGATACCCGCCAACGCTGCCTCGTTCTCCTTGAGCCTGCGAGGAGTCAGGAGGCGCCGCAGCAGGCTGCGCTCTGTTTCGTGCGCCGCACCGTCCATCGTGACCATGAACTCGCTCATCGGCCATTCGTGACGGTGCGCCTCGATGACATCGGCAATGTCCGTTGCGCCAGCCTGCACCTGCAATGGCGGCCAGGGTCCCCCGACAGAGTTGCAGGAAGAAAAGGTCGAAGCGTCCTTGTACACCTCGACTGCTTCTTCGTATCCAGTCACCGCGACAACATTTGGATGCGCTACCGGATGCACCGGGCACCGGGCACGCAACGCATCGAAGTACGGGTACGGGTTGCTTACCAACTCGGTGTCGGTAAAAAAGTCGGCGGCCTCGAGGTCCACGGCATATGTAGCAAACGACCGGCTTGATTGATTGCCGGCGGGCGCGTCGACGTTCTCCACAGCTGTTCCTTCCGTGTCATACAACGAGTTGCCTTCGGCACTGTCTGTACAGTTGTATAGCCTATACAGACGTAGGGCAAAAAGAAAGACCGCCACACGCTCGAGGCAACTCGACGAAGCAGAGGTTTACCTCCTAAAGCTCGCACCGCGATGCTCGCACTATCGGAAGGGTCGATGTAATGGCACGGATAGAACCGCTACCCCTGAAGAAGTGGCCCCCCGAAATGCGCGATGCGTTCGCCGCGATGGTGCCGCCGAACCAGCGCTATGCGCTGGTACAGGAAGGTCGTCCAAGCGGAGCGAACATCTTGGGCGCGATGGCCCATCATCCCGCCCTGGCGCGGGCATATTTCACTCTTAACGGGCATTTACTGCTCGCGACCACGCTGACGGAGCGTCAGCGCGAACTGGTCATCATGCGGGTCGCGATGCTAGAGCAGTCCAGCTATGAATGGGTCCAGCACGTGTTCGTCGCACGGGACGCAGGGCTGTCCGATCTCGAAATCAGCTGGATCGCATGGGGCCCCGATGCGCCTTTTTGGAGTGAGTTGGAGTCGGCCCTGTTGCGCGCGGTAGACGAACTCATCGGCGAGGGCATCATCGCCGATCAGACGTGGACGGTGCTCAGCGCGCAGCTGAGCACTCAACAAATCCTCGATGTGATCTTCACCGCCGGCTCCTACGTGATGCTGGGATGGATGGTGCAGTCTTTCGGCATCGAGCTCGACGATGACCTTCGTGAAGCCCTCGGCAATCCGAGCCGACCCGAGAGCACTGGCGGTTGACTCAACCCGTTCGTCGTTACGGCTGCGCTACCAGCGCTGCGGTGCGGGCGTGTCGAGTGACAGCGGACGCTCGTAGGACAGGTCGCTACGGTCACGGGTGCCCACCAGGTAACCGGTGTCCTTGAAGAACGACGACTGCAGCACGGACGCATCGGCCAAAAACATCACTTCTACCGTTGAGCGGCGAACCTCTATCCGCCACTCGCCATCTCGTCGTTCCAGGCGGTCGATATAACGACCACTGATCACCTGCGCGTTGCGCCCATCGAGGCCGAGCAATACGACAATCACATAGCTCTCAGCGTGGGCCGTATCGCCCTCGATCTCACATGTGTGGGTGGTGATGTTATGGGTGTGTACCTGCGACGTTGCGGCATGCGTGCGGTTTGCCCACTCGCCATATTCGACGCCTGCATTTGTCACCCACCCGTGCTCGTCAACCCCGTCCGGATGATAGGCCGCGGTGATCAGATCGACGTCGTGCCGGTCGCAGCCGCGCGCGTGTGCAGCAATGCAGTCGCTGATCGCCATACGATCCATCAGATAGTCGACATCGCGGCGCATCGACTCCAACTCAGTGCCCATCCGAATCCTTCTTCTGATGCCGCGAACGTGCCGTAGCCTGCCAAGCAGTCGGATATTGCGGCGTACTAATGCGTCCTGTACGAGCGTACAGTAAACTCAGGACTGGCGGTAACTGCCGCCCTCGAGAAGTGTTGGGAGATGGGTGTGACGGCATCCAACCGGCGCGTAGGCGCCGAGACATCGAAAACGCGCGACGCGATGCTCGACTGTGTCGAACGGTTACTCCTCGACGAAGGCCATACGGGCATCAGCTACCGCGTACTAGCCGCGAAGGCGGGCGTGACTCCTAGCCTCGTGCAGTACTACTTCCCCACTCTCGACAGCCTTTTCGTGGCCGTGGTCCGCCGGCTAACCGAGCGGGACATGAAACGCTGGAACCGCGCCCTCGAGCACCGGCCAGACGAACCGCTACGGGTGTTGTGGGAGAACAGCTTCAGCGAGGCAGCCGGCGCCATGAGCACCGAACTCATGGCGCTTGGCAATCGCCGGCCGGCGCTACGTGCGGAGATCGCCGAAGCGACCGAGCGGATCCGCAAGGCCCAACTGGAGGCGCTGATGACCAAGTACGGCGATAACGCCTTTCTGGACAACAGATTCTCGCCCGAGGCGATGGTGCTCTTGCTGACCGGCATCCCGAAGTACCTCAGCCTCGAAGAGGCAATCAACGTTGACATGGCTCATCGCAAACTCGTCGAAGCTTTCGAAAAATATCTTGACTCCGTCGAACCAAAAACGCGGCCTCGTTCACGTAAGGCATCCACATCTACGCGCTCCCGGAAGGCGTCGACTGATAAGCGCAGGACACGCGCTTAAAGCCGAACCATAATCGCGGCGCGTCCGCATTCGTGGCCTCGAACCGCTCCCGCGTCGGCACTTGTGCTATACATACGTATAGCACAACCAGCTGGGCCTCAGCTCTGCGGAGAGGAGCACGATGCGTATCGGACTGACCGGTGGTGGATCCACCACGGAGCGAGTCATCCAGCAAGCTCAGCGTGCCGAAGCTGACGGCTTCAGCGCGCTGTGGTACGCGAGCGAGGTATGCGGAGACCCACTAGTCGCAATGGCGCTAGCAGGGAGGGAGACCAAGACGATCGAGCTGGGTACCGCAGTCTTGCAGACCTATCCCTGCCATCCACTACTACAAGCCAAACGGGTCGCCGCCGTCGTCGACGCCATGGCCCGCCCCGGATTCACCCTGGGGATCGGCCCATCACACGAGCCACTGATCCGCAACGTGTTCGGGCTGTCCTATGACCATCCGGGCCGAAGCACCGAGGAATACCTGCAGATCCTGTCACCGCTGTTGCGCGGTGAGGACGCCGATTTCGACGGGCACGACTGGACAGCACATACAAGCGGGCGCGGAGTTCAACCCGGGCCGGTTCCACTGCTCATCGCCGCGCTAGGCCCACGGTTGCTGCGTGTTGCCGGGCAGCATGCCGACGGAGTTGTGTTGTGGATGGCGCCGCCCCGCGCGATCGCCGGGCATGTGGTGCCCAAGCTGCATGCCGCTGCAGCCGCCGCCGATAGGCCGGCACCCCGTGTGGTGGCTGGTCTACCGGTGGCTGTGCACGACGATGCAACCGAGGCGCGTGAGGCCGCGACCGCAACGTCGACTATGTATTCCGGCATGGCCAACTACCACCGCATCCTGCAGATCGGCGGCGCCGCAGAACCCGCCGATGCCGCGATCGTCGGCGATGAATCATCCGTACGCTCGCAGCTGCAGGCGCTCATCGATGCGGGCGCCACAGACATCTGGGCCGCCGTGTTTCCTGTGGGCGACGACAAGCGGGCTTCAGTGCGCCGTACGACCAACCTCTTGCGCGAGCTGGTCTCATAGAAGGAGGGCGCCATGATTCTCTCTGCACAAATCACCAAACTCACGAAGGAACGGCCATGACGGTCACGCTCACCCCGATCAACACCACTATCGGCCTGGAAATCTCAGGCATGACCGCCGATCAGTTCGCCGATCCAAAGGCAGCCCAGGAGGCTCAGCGGGCACTCGACCAGCACGGCGTCGTCGTCTATCGGGAAGTCCATATCAGCGACGATCAACTGCTTGCATTCAGCAGGCAGCTCGGCACGTTGGTCGTGCAGCCGACCGGCGAACACCGTCATCCCGAAATCCAGACCATCACTCTGGATCCCGCCAAAACCAACGCCCTTCTCGCCTCATACCGGCAGGGTAACTTCCACTGGCACATCGACGGCGCCACCGACGAGTTGCCCCAGAAGGCGACGCTGCTCACCGCCCACGAAGTCGACCCGGCCGGCGGCGACACTGAATTCGCCAACATCTACGCCGCCTATGACGCATTGAGCGAGACCGAGCGCACCGAGATCGCCGATCTCCAGGTGGTGCACACCTTTGCCCACGCGCAGGGGCTGGCCAACCCCGACGCCACCGACAAACAGCGCGCCTCCTGGGACCGCGTGCCTGCCCGCGTCCATCCACTGGTGTGGACTCGCCGGACCGGTCGCCAGTCGTTGCTGCTCGGTGCGACCGCCGCCGAGATCATCGGCTGGCCCGCCGATAAAGGACGCGCATTACTCGATCGGCTACTCAACTGGTCGACTCAACCGCAGTTCACATTGCGCCACTCGTGGCGAAAGGGTGATCTTGTAATGTGGGACAACACCGGAATGCTGCACCGCGCCTTGCCCTTTGAACCCACCTCAGTGCGACTCATGCATCGCACCACCCTACGCGGGGAGGAACCGGTGACGGCCGCGTAAGCGGCTCGTTGAACCACAGCCACCGGTCTGTGTGAAAGCGGGGATGTGTTCGTCGGCCCCGAGCGGCAACAGCGTTATCGGGGGGCGCCCGCGGCTCCGCCATCGATGAAGAACGGATGGCCGGTCAAATAGTGTGAGGCATCGCTGGCAAGGAACAAGATCACCGGACCAAGATCCCGGTCTGATTCACCCACATACCCGACCGGAAACGCAGATTCGATCGTCTGACGATTCTCCTGGCTGATCGCCATCCATTGCCTCATCGGTTCGGTAACTGTCGCGGGGAAGATGACATTCACAGTGATCCCGAACTTGCTCCAGTCCGTAGCAGCTGCGTAGGTCAGCGATGTTATGGCACCCTTCGCCATTGCATAATGACCGAGATTGGCTACTCCCCCGCGCGACGCTGCAGACGCAGTATTGATGATTCGACCCCGCTTCTGGCTCTTCATGTGGGGGAGGCACGCCTGCATGAACCACAGGCTTGCTACCGGACCCGAATAAAGAGACGTCGACACCAGTTCGTCAGTGAGCCCTTCCCAGTCCACCGGCTCCAGGCCACCCTGCGCATTGTTGATCAGGATGTCCACTTTCCCGTATTTCTCAACGGTCCGGTTCACCACATCCTGGATCTGATTCCTCTCTCTGACATCGCATTGCAGAGCCAGGAATTCGCCGCCCGCGGCCGCGATTTCATCGCGCACCGGTATGAGGTCATCCTGCGACAGGTCGCAGCCAACCACCCTTGCGCCCGCTGCAGCAAGCGTTCTCGCCTCCGCTGCTCCAATTCCACCTCGGGCACCGGTGACAATAGCTACCTTGCCGTCAAGAACACCGTTGTTCCCCACTTGGATCCTCCCTTACCAAAAGTTCTAAATTCGTGTCGACCGGAGGGAAGTGCACGGCGCCGTACAACCCCAGGATGCGGATTTCCAGTTCCGACAGGGCATTACAACCCGGCCGGTCCAGGCGCGCCGTGCATGTAGAGGGTCTGACCCGAGCAGAAACTCGACGCATCAGAGGCGAAGAACAACACCCCGTAGCCGATCTCGTCTGGCTCACCCAAGCGGCCCGCCCCATTCGTCATCGCGATCGCCTCGGGATCGAGCCCGTACCGCGCCGCGTCATCGGTGAGCGTCGCAGCACGAACGGCGCCGACTGCGATTGCGTTCACTCGAATTCCCTTACGCGTCCAGGCGGCGGCCATCGATCCCGTTAGGTTGTTCACCGCCGCTTTCGCGGCCCCATATGGCGCCGCTTGCGGCATAGCCAGCAGACTCGCTCCGGACGAGATATTAACGATCGTCCCCTTACCCTGTTCGAGCATCGGCTTAGCGGCTGCTCGCGAAAGATGCCAGACGGCGCCGAAGTTGAGCGCCAATGTGCGGTCGAAGTCGTCGTCAGGCCACTTGAGGATCGACTTCGTTTCTGCTCCGCCCGCACAGTTCACCAGGACGTCGACGCGGCCGAACTCCTGCAGTGTCGCATCGACCAACTCCTGACATGCCGACGCTGTAGTCACGTCCGTCGACACTGCGAGCGCACGCCGGCCCAAGGCTTGCGCTTCCTTGGCCGTCGATTCGAGCGGGTCGGGACGGCGCCCGGCGAGCACGACGTCGGCACCGTATTCGGCCAGTACCAATGCCGACCCCCGGCCGATACCGGTCCCGCCCCCGGTGATGATGGCGACGCGGCCCTCAAGATCAAATCGATCGCTCATCGGAGCGCCACTCTGGCCAGGGGGGCAGCAACCCTCGGGTTGAGAGTGCAATTGCTTTCGATACCTCTGCGCTGCAATTCTTTTCGACCAACAGCGGGGTTATCCAGACAGCTCACAAGCAGCTCCTCATCTCGACCTCAGGTCATCGGCTATACAATCGTACAGGATAATGCTCTACACTCGTAACAAATAAGCTGAGGAGGGACGTTGAGCGACCTGTACTACGACCCGTGGGACGTCGACATCGACATCGACCCGTATCCCACGTACCAGCGGCTACGCGACGAATCACCGCTCTACTACAACGAACGCCACGACTTCTGGGGATTGAGCCGTTACGCGGATGTCGACGCTGCTCTACGGGATCCGCAGCGCCTCAGCTCGGCGAAAGGCGACATCCTCGAGGTCGTCAAGGCCGATCCCGTCATGCCCCCCGGTGTGTTCATCAACGAAGACCCTCCCCTTCACACCATCCATCGAGCGTTGGTATCACGGGCCTTCACGCCGAAGAAGATGAAGGCGCTGGAGGATAAGGTCCGCGCATTCTGTAGCGCCTGCCTCGACCCGCTTGTCGGCGGTGATCATTTCGACTTTGTTACCGAGCTCGGCGCCGAACTGCCGATGCGGACGATCGGCATGCTTGCCGGCATCCCAGACGCAGACCAGCCGTCGGTGCGCGCCCAGGCGCATGCGGTCCTGCGCAACAAACCCGGCGAGCCGTTGCCGGTGAAGAAGGATCATTACTTCGACGGAGACATGTTCACCGACTACGTCGCCTGGCGCGAGAAGAATCCATCCGACGACCTCATCACCGAACTGCTGAACGTCGAGTTCGAGGACGAAACAGGCACCAACCGCCGCCTCACCAAGGACGAGCTCTTGATCTTCCTGGCGGTCGTCGCCGGGGCGGGCGTCGAGACCACCGGACGCCTGTTCGGGTGGATGGGCAAGGTGCTGGCGGAACATCCCGACCAGCGCCAGGAGCTCGTGGAGGATCGATCCCTAATACCCGGCGCTATCGAGGAATTGCTTCGCTATGAGCCGCCCGGGCCGCACGTTGCCCGATACGTCGCTGCCGAGGACATCGAGTACCACGGCGACAGCGTGCCCGCAG
>CAWDFT010000033.1:0-305308 GCA_963801575.1 uncultured Actinomycetota bacterium
CGGCGCGGGCCTGACGGTTGGGCACTATTACATGGGTGTGCAGATGGGGGTCGCCACAGCGTGACGTTTCGTGCTGATAGGCGATCGCGGTCAATCCGGGCAGGCGCACCAGGTCTTTTTCTCCGGTACGCGGATTGTGCACCCGGGTGTAGCCGGCGTGTGCGGCCAGGTACTCCATTCCCTCAGCGAGGGCGGTGGTGTGCGCGTTCGCGATCGCCTTAGCCACCACATCATCGGTTCGCAGCGCTCGGACCAGGGAGACGCTCTTGGGCGCGCAGAATGTCAGATCGAACCCGTGCACACCGCGCTCACCGAACGCGCGCCCATGTGCACCGCTGGGAGCAATCCCGTCGTCGAGCCATCGGGCGACCAGTCCCCGCATCGGCATCTCCCCCAGCGCGCTGGGCGTCGGTCAGACCGACCAACGTCGCGACGGTGCCGGTGTCGCCAGCCAACAGCCACACCGGCGTTCGAGTTTCGCGCTCGGAGTAGTACTCCCCCAACCCGCCGCCGACCCGCGCCAGATCACGAGCAGCGTGCTCGGCGGCCTGGGCGGTGTCGATGTAGTAGTTGATCGACCACCGCTTGAGCTTGGCGATCGTCAACACGGCTCTCACCCACCTACTGACGGCGTGTTGTGGCACTTCCTGTGCCACAACCAGTCTCGCACCCTTGTGCAAATGTGCCGTGCAGAAGTCTTGAGTGTGGGGAAGGGTTGGGATGGCGAGACTTGTTGTGAATCTGGCGATTTGAAGGATGGGGGGGTATTGGATTGATGCTTAGGGGATCTCGATGGACGGCTTGGGTCGGAGTGGTGTTGTTGGAAGCATGGTGGGATGCAGAGTCGGCTGAACTCGGCGTGGCGATGGCCAGCGGTTGATATCCAACTCGCTTGTCGATGCGGTGGTTATCAATCGACTCCACCGCTGAAATTTTGCACAGGCGGAGTACGGCGCGGAATTACAGTGATGGAACACCACAAGACATGAGGTGATCGCATGAACCGCATCCAATCCGAGGCCAACATGTCCGTGCCTAACTCGGCCCACATCAATTTCTCTTCGGCACGTCGACTTCTCACGATCCCGGAGGGAGCCGACGCACTACGGATCTCACGTTCATCGGTTTATCGACTCTTCGATGCCGGACAGCTCGCCTGGGTCCAAATCGGATCGTCTCGCCGAGTGACGTCGACGGAGATCGAGCGGTTCATCACCGCGCACACGGAGAAGGCAGCATCGTGAATCCACCGATGCTCACCCGCTAGGTGCCTCCAGTGGTGGAACGCCGGCAACTGCCGCCACAGATCAAACGCGTCGAGCTCGCTCAGCGTGACGGGCGGCAGACCGATCGTCCGATACCAACTGACCGTCGATGTGGGAGTCGTCGACGGCAAGCGGAAGCAGCTGCGGAAGCGATACGCGACCGAGAAAGAGGCCCAAGCGGCGCTGGATGCAGTGCGCGGCGAGGTCGCGAAAGGCACCTATGTTCACCCGTCCAAAGTCACACTCGCCAAAGCGTGTGAGGACTGGTTGGCCGCGAAGCATGGCCTCAAACCTTCGACACTGCATGGACATCGGGTAAATCTCATAGCAGCGATGACGGAGCTCGGCGACGTCGAGGTTCAAAAGCTGACCAAGCGGCACATCGATGACCTCGTCACAGTGCTCAGAGCCGGCGGACTGCCCTCCCCCACCGGCAAGAGCCGCAAGGCGTGGTCGCCGCGATCGGTCAACTACATGCTCGGCCTGCTGACGGCAGTGCTAAGAGACCAGATGCGGCAGGGTCACGTGGTGCGTAATGTCGCCGAACTCGTCGACCGTATTCCGTCAGATCCGAAACTCCCCGACACCTTCACGCCAGCGGAGCTACAGAAGGTCCTCGATCACATCGACGGCGACCGCCACGCAATCGCGTGGCAGCTCGCGCTTACCGGGCTGCGCCGCGGCGAGGTAGCCGGCCTGCGGTGGAGTGACATCGACCTGGAAGCACGAACGCTACAGATCTCGTCGACCCGGCTACGGTTCGGCAAGCACCTCGTCGAGGACACGCCGAAGTCGCGAGCGGGACGACGAACGCTGCCGATCCCTGACCACCTGGCCGCCGCATTGCGGACCGCCCGCGCCATCCAGGCGGCCGATCGTCTGGCGCTCGGCGAATATCTACGAAGCGAGCGGCTACGTGGTTGTAGACGAGGCAGGCGCGGCACTCAGTCCGCACGCGTTGACGTCGCGGTGGGCGCGAATGCTCAAAGCAGCCGACGTCCGCCATATCCGGTTCCATGACGCGCGGCATACGTGCGGAACGCTCATGCATCTGCAGGACGTACCGATCGCAGTAATTTCGGCCTGGCTCGGGCACGCATCGAAGGCCTTCACGATGGCCACTTACGTGCATTCGCAGCCCGAAGCGCTGAGTACCGCGGCGCAGAGTTTCGCGCGAGTTGTGACAAACCGTGACAATTCCGGCTGACTCGAACGTCTGATCAAGAACCGGAATAGCCTCTGACCTGGGTGGCAGGTGCAGGATTCGAACCTGCGTAGGCGTAAGCCGACGGATTTACAGTCCGCTCCCATTGGCCGCTCGGGCAACCTGCCTGGGTGCTCGCACCAGTCCGGTGCGGCGTTGGTGCGCATCGCAGGATACAACGAAGGTGGACCCCGAACCCAACCGCCTCAAGTCGGCCAGGTGATCGGCGCCGACGATCAGTCCACGCTGCGTCGAGGAGTTCATCCTGGCTCGCGGACGAGTTGAGAATGGTAGTGCCGGGTGAGGAAGTCGTATATCAGCAACTCCTGCTGCGGTATCGCCCAGCCCAAGATCCTGTTCAAGTGCATATGTACCAAACTGGCCGCCCAATCGTCGACTGCGTTCGCGGCGACGGCGCGGGTGAGCTGGTCGCCGATCTGAGAGAGGCTGGCGGACCGCAACGCAAGCGGCCTTGCGTCCAACGTCTCCGAGCTGCTCAGAACTCGTTCGATCAGCCCGCGGTGGTGGCGGTAGCGCTCGCCAATCTGACGACGTAGCGCCGCGTCGGCCTGAAGCTTGGAAAGAAACCGTGCTCGCGCTTTCAGGGCGATCGAGTGGCGGGCGGTCAGGCTGAAGCCGAAGTCCTGCAGCAACCGATCGCTACCCGCCAATGCGTAGCACCAACGAGCAACCATGGGTTCATCAGCGGCCGTGTTTTCGAGGATCCGAAGAACCGCCTCGCTGTCGTGGTGGAAAACGCGCTCGGCGAGGCGCATGCCGTCATTACCGCCGTAACGCTCCACCTCTCGCTCGTATGCGTCGAGCTCGGTTCGCCAAACACGTCCGCTGTCGATGAGGGATCGACAGCGGTCCATCAGGTCGGGCAGCACCTCATCGAGCAACCGCACCGGATCGCCGTGAACCCGCAGCCGTAGGTGCCAGTCAGGATCCGCGTAACGCACGAAGAACCATCCGTCTGCTGCCCCCGCCGCAATGGCATTCGCAACCACCGGGCGAACGACCGTGCGCAGGACGACATCGGCACCGACCGGTCCGGTATAGACCTTCGCGTACAACCATTCCGAGCCGGGCGCGAGTCGACGGCGTGCCGGCGCGGCATCCGCGGGGCGGGCGGCTGAGCGGTCGGCCGGCCGTGGAGTCGGCGACGTCCTGACTAAAGGCACCACAAGCTCGTGAACAAAGTGCCCTTCCGGCCCTGACACCAAGAGATCATCGGGTTCAAGGAACAGTTCGACGAACGACAGTCTCAAGGTTCGACGCACACGTTCAGCGACGATGTCGACGAACACGATGTTGTCCAGATCGACCGGAAGAAGCTTGTCGTGATGTGCGATGGCGACCCAGCGGGGTATCCCGCGTTCTTGCCGCAGTGCCTGCATCGCCGTGAACCGGCTGGTGCTGTCGCGGTCGCGTAGCGGTGCAAGATCGTCAGCGCCCAGGTTCCAGCGCGCCCGAGAAAGAACCATGCGTCCGTGGCTGATCCGGGGAAGGAACGGTGCACTGGCCAAACAACCGAATGAGAAGGACAGCCACGTCGCGGTGCCCTGGCCTTGAAGCGCGCACAAGAACCGGTACAGCGGGGCGTTATGCGGTGCAGAGAAGTTGTGTGCAGCTGCCAGCCGGGGAATGACCTCACATCCAAGCCGTCGCGACCGCAGGACAACGGTTCCCTCCCGCACCGAGACCAGAAGCTCCGTCACCGGAATCTGGTTCTCCGGCTCGGCTCCCGACCGCCCCAGATACGGGATCTCCCAGCGGCGCAACACCGGCCGTCCGACGACGTTCGCCAAGCGGTTGTGAGGAAGGTGAACTATCTCGGCGAACACCGCATCGGGCCGCAACGCTTCTTCCGCGTGCAGATACGCCTGAACGCGTGCGGCCAGCTTCTCGTCGCTGCGGCAGAAGCGCCCAAGCAGTGCAGCGCCGGACGGACCCGACGCGCCTGCTAGATGCACCCGGTAGTCACCTAGACCGACCGCCGCGGTGTCCGGTGCGAGGATGGTTGCCAGCACACCAAAGGTGTCGGGCAGCTGCAAGCAGCCAGGCTGCGACTGAGCGAGCGCATCGACGTCTGCGCTGGAAAGCGCGATCTGGCCCGCACCGTCACGACTCGCCTCTGATAGCCAACGCGATAGTAATTCCTCACGTGCACTACGTGTTTCAGGTTTGACCGTCTGCGAGGGGAAGCGGATTCCGTCGACCAGCGGTGCGGCGAAGCCGGAGGCAGCGAGCGCCCGATCGCCACTCGGAAAGCCGATGCCGCGGTCTGCGTCCAGTGCCTCGCACAAATCGACTTCACGGTCACCGTAGCGATCCAGGAATTTCGCACGAAAGCCGTTCAACCCATCGCTGTCGCCACACCCCCCTATGCGTGCCAGCAGCTCGACGCCACGGCCGATCTCGGCGATCACATCGCTGGAGATCGTCGCGACAGCGGGCTTCGACAGGTCGCACCTCACCGCGATCGACGGCTTGACACCAGCAGCCAAACACCTTAGCCCGTCACCGATCTCGGCAAACCGATTGACGGCCACACCGGGTGGTTCCGCGTCTACCGCCCGCATCATCCGGCGTATGGCCTCGAGCCGGTCGACGAGCTCGTCCGCGCCGAATGTCGCCAGTCGGTCAATCAGTTGATCGAAACCATCCGGGCCCGTCAACACCGGCTCGAGGTCGCTGACAACCACCTGCGTGCTGATGACGTCGTCCACGAAGGCGCGCGCCTCCACAACCGAAACGTCCGGGGCGACGCCGCGAACGGCGGCGACAAGGTCTCCTCGCCTCGCCGGTGAGGAAGCGCGACGTAGGACGGCGCACAAGGCAGGGTCGGGTTCGACGACAAACACGGTGAGACCGGATCCAGCGGCACCGACGTACCGAATATCGTCCCCGGTGTCGTAGAGCGTCGAATTCGGCTTGTAGCTGAGCTTTTCACGGACTTCCTGAGCATCCTCCACCGTCGACGCCAGCGCACCCAACAGGCCACCGTCCACGCTCGTGCGGCGCCGATACTGACACTGAGGGGACAGCGTGACAGCAGTCGAAGGACCGATCTCACCGGTCGACCACCCGGCAAATAGTCCGAAAGGGGTACACCGCGCGGCCATTCTCGACAGATAGCTCAGCAGGCTGCGTTCGACGCGTTGGCCTGGCGGCGAGGCATGGTACAAACGCCACTTATCAAGGCTTTCAGAGAATGTCGGCGACGCCAGATAGATCGCTTCGCGCACATCCGCCCGCTCTGACAGGTCCAACAGACGCTTCCGGATGCGGCTACGGTCGCGCTCCAAGGCATCGCCGAGGTCTCCGCCGGCACAGCGGCCCTCCAAGTCGTCTCCCAGCCGCAGTAGTTCATCAACCGGAAGATACGGCGTACGGATGACGAATAGCTCTGGTGACTGCCATCTTTCGAGGAAGCTAGTCACCGCCGATCCTTCACACGCTTGAGGAGCTGTATCCGCGACCGACGCACGAGGATGGGCCACAAGGCCGGCTCCATGAGTCCGAGAGGAAATGGCCGCCGCCAGAAATGGTTCACGTTGACGGCCCAGCCGGACACCACTGTCGCCTGGTGATACCACCCCACGGGAATGTAGAGCGACTCTCCTGGCTCCAGTGTGCAGACCCACCCTCCGGCTTGCTCTGCTAACGGGAACCGTTCAAAGTCAGGCATATTCGGGTCGAAGCGACAATGGGTGCTCTGTGGTTTTCGGTATATTCGCCTTGCCTGCTTCGGCGCAAACAGCGTGAAGTTCTTGCGCCCGACGACCTGCGCATTGCAGTTCGGAGCGACGTCACAATGCAATCCACACGAGGTTCCGAATACCCCGCACCAGAAGTTGACACCCGTAATGCCGGTCTTGAACCAGTCCGGGCTCGCCACGTCGGCAGCAAGCACGCTTGACAGCCGGTGCAATTTTGCGTCGAGATAGTAGGAGGTTTCGTAGCCCTGCGCGGCGACGAACCGAGCGACCTCGCTGACGGTGAGTTGCTTCTGAGCGGTCAGGTCAACCTCACAAGCGTTGTCCAGCACCCAGTCGAGGTAATCGCCGAAGGGTGCCCACCCACCCGACCGTAGATCCTGAAACATGTTCAACGGCGGTCCGTCGGCCTCCCGCACCGCCACTTCACGGTCGCCGACGGCGCGCTTCAAATAGGTTGGCTCCCAGCGTTCGAGCGCAGGCCAGCCGACCGCGCCGTCAACGACGACACGTGGCTCGCGGTACAGGTATGGCTTGAGCTCGCTCCGCCTTACCCTGGGTATCTCGCGATAGCGCACAGCCGCAATGCTTTAGTCGCCCTGCTTCTGCTTTACGTCGATGTGAACCTCCACACGCACACCATCGAACTCGATGTAAGTTTCTGGCTCGCGCTCCGGCAGTTGATCTCCAGGACAGGTCCAAAGGCTTTCGGCTTGCAGGTTCAGCAGATCCTCGCTGAGGAGCTGTAGCGTTTCGCGACGTAGCTTGAGCTTCCTCTTCGCTGGAGGAGGTTGTATCGAGTCGGCGTCATCGGGATCCATTTGGGCACTCCAATTCTCGGTGTCGATTGACGATGAATGAACGCGGGTTTGCGATTGTGACGACTGCGGCGGCCCCCTGCATTCGCTGTCGCTGCTACGCGGCCGACTCGCCTGCAAGACCGTCGACCGTCGACGGCGCACATACGCGCAGCCCGCTCCCCGCCGGGGTGAAGCCGGCGACGACGCTGCGCTGAGTCCGATCATCAGCGGTCCCGGCTGATCACGTATCGCGGCAGCGCGAGTAGGAAGTCCTTGTCAGGGCTGTCGGGCACCGCGTCTAGCACCGCCATGGCCTCCCGCTCGGCGGCATCGGCAAGCTGGACCGAGTTCGCGCGCGCGTGGGCTATGCAGTCATGCTCGACGAGCTTGTCGTACACCCATTGGACTTCGACGTCCGTCCGCCCGGATCGTGGCTTGGCAAGGAACGTCTGCAGCCGCTGCGCGTCGCTACCCTTCAGAACTCCCTGCAGTTCGATGAGCATCAGTGTTCGCTTGCCTTCCTGCAGGTCGCCGAGAATCTCCTTGCCGTAGGCGGCGTAGTCGCCGGCCAGATTCAAGACGTCGTCCTGTATCTGGAACGCGGCCCCCACATACCACCCGTATCGGTCGAGCCGAGTGACGTTGGCGCTGCTGACGCCCGCCAGCAGCAGACCCGCCCGGCACGGGTAGAGGAACGTGTACCACGACGTCTTCTTCAGACACATCCGGTAGTAGTCGGACTCGTCAAGACCCCAGACGTTCTCGCGAATCCATGCCAGCTCGATCGCCTGTCCTTCCAGCGAATGCCGCAGCATCGTTTCGGTTTCCTCGAATAGCTTCCAGGCAAGTTCACCGCCGACGAGTTCGCGGTTGGCCCGCAGCCGTTGCATCGCGAGCAAGTTCGTCGCATTCCCCACGTTGAGCGCGATGGCCGATCCGTAGACCGAATGCAACGTCGGATCACCGCGGCGGGACTCACTTGCGTCCTGGATGTCGTCGTGGATGAGAAACGCGTTGTGGAACAACTCCACCGCCACCGCGGTGTTCAGCGCGCGACCGACATCACCGCCCATCGCCGCACATGTCGCCAGGCACAACGCCGGGCGGAGGCCTTTCGATGGCCGGGAGGGATAGTCGGGCAAAAGATCCCACAGGTAGCTGGGACCGTGACGAGGAAGCCCGCGAAGCAACGCGTCGAGGGTGAGATCTCGATACCGGGCGAGCAGCAGACCGACATCTGCCGAACGGGAATCGGCCACCCCGGGCTCTACGCCGACCACGGGCTTCTCCTACACAACGGACCTGAGGCCAAACGCCTACTTGCTCTTGCCCGCCGGTTGATCTTTCTCGTCCTTACCCTGCCCCATCGATTTCACCGTATCCATTGCCGAATTGACGAACCGTGGCGCGAGGTCGGCGAGGTCGACAAACGCGTCGAGCACTGTATGGGCATCGCTGGTGAACCGGTCCGTGAGGTCTCGGACGTCATCCTCTCGGAGGTCGTTGATGCGTTGCGAAACCGCGTCGAGGAGCTGGTGGGCGTTGCGACGGACACGTTCGGCCAGCTCGTCCAGGTCGCCGGGTTCGAGCGTCTCGCGCTCGGTGAAGACTTTCTGCAGACGTCGAGCCTCTTCCACGCCGCCCGAGAATTCGGTTTCGAATACATCTGCCGCCTGACGGACCACCGCCGACGTGTCATCGCTAATTGCGCCGACTTGGTCGTCGCCGGCGGCCACCGACGCCGTATTCTTTCGGCCGCTCTTGCGCTTGCTTGGGGCCTTCTTGGCTACCTTGCGGGTGGCCTTTGTGGTTCCTCGAGTCGCTGCCATTTTCCCCTCTCCAAACCGTGACGGACGGCACTGCAATGACATTGCGGAAGTAACACTGCCACTTGCGACTTGGTGCGACGCGAGTAATGGCCTACTCAATTCGAATTAATGCCCTACCCGGTCCGGAGCCGCGATCCGGGACCCCGGGACCCAACGCACACCCCCGAGCCCGCACACTAGATTCAGTCCAGAAGATAGGAGGCGCATCCAATGGCGGACTCATCGTTCGACGTCGTCAGCAAGGTCGATCGCCAGGAGGTCGACAACGCCCTGAACCAGGCCGGCAAGGAGCTGGCCACCCGCTTCGACTTCCGCGGCACCGACACCCGCATCGACTGGCAGGGCGAGGAGACGATCACCATCACCTCGTCCACCGAGGAGCGGGCCAAGGCCGCGATCGACGTGTTCAAGGAAAAGCTCATTCGCCGCGACATCTCGATGAAGGCCTTCGACGTATCCGGCGCCCCGCAGGCGTCCGGCAAGACCTACAAGGTCAGCGGCAGCATCAAGCAGGGCATCGACAGCGAGAACGCCAAGAAGATCACCAAGCTGATCCGCGACGAGGGCCCAAAAGGCGTGAAGACCCAGATCCAGGGCGACGAGGTGCGCGTCAGCTCGAAGAAGCGCGACGACCTGCAGGCCGTTATCGCCATGCTGAAGAAGGCCGACCTCGACGTCGCGCTGCAGTTCGTCAACTACCGCTGACGCAGCTGGTCGGTGATATCCACCGCGATCGTCTTGCGGTCGTTGTGATGGTCGACCATGTTGCGGCACTCCCCCGATACCTGCACGTAGCCCTCTTCCCGGTACGTCGCGTCTTGGGCCATGATCGCCATGATCGGGCCCTTGTGGATCACCGTCCCGAACGGCTTCAATCCCGGCGGCGGACCGTCGGTCCAGCCGGCTGCAACCATCGTCTTCGCGATCCGCTGCAAGTACTTCTCGGGCTCCATGTCCTTCGGCAGCGAGAAGTTCATCTGCGTAACGCCGCGATACGGCGGCTCCCCCTGGTCGTTGCACGACTCGAACGAGAATCCGCCGGTGATTCCCTGTAGCCCGGCGACCCGCGCGATCTCCTTCGTCGGCTCGACAACCTGCGCCATCGCCTCGTCGTCGGACATCGGCGCCAACGACGGCTTCGGCGGGTCCGGCGGCCGCGATTCGGGTTTCATGGGAAAGCAGCCTCCTAGTGCGAAGGCCAGCGCGAACGCGGCGCAGGCCACCCGTGATGCGTGCCTAGAACGAATGGTCATTGGTAATAGTCTGCCGTGGACGCCGGGCTTCGGTATCGATGATCGCCGGTGAGCCCGGGATGTCGGCGCCGACAGGCGGCAGATGGATCGGGGGGAGGAACGGCAGATCGATCTCGGTCGGCGGGAGCTGCACTCGGGGCTGATGCCGGCCCTCCGCCAGCAGACCCTCCTGTGCGAGCATGTCGCTGCTGCCCGAGGTGATGCGCGTCATGGCGCGCAAGGACTCACTACCCCTCTCGTAATAGTGCGAATGGTCGCTGGGGTCCAGGCCGTCGGAGCCCACCACCTCCGCATCGAATCGGATCGAGCCGAATGCATCGCCGGCCGGATCAATGCCAAGGCCCGCGTCGAGCCCCGTCGGATAACCAAGCCGCTGGTTGAGGTAGTCCGGCAACCACTCCGGCGCCGCCCCGATCCAGCTGACCGGATCCGAAGACGCCGAACCGACATACACATTGCCGCCGTCGAGGTTGAAGTCGGCGGCACTTCTGGCCAAATCCGTTCCGGGGCAACCGAGCAGGACCGCGTCGTTGGCGTGCATGCCGTAGCCGGCGAACGCGTCCGCCACCGTCGTCGACCCGTAGGAATGCCCGAGCACCGTCACGTGCGGCTGTTGGTCGGGCGAGTGAGTCACCCACAGCCCGTTGACATCCGCGGCCAGAAGCTGGCCACCGTCTCGGGCCAGATCTGGATTCGCAATTCGCAAGTCGCCGAAGCCATCCGGCGCGTCATAGCCCATCCAGGAGATCACCGCATGCTTGCCATTCGGCTCCGCGGCGTTGCTCTGCTCCCACAGATTGATGGCGTCGTTGTGACCGTCGGACAGCCAGCCGTCCCGAACGCTGCTGCCCGTACCCGGCACGATGACCGAGACATCGTCGGCGAGGTCCGGGTCACCGATCGATATGGCGGCGCGACCCTGGCCTCTGTCGGCGAGCGGCTCGTACTTCCACAGCATGACCGGCCGCGGACGGTTCGGGTTGCCAGTACTGGATTGGTGCTCGAGGCCCTCCTTGACCTTGACCGCATTGCTATAGCGCGTGATGTCGTCGCCCGACAGACCGTAGAAGCCAGGGTTGGCCAGCACCTGCTCCTTCGAAACACCGTGCTGCGCCGCGGTGTCGGTGATCCGGTTGAGGTCGTCGTTGAGGACCTGAATGTTGATCGCGTCGCGCACCACCGACGGAATCCCGTTCAGGTTCCCCAACTCTGCCGGGTGCTCGGCGACGAGGCGCTCACGGTCCTTCTGGCTCAGCGACTTCCACCACTCTTCGACTTCCTCGGCCGTGGCACCCGGACGCGGCATCGGGATCGGCCGCGCCTCGGGCGGCACCTCGACCACGTCGTCGGCCTGATCCATCGTGGCGGCCAGCTGCTGGTCGACGTTATTCGCTTGCGCCAGAACCAGTTGCAGCGCCTTCTGCACCACCGCTGCGTTCTCGAAGTCCTGCGGTAGGCCCAAGCTTCCCGGCCCCGGGTGCACGGTGCCGGACACGGGGTCGACGACCAACCCGAAGTCGCGGGCAGCGTCGAGCACCTGCTTCAGGTTGTTCTTCACGATCTGGACGTTGACGGCCGCCGCATCGGCCGACCGCGCCGCCGCCAACGCCGCGTCGGCGTCCTTCAGCAGCGCCTTGCGCGTCTCCTCCAGCGCCTGCTTGGCTTCCTCGGAACCCGGGCCGGTCCAGTCGGGAAACTTCGGCAGACTCTCGGCGATGTCGGTCGACGTCTGCGCCCGAGTGCGCGCCGCGTCGGCCACCGCACGCACCGCGCCGGGGTCCCAACGTTGTACGTCCGCGACGGTCAGCGACATGGCGGCTAGAGGGTCGTCGGGTCGAAGCGCTCACCCAGCTCGGCGATGACCCTGCGGTTGTTGGCCTCGGTGTCGGCGTACCCCTGGGCCACACTCGCCAGCGCGTCGGCCTGCGAAGCCAGCACCCGCTGCAGCTCTGCCGAAATGGCCTGCCAGCGCTGCGTCTTGGCGTCGATCGATCGCGCCGACTTTCCGACGAGGCCGGACTGCGCGGCCTCGACCGCGGCTGTCGCCGACCCGTGACCGGCCCGCAGCTGTTCGGCGTAGCCGCGGACAAGCTCGGCGGCATCGGCCAACTCCTGCGGGTTGACCCGAATCGGTTGGGGCATGGGGAGCCTTTCTGCCGTTCGGCAACCGACGCTACCAGCCTCACAGAGGGGTCATGGGCACTAATTTGGGCACACCAGTTAACTTGCGCTGAAGCGCGCGTGACGCAGTTCGTCAACTGCCAGTGAAACGGCATGCGTCGGCAATACTCTGAACGCCATGGCACCTTCTCAACGCGAAATCAACGTCGTCGTCCTCGGTGGAGGTTCCTGGGGCACCACCGTGGCGTCCATCTGCGCCAGGCGAGGACCGACGCTGCAGTGGGTGCGCTCCGAGGAGACCGCCAACGACATCAACGAGAAGCATCGCAATACCAAGTACCTCGGCGACGAGGTCGAGTTGGCACTCACGCTCCATGCCACCACCGACTTCTCCGAGGCGGCCGACAGCGCCGACGTCATCGTGATGGGTGTGCCCTCGCACGGCTTCCGCGGCGTGCTGACGCAGCTCGCGAAGGAACTGCGACCGTGGGTGCCGGTGGTGTCACTGGTGAAGGGGCTCGAGCAGAACACCAACATGCGGATGAGCGAGATCGTCGACGAGGTGCTGCCCGGGCCATCCGGCGGGCATCCTGGCCGGACCGAACATCGCCCGTGAGGTCGCCGAGGGCTACGCCGCCGCGGCGGTGCTGGCGATGCCCGACCAGTCGCTGGCCGCCAACCTCGCGAAACTGTTCCGCACCAAGACGGTTCCGGACCTACACCACCGACGACGTCGTCGGCGTCGAGATGGCGGGCGCGCTGAAGAACGTCTACGCGATCGCCGTCGGCATGGGCTACTCGCTGGGCATCGGCGAGAACACCCGCGCCTGGTGATCGCCCGCGCGCTGCGGGAGATGTCGAAGCTCGGCGAGGCCATGGGCGGCGCAGCGCGACACGTTCGCGGGCCTGGCGGGCATGGGCGATCTCATCGTCACCTGCACCAGCCAGCGCAGCCGCAACCGCCACGTCGGCGAGCAACTCGGCTCGGGCAAGCCGATCGACGAGATCATCGCGTCGATGAACCAGGTCGCCGAGGGCGTCAAGGCGGCGAGCGTCGATCATGGAGTTCGCCGAGAAGTACGGGCTGTCCATGCCGATCGCGCGGGAGGTCGACGGCGTCGTCAACCACGGCGCAACCGTCGAGGACGCCTACCGTGGCCTGGCCGCCGAGAAGCCCGGGCACGAGGTGTACGGCTCCGGGTTCTGAGCTGGTCGCGTCGCGGTATCATGAATCTCATGAGCGACGACGTGCATTTCATTGATCTCATTTCCGGCCTTTCTGCAGACGCAAAGGTCAGCGTCGTGGTGGCCGACGCGACGAAAGTCGATGCGGTCGTAGCGGCACTCAAGCGCGTGCAGGGAGCAGATCAAATCGTCGTGGTTGCCGGCGCGCAGCCGCTGACTGCTCGGATCGCGGACTTCACCCGAGTGCTGGCGACGATCGATCTGCAGAACGAGCGCCTTGTCGATGCCATGTTCACCCTGGCCCGGACAGCATCCCCGGCCGCCGTGAGCCAGCAACAACGTAACGTCGAGGCTCGCGAAGAGTTGGCCGATGAATTCGACCTTCTTGACAGTGAGGACGTGGCGTCGGCGGCCGGCTCGACCGCTCGCAACCGCTCCGCCACCGCGTCGCGGTGGTTGGGCGAGCAGCAGATCTTCGCGGTAGATCACCGAGGCGCCAAGCTGTATCCAGGGTTTCAGTTCGGCAAGAACGGGCGACCCAGGCCGGTCATCAAGCAGATCCTCGAACTGTTCGCGCCCTACGGGCTCGACGGGTGGGAGACAGCGCTCTGGTTCACCACCGCCACAGGCTGGCTCGAGGACAAACGCCCCGTCGACCTGCTGACCAAAGCGCCCGCGGAGGTGGTAGATGCCGCACGGCACGCATTCGAGGACGTCACCGTATGAGCCTACGGGTCCCCGATGTTCCTGACCCGCTGCCCGAGCCACTGCAACACACTTGGGACACAGGCAAACCGATCGTCCGCTGCCACCACATCGAGATGGGTGCCACCGAGTTCAACACCACCGAAGTCTCTCGACGCTTTCGGCCTGTGACGGGTGCGGAGGGCGTCGTGCCGACCATCTACGGCGCAGACTTGGACCAGGGTGCGTTGTCCGAGACCGTGTTTCACGACGTACCTGTGCGCGGTAAAGCAAAGCGAGTACAGCGTAGAGCCCTCATTCACATGGTGCTCTCGACGATCACGCCGACGCGGCCATTGCGCCTTGTCCGACTGCACGGATCGGGACCCAGCCGGCTGCAATCGACACACGCCCAGCTCGTGGAAACCAGCTCGCGCCAGTATCCGCGGACCGCAAAGTGGGGGCAGGCGCTCTTCGAATGCGACGCGTCATTTGATGGATTGATCTGGCGTTCAAGACAATTCAACGACTCATACGCACTGATGTTGTGGGGTGAACGAGTCAAGCGATTCGAAGATCTCGAATTCGACCCGGATGAGGCACCGTTACCGCTGTACGTCGGAGAGGGACTCGAAAAAGTTCAGCAGCTCGCCGACGACTGTGGCATCACGGTGATCAACTGACGGATCGCGATCCTCAGTTGAAGTACGGGTTCGTTCCCTCGGGCCGGTCCACCAACGGATTGACCTCGTTCAGAATGAAGCTGCCCGCCGGGCTGATCACGAAGCCGGACTGGTTCATGCTGTCGACGCATGCCGTCACGGTGCCGTCGTAGCCACAGCTCAGCGTCCGGAAGCTGAGCCGCGAGTTCGGAGGAAGAGGCTTGATGTCGCCGGCATTGGCGAACGGATTGGCGGCGGCGTTGGAAAAGCCCGGAACCCGCCGACCGCGCCGCTGACAAGATTCGCGCCTTCTGGTGCGCCGGGGATGGGTCCGCTACAGCCGTAGCCACCGGAGCGCTGCAGCATGCAGATCAGGCCGTCCGTGTGGTGAACGCGTACGCGGTGTTGTCCAGCACCGCGAATTCCGACGGCTTCACCAGTGCATACGCATTCACGTTGGGTGGCGGAGGCGGTGGCGGTGGCTCGGGTGGCCCTGGCGGCTCGGCAGCGGCGATGCCCGGCACGCAGACCGCGGCCGCTGCCGCGGCTCCCAGGACGCCGATCATTCTGCTCAGCACAGGCCCAGCTTAAATGTTGCAGAAGTGATCAGCAGGGGTTCTCAACTGTTCGCGCCGCTCAGTAGCGGTCCGGCCCGCGGCCCGCCATCTCCTCGAGCCTGCGGATCCGCTCCTCCATGGGCGGGTGCGTGGAGAACAACTTCCCCATCCGCTCGCCCGCCCGAAACGGGCTGGCGATCATCAGATGCGCCTGATCGGCAAGCTGCGGCTCCGGCGGCAGCGGCGCCAGCTGCACGCCGCCGCTGATCTTGCGCAGCGCGGACGCCAGCGCCAAGGGGTCGCCGGTCAGCTCGGCGCCGGACTGATCGGCCTGATACTCCCGCGACCGCGACACCGCCAGCCGAATAACCGTGGCCGCGATCGGGCCGAGCATCGAAACCAGCAGTATGGCAAGGGGATTCGTTCCACCCTCGCGGTTCCCGCCGAACATGCTCGCAAAGAACGCCAGGTTGGCCAGCGCGGTGATCACCGCAGCCATCGCCCCGGCGACGCACGAGATCAGGATGTCGCGGTTGTACACATGGGACAGCTCATGGCCCAGCACCGCGCGCAGCTCCCGCTCGTCGAGGATCTGCAGGATGCCCGTCGTGCAGCACACCGCGGCATTGCGTGGGTTGCGACCGGTCGCGAACGCGTTCGGGTTGGCGGTGTCACTGATGTACAGCCGCGGCATCGGCTGATGTGCGGTGGTGGCCAGCTCGCGCACCACCTTGTACATGTACGGCGCCTGCACCTCGGTGACCGGCTGCGCGTGCATCGCCCGCAGCGCCAGCTTGTCACTGTTGAAGTAAACGTAGACGTTCATGCCCACGGCGAACAGCACGGCCAGGAACATAATGTTTCTGCCGAACATCGCGCCGACCCCGACGATCAGCCCGGAGAACAGCGCGAGCAACACGAACGTCTTGAAGGTGTCGGCGTGCGGATGCCAGCTCATCAGCGTCCTCCTGTGTCCGTTGCCGCTTCCCTAACGCCCGACCGGCCATTAGGGGTTCCGGATCAGCCGTGGCGGTTGACCGTGTAGTCCACCAGCGAAATCAGCGCCTGCCGGCCGGGCCCCTCCGGCAGATCCGCCAGCTCATCGCGGGCCTGCTTGGCATAGCGCACGACGGTCTCTTTGGCCCGCACTATGCCCTGCGACCTGCGCAGCAGACTCAACGCCTCGGCGAGCTCGTCGTCGTCCTCGACCGGGCGTGCGAGCAGCTCGCGCAGCCGGTCGGCGTCGGGACCCGTTTCGCGCAGCGCGTAGAGCACCGGCAGCGTGTGCACGCCCTCACGCAGGTCGGTGCCGGGCACCTTGCCGGATTCGTCGGGGTCGCTGTCGATGTCGATGATGTCGTCGGAGATCTGGAAGACCGTGCCGACGATCCCGCCGAGCCGGCTCAGCCGTTCGATCTGCTCCTCGTCGGCGCCGGAGAAGTTCCGCCGAACCGGCCGGACGCCGCGATCAGGCAGGCCGTCTTCTCGTGCACCACCTTCAGGTAGTGCTCGACGGAGTCGACGTGTTCGGCGGCGCCGCGGGTCTCGCGCATCTGCCCGGTGACCAGCTGGGCGAACGTCTCGGCGATCACCCGCACCGCGTCCGGGCCCAGCCGCGAGACGAGCCGCGAGGCCGTCGCGAACAGATAATCACCGGCCAGGATCGCATGTTGTTGCTCCACCGGGCGTTCGCACTGGGCGCTCCCCGGCGCACCTGAGCCTCGTCCATCACGTCGTCGTGGTACAGCGTGGCCAGGTGCACCAGCTCGATGACGGCACCGGCGACGGTGACCTGCCAATTGTCTGGATCGGGCCCCAGCCGCGCGGTCAGCACGGTGAACAGCGGGCGGAAGCGCTTGCCGCCGGCCTGGAACAGATGCTGCACGGCCTCGGCCATCAGCTGGTCGGCTTTGCCCAGCTCAGTGGCCATCAAGTCCTCGATGCGGGCCACGCCGTCGCGGACATCCTGTGCAAAGGCAGGGTCTCCGAAGTCCACGCCCGCGACCACACTCGCCGGTGTCCTCACCCTGCCAACATACTGGGAAGCGTGAACACCAGGGCTGACGTGGTCGTCGTGGGCGCCGGTCCGGCCGGTTCGGCCGCGGCCGCGTGGGCCGCGCGCTCGGGCCGCGACGTGCTGGTGATCGACTCCGCTCAGTTCCCCCGCGACAAGGCCTGCGGCGACGGGCTGACCCCA
Source organism: uncultured Actinomycetota bacterium (assembly GCA_963801575.1). Classification (GTDB taxonomy): domain Bacteria; phylum Actinomycetota; class Actinomycetes; order Mycobacteriales; family Mycobacteriaceae; genus Mycobacterium. Next base: position 17,480 of record CAWDFT010000033.1, read on the forward strand.
CGGGCGATCGCCGAAATGCAGCTCCTTGGCCTCGGTTCGTGGCTCGACGGCCGGATCGCGCACCACGGGCTGCGAATGTCTGGCTTCGGCTCCGACGTCGAAGTGCCGTGGCCCGGCCCGTCATTCCCGAAGACCAGCAGCGCGGTACCCCGCACCGAACTCGACGACCGAATTCGGTTGGTCGCCGTCGATGATGGCGCCAAGATGCTGCTGGGCGTCAAAGCCGTTGACGTGCGCCATGACTCGTCGGGGCGCGTGACTTCCCTGCTCCTGGACTCCGGTGCGGAGATCGGGTGCACCGACCTGATCGTCGCCGACGGTGCGCGCTCGACGCTGGGCCGCGTCCTTGGCCGCGAGTGGCACAAGGAGACGGTGTACGGCGTGGCGATCCGCGGGTACATCGCCACCCCACGCGCCAGTGAGCCGTGGATCACCTCGCATCTGGAACTGCGCTCGCCGGAGGGCGAGGTGCTGCCCGGCTACGGCTGGATCTTCCCGCTGGGCAACGGCGAGGTGAACATCGGCGTCGGCGCGCTGGCGACGGTGAAACGGCCCGCCGATGCCGCGTTGCGGCCGTTGATGTCGTATCACGTCACTGAGACGTAAGGAGTGGGGCTTCGAGGGGGAGCCGCGGCTGGGGCTGTCGGCGCTGCTGCCCATGGGCGGCGCGGTGTCCGGGGTGGCCGGGCCGAACTGGATGTTGATCGGCGATGCGGCTGCCTGCGTGAACCCGCTCAACGGGGAGGGCATCGACTACGGGCTGGAGACCGGAAGGCTGGCCGCGGAGCTGCTCGGCTCGGGCGACTTCACAATGGCGTGGCCGGCTCTGCTGCAGCAACATTACGGCCGGGGGTTCTCCGTCGCTCGTCGGCTTGCTCTGCTGGTGATGATGCCGCGGTTCCTGGCGTCGTTCGGGGCGGTTGCCGTGCGGTCGGAGTTCTTGATGAACATCGGGGTGCGGGTGATGGGCAACCTGGTCACCGATGAGGACGCGGACTGGATCGCCCGGGTGTGGCGGCGCGCGGGCGCGGGCTCGCGGCGCATCGACCACCGGCCGCCGTTCAGCTGACGGCTCACTGCACTCTCAATCCTTCCCGCGAGCGGGAGTTAGGCGAGCGACTTTGCAAACCCGCTGATATCGCGGATGCTGGCCTCGAACACCTCGGGCATGTACCCGCCGAGCAAGACGTCGCACCCGTGGGCGGTGCCGGCAACCAGACGCCCGACCGCGGGTACCCCGGCTCGCACCAGCCTGCGGTAGTAGAGCAGGCCCTCGTCGCGTAGCGGATCCATCTCGTTGACCGAAATGACATGGGGCGGCAGGCCGATCAGCTCCTCGTCGGAGGCCCATCCCGCATAGCAGGTCGCGTCCTGTGAGTTCTCGCCCGTCGGGTCGTACACGGACCCTGCGAGCCCCATCACCTCGCGGGTGAGGAAGTACCCGTCGTTCTCCTTCAGCGAGGGCAGGTGGTCGGGTTGCTCGTACCAGCGGCCCGACAGGAACGGGCACTGCGCGTAGGCGCCGGCGATCTCGTTCAGCCAGCCCTCCCGTTTGGCCTTGTGCAGGGTGGTGAGCGTCAAGTTGCCGCCGCCGGACTCGCCGGAGGTGATCAGGTGACTGACTCCCAGTTCGTTGCGGTTCGCATAGGTCCATCGGACGGCGGCCGCGCAGTCGTTCAGCCCGGCCGGATACGGGTGCGGGCCAAGCTTGCCGCCCGAGTTTCGGAACTCGACGCCAATGACGACAAGGTCTGTGGCGGCGAGGTTTTCGCGGCCGCGCGCATACGGGGTGTTGGTCGCGCTGCCTATGGCCATCCCACCGCCGTGCAGGTGCACCACGCACGGCAGGTCGCCGGCCGCGTTGGTCGGCCGGGTGATGTACAGGGTGATGTCGTTTCCATCGCCCCCGGTGATGGTGGTCGTGGCGGTGGTGACGCCCTCGACGACGGGAAGGTTCTGCGCCAACGCCTCGAGGACGGCGCCCATCTGCTCCTCCGTCGCCGCGACCATGGCCAGCCGGTCCTCCAGCGGCGCGTCGATCGCCACCGGTGGGACGGGCATGGGGCCGTCAAGGCCGAACGGCGCAAGCGCCTCGACCATGCGGGGGTCGGCACGCGGATCGGTGCCGATGGTGCAGTTGGGGTCTGCCAGACGTCCGTGCATGGTGGCGACCTTAGCGCGCGGGCTTGCTGGCGGCGTGCAGTGCGACGATCCCGCCGCTCAGGTTGCGCCAGCGCACGGTCGACCAGCCAGCATCGGAGATCTGATGTGCGAGTGCGGCTTGGTCGGGCCAGGCCCGAATCGACTCGGCGAGATACACGTACGCGTCGGGGTTCGACGACACCGCCCGCGCGATCCGCGGCAGTGCCTGCATCAAGTACTCCTTGTAGGCGGTGGCGAACAGCGGGTTGGTCGGCGTCGAGAACTCGCACACCACCAGCCGCCCTCCCGGCCGCGTCACGCGCGCCATCTCGCGCAGCCCCGCGGCGTGGTCGACGACGTTGCGAAGCCCGAAGCTGATCGTCACTGCGTCGAAAACCCCGTCAGCGAACGGCAACCGCGTCGCGTCGCCTGCGACCTTGGGCACGTGGCGGTTCGCCCCCGCGGCGAGCATCCCCACCGAGAAGTCCGCGGCCACACACCACGCGCCGGAAGCCGCCAGTTCAACCGTCGACACCGCAGTTCCCGCCGCCAGGTCGAGCACCTTGTCGCCCGCGCCGATGCGTAGGGCCGAGCAGGTGGCGCGTCGCCAGAACCGGTCCTGCCCGAGCGACAACACGGTGTTGGTCAGGTCGTAGCGCCGGGCGACGGCGTCGAACATCGACGCCACTTCGCGTGGGTCCTTGTCCAGCGACGCCCGGTTCACGTTCGTGACGGTACCTGTCAATTTCCGCAAGCCGGGAATGGGACCCACCTGGAAAATCGCGCGAGCAGACGCTCGGGCCCGCAAACTCCCAGGACGTGGCGGACTTTTGCGTCTGCTCGGCAGAGAAACTCAGGCGGCCTTGAGGTGGCGCATACCCTGCACGGCCTCGTAGTGCTCGAGCAGCTGGTTGCAGATCGCCGGCCAGGTGCGGTCGAGCACGCTGCGGCGCGCGGCCAGCGAGTAGCGCTGCCGTTCGGCGATGAGGTGGCCTACGGCCTCGGGTAGCCGGGGCTCGAATTCGCCCACCGGCAACAGCAATCCGGTGTGCATGGGTGCCACCAGGTCACGCGGCCCGCCGGCATCGGGTGCGATGACCGGCAGACCAGAGGCCATCGCCTCCTGCACGGCCTGGCAGAAGGTCTCGTGTTCGCCGGGATGCACGAAGACGTCCATGCTGGCGTAGGCGGTGGCGAGCTCTTCGCCGTAGAGCGCCCCGGTGAAAACCGCTGTCGGCAAGGCAGATTCGAGCTTAGCGCGGTTCACCCCGTCGCCGACGATAACCAGCTGCAGATCGTCCCGCCGCGCCAGCACCGCGAGGCGCTCGACATGCTTTTCGGGCGCGAGCCTACCGACGAAGCCGACAACCGGCTTGCCGGCCGGTGACCACCGCCTGCGCAGGTGCTCGTCACGTGCCGAGGGTGCGAACCCGGTGATGTCGACGCCCCGCGCCCACTTGTAGACCCGCGGGATGCGATGAGCAGCAAGGTTTTCCATCGCCGACGTCGACGGTGCCAGGGTGCGATCCGCGCGGCTGTGCAGGTGACGTGTCCAGGCCCATGCTGCCCGTGATGCGACACCCATGCCGTAACTGGTCGCGAAACCCGCGACGTCCGTTTGGAATACCGCCACAGTTGGCACGCGGAGGTAGCGCGCGGCATGCAGCCCGCCGTAGCCGAGCAGCGCCGGTGACGCGAGGTGCACGACGTCGGGGTCGAATCCCCTTAACACGCCGACCATTCGGGGCCGTGGCACACCGAGCGGTAGCGAGGTGATCTTCGGGAACATCCGCGACGGCACCCGATGCACGCGGACGCCGTTATGGACCCGGTCTGCAGGCGGCTGGCCACGCGGTGTGTCAGGGGCAAGGACGAGGACTTCATGACCGTTGTGGCGGAGGTGCTCGATCACCCGAAGCACCGAGTTGGTGACGCCGTTGACATTCGGGAGGAAGGACTCTGCGACGATCGCAACGCGCACACCAGGATCGTGTCAGCAACGGCTGTCGGCGAGGTTGCCTCCGGGGATACGACACGCAAAGTTCTCGTGCCGATGAACGGCAGCCGCGTTGAGCGCGTCCTAGTATCGTGCGCACCAAGGGAGGCGGTTGACATGCGAATTTCCCGCGCCGTGGCGGTGCTGACGGCGGCTGTGCTGATGACCGCTGTCGCCTGCACCAACCAGGTCGCAGGCACCGCGAAGCAAGATCCGGTGCAGCCGCCGCTGGAACTGAGCGAGGACGGCTCCGGCATCGTCGCGGGCTACCCCGACGCCCCCGTTCAGATTGAGATCTACACCGAGCCGCAGTGCAATCACTGCGCCGAGCTGCAGGCGGATTTCGGCGACGAGATCGGCCACTACATCAACCTCGGCCAGCTTGCGGTTACCTACCGCTTTCTCACTTTCATGGATGGCCTGGCCGGCGAGGACTATTCGGCGCGGGTGGCCAACGCGTTGTTCCTCGCCGTCGGACCCCCGGAGGCCACCCAGCAGCCCGACGTGGCGTCCGGCCCCGAGTTCCAACGTTTCGTCCAAGAGCTATGGGCCAACCAGGACCCGGGTGGCCAGGGACCCACCGACGAGGAAATCGAAGAGATGGCGACGGCGGCCGGAATGCCGGCCGATGTCACGCGCGAGATCGGCAGCGGTCGGGACGCGACGAATGTCGACATCGCGGAGATGGCCGACTTCAACTTCGGGTACTTGATCGGAATCGATCCGATAAACAGTGGCACGCCAACGGTTTACGACATCGACGACGAGGAGAAGGTCGATATCTACGACAACGACTGGCTGGACAAGCTGATGTCGTCGGCTTGACGCGCCAGTCGCCGCTCGAGGTATGTCAACCCCATCAACGCCGCACCCGCTATCAGCCAACCGACAACGGCGATCGAGCCGGCCGGAATGATCGCGAGCGCCGCATTGCGGTCCTGCACGCGCACGAGGTCGGGGTTGTTCTTGTCGTACTCGACGTAAATCCGCATGCCCGTGTCCAATTCGGACGGATACAGCACGCCGAGCTCGGGCCGATAGGTGACACGGTCGGGCGTGACGAACTCGATCGTCGAGCGTCGCGGACCCGCGCTGAGCACCTCCGCGGCCGCAACCCCCATATTGCGTTCGATCTGCCGGTCGTTGCGCCACGCTCCCAGCACCAGCAGCAGCGACTGCAACGTCACCAGACATGCCGCGATGACCACGCCGATCCGGACCCGCCGGAATATCCGTTGGGTACGCGTCTCTCCGGGCTCGCCGTACAGATGCGGAATCACGCTGCGCACCAACTGCATAACCCGTGCGTTCACAGCGCCGCCTTGATCGACGCGTGCAGCGCCCGCAGCGACGACCGGTCCGCCTTCACCTCCAGCACCCGCATGCCTTCGAACGGCTCGTTCAGCGCGCCAGCCAGATCGTCGACCTCCATCTGCCGACTCTCCACGTGATATGCCCGGCACAGCGCGCCGACATCCACGTCGTGCGGGGTACCGAAGATCCGCGACGACACGTCGGAGAAGCGCGGGTCGCCCTGCTCGAGCAGCTCGAAGATGCCGCCGCCGTTGTCGTTCGAAACGACGATGGTCAGGTGCCGCGGCGTCGGCTCGGTGGGCCCGATCAGCAGGCCCGAACTGTCGTGCACGAACGTCAGGTCGCCGATCAGCGCGACCGTCCGCCCGCCGGTGCTGTCATGAGCAAGCGCCGCGCCAATGGCCGTCGAGACGGTGCCGTCGATACCCGCGACGCCGCGGTTCGACCGCACCTTGATGCCATGCGCGTCGAGGCCGACCAGCGCGGCATCGCGGACCGGATTCGACGCGCCCAGCACCAACTGGTCGCCCTCGCGGAGCGCGCCGGCCACCGCCGCCGCCACGTGCAGCCCGGTCGTCAGCGGATGAGCCTTCAGCTGACCGCGCACCGCGTCGTTGGCGTGCTGGTTCACCGTCGCGCAGCGCCGCAGCCAGGCCGGATTCGGTTCCCCCGTGACCACCGCGCGGGTGCCAGTGGCCTGCGAGTTCCCGGAGACGTCCGGCCAGCGCGGGCCGGTGGTCAGCGCGTACACCGGCACAGAGGGGTCGGCCAGCAGAGCCGATACCGGACGGTGCAGCGTCGGACGGCCCAGCATGATGACCTGCTGCGGGCGCAGCAACGGCAGCGCCATCGGATGCAGCGGGTTGTCGGCCGGTGGGGCGGTCGGCTCGGCGACCGTGGGCAACGCCGCCAGGTTCGGGTGCACGCCCGCGCCGTGTCCGGCGATGACGATCGTGTCCGGCGTCACGTCGATGTCCAACGGCTGGTCGAACGTCACCGGCGGGGTGTAGGTCCACGGCTTGCCGGCCGGTCGGCCCTGCGGCATATACGGCTTTACGGAATCCAACGTCGTGTCATCGGGCACCAGCGGCTCGCGCAGCGGGATGTCGAACTGCACCGGTCCGGCATTCGCAGTGCGAGAACCGGTGGCCGCCACCAGGACTCGGCATGTCGCCGAGCGCCACTGCGCGTTCAGCGCGTCCATCCGCTCAGGTGCGCCTTCGGCAAGCCCGAGGCTGATGTTGGCCCGCACCTGCGTGCCGAAGTAGCCCAGCTGCTCCATCGTCTGGTTCGCGCCGGTGCCCAGCAGTTCGTAGGGCCGGTTGGCCGACAGCACGATCAGCGGCACCCGCGCGTAGTTGGCTTCCACCACCGCGGGCCCGAGGTTGGCCACCGCGGTGCCCGACGTCATCGCCACACACACCGGGGCACCGGCGGCCACCGCCAGTCCGATCGCCAGGTAGCCGGCGGTGCGCTCGTCGATGCGGACGTGTAGCCGGACCCGGCCGGCGCGGTCCGCGTCCTGCAGCGCGAAGGCCAGCGGCGCGTTTCGCGATCCCGGGCACAGCACGATGTCGCGGACGCCGCCGCGAATCAGTTCGTCGACGACGACACGGGCCTGTGCCGTCGATGGGTTCACCACTACAGACTATCGGCGAAGAATTTCAGCGCCGCCGCGTTCACCACCTGCGGCTTTTCGATGAAGCCCAGATGGCCGGCGTCCGGAATCTCCAGGTAGCGGCCGTTCGGCAGCGCCTCGGCGACCTCGCGGCCGAGATGCGGGGGCAGTACGACGTCGTCGGCGAACCCGACGACGAGCACCGGGGCCGTAATGCTTCGGTAAGCGGGCAGCCGGTTGTCGCGCGGGCCGATGTCGGTCTGTGTGCGCAGACCGGTCGTCGGCTTGGTCGGCCACACGGTGAACATGTCGATCCAGTCGCGCACCGCGCGGTCGTCGTTGAGCGTCCTTGGCGAAAAGCTCTCCAGCAGGCGGATCTTCGCGTCAAATGCGGCAGGCAGCTTCACGCCCGACTCGGCCAGTTCGCGTTCGGCGTTACGGAAGAATTCACGGGTGCGGTCTTGGCGGCCTCGGGTGGCCAGGAGTACCGCCGAACGGACCAGCTCCGGGCGGGCCAGCATCAGCTCCTGGGCGATGTATGCCCCCATCGACACCGCGACGATGCGCGCAGGCGCGGCGTCGAGCTTCTCGATGAGGGCGGCGGTGTCGGCGACCATCTGCTCGACGCCGAAGCCGTCGGCCTGCTCGGTCGCGCCGATCCCGCGATTGTCGAAGGTGATCGCCCGGTAGCCCGCCGCAAGGAACGCGGGCACCTGGTACAGATGCCAGGTGCGGCCGGCGCCGCCTCTGCCGGCGATGAACAGCACCGGGTCGCCGGAGCCGCGGTCGTCGTAGGCCAGATTCACCCCGACGACGCTACTGCAGCGATTTCGGCGCGCTTACGTGCGCTCAGCGCCGCTGAGCGCGCCCAAATCGCTATTACGGGTGCGACGACCGCGACGCTTCGAGCGGGCCCGCTGGATGGCGTGGTCCCACAGCAGCCCCGTCGCGGCCTTCAACTGCTTGGGCTTGATGAGATCCTTCGACATCAGCGCCGTAGCCGCCGCCTTCGTGGTCGCCGAAGCCTTCGACATGTGGCCGGAGTCGAACGGCGGCTGCGGGTCGTACTCCATCGACAGCTGAATGACCTTGGCGCGGCCCTCGCCCGCGATCTGGCCGGCCAGCCACAACCCGAGGTCGATGCCCGCCGACACACCCGCGCAGGTAACGATGTCGCCCTCGTGCACGATCCGCTCGTCGCCGACCGGCTTGACGCCCAACGCCTTCAGCGCGGACAGCGCCGCCCAATGCGACGTTGCACGCTTGCCTTCCAGCAGCCCGGCGGCGGCGAGCATTATCGAGCCGGAGCACACCGACGCCGTCCACGTCGCGGTCTCATGCGCCCGGCGCAGCCAGTCGAGCACCTTCTCGTCGCGGGCGTGCTCCATCGTCGAGAAGCCACCGGGCACCAGAATGACGTCGGGAGAGGGTGTTTCGGCAAACGAATGCGTCGCACCGACGACCAGCACACCGGAGTCAGCGGCAATCGGGCCGGGCTCGTGCCAGACAAACCGAACTTCGGCGCCGGGCAGCCAACGCAGGCTTTCGTAGGGGCCGATGAAGTCCAGCGCGGTGAAGCCGGGGTACAACACGATGGCGATCTGCATGATTCTCTCCTCTAGGCGAAGGCCTTGCGATACTGGTCGGGCGAGATGCCCATTCTTCGAACGAAGTTGCGGCGCATGGTTTCTGCGGTGCCGAACCCGCAGCGGACGGCGATTGCGGTGACGGTGTCGTCGGTCTCCTCGAGTTGACGGCGCGCGGCCTCGGTGCGGATGCGATCGACGTATGCACCGGGCGCCTCGCCGACTTCGTCGGTGAACACCCGGCTGAAATGTCGCGGGCTCATGGCGGCGCGGCGGGCCAGCTCGCAGATGCTGTGCGCGGCACCGGGTTCGGCCTCGATGGACTCCTGGACGTCGCGAATGGGCGCACGCTTGGCGCGGGGCATCCACACCGGAGCGGCGAACTGGCTCTGCCCGCCGGACCGCCGCAGGTACAGCACCAGGTAACGCGCGACCGTCTGAGCGACGTCGGTGCCGTGGTCGTCCTCGACGAGCGACAAAGCGAGGTCGATTCCCGCGGTGACACCGGCAGCGGTCCACACCGTCGGTGAACTCTGCACATAGATCGGATCGGGATCGACTGTGACAGAAGGGAACTCGCGCGCCAGCTCGCCAGCGAACGCCCAGTGGGTGGTCGCCCGGCAGCCGTCCAGCAGCCCTGCCTGCGCGGCCAGAAACGCACCCGTGCAGACGCTGACGACGCGGCGAGCGGTGCCGGAGACGGCCTTCACCCACTCGACGACATCGGGATTCTTCCGCGCATCGTCGAGGCCATAGCCGCCGGGAAGCACCACGGTGTCGATGGACGCTTGCGGGTCGGGCAGCGGCTGGGCGACGAGCGCAAGTCCGGTGCCGGTGGTGACCGGCTGACCGCCGACGGACGCGACGGTGACGTCGTACCCGTCTTCGTGGCGACCCTGGGCGGCCAGATTCAGCGTCGCGCCGGTGAACACGTCGAACGGTCCGACCATGTCCAGCGCCTGCACGCCGGGATAGCCGAGTATCACGACCGATCGCGTCACCGTCTCAGTGTTGGCCACCGACGCCCATGTCGTCTACGCCATGGACCCCACAAATCAGGACATTTGTCTGGCGATATCGCTGAACATACTGCCCAGAGCGGAATGATCATTAACATAAGCGCCGTGCTCGACACACTGCGCAAGTTCCTGAGCTTTGAGATGACCATCGCCGAATGGATCGGAACGGCCATCCTCGCCGCAATCCCCTACCTGGTCATCGGCGTCATCTGGTCGGCGACACATACCGATCAGCTCAGCGGACTGACCGGCGTCGATCGCACGGTGTCGTTTCTCGGATCCATCGTGAGCTGGCCGGTGCTGTTGTTCTCCGATGTGTGTATGACATGACCGATACCCGCATTTCGGTCAAGCGACAGACCGCCCGCTGGGATCCCGATGCCGAGGTCAGTGTGGCCGAGGCGATGGATTTCTGGTCGTTCGCCGCCGCCGCCGCCAATGTGGTCATGCAGTTGGCGCGACCCGAAGTCGGTTACGGCGTCATCGAAAGCAAGGTCGATTCCGGGAACATCCTGAAACACCCCTGGAAGCGCCTTCGGACGACGTCTCAGTACCTGGCCGTGGCGGTATTCGGATCCGAACAGGATCGCGCGGCATTCCGAGCGGCCGTCGACAGCGTGCACCGCCACGTGCTCTCCATTCCCGAGAGCCCGGTGGCCTACAACGCGTTCGATCGGGACCAGCAGATGTGGGTGGCCGCGTGCCTTTTCGTCGGCCTGGAAGATACGTACAAGCTGCTGCGCGGCGAGATGACCGCCGAGCAGGCCGAGCAGTTCTACCGTTCCGCCTGGCCCCTGGGGACCACTCTGCAGGTCACCGACGACCAATGGCCTGCTACCCGCGCCGAGTTCGACGCGTACTGGGATTCCGCATGCCAGCGTGTCGTCATCGACAAGCCCGTCCGCGACTACCTGAACGACCTCATCGGCCTGCGGATGATCAATCCTCTTCTTGCACTGCCGTTTCGGCCGCTGCTGAAGTTCCTCACCACTGGCTTCCTCGCCCCCATCTTTCGGGAAGCGCTGGGCGTTCGGTGGAGCAAAGGCAAGCAGCGCCGCTTCGAATGGCTGTTCCTTCTGGTGGCATTCGTCAACAGGTTTCTGCCGGTCTTCATCCGGCAGGGTGGCAGTTACGTTGTCCTGGCCGACGTGCGCAGGCGGGTCCGTGCGCACAGCAGCCTGGTGTGACCGGCGATGCTGACCGGCCTGCGGCGCCTGCTCAGCCGAAAGGTGAGCATCGAAGCCATGATCGAAATCGCGATGTGGATCGCGATCCCCTACCTCCTCATCGGCATCGTGTGGACGTTCCTGAACGCCGACGATGTCGCTCGGATCGAGACCCAACTGGAAACCCGCATGCCCGCCGGGGCCGATCTGGCGGCCTTCAGTGTGACGACGGCGCTCTGGCCGTTCCTGCTATTCGGCGAAGAGGTCTGCGCGGCCTGACTCGTAGCAGACCTTGACGCGGTCGATCCACCACGTCCGTCGCTCCGGCGGCGCGGCCAGCGCCTCCAGCCGCGCCCGATCCGGAGTGACCGGCGCGACGGGCAGATGGCCGTCGACCGGCAGCACGGGTTCGGCGACGTCCTCGACGAACAGCCCGCCGGTGCCCAGCCCGCAGGCGTGCCGAAGCTCGGGAAGCGCACCGGCGGCCAGCAGGCCCCGGCCGATGCCGACCGCCGAGTCCAGCGCGCTGGACACCACCACGGGGACGTCGATCTGGGCGGCGATGTCGAGCAGCTGGGCAACCCCGCCCAATGGCGCGACCTTCAGCACGGCGATGTCGGCGGCCCCCGCGCGAACGACGTGCAACGGGTCCTCGGCCTTGCGGATGCTCTCGTCGGCGGCGATCGGCACGTCGACGAGCCGTCGCAGCTCGGCCAGTTCGGGCACCGTCGCGCAGGGCTGTTCCAGGTATTCCAGCGGGCCGTCGGCGGTCAACGCCCGCGCCGCCTCCGCGGCTGCGGCGACGCTCCAGCCGCCGTTGGCGTCCACCCGCACCGTCGGCACCTGCGCCCGGACGGCGTTGACGCGCGCCACGTCGTCGGCGAGCGTCTGGCCCGGCTCGGCGACCTTCACCTTGGCGGTGCGTGCGCCAGGGAAGCGGGCGAGCACCTCCGGCACCTGCGCCGCGGCGACGGCAGGCACCGTCGCGTTGATCGGGATGCGGTCGCGGCGCGTCGGCGGCGGTGGCGTGTAGGCGGCCTCGATGCCCGCGGCCAGCCACGCGGCCGCCTCGGCGGGCCCGTACTCGAGGAATGCGCCGAACTCCCCCCAGCCCGCGGGACCCTCGATGAGTGCGAGCTCCCGGACGGTGATGCCACGGAACTTCACCCGCATCGGCAGGGCTACGACGTGGAGGCGGTCGACGATGTCCGCTACTGACGGCACGCGTCCATGATGCCGGGACGTCATACTTCGGTAATCACCAGCGCGGATTACGCGGCGTGATCCTTGGATACGTTTCAGATACTTAAATTTCGGCTATCACGAACGCAACGACGACTGATCGGAGCCACAGCCTTGCAGATGCGAACACTCATCCCGAACGCGCTGGCAGTCACCGCGACCGCAATAGCCGGTGGGCTGGCCAGCCGGCCGGCGCAGTCGCCCTGGTACCACGCGCTGAAGAAGCCGCCGTACCAGCCACCGCGACAGGCGTTTCCCATCGTGTGGCCGTTGTTGTACGCCGACACCGCGGTCGTGTCGGCGGCGACGCTCGACGACCTGGCGGACCGCGGCGATCACCGCGCGCGCCGTTCGTACATTGCGGCGCTGACGGCCAACCTGGTGCTCAACGGCAGTTGGTCATGGCTGTTCTTCACCAAACGTCGACTCGGAACGTCGGCGATCGCGGCGGGACTTCTCACCGCCAGCAGCGCTGATCTGACCCGGCGCGCAGCGGCCGTTCGCGGTACCCGGGCTGCGCCGCTTGCCCTCTATCCGCTGTGGTGTGCGTTCGCGACCGTGCTGTCCACTCATATCTGGATCCTCAACAAACGCTGATGCGAATCACCAAGCTGCCCACCCAGATTGCGGAGTCGGTGCTGTCGATCGCCGGGATTCGAATCGGCACCGAAGAACCGCACTACATCAGCACGCCGGTCAGCGACGGTGTCGAGATGCGCCGGTACGGCCCGCGCATCGCTGCCGAGACGACCGTCGCCGCCGACGAGGATCGCGCCCGCAACATCGGATTCCGACGCCTGGCCAACTACATCTTCGGCGCGAACCACCGCGACGAGACGATCGCCATGACTGCCCCGGTCGGCCAGCAGTCCGATCGCCGGGGCGACGACATCGCAATGACTGCGCCTGTCGCCCAGTCGCGCACGCCCGACGCCCGGTGGACCATCCGGTTCTACATGCCATCGAAGTGGACGATGGACACCCTGCCCACGCCCGACGATGACAACGTAGAACTCGTCACCGTCCCGGGAGAGACGGTGGCGGTGTTGCGCTTCAGTGGCGACCGCGGTCCCGCGGCTGTGGCCGCCCGCACCGAAGAACTCGTCGAAGTCCTGCGCGACAGGGGAATCGATCTGGCCGGCGAACCCGTCGCCTGGTTCTACGATCCGCCGTGGACGCTGCCGTTCCGGCGCCGCAACGAGATCGCCATACCGGTGGAGAGCTGACGACCCAACTCCCGCCTGTGTGCTCATCAAGGACGTGCTGGATACCGGCGGCCCGTTCCCAAAGACGAGCACCGAGATCGAGCAATGGCCGGACACCCGCGACGTCGGCCTGACGCCGGAGGGACGCAAACGGCTTGAGCGAATCTTCGCCCAGCCCGACCCTTGACCTGCGGATTGGCCTCGCCCGAAATTTCTTTGAAGTTTCTTCGCGGCCCGTGTCGATTTCGAGGGGCTGCCAGCTGTTGGGGGTTGAGCGGTCGTTAGTTGAGTTCCTAAGTGATGTCAAGCAGCTTGGGTGGTTTTATGCTCGTGCAGGCGGGTCGGAGGACTGGAGCGCTTGGCGACTCCTTTTGTTCCCGGCCCGTCCTGCCTTTGCGGCGCTGGGACTGGCGGGTGTTGGCGGCCTTGATGCGGGTCTGTTTGTCGACCGCGTGGTGGGTGCGGACGATGCGACGTCCTTCTTCGGGGGTGATGGGGCGGCCGTCGGTGTCGCGCAGGACGTAGTGCTGGCCGGTGCGCCAACACGTGGCGATCCGGGTGAGCAGGATGGTGGCGATGTGGCAGATCGCCGAGTCGTGGTGTCGTTCGGTGTCCATGAGCCGCTTGTACTTCGCGGCGAGTTGGGGATCGGTTTTGCGGGCCTGGTCAGCGGCGGTGAACAGGGCTTCGCGCAGCAGCGCGTCGCCGGCCTTGGTGAGCCCGTCGTGGTGTTCGGCTTGTCCGGACTGGTTGACCTTGGGGATCAGGCCGGAATAGGCGCGGATCGCGGCCAGGGAGTGGAACCGGTGCGGGTCGCCGATCCGGCCGGCGATGACGGCGCAGGTGACCGGTCCGGCGCCGGGTGCCGAGGCGATGATCCCGGTGGGGTCGGCCTCGGCATAGAGGTTGGCGCAGCGCTCGTCGAGGTCCTCGATCTGTTCGGTCAGCACCTGAGCCTGCTCGGCTTCGATGGCGATGTCGGCGGCCAGCTCGGCGAAGTCGATCCTGGCCTCGGCGCCAGATCCCCACAGCTGCAACGATTCCTGGGCGGCGGCCAACAGCGTGGTGGCGTGATGTTCGCGCCAGGCGCCGCGGGAGTGGCGGATCAAAAAGCGCGTCAGGCGGGCATGGCCCAGCCGGAGCAGGCTGTTCGGGTCGGCGTAGCGGGCCAGCAGCGCCAGCGCGGCCTTGCCGTAGTTGGATCCCAGCGCCTCGTACCAGGCCGGGCCCAGCAGCTCCAGTTGGGCGTCGAGGCGCTGAAAGACCGCGGTGCGGCGCTTGACGATCGAGGAGCGGACCTTGACCACCCGCCGCAACGGTTCGGCCGGACCGTCGCCGGTGTGCTCGCGCAGCCCCTCAGGGTGTAGCAGCGGCAGCCGGGCCAACAGCTTGGAGTCCAGGTGGTCGTTCTTGGTGTGCTTGGAGTAGTAGGCGCGCAGGTCCGCCGACTGGGTGGTGGGCACCATCGAGATCCGGGCGCCGCGCTGGCGAAGCCACGACGCGACCGGCGCCCACACGTTGCGGGTCGGCTCCAGCACGACACGCAGCGTGTCCTGCTCACCGAGCCCGATATCTGCCCACAGCTTCTCGAGCTCGGCTGGCCGGGTGAAAAACTTGCGTCCGGTCCACACGAACGTCCCATCGGGGCGAGCCAGCGACGCTTGATGAGCAGCCCGGCAGGCCAGATCGATACCCAAAATCAGGTCCACGCATATCCTTTCGACGGATCCAGGTCAGTCCCGAGTCCCGACGGGCATAGCCCAGACATTCCCTCAGCAGAAGTCCGCTAGCGAGCGGCTCCAAGTTCCCGAACAGGGACACCAGTCGGCCTCGAGACGAAGCCGCGGACGACCACTCAACTTTGAGGAATCACCGGGTGTTCCAGTCAGTGGTTAGGCCGTCCGCGGCCACACACCAAACCTAAATGTCAGTGGTGTGCTCTAGGAACGGGTGTATGAGTCTGGCGATGTGGGCGGAGCGCAACGGTGTTGGGCGGCAAAGCGGGTGGTGGAGCACCGGCACCGGTTTTGCCGATTTGGTTCGCACTATGTTGAGGCTGGGTTGGCCGCGCAGGGCCGGGAGTTGGTGGTCTTGGACTCCGCCGAGGTCGATGATGACCTGGTGGGGGACATGACCGAGATCCTGACCTCGATGTGTGTGCGTTTGTATGGCATGGGGGCGGCCGAGAGCCGAGCCGGGCGCGCCCTGGCGGCTGCGGCTACCGAGGACGGTGGGGCCGCCTGATGGCAAAGTTCGAGGTTCCTGAGGGCTGGGGTGTGCAGGCGTTCCAGTTTGTGTTGGACTGCACGCCGGCCCAGGCCCGGTGTGTGCGGCGACAGTTCGGTGGCCGCCGGTATGCCCGCAATTGGGCGGTGCGCATCCTCAAAGCCGATATCGACGCCTACCGGGCGACCGGTGCGCCGACCGACAAGCCGTCGTTCTTCGGTATGCGTGCCCGCTGGAACAAGACCAAACACACCGAGTGCGTCGATGCTGACAGCGGCGAGGTGTGGTGGCCCGAGATCAGCAAGGAGGCGTTCGCTGACGGCATTCGCGCGGCGGTGGACGGCTACTGGAACTGGCAACAGTCCCGGTCGGGCAAGCGCGCCGGGAAACGGGTTGGGTTCCCCCGCTTCGCGAAGAAGGGCCGCGACCAGGACCGGGTCACTTTCACCACCGGCGCTATTCGTGTCGAACCCGACCGGCGCCATGTCACCCTCCCCAGAATCGGATGTGTCCGGGTGCATGAGAACACCCGCCGGCTGCAACGTCTCCTGGCCAAAGGACGAGCACGGATTCTGGCGGTCACCGTGTCGCGCAAAGGAACCCGGTTCATCGCCGCGTTCCGCGTGCTGGTGCAACGCCCCCAGCAAGCCGGTGTCGCCAACCCTGATTCTCGTGTCGGGGTCGATGTGGGTGTGCGGGTGCTCGCGACCGTCGCCGATAGTCGCGGTGAGGTCATCGAGCGGGTACCGAACCCCAGGCCGCTGGAGACGGCGCTAAAAGAACTGCGGCACCTGTCTCGTCGGAAGTCTCGCCGTAGCACGGGGTCTCGCCGCCACCACGAGACCACGCAACAGATTTCCCGGCTGCACCGCCGGGTCGCCGACATCCGCGGCCACCACATCCACCGTTTGACTACGCGTCTCGCCAAGACCCACGGCGAGATTGTGGTCGAAGGACTGGCTGCGGCCGGGATGCTCCGGCAAAAAGGGCTGACGGGTGCACGCGCCCGCCGCCGTGGCCTGTCAGACTCGGCACTGAGTGAACCCCGCCGCCAGCTCGCCTACAAGACTGGCTGGTACGGGTCACATCTGGTCGTTGCCGACCGCTGGTACCCATCGTCGAAAACCTGCCACACCTGCGGGCGTGTGCAGGACATCGGCTGGGCCGAACACTGGACCTGCAGCCCCGCTGACGGGGGCTGCGGGGTCACCCATCAACGCGACGATAACGCCGCGCTCAACCTCGCGCGCTACGAGGACACCGACGCCGAGTCGGATAGCGTCGTCGGCCCAGTCGGGGCCGCCGTCAAGCGTGGAGCCGACCGTAAGACCCGGCCTAGCCGGGCAGGTGGCCATGAAGCGCGGAAGGGAACCGGCCCCCGGGCCGGGAAACAACCCCGAGACGGGGTGCGAGTCGCGTGACTACCAAAGGTCACTCACTCGCAACGGTTGCCGTTCGACGTGTCAACGAGGGCACGATGGACGGGCCCCTTCCACACAGATCGAAGGAGACGAAGCAATGTCGCGCTACATGCTGATCATGCGTTCCACCCCCGAGGCCGAGGCCGCCATGGAGGAGGCCAACATCGACTTCAACGAGATCATCGAGTCGATGGGCCGTTTCAACGAGGAGCTCATCAAGGCCGGCGTGCTGCTGGCAGGCGAGGGCCTGACCGGCCCCGAGGAGGGCTTCGTCGTGGATTTCAACTCCGATCCGCCGGTGGTGACCGACGGCCCGTACACCGAGGCCAAGGAACTGTTCAACGGCTTCTGGATCCTCGACGTGTCGTCGAAGGAAGAGGCCAAGCAGTGGGCGAAGAAGGTCCCGCTGGGCACGGGCGTCAAGCTTGAGGTGCGCCGGGTGTCGGAGACCGAGGAGTTCCCTCAGGACAACCCGTGGATCCAGAAGGAGATCCAGTGGAAGGCCGACCTCGCCGAGAAGGCGGCAGCCGAGGCCAGGAAGGCCGCCGGCCGCTGAGTTCGAAAGGGAAGTCCCCGGGTATTCGCTTCGGCGGATCCCGGGGACTCGTGCTGTTGGTTCTGTAACACGTTCTAGTCTGGTCCCCATGAGTGACGCGCTTCTCCGCCATCCCATCCACTCCGGCCACCTCACGGTGGGCGCCCTCAAGCGGAACAAGAACAAGCCCGTGCTGTTCCTCGGCGACACCACCCTGACCGGTGGACAGCTCGCCGAACGCATCAGCCAGTACATTCAGGCGTTCGAGGCGCTCGGCGCAGGCACCGGCAGCACCACCGGCCTGCTCTCCCTCAACCGGCCAGAGGTGCTGATGATCATCGGCGCCGGCCAGACCCAGGGCTACCGGCGCACCGCACTACACCCTCTCGGGTCGCTGGACGACCACGCCTACGTGCTGTCCGACGCCGGCGTCACGTCGTTGATCATCGACCCCAACCCGATGTTCGTCGAACGGGCGCTCGGCCTGCTGGAGAAGGTGCCCGCGCTGAAGCAGATCCTGACGATCGGCCCGGTGCCCGACGCGCTGTCCGAGGTGGCCGTCGACCTGACCGCCGAGGCGGCCAAGTACACGCCGCAGCCGTTGGTCGCCGCCGATCTGGCCCCGGATCACATCGGCGGCATGGCCTACACCGGCGGGACGACCGGCAAGCCGAAGGGTGTGATCGGCACGGTGCAGTCGATCACCACGATGACCACGATCCAGCTCGCCGAATGGGAGTGGCCGGAACATCCGAAGTTCCTGATGTGTACGCCGCTGTCACACGCGGGTGCGGCGTTCTTCGTGCCGACCATCATCAAGGGCGGCGAGCTCGTCGTGCTCACCAAGTTCGACCCGGCCGAGGTGCTGAAAACCATTGAGGAGCAGAAGATCACGGCGACGATGCTGGTGCCGTCGATGATCTACGCGCTGATGGACCATCCGGATTCGCACACTCGCGACTTGTCGTCGCTGCAGACCGTGTACTACGGCGCATCGGCGATGAACCCGGTGCGGCTGCGCGAGGCGATCGACCGGTTCGGCCCGATCTTCGCCCAGTACTACGGGCAGTCCGAGGCGCCGATGGTGATCACCTACCTGGCCAAGGGCGACCACGACGACAAGCGGCTGACATCGTGCGGGCGACCGACGGTGTTCTGCCGTACTGCATTGCTCGGTGAGGACGGAAACCCCGTGCCGCAGGGCGAAGTCGGCGAGATCTGCGTCAGCGGGCCGCTGGTGTCCGGCGGCTACTGGAACAAACCCGAGGCGACCGCCGAGACGTTCCGCGACGGCTGGATGCACACCGGCGACCTGGCCCGTGAGGACGAGGACGGGTTCTGGTACATCGTCGACCGGACCAAGGACATGATCGTCACCGGCGGCTTCAACGTGTTCCCGCGTGAAGTGGAAGACGTTGTGGCCGAACATCCTTCGGTTGCGCAGGTCTGCGTCATCGGTACGCCGGACGAGAAGTGGGGCGAGGCGGTGACCGCCGTCATCGTGCTGCGACCCGATGCGCCGAGCGACGACGAAGCGATCGCGAAGGTGACGGCCGAGATCCAGGCCGCGGTCAAGGATCGCAAGGGTTCGGTGCAGTCGCCCAAGCAGGTGATCGTCGTCGACTCGGTGCCGGTGACCGCGCTGGGTAAGCCGGACAAGAAGGCCGTGCGCGCGCAGTTCTGGGAGGGCGCAGGCCGGGCGGTCGGCTAGGTTACGTCGCGAATGAACGACGGCTGGGTTCGTGGCGACCACCTCGGGCTCGACATCCCGGCGCACGCTGACGCGCTGCGCGACGGGGGGCCCGCGTTTCTCACCGAGGCGTTCCGGGCGTCGTCCGCGCTCGCGGATGATGGCTCGGTACGCGCCGTTACCGATTTGCGTGAGTTCCGCGGTGGCAGCACCGGACGCAAGGCGCTTCTGACGGTCGACTACGACCGCGCCGAACTGCCCACCGATCTCTTTGTGAAGTTCTCCCGCGACCTCGAGGATCCCGCGCGCGACCGGGGGCGTAGCCAGATGGAGTTCGAGGTGCGGTTTGCGCTGCTGTCCCGGACACCGGATTTCCCGATCGCCGTGCCGGACTGCCTGTTCGCCGACTATCACAGCGCATCGGGCACGGGTCTGTTGATCACTGACCGAATTCGGTACGGCGAGAGCGGCGGTGAGCGTCACTACGACAAGTGCATGGACTATCTGATGCCCGATCCGCTCGATCACTACATGGCACTGCTCGGTGCACTCGGCCGGCTCGCAGGGACGCATAAATCCGGTCGGCTACCGGGCGAACTCGTCGAGCACTTTCCCGTCGACATGGAATCGTTGTCAGTCGGTGAACGCGTCCCCTGTATGCCCGAGCAGCTGCAGAGAAGGGCAGGTCGACTGGCGGACTTGGCCGCGGCGCAGCCGGGCCTGCTGCCCGCCAACATCTGTTCGCCGCAGTTCCTTTCGCAATTGGAGCGTGACGTTCTTCGGGTCACCGAGCAGGAATCCGCCGTCTGGCGCTACTTGGCGGCCGACCCCGACTACGTCGCCTTGTGTCACTGGAACGCCAACGTCGACAACGCGTGGTTCTGGCGCGACTCGGGCAACGGGCTCCAGTGCGGCCTTCTCGACTGGGGCTGTGTGGGCCAGATGAATCTTGCGATGGCGGTCTGGGGAGCGATGTGCAGCGCGGAGACCGATATGTGGGACCGGCATCTCGACGAGCTACTCGGCGTCTTGGTCGACGAGTTTCGTCGTGCAGGCGGTCCGGCACTCGATGCCGCAACGCTGAGGCGCTTCGTCATGCTCTACGCCGCGGTCATGGGCACCGCGTGGCTGTTGGATGTGCCGTCCTATCTGTTGCGGTTGCTCCCGGAACGGGTCCCTGACCGATTCGATGCGCGAATCGCCGGCGACGAGCAGGCGCGCAGTCGGCTGCTGATGATGACGAACTTCCTCAACCTCTGGCAGCGACACGATTTCGGCGCTCTACTCGATGACACGGTCGGCTGAATCCGCTAGGGAGTGACAACCAGATCGGCCTTGTGGCGGACACGTTCGATGCGTGCGGCGTTCGGTTCGTCGACGGTGTTCACCCACGCCTCGGCACGTTCGGGCGACTTGCCGAACTGGATGTGCCTCGCAACCAGGCGGCGATGGCGTTCCTCGCGCGGCACGTCGATGTACCACACCTCCGAGAGCAATTCGCGCACTGACGGCCACGGCGGCTCGTCGTCGAGCAGGTAGTTGCCCTCGGTGACGATGAGGCTCGCCGCAGGCAGCACCGGGATGCTGCCCGCGATCGGCTGTTCGATGTGGCGGTCGAATGCGGGTGCGTAGACGGTCTCGTCGCCCTGTGCCCGAATGCGTTGCAGCAGAGCGAGATACCCGTGTGCATCGAAAGTGTCGATCGCGCCCTTGCGGTCCAGCCGCCCGAGCCTGCGCAGTTCGGCATCGGCGAGGTGGAAACCGTCCATAGGAATCTGCACCGCGTCAACAGCTGTTGACGCGACCAACTCGGCCACCATCGTCTTGCCCGCGCCTGGCGGACCGGTGATGCCGAGGATTACCCGGCGCTCGCGAGCAAGCAGCGCCTCGACGCGAGCGTTGGCCATCTCGGCAGAATAGGCACGTGCCCGCCACCGATCTACAGCAGACCGTCGACGCGGTGTGGCGGATGGAGGCCGCCAAGATCGTCGCGACGCTGACCCGGGCGGTCGGCGATGTCGGGCTGGCCGAGGACCTGGCCCAGGAGGCGCTCGTCGACGCGCTGACCCAGTGGCCCGGCACCGGTGTGCCGCGTAACGCCGGGGCGTGGCTGACCACCGTCGCCAAACGCAAGGCGATCGACCACTGGCGCAGGCAGGACACCCTCGACACCAAGTACGCCACGCTGGCCCGCGAGCTGGAAACCCAGATCGACCAGCCGGCGTGGGATCCCGACCGCATCGACGACGACGTGCTGCGGCTGATCTTCATCTCGACGCATCCGGTGCTGTCGCGCGAAGGACAGATCGCGTTGACACTGCGCGTGGTCGGCGGCCTCACCACCGACGAGATCGCCCGGGCGTTCCTGTCGTCGACGCCGACGATCGCGGCGCGGATCACCCGGGCGAAGAAAACGCTGGCCGCGTCCGACGTGCCGTTCGAGGTGCCGGACCGGTCGGAGTATCCGCAGCGGCTGTCGGCGGTGCTGTCGGTGATCTACCTGATCTACAACGAGGGCTATTCGGCGTCGTACGGCCGGCGCTGGATTCGCAACGAGCTGTGCAGCGAGGCGCTGCGGCTGGGCCGGGTGCTGGCCGCGCTGGTGCCCGACGAGCCCGAGGTGCACGGTCTGGTGTCGTTGATGGAGTTCCAGTCGTCGCGGTTCGGGGCCCGCACCGACGCCGACGGCACACCGATTCTGCTGGAGGACCAGAACCGCACGAAGTGGGACCGCGCCCAGATCGGTCGCGGCACTGGAACGCGCTGCCGAGGCGATCGCGAAGAAGGGCACCGGCTGGGGCCCGTACGCGCTTCAGGCTGCGCTGGCCGAATGCCACGCCACCGCGCCGACGGCAGGCGATACCGATTGGGACCGCATCGTTTTGC
Organism: uncultured Actinomycetota bacterium; assembly: GCA_963801575.1. Taxonomy (GTDB): domain Bacteria; phylum Actinomycetota; class Actinomycetes; order Mycobacteriales; family Mycobacteriaceae; genus Mycobacterium. The sequence goes on from CAWDFT010000033.1 coordinate 39,526, forward strand.
TGTACGACGGGCTGCTCCAGGTCGCGCCGTCGCCGGTCGTCGAGCTGAACCGAGCCGTGGCGGTGGCGATGGCGTCGGGCCCGGCGGCCGGCTTGGAGATCGTCGACGGGCTCACCGGGCTCGACGCGTCCTACCTGCTGCCCAGCGTCCGCGGCGAGCTGTTGTCCCGCCTCGGCCGCCACGACGAGGCCGCCGTCGAATTCGGCCGCGCCGCCGAACTCACCGACAATGAGCGTGAGCGAGAAGTGTTGACGGGCAAGGCTGTTCGCGCCAAGAGCGGCTAGACGCCGGGCACCCCGGTGCGGGCCGCCACCGATGTCGGCGATGCGGTGTCGAACACCTCGATGACGACGTCCTCGTCTCGGTAGCCGCCGACCAGATGCAGCCCGGGCGTTGCGGCGATGACGTCATTGGTGTGGTCGCCGGTCATCGGATAGTCCGGGACGGGATGGCGCCAGTGCGCGGCGATGACCGTCGCCCCCCTCATCAGCCGCGGCACTTCACGGTCCAGCAGCTCACGCAGTGCCGAGGCGTCGAGGTAGTAGCCGACTTCAGACAGCACCACCAGATCGAAACCCGTTGACGGCCAACCTTCGTCGAGCGATCGGCGCAACAGGGTGACGCGCTCGCGGCTGCCCGCTCGACTCAGTCGCGCATGGGTGGCGTCGAGCGCCGCCGTGACGAGGTCGGTGGCGGTCACATGGTCACATCGGGCGGCGAGATGCTCCGTCAGCACACCCACCGAACAGCCAGGCTCAAACGCGTGCCGGTAGCGCGGATACGGCAGCAGCGCCATGGTGATCGCGTACTTGCGCTGCTCATACCAGCGCCCCCGCAGCTGCCACGGATCGGCCGATGCCGCATACATCCGGTCGAAGTACGCGTCCGGCACGCGCGTCGTCATTGACTGCGCCCTGCCAGCCTGCCGAGCTCGGCAAGGTCGCGCTCGGCGTGGCTCTGACGCACGTAGATGGTCAGGTCGGCGACCCGCCCGGCATGGCGGGCGTCCTGGCAGAGCGGTCCGGGACCAAGCGCCCGCGCGGTGCGGCTGATCGCCTCGTCGACGGCCGTTTCCACCACCGCTCGGGTCCGCCGGGCGATCAGCTCGGCCCGCCCGGTCCGGTCCGATGGGTCCGCGTCAACCTGACACGCGGCCGACAGCAGCGTCGCCTCGGCGGCGGCGAGGGCGGCGTCGACCGCACCGAGGTGCGCCAGCGTGTGCGGGTCGACGGACTCGTCGGCGGCACGGCCGTACAGCGGAGCCGCGACGGCGCGCGCCCCACCGAGCCAGCAGGCGCTGACCCCGATCGCACCGTGCCAGAATCCCGGCCGGTCGAGATACGCGCCCGGCGCCCCGACGGCCACTGCGGGCGCACCGTGGAACTGAACGGAGCGGGTGTCCGACTCGGCCATTCCGGCATTGCGCCAATTGCTGGGCAACGGGTGCACCTGTGGGTCACTCAGGTCGACGGCGAACAGGCCACGACGCTCCTCGCCCCGCTCGGTGTCGAGTCGTGCCGTCACCAGCGCATGCGTGTAGATGCCCGCACCCGAACACCACACCTTGGTGCCATCGAGCGTCACCTCGTCACCGTTGCCGTGAGCTCGCAGCACCGCGTCGCGGGACTCCGCCGCCCAAACCCCCCAGAGCTGATCGGGTTTGGGATCGGGGCCCCGCAACTCGGCGAGGATCGCGACGGCGTCGGTGTGCGCCTCGGCCAGCCGGCCCGCCACGACATCGGCCTCAGTCAGTTCGGCCAGCCGGTTCCATCGCTCCGCCGTGTGACCGGAGCCCGGCAGCGGGAGGTCCAGCTCGCCCGCGGCGAGCCAACGTCCGACCAGACCGCCGTTCACGTCCGCCCCCCGGCCGTCCGCTTGAGCGCCGAACCCGACAACTCCCGCAAATGGTGGGCGAACCCGCCCGGCGCACGGGCGTCGCGGCGGTCCGAGGTCGCCACCGACAACGCCGCGTCGCGGTGAATGCGGGCTCCCGCCGCCTCGAAGCGGTCGACGAGCTCGACGTCTTCACCGGTTTCCAGGGCGCGGAAGCCGCCGACCTGCCAGTACACATCCGCCCGGAAGCCCATGTTGGCACCGTGAATGTGGTTGTGGCCCGGCCCTTTTGACCGATAGCGGCGCAGGTACCGGCGGATCACCTCGGCGGGGTGGTTCCGCCAGGCGGACACGTGCACGACGCCGAGCACCATGTCGGCGTCGGAGGCGGTCATGCGAAGCAGCCAGTCTGCGGGGACCACACTGTCGGCGTCGGTGGTCGCATACCAGGTGCGCGCCAGGTCGATACCCTCGCACAACTCCCGCGCGTACTCGAAGCCGGCGGCACGGGAAGCGCCGACATTGCCCGCGTCGACGGTGACGAAGTGCACGTCATGTCCGAATTGCCCAACCAAGCGGTCGCTCCCGTCGTCGGTGGCATCGAGCACCACCACCGTCAGCACCGGAACCGGTAAACAGACCACGGACGTCGCCAAGGCCCGTAGACAGCCCGGTAGGTACGCCGCCTCGTTGTGGGCGGGCACCACGACGACGGCGTTCGCGAGTTTCATGCCCTGCTAGATAGCCAAATTGCGGCGCTTTCACACCTGGCCTGACCATTTTCAGACGAACACGATCTCCCCGACCGTCATCTGCCGGTCCACTACCTCGGCTGTCAGCAGGGGCGGCCCGTCACCGGGCTGCAGTTGGCTGGAATAGCACCGCATCGCCGCCGCCTTCGTCGTCAGCTCGAGCGGTGTCAGTGGCACCCGCCGCGCCCGATGCCACGGCACCGCCGGATCGTCCGGAGTTGCCCAGTGCCACATCCATATTGGGTATTCGACGAACACCGCGTCGGCGATCTTTGCCGCGGCCGCAGCGGCCCGTCCGACCGCCTCGTGATCGGGATGGCCGTCGCCGCGCCAGGTCGCCGCACACCACGTCCCGCGATCGAACCCGGCCAGCAGAGCTGCGAGCTTGGCGAGCAGGCGCTGCTCGTGGTTCGCCACCTCCCCGTCCGGTAGCCGAAGGAATATCGGCCTCGGCAGGCCCAGTCGGCGCGCGGCAGCGGCGAGTTCCTCGCGACGCACCTGCGCCAGCTCCTTTCGGCTGCGGCGGTTGTCGGGATATGCCGCCTCACCGTCGGTCACCGCGACCACGTGCACCGTGACGCCGCGAGCGCTGAGCAGCGCCGCCGTGGCGCCCAGGCCGAGCGTCTCGTCGTCCGGATGCGCCGCGACCAACACGAGCCCCGGACACTCGTCGATGTCCAGCGGTGGAAACTGCCGCTGCCAGTGCGTCCACGCCCCGACGGGGGTGCCGCCTTCGGCGATCGGTCGCGCGGCCAACCGCGCGCCGTTGGTGAGTGGCTCGGTCACCGGTGTGGAATAGCCAATCGCGCGAATTCCACACTTCGCAGACATGACAGGATTTCACCCGTGCAGGTGCGCGCGGTGCTCTTCGACTACTCCGGCACCCTGTTCCGCCTCGAAGAGGACGACAGCTGGTTCGCAGGCATGCGGGTCGACGAGCGCGAGGTCGACGGTCACGTGCAGGCCGAGCTGATGCGCCGGCTCACGGCCCCAACCGGTCGCTCCGTCGAGATGACACCGGACGCGTACCGTGCCTGGGTCAACCGCGACCTCGAGCCGCATCTGCACCGCGAGGCCTACCTGCATGTGCTGCGCAAGTCCGGGCTGCCCGACCACCACGCGCGGGCGCTTTACGACCGGGTGATCGACCCGACGTCCTGGACCCCGTATCCCGACACCGCCGGGGTGCTGGACGGCCTTCACCGTCAGGGAATCAAGACCGCGGTGGTGTCCAATATCGCCTTCGACGTCCGGCCCGCGTTCCGGGCGATCGGGGCGGCCGATGCTGTCGACGAGTTCGTGTTGTCATTCGAAGTCGGCGCGATCAAGCCCGACCCCGCGATCTTCGAAGCCGCGTTGACGCGACTGGGCGTCACGGCAGAGGACGCGCTGATGGTCGGCGACAGCGAGGAGGCCGACGGCGGCGCCAAGGCGCTCGGCTGCGGGTTCCTGCTCGTCGATCCGCTGCCGACGTCGCAACGACCCGACGGCCTGCGGGACGCGTTGACCGGCTACGGCGTCGCACTGAACGAGAAGTAACGTCGGGCCATGTCCGACGCGGAGCGTGTCCGACCACCGAGGTGGCTGAAGCCGCTGAACAAGGTGCTGACGGTCATGCTGCGGCTCGGCCTGCCGGTCTCCCGGGTTGAGTCGCCGGTGGTGCTGACCGTGCCCGGCCGCAGGACCGGCAAGCTGCGCTCGACACCGGTGACGCCGATGGACGTCGACGGCAGGCGCTATGTCGTGAACGGCTACCCCGGTGCCGACTGGGTCGACAACGTCCGCGCCGCGACTGCGGTCACGTTGGCCCATGGCCGGCGCACCGAGCGGGTCCGGATGGTGGAGCTGCCGCCCGACGAGGCCCGCCCGGTGCTGCGGGCCTTCCCGGCAGCGGTGCCGACCGGCGTCGACTTGATGAAGCGCGTCGGTGTGCTCACCGATGGCACGCCCGACGAGGCTGAGGGGCTGGCGGGCCGCTGCGCTGTGTTCCGCATCGACCCCATCACGTAGCGTCGCGGGCATGAGCGAGAGCCCTTTTGATCCCTCGCTGTGGCGGCCGGTCGACAAGTTCGACGACCTGACCGACATCACCTACCACCGCCACGTCGCCGACGGGAAGCGCAGCCGACCGTGCGGGTCGCGTTCGACCGGCCCGAGGTGCGCAACGCGTTCCGGCCGCACACCGTCGACGAGCTGTACCGCGTCGCTCGACCACGCCCGGATGACGCCCGACGTCGGCGTCGTGCTGCTGACCGGCAACGGCCCGTCGCCGAAGGACGGCGGCTGGGCGTTCTGCTCCGGCGGCGACCAGCGCATCCGCGGCCGCACCGGCTACCAGTACGCAGCCGGGCGAGACCGCCGACACCGTCGACGCGGCGCGCGCCGGGCGGCTGCACATCCTCGAGGTGCAGCGGCTGATCCGGTTCATGCCGAAGGTCGTCATCTGCCTGGTCAACGGCTGGGCCGCCGGCGGTGGGCACAGCCTGCACGTGGTGTGCGACCTGACGCTGGCCAGCCGCGAGCACGCCCGGTTCAAGCAGACCGACGCCGACGTCGGCAGCTTCGACGGCGGCTACGGCAGCGCGTACCTGGCCAAGTCAGGTCGGCCAGAAGTTCGCCCGCGAGATCTTCTTCCTCGGCCGGCACCTACACCGCCGAGCAGATGCACCACGATGGGCGCGGTCAACGAGGTCGTCGACCACGCCGACCTGGAGAACGTCGGCGATCGGAGTGGGCGCCGAAGATCAACGGCAAGTCGCCGCAGGCGCAGCGGATGCTGAAGTACGCGTTCAACCTGACTCGACGACGGCCTGGTCGGCCAGCAGCTGTTCGCCGGCGAGGCCACCCGGCTGGCGTACATGACCGACGAGGCCGTCGAGGGCCGCGACGCGTTCCTGGAGAAGCGCGACCCGGACTGGAGCCAGTTCCCGCGCTACTTCTGACCGCGAGCAGACACATAAGCACCGCAAACTCGGCGTGTCGCGGGACTTTTGCGTCTGCTGGCGCGTGGTCAAAGCTCGGCCTAGAAGCGGAACGTGGTCGAGGGAACGTGGTCGAGCTTGCCGTCGATCGTCATACCCATACCGACCCTGCGGCGGCGCTGAACTGTTCGCGGAGTTCATAGACTCCACGGGTGAGTAAGAGCCCGCTGCGTCGGCTGGCCGACGAGCTGGTGATGGCCAGCATGCGACCGCCGATCGCACCACAGTTGATGCTGTACCGACCCGACCGCGAGGAAGTCGCGCTCGAGGGCAAGCGCATCCTGCTCACCGGCGCATCGTCGGGCATCGGCGAGGCGGCCGCCGAGAAGTTCGCCCGCCGCGGCGCCACCGTCGTGGTCGTCGCCCGCCGCAAAGACCTGCTGGACGACCTCGCCGACCGCATCCTCACCCACGGCGGCGACGCCCTCGCCATCGACTGCGACCTGGCCGACCTCGACGCCGTCGACGCGTTCGCGGCCCGGGTCGAAAAGGAGATCGGCGGCGTGGACATCCTCGTCAACAACGCGGGCCGGTCGATCCGCCGCCCGCTGGCCGAGTCGCTCGAGCGCTGGCACGACGTCGAGCGGACGATGAGCCTCAACTACTACGCGCCGCTGCGGCTGATCCGCGGCCTGGCACCCGGGATGATCCAGCGCGGCGACGGCCACATCATCAACGTCTCCACCTGGGGCGTGCTGAGCGAATCGTCGCCGCTGTTCTCCATCTACAACGCGTCGAAGGCGGCACTGTCCGCGGTCAGCCGGGTCATCGAAACCGAATGGGCGCGCAAGGGCGTGCACTCCACGACCCTGTACTACCCCTTGGTGGCCACGCCGATGATCGCGCCGACGAAGGCCTACGACGGGCTGCCCGCGCTCACCCCGGCCGAGGCCGCCGACTGGATGGTGACCGCCGCCCGCACCCGGCCGGTGCGCATCGCGCCGCGGATGGCGGTCACCGCGAAGGCCCTCGACGCCGTCGCCCCGAGCTGGGTCAACGCGATCATGAAACGGCAGCGGCTGCAGCCCGGCTCCTGATCGTGGCCTTCGGGCCGCTGGCCGTGCGTGGCTACCGTGTCGCGGCCGAATCCGGCACCTGACGTGATAGACACAGACCCATGGAGATCCTGGCCAGCCGGATGCTCCTCCGGCCGGCCGACTACCAACGCTCGCTGCGGTTCTACCGCGACGAGCTGGGCCTGGCCATCGCCCGCGACTACGGCGCAGGCACCGTCTTCTATGCAGGTCAATCACTGATCGAACTGGCCGGCCACGGCGGACCCAACGCCGGCGGCACTCTGTGGCTGCAGGTGCGCGACGTCTATGCCACCCAAAAGGAGCTGGCAAACCGCGGCGTCCCGATCGCCAGGGAAGCCCGGCAGGAACCGTGGGGTCTGCACGAGATGCACGTGAGCGATCCCGACGGCGTCACCCTGATCTTCGTGCAGGTTCCCGAGACGCATCCGCTGCGCCGCGACAACCGAGGTTAACGCGAGGCGAACATCATCGGTCCACTTGGGATTTGCCAGTAACCTCTTAGTCGATTAGTCCGACAAAGCTTCTCGCCGAGCGACACAATTCTCTCGTGGACCTTCAGCTGTTCCTACTGATCATCGTGGTGATCACTGCGCTGGCATTCGACTTCACCAACGGCTTCCATGACACCGGCAACGCCATGGCGACGTCGATTGCCAGTGGCGCCCTCAAACCGAAGGTCGCGGTGACGCTGTCGGCGTCGTTGAACCTCGTCGGCGCGTTCCTGTCCACCGCGGTGGCGGCGACCATCGCCAAGGGGCTTGTGGACTCCGGTCTGGTAACCCTCGAGTTGGTGTTCGCCGGCTTGGTCGGCGGCATCACCTGGAACCTGTTGACCTGGCTACTGGGCATACCGTCCAGCTCATCGCACGCGCTGATCGGCGGCATCGTCGGCGCGATGATCGCCGCGGTCGGCGGGCACGGCGTCATTTGGCGGGGGCTCGTGTCCACCGTGATCATTCCGGCGGTCTGCGCCCCGCTCGTGGCCGGCCTGGTGGCCACTGTCGGCACCTGGCTGGTCTACCGCGCCGTCCGCGGCGTCCCCGAGCAACGCACCGACCGGGGCTTCCGGTACGGTCAGATCGGCTCGGCGTCGCTGGTGTCACTGGCACACGGCACCAACGACGCACAGAAGACGATGGGCGTCATCTTCCTGGCGCTGATCTCCTACGGCGCAGCGAGCAAGACCGACACCTTGCCACCGTTCTGGGTCATCCTGTCGTGCGCGGCGGCCATCGCGCTGGGCACCTACCTAGGCGGTTGGCGGGTGATTCGCACCTTGGGTAAGGGTCTCGTGGAGATCAAGTCGCCGCAGGGAATGGCGGCCGAAACATCTTCGGCCGCAGTCATTCTGCTCTCCAGCCATTTCGGTTTCTCACTGTCCACCACGCACGTCGCGACCGGCTCGATCTTGGGCAGCGGGGTCGGTAAGCCCGGAGCCGACGTGCGCTGGGGCGTGGCCGGCCGGATGGCCGCCGCCTGGCTGATCACCTTGCCATCGGCGGGTATCGTCGGTGCGGTCACGTATTGGGTCGTGCACTTCATTGGCGGTTACGCCGGTGCGACCGTCGGCTTCCTTCTGCTGGTCGCGGCGTCGGCGGCGATCTGGCTGCATTCGCGCAAGGCGCCGATCGACCACACCAACGTCAACGCCGAATGGGAAGGCAACCTCACTGCCGGTATCGCTGAGAAGTCGCAGGCGCCCGAGGCAACGCCTCCCGACCTGGCGACCAGTGCGGAGCCCAAAAACGTTGAAAGGCAAACACTGTGAGTGGCTGGTTCAACTACACCGCCCTCCTACAGATCGTTTTTGCGGGCCTACTAGTCGGCGCGGGGCTGCCCGCAGTGTTCGCTGTCGCCGTCCGGATGAACGCGGAGGGTGCCGGTGTCGCCGAACACGGCGGCGCGGTCGCCCAGAAGAACCCCATGCTGGTCGCACTCAGTTGGACGATCTTCGCGCTCGTGCTGTTCGTCGTCATCGCCGGCGTGCTGTTCATCGCGCGTGACTTCATCGGCCATCACATGGGGCTTTACCTCTTCGGCGCCAAGCACAAGTAAACTCACAGGCACTTGTGAACGCATTTCTCTCAAAGATCGTGGCGTGGTTGAACGCGGGCTACCCGGAAGGGGTCCCAGGGCCAGACCGCGTACCCCTCCTTGCGCTTCTCAGGCGGCGGTTGACCGACGACGAGGTCAAGACCGTCGCGCAGGATCTGGTCGACCGGGGCGAGTTCGACCACATCGACATCGGCGTGTTGATCACCCAGATCACCGACGAGTTGCCCACGCCCGATGACGTCGAACGGGTGCGCGTCCGGCTGGCGGCGAAAGGCTGGCCGCTCGACGATCCACGTGACGTCGAGGAGATGGAATAGCCGTCCTGCGCCCCGTCGTCGTTCCTTCTGGTCCATCGGCGCTGGCGCTGCTGCCCGCGCTTGAGGACGTACTGGCCGGCCGCACATCAGGGATGCTGCCGGTTCCGGCCGACGACGAACGCCAAACTCAGCTGCTGACAACGTCATTGCGGGTGGGTGAGGAGATCGACGACGATGTCGCGGTGGTGGTGTCGACGTCGGGGACCACGGGTGCGCCCAAGGGGGCGATGCTGACCGCCGCGGCGCTGACCGCCAGCGCGGACGCGACGCGCCGCCGGCTTGGCGGGCCCGGACGGCTGGCTGCTTGCCTTGCCCGCCGTACCACATCGCCGGCCTACAGGTGTTGGTGCGCAGCGTGATTGCGGGCTGCGCGCCCGTCGCCGTGTCAGCCCGATTCGACGTGGCCGAACTGCCCGCCTCAATTTCGGCGATGGGGTCCGGGCGTCGCTACGCCTCGCTGGTGGCCGCGCAACTGGACAAGGCGCTGACGGACGCGTCCGCCTGCGCGGCTCTGGCGGAACTGGACGCCGTCCTGATCGGCGGCGGACCTATGCCGGCCGGGGTGGCCGAAAGAGCTGCGGCCGCAGGCATTCCGGTCGTTCGGACCTACGGTATGAGTGAAACCGCAGGCGGCTGTGTGTACGACGGTGTTCCGCTTCGTGGTGTGCGCGTCCGCGTCGACCTCGACGGCAGGATTGCGCTTGGCGGCGCCACGCTGGCCAAGGGTTACCGCAATCCGGCCGACCCCGATCCGTTCGCCGAGCCCGGTTGGTTCCTCACGGATGACATTGGTGCCCTTGATAGTTCGGGAATGCTCAGCGTGCTGGGCCGTAGCGACGATGCGATCAGCACCGGCGGGCTGACCGTCCTGCCGCAGCTCGTCGAGACCGCGCTGGCGTCGCATCCCGCAGTGGCGGACTGCGCTGTCTTCGGAGTGCCTGACGAACGGCTGGGGCAACGCGTCGTCGCGGCCGTCGTGACCGCCGAAGGATGCGCACCGCCGACACCGGCCGAGTTGCGCTCCCATGTCGCGGCTTTACTGGGGCCGACGGCCGCACCGCGGCAGGTGCACATCGTCGACGGAGTGCCTCGGCGCGGCATCGGCAAGGTCGACCGCATGCGGCTGGCCGCCCGCTTCAGCGGCTGAGGGTTGACGAGGACAACATGCGAACGATCCTCTACTAATTAGCGCGAGTGTGCGTGTCTGAGGCCGACACGCCGCCGAAAATGCACGAGAACACGCACGCTCGCGGTACGAGGCGACCACATAGGGTGGCGGTCGTGCGGATCGGTCGCAGGGAGGCGGTAGCGGTAGCCGTCGCCGTCGTCCTAGTGGTGGCGGCGTTCGCCGTTCCGCACCTGCAGCTGGGTATCGTCACACCGCTGATCAACGCGACACCCGAACGGTTCCGCACCTTCGCGGGCATGGCCCCGATCTTCGGACGGTGGAACGCCCACGTCGGCTGGGGCACGGCTCCCGCGATCCTCATCGGCGTCGCGGCGGTTGCGTGGGGACCCACCGTCGCACAGCGGTTGCCGTGGCGCGCGCTGACGCTGACGACGTGGGCGACGTCGTGCGTGTGGGCGTTCTCGCTGGCCATGATCGACGGCTGGCAGCGAGGCTTCGCCGGCCGGCTCACCGCTCGCCACGAATACCTGCGCGAGGTGCCGACCGTCACCGACATACCCGAGGCGCTGCAGCAGCTTCTCCCGCAGAATCCTCGACTATCAGCCCGATTCGTGGACCACCCATGTCTCCGGTCATCCACCGGGGGCGCTGCTGACGTTCGTCTGGCTGGACCGCATCGGCCTGCGGCGGCGGCGCCTGGGCCGGCCTGCTGTGCCTGCTGGTCGGATCCAGCGCGGCCGCCGCGATCATCGTCGCCGTGCGCGCGGTCACCGACGAGGAGATGGCCCGGCGGGCCGCACCGTTCGTGGCCGTGGCGCCGACGGCCATCTGGATCGCAGTGTCGGCCGACGGGTACTTCGCGGGCGTGGCGGCCTGGGGTATCGCTCTGCTGGCACTGTCGGCGCGACGCACGGTGCGCGCACCGACGCTCGCCGCGACCGGCGCCGGCCTGCTGCTCGGTTGGGCCATCTTCCTCAATTACGGCTTGGTCCTGATCGGATTTCTGGCGCTGGCGGTGCTGATCGCCACCGTTGACTGGCGCGACGCCCTGCGTGCACTGGTCCCTGCGGCGCTGGTCGCCGCGGTGGTCGTTGCGGTGTTCGCTGCGGCCGGCTTCTGGTGGTTCGACGGCTATACCCTTGTCCAGGAACGCTATTGGCAGGGCATCGCCAACGATCGGCCGTTCCAGTATTGGTTGTGGGCCAACTTAGCGTCGGTAGTGTGCGCGATCGGACTCGGCAGCGTGGCCGGCATCGGCCGGACATTCGACGTCGCCGCCATGCGCCGAAGCCCCGGACTGCACCTCCTCGTACTGGGCGCTCTCCTGGCCATCGTGTGCGCCGATTTGAGCATGCTGAGCAAGGCTGAAACCGAGCGCATCTGGCTGCCGTTCACGATTTGGCTCACCGCGGCTCCGGCCCTGCTCCCGCCGAAGTCACACCGCTTTTGGCTGGCCCTCAACGTCGTCGGCGCCCTCGTGCTGAACCACCTGATCTTGACGAATTGGTAACGCTCTGAGCCGTGTCGGACACTCACGACAGATGCCGATGTGCAATGAAGTGATGCCGGTGGACGACGACGGGGTCAGGCGCACCCAGCACTGCTCGCCGTCCAGCGCTCGCTCGTACAGGTTGCCCAGCACGTCAGATCCCCGCTGCCTTGGTCGCGTGCACAAACCGGCTGTCGGGTGCACCGGCTGCCCGAACGATCTCCACGTCGTCGACGGTGTCGACGTCCGACAACCCCGCGACCAAGGTCACCACTAAGCCCTTGTCGCGCAGCGCTTCCAGCGTTGCAGCACCGGTGTCCGAGCGCGACGTCGGAATCGTGTGCAGGCAGCCGGCCATCGCGGCGTCGGTCACCCCGAGCACCCACCACCCGCCATCGCGGGCCAAGCCGAACACGGCGTCGGTCTCCAGCAGAGCCTGTGCACACACGGTGAGCAGGCCGGCGGTCACCTGGGGTGTGTCAGAGGCGATCAGCAGGACGGGTCGAGGCCCGGCCTCAGCCGCGCCATCGGTGATCGCGTTCGCCAGCCGCGCGGAGAAGTCGTCGCCGCGCTGCTCGACCACGTGGAAAGACGTCAGGCGTGAACGGATTTCGGTACCGCTGCTTGCCTGGTCCAAATCTCCGGTCAACGCCACCACTCGGGCCTGCACGGGCGTCGCGTCCACCGCATCGAGTGTGTCCAATAGCGACGCGGCGGCGATGTCGGCGGCGGCCCGCTCACCGACCGTCACGGCCAGCCGGGTCTTCGCCTGACCGGCCACCGGCGCCTTGGCAATCACGACCAGCGTCACTGGTATCACGAGATCGCCCGCCAAAAGTCCAGCCCCGCATGGAAACTGCCCCGCAGCGACCCGCTGACCTTCGACTTGCCGCCGGTACGTGGCCCGTAAGGGACGTCGCGTTCGACGACCTTCCAGCCGGCCTGCGCGGCACGCACCATCAGCTCCACCGGGTAGCCGGTGCGGCGGTCGGTGACGCCGAGTGCGAGTAGCGCGTCGCGGCGGGCGACCCGCATGGGCGCGATGTCGTGCACCGCCAACCCGTATCGAGTGCGCAGCCGCCAACACACCGCCGCGGTGCCCAGCCGTGCGTGCCACGGCCACTGCAGCCCGGGCACGGGGCGCCGTCGACCGATCGCCATGTCCGCGCCGCGGTCGAGTTCGTCGACCAAAGCGGGCAGCTCGGCGGGATCCAGCGACCCGTCGGCGTCGATGACCGCGACGATCGGCGTCGTCGCCGCCTCGACCCCGGCGTGAACCGCCGACCCGTAGCCGGGGCGGCGCTCGGTCACGACTTCGGCGCCGTGTCGGTGCGCCACGTCGGCGGTGCCGTCAGTGCTGTTGTTGTCGACCACAAGTGGCCTGTACCCATCGGGCAACGCGGCGAGCACCCCCGGCAAAGAGGCGGCCTCGTTCAGACAGGGCAGCACCACTGTGACGGAACCGTCGGGCATACCAGTCGACGCTAGGCCAGCTACAACGCCCGCATCAACGCCAACCGTGACAAAACCATGACATCGGCGCAGGTAACAGCGGCCGCGGGGCTAATCTCGGGAGTTGTGACGCGGGTACTGATTGCTGACGACGACAACGTTGTCCGCGATGTCGTGCGCCGCTACCTGGAACGCGACGGCCTGGAAGTGGCGATTGCCCGCGACGGCAACGAGGCACTTCGGCTGCTGGGCACCCAACACATCGACGTGGCGGTGCTCGACGTGATGATGCCCGGCCCCGACGGCCTAGCCCTGTGCCGCAGCCTCCGCCAACGCGGCGACTACACCCTCCCGGTCATCCTGCTGACCGCGCTCGGAGAGGAGGACGACCGGATCGCCGGGCTGGAAGCCGGCGCCGACGACTACCTGACCAAGCCGTTCAGCCCCCGTGAACTGGCCCTGCGGGTGCGCTCCGTGCTGCGACGGGCTCCCGCACCCATCGGAGTGTCACCGGTGGAGCTGACCGTCGGCGACCTGACCGTCTCCACCGCATCACGCTCGGTGACGATCAAGGGCGAACCGGTCAGCCTGACCAACCGGGAGTTCGAGCTGCTGCTGTTCTTCATGACCCACGCCGACACGGTGTTCTCCCGCACCGAGCTGCTCAAGCAGGTGTGGCGGTGGGACTTCGGCGACCTGTCCACCGTCACCGTGCACGTCAAGCGGTTGCGATCCAAGCTCGGCGACCAGCACCGGGTGCAGACCGTGTGGGGCCGGGGCTACCTGTGGAGCGCCGATGAGCGCTTGCGCGAAGAGCACGGCCGAGATGCCGTCGAATGAATTCTGGGAGATCGTCGGGTGGGCGCTGGCCTGCTCAGTGCCGGTGGTGCTGGCCGGTGCGCTGATCATCCGGCTGGCCCGGTCGTGGTCGCTGGCTGTCAGCATGGTGGCGCTCGTGTTGATCCCGACGATCGCGACCTTCACCGGTGTCCTCGGGGCAAGCGGGTTCATGGTGACCGAGACGTTCGCGCGCACGGCCGTCGTACTGGTGATCGTGTCGATCGTGACGATCCCCGCCGCGGTGATGATGGCCCGCTACCAGGCCCGCCGGACGGTCTGGGAGCAGGAGATCCGCGATTCGGAACGGGCCGCCGAGCAGTCGCGGCGACGACTGGTCGCGTTCGTCAGCCACGACCTGCGCACGCCGCTGGCCGGGATCCGCGCGGTGTCGGAAGCCATCGCCGACGGTGTGGTCGCCGACGAGGAGGACATCCGTGTCCATGCCAAAACCATTGAGCAGGAATCGGTTCGGCTCTCCGAGATGGTCGACGACCTGTTCGAGATGTCGAAGATCAACGCCGGTGCGATTCAGACCGCCTACGACAAGGTTGCGCTCGACGAGGTCGTCGACGACGTGATGGCCGCCCACCGCATCGCCGCCGAGCGGGCCGGCGTGGTGCTCACGGCGGACCTGCCCGCCAAGCCGGTGCGAGTGGTCGGCAGCGACCGGGCGCTGGTGCGGGTGCTGTCCAACCTGGTGGCCAATGCCATCGCGCACACACCGGAAGGCGGCAAGGTCGAGCTGGCACTGGGCGCCGACGAGAACGGTGCATGGGCCCGCGTCGACGACACCGGCGTCGGCATCGACGAGGCCGACCTGCCGCGCGTCTTCGACGTCGCCTACCGGGGGTCGAACGATCGCGTCCCACGATCGGACTCGTCGCTGCCCAGCGGCTCTGGTCTCGGCCTCGCCATCGCGGCCGGACTGGTGCGGGCACATCGCGGCACACTTTCGGCCCATAACCTGGACACCGGCGCGCGCTTTGAGGTGCGGCTGCCGCTGGCCGCGGACTAGGTCGCCGGTTAGCCGCGAACGGCGAAGACGGGCCAGGTGTCCGGCACGCCCTTGAGTTGGTGGGTGCCGCGGTCGTCGAACACGATCCGCGAGCCGAGCACGAGCGGCGGCATGACGCCCGACACCAGCACCTCCCCCGGACCCGCCAAACTCATGATGCGGGCGGCGACATGTACTGCGATGCCGCGGACGTCGCCGTCGACCATCTCGATCTCGCCGGTATGCAAACCGACGCGGGTCTTCAACCCAAGATCTTCGACCGCATCGCGAATTGCGCAAGCGCAGTTGATCGCCCGGGCCGGACCGTCGAAGGTCGCCAACGCGCCATCGCCGGTGAACTTGACGACAGTTCCTCGCGCGGCCGCTACGTGCCGTTCGATGACGCGATTGTGCGCGGCAAGCGTCGTCGCCCACGCATCGTCACCGACCTGCGCCGCACGATGCGTCGATCCGACGATGTCGGTGAACAACACGGTCGACAACACGCGGTTCGACGGAGCGACGCGCCGTTCGCCGGTGACGAACGACTCGATCTCGTCCAGCACGACCTCGGCGTCGCCGGCGAACCACGCGTTGTCGTCGCCGTCGAGCTCCACCAGACGCGCGTGCTGGATCCGCTTGGCGAGATCCCGTGCGTGGTCGACACGCACGTGGCGGTCACCGCACCGGTGCAGCAGCAGCGTCGGCGCCTGGATGCTTTCGAGCGCGGGGCGGACGTCGGTGCGCAGGAACAGGTCGAGGATCGCCTTGAAGTACCCAGGGCCGCCGGCGAGGCGCTCACCGCGCGCCCACCAGCGCCGCTTGGCGGCGTCGCCCGCCCAACTCGGCGCCAGCAGGTCGACGTCCGCGCCTGTCCCGACAACGTCCTCGAAGTCGTCGACGTCCTCACGAGGGTCGGTTCTGGGATCCCAAAGGGCTGGTCGGGGGCGCGGAGGAAGCGCGCGTAGGGGCTCCAGAGCACGAGTGAGCGCACGCGGTGGGGATGGCTCGCGGCCAGGAGTATGGCAGGAAGCGCCGACTCCGACGTCGCGAAGACCGATGCGCGCTCGCTCCCAACCGCGTCGAGCACCGCGACGAGCCCGTCGGTCCAGGACTGCATCGCGGGACGGTCGTTGATCGGCACCGCGTCGGAGCTCCCGGTTCCGAGGAGGTCGGATGTGATCAGGCGGCTGAACGACGCCAGGCGGTGGAGGTGGCCGGCAACGGTGGGCTCATCCCACAAAAGGTCGATCGGGAACGCGGAAGTGGGGACGAGGAGGAGATCGGGCCCGCGGTCACCGACGATCTGGTACGCGAGGTGGGCGTCGCCGTCCCGCGCGTAGCGCGTTTCCGGGATGCTCACCATGTGACGAGCATGCACTGAAATCCTTCGTCCCACTCGGCTCCTTGTACTAGATAGATCATTCTATTATCATTGTTAACCTACTAAACCCGACTGAGAGGTGCGGACGATGGTCGTCGATTCCCGCAAGGCGCTGCGCAAGTTCAAGTTCGAAAGACAATTCGGTCGCACCATCGTCAACCCCGTGGTCGCTGCCCTGGACAAGGTCGGCATCCGGGCGTCGTCGGTGGTCGAACTGGAGACCACCGGCGCCAAATCCGGCCAGCCGCGACGCGTGCCGCTCACCGGTCGCGCCGACGACGGTGGCGTCTGGGTGATCTCCCAGCACGGCCGGCGTGCGGGATGGGCACACAACATCGCCGCCGATCCCAAGGTGCGGGTGCGGGTCAACAACGAGTGGCGCAGCGGCACAGCGGCATTCGTACCTCACGACGATGTTGTCGCCAGGGCCCGCAGCTTCGGCGGCAACGGCAAGTTCAGCCAGTCGGCCACCGCTTTGGGAATGCGAGCCCTGCAGAGCGACCCCATCTCGGTGCGCATCACCTTCACGGACGAGTGATTTCGGCGTGATTCCTAGCGCTGAGCACGGGTTTTCACGCCGAAACCGCTAGGCGGTCAGTCGGGTAGCGAGTTGCTCAGCCGTTCCGTTGCGGCCAGGTAGTCCTCGATGAACTCGCGCACCACTTCGCGGGCGGGCTTGACCTTGTTCATCAGCCCGACACCCTGCCCGACGAAGTAGGTCGCCAGCGCCTGTGCGCCCGGATGTCCTTGCGCGGCAAGCGCATCGATACGCCACAGCACCGGCTCGGCCAGCATCGACTGTAGCGGCAGCGGCAACGGCTTGCGGCCGCCGTCGCTGGGCGCCCATGCAGCCGTCCAGTCCGACGCCAGCTGCCGCGCGGGCTTGCCGGTCCGGCCCGGCGAGCGGATGGTGTCGCGCGACGTCGCCGCCAGGAACTTCTGCACGGTGTGCGGCGAGGTCTCGGCTTCCTCGGTGGTCAACCAGACCGATCCGGTCCATGCGCCGTCGGCGCCCATCGCAACCGCTGCTGCCATCTGCCTGCCGGTCACGATGCCGCCGGCAGCCAACACCGGCACCGCCGCGTCAATGGCCTCGATCACCTCCGGGATCAGGACCATCGTCGTCACCTCGCCGCAGTGCCCGCCGGCCTCGGTGCCTTGCGCGACAATGAGATCCACTCCTGCGGCGACCTGTTTGACCGCGTGCTCCTTTGCCCCGACGAGCGCCGCGACCGGGATACCCCGCTCGTTGCCCGCGGCGATCATGTAGTCCGGAGGCACCCCAAGCGCGTTGGCGATCAACTTGATCGGATGGCTCATTGCCACCACGAGCAGATCCTTGCCGGTGTTGCCGGACAGGAATGACGCGCCGAGCCGAGTCTTCTCTTCGGGCTGAATATTATGGGCGGCAAGCAATTCGGTGATGAACTCGCGATAGCTTTCCGGGATTCGGTCGGCTAGCTGACCAGAGGAGAGGTTCTCACCCTTGCCCTCGAAGGTTGCGGGCACGATCAAGTCGAGGCCGTAGGGCTTGCCGCCGACGTGGTCGTCGATCCAGGACAGCTCCTGGTCAAGCAGCTCGGGGGTGAATGCCGTCGCCCCCAGCACACCGAAGCCGCCGGCATTGGTCACCGCGGCCACCACGTCTCGGCAGTGGCTGAAAGCGAAAAGCGGGAAATCGATACCGAACTGCTCACAGATGGCGGGCTTCACTCGTCCAGTATCGCTACCGCACCCCCGCCTCAGACAGGAACCTCCCTACCTCATCGAGCATGAGGCGACCGTCGAGCAGCTCGGGGTCGTTGTGGCCCGCGCCGGGTACCGGAAGGAAACGCTTAGGGTCGGGCGCCGCCTCGTACAGCCGCCTGCTCAGCGACTCGGGCACGATGTCGTCGCGGTCACCGGCGATCACCATCACTGGTGCGGTGAGCGACCCGATCCGGTCGATCGAGGGGTATCGGTCGATGAGCAGCCGTCCGACCGGCAGCCACGGGTAGTGCACCCGGCCGACATCGGGCAGCGACGTGAACGGTGAGCGCAGCACCAGGGCGGCGGGCGGCCGTTCCATCGCCAAGCCGATGGCGACCGCAGCGCCGAGAGACTCGCCGAAGTAGACGATGCGGGTGGGGTCGACCTCCGGCTGCGCGGCCAGCCAGGCCTGCGCTGCGCGCGCGTCGGCGGCCAGACCGTCCTCCGACGGGCTCCCGGGATTGCCACCAAACCCGCGGTAGTCGAACAGCAGCACCGACAGGCCCATCCGGGATAGCCCCGCGGCCAGCAGCGCCCGCATCGACCGGTCACCCGCGTTGCCGTTGAAGACCAACACGGCCGGCCCGTGCTGACCACCTGCTGCAGGCAAGAACCAAGCGCCCAAACGGATTCCGTCGTCGGTGTCGAGCACGACGTCGCGACCGCCGGGAAGTACCTGCGCCGCCGACGGCACGGGGCCGGGGGACGGGAAGTAGATCAGCCGGCGCTGCTGCGACCAGATAGCCGCCAACAGTCCCGAAGTCACAAGAGTGACGATAAGGACTGCAACAAGGATTCGCCTACGGCTCCTTGTTCTCAGGCGGCTCGTCCTTCTGTGAAAGCCTGTTGAGCGAAGAACGGATGTTGTCGGCGATCTTCTTCAACGGCCTCGGCCTGTCGGTGGACGACGAGGTGCCGACCTTCTTCGCATCCGGCGAGAACTTGCTAGCGCCGTTCGTGGTGAACGTGTTGTTCGATGTGGGCAGTGACGAAATGCCTGGCAACTTGCCGAACTCAGCGAGCGTTTTGGTGACGAAGTTACCCGGATTCTCGAAGTCCTCTTGCGCCGTCTCCGCGCCGTCTTCCAATCCTTGACGCACGGCACCCGGCAGACGGTTCAGCATCGTCGTCGTCTCCGCCACCGGCAGCAGGCCCATCGGCCGCGTCACGGTCGGATCAGTCGGGATCGGCTGGTTGTCCTTATAGCCCGCGTCAACGATCACTTGCACGGCCGGCCCGAGTGTGTCGGCGATGATGTCGCCGCCGGGAATCAGCTTCAGCGGGCGCAGCAGCGGTGGGCCATCGGGCACAAACGTGTCGTCCTCCCACGTCCCGGACTCGAACGTGACGTAGGTGGTGGTGACGGGCGTTTCTCTGTCCGGGTACTTCACAGGGTCGTTGAGGTCCTCTGAAGAGATGACTCTGCCGGTGGCTGGGTCGACGACGAAGTGGTAGCCCGGCGGCATATGGGTCGGCAGGGTCGCGTTCTGCTCACCGCCGTAGCCGTAGACATATGCGGCCAAACTGTTCCCCAGCGAAATCACGTTGGCGGGGTAGGTGACTGCGTTCCCATTGATGTTGTACTTGTAGCCGACATCCCACACTGTCACGTCAAGGTCATTGGGCGTCGGCTGCGCCGAGGTGAATAGCAGCGGCGCGAAGATGTCGTAGGTCGTCCAGAACCCACCCCCGGCACGATTGGTGTTGTTGTCCAGTATCACCAGGTCGGTATCCGCCAGGGCCGGGTCGTCGTTGGCGGCTAGCAATCGCAGAGCCTCGCCGGTCTGACCGGCGCCCCATCCCGATGCAAGGACAGCGATATCGTCCGACTCGTCGTCTTCGGGATCGCTGTCACTTTGACGGATCTCATCCGCAATGCCCTGAGGTCCGAAGAAGAAGAAAACAACCTGCTGCGGGCCGTAGCCTTCCTCTGTGTAGTCCGTGCCGTAGTACGTCGAACCGGCGATGACTTGGGCCGTCGAATTGGCCGGCGTGATCAGGGCTAGGAGATCCATCGACGGCGCGACCGATGTCGTAGTGCCGGTCATCAATGCTGTCGACACGCTGGTCGCGCCCACCGCGGCCGCCGCAATCCCGCCCGGTGCTCCGAGTCGCGCGACTGAGGATCCAATCCGAGAACCTCTGCGATGCTTGCCGGCCATGGGAGCCCCTCCTAGAAAGCGTCAAATCGGTGGACACTAGTTCACGAGTCCCCCCGACCGGCAAACGCTAACACGCCCGAAAGCGCTGGAGCCATCCCCACAGCGCAAAGTTCACTAAGCGCGTGCTCAGCCCCGCAGCGGCGCGTACGCGAACTCGCGCAAACCGTCGCGCGGGTCAACCACGGCCCGGAATCCCAGCAACTCCGCCGCCCGCGCCGGGCTGGCGACGATATGGCGGACGTCCCCGCTGCGGTACTGGCCCGTCACCAGCGGTGGCACGTCCCCGCGCGCGTCGCACAGCTCGTTGGCCACCTCCAGGATCGAGATCGGACGTCCGGAGCACACGTTGACGGCCGCGAAGCCGTCGCGGTCCGCATCGATCGCCGTAACGTTGGCTGCGGCGACATCGTCGACATGGACGAAGTCCCGCATCTGTCCCCCGTCCTCGAAAACCCTTGGCACGTCGCCTGCTTCGAGCTCTGAGCGGAAGATCGCCGCGACTCCGGAGTACGGGGTGTCGCGCGGCATGTTCGGGCCGTAGACGTTGTGGTAGCGCAGGGCGACGACCGAGCCGCCGGTGGCCTCCGCCCATGCCAGCGCGTAGTTCTCCTGCGCGACCTTGCTGGCCGCGTACAGGCTGCGCGGCCGCAGCGGGGCATCCTCGTCGACCAGCTGCCACTCCAGTTCCTCGCCGCCGACCGGGCAGCGGTGCTCGAAGATCCCGGCGTCCAGGTCGGCGCGGGCCCGTGGCAGCGGGTCGACGACTCCGTGCTCCGCACACCGGTACCGGCCCTGGCCGTAGACCACCATCGACGACGCCAGCACCAGCCGTTCGCAGCCCGCGGCGAACATCTCCGCGAGCAGCACCGTGGTGGCGTAGTCGTTGTGGCTGCCATACGACGGCGCGTCGGCGGCATCCACCCCGGCGCCCACCACCGCGGCCTGATGGCACACCGCGTCGACGCCGTCGAGCAGCGAAGCGACCGCGCCGGCGTCTCGAACGTCTACAAGCTGAACATCCGCGGGCGGCTCCGCGCCGGCGCCGTGCGCGGCGGGCAGCATCGCGTCGACGCCCACGACCTCATGGCCCGCGTCCACAAGCGCGGCGGACACCCGCGACCCGATGAAACCGGCCGCTCCGGTCAGCAGGACCCTCATGGCAGCTCGAACGGCAACTCGACGCCCTCGTGCGAAAGGCAGTGGGTGCACGTCCGGTCTGGGGCCACCTGCTCGATCGCCTCGAGCACGAGCTTCTTGAACGGCACCAGGTTGCGTTCGAACTCCGCGAACACGTCGACAGCCCGCACACCCGCTCCAGTCTCAACGCCTGCATCCACGTCGGTCACCAAAGCGATTGCCGCGTAACACATCTCCAATTCGCGCGCCAGCACCGTCTCGGGGTAACCCGTCATGTTGACCAGCGTGAAGCCCTGGCGTGCGAACCACTGACTCTCGGCACGCGTGGAGAACCGCGGTCCCTGGATAACCACCATGGTGCCGCCGTCGATGACGCCGGGCAGTTCGGTGACCGCGGCCCGCAGCGTCGGGCAGTACGGGTCGGCGAACTCGACGTGGATGCCGCCGGAGTCGAAGTAGGTGTCCTCCCGACTGCGGGTGCGATCCACCAGCTGATCGGGCACCACCATGGCGCCCGGACCGAGCTCAGGCGTCAGGCTGCCGACCGAACACGGCCCGAAGATCCGCCGCACGCCCAGCGCGCGCAGCGCCCACATGTTGGCCCGGTACGGCACGGTGTGCGCAGAGAACTCGTGTGTCACACCGTGCCGCGGCAGGAACGCCACTTCGTGGTCACCGACGGTGCCCACCGTGATCGGCGCGCTCGGCTCCCCGTACGGGGTGTCGAGGTTGACGCTTCGCGCGTCCGAGCCGAAGAACGAGTAGAAACCGCTGCCGCCGATGACTCCGAGCATCACTCCATTGTGTCTTCGGTGCGCTTCTGCGCGCGGCGGACCCCGTCGCGGATTTCGAACACGTCGCTGGCCAGACCACCGATGGCGCCCGCCACGTCCTTGACGGCGGTAGTGATGATCGTGGTTACCTCACCAACCGTCGAGGCGACGGATTGGACGGTATCCTCCAGGGCGTCCTTGCGGATTTCTCCCTTACTGAGTCGCTCTTCCATCCGCTCAGTCTCCCCGCTGAACGGCGGCTGCGCCAGGCGTCCGGCGTCGTGCAACGATGACCACCGTGGCCAGTGTCGCGCAGTGGGTCGAGGGTGCTCGCCCGCGCACATTGCCCAATGCCATTGCCCCGGTGATCGCGGGGACGGGCGCCGCGGCCTGGCTGGACTCCGCGGTGTGGTGGAAAGCCCTGCTGGCGTTGGTCGTCGCGGTGGCGATGATCGTCGGGGTCAACTACGCCAACGACTACTCAGACGGCATCCGCGGCACCGACGACGTCCGCGCCGGCCCGCTGCGATTGGTTGGATCCCGGTTGGCGACGCCCGGGTCGGTGCTCATTGCGGCGCTGGTGGGCTTCGGCGTGGCCGCGTTGGCGGGCCTGGCGCTGACCGCGGTCAGCGCGCCGTGGCTGATCGTCGTCGGCGGCCTGTGCATCGCGGGCGCCTGGCTGTACACCGGGGGTTCCAAGCCGTACGGGTATCTGGGGCTGGGCGAGGTCGCGGTGTTCGTGTTCTTCGGTCTGGTCGCGGTGCTCGGCACGCAGTACACCCAGGCGGGGCGGGTCGACTGGGTCGGCCTGGCGCTGGCGGTCGCCGTCGGGTCGCTGTCGTCGGCGGTGCTCGTGGCCAACAATCTGCGCGACATACCGACCGACAAGGAAGCCGAGAAGATCACGCTGGCGGTGCGGCTCGGCGACGCCCGCACGCGGCTGTTGTATCAGGGCCTGCTGGCGGTGGCCTTCGTCATGACGCTGTTGTTGATGCTCGCGACGCCGTGGTCTGCGGTGGGGCTGATCGCGGCGCCGTTGGCGTGGCGGGCGGCACGGCCGGTGCGCACGGGCAGCGTCGGCAGGGATCTCATCCCCGTACTGCGCGACACCGGGTTGACCATGCTGGTGTGGTCGGTCGCGGTGGCGCTGGCGCTGTGGCTCGCCGGCTAGCGCGAGCAGACGCGAAAGTACCCGACACGCCGAGGATTTCGGGACTTTAGCGTCTGCTCGCGGGAGGACAGTTCACCCGAGACGCGGTCCGATCACGCCACGCTCGTCGGCGCGTCGGACACCTTCACCAACTGCACCTCCGGTCGGGCCGGCACCTCGTCGGCGAGGAACCACCGGAACGCGAGGTTGCCGCGCGGATAATCCAGTGTGGTCAACGAGTTCGGGTGTGCCGTCATGCCGCGGGACAGGACGACCGTCACCGAGCCATCGGCGTTCGGCACCGCGGTGTGACCGTTCACCGAACTGCGGGCGTCGGTGACGCCCGGGGTCGCCATGAACTGGTTCCACACCACCAGGTTCCAGAACCTGCACTGCGGCGGCCGGTGGGTGATGACGAGCGCCTCGTCGTCCTCGAGCACGAAACTGCCGTAGGCGTAGCAGGCGTCGCGTGCCGACCAGCCGAAGTTGGCGTCTGGCACCTGGTAGGGGTCGGCGAATTCGTTTGCGGCTTGCGATATCTCGTGTCCAAGGGTGTGGGCGTCTTCCACCCTCACACCGACGGCCAGCGGCATGATCGCGAACATCGTCCGCATCCACGCGGCACTCGACCGCAGGGCCGACGCGGTTTCGGCGTCGCCGTGACGGAACGGGTCGGGCTCGTCGAGGGCCTCGATGTGCCAGCTGACCGGTCGCCCCGTTTGCGGGTCGGCCTGGTAGTCACGGGTCATCAGCACGGCCGCGTCGGGCGTCGGCCCGAGATCGAATGAGAAGTTCCCGTCGGCGTCGATGTCGAGATCGTCGTCACGGAGGATCGCCACGACGCGGTCCGACCATGCACCCGGCGACGGCTCGTTGTAGGCGGTCACCGAGAAGTAGACGCTGTCGCCTTTGTTGCCGCTGATGCGGTATCGCCGCTTCGGGTCGACGGGACACATGAAGTAGTACGCGTCGGTGTTGTCGCCACCCCAGCGCCGGTCCGGCCGTGACGGCGAGTTCACCTCAACCCACCGCGGCCTGCTCGGGTCGGCGAACAGGTAGGTGTCAAACGCGACGCCCAGGGTCGTCGCCAGCATCCGGTAGCCGTCGGCGATGTGGCGGTCGTCGGTGACGGCCCGGTCCCCCTCGAGGAACGAACTATCCAGGCCGCCAAGGGTTTCCAGCAGCTCCCGCCACGCGGCGGTCGACTCGTGCTTGCTGCTCATGAGCTGATTCCTTTCGTGATCAGGGCGGCGGTGCGCTCCACCCACGTGTCGCTCAGTTCCTGACTCCGGGTGATGAGCGCCATGAGAGTGATGCCGGCAATGGCCTCCACCAGGTCGGCGGCGGTCACGTCCGACCGGACTTCTCCTCGCTTCGTGGCGTCATCGAGACGCTTGGTCAGCCCTTGGGAGAGGACGTGGCCGAACCGTTCCAACAACTTGGCGTGCAGCGTCGGATCCGTGGCCATCTCCGCGACCAACCCGGGCAGTGCAGCCCGCGCGGCCGGTGTGGTCAGCACTCCCGCCGAACGACGCACCATCTCGCGCACGTCGCCTTCCAGCGTGCCGGTTTCGGGCAACTCGGTGGCCTCGGTGATCGGGAACACCGCCTCGTGCACGAGGTGGGCCTTGCTCGGCCAGCGCCGGTAAATCGCCGGCTTACTCGTGCCTGCGCGCCGGGCGATCGCGTCGACAGAGAGGTCGGCGTACCCGCACTTGCCCAGCAGTGTGACCGTCGCGCGCAGCACCGCGTCGTCGATCCGCGGATCTCGGGGGCGACCCAGGTCTGTTGTCATTACGAAACTCAGAGTAACATAAGTCGCATGACCGATGCCACCCAAGCTGTCGTCCACCTAGACGACCTCGCCGAGCCCCGCTTCAGCCCGGAGGCTCAACAGATCCGCGACATGATGGCGACGATGGCGCCTGAGTGCCCACTGGGCGCCGACGTATTGCACGCCAAGGCCGCGGCCGAAACCGGCCTCGACGATTTCGGCGACGATGACTATCGGGAGCGTCTCGACGTGTATCTTGCTGCGCTGCATGACATCAGCGGCATGCACGCGCCCGGAATCGTCAACCACCATGCACAGATACTGCAGTGGCTGAAGAACCGGTTGTTGCTCACCGACCTGCTGACGCGGCTTCCGGAGATCCACGACATCGAGCTGCAGCCGCCGATCGTCATCGCCGGTCTACCGCGCACCGGTACCACGCATCTGCACAACCTGCTGGCCTCGGCTCCGACATTTCGCACCATGCCGTACTGGGAAAGCAACGAACCGTTCCCGTTGCCCGCCGAAGCGGGAGTCGAACCGGACCCGCGTAAGACACGAATGGATGTCGCAGTCCAGGTCATGAACGTCGTGATGCCGCACTTCCCGCTCATGCACGAGATGACGACCGAGCATGCGCACGAGGAAATCCAGCTGCTGGCCAACGATTTCTCCACGATGCTGTTCGAGACGTTGGCGCACGTGCCCAAGTGGCGCGACTATTACATGGCCCATGATCAGACGTCGCATTACGAATACCTCAAGACCGAGCTCAAGGCGATGCAGTTTCTGCGCGGCGGTCGGCGCTGGTTGCTCAAGTCGCCCCAGCATCTTGAGCAGCTGCCGGTATTGGACCGGGTCTTCCCCGACGTGTTCGTCATCTTCACCCACCGTGACCCCGCACCGGTGGCGCTGTCGATGCTGGCGATGATCACCTACTCCGCGCGCATGTACTGCTCGCCGGTGCCGGTGAAGGAGATCGCGGCGACCTGGGTCGATCGGCTCGCGGTGATGCTCGGCGCGCTGGTGCGCGATCGCGACACCATCCCACCGGAGCGTTCGATCGACGTCCGCTTCGACGAGTTCATGGCCGACGAGCCCGGGGTCGCCGCCGAGGTGTACGCGCGTGCCGGCGAGCGGTTGGACGACGATGCGCGAGCCGCGATGGCCGACTATCTGGCGGGCCACCAGCGCGGCAGGCTCGGCAGGGTTGCCACGTCGGCCGAGATGTTCGGGCTCGACGAGAGCGACCTGCGCGACCCATTCGCCCCCTACGTCGAGCGGTTCTTGGCCTAACGGCTTCCTCCGGGATTACCGTTGGACGATGACTGACGCCGATGTCGAACAAGCCGGCCGCCTCGCAAGCGGCAATGTTGCGGCGCTTCTGCCACAGGAGGGCCGCACCATCGAAGAGGAGCGCCTGCACCGCAAGCAGAACCTGGCGGCGGCGTTCCGCCTGTTCAGTCGATTTGGCTTCGACGAGGGCGTGGCGGGCCACATCACCGCGCGCGATCCGGAGCTGACCGACCACTTCTGGGTCAATCCGTTCGGAATGCACTTCGGTCACATCCGCGTGAGCGACCTGCTGCTGGTGCGCCATGACGGCACGATCGTCGAGGGCGACCGACCGCTGAACCAGGCCGCATTCGCCATCCATTCGCAGGTCCATGCCGCCCGCCCGGACGTCATCAGCGCCGCGCATTCGCATTCGGTGTACGGCAAGACGTGGTCGACGCTCGCGCGGCTTCTCGACCCGATCACCCAGGACGCGTGCGCGTTCTACGACGACCACGCGCTGTTCGACCAATACTCCGGTGTGGTGCTCGATCTCGAAGAAGGCAAGCGCATCGCCCACGAGCTCGGCGATTGCAAGGCCGTCATCCTGCGCAACCATGGCCTGCTCACGGTCGGCCATTCGGTCGAGGAGGCGGCGTGGTGGTTCATCACCATGGAGCGGTCCTGCCAGGCGCAGCTGATGGCCGAAGCGGCGGGCACCCCGGTGCTCATCGAGCCGTCGATGGCCAAACATACTGCGGGACAAGTGGGCACGCACTTCGCGGGCTGGTTCAGCTTCCAGCCCCTGTTCGCGCGAATCACCCGCGAGCAGCCGGACCTCTTCGGCTGATGGCCGACGAGTCCGAACCCGTTCGGAATCTTTGGCAAGCGCTTGCGACGCGAGACTGGGAAGCGGTGAAGGGCGTGGTGAGCGACGACTGCATCTTCCTCGACGTGCCGTTTGGGCCGACGTTGGCTGCGCGGGGACCCGACGACATCGTCAAGCGGCTCAAGGGTGGTCTGGAGAACGAGAACCTTGCCGACTGGGCCAACCACGACGTGCTACTGCTGACCAACGGTGTCGACGTCATGTACGAGCACCTGGTGATCTACACATCGACCAACGGTGAGACGGCCAAGAATCCGATTGTTTCGGTCCATAAGGTCAAAGACGGCAAGGTAACTCTCTGGAAGGACTATTGGGATCTCAACGCCATCGCCAACACCACGTGGTTTCAAAGCTCTCTGGCGGGGGGAGATATGAGCTGGGTATTCGACGCGACCGGCCTGACCTGACGCGAGCACCTTGCCAGGCGACTACCCGGAAAGCGCGTCGAGCAGTCGATCGAGGTCGTCGTCGGTGTTGTACAGGTGAAAGCCGACCCGGACGGCGCCGGCCCGGATGGACGCCCGGATGCCCGCCCTACCGAGCGCCTCGGCGGCCGCTGTGGGGATCGACACGATCGCCGAATCCTGCGGCGGCAGTTGCAGTTCCGCGCGTAGCCGACTCGCCAACCGCAACGCGTGCGCCTCGACCGCGTCCCGGTCCAGCGACGCGAGCCATGGCAGCGTCAGGCCTGACCCCAGCGCGCTGAACCAGGCCGGCGACGTGTCGAACCGCCGCGCGTTCTCGGCCAGTCTCAGTGGCAGGCCGTAGATGGACTGCCACGGTTCCTCCCCCGCGTACCAGTTGGCGGCGTGCGGGGTCATCGAGCTTGCGACCCTGTCGCTCAACGACATCCACGCGGTACCCCTCGGCGCAAGCAGCCACTTGTACACCGCCGAGACGGTGACGTCGGCCCACGGCAGCTCGATGCGCTTCCAGCCGACCGCCTGGGTGACGTCGATGACGGTCAGCGTGTCGCTACCCGCCACATTGGGCCGCAACGCGTCGACGTCCAACACCGCGCCGTTCGCCGACTGCACCAGGCTCGCGGTCACCACGTCGTAGTCGCTCGCGGTCGTCACCAATTCGTCACTATCCAGCTCGGTGACGGTGATGCCGCGCCCCGCCTGAGCGGCGAACGGGAAAGTTGTGCTGGTGAATTCGCCGGACAGCGTCGCCACCCGGCTGCCGTCCGGGATGGCGGCGGCGACCAGACCCAGCGCCGCGGACACGTTGCCCGCCATCGCCACCGAGTCGACCGGCACACCGACCAGCGCGGCATAACCGGCGCGGCCCGCGCGCACGGGCTCGTCGAACGAGGCGGCGTCCATCGTTCCGGCCTGCCATGTGCGCAGGCAGTCCTGCAGCGCGTCGACGAGGAACTGCGGCGGCAGTCCGTAGGTCGGCGAGTTGAGAAACCCTTCGGCGCCGACGAATTCGGCGCCAAACGCCTCGCGCGCCACGGGGCTGTTGTCTGTGCTCCTCACGTCCGCGGCAGTCACTCTTCGGGCGGTTTTTCGGGCGGTTTTTCGCCGCGCAGCCTCGCCCGCAGCTGCTCGCGATCCTGGCGCCGCCGCTCGTCGAACGCTGCGATGCTTGCGGTGGCGCGCCTGCGCAGTGGGGCGAAGATCCAGATGCCCAGCGGCAGCGCGATCACTATCGCGAACAGCAGGGCGATGACCAGCGGGAAATCACGCACGCCGAGCAGATGTCCGCCCCCGAAGATCACCGCGGCCAAGACGACGACAAGCAACAGCCGGGCCAGCACGTAGACCAGCACGTCAGCCACGAGGCGAGGTCCGGGTCGAAGATCGGGCACGGCCCGAGCCTACCGACGGCGCGTATATTCAGATCAAGGAGGTTTTTTGCGTGGCTTATCTGCTCCTCATACTCGTCTTGGCCGGTTTGATTTACGCCGGCTGGCGGCTGACGCGCGCCACGGCCAGCCCACCGAGGACGCGTACGATCGGCCCGGACGACGACCCGGACTTCCTGCGTCGGCTCGGACACGGGGACAACCCCCGCGCCTAGCAGCCGCGCGGCCCTAGAACAGGTCGTTGGGTTGTTTCGCGCCCGGAAACCCCTCGGCGACTACGGCCGCGAGCTCGATCAGCGCCTTCCTGGTCTCCGGCCGCAGACGCTCGAGGCTGATCTCCGCGCCCTCCTCGAGGTGCGGATCGAACGGCACCAGCCGCACCGCCCGGCATCGGCGGGAGAAGTGGTCGACGACCTTCTGCATGTCGACCTTGCCCGACCGCGGGCGCACCGCATTGATCACCGCGACCGAGTTCGCAACCATGTCCTCGTGGCCGTGCGCGTCGAGCCAGTCCAGCGTCGCCGACGCGCTGCGGGCCCCGTCGACCGATCCTGAGCTAATGACGATCAGCACATCCGCCTTGGCCAGCACGGACGACATCGCCGAGTGCATCAGTCCAGTGCCGCAATCGGTGAGCACCAGGCTGTAGAAGCGCTCCAGCACCTCCAGCGTCCTGGCGTAGTCGTCGGCGCTGAACGCCTGCGACACGGCAGGGTCGCTCTCCGAGGCCAGCACCTCCAGCCGGCTCGGCCCTTGCGACGTGTAACTGCGGACGTCGCTGTACCGATCGATGCCCTCGGCATCTCGCAACAGATGGCGCACCGTGGCCGGGGTTTCCAGCGGCACCTTCTGGCTCAGCGTGCCGCGATCGGGGTTGGCGTCGACGGCGACCACGCGGTCGCCGCGTATCGATGCGAACGTTCCGCCGAGAGTCGCGGTGATCGTCGTCTTACCGACACCGCCCTTCAATGACAGCAGCGCGATCCGGTAGCAGCCCTGTAGCGGCCGGTTCACCTGCGCGAGCAGGTCGTTGTAGTGGATGGCCTTCGGGCTTTCGCCCAGATTGATCAGCTTGGCGGACGCCATATACAGCCACCGCCGCCAACCGGCCGACGGCGGCGGTTTGGCCTGGCGCAGCAGTGTCGCGGTGGACAGTTCCGGATACGGCGGCGGCGCGGCATGCCGCGGCGGCTGACTGATCGGCAGACCGTTCGGCGGCGTGGGCGCGGTCCATTCCGGCGGCGGCGATTCCTCGCTCGCGGGATCGGAGAACCGTTCTTGCGACCGAAAGCCATGCGATGGATGGTCAGACAACGACTAGTCCCCTTTCATTGGGCGGTTGTCAGCCGACGCCGGCGTACGAGTGCAGCCCGACGGTGACGAGGTTGATGAAGAACAGGTTGAACACCATCGCGACGAAGCCTGCGACATTGATCCACGCCGCCTTCTTGTCGCGCCAGCCCGCCGTCGAGCGGGAATGCAGGTAGGCGGCATAGATCACCCAGGCGATGAACGACACCGTCTCCTTGGGGTCCCACCCCCAGTACCGGCCCCAGGCCTCCTCGGCCCAGATCGCGCCGAAGATGACGCCGAACCCGAACACCGGGAACGCGAAAATCGTTGTGCGGTAAGCGATGCGGTCCAGGGTCTGCGCATCGGGCAGCCGCTGCACGATCCGGGCCACCGGACCTTCCGCGTCGGTGGCACCCAGCTTGGACATCTTGACCAGAAACAGGATGCTGGCCACGCCGGCGACCAGGAACACACCCGAGCCGAGGCTGACCACCGACACGTGGATGGGCAGCCAGTAGGACTGCAGCGCGGGCATCACCGGCGCCGCGTTGGTGTAGAGCCAGCGGCCCGACACCGTCAGCAGGATCAACACCGGCAGCAGGACGAACACCCACAGCGTGCGGTACTGCGGGCGGCGCAGCACGACCGCGGCCGCGACCAGACCCGAAAGGCAGGTCAGGTTGATGAACTCATACATGTTGCCCCAGGGCACCCGCGAGGTGGCCAGACCGCGCAGCACGATGCACCCGAAAAGCAGCCCGATCCCCACGTAGACCAGTGCCAGCCCGGCCCTCCCGACGCGCTCGTCGAACGGGCGTTGCGGTGTTTCGGTGACGATGCCGGGTGTGGCGCTGTCGACGGTCACCGTGCCCACTGCGACGAGTTCGCGGTCGGCCACTGTCCGGCTTCGGGCATAGGCGAGCTCGACGGCGAGGAACACCAACGCGACCACCAGCAAGACTACCGACGAGGTGAAGGCCCAGTCCGAATAGCGGGCCAACCCGATGTCGATGTGCTCGGTGTTCATGCGCGATCCGCCTCCGCTTCTCGCTCGGTGTTCACTAAACCTTCTCCTCTGACGGCCGCTCCGCCGCACCGAATCCTGACAGCAGCCGCTTCGTCAACCGCTCGAACTCGTCGCCCCAGCCGGAGTTGTCGGTGCGGGCAAGTCCGCCCAGCTCGACGCTTACCGTACCCGCCACAGCTGGGGCTATCCGAACCCAGACCCGGCGCCGTCGCACGATCAGCGAGACCAGCAGGCCGGCCATCATCGTCAGCGCGGACACCAACACCCACACCTGGGCCGGATCGTGGGAGACCTGCACGTTGATGAACGGCACCGCTCCGTCGAAACGCACCGCTGTGCCGTCGTCCAACCGGGTCTGCTCGCCGGCGCGCAGGTTCACCCGCGCCACCTTGGTCAGCCTGCCCTGCTCGATGAGCCGCGGGTCGAGCGAGAACAGCGACTGCGGCCGCCCGGTGTCGAGTCCGGTGTCGCCGCGATAGATGTCCACCGCCACGGCAGGGTTGTCGAGCGCCGGGAATGAGGACGACAGCAGGGTGCCGTGCAGCTGCTCGGTCGGCGCGAACAGTCCCTGGATCGCGATCTGGTTCTTGCGGCGCTCATCGGCGTCCGGGTAGGTGCCGCCAGGCGGGTCAAAGCGCATCACCCCCGACGACAGCAGCGTGAGCGGATCGTCGGGCCGCCACTGCACCGTTTGGGTGCGGGTCTGGCCGTCGGGGAAGGTGACGGTGAATGTCGGGGCGTAGCCGTGGCCCTGCAGATACACCCGATCACCGCCGACCCGCAGCGGCTCGTTGACCTTCAGTTGGTACGGCCGCCAGGTGTCGGAGTCGAGGTCGGCGCCCGCTTGGTAGTCGATGTTGGCGGCGAAGGACAGCGCCTGGCCGGACGGCAGGTACTGCGCGTCGAAATCGTTGACGCGCAAGCAGATCGGATGAAGCGAGGTGCCGTCGACGGTGTTGCCGGCCCGGAACGAGTCGAACGCCGCCGGCGACGCCGAGCAGAAGCCGGGACCGCCGTCGGCGATCACGATGACGTTGCCCTCGTAGCCGAACAGCTTCCCGACCGCCACCGAAACGAGCAGGCCGAGCAGCGCGAAATGGAAGACGATGTTGCCGAACTCGCGCAGACAGCCCTTCTCGGCGGAGATTTCAGTGATCTCGTCACCTTGCTTGCGCGTTACCCGTCGCCAGCCTTTGAGCCGCTCGGACACCGTCGCCGCGACAGCGTCGGGGTCGCCCGCCACTTCGGCGGTGTGGTGTTTGGGCAGCCGGCTCAGGTTGCGCGGTGCAGCCACCGGTACGGCCCGCAGGCTGCGGACGTGCTCGAGCAGCCTCGGGGTCAGGCAGCCCACCAGCGAGACGAACAGCAGCACGTAGATGGCGGTGAACCAGAAACTGGAGAACACCTCGAAGGCCTGCAGCCGATCCAGCCAGGGCCCGATCGTCGGGTGCTCGGCGATGTACTGCTCGACCTTGCTCTCGTTGAGGCTGCGCTGCGGCAGCAGGGCACCGGGAATCGCGGCCAGCGCCAGCAGGAACAGCAGCACCAGCGCCGTGCCCATCGAGGTCAGCGTGCGCCACATGTTGCGTATCAGCGCGAGCAGACGCAAAAGTCCCCCGACACGCCGTGTTTCGCGGACTTTTGCGTCTGCTCGCGGGGAGAACGTCATCAGATCGGCAATCTCACGTCGCTGACGAACGCGTCACGCACCCAGGAAACGAAGTCGTTCCACACACCGGTGACAAGTGCGGTGCCGACCAGGATGAGTAGCACCCCGCCGAAGATCTGGATCTGCCGGGTGTGCCGCCGCAGCCAGCCAAGGCCCTGCACCGCCCGTGCCGAGCCAAAGGCCAACAGCACGAACGGAATTCCCAAACCCAGACAGTAGGCGATGACCAGCAGCACGCCGCGGGCGACGTTGGCACCGTCGGTGGCCGACGCGACCGCGATCACCCCGGTCAGCGTCGGACCCAGACACGGTGTCCACCCGAGCGCGAACACCGCCCCCAGCAGCGGTGCGCCGCCGATCGTCGACAGCTGCCGGGGCGCAAACCGGGTATCGCGCTGCAGCAGTGGGATGAAGCCCACAAACACCAGGCCCATCACGATGGTGACCACCCCGCCGATGCGTTGCAGCAGTAGCTGATTGGTGATCAGCGTGCCCGCCATGCCGAGCACCGCGACAGTGCCGAGCACGAACACCGCGGTGAAGCCCGCCACGAACAGCATCGCCGCGCCCGCGACCAGGACGCGAGCCTTACGCGCGACAGCCACCGCACCCGACGGCTCCACCCCGTCCTCGACGCCGACGACGGCGGCGAGGTAGGACAGGTAGCCGGGGACCAGTGGCACCACGCACGGTGAGGCGAACGACACCAACCCGGCGACGACGCTGACGAGGGCCGCCAGCAGCAGCGGCCCGCTTGCCACCAACTGGTCGACCCGGTCCAGGCTCATGTCTGCGGAACCGGTTCGGCGGCCAGGCGCTGCACCACCGGCTGCAGGTCCTCGGCGAGCAGCTCGCGCAGGAACACCGCCGCCACCCGGTGTTTGCGGTCCAGCACGATCGTGGAGGGAATGACGGTGGTCGGGTACTTGCCGCCGAATGCGATCATCGTGCGCATCGACGGGTCGTAGATGGACGGGAACGTGACCTTGCGGTCGACCACGAAATCACGGGCGGCGTCGCGGTTGTTGTCGCGGACGTCGATGCCGAGAAACGCCACGCCTTCGGCCTTGGTGGCGTCGTAGACCTTCTGAAGCTGGCCGATCTCCGACCGGCACGGCGCGCACCACTGCCCCCACACGTTGATGACCACGACCTGGTCCTTGAAATCGTCGAGCGACACCGTCTTGGCGGGGTCCATCAGGTCGGGTCCGGCCAACGGCCCTGGGCGGCCACGGCTTTCGGGGGGATCGTAGAAGATGTCTGTCTTGCCGCCGGGTGCGACGAACTCGAAGGTGCCGCCCTGGGCTACGGCGTCGTCACCGGTGGAGCATCCCGCGAGCACGACCAGCGCCGCGCTCGCGATGACGACCCACCGCCTCACTGCCCGGCCAGCTCCGAATAGCCCCAGCCGACGTAGGTGTCCCCGTAGAAGTAGAAGGATGTCAGCGACGCCAGGTTGCACATGCGTCGGGTCGGGAAGTGATGCAACGCCTTGTCGTTCATCGCCCGCCGGAGCGTCTCCACGGGCAGCTGGTGGCTGACACACACCGCCTCATGGCCCGCCGCCTTGATGCGGGCGCGCTGCAGCGCTGCCGTCATCCGCGCCGCGATCTCCGAGTAGGGCTCACCCCACGATGGCGTGCGAGGGTTGCGCAGATGCCACCAGTTCCGCGGGCTGCGCAGCGCGCCATCGCCGGGTGACACCTTCTGGCCCTGGAAGACGTTCATCGACTCGATCAGCTCGTCGTCGGTGTCGACCGGCAGGGTGTGGCGCTCTGCGATCGGGGCCGCGGTCTCCTGCGCACGCTCCAACGGTGATGCGACGACGTAGGTGACGTCGCGGTGGGCCAGCCAGTCGGCGACTGCCTGCGCCTGTGCAAGACCCTTGTCCGACAGGTGATAGTCAGGCAGTCGGCCATACAGGATCTTGTGCGGGTTGTGCACCTCGCCGTGCCGCATCACGTGCACGATCGTCGCTACGCCCATGCCTCGACTCCCGCTCGCTCCGGTCCTCGCTCGTGCCTCGCTGCGATCCTCACTCGCGCTCGCCTTCGGGGGGTCATGGGCGCTCGGCCTCGGCGGCGGCGCGGGCGGCGCCGGGCAGGGCGGCCGCGATGCGGTCGAAGGCATCGTCGTCGAGTGCCGATGAGACGAACCAGGCTTCGAACGCGCTGCACGGCGGGTAGACGCCCGCGTCGAGCAGCGCATGGAAGAACGCGGGGTAGCGCCACGTCTGGCTGGCCTTCGCCGTTGCGAAGTCGGTCACCGGCGCATCGGTGAAGAACACGCTGAACATATTGCCCGCCCGTGAAATCAGGTGCGGCACATCGGCATCGGTCAGAGCACCGGCGAGCAGGCCGGTCAGGCGGTCGGCGTTGGCGTCGAGCTTCGCGTACACGGCGGCGTCGGCCGCGCGCAGCGTCGCCAAGCCCGCCGCCATCGCGACCGGGTTACCCGACAGCGTGCCCGCCTGATACACCGGGCCGAGGGGGGCCAGCCGCTCCATCACCTCGGCCCGCCCGCCGAACGCCGCAGCGGGCAGGCCGCCACTCATCACCTTGCCGTAGGTGAACAGGTCGGCGTCGACCGGATCGATGCCGTACCAACCGGATCGGCTGACCCGGAAGCCGGTCATCACCTCGTCCAGGATGAGCAGTGCGCCGTGCTCGGCGGTGATGCGGCGCAGCGCGGCGTTGTAGCCGGGCAGCGGCGGGACGGTGCCCATGTTGCCCGGGCTGGCCTCCGTGATCACGGTGGCGATCTCGTCGCCGAACCGGGAGAACGCCTCTTCGACCGCGGGGATGTTGTTGTACGGCAACACAATCGTGTCGGCGGTGGCCGCACCGGTGACACCCGGTGAGGACGGCAGGCCCAGCGTGGCGATGCCCGACCCGGCGTCGGCCAGCAGCGCGTCGCTGTGGCCGTGGTAGCAGCCGGAGAACTTGATGATCTTGGCGCGGCCGGTGTACCCGCGGGCCAGCCGGATCGCGCTCATGGTGGCCTCGGTGCCGGAGTTGACCAGACGCAGCTTCTCGACCGCGTCGACCCGCCCGATGATCTCGGCGGCCAGCTCGCTCTCGGCGGGCGTGGGCGCGCCGAAGGACAGACCGCCCGCCGCCGCCCGCTGCACGGCCTCGACGACGGCGGGGTGCGCGTGGCCGAGGATCATCGGGCCCCACGAGCACACCAGATCGACATAGCGGTTGCCGTCGGCGTCGGTCAGCCAGTAACCCTGGGCGGAGGTGATGAACCGCGGGGTGCCGCCCACCGCCGTGAAAGCCCGCACCGGCGAGTTCACCCCGCCGGGGATGACGGCGCACGCGTCGGCGAAGAGCCGGGCGGAGGCTTGGGTGCCTGCCGTCGTCTGGTCAGCACTGCGCATGGCAACCAGTGTTCCAGCCGGGCCAAGCGCGCCAACTACAGGGTGTAGTGGTCAGCCGGGGGCCAGCGCGAAGGTGGGGTGGTCGGCGTCGGACGGCAGCTGTTTCCAGTAGCCCTCGACCACCTTGCCTGCCAGCGGCCGGTAGGCGGCGATGATGGGGCCCCGCTGCTCGACCGGGACCTCGGTGGCGACGTACTTCGTGTCGCCGAGCTTCACGTTCGGGTCGGCGCGGACGTTCTTCACCCATTCCGCTTCACCGCGGGTGGATACCAGGTATTTGACGCCGTCGACCTCGGGGACCACGACCGGGATCTGCTGTGGTTGCTTGCTGGTGCGCTTGGTGACCGTCAACGTCTGGCTGTTGCCGACGCCGGTCGCCATCGCAAACCTGTTGAAGATCTTGCGCACGAACCATGGAGGCTTGAGGTAGGCCATGTCCACGAGTTTGATGGCGGTATGCAACTACCGCAATGGCTGGCCCGGTTCAACAGCCACGTCACCAACCCGATTCAGCGGATGTGGGCCGGTTGGGCGCCGGGCATGGGCATCCTCGAGCACGTCGGCCGAAAATCCGGCAAGCCGTACCGCACTCCGCTCAACGTGTTCCCCACCGACGACGGGGTGGCCGTGTTGCTCACCTATGGACCCGACCGGGACTGGCTGAAGAACATCACGGCCACCGGGGGTGCCCACATGAAGCGCTACGGCAAGACGATCGAGCTTGTCGATCCTCTCGTGGTGTCCAAGGCGCAGGCGGCGTCTCATGTGACGGGCTTCTGGCGGCTGCTCTTCGCGCGGCTGCCGTTCGAGGAGGCCGTACTGCTGAAGCGCGCCAGCTAGTTAGTCGCTTGCCTCAGCCGTGATCTCCCGGGCCGCCGGGACCCCCAGGCGTCCCGGTGCCGCCGGTGGCCCCTGAGCCGCCGGCGCCTCCAAGACCACCAGTGCCGCCGACGCCGCCCGCACCCGGGCCGCCTGGGCTGCCGCCTGCCCCGCCAGCGCCGCCCGCCCCGGGCCCGCCGGGTAGTCCAGGCGTGCCGATACCTGCACCGAAGCTGATGCACCGAGGCACCCACCGGGTTGACCTGGATGAGCGCCGGACTGGACACGGCGAAAACTGCTGGTGCACTTGAAGTGAAAAGTGGCGCCGCGCTGGCCGACCCACCGCCACCCGGGCTTGCCGAGATCAGCGCCGCATGCGTGAACGATCCGGCGGACCAAGCCGGTCCGGCACCAGTCGGCGCCGCAGCTGGGTGCGCGAAGAACTTCGGCGCGAACAGGTTCGGGCCTGCTGCCCCCACTTTCGGAGCGGCACCAACCGCGGGGATGCCGCCGCTGCCCTGCCTCAACACCGCCACCTGAGCGGCTCCGCCCGCCGCGTAGAGGCTATTCGGTGTGGCGATCGCAGCCAGGACGGCCGACGCTGGTGCGATGGAGGAATCCGGCTTCGGCGTTGCGGTGGTTGGAGTTTCGCCACCTGGGGCCGCGGTACCCGCCGCGGCCAGTGCGGCGGCGGCCAACGCGACGGTGATCGCAGTCTTCTGCTTGCTCGGCTTGGCATTCTTGGCGATGGTCATGGCTATCCTTCCTGCGCCGGAACCCTGTCCGTGAGTGGCGAATCGATCGCAGTGGACGTGTTCGGCAGCAAGGTAAGTCCCCCTGCGGCGGGCCGGATGGGGTAGTGAACTATCCCAGTTCGCCAGGTGGGGCTACGTCACCAACTGCTGGGAATCGGATCGGGATTGGGGTAGTGGATTACCCCAGCCGAAGGTTGCTGACAGCGTCCATATTTCGTATGTGACCACCGATCCGCGCCGAACCGGGTCCCTGCAGCGGTTGCCGGTGCCGTATGCGACCGCGCTGCGGTTGCGCGATGCGGGGATTGCGGATGAGGTGATCGCCGATTGCGTCGGCGTGGACCTGGACGCGCTGCCGACGTTCATGCGACTGGCGGAGGCCAAACTCGCAGCGGCATGCGAGGAGCCACCAACCATCTAACCGCGCGCCGCGGTTCGTCACGTCTTCCCGCGCGCGACCTTTGCGCTCGCTCCACGCCGAAATTAACGCCCATGCCGGTTAGAATTTGCCGGTGATCCGCCAGTGGCCTCTTGTCGGGCGCTCAGAGGAGCTTGCGGTGATCGCCGACGCCACGCGGGCGGGCGCCGAGCGTGCCCGCGGGATCGTGTTGTCCGGCGCCGCCGGGGTCGGCAAGACGCGGGTGGCGCGCGAAGCCGTCGCTGCCTGTGGTGCCCGGAGCACACGCCGGCATTGGATCGTCGGCACCGCATCGGCACGCAGCGTCCCGCTGGGCGCCTTCGTCGACATCGCCAGCGATTTCGGCCCCGATCCGTTACGCCGAGTGCGCGAGGTGATCGACGGGCTCATCGGCGATGCCCGCACTGGTGAGGTGGTGGTCGGTGTCGACGACGCGCATCTGCTCGATGACCTGTCGGCGTTCACCGTGCACCAGCTCGTCACCCGCCGACTGGCCAACGTCATCCTGACGATCCGGTCGGGAGAATCGCCGCCGGACGCCATCACCGCGATCTGGAAAGACCATCATCTGGAACGTCTTGAACTGCAACCGCTCTCACCCCCAGAGATTGCGGATCTGGTCGAGCACGTACTCGATGGTCCGGTGGACTCTTTTAGCGCACAACGGCTTTGGCAGTACACCCAAGGCAACGCCCTGTATCTGCGTCACCTCCTCGACAACGAGGTGAACGCCGGCCGGATGACACGGCGCTCCGGGGTATGGCTGTGGGACGGGCAGCCCCGCCTCTCCCCAACGCTCGCAGAGTTGCTCGAGGCGCGGATAAGCAAGGTGCCGACCTCCGTCCACGAAGTCCTCGACGCCCTGGTGATCGCCGAACCGTTGGAAACCGACGTCTTGGAGGCGATCGCCGATGCCGACGCCCTGGCCGAGGCCGAATCACTGGGCCTGATAAGCGTCGATGCCAGTGTGCGACCCGCGTCCGTGCGGCTCGCCCACCCGCTGCTCGGCGAGGTCCGGCGCACCGGCTCCCTGCGGCTGCAACGGCTGCGCGGGCGCATCGCCACCGAACTGGCAAGAAAAGGTTCAACAGATCCCCGCGCGTTGATCCGCCGCGCGGTGCTCACCATCGAATCCGATCTCTCGCCCGACTCAGAACTCCTCCTGGCAGCCGCAGCGGCCGCGATGCAACTGCTGGATCATCGGCTCGCGGAGACCCTCGCCGAGCGCGCCGTCGCCGTCGGCGGTGGTCCCTGGGCCAAGATCGCGCACGCGATGGCGATCACCTGGCAAGAACGCGGCGTCGAAGCGGAGGCAGTTCTGGCCGAACAGGCCGAGCAGGCCTCGGGTCCCGAGCGGACTCAGGTGGCAATTCTTCGTGCCATGAACTTCCTGCTCATACTCGGTCAAGTCGCCAGCGCCGAAAGCGAACTCGAGTTGCTGCCCGCAGACGATCACGACGCGCAGGCGATCGCCACCGCACTTCGCCCACTGATCGAGCTGGTGCGCGGTCACTCCAGAACAGCGGTCGACATGGCGGTCACCGCCGATGCCAGTTCGCCTGCCAACGACGTCGCGAAGATTTTTCTGGCTTGGGTGTTTGTCACCGGGCTCGGCGACCTCGGGCGCATCGATGAGATCGAGTCCGCCGCAAACCGTGGGTATGCGGTCGCCGACAAGTCGCCGGAGGTGGGGCACCTGCGACGCCGGTTGGCGTTTCAGGAGACACACGGCTACCGACTCGCGGGTGAGCTGACGCAATCGGACGCCGTGGTTTCCCGGATCAGGCGCGACACACTCGACGTTCCGTTCGAGGAGTCGTGGCACAGCGTGATGGTCGGACTGTCGGCGATGAGCCGAGGTGCGCTGGATGACGCGCGACGGTCATTGCGGGACGCGCTGGCCTATCTCGGCACTGGCGGTAGCGGGCGCATGGTGAAGACATTCGGCCGAACGTGGTTGACCACCGTGACCGCAATGGCCGGACTCGCCACCGATGCACGTCGTGAGCTCGAAGCCATCGAGTGGTGGGCCCAAGACCCCGACGCCTGCATGTTCGACCCGTACAGATCCCTCGCCGAGGCGTGGGTGTGTGCCGCCGAAGGCGCTACATCGCAGGCGATCTCGATCATGCGCGACGCCGCAGAGCGCGAAACTCGGCTCGGCCGCCCCGCGTGGGAAGTCGTCCTTCTGCAGACCGCGACACAGTTCGGCGACCACACCACCGCCGCGAGGCTGGCGGAGTTGGCCGACCAAGTCCAAGGGCCGCGCGCAGCTGCCGCCGCGGCTCATGCCGCCGCGCTCGCGGCGGGAAGCGGGGACGCACTCGTCGAAGCGTCGCACCAATATGAGGAATTCGGCGATCGCCTCGCAGCCGCCGACGCCGCCGCCCAAGCCGTCGCCGCCTACCAACACGCCGGACTCCGCGGCGCGGCGATGACCGCGTCCGCCACCACCGAGCGTCTCGCAGCCGAATGCCAAGGCGCCCACACCCCTGCGCTGCGAGCCGTGACGGCGCCGCAACCGTTCACCGCCCGTCAGCGCGAAATCATTTCGCTTGCCGCACAAGGACTGTCGAACAAGCAGATCGCAGACCGGCTCACCATGTCGATCCGCTCCGTGGAAGGCCACCTCTTCCGCGCCTCCCAACGCGTCGGCGCCAACAACCGCGAACAGCTGATCTCCCTCCTGCAAGGGGGCTGACGCCTGGCGAAGCTGTCCTCACGCGCTGATCACCGACACCGTGTCGTCGTCGGCGTTGGTGACGTAGACGCGGGTGCCGTCGGGACTGACCGCCACACTGAAGGGAGATTCGCCGACGGTGACAGTGGCGGTAACCGTGTTGGTCGTGGTGTCGATCACCGACACGGTGCCGCCGGCCGTGTTGGTGACGTAGACGCGGGTGCCGTCGGGGCTGACCGCCACCTTCCGCGGGCCGCTGCCGACGGGGACGGTGGTAAGGACGGTGTTGGTGGCGGTGTCGATCACAGACACCGAGTTATCCGACCCGTTGGCGACGTAGACGCGGCTGCCGTCGGGGCTGACCGCCAGCCCGACGGGGCCGTCGCCGACTGGGACGGTGGTGGTGACGGTGTTGGTGGTGGTGTCGATCACCGTCACCGTGCCGTCGTCGGCGTTGGTGACGTAGACGCGGGTCCCGTCGGGGCTGACCGTCACCCCGATCGGGTCATTGCCGACGGGAACGGTGGTGGTGACGGTGTTGGTCGCAGTGTCGAGCACCGCCACGGTGTCGGTGCCGTTCGTATTGTTGAGGATGTAGGCGGTGGCGCCGTCGGGGTGGACCGCCACTGCGATCGGGCCGGGGCCGACATTGAGGGTGGCGGTGACGGTGTTGGTGGCGGTGTCGATCACCGACACGGTGCCGCCGAACGTGTTGTTGGTGACGTAGGCGGTGGCGCCGTCAGGGCTGAACGCCACCTCGACCGGGCCGGCACCGACGGTGATGGTGTCGGTGACGGTGTTCGTCGCGGTGTCGATCACCGAGACCGTGTCGTCGCCGATGTTAGTGACGTAGACGGTGGCGCCGTCGGGGCTGACCGCCGCACCGAACGGAGCGTCGCCGACATCGATGGTGTCGATCACCTTGGGCAGCACCTTGACGGTGGGGTGGGAATCGATGGTGTCCGAGCCGCTGACACCGAGCACCTGAGCGGCGCGGTGCAGCGCGCTCTGGAGCAGCCCCACCGGCCCGGACAGCTTGTAAGTAGCGCCGTCCTCGACCTCGAGACTGAACGTGTCGCTGCCGTCGGTGCGGGCGAAATCAGCGTCGGGGGTGTAGGTGAAGGTGCCGTCGCGGTTGACCACCACGCCGCCATGCTCGGAGGCCTGGGTGCCGCTGAACATCAGCGGATCGAAGGCGTGCAGATCTCCAGTGATCACCCCGTCCACCGATTGGGTGTTCTCCGCCTGGTTGTAGCCCCACTGCGCTGGCGCCACATCAGCTGTAACAGCCTGCAACGCAAGCATATTCAGCTGTGCCGGATACAAATTGATGACCGACAAGGTGCCGTCGCTAATGTTGGTGACATACGCACGGGTGCCGTCGGGGCTAACCGCTACACCGACCGGGACATCGCCGAGGGCATCGACGGTGGCGATCACGGTGTTGGTGGCGGTATCGATCACCGACATCGTGTCGCTGCCGGAGTTGGCGACATAGGCGGTGGCTCCGTCGGGGCTGAAAGCCACCCCGAGCGCACCGACGCCGACGTCCGTGATGGTGGCCACGACGGTGTTGGTGGCGGTGTCGATCACCGACACTGTGCCGTCGTCGTGGTTAGTGACGTAGGCGGTGGCGCCGTCGGGACTGACCGCCACGAAAGCCGGAGCATCCCCAACGCCGACCGTGGTGGCAACCGTGTTGGTGGCGGTGTCGATCACCGACACCGTCCCGTCCACGGTGTTGGTGACGTAGACGGTAATGCCATCGGGGCTGACCGCCAGCCTGCTCGGGTTATCGCCGACGGAAGTGATGGTGGTGGTGACGGTGTTGGTGGCGGTGTCGATCACCGACACCGTCCCGTCCACGGTGTTGGTGACGTAGGCGGTAATGCCATCGGGGCTGACCGCCACGCCTGCTCGGGTTGTCGCCGACGGAAGTGATGGTGGCGGTGACCGTGTTGGTGACGGTGTCGATCATCGACACGGTGTCGTCGTTGGCGTTGGTGACGAAGACGGTGGCGCCATCGGGGCTGACCGCAACCCCGGCCGGCGTGTCGCCGACGCCGATGGTGGTGGTCACCGTGTTGGTGGCGGTGTCGACCACCGACACCGTGTCACTTGATGCATTGGCGACGTATACGCGGGCGCCATCTGGGCTGACCGCCAACCCGAACGGCAGACCGCCGACAGCGATGGTGTCGATGACCTTGGGAATCACCTTGACGGTGGGGTGGGAATCGATGGTGTCCGAGCCGCTGACGCCGAGCACCTGGGCGGCGTGGTGCAGCGCGCTCGGGAGCAGCCCCACCGGCCCGGACAGCTTGTAAGTAGCGCCGTCCTCGACCTCGAGACTGAACGTGTCGCTGCCGCCCGTTCGGGCCAAATCGGCGTCCGGGGTGTAGACGAAGGTGCCGTCGCGGTTGACCACCACGCTGCCGTGCTCGGAGGCCTGGGTGCCGCTGAACATCAGCGGATCGAAGGCGTGCAGATCTCCGGTGATCACCCCGTCCACCGATTGGCTGGTCTCCGCCGGGTTGTAGGCGGTGGTCGGGGTCTTGTTGATCAACGTGTGCTGGCCCTGACGGCGCACCCACTCCACCAGACCCCACAACGCCGGCGCCTGAACCGGCGCGACAGGGGCGTCGGTCAGCAAGGGCTCCAACCCCACCCACGCCAACAACACCGATGCCGGGCTCACCGGGCTCGCCGGGGCAGCGGGAAGTAGTTGCGCCGCAACGGCGGTGGATGACACAGCCGATGTGGTCGCCGTAGAAGTGGAAGGCGGTGATATCACCGACAGGATGCTGGGGGTTTCGTCGGCAGCGCCCGAGATGCGGGCTGCGGGCTTCTCAGCGTCTGGGTCGGCGGTGTGCGGCGGGGCGGCCGATGGTGTAGGTGCGGCTAGCGGCGCGCCGACGGCCACCTGCTGCGCCGACGCGGGGCCGTCGTTATCCGACGACCCAGCGGCCGCGGCCGCCGGCTCGGTTGCCGGCGCCGCCGAGGCAGACTCTGCCGGCGCGCTCGAATTCGGAGCCGAAGCGTTGTCGACGTCCACGGGCTCCTCATCGGCCGGTTCGGGGGTTTCCGGTGTTGCCGAGGTATCGTCAACGACGGACTCGGCGGGCTCCTTGTCACTTGGCTCGGCG
The DNA here is from genome assembly GCA_963801575.1 of uncultured Actinomycetota bacterium. Lineage (GTDB taxonomy): Bacteria > Actinomycetota > Actinomycetes > Mycobacteriales > Mycobacteriaceae > Mycobacterium. The sequence continues at coordinate 83,700 of CAWDFT010000033.1, forward strand.
GCGTCGGGTGTGGCCGTCGCATCGTCCTCGTCCGATCCACGGACGGCCGACCCGTTCGACGTGTTCGACGTGTGAGCGCCACCGGAACTCCGCGCAATGCCCGATCGCGGGTCGTCACTCGATAGCCCGGTGTCCGCCGCCTTGTGAGCGCCAACCGAAGTGTCTTCTGACGTTGCGGATTTCGAGTCGTCCGCCGCCGTGGACGGCGAGGCGTTCGATGCGTTCGATGCGTTCGATGATGCGTCAGACGCCGACGACGAGTCCGTGGCAGGTTCGGCCACCGCGACCCACGGCGTGGTGGCCACAGCTGTCCCGATACCCAGCGCGACCGCCAGCGCACCGACACGGCCGATGTATTTCGCGTTACCCATCTCAGAACCTCCCACGTATCTGTTTGCGTCCCTTCGCCTGGCGTGGTCGCGCGCGAAGTACACACGGGCCGGTTATCTACCGATCCCAACAACACGGCGCCAGTGCGCCGACGCGGTCGATGAATTTCGCGTCGAAGATCCCAGCACCTGCCAGCACATCCGCACCGGCTTCGTTGTTCGCCAAGGAACCTAAACTCCGCTGCGACGGCTCGGCTGGGGTACGCGGCTACCCCAGTTTCGAGAGGTGGTCCCACGCCACCGTGAGGTAGGGCCACCCCACCGTGAGGTATCGGAATCGGATCCGGGATGGGAGTCGTGGACTACCCAGAGGTAGCTCGACGACGGCGTCAACCTTCCTTTGTGGCCACCGACCCGCACCGGGCAGAATTCCTGCAGCGCGAAATCGTCTCGCTTGCCGCACAAGGACTATCGAACAAGCAGATCGCCGACCGGCTCACCATGTCGATCAGCTCCGTGGAAGGGCACCTCTTCCGCGCGTCCCAACGCGTCGGAGCCAACTGCCGCGAACAGCTGATCTCCATACTGAAAGGCACCTGAGGTACGGCAGAGTTCACCGTCGCGTGTCGACGTGGGCCCGGATCGGCCCCTTGGCGACCGTGGTGAACCGCACCTCGACAGGAAAGTCGTCATCCAACGAACGAATTTCCGTGGACCGGATGATGGTGGTCGGCGCCAGCGTGGTTTCCAACCTCGCGAAGTGTTCGCCGATACGCGGATCCCGGTGGGCGACATGACCGCCACGACCGGAGGCACCAGCCACTTCGGACCGAGTTGGATTCGGGTGATAGGGCCGCCAGCGTCCCGCAGCAGTTCCTGCCCGGCGTCGAGAGTCCTCACCGCCCTTACCAATTCGCGAAACGACAGCGGGTTCTTCGGCGCCAGCGGCAGCGCGCTGACGTCACTCACGAGTGCCAGAGAAGGGCCTCGCCTTTACCCTTGGTCATCACCGTGCCCGCCATGACCCTCAGCCGATACGGACTCAGCCGCACAGCGGCGAAAGCATCGGACGTCGGCCCACCTTTCCACTCCGGAATGATGTCGGGGTCGTAGCCCACCGGTGCGGGGCCGTTGGCGAACTTGTCCCACACCGCTGTACAGGTTTCGTCATCGGAGTACCACTCCACCAGCGCCTCCGCGCTACAGGTGTCATGACTGGGCGCCCAGTAGCTGACCGACACTTCCGGATGGACCGCCAGATGTGCCCGCTTGACGGGAGTGGGCGCGACAGCGATCCAGCCGAACAGGTCCATGCCGTCCCACTCCCAGATCGGGTGCAGGATGCGGGTGCGCGGACGGCTGTCGGCGTCGACGGTGGCGACCGATGCCCACACGATCGAGTGGGCCATTTCGACGAAGGGCGGCGCAATCTGCTCCAGGGACGTCATGCCGGCACCACCCGTAAAGCCGCGGGCAAGCTGGGCAGAAAGTGCTGCGTCGCGAAGGCGCGGATGTCCTCCGCGGTGGCCAGCGGTTGCGAACCGGGAAGCAGCAGCGCCATCGCCGCGTAGCGCAGGATGGTGTCGGCCAGGTCGTTGACGGCCGCCTCGCCGATCCGGTCGGCGAATCCCTCGGGGAAGATCACCCGCAGCGCGTCGGCCATCCGCTCGATCGCGGCGCCGTAGTGCCTGCGCGCCAGTTCGAGCACCAACGCCGGCTCGTCGGTCATCATCCGGTTCAGCACCCGATGCCTGCGGAACCGCAGGATCGACAACGTGAACGCCTCCACGTAGTAATTCGACTGCGGCCCGGCTTGTTTCAGTTCGGCGGCGATATCGGCGAAGAGGGCGACGTTTTCGCGTTCGACGACAGCCGACACCAACTCGTCCTTGTTCGCGAAGCGGCGGTAGATGGTGGTGCGGCTGACCCCGGCGCGACGGGCGACGTCTTCGAGTGCGACGCGACGAAGGCCGTGCCGTTCGAACTCGACGACGGCGGCGTCGAGGATGGCTTCGGCGCTCGAGTCAGTGGCGGGCATACCCGGCTTGGGCGAACTTGTTGTAGCGCAGGCGCATCGGCAGATGATCCCACAGCCAGTTGACCGGACGCGACCGCCACAGAGCCGCGAAGCGTTGGTAGCGCCGCTCTTGGCGCTCGCTCCACGGCAGGCCGAGCAGCTCACGGGCCCGCGGCGGCATTCCGCCGATGGTCAGGAACGCCGCCACCGGATTGAACACGGACGAGACAACCCGCCACAGCGCAGGCGGCACGCCCTTCGGGCACGGGTAGCCCTTGGTCACATAGCCGACGCCGTACTTGGCGGTGGGATGGGCGACGACGATCTCGTCGATCATCCGGTCCCAGTACCGCTCGAACTCGGCGTAGTCGGCCGGCATCGCCCGCTCGCTGACGCCGTAGCGGCGATACCACGTCTTGGATTCGAGGTAGATCTGATCCTTCTCCTCGCGGCCGAGCCGCTTGACGAAGGTGTCGGCGAAGTAGAGCACCTGATCGACGAACGTCGCGTGCGCCCAGAAGTAGGTGTCCGGGTCGAGCGCGTGGTAGCGCGCCCCGTCGGGCATGGTGCCCTTGATCTCGGTGTGAAAGTCGCGGACCTGCTGGCCGGGGTTGTCGTCGTCGCGGCCGTACACCGTCATGAAGATCGGCGGCAGCGACCGCTTCACCCGCGCCGCGGTATCGGCGAAGAAGACCGAATGGTCCAGCACGCCCTGGCCGAGCTCGGCGAGCATGTTCTGCAGCACCGCGGGCCGCGGGCCGATCAGGAACATCCGGTTGTCGCCGAAATAGCGCCAGACCAGCGACTGCGGGCCCAGCGGCAGGGCGTCGTGAAGGCGTTGCGAGGTGTCCGCCAGCTCCGTCATGTGCAACAGTGTTACAAAATCCGCACTCTGTACCAAGGGTTATGTGAGCGGCTTCACGGAACCGGGCAGGAGGGACCGCAGGATCACCCAGGCTGCGACCAGGAAGCCGAGCACCCCGCAGTAGACGGCCTTGGCCGCCATGAGCCAGGCCAGCGACAAGGTTGTCACCCCGGCGGCGTGCAGCAGCCAGCACGCCGCGATCACCACCACCGCAGCGCCAGCACCTAGCGTCAACCCTGCCAGCCAGCCGCGCCGCGGCAGCCGGCGCAGCCATCGCGGCGGGGTCACGGTGCCGTCGTCGGCGAGGCGGCGCGCGCCCAGCGCGCTGAACACGCCGACCAGCGTCGACAGGATCAGCGAGGTGATCACGAAGTTGACCACCAGACCGTCGGCGCCCCAGATCGGTTGAGACCCCTTGTGCCGTGAGGTGAGCCAGTCGATGGAGGGGTTCACCACCAGGTTGATCAGCCCGGCCACCGTCGCCTGGGTGCGGACGTAGCCGGTTATCGCAGCCACGCTCAGTCCTCGATGCGCGTATGGGTGGACCGGAACACCGCGCCCGCGTCCCCGGATGCGAACGCGATGCGACGCTGCCGGGCGACCTCCCGCAGATAACCCTCCGCCTTCTCCGGCGATCTCGCATACAACCGCCACAGCTCTTTGGGCTTGTCCGGGAACGCGATGATGCCCTCGCCGCCGGCGACGCCGACCAGGATGATGCGCGCCGCCTCCTCGGCCGGGATCGCGTCCTCGGGCGGCTTTTCGTCGACGGCTTCACCGAGGATCGGCGTCCCGAAGATCCGGCTGACCACGTTGCCCGGGCACACCACCGACACCCGGATGTTGTCGGCGGCCAGTTCGTAGCGCAGACATTCGCTCATGCCGACGACGCCGTACTTCGTGGTGCAGTACAGCGACTGGTACGGGAACGGCACCAGCCCGGCCAGCGATGCGGTGTTGACGATGTGGCCGCCACCCTGACGCCGCATGATCGGAAGCGCGGCGTGCACACCGTAGATCACACCCCACAGGTTCAGGTCGACGATGCGCCGCCAGTGCTCCAGCGTCGCATCGGCGATCGGCAGCGTCCCGCCGATGCCGGCATTGTTGAACAGGAAGTCCAGCGATCCGTGCCGCGCCGCGGCATCGTCGATCAGCCGCTGCACCTGTTGGTGGTCGGTGACGTCGACCGGTGCGGTGTGCACCCGGCCGGTGTGCGCACTGAGCTCGTCGGCTGCGGACGCCAGCCGGCCGGCGTCGCGGTCGGAGAGCACCACGATGGCGCCGTGGTCCAGCAGCGCCGCGCTCACCGCGAGGCCGATGCCGGAGGCGGCGCCGGTGACGACGCACACCTTGCCTCTGAAGTGATCGCTCACCATGTCAACTCCCGTGACAGCGCCGCCGGTGCGAACCGAAACACCCTCGGAAGCCTAGTGAGTGAGGGCGCTTTCGACGTCGGATCGCCGGTCGGCCGCCCGGGCGCGACGCAGCCGGGCGACGCCGTCCACGGCCAACACCCCCGCGACGGTCGCCAGCATCAGCATCAGCACCAGCATGGGCGGGCTGTAGACCACCGACGTGGTCTGCGGTTCACCGTCCAGGACGGGCGCTACCGTCACGATCGACTGCGCCCCCAGCCAGCTCAACACCGAACCCGCCGCCGCGACGACGGCAAACACCAACTCGATGGTCGTGCGGCGTTTCCGGTTCACGGCTTGGGCTCTGGGGGGATGCGCTCTTCCACCAGATGCACCAGCGCTGCCCGCAGTTGTTGGTGCTTGCGCGCCCAGGCCTGGGCGGTGCGATCGTTGGTCAGCTTGAGCCCGATTCCGGTCCGGCCCTTCGGCACACCGGTCAGCTCACCGAGTGCACGGGCCGACTGCCACTTGGGCGCATCCGGCCCCGTCGCCTCCGGGTAGATCCGCACGATGTCGTCGATCTTGATCCTCTCGGTGCCCTCGCGCAGCGTGGACGGAGTCAGCTCGACCGAGGTGTGGATCCGTGCCGCCTTGACCTGAATCGTGACAAAGCCGGTCACCAGCAGGAAGAAGATCGTCGGAACCACCCACTGGAATCCCAGTCCGGCGGACCTCTGGATGAGCAGCATCGCAATGCCCGCCGCCGGCCCGCTCAGTACCCATAACCAGCTGGCGCCCTGCTCATAGAACAGAACGTCAGCCGGCGCGCTGCTCTGGGTCACGGCTGCCCCTCTGATGGAAACCAGTCTTGAGCCGACGGCCTCATGATCAACATTGCGCCGGCCAAGGTCAGGATCATCGGCAGCACCCAGAGGACACCACCACCGATCAGTATGAACAGGGCCAGTACCAGCACGAGCGCGAGTGCAAGGCCCACCGCGGCGCGCCGGAAACCGGCGTGTCCCGTCCGGGTACGGCCGGCGAGGAAGCCGAGCGCCAGACCCCCAATCGCGAATAAGGCGCCTGCGCCGCGAAAAAAGGCCGGCAGGTCCGCCTGGTTCAGTGCGAGGAGCAGGCCCAGTGCTGCCAGCAGGGTTGCCGCGGCCAGCCAACACCAGAACGCGGCGCTGACGAGCCGCGGGCGCTGTAGTGGGGCTGACATTCGGGCAAGCCTAACGTCCGCTACCGAACGAAGAAGCTGTGGGCGTCCTTGCGGTGCAACAGGAACACTCCCCCGGCGATCAGGACCGAGCCGACGATTGCGCTGACTGCGTATAGCACGGCGGGGGTGGGCGACCGGTCGACGGAGAACAGGCCGGTTCCGGCGTACACCACGGAGGCGACCCCGCCGCCGGTGAGCAGCGTGCGGGCCCATCGGTAGCCCTGCCGCATCAGGAACAGGAACGTGACCACGATCGTCGCCACCACGAGAACGAACAACGCCGAGATCGCGTAGATGAGTAGCGGCGGCCGCGGGCGATCCGCGCTGACAAGGTCGACGACATAGCCGGTGACCATCAGCGGCACCGCCACCAGCCACAGCCAGAAGCCGGTGTCGACGTCGGTTGGGCGCAGCTCGCTCTCGCTCACGCGGTGTCGCAGGCTCGGCTTCCGCGTGCTGTGCCGAGGTTCGCTCGCAAGCTTCGCTCACGCCAGCCAGTCGGCCGCGTCCGCGGCCCAGTACGTCAGCACGATGTCGGCACCGGCACGGCGGATGCTGGTCAGCGACTCCAGCGCCGCGGCGCGCTCGTCGATCCAGCCGTTCGCGGCCGCAGCGCAGATCATCGCGTACTCCCCCGAGATCTGGTAGGCGGCCACCGGCACCGGCGAGATGTCGGCCGCCGCGCGCACCACGTCGAGGTAACCCATCGCGGGTTTGATCATCACGATGTCCGCGCCTTCGGCGAGGTCCAGCTCGATCTCGCGCAGCGCCTCGCGGGCGTTCGCCGGATCCTGCTGATACGTGCGCCGGTCCCCGCACAGGCTGGAGGCCACCGCCTCGCGGAACGGGCCGTAGAACGCCGAGGCGAACTTCGCGGCGTAGGCCAGGATCACCACGTCGGTGTAGCCCGCGTCGTCCAGGCCGTCGCGGATCGCGGCCACCTGGCCGTCCATCATGCCGCTCGGCCCGACCACGTGTGCGCCGGATTCCGCCTGTGCCACAGCCAGTTCCACGTAACGGGCAAAGGTCGCGTCGTTGTCGACCCGGCCGCGGCGTCCAGGACGCCGCAGTGGCCGTGATCGGTGAACTCGTCCAGGCAGGTGTCGGCCATCAGCACGGTCGCGTCGCCGAGATCCTTGGCCAGATCCCGCAGGGCGACGTTGAGGATGCCATCGGGGTCGGTCGCCGGCCGATCCGGTCGCGTCCTTGTCCTCGTCGCGGGGCACGCCGAACAGCATCAGCCCGCCCACCCCGGCGGCGACGGCGTCGGCGGCGGCGCTGCGCAGCGAATCGCGGGTGTGCTGCACAACGCCGGGCATCGACGCGATCGGCCGCGGTTCGTCGATGCCGTCGGCGACGAACATCGGCAGCACCAAATGCCTTGGCTCCAAAGAGGTTTGCGCCACCAATCGACGCAACGCGGGGGTGGAGCGGAGCCGACGCGGGCGCTGCCGCGGATAGGCCATGCTCAGAATGCCAACCCGCTGTGGCGCACCAGCGCGCACGATCGCACTAGCGCCTGCGGCTCTTCTTGCGCGGCGGCGGCAGCGCGCCCTCGGCGCGCAACCGGGCGGCGTGCTCGGCCAGAGCGTCGACCAGCGGACCGACCGCGGCGTCTCCGGCTGCACGTCGACCCGCAACCCGAACTCGGCGGCGGTCTCGGCGGTCTTGGGACCGATGCAGGCGATGATGGTCCGCGCGTGCGGCTTGCCGGCGATGCCGACCAGGTTGCGCACCGTGGAACTGGACGTGAAGCACACCGCGTCGAAGCCGCCGGTCTTGATCATCTCGCGGGTCTCCGCCGGCGGCGGTGCGGCCCGCACCGTTCGGTAGGCGGTGACGTCCTCGATCTCCCAGCCGCGTTCGCGCAGTCCCTCGGCCAGCGTCTCGGTGGCGATGTCGGCCCGCGGCAGCAGGACCCGGTTCACCGGGTCGAAAATGCTGTCGTAGGGCGGGAAGTCGTCCAGCAGACCGAGCGAGGACTGCTCGCCGGCCGGCACCAGTTCGGGGCTGATGCCGAACGCGCGGACCCGGTCGGCGGTCGACTCGCCGACACAGGCGATCTTCACCCCGGAGAACGCGCGGGCGTCCAGGCCGAACTCGCCGAACTTCTCCCACACCGCGCGCACCGCGTTGGTGGAGGTGAACACCACCCACTGGAAGCGGCCGTCGACCAAGCCCTTGACGGCGCGCTCCATCTGCGCGGGGCTGCGCGGCGGCTCGACGGCGATGGTCGGCACCTCGATCGGCAGCGCACCGTAGCGACGTCAGCCGCTCGCTCATCTCGCCGGCCTGGTCCTTGGTGCGCGGCACCAACACGGTCCAGCCGTACAGCGCGCGGCTCTCCCACCAGTTCAGCTTCGCCCGGCTGGCCACCGTCTTGCCGATGGTCACGACCAGCGGCCCGGTGAGCGGGCCCGCCGGTTCGTTCGCACCGAGCGCCGCCGTGTCGGTCAAACCGCCCAGCGTGGTCTCGACCGAACGCTGCTGGCAGGTGGTGCCGTGCGCGGTCACGACGCACGGCGTGGTCTCGGCCAGCCCGTGCTCGATCAGGGTGCGCGCCGCGTCGGCCAGATGCGACGCGGTGGCCTGCAGGATCAGCGGGCCGGGCGCCGCGGCCAGCGCCTCCCAGTCCACGTCGCCGCGCACGTCGGCAACGGTGTGCGACGAGCCCAGCGGCAGCCCCGCGTAGGTCGGCACCGCGCGTGCTGGCGGCCAGGCCGGGCACGATCTCGAATGTGCAGGTGCGATCCGCGTCACGGCGTTCACCTCGGTGATGACCGCGTCGACCGTCAGCGGGTCACCGGCCACCAGCCGCACCACGTCGACGCCGGCGCGGGCCTCGGTCGGTCAGCGTCTTGGCGACTTCGGCCGGATCGCCCAGCGCCGGGCGGACATCGGGACCGCCCGGTATCACCGCGGGTGCTCCGCGCCGTCGGCGTCCGACGTCCCGGCATCGGCGGGCTCCGGGACCCGACACCGGCGGCAGGTCTCGGACCGATCAGCGCCAGCACCGCCTCGGGCACGTCGGGGTCGGTGAAGACCAGGGCGGCGTTCGCAAGCACCGTGCGCGCGCGCGGGCGTCAGCAGTCCCGGATCGCCCGGCCCGGAGCCGACGAACGTGATGCGGCCGGGCTTGGCTTACGCCCTCGCGTCGTCATCTGTCTCTCCCACGTCTTCGCTATCCCGACCAGATCCGCGCGCCCCCAGCTCGAACAACTCCGCGGCGACCGAGAGCCCCAGCTCTCGTGCCCGCTCGGCTGTGCCGATGCCGGACGCACGGATCACGTCGGATCCGTCCAGCGCCGCCACGCAGCCGCGCAACGACAGCTCTTCGAAGACGTGGCCGTCCTCGTCGATGGACTCGACCACTTCCGCGATCGCGCCCACCGGCGCGGAGCAACCGGCCTCCAGTTCGGCGAGCAGGACGCGCTCCGCGGTGACCGCCGCGCGCGTGTCGGCGTCGTCCAACTCCGCCAGCACCGCGGCAAGCTCACCGGTCGCCCGCGCGGCATTCGACGGCGAGCGCACCTTGAGCCGGTGCCGGCAACATCTGCACCGGCTCGAGCGTCTCGGTGACGTCGTCGAGTCGGCCGATGCCGGGCCAGACCCGGCCCGGGCGACGACGACGCCGTCAAGATCACCACTGCTTACCCTGTTCAACCTGGTATCTAGGTTGCCTCGTAGGGGGCGGATTTCCAAACCGAGACCCAATGCTCTAAGCTGTGCGGCCCGTCGCGGGCACGACGTGCCCATCAGCGAACCGGCCGGCAACTCCCCGAGCACCAGCCCGTCGCGGGCCACCAGCGCGTCGCGGGGGTCGTTGCGCGGGGGAATCGCGGCGATCGCGAACCGCGGGTCCTCGGCGGTCGGCAAATCCTTGTGGGAGTGCACGGCGGCATCGACACGGCCATCGTCGATGGCCTCGCGCAGCGCGGTGGTGAAGACGCCCACACCGATCGTGGCGATCGGCGCCGACGGACCGGTCGCCTGCGGTGGTGATGATCACCAACTCGGCGGGATGCCCGTTGGCGATCAGAGCGTCCCTGACGACGCCGGCCTGGGTGGTGGCCAAGAGACTGCCCCGGGTGCCTATCCGGATGACGATCGCCAATCGGTTACTCGGCAGACGGTTCTGCGTTCCGGATCGAGTCCTGTCGACATGACGGGCAATTCGGGTCCGGCGACGGCGTCTACGGCCTGCTGGTCCAGTTCGAACAGCTCGCGCAGCGCCTCGGCGTAGCTGTCGCCGCCCGGGCGCGCTGGCCAGCTGTTTGATCCGCACGGTGGGCGCGTGCAGCAGCTTGTCCACGACCCGCCGCACCGTGCGCGCCACCTCGTCGCGCTGGGCGCTCTCGAGGCCGGGCAGCCGGTTGTCCAGGCGCAGCAGCTCCGCCTCGACCACGTCGGCGGCGCGCTGGCGCAGCGCGGTCACGGTCGGGGTGACCTCGGCCATCCGCTGCCCGGCCAGGTAGGCGGCGACTTCGGCGGCGACGATGTGACGCGCGGCGTCGACATCGACGGCCGCGGCGTGGGCCGACGGCTCGTGCTGCACGCGGTCCACGTCGATGACCCAGACACCCGGCAGACCGGCGACAGCCGGGTCGACGTCACGCGGCATGCCCAGATCGCAGATCACCAGCGGTCGGGTCGTCCGTCGCCGCGCGCGGCCAGCGCGTATGCACGTCGGCCAGCGAGACCACCGGGCTCACCGCGCCGGTGCAGCTGACCATGACGTCGGCATCGGCCAGCCGCGGCGGCCAGGCGGTCGAGGGACATGGCGTCGGCTTGCGACGCCGATTCGCGGATCTTGCGGGCCAACCGCTGCGCCCGGGGCAGTGACCGATTCAGGACGTGCACGTGCTCGATACCGGCGCGGGTCAGGTGGGCCGCCGCCAGCGCGCCCATCGCGCCGGCGCCGACCAGCACGGCGGTCTCGCCCGGCAGGCCGCCGAGCCGGTGTTCGGCCATGTCCAGGGCGACCGACACCACCGAGGCGCCGGCCGCGTCGATGCCGGTCTCGGAATGCACCCGCTTGCCCACCGACAGCGCCCGCTGGGCCAGCTCATGCAGCATCCGGCCGACGGTGCGATTGGCTCTCGGCGGTGGCGTACGCGCGGCGCACCTGGCCGAGCACCTGCTGCTCGCCGACGACCGCGGAGTCCAGACCGCTGGCCACCGCGAACAGGTGCTCGACGGCGGCCTCGCTGTAGCGGACGTAGGCGTACTTGGTCAGGTCGCCCATCGACATTCCGGAGTGATCCGACGAGCACCTGCCCGATCACCGCCAGCCCGCCGTGGAACGCGTCCACCACCGCGTAGACCTCGACGCGGTTGCATGTCGACAGCACCATCGCCTCGGTCACCAGCGGCGACTGCAGCACCCGGTCGACGATCTTGGCCTGATCGGATTCGTCGATGCTGAGTTGTTCCAGGACGGAGACCGGCGCACTGCGGTGCGAAACCCCGAAGAGCAAGACGCTCACGGCAGCATCACCTGGCCAGCTCCCTTGCTTCCTCCAGTAACTGAACTGGTTTCCACGGTAAACGTTTATCAGGTGGGCTACCAAATAATTGCCCCGGCGGCCGGTCGGCCTCCAGCGCCTGCGTGCCCTCAGTAGCCTAGATCCGCGCGCAGCCGGGCCTCGTCGATGCTCCCAGTAGCTGTGCTCGCGGCCGTCGAGCAGGACCACGGGCAGCCGGTCGCCGAACTCGGCCCGCAGCGCCGGGTTGCCCGGCCGACGCCGCGGCGTCGACGTCGGTCGTCGAAAGGTCGAAGCCCAGCTCAGCGGCCAGTTCGGCGAGCCGCGCCGCGGTACCGCACGCAGATCGTGCAGCCGTCGCGGGTCAGCAGCTCCACCTGCGGCCGGTTCACGCCAACAAGTATCCGGACCGGAGTGTCTTAGTGTTAAGACGTGTACGACCGCAATGGTGACGAAGCCGCCGTGCAAGCGTTGGCCGGCGCCGCCAGCGCTGAGGCGGCGGTCACGAACCTCGCCGAAGACGAGGCGGCCAGCCCGGCCGCACCGCCGCCGGATCTGACCGCGGCGGCCTTCTTCGATGTCGACAACACCATGGTGCAGGGGTCGTCGCTGGTGCATTTCGCCCGCGGGCTGGCGGCTCGCAAGTACTTCACCTACGGCGATATGGCACGATTCGTGTACGCGCAGGCCAAGTTTCAGCTCACCGGCCGGGAGAACAGCGATGACGTGGCCGCGGGCAGGCGCAAGGCGCTGGCGTTCATCGAAGGCCGGTCCACCGCCGAACTGGTAGCGGTCGGCGAAGAGATCTTTGACGACATCATCGCCGACAAGATCTGGCCGGGCACCCGCGCGCTGGCGCAGATGCATCTCGACGCAGGCCAGCAGGTGTGGCTGGTCACCGCGACGCCCTACGAACTGGCCGCCACCATCGCCAACCGGCTCGGGTTGACCGGTGCGCTGGGCACGGTCGCCGAGTCGGTCGATGGCGTGTTCACCGGGCGCCTGATCGGTGACATCCTGCACGGCACCGGCAAGGCCCACGCGGTGCGGTCGCTGGCCATCCGCGAGGGCCTGAATCTGCGCCGGTGCACCGCGTATTCGGACAGCTTCAACGACGTGCCGATGCTGTCTCTGGTCGGAACGGCAGTGGCCATCAACCCCGATGCCGGCCTACGTGACCTGGCCCGCGAGCGTGGCTGGGAGATCCGCGACTTCCGCACCGCGCGCAAGGCCGCCCGGATCGGGGTGCCGTCGGCGCTGGCGCTCGGCGCGGCGGGCGGCGCGCTGGCCGCCGTCGTGTCGCGACGCCATGACGACAGATGATTCGCCTGCTAAAGCTCGCTGATAGGCTCGCGCCAGCCATGGCCATCGCTGAAGACATCATCGGAACCCACTACCGGTATCCGGACTATTTCGAAGTCGACCGGGAGAAGATCCGCGAGTTCGCGCACGCGGTCAAGGACGAGCATCCGGCCCATTACAGCGAGGAGGCCGCCAAGGAGGTCGGCTGCGACGCGCTGGTGGCGTCGTTGACATTCCTTGCCGTCGCCGGACGCAAGGTGCAGCTGGAGATCTTCAAGCACTTCGCGGTCCCGATCAACATGGAGCGGGTCCTGCACCGCGACCAGAAGATCACGTTCCACCGGCCGATCCTGGCCGGCGACAAGCTGTGGTTCGACTCCTACCTCGACTCGGTCATCGAGGCGCACGGCACCGTGGTCAGCGAGGTCCGCGGTGAGGTCTCCGACGACAACGGTGAGCCGGTGATCACCAGCATCGTCACCGTCATCGGTGAGGCCGCCCACGACGACGAGGCCGACGAAGTGAGCGCGACGATCGCCGCCCGCCGCGACGCCGCCATCGCCAAAATGATTGCGGGGCAAAACTCCAAGAGTTGACGCAGGATTTCGCGTATCGGGTAAGCGGACGACCGAACTGTCAGCCGAGGAACATATTCCTGCGATTGGCCAGCAATTGATAAAGCGTCTGCTGAATGGTTTCGCGAACCTGGTCCGTCAGCTCGAAGGTGACCATCGGATCGTCGGCGGCGGCCTCGTCGTAGTCCACCGTCGAGATCGCGTCCCCGAACTGGATGTGCCACTTGGACGGCAACGGCACCAGCCCGGCGGGCCCGGCCAGCGGGAACAGCGGGGTGATCGGGAAGTACGGCAGCCCGAACAGCCGGGCCAGCAGCTTGACGTCGGCGATCATCGGGTAGATCTCCTCGGACCCGACGATCGAGCACGGCACGATGGGCGCCTTGGCGCGCAGCGCCGCGGCGACGAACCCACCGCGACCGAATCGCTGCAGCTTGTATCGGTCCTTGAAGTGCTTGCCCAGGCCCTTGTAGCCCTCGGGGAACACCGCGGTCAGCTCACCGGCGGCCAGCAGCCGGTGCGCGTCGGCGGTGCAGGCCATGGTGTGGCCGGCCTTTCGCGCCGCCTGACCCATCATCGGCATGTCGAACACCATGTCGGCGGCCAGCAGTCGAAGGTCCCGGTTCGTTGGGTGCTTGTCGTGTACGGCCACCGACGTCATGAGTCCGTCGAACGGCAACACGCCGGCGTGGTTGGCCACCACCAACGCGGCGCCGGTTTCCGGCAGGTTCTCGATGCCACTGACCTCGACGCGGAACCACGAGTTGAAGAACACTCGCAGCAAAGGCATAAACACCGCATTGTTGAGGTGCGGATCGAAGCCGAATTCGTCGACGGTGTAATCGCCCATCATGCGCTTACGAACGAACTCAGCAACCGCGCCGATACCTTTGGCGAGTTCGTTTGGCGTATCGTCTGCGGGCTGCGCTCCGCCGGCGGCGGCGCGGCGGTCGTCGATCTCGCGCACCACGGCAGCGATCTGGTCGGCCGAGGCACGGCCGTTGGGGTCACCGAGGAAAGAGGGATGTCGGCGCGCGCCCTCGCCGCGTGCGGCAGCACGCCGCTGGGCCGCTTGCCTACCCGTATTTGAGTGCAGCGGAATCACTTTGGCTTTGGATTCGCCCGCCACTTCGATACCTTCTCCCCACCCGATTTCGAGTCCGTGATTACCGTCCCCAACGCTGCGCCGCCGATACGGCGCGACTCTCCATTGAGCGTACCCATCGCGGGTCAACGATCGGGGTCAATCCACGACCACGTACGTAGTCGTCAAAAGCCTCCGCCGTGGTCCACTTCGGGCTATAGCCTAAGTCATTCCGCATCCGTGTGGTGTCCATGACTCGGCCATAGCTCAAGTAGTCCATCTGCTCGCGATCCAACTCAGTGTAGCGAGTTGCGCGCCACAGCGAATCCACAGCAGATAATGCGAAGCGCGGCACCGGCAACGCGACCCGGCCGGCGCGCCGGATGGCTTGAGACATCATGATCACGCCGGAGGCACCGACGTTGAACGTGCCGGCTTTGCCGGCCACCGTCGCGCGTTCCAGCGCGCCCAGTGCGTCCTGCTCGTGCAGCAGCTGCAGCCGGGCGTCGCGGCCGACGATCGTCGGCACCACGGGGGCGGATAGAAACCGCGAGAGTGCGGTGTCCATCGCAGGCCCGATCATGTTGGCCAGCCGCAGGATCGTGACCGAGATGTCGGGCCTGCGCCGAGCCAGGCCGCGCGCATAGCCCTCGATGTCGATGCTGTCGCGGGCGAAGCCCTCGCCGGGGTGTCGTCGGCCGCTGCCGTCCTCGGTGAACATCACCGGGTCCCACGGACTCGAGCCATACACCTCAGATGTCGACTTGACGACCACGCGGCGCACCGACGGGGCCTTCTGGCAGGCCGCGAACAACTGGATGGCGCCCATCACGTTGAGTTCCTTCAACGCCGCCTTACCGCCGGAGCGCGGCGCATAGGACGCGGCCGCGGCGTGCACCACGGTGTCGACGTCGCCGTTTCGGATGACTTTGGCGATGAACGGGTTGCGGATGTCGGCCCGGACGAACTCCGCGCGGCCCATCCGCCGCAGCAGGTCCTTGCTCGGCGCGATGGCATCCACGGCGATGACATGGTTGATCAACGGGTTCTGCGCCAAGCGGGCGGTGAGATACCCACCCAGAAACCGGCATGCGCCGGTGACCAGCACGACCTTGGGACAGTGCGGGGTGTCATCGTCGGTCCCCGGGGGTCGGCCCCCGGAGCGATTTTCTGAATCCATCCGGCTCAGCCTATCGGCGGAGACGAAGAACTACTTGCCGAGTTTTCTGCGCTGCACCCGGGTGCGACGAAGCAGCTTGCGGTGCTTCTTCTTCGACATGCGCTTGCGCCGCTTCTTGATGACTGAACCCATGAACTCCGCTACCTAGACGTGTTTCAAGACCACTTGACTCGACCCGCACACCTTACCGGGCCGTGATTACGGACGCGAAAACGGCGATGAGCCGCTTGCGCGAAGAGCAGATGGCTGGAGCCGATTCACCCGGCTGTCTTTTCGCACCGGGTTCCTCAACGCGGCTCGTACCTCGCCGCTTGATCGTCACCCGGCTGTCTTTTCGCACCGGGTTCCTCAACGCGGCTCGTACCTCGCCGCTTGATCGTCACCCGGCGTCGAAGTACGAGGTCTCCAACAGGTCGTGGACGGCCTTGGCGTGCACCCGAAACGAGCGTCCGACCCGCACCGCAGGCAGTTCACCGTTGTGCACCAGCCGGTAGACCGTCATCTTGCTGACCCGCATCAGGCTCGCCACTTCAGCGACGGTGAGAAATTGAGCCCGCGGCGGCTGGTCGGGAGCCGCTTCGTTGCGTGCATACTTCCCGCTCGCCGAATCCCGCCCCGATGGCCCGTTCATAGACGTCATCGCAACCCAATCCTTCAGGCACGGGTGTTCCAGTGGCTTCCCCACCGCTGGCACCAACGCGTGCTTACACGAGGAGAATAGCGGGGTTATTGGGGTTATTGCGACGGGTGTGGGTTAATCGTTCGAAATTCGTTGAATTACCCGGATGTCATTCCAAGCTGGGCAGATCGCTCTCTTGCGGCGTCAACAGCCTGGGCCAGGGCGGCCCGGAGCCCGCCCCGCTCGAGTTCCCGCAGACCAGCGGCGGTTGTACCGCCGGGCGAGGTGACCGTGGCGCGCAGCTGGGCTGCGGTGGTGTCCATCGCGGTGCCCATCGCCGCGTCTCCGGCCGGCTGGGCGGTGTCGAGACGCTCCAGCAACATCGCCGCCGATCCGGCCATGGTTTGCACCACCAGATCGGTGGCCACCGGCCGCGATAACCCCGCCGCGACGCCCGCATCCACCAGCGCCTCGACCACCAGGAAGAAGTAGGCCGGACCCGAACCCGACACCGCCGTCACGGCGTCCAGCTGCGACTCCGGCACGGTCAGCACGCCGCCGACCGCATCGAAGATCGCCGACACCTCTTTGAGTTGTTCCCCGGTGGCGAACCGGCCGGCTGCCAGTGCACTGACGCCGCCGCCGACGACGACCGGCGCATTGGGCATCACCCGGATGACGGGCGACCCTGCGGGCAGCTTGTTCTCGTAGTATTCGGTGGTGACGCCGGCGGCCACGGTCACGAAAACCTGCTCGGCGCTGTCGCTTTCGGCGTGGGCGGCGGCATTGCCGATCTCGTCCATCATCGCCGGCACATCGCTGGGTTTGACGGCAACGACGATGAAGGAGGCGTTCTCTGCAGCGTCGGCCACCGTGGTGACCAGTACCGAGTAGGTCTCGGACAGGTACTTCGCACGGTCCGGGTCCTTCTCGGCCACCACTAGGTCCTTCACCTGCCGGCCCGCGCGCAGCAGCCCAGCCAGCAGCGCTTCGCCGATACTTCCACCGCCGATGATCGCGATCCTTGCCACGGTCAAAGCATTGCAGACGCGCGCGACGGCTACTCCGGGGGCGGCACCATGGCCAGCTGGCGACTCTGCACCACGATGTGGCCCTCGCAGTCGACGACGATGTGGTCTTCGTCGAACCAGTCCTGGCCGAT
Source organism: uncultured Actinomycetota bacterium (assembly GCA_963801575.1). Classification (GTDB taxonomy): domain Bacteria; phylum Actinomycetota; class Actinomycetes; order Mycobacteriales; family Mycobacteriaceae; genus Mycobacterium. The sequence goes on from CAWDFT010000033.1 coordinate 100,896, forward strand.
CTGCACCGTCGTGCACAGCACGCGCAACCACCCGTCGGCGGGCAGCGCCCGCAGATACGCGGTGAGCTGCACGGTGGGCGCCCACCCCGTGCGGTTGACCCCGAACGTCACAGGAGCCGACACGTCGCCGCAGAGCAGCGCGAACAGCACGTCGGGCGCGACCCCCTTCGGACGGACCCAGTACTCGATGATGGGCGGCCCGCCGTCGGCGCGGGGCGTGAACGTGGTCAGCGACGGCCGGATGTCGCAGCCGTGGGCCAGATGCACGATGTCTTCCATTGGGTGCCCCGGGCCGATCGGCTCGAGGCCGGGTGGCGGCTCCGGCGTCATCAACGGCACCACGGGGTTGACCGATAGCAGCGGCGGCACGTGATGTTCCGGCTCGCCCAGCGTCACCGCGGCCCGAACGGCCGTCCGATCGCCCTGTCTCAGCTCGACGTCGATGAGGCTGACCCGTCGCCCACGCTTGCGCACGGTCGTCAGAATCCGCATCGGGCCGGGATCCGGTGCCATGAGGAAGTTTCCGGATAACGCAATCGGCTGAACACTCCCACCGTGCTCAATACGTGCGGCATTCGCGCACAGCGCCAGCATCGCGCCGCCGTGCACCTTCGGCCCGATCGTCCAATGTTCGTTCAGCTCACCGTCATACACGCCGTCACCGACGGGGGTGAGCGCCATGGCGTCGGTGAACAGGGTCGAGCTCGGCATGTGGTGTCCTTCGTGGTTCAGCGCAGCAGATGCGCCCGGGCGAACTGCAACGACTCGGCGAGCAGCGCCTCGCGTTCGGTGGCCGTCCGCGCGCCGGAGGTGGTGACCTCCAGGATGACGTGGCCGGAGAAGCTGCCACCCGCAAGCATTTCGCAGATCTCCACCGTCGGCTGTGTTCCGCGGCCCGGCACCAGATGCTCGTCGGTGGAGGCGCCGCTGCCATCGCACAGGTGCAGGTGCACCAGCCCGTCGCCCATCCGGCGGGCCATGTCGACGGCGTCGCTTCCTGCCGTCGCGGTGTGCGACAGGTCGAGCGTGTAATGGGCATGGTTGCCGTCCAGCGGGTCGTAGGACGGCGCGAACGCCGAGATGCCCGGTCCCGGCCTGCCTCCCCGCTTACGCATCCGCTCGATCGACGTCTGCCCCGCGCCGAAGAACCGGTCGGCGCGAAACGGAAACATGTTCTCCACGGCCACCATCACGTCGCTGTCGGACTCGAGGTCGGCGACCTGCTGCGCGAAGCCCTCGGCGTAGCGGCGCTGCCAGCGGAACGGCGGATGCACCACCACGGTCTGCGCGCCCAGCTGCTCGGCGGCACGCACGCTGCGCTCCAGTTTCGTGATGGGGTTGGCGCCCCAGACCCGCTGCGAGATCAGCAGGCACGGCGCATGCACCGACAGCACCGGCATCTCATAACGGGTCGACAGTTGCTCGATGGCTCCAATATCTTGGCTGACCGATTCGGCCCACACCATCAGCTCCACACCGTCGTAGCCGAGCTTGGCCGCGTACTCGAAGGCGGCCTCGGTCCTCAACGGATAGACCGAGGCCGTCGAAAGACCGACCTTGATGGCGGGGCGCACAGTGCTGGCTTAGGCGGCTATCCCGATTGCAGCAGCGCCAGCGGCCCGAGGGTGACCAGCGCGCCGACGGCCACGGCGATCAGCGTGCTGCCGATGTCCTCGGTCTTGCGCACCACGCGAACGCCCACCACCAGGCCGAGGATGACCAGCACGGACAGCACCAGGGCGATGATTTCGTTCCACTTCCACAGCTGGTCGAACGCGACGAACAGGCCCGCGCCGAAGAGCACCGCGACGATGCACTGGCCGACGACCAACGCGCCGTTCGCCAGCCGCGACATCGTCGTCTTCTCCCCGGCGTCGACGTCGTGCTCGACGTCCTCGAGGTCGAGGTCCTCGTAGCTCGCAGATCTGCGGCGAGCCATATCGTCGGCGACCGTGTCGCCGCCGAACAGCGTCCCGCCCGACGCGCGAAGGTACGACGGCAGCTCGTCGGCGTCCTCGTCGGTGTCCTGCGCGGTCGCGGTGCCCGTCGCCGGCTCCGTGAGATCGGCGATGGCGTCGACCGCCTCATCGTCGTCGAGGTCGACCGCGTCGGGGCTCATCCCCTCGGCGCCGACGCTGGCGGCGGTGGTGTGATGGCGTCGCTGAGCGTGGGCATAGTGCGGGCGCCGCCGGGGAGGCTCGACGAGCAGAGGCTTGGCTTCGCGCTCCTCGATGTGAGCCTGGTAGTCGGCTTCCTCGTCAGCGGGTTCGGCCTCTTCGCCGACTTCCCGGTCTTCCTCGACGGAATCGGCGACTCCATTGCTGGACACCGGCCCGGTGAACTCGTCACGGACCTCTTCGAGCTCGTCGATGGCCGGCTCCGCGGCCTCTGTGGGGGTGTCGTCGGAGATGATCGGAATCTCGCCGGTCAGCTCGGCCACCGTGACGGCTTCGGTGTTGCCGCGACGGCGGCGACGGCGCCCGCCAACCGGCGGTGCTCCGATCGTTCCGTTCCTCGCCAGCAACTCCGCGACCGATATCGGCCTTGTGCTGCTGTGGCTCTCTTCTGGTCCTGTCATCGTGTGTTGCCCTTGGGCTTAGCGGGTTGTCGATCCGCATCTCGTACGGCCGTCTCCACCAGTGCGGTTCCGTCGGCTTCGCTGTCGAGTTTCCGCAGGATCAGGCCTTCGCGCAACGCCCACGGGCAGATGTCCACGGTATCAATCGCCAGCGCCCGCATGCTCGCCTCCGCAACCAACGCGCCGGCCACGATCTGTGGCGCCCGTTCGGCACTCACCCCTTCCAACTCTGCTCGGTCAGCCGCGGTCATCCTAGAGATGAAAGCTATGAGCTGCCTAAGGCCGGTGGCTGTAAGTGTCCTCTTCACCCGGGGGCCGTCGCCGGAGGGTGCCGCCCCGGTGAGTCGCGCCAGCGAGCGAAAGGTCTTGGAGGTAGCGACCGCGAGGTCCGGGCTGCCCGCCTTGAGCATCTCCGCGCCCGCGTCGGCCAGCTCGGTGGTCAGCCAATCCCGCAGCATCCCCACCCGTCGCCGCCCCGGCGGGTCGTCGGGCAGCCACTCTCTGGTCAACCGGCCCGCGCCGAACGGCAGCGACAGCGCCACCTCCGGCTCCTCGTCGACGCCGTTGGACAGCTCGAGCGAACCGCCACCGATGTCGATGTTGATGATCCGGCCCGCGCTCCAGCCGTACCAGCGGCGCACCGCGAGGAAGGTCAGGCGGGACTCGTCGACCCCGCTGAGCACCTGCAGCGCCACCCCGGTCTCGGCAAGCACGCGGGCCAACACATCCTCGGAGTTCTTGGCGTCGCGCACGGCGGAGGTGGCGAACGCCATCAGCTCCGCACAGCCGGAGCTCGCGGCGATCTTGGAGAACTCGTCGATGGTGCCGATCAGTTTGTCGGCGCCCTTGCGGGTCAGCTTGCCCGAAGAATCGATGGCCTCGGCGAGCCGCAGCGACGCCTTGGTGGAACTCATCGGTGTCGGATGGCCGCCGCGGCGAGCGTCGACCACCAACAGGTGGACGGTGTTGCTGCCCACGTCGAGCACACCCAGTCGCACGCGTTCAACCTAACCGGTCTGCCGATGAACTTTGTGAGCAGATCGCGGTGTGGTGGCACCGACACCGATTTCACAGGTCGCCGCGCGAACCACGATGATCCAAATCTGTCGGCGCCTGCAGCCGTGGCAACTTAGCGTTCGGGCGCAATCGGCGCTAGCGTTGAATCCTGTGACGGCAGAACACCCCGGCGAGGTTGAGCTGGATTTCGCCCGTGAATGGGTGGAGTTCTACGACCCGGACAATCCCGAGCATTTGATTGCCGCCGATCTGACGTGGCTGCTGTCGCGGTGGACGTGTGTGTACGGGACCCCCGCCTGTCAGGGCACCGTGGAAGGGCGGCCCGATGACGGGTGCTGCTCGCACGGCGCGTTCCTGTCCGACAAAGACGACCGTAAGCGCCTCGACGCCTCGGTGGAAAAGCTGACCGACGAGGATTGGCAGTTCCGAGAGAAGGGTCTCGGCCGCAAGGGCTATCTCGAGATGGACGAGTACGAAGACAAGCCCAACCTGCGCACCCGAAAGCACAAGGGTGCCTGCATCTTCCTCAACAGGCCCGGCTTCGAGGGCGGCATGGGCTGCGCGCTGCACATCAGGGCGATGAAGCTGGGTGTCGAACCGCTCACGATGAAGCCGGACGTCTGCTGGCAGTTGCCGATCCGACGCAGTCAGGAATGGGTGAAGCGGCCCGACGGCACCGAGGTCCTCAAGACCATCATCACCGAGTACGACCGGCGAGGCTGGGGTGAGGGTGGCGCCGACTTGCACTGGTACTGCACCGGTGACCCGGCCGCGCACGTCGGGTCGAAGCAGGTCTGGCAGTCCTATGCAGCCGAGCTGACCGAACTGCTCGGTGAAAAGGCGTATGCGGAGCTGGCGGCAATGTGCAAGCGGCGCAGCGGGTTAGGGCTGATCGCCGTGCACCCCGCCACCCGCGCCGCGGAATGATTTCTCTTGCCGAGCAGACGTAAAATTCCCCTTTTCGCGGCGTGTCGGGGTACTTTGGCGTCTGCTCGCGGGGAAAGGTCTCCCCGGAGAACGGCTAGCCCTCGAGCTTGTAGCCCAGGCCGCGTACCGTTACCAGGTGCACCGGGTTGGCCGGATCGGCCTCGATCTTCGACCGCAGCCGCTTGACGTGGACGTCGAGGGTCTTGGTGTCGCCGACGTAGTCGGCGCCCCACACCCGATCGATGAGCTGTCCTCGGGTGAGCACCCGACCGCTGTTGCGCATAAGGTACTCGAGCAGGTCGAACTCTTTGAGCGGCAAGGTGATCGCCTCGCCGTTGACCGACACGACATGGCGTTCGACATCCATCCGGACCGGGCCGGCCTCCAACACGCCGTCACCGATACCGGCGTCGTCGGCGTCGGCACCGCGGCGCAGCACCGCACGAATACGCGCGATCAGCTCGCGCGCCGAGTACGGCTTGGTGACGTAGTCGTCGGCGCCGAGCTCCAGCCCGACGACCTTGTCGATCTCACTGTCACGCGCGGTCACCATGATGACCGGCACGCTGGAGCGTGACCGCAGCTGCTTGCACACGTCGGTCCCACTCATACCGGGAAGCATCAAGTCGAGCAGCACGATGTCCGCACCGGCTCGGTCGAATTCGGCCAGGGCCGAAGGCCCGTCGGTCACCACGGTGGCCTCGAAGCCCTCCTTGCGCAGAAGAAAGGCAAGGGGATCGGCCAGGGACTCCTCGTCCTCGACGATCAAAACGGTGGTCATGGACGTCTCTAATCCTCTCGATCTCTTTGTTCGTCCGATACGTCTACGTTGTCGGGGTATGCCGGAATCGACAGGGTGAACGTCGATCCCGTACCCGGCTGACTCCACAGCCGGATGGATCCGTTGTGGTTGGCCGCGACATGTTTGACGATCGCCAGCCCGAGGCCGGTGCCTCCGGTGGCCCGTGATCTGGCCTTGTCCACGCGGAAGAACCGCTCGAACACCCGCTCCTGATCGGCGGCGGCGATGCCGATACCCCGGTCAGTGACGGCGATCTCGATGTTGTCGCCCCGGCGCCTACGGCTGATGGACACCGGAGATCCTTCGGGCGAGTAAGCGATTGCGTTGGACACCAGGTTGGCCATCGCAGTTACCAGTAGGGGTTGGTCGCCGAGCACTTTGTAACCGGTCGTCGCGTCGGTGGTGATCGCGATGTCGGCGGTGTCGGCGGCCACCTTGTACCGCGACAGCGCCTCGGCGACAACGGTGTCGACATCGACAGCCTCGAGGTCGGGCAGCCGTTCGGCACCCTGCAGCCGGGACAGCTCGATCAGCTCGCCGACCATATTGGCCAGCCGGTTGGTTTCGGCGACCATCATCTCGGCGAACCGACGCACCGTCTGCGGGTCGTCGGACGAGGCCAGCAGCGCCTCGGCGAGCACACCCATCGCCCCGACCGGTGTCTTCAGCTCGTGACTGACGTTGGCGACGAAGTCGCGCCGAGTCGCCTCCATCCGCGCATGCTCGGACTGGTCGTCGACATAGACCACGGCGAACCGGCGGTCGTCCTCGGTCAGCAGCCGGACGTGGCCACGCACCGACAGTCCCGAACGGCCGGGAGTCTGCCGCCTCCGCGGGGAGAGATCGACCTCGACGTCTTCGCCGGTGGCCAGGGTGCGCTGCGCCGCCAGCCACGCGCGGTCGTCGAGCAGCCGGTCCCGTACCAGACCCAGCTCGCGGGCCCGGTCGTTGGTGTAGACGACGTCACGGTGGGTGTCGACCACGACGATGCCCACCGGTGACAGCGACACGATGTGGGCCAGCATCTCCGAGACGGTGATTCCCGACTGCTCGGCCGGCCGCCGTTGCCTGCGCTCGACGATTCTCGGTGTCAGGCCCGCTCCGACCGCGACGCCGATCACCAGCGCGAGCGCTGCCACGACTGCCGCCAGCAGCAGTGCGGATACCACACTCACGAGCAAATCGTACGGAACTGGTGAACAACATCCCAGCAGCGTGCGGCTAAAACGGGAGAAGTCACACGGCCAAGCGCAGGTGTTCGGGCTGTGTTCACCCAGTGTTTGCCGAAAACGGCTCCTCGGAGGACTATTTCGCACCCTGATTCGCGACGGCGGCCGCGCCTGCGGCGGCCGCCTCCGGATCTAGGTAGGCGCCGCCGATGACCTTCGGCCGGAGATCGCCCTCGAGGTCGTAGCGCAGCGGGATGCCGGTCGGGATGTTCAGCCCGACGACGTCCTCGTCGGACATCTTGTCGAGGTACTTGACGAGCGCCCGCAGCGAGTTGCCATGCGCCGCGATCAGCACGGTCTTACCGGCCTTCAGGTCGGGCACGATCGTCCCGGTGAAGTACGGGACGAACCGGGCGACCACGTCGGCCAGGCACTCCGTCAGCGGGCCGCCGTCGATGTCGGCGTAGCGAGGGTCACCGTCCTGGCTGTACTTGCTGCCCGGCTCGATCGGCGGCGGCGGGGTGTCGTAACTGCGCCGCCATTTCATGAACTGCTCCTCGCCGTACTTGGCCTTGGTTTCGGCCTTGTCCAGCCCCTGCAGCGCGCCGTAGTGGCGTTCGTTGAGCCGCCAGTCCCGGTGCACCGGGATCCAGTGCCGGTCGGCCTTGTCCAGTGCGAGGTTGGCGGTGTTGATGGCGCGGCGCAGCAGCGACGTGTACAGCACGTCGGGCAGCAGACCGTGCTCTGCTATCAGCTCGCCACCGCGGATGGCTTCGGCCCTGCCCTTGTCGGTGAGATCGACGTCCACCCATCCGGTGAACAGGTTCAGCGCATTCCATTCGCTCTCGCCGTGGCGGAGCAGCACCAGTGTCGAGTCACCCATGGCCGAGAGCCTATCCCGGCGCGTGTTGGTCGTCCCGATCGTCTTCATCGTCGATCAGGTGCTCGAACGCTTTGAGGTTCTTCAGCGATTCGCCCCGTGACACCCGCCAGGCCCACTCTTTCTGGATCGACGACTTGAACCCCAACTCCAACAACGTGTTGAAGTCCGTGTCGACGGCTTCCAGCACCTGCCCCAGCACCCGGTCGATCTCGTCGGCGGTCACCGAGTGCAGCGCCATCCGGCCGACGAGGTAGATGTCGCCGACGTTGTCGAGGGTGTAGGCGACGCCGTAGAGCCGCCGATTGCGCTTCAGCAGGAACCGGTACACGCCCTCGTGGTTCTCGTCGGGCTTGCGGCAGACGAACGCCTCGACCCGCACCGAGTGCTCGCCGATGGACAGGATGGTGTTGGTCTTGAGCCTGCGTTCGCCCGGCAGCTCGACGATGATGCCGGGAAGCCCGCCGCGGGCCCCCTCGTGGGGGGTACAGACGAGGCCATGCTCCTTGCAGGTGTTCTCGATCAGCTCCTGAATGGCGTCACTCACGTGCGGATGCTCCGGCGCATAGAAAAGCGCCTGCCGCTTCTCCTCAGGGCCGGCGCCTTGCGCTGATGGCGGGCGGCGTAGTCGCTGATCGCCCGCCCATAGCTGGCCAACAGCGCGTCGACGGTGTGTGCCCAGGAGAACGTGGCGGCGTGCTCCACGGCGGCGCGGCTCATCGTCTCGGGTCCGCGCTCCACCAGGTCGGCGATCGCCCTGGCCCAGTCTTCGACGTCGTGTCCGGGCACGAGCGTGCCGGTGACGCCGTCGCGCACCGCGACGGGCAGCCCACCGACCGCGGCGGCCACCACCGGCGTGCCGCAGGCCTGGGCCTCGACGGCGACGAGGCCGAACGATTCCGAGTAGCTCGGCACCGCGACCAGATCGGCGGCCCGGTACACGTCGACCAGTTGTTCGCGCGACTGCGGCGGCAGGAACGTCACCCGGTCGGAGATACCCAGTTCGTCGGCCAGCCGAACCAATACGTCGGGCGCCGCGAGGCCGGTCCCGGACGGGCCGCCGGCCACGAGGACCCTCAGCTTGCCGAACTGGTCGGTGAGCCGGGCCGCCGCTCCCAGCAACACGTCGGGGGCCTTCAGCGGCTGGATGCGCCCGACGAAGCCGAGAATGAGCTCGTCGGGGTCCAGCCCGAGTGCTGCGCGCGCGACCCGTCGGTCGCCGGGCGTGAAGGTCTCCAGGTCGACGCCGGGATGCACGACGTCGATGCGTGCCGGGTCGGCGTGGTGAAGCGAAACCAGTTGCTGCGCTTCATGTTCGGTGTTGACGATCAATCGGTCTGCTTCGTCGACGACCTGCTGCTCACCGACCGCGCGAAGCGGCGGCTCGGGTGCGTCGCCGTCGGCCAGCGCCGCGTTCTTGACCGCGGCGAGGGTGTGCGCGGTGTGCACCAGCGGCACCGCCCACCGATCGCGGGCAAGCCAGCCGACCTGACCCGACAGCCAGTAATGCGAGTGCACGATGTCGTAGTAGCCCGGCTCATAGGTGGCCTCGGCGCGCAGCACGCCCGCGGTGAACGCGCACAGCTGCGTGGGCAGGTCGTACTTGTCCAGCCCCTCGAACGGGCCCGCGACGACATTGCGCACCAACACTCCGGGCGCTACCCGCACCGTCGGCTCATCGGCCGAGGACGTGGCCCTGGTGAAGATCTCCACTTCGACGCCGCGGCGGGCCATCTGCAGCGCGCTCTGCAACACGTAGACGTTCATGCCGCCGGCATCGCCGGTGCCGGGCTGGGCCAACGGCGATGTGTGCACCGACAGAACGGCCACCCGCCGCGGAGCCGGAAGGCCGGCGACATTCCGCCGCGGAGCCGGATCCGTCGCTACACGCACACAGTCATGTCTACACCGTGCTCAGCGACGGTCGTCGCCGAGTTCGAGTCCAAGCAACGCATCCCAGAACGGGTCGTCGGTCTGAGCCTGCAGAGCCGCCGCCTCCTCGCGAAGGGCCAGTGCCCGTTGGTGGATCCGGTACTCGGTAGCTCGCGGCATTGATGCGGGTCCATATCGACCGCGCCTCAACCGCCAGACTCTGCCGTGGGCAATCTCGCATCGCAATGCGTCGGACACCGCCTTCGACGCTCGCCCAGCGACGTCGAACCCGTGGAAATCGAGCATGTCAACCAGGTCAGCGACGGTGGCTGAGCCGTGCTGAAACAGATGGAGCGTGAGCACGCAGCGCAGTTGATAGCCGCGCAGGCGTCGCCGTGTCGTCATGATCGAACCGTGTCAGTTCACACCGACATCAATTGCCGGCTCACCCCCACATCAAACGGTCGATGTGGACGGTCTCGGACTGCCCGCCTAATGGGATCTGATCGGCGCGTCGTTGGCGGGGTTTGGTAGTCGTCGGCGAGACGCTGATTGATGAGCCGCTGGTCGGTGAGCACTTTGCCCGCCTGGAACGATCGTTGATTCCTTCTGCAGAGATTGTGCCCCGACCAGTTGGTGGTCACCTGTAGTGCTACTGGGATGTCGTGCCGATTCGAGCACTTATCCATTAGGTCGCAGTTGGGTGCCGCAGGCTCGACAGGGTGGTTCGACCACTACAGATCGAGGAGGAAGGGTTGAGGTGATGTTGTTTGTTGGTGATGACTGGGCCGAAGACCATCACGACGTGTACGTGATGGATGAGGACGGTGCCCGGCTGGCGGCTCGGCGACTACCCGAAGGGTTAACCGGTGTCGGGCAGCTGCACGCCATGATCGCCGCGCACGCCGAGGAGCCCAACGAGGTAATCGTGGGGATCGAGAAAGACCACGGACTGTGGGTGGGCGCGCTCGCGGCCTCGGGCTATCAGGTGTATGCGATCAATCCGATGGCGGTCGCCCGGTACCGTGATCGGCACCGGGTCTCGGGCGCGAAATCCGATGGCGCAGATGCGAAGTTGTTGGCCGACCTGGTGCGTACCGACCGGCACAATCATCGTCTGCTGGTCGCAGACAGCGATCAGGCCGAGGCGATCAAGGTGTTGGCGCGGGCACATCAGAATCTGATCTGGACCCGAGCCCGTCAGGTCGCCACGTTGCGTGCGGGGTTGTTGGAGTATTACCCGGCGGCGTTGCAGGCGTTCCCCAATCTCGGCGACCGAGATCGCGATCGCGATGCGTTGGCGGTGTTGGGCCGTGCCCCCACCCCGATCAAGGTGCCCGGCTGAGCCTGAGCAAGATCGCCACAGCACTCAAAGCTGGCGGCCGGCAACGCGGGGTCGATGAACGCGCCCGCGAGATCCAGGCCCTGCTGCGCAGCCAACAGCTGCGCGCACCGCAAGCGGTGACTGCCAGCCTACGGGGCCGCCACCAGCGCCACAGTGAACATAGTGGTCGAGCTGACCAATCAGATCAGCGCAGTGGAAAGCGAACTGGCTGAGCATTTTAGGAACCACCCGGACGCCGACATTTACCTCTCCCAGCCAGGAATCGGTGTCATCCTCGGCGCCCGGGTGCTCGGTGAGTTCGGGGACGACCCGAACCGGTTCACCGACGCTAAGTGTCGCAAAAACTACGCCGGAACCTCACCGGTAACCGTCGCCTCGGGCCGAAAACATGCCGTAATGGCCCGACACGTGCGTAACCAACGGCTCTACGACGCCCTCGACCGGTGGGCCTTCGCCACGTTGAAATGCAGCCCCGGCGCCCGCGCCTTCTACGACCAACACCGCGCCGCCGGCGACACCCACCACCAGGCCCTGCGCGCTCTGGCCAACCGCCTCGTCGGAATCCTGCACGGTTGCCTGCGTCACCACACCCTCTACAACGAAGACACCGCCTGGGCTCACCGAACACCAGCCCCGGCAGCTGCAGCTTGACTCTTAAAACCCTGGGATGTCTTTAGGCGACATTGTCGCCGGCGGATAGCAGGCCTAAGTTGCAACGACATTGTCGCCCAGAGGCGGGCACCTCGGCGTGCACTCCGGCGGTTGCCGTCCCCGAAATGGATGGGGCGTTAGGCGGTGGCTTCCGGCCTGCGCTGGAGTGCGCGCCTCATCGCCCCGATCGGGTCGGCGTAGAGCCCACCGAGGGAGACCACCCCTGCGCCGGCTTCCTGCACGCGGTTGCCGAACGAGGTCACCCGGAGGTCGCGCGCGGGCAGCACACAACGCTGTGCGTAGGCGGCCTCGACCAGGCTCATGCCCTCCGGGTATTCGGTGAACGCCTGGCCGCCGACGACCAGATCGTCGGGGTTGAGCATGTCGCGCAGCAGCGCGACGGCCTCGCCGAGCACCCGCGCCCGCTCGGCGAGCAGTTCGCGGGCCTGCTCATTGCCCTGCCGCGCCGCCCGCAGCACGGCGCCCATGGTGGCCGCCGGGCCCTCGGCGGGGATCACCCGCTGCTTGCGCGCCGCGATGAGGATCGCCTCGTCGCTGACGGTGGACTCGAGCTGGCCGGTGCCGCCGAGCAGTTCCGAGTGGGCGGGCAGGGCGGCGATGGTGCCGGGGCCGCTGGCCGGCGAATGCACCTTCCCGCCGATCGACAACGCGTAGCCGACGGTCTCGCGGGCATACACATACAGGCTCGTCGACGGTTGCGTCACCACGCGGCGCGCACCCAGCAGCAGCTCGGCGCCCGCCATGGCGTCCACGTGCGACGCGACCGACACCGGCAGGCCAAGCGCCTCGGCGAGCACCGGCCCGACGGGCGCGTCCGTCCAGCCCAGCCGCGGGTGGTCGAGGTAGCCCGTCGCGCTGTCGACGACGCCGCCCGTCGCGACACCCACCCACAGCGGGCGGCGGCGGTGCCAGCGGCTCAGGTAGCGACGGGCGCTGACCGCCAGCGACGTCAGGGCGGCCGCCTGGGCGCCGCGCGGCGTCGGGGTCTCGACGACGTCAAGGGTGCGGCCGAACAGGTCGGTGGCCACGATGCTGGTGGTCCGCGCACCGACGTGGATGCCAAGCGTGAGGAACGGTTCGTGGTTGACCTCGACGGGCACCCGCGGCCTGCCGATCGCGCCGGACACCGCGAGGTCTGCACGTTCCCGCAGCACACCGGCGTCCAGCAGCGCGGTGACTTGGCGGTTCACCGTCGCGATGGACAGCCGGGTGACCTTGGCGATGACGTCACGCGCGATCGGGCCGCGCGACCGGGCGGCGCCGAACACCGACGCCGCCGCGGCGTCTGCCACGCACAGTGACGGGGCCACGATGTGGTGGCGTTTCAACATCGCCAGCTTGGTTGGAGGCACCTCCCGCTTGCGGGGGAGAGCGGTAGGTGCCTGACGGAGAGTGGTGGTGCGCACGTCGATGTCCTTTGTTGATGTCGGCTGGTGGGTCCGGGCCACACCTGCGACTCAACGGGACAGCGAGATTCCGGAGTCGGTCAGGCGTGACAGATCACGCGGCGACAACAACAGCTCCGGAACACGCGGCCAACTTAGCACAGCCAACTAACCGCCCGTCCAGTGACGTTGCCCACCAACGGGGGAAATACAGCGTCTGGTTGGCGAACAGTTTGTGTGGCCTGCTGACGTGGTTCGCCGTCGAGGCGGCGGCACACGAGTAGCCGACTACTCGATTTCGTAGAGTTGGTCGCATGACAACACCCGATTCCGACCGCCGGGTCGCGGTGGTCACAGGTGCCAGCGCCGGCATCGGAGAAGCGACCGCGAGAACCCTTGCTGCCCAGGGCTTTCATGTGGTGTGCGTGGCGCGCCGGGAGGACCCGATCAAGGAGCTCGCCGCGGAGATCGGCGGCAAGGCCTTCGCGGCGGACGTCACCGACGAGGATGCCGTTGCGGCGCTGACCGACAGCCTGGACCGGGTCGACGTGCTGGTCAACAACGCGGGCGGGGCCCGCGGCCTGGAACCCGTGCTCACGGCGGACATCGACCATTGGCGGTGGATGTGGGAGGCCAATGTGATCGGCACGCTGCGGATGACCCGCGCGCTGCTTCCGAAGCTCATCGACTCCGGAGACGGCCTGATCGTCACGGTGACGTCGATCGCCGCGCTCGAGACCTACGACAACGGTTCCGGCTACACGTCGGCCAAGCATGCCCAGGGCGCGCTTCATCGCACGCTGCGCGGCGAACTGTTGGGAAAACCCCTGCGGCTCACCGAGATTGCACCGGGGATGGTCAAGACCGACTTCTCGCTTCGCCGGTTCGAGGGTGATCGCGACCGCGCCGACGCCGTCTACAAGGGCGTCACTCCCCTGGTCGCGGAGGATGTCGCCGAGGTGATCGGCTTCGTCGCGTCGCGGCCGTCGCACGTCAACCTCGACCTGATCGTCATCCGGCCGCGTGACCAGGCCAGCGCCTCTCGGTTCAACCGGAGATAACGCCTAGCCGCCGGGCCTGCCGTTGACCGGCTGCGGCGCACCCGACGGGGTTGCGGGCGCGGTGCTGGGAATCCCGGACGGCGGAGCCTGCGTCGAGAGCGCCGACATCGACTTCCACTCGTCCCAGGAAACAGCCCAGTCCCAGATGTCGCCGTCTGCGTAGGACAGCTCGATCGAGGTTCCGGTCACCTCGACGGGGTCGCCGTAGACCGCGCTGTTGAAGTACTGCTGGGCGTTCTCCAGGTTCAGGTTGATGCACCCGTTGGTGACGTTGGTGTTGCCTTGGGCACCAAGGCTATTGGGGTTGCAGTGGATGAACTCACCGTTGTTGGAGATGCGGACGGCGTAGCGCTCATGGACGTTGCTGTAACCGGCGGCGGGGTTGGTCATGTAGAAGTCTTCGTACTTCTCGGTCACCACATGGATGCCGCTGCGGGTGATGTTCCGCGGCTCGTCACCCTCGCCGTAGCTGCACGGGAAGTCCATGATGACGCCCTCGTCGGTGACGACCCGGATGCGGTGTGACGGGGCTGCCGCGTCGACGACCTGGCGGCGCCCGATCGCGAAGCTCAGCGAGATGTCCTGCGCGCCGTAGGCGCCCTCGCCGAACTTCACCCCGTAGAAGGGCGCCTCGACCTGAACCTTGGTGCCGGCCGGGTAGTAGTCCTTGGTGCGGTAGTGCAGCCGCGACCCGCCGACCTCGTCGGGTAGCCACGCCCAGCTGCCCTCCACGGGCGGGTCGGTGGTCACCTTCAGCGCCTTCTCCACTTCGACCCGGTCCTCGTCGCCGATCGCCGCATCGAACTGGAGGATGACCGGCACCGCCACGCCGACCACCTGGCCGTCGGCGAGCTGGAACTGGCCGTTGACCTGAGTCGTCGGGTTGACCGTGGTGAATTTGCCGTCTACCGGCACGGCCTTGCCGTCGCGGCCCACGACCGAGCCGGCCCAGGTGTAGTCCGCGCCGTAGCCGAGCGGTTCGGTGACGTCGAACGCGGTGCGGTCGCGATTGATGGCGCCCGCGACGACCTTGCCGTCGGGATTGGTCAGGGTGACCCGCTGGAACCAGCCGTCGCGGACCTCGACGCGGACCGGCGCGGTCGGCAGCACGTCCGACGCGGTGTTCTCCGGGATGTAGGTCAGCGACGGCGCAGACGGCGCGTCGGGGGCCTCGGATGGGCCCTTCGACTTGCCGAGACAGGCGGCCAGTGCGCCCGGAGCGACCACCCCGACCGCCAGGGCGGTCAGGGCCCGCCGCCTATTGACCGGCGGCAACGGATTGGCTGGGCTCACGTGTATCCAAGATACCTAGAGAGCAGTTCCGATCAGGCTCGGCTCGGGTGTGAGTTCGATCCCGAATGTCGTTTTGACACCCTCGCGCACCCGTCTGGCCAGGGCGATCACGTCGGCCGCGGTCGCGCCGCCACGGTTGGTCAGCGCCAGCGCATGCTTGGTCGACAGCCGTACCGGCGCGCCGTCACCGGGATAGCCCTTGCAGAAGCCCGCGTGCTCGACCAGCCAACCGGCGGCCAGCTTCACCCCTTTCGGCGCCGGGTAGTTGCGGTACGGGCGCGTCCGAGGTCGCGCTCGAGCCGTCGAACCCCGCGGGTGTGACGACCGGGTTGGTGAAGAACGATCCGACGCTCCAGGTGTCGTGGTCGGCGTCGTCGAGCACCATGCCCTTGCGGGCGCGCAGCATCCAGTACGGCGTCACGCACCGCGGCCGGGTCGGTGCGCGCGCCCGACTCGGCGCCCAGTGCCGCGGTCAGCTCCCCGTACCGCAGCGGCGCGCTGACCGGCCGTCGTCATCGAGGGCGAACTCCACCTCCAGCACCATCGCGTCCGCGGAGTTCTTCAGAATCGCTGTGCCGGTAACCGAATCCGAGTTCATCGCCGGCGACCCAGCGGACCTGCGGTGGCGACGGTCCAGCAGCCGAACCCGCGTGATCGTGTCGGCCACCTCGACGCCGTAGGCGCCGACGTTCTGCACCGGTGTCGCGCCGGCCGACCCGGGAATCCCGGACAGACACTCCAGCCCGCCCAGTCCGGCGGTCCACGCGCGGCGACCACCACGTCGTCCCACACGGCGCCGGCCTCGGCGCGCAGCAGTCCGCCGTCGACGCTGATGGCCCGATTGGCCAGCCGGACGACCGTCAGGTCGGTGCAGGTCGTCGGCGATCACGACATTGGACCCGCCGGCCAGCACCAGCACCGGATCGGTCGGCGTCCGCTGTCGAGGGCGCGCCAGGGTCGCCACGATCTGCTCGGGCGTGGTGCAGGTGATCAGTCGGCGTGCGACCGGACCGACCCGCAGCGTGGTCAGCGGCGCCAGCGGCACGTTCTCGGCAACCGCCGCGCCGCCCTACACCGGCGCACTGACCACGGGCCGTAACGGTAGCCTCACCAGCTATGCCGCGTTCATTCGACATGGCCACCGACTACGAGGGCAGCGTCGAACAGGTGCACGAGGCATTCCGTCGACGAGCAGTACTGGCTTGGCCCGACTGGCCGATTCCGGTGCCGACGACGCGACGCTGAACTCGATCCGGTTGACCCCCGACGGCGGCGTCGAGGTGACCACGACCCAGGTGCTGCGCGCGTGACCGGCTGCCCGGCGTCGTCACCCAGTTCCACCACGGCGATCTGGTAGATCCGCCGCGCGGAGAGCTGGACCGGGCTGATGGACGGCCAGGCTGACGGCCACCGTCAGCGGCAGCCATCCCCGGCGCACCGGTGACGTTGACCGGCACTGCGCAGCTGGCACCCGTCAGACGTTGCGGGCGCGCTTGGCTTTTCGCGCCACCGTCGAGGTGCGGATCCCGCTGGTCGGCGGCAAGGTGGAGAACTTCATCGGCAATCAGCTCGTCGACCTGCTGATCGCCGAGCAACGGTTCACCACCATGTGGATCGCTGAGAACGGCTGACGCCGCAGGTACGGTTGCCTCATGTCCCGCCGCATGGACTACGTCATCGGACTCGACAAGCCCGTCGCCGAGCTCTACCAGAGCTTCACCAGCCGCGCGTATTGGGAAGACCTGATCGCCGAACACCAGCAGCACACCGATTCGGAGCTCACCCGGTTCACGTCCGACGAGACCGGCACCGACATCGTCTTCACCCACACGGTGTCCCGCCGGGACATGCCGTCGTTGGTCGCGCGCCGTGGTTCCGTTGCGGCTCACCATCACCCGCGAACAGCACTTCGACCCGTTCGACCCCGCGACGAACGCGGCCGACGGGCACTACCGGGCGCTGGTGCCCGCCGCCCCGCTGAACTTCGACGGGACGTACGTGCTGCAGCAGACCGCCGAGGGCAGTGAGCTTCGGCTCAGCAGCCTCTGCAAGGTCAACGTGCCGCTGGTCGGCGGCAAGATCGAGCAGTGGGTGCTGCGACGGCCTGCGCGGATTGTTCGACAACGAACGGGATTTCACCCGCGACTGGATCGCCAGCCATTACTAGGCCACCACGCCCGGTCGGCGTTCCGACCCGCGGCACCACCAACGCCAACCGGCTGCGGCGGGCCGACCGCTGGCTGGTGAACTCGCCGCGGGTGCGCGCGGCACTGGAATCGGCCGCCGACCCGGTGGTCGTCGACCTCGGCTACGGCCGATTGCCGGTCACCACACTGGAACTGGCGGCGCGGCTGCGCGCGGTGCGCCCCGACATCCGGGTGGTCGGCCTGGAGATCGATCCGCAGCGGGTGGTGCCCGGTGTCGACGGTGTCGAATTCGGGGTCGGCGGTTTCGAACTCGCCGGCCTGCATCCGGTTCTGGTGCGGGCGTTCAACGTGCTGCGGCAGTATCCCGAGGACGCGGTGGACCAGGCGTGGGCACAGATGCGGGCACGGCTGGCGCCGGGCGGGCTGATCCTCGACGGCACCTGCGACGAACTCGGCAGGCGCTGCTGCTGGGTGCTGCTGGACCGCGACGGTCCGGTGAGCCTGACCCTGGCCTGCGACCCCCGGCACATCGAACGCCCGTCGGATCTGGCCGAGCGGTTGCCGAAAGTCCTTATCCACCACAATGTTCCGGGCCAACCGATCCACACGCTGCTGTCCTCGGCGGATCGGGCCTGGGCGGCGTCAGCCGGTCATTCGGTGTTCGGCCCGCGGGACCGCTGGCGCGCGATGCTCGCCGAGCTGCGCGCGGCCGGCGCTGCCGATCGAGGCGCAGCGGCGCAACTGCCCGCGATGCGGTCTGACGGTGCCCTGGTCGACGGTGGCACCGCGACGCCTAGGCTGACGGCATGCGGATTGCGCTGGCCCAATTGCTCTCGGACACCGACCCGGCGGTCAACCTGAAGCTGGTCGAGGACTACACCCGCCGCGCCGCCGACGCCGGTGCCACGGCTGGTGGCCTTCCCCGAAGGCACGATGTGCCGGTTCGGCGTTCCGCTGGCCCCGGTGGCCGAACCGCTCGACGGACCGTGGGCCGACGAGGTGCGCCGCATCGCTGGCACGACGCGGGAATCACCGTGCTCGCCGGCATGTTCACCCCGGTCCCCGACGGCCGGGTCACCAACACGGTGCTGGCCGTCGGGCCCGACGTCGACGCGCACTACGACAAGATCCACCTGTACGACGCGTTCGGGTTCGCCGAGTCCGACGCCGTCGCCCCCGGCCGCGAACCGGTGGTGATCACCGTCGACGGCGTCGGGCGTCGGGCTCACGCCTGTGCTACGACATCCGCTTCCCCGACCCTCTACACCGAGCTCGCGCGACCGCGGCGCGCAGCTGATCACCGTCCACGCCTCGTGGGGCGCCGGGCCGGGCAAGCTCGAGCAGTGGACCCTGCTGGCCCGCGCCCGGGCCCTGGACTCGACGTGTTTCGTCGCCGCGGTCGACCAGGGTTATCCGGGCGACGAGATGGCGACGGCGTCCAAAGCGCCGACCGGCGTGGGCGGCAGCCTGGTGGCTTCGCCGCTCGGCGAAGTGGTGGCATCGGCGGGCGACGACCCGCAACTGGTGGTGGCCGACATCGACATCGACTCGCGTCGCAGCCGGTGCGGGAAACGACTCGGCGGTGCTGCGTAACCGCTCAGAGTTCGCTCAGACTGATAAGGCAGAATCGCGCGGGTGACGAATCCGCCACAAGGTCCGAGCCATCCCGTCGGCCCCGGCGACCCGACCACCCCGGCGTGGCCAGCAGCCCCCGGGCAGAGCACACCCACCGAGTACATCCCGCGGCCGGGCGGCCCGGCCGACTGCGCCGACCAGCACATCCCGCACGCCACGGCGCTCGACCGCCGGCTCCGTCGGAGGAGCTCGAGGAACCCAAGCCGTGCTTCCTGCGCGACCCGCTGTCGATCGTCCTGTCGCTGATCATCGTGGTGGCGCTGGTGATCGCCGGGCTGCTGGGCACCGAGCTCTACGTGCGCCACGCGGCCGACACCGTGGTGTCCGGGGCCGTCTCGCTGCGTGGTGCAGGACCAGACCAACGTCTCGTTCGGCGTTCGCCCGTTCCTGCTGCAGCACCTCACGAGGCACTACAGCGACATCTCGGTGCAGACCGCAGGCAACCAGATCCGCCACGCCAAGGGCATGAAGCTCAGACCTGCTCCTCGACGACGTCCGGATGCAACCAGACCGCCAACTCGGCGGGCACGATGGGCTCGCTGGACGCCAACATCACCTGGTCCAGCGACGGCATCAAGCAGACCGTGCAGGACGCCATCCCGTTCCTGGGCAGCCTGGTCAGCGGAGTGACGACGTCGCCGTCGGACGGCACCATCGAGCTGCAGGGCGCGCTGGGCACCGTGATCGTCAAACCGGCGGTGTCCAACGGCGCACTGAGCCTGCAGGTCGTCAGCCTGACCGGGCTGGGCTTCATGCTGCCGCGCGAGACGGTGCAGCCGGCGCTGGACGCGTTCATGACCACGCTGACCAAGAACCTGCCGATGGGCATTCACGCCGACAGCGTCGCGGTCACCGACAACGGCGTGACCGCCAAGTTCGTCACCCGCAACGCGACGATCCCGAACGGCCAGGACAGGATCCCTGCTTCGCCGGCGTCTAGGCCAGCCCGTCGAGCACCGCGCGCGTCCCGGACAACCCGAGCCGGGTCGCGCCCGCGTCGAGCATCGCCAGCGCGTCGCTCGGCGGTGCGGATACCACCGCTGGCCTTGACGCCCAGCCGACCGCCGACGGTGGCCGCCATGATCTCGACCGCGACCACCGATGCGCCGCCCGCGGGATGAAATCCGGTGGAGGTCTTGACGAAATCGGCGCCGGATTCTTCGGCGGCCCGGCACACCGCCACCAACGTCTGCTCGTCGGCCAGGCTGAGCAGGGCCGCCGATTCGACGATGACCTTCAGCACCGCGTCGGGAACGGCGGATCGGACCGTCGCGATATCGGCGGCCACCTCGGCGAAGTTGCCGGCCAGCGCGGCGCCGACGTCGATGACCATGTCGATCTCGTCGGCGCCGGAGTCGACGGCCGCCGCGGCCTCGCGCGGCCTTGATCGCCGACAGGTGCTTGCCGGACGGGAAACCGGCGACGGCGGCGATGACGAGACTCCGGATGGGCGCCGACGACCTTGTGGCGACGGAAACCATCGACGGCGACACGCACACCGCGAACACCCCGAGCTCGGCGGCCTCGTGCGACCAGGGCGGCGACGTCGGCCTCGGTGGCCTCGGGTTTGAGCAGGGTGTGGTCGACGAGCCGCGGCCACTGCTCCGGCGGCTCGGCCGCGGCATCAGAACGGCTCTTCAGGCCGCCGGGGTTGCAGCCCGCGGCAGTCATCATCTCGTCCGTCGACCATCGGGTCGCCACGGCTCGAGGTTCCAGCTGGTCTTGCCGGGCTGGCCGAACTCGGCGAACCGCAAGTGGCAGACGAACTGTTCGCGCATGCCGGGGATGTCGGCGTCGGGGGCCAGCGCCAGCACTTCGCCCCAGGCCTCGTCGGTCTCCGACTTGGTGCCCAGCTGGCCGGCCGCCAGCCTGCCCGACTCGCGTCGGATAGACCCGCAGGCTGGACAGGTCGCCCCAGTCCGCCCATTCGACGTGGTCGATGAACGGCGGCGCGGGCGCCGTGTCGGCCGCTGCGGCGCCCGCAAGGCCAACGGCAGCAGCGATGGCCGCGCACCGGCGGCCAGGAACGGCGCACGCGGCTCAGCGCGACTTCCCCTGGACCTCGAGCAGCTTGGGCCGGACGTCGACCAGGTAGACGCCGGCGGCGACGGCGGCGATCGCGACGCCGGTGATACCCAGGACCAGCGACGAGCAGCCCCGCGACACCGAGGATCACCAGCCATACCGGCTTGGTGAGCTTCTCGGCCGCGGTGTAGGCGTCGGGCCGCTGCATCGCCGCGTGGACGAACGCGTAAGCAGTGGTCCAAACACGACAATCGTCCAAAGCGAAGAGGACGAAACCCACAAGACCTTGGAGCTCCACGCTCCAGCGTAGGCGGGTCACGTCCCCTGGTCGACTACGCCGCGCCCTCGCGGGCGGACGGTGTCGAATTACTTCTGGGTGACCTTCTTGGCCGGAGCCTTCTTGGCCGGAGCCTTCTTGGCGGCAGCCCTTGGCCGGGGGCCTTCTTGGCGGGCCTTCTTCCGGCGCGGCGGACTTGGCCGGCGCCTTCTTGGGCAGCTCGACGCCGACCAGCTTGGCGGCGCGCTCGCCGACGGCGCGGGTCTGCGAGGACACGTTGCCCAGCGCCTCCTGGGTCAGCTCGACGGCCTGGTCGACGTAGCCCTCGGCACGTGCGGCGGCGTCCTTGAGGTCGGGCTGGTTGCGCAGCCGCTCCAGGGCGGCCTCGCCGCGCTCGACGAGGCTGTTGTAGGTCGCGGTGGCGGCCTCGACGTAGCCCTCGGCGAGCCTTACGCAGCTCCTCGGTGGACAGCTGGCCGCGCAGCTCCTCGGCACGCTGGGCAGGTCTTCCTGCAGCTTGGTCAGCGCGGCACGACGCTCCTCGACGCGCGTGCTGGCCTCGGTGCGGGCCTCACCGGCACGCTCGCGCAGGGTCGCCAGGATCTCGTTGACGGTGGCCAGGGCCAGATCGGCGGCGCCGACAGCGGCGAGCAGCGGGGCCTTCAGGTCCTCGACGGTCGGTGTTCTCAGCCATCGTGTGGCTCCTTTCGAGCATCTTGTTATTTCCTTTCCGGTTGTCAGTCATCGGTTTTCGTTCTGAGCAGCGTTGGTCTGGATTCAGTTAGTCGTCAGTCGTCAACTCCTGGCACGGACAGCTTCGTTCTGCTGACAGAACGACGTGTAGATGTCGAGCAGAACCTGCTTCTGACGCTCGGTGATCACGGTGTCTCCGATGATGGCGTCGTGCACCTGGCTCGTCTCGCTCGGCTCGAGAATCCCTGCCCGGATGTAGAGCACCTCGGCCGACATCCGCAGCGCCTTGGCAATCTGGCTCAGCACCTCCGCAGAGGGTTTCCGTAGTCCCCGTTCGATCTGACTGAGGTACGGGATTGCTGACACCGGCCTTCTCGGCCAACTGCCGCACCGATACCTGAGCGGCTTCACGCTGCGCTCTGATGAAGCCACCGATGTCCTGCGCGGCGTTGGACACCACAGCGGCAAGATCTTCGTCTTGCGCCATGGTGGTCACCTCCTCGTCGCGTTGGGTATCCGAGTGCGTACGAACGCCAACCGTACGTCGGGGTGCTAACTTTTGCAAGCACTTGTTAGCGCAGGTCAGAACAGGAATTGCGCCACGGTGTAGATGATCAGGCCGGCCAGAGCGCCCACCACCGTGCCGTTGATCCGGATGAACTGCAGGTCACGGCCGACGTGCAGTTCGATGCGCCGGCTGGCCTCCTCGGCGTCCCAGCGCTCGATGGTGTCGGTGATGATCGTGGTGATCTCCGCCCCGTATTGAGCGACCAGGTGCTGAGCTCCGCGCACGATCCAGTTGTCCACCTTGTCGCGCAGGTCGGCGTCGTCGCGCAGCGATTCCCCGATGTGGACGACCGAGTCGGTGATGCGGGTACGCAGCGCGCGACGACGGGTCGTCGACGCCCTCAAGCACCAAGCGTTTGAACGTCTTCCAGGCTGTCTCGGCGGCCCGGGTGACCTCGTCGCGCGCCATCAGCTGCTCCTTGACCGTCTCGGCCCGCGCGATCGTCTCGTCGTCGTTCTGCAGGTCATCGGCGAACTCGAACAGGAAACGGGTAGCCGAGCGGCGCAGTTCGTGATCGGGATTGCGGCGCACCTTGTCGGTGAAATCCATCAGCTCGCGGTGGATGCGGTCGCCGACCAGGTGGTCGACGAATCGCGGCGACCAGGTCGGCGAGTCGCGCTTGACGACCCGCTCGATGGTGTCGCCGGCGTTCAGCGACCATTGAAACGCCCGGTCGCCCAGCAGCTGGATCAGCGCTTCCTGCCGATTCTCGGCCAATAGCGTGGCCAGCACACGTCCCACCGGCGGTCCCCACTGCGGCTCGGCGAGCCGCTTGACGATCGTGCGGTCGATGACGTGCTGGATGTCTTCGTCGCGGAGCAGCTCGACAACCACCCGCAGCACCGTGGCCGCCTCGGCGGCCACCCGCTCGGCGTGCGAGGGCTCCGACATCCACTTGCCGAGCCGACCGGCGACTTCGGCGTCGCGCAGCTTGGTCTCCACCACCGCCGGCGACAGGAAGTTCTCCCGCACGAAGGTGCCCAGACCCTCGCCGAGCTGATCTTTCTTGCGCTTGATGATCGCGGTGTGCGGAATCGGGATCCGCAGCGGGTGCCTGAACAGCGCGGTGACGGCGAACCAGTCGGCCAGCGCACCGACCATGCCGGCCTCGGCGGCGGCGCCCACGTAACCGATCCACGCCCCGGCGCCATGGGCCTCGGCCCAGCGACAGGCCAGGAAGAGCACGGTGGCGCCGACCAGGAAACTCAGCGCGACGATCTTCATCCGGCGCAAGCCACGGCGTCGTTCGGCGTCAGCGTCCGGGTCGGCGCCGGCTAACGATTCGGCGAAACTTGCCGCTGTGCCGGCGGCGCCGGAAGTGCCCGCAATCCGGGGCCACCGGCGGCTGTTTGTCTGCCACCCCTCCATCATCCGCTACATCGCGGAGTGTTAGCCGTGCCGACGAGCCTGACGGCGCCCGTTCGCCGTAGTATCGAGAGGAACTAGGGAACGGACTGCGCGATAGTGGCACAGCAGATCCCGCCGGGGGCGGCCAAGACCGATGGTCGTAAGCGACGCTGGCACCAACACAAGGTCGAGCGCCGCAATGAGTTGGTGGACGGCACGCTCGACGCCATTCGTCGACGTGGCCGCGACGTCAGCATGGACGAGATCGCTGCGGAAATCGGGGTTTCGAAGACGGTTCTGTACCGCTACTTCGTCGACAAGAACGACCTGACCACCGCGGTCATGATGCGCTTCGCGCAGACCACCCTGATCCCCAATATGGCCGCTGCGTTGTCGTCGAACCTGGACGGTTTCGACCTCACCCGCGAGATCATCAGGGTCTACGTCGAGACCGTCGCCGCCGAACCCGAGCCGTACCGGTTCGTGATGGCAAACAGTTCGGCCAGCAAGAACAAGGTCATCGCCGACAGCGAGCAGATCATCGCCCGGATGCTGGCGGTGATGCTGCGCAGGCGGATGGCCGAGGCCGGCATGGACACCGACGGCGTCGAGCCGTGGGCCTACCTGATCGTCGGCGGGGTGCAGCTGGCCACCCACTCGTGGATGTCAAACCCGCGGATGAGCAGCGACGAGCTGATCGACTACCTGACCATGCTGTGCTGGAACGCGCTGTGCGGCATCGTCGAGGTGGGCGGATCGCTGGAGAAATTCCGCGAAATGCCCCACCCGTCACCGATCCTGCCGCCACAGTTACTCAAACGATGAGTACTCCGGTCGATCTGCCCGAACAGTGGACCCACCACCCACACGAACACTTGGCGTTCCGCCAGGGTGACAAGGTCGGCGATATCGACACCAGCGCCACACCGGGATTCAAGGGTAAGAAGGAAGACTCCGCGTTGCTGCAGCCCGAACGCAACGAACGCTTCGCCGAGCTGCAGGAGATGCTCTACGCCAACAGCCGAAGCGGTGACACCAACCGATCGCTGCTGCTGGTGCTGCAGGGCATGGACACCGCCGGCAAGGGCGGCATCGTCAAACATGTTGTGGGATCTGCTAATCCGCAGGGAATCCGGTATACCGCGTTTGGCGTGCCGACCGAGGAAGAACGCAAACACCACTACCTGTGGCGGATCCGGCGAGCACTGCCACCGCCGGGGCTTATCGGCGTGTTCGACCGCTCGCATTACGAGGACGTGCTGGTGGTGCGGGTCCACAACATGGTGACGCCCGACGTGTGGGGTAAGCGCTACGACGAGATCAACAGATTCGAGAAGAAGCTCGTCGACAGCGGCACCACGCTGATCAAGGTCGCGATGTTCCTATCGCTGGACGAGCAGAAGAACCAACTGCTCGAACGGCTGAACGACCCCACCAAGTATTGGAAGTACAACCCGAAGGACATCGACGAGCGGAAGCTATGGCCGAAGTACCAAGAGGCCTATCAGGCGCTGCTCGACCGCACGTCGACGGACTACGCGCCGTGGTACGTGGTGCCGTGTGACAAGCGGTGGTACAGCCGACTGGCCGTCATCGAGCTGCTCATCGAAGCGCTCGAGCAACTCGACTTGTCTTGGCCGCCAGCCGATTTCGACATCGAGGCGGAGAAGAAGCGACTCGCCGAAGCCTAGCTTCCGGCCTTGCGCCGAAACTACGGTTGTTGACGGATTTCGGCCGATTCTCGTCACCTTCCGTAGTCTCGTGGAACCAAAACACGGGTTGGTGCGCCAAACCGGTATGCGAGGAATAGTGGTCGCATCCGAGGCCTTGTCGTCGGGCATGCTGACGCGCAACGATCTGCGAACGCGATACGTCAAGCTGCACCGCAATGTCTACGCACCGGCTGACCTCGAGCTGACCGCGCTCGACCGCGCCGTCGCGGCGTGGCTCTGGTCACGCGGCGAGGCGATCATGGTTGGCAACTCGGCAGCAGCACTGCTCGGAACGCGTTGGCTACCGGCCGATGCTCCGGCAGAGCTGGCACGTGTCCGTTATCCGGCATCGCAGGGAATAGTCGTGCGAACCGACGCCATCGCTGACGACGAGCAGCGGATCGCGCGCGGTATGAGATGTACGACGGCACCCAGGACCGCTTACGATCTGGGTCGACGCTTGTCCGGCGACACCGCGATCATCCGCACCGATGCCCTGATGAATGCAACGAAAGTGTCCGTTGCCCAAGTCCACTCAATTGCCGAACGCTATCCCGGCGCGCGCGGCATCCGAAAGATGCGTACAGCACTGGATCTCGTGGACGGCGGCGCCGAGTCGCCGCAGGAGACGCGACTGCGACTACTGCTCGTGCGATCGGGGTTGCCTGGGCCCGTCACGCAGATTCCGGTGACCGACGATCGAGGGCGCGTCGTGCGGCGGATCGATATGGGCTATCCCGAATGCATGGTCGGTGTCGAGTACGACGGCGAACACCATTTCGCCAACCCAGACGACTACGCCAACGACATCGAGCGGCTCGAATTTCTGGCAGGCAAGGGATGGAACATCGTGAGGGTCAGCGCCAGACAGCTGCGATACGAACGCTCGCTGATCGTGCACCGAGTGCGAACGGCGTTGGCGCGCTCTCAGTACGTGTAGAAGCCCTTGCCGGATTTCTTGCCGAGTTGGCCGGCCTCGACCATCCTCAGCAGCAGCGGCGGCGGGGCGTAACTCGGGTCCTTGTACTCGTCGTACATCGAGTCCGCGATGAGCTTCATCGTGTCGAGCCCGATGAGATCGGACAGCCGCAGCGGGCCCATCGGGTGTGACAGCCCGGCGACGACGGCCTTGTCGATGTCCTCGACGGTCGCGACGCCGGCTTCCGCCATCCGGATGGCCGAGAGCAGGTAGGGAACCAGCAGCGCGTTGACGATGAAGCCCGACCGGTCGCCGCAGCGCACCACCTGCTTACCCAGCACGTCACTCGCGAACTGCTCGACGCGCGCGGCGGCTTCATCGCTGGTGACCAGCGTGCTGACGAGCTCGACGAGCGGCAGAACGGGCACCGGATTGAAGAAGTGCAGGCCGAGCACGCGGCTCGGATTCTTCGTTGCCGCGGCGATTTTCATGATCGGGATGCTTGAGGTGTTCGACGCGAGAACCGCGTCGGGATCGGCGATGAGCTCGTCGAGCTCGGCGAAGATCTTGGCTTTGACGGCCGCGTCCTCGACGACCGCCTCGATCACCAGCTGGCGGTCGGACAGGTCGGCGAGGCTGGTGGTGAACTTCAGCTTCGCGAGTGCGGCGTCGCGGTCGCTTTCGCTGAGCTTGCCCTTGCTCGCCGCGCGCTCCAGCGACGCGGTGATGCGGTTGCGGCCCGCAGTGGCCAGCTCTTCGGTCGGCTCGTATACCACCACATCCGCGCCGGCCTTCGCCGACACCTCGGCGATGCCCGAGCCCATCTGCCCGGCGCCGATGACGCCCACTCGTTCAATGCCTGTCACGGTCAACTTTCTACTCCACTGGCCGGCAGACGTAAAAGTCCCCGACACGCCGTGTTGTGGGGGACCTTTACGTCTGTTCGGCAGAGATTTAGTGGAACTGACCCTCTTCGGTCGAGCCGGCCAGCGCCGTCGTCGACGAGGTCGGGTCAACGGTGGTGGCGATCCGGTCGAAGTAACCGGCGCCGACCTCGCGCTGGTGCTTGGTCGCGGTGTAACCGCGCTCCTCGGCGTCGAACTCGCGCTCCTGCAGCTCGACGTAGGCGCTCATCTGGTTGCGGGCGTAGCCGTAGGCCAGATCGAACATCGAGTAGTTCAGGGCGTGGAAGCCGGCCAGCGTGATGAACTGGAACTTGAAGCCCATCGCGCCGAGCTCCTTCTGGAACTTCGCGATGGTCGCGTCGTCCAGGTGCTTGCGCCAGTTGAACGACGGCGAGCAGTTGTAGGCCAGCATCTGGTCGGGGAACTCGCTCTTGACGCCCTCGGCGAACTGCTGGCCAGCTCGAGGTCCGGGGTGCCGGTCTCCATCCAGATCAGGTCGGAGTACGGGGCGTAGGCCTTGGCGCGGGCGATGCACGGCTCCAGGCCGTTGCGGACCCGGTAGAAGCCCTCCTTGGTCCGCTCGCCGGTGATGAACGGCCGGTCGCGCTCGTCGACGTCGGAGGTGATCAGCGTGGCCGCCTCGGCGTCGGTGCGGGCGATCACGACCGTCGGCACGTCGGCGACGTCGGCCGCCAGCCGGGCCGAGGTCAGCGTGCGGATGTGCTGCTGGGTCGGGATCAGCACCTTGCCACCCAGGTGACCGCACTTCTTCTCCGAGGCGAGCTGGTCCTCCCAGTGCGAGCCCGCGACGCCCGCGGCGATCATGGCCTTCTGCAGTTCGTAGACGTTCAGCGCGCCGCCGAAGCCGGCCTCGCCGTCGGCGACGATCGGCGCCAGCCAGTTCTCCACCGACCGGTCACCCTCGACCTTGGCGATCTCGTCGGCGCGCAGCAGCGCGTTGTTGATGCGACGAACAACCTGCGGCACCGAGTTGGCCGGGTACAGGCTCTGGTCGGGGTAGGTGTGACCGGACAGGTTCGCGTCACCGGCGACCTGCCAGCCGGACAGGTAGATGGCCTTCAGGCCGGCGCGCACCTGCTGGACGGCCATGTTGCCGGTGAGCGCGCCGAGCGCGTTGACGAACTCGAGGTCATGCAGCTGCGACCACAGCACCTCGGCGCCGCGCCGGGCCAGCGTGGCCTCCTCGACTACCGAGCCCTGCAGCGCCACCACGTCCTCGGGGGTGTAGGTGCGCTCGATGCCCTTCCACCGAGGGTTGGTGTCCCAGTCGTGCTGGATCTGTTCGGGTGATTTCGGCGTGCCAACGGTAGACATTGACTGCTCCTTCTTTATCTGGGTTGTTAACGCCCAAACAACTTGGCTGGTGTGCTGACTCGAGGATGCACTACGGCATATGCGCAGGTCCACCTATTCCTGTTGCCAATTTTCGCTAACGCCCAGCGTTAACTTGCAAAGTTTGCGAAGAGCGCGGACCGCTGAAACGGTTCAGTAGTTACTGGCGGGTAGCCGAATTTCGCAGGTCAGTACGCCCGTACTGTTAAACCGGCCGGATCAGAGCGCGAAGATGGACGCGACGGCCTTGGTCTCGTCTCCGACCGCGTATGTGAGGGTTGTAACAGTGCGGTCGGTCAGTTCTGGCCCGAAGCTTTCGGTCGACCCCGCCGGATGCACGTGCGAGATGATCTCCAGCTTGTCGCCGAGCGCGACCGGGGCGTCGTGCTCGATCGTCACCCGCAGCGGTTTCGTCAGAAGCTCGGGATTGCTGAACAGATAGTCCTCGATCACCGTCCAGTACACGGAGTTGTTCATGTGGTCGAAGATGTCGATATCCGACACCCGCACCGGGTACTCCCGGATCTGCGATGCGTCCTCGCGGCTACCGGCCTTCAGATAGGCCTTCCACCGCAGCCGGTCGATGTCGGTGGTGCGCTGCAGGCCCTCGATGAAGTCGTCGGCGATGCGCGCAGGCCCCTGCGTTTCCCGGTTGATGTTGATCCAGAACGCCTCGGACTCGATGAGACCGCCCTTGCGACCGTCGACCCGCACCCGCATCTCACACCATCGGTTCGACGTCCCCGAACACCATCGCCGCAGCCGCAGCATGTCCTGGAACTCGATCGGCTCGATCATGTCGATCATCGTGCGCCGGACGATCCACAGCGGGTGGGTCTCCTCGAAGCCGAGCTCCCGCAGATGGTCGGAGCCGATGTCCTGGATGTGGCGGGTTGCGGCGTCGAACCGCAGCCGGCCCTCGCGGTCGATGTCGCCGACGCGCAGCGGCCATTGTCTGTCGAAGACGTCGGGGTGCGGGTCGGGGACAGGCATCATCACCTTCGCCAAACCGGTGTTACCTGCGATTCCCGCCATGACTGTGCTCTCCCCTGTTACCCAATCGGCACGATCCTGCCACAGCCACCGGCCTGCCAAGAATGCGAAGACGTTCTTCGCACCCGGTTATGCTGGCTGACGTGCCCAAAACCTTCGTCGGCTCGCGCGTGCGGCAGCTGCGCAGTGAGCGCGGTTTCAGCCAGGCCGCGCTGGCGCAGATGCTGGAGATCTCGCCGAGCTATCTCAACCAGATCGAGCACGACGTACGGCCGTTGACGGTCGCGGTGCTCCTGCGGATCACCGAGGTGTTCGGCGTCGACGCGACGTTCTTCGCTTCACAGGACGACACCCGGCTGGTCGCCGAGCTGCGCGAGGTGACCATGGACCGCGACCTGGACATCGACGTCGACCTGGCCGAGATCGCCGACATCGTGAACGCACATCCCACGCTGGCCCGCGCGATGGTGAACCTGCATCGGCGCTACCGGATCACCACCACGCAGTTGGCCGCTGCCACCGAGGACCGATTCACCGACGGCAGCGGCACCGGCTCGATCACGATGCCGCACGAGGAAGTGCGTGACTACTTCTACCAACGGCAGAACTACCTGCACGAGCTCGACACGGCGGCCGAGGATCTCACCATCAACCTGCGCATGCACCGCGGTGACCTTGCCCGTGACCTTTCCGACCGGCTCAAGGCCGTGCACGGCGTGCACATCGTCAAGCGCCTCGATCTCGGCGAAAACGTCCTGCACCGCTACGACCCAACGTCGCGGAGGCTGGAGATCGGTAACCACCTGTCGTCGGGACAGCAGGTATTCAAGATGGCGGCCGAACTGGCCTACCTCGAGTTCGGCGATCTGATCGACAAGCTCGTGGAGGAGGGCAAGTTCACCAGCGAGGAGTCGACGACCCTGGCCCGCCTTGGCCTTGCCAACTATTTCGCCGCAGCGACGGTGTTGCCCTACAGGCAGTTTCACGAGGTCGCTGAGAAGTTTCGGTACGACGTCGAGCGGCTATCGGCGTTCTACGCCGTCAGCTACGAGACCATCGCGCACCGGCTGTCCACGCTGCAGCGGCCGTCGATGCGCGGGGTGCCCTTCTCGTTCGTCCGCGTCGACAAGGCAGGCAATATGTCAAAGCGGCAGTCCGCCACGGGTTTTCACTTCTCGTCCAGCGGCGGCACCTGCCCGCTGTGGAATGTCTACGAGACGTTCGCCAACCCGGGCAAGATCCTGGTCCAGATCGCCCAGATGCCCGACGGCCGCAGCTACATGTGGGTGGCGCGCACCGTCGAGCGGCGCGCCTCGCGATATGGTCAGCCAGGCAAGACGTTTGCGATCGGGCTGGGCTGCGAACTTCGGCACGCACACCGGCTCGTCTACTCGGAGGGGCTGGACTTGTCGAGCGAGACCGCCACACCCATCGGCGCGGGCTGCCGCGTGTGCGAGCGCGACGACTGCCCGCAGCGGGCGTTCCCCGCGCTGGGCCGCGCCCTGGACCTCGACGAACACCGCAGCACCGTATCGCCCTACCCGGTGAAGCAAACGTGACCGACAACGCCCCTGCCCGCATTCCCACCGACGGCAGCCTGCGCGAACTCGGAATCATCACCTGGGCGTTCTGCAAGCTCGCCGCCCGGCGTCAACGAATCCCCCAGATGCACTTGTTCACCACCTTGGGCATCAACAAGCCGCTGCTCTGGAGCTGGCTGCCGTTCGGCGGTTATCTGCTCTACATCGGAAAGCTGGCGCGCAAGGACGCCGAAGTGGTGATCCTGCGCGTGGGCCATCTCCGCAATTGCGAGTACGAGTTGCAGCAGCACCGCCGCCTGGCGCGCACCCGTGGCGTGGGGCCGGAGCTGCAGGCCAAGATCTTCGAGGGTCCCGACGCTGAGGGTTTGACCGACCGGCAGCGTGCGCTGATCACCGCGACCGACGAGTTCGTCGTCACCCGGGGCGTGTCACCCGAAACATGGGCGACGTTGTCGACTCACTTCACCAAGGCGCAGCTGGTCGAATTCTGCATACTCGCAGGACAATACGATGCGCTTGCCGCCACAATAGCGACCCTGAAGATACCGCTGGACTACCCGGATTAGTTGGAGGTTCCACCGAGTTTCCGACGTCTGCTGGTTTGATCGGGCGGTAGCGCCGGTCAGTCACCCGATGAAGTAGTTCCCCTCCGTCTCTTCTGGTATATCCGGCCGAAACTCAACTTCGGGGGCGAAGGACGGGCTACCTGTCACTTCTGGCTCGTCGATGATCGCGGCTTGGTAAGACTCGTCGGGATCGAATCGATCGGACGAAATCAACGGGGACGACGGCGCAACGCTGCTGTCTTCGAATGCATCGGCGAACGGGACCGCGGGATCAAAGTGCGGGCCACTGGCAACGCCTGGCTCAACTATCGGGCTGTCGGGTGTCGGCGGGCCGAAGTGGTCGACGATCTCCGCTCGGTCAAAGTCGTCGGGGTCGGGCGAACTCAGCTGGGAAGACAGCGAAACGCTGCTGCTGTCCTCGAGTGTGTCGGCGAACGGGTTGTGGGTGGCCGCATCCGAGATGACGGGGGCATCGGGGTCGAAAGGTCGGGCGAACGGGTTGTGGGTGGCCGCATCCGAGATGACGGGGGCATCGGGGTCGAAAGGTCGGGCGATCGCGTTCAGCCGGGCGAGTTCCTCCCAGTAATCGATCTGGCCTCCGTATTGGCTGTCCCATCCAGAAGTGTCCGGGCGATTCGGATCTCCGCCCGGCCGTTGCTCGCCGTACTCCTCGTCGAACTCGTCTTCGTGTGAGTCGCCGCTACCGGGCTTTTGCTCGTCGTAATCCGAGTTCTCTTGTTGTTCCCACGGACCGTTGACCGTATCGGACATAGTTCCTCCCGGCGCCGAAAGTGCCTGGACAGAAAATTTTAGTCCGTCCGCTACAGATATGTAACGCCAAGCACGATAAGCGACAACAACACTGGCGAGACCGGCAACATCCACAGGAACGCTGCCCGTACTTCCGACTTCTGCCGGTAGGACCGCCAGCCGAAATAGGCCGCGACCGCGCCCACGACAAACGACACCGCCGCGACGGCCAACACCCAGCTGCTGACCGTGCGCGTCGCGATGGCGATCGAGATACCGACCAGCCACAGCATGTGGCCGACGATCAATCCGCCGATCCCGGCGACCCAGATGGCTCTCAAAAGTTGATCATGTGGCCGGCGAGCCCGTGGAAGCACTCCTGCAGTGCTTCCGACATCGTCGGGTGGGTGTGGACGTTGCGGGCCAGCTCGGTGGCGGTCAGGTCCCACTTCTGCGCCAGGGTCAGTTCGGGCAGCAGCTCCGATACGTCATGGCCGATGAGGTGGCCGCCGATCAGCTCGCCGTACTTGGCGTCGGCGATCAGCTTGACGAATCCACTCGGGTCACCGACGCCGTGCGCCTTGCCGTTGGCGGTGAACGGAAACTTGGCAACCTTGACGTCATAGCCCTCGTCGCGCGCCTGCTCCTCGGTGAGGCCGAAGCTGGCCACCTGCGGCTGGCAGAACGTCGCGCGCGGCAGCATCCGGTAGTCGCCGAGCGGCAAAGTGTCTGCACCGCCGATGGTTTCGGCTGCGACGACCCCCATCGCCTCGGCGACGTGGGCGAGCATCAGCAGCCCGGTGACGTCACCGATGGCGTAGATGTGCGGAACGTTGGTGCGCATGTAGTCGTCGATGCCGATGGCCTTGCGGTCGGTGATCTGTACGCCGGTCTTGTCCAGCCCGTAGCCCTCGACGTTGGGCGCGAAGCCGATCGCCTGCAGCACCTTGTCGGTCTTGAGCTCCTCGGACTTGCCGTCCTTGCTGACCGTGACCCGACGGAACCGTCGGCCCCGTCGTCGGAGATCGACTCGACCTTGGTGCCGGTGAGGATCTTGACGCCGAGCTTCTTGAACTGCTTCTCGATCTCCTTGGAGACCTCGGCGTCCTCGTTGGGCAGCGCTCGCGGCAGGAACTCGACGATGGTGACGTCGACCCCGTAGTTCTTCATCACGTAGGCGAACTCCATGCCGATCGCGCCGGCGCCGGCGATGACGATCGACTTGGGCAGCTCGCGCGACAGGATCTGCTCTTCGTAGGTGACGACGTTGTCCGACAGCGAGGTGCCGGGCACCAGCCGGGTGCTGCTGCCGGTGGCGATGATGACGTTGTCGAAGGTCACCTTCTCGGTGCCGCCCTCGTTCAGGTCGACCTCCAGCGTGTGGTCGTCGGTGAACTTGCCGTAGCCGTCGATCTCGGTGATCTTGTTCTTCTTCATCAGGAAGTGCACGCCGGCGACGCGGCCGTCGGCGACCTTGCGGCTGCGGTCGAAGGCGACCCCGTAGTCGAAGGTCGCCTCGCCGCTGATGCCGAACGTCTTGGCTTCCTTGGTGAAGATGTGTGCGAGTTCGGCGTTGCGCAGCAACGCCTTAGACGGAATGCAGCCGACGTTGAGGCACACCCCGCCCCAGTACTTGGGTTCGACGACGGCGGTGTTCAGCCCGAGTTGGGCGGCACGAATCGCCGCGACGTAGCCGCCGGGACCAGCTCCGAGAACGACGACGTCATAGTGGGTCACCCCGCCAACCTAATAGGGAAGGACGCCCACCAGACAGCGGCTAGCGTGTTCGCAGAAGTAGACCCCGTACAGCACGGCCGCGGCGACCATCGATGCCAACGGCGCCGACATCAGCGCGATGGCCAGCGCCGACACCGACGGCCTGCCTTGCACCATCGACGCGAGCATGGCCGCGACGGTGCACATGACCAGGTAGATCAGCACGATGAAGACGGCCGGAGTCTTGTTGATCGAGTGGTACCACCAGAAGTACAGGCCCAGCCCGATGGCCGCCGCCACGATCCAGACGGCGGCCACGACGAGCACGAACTGTCCACCGCTTGACGGGCTGATCCTCGCTCGGCACAACGTTCTGTTGCTCCGGGGCGGGCGGTGGCTCGGATGGCACCTCGTCGGCGATCGCGGGCAGCGCGCCCGTGAACATCGGCGTGAAGGGAGCCGTCGGCTCGTCGGGCGGGTTTTCGTCGATCGCCGTTCGACTCCGGTTTGATGCGCGAGGGATGCCATCCGAGCGGTGCGCGGTGGCGGTGAGTTCCGCCGGTAGGTCTGCTCAGCCACCGTACACCACCTGGACTGCGGCGAGCGCTGCGAACCACCCCGGCGCCATCGCCAGGATGAACGCACCAAGGGTCGTCATCCATCGTCGGCGCGACAACAGGATCATCACCATTCCGATCACGCTGGGCACCCCGACGACGAGTCCGATTACCACATCGGGCCGGACAGTCGCGCTCACGAGCATCGTCGCCGCGATTCCGCCGAGCAGCCCGACCACCGTTCCGACCAGCATCGCGCTGGCCAGCAACCACGCGCGCGGTACGGGTATCACGCTTTCGACGATAACGCGGCGCGCCTCCGAAACGGCTTTACCCGCGCGGCGCGCCACCAGGTATTGGGCACGCGTCCACGGCCTCGGCCACGATGTGGGTCCCCGCAGGCGGTGGGCGCACCCCCCGCTCGTAGTCGGCACCCGTCACGGGCGGACAGTCGGCCAGCGACCGATTCTCGGCGTCGGTGAACGCCCGGCCACGGGACAGGAACCGCACCCCCTCGGGGGCCTCGAGGCTGAACCCGCCGCCACGACCGGGCACCACGTCGATCACCAGTTGGGTGTGCTTCCACGTTTCGAACTGCGGGCCGGAGATCCAGATCGGCACGCCGGCGTCTCCGACGTCGAGCACGCCCAGCAGGACGTCGCGGTCACCGACGATGAAGTCGCCGTCGGGGTAGCACATCGGCGAAGACCCGTCACAGCAGCCGCCGGACTGGTGAAACATCAACGCTCCGTGCCGATCCTGCAGCCGGTCAGCAGGTCGGCGGCCGCCGCGGTGATCAACGCCCGGGCAGGCTCTTCCACCATTAGAAGAAGCCCTGGGCCTGGTTGCAGTAGCAGACCAGCAGGTTCTTGGTCTGCTGGTAGTGGTCGAGCATCATCTTGTGGTTCTCGCGGCCGATGCCGGACTGCTTGTAGCCGCCGAACGCCGCGTGCGCCGGGTAGGCGTGGTAGCAGTTCGTCCAGACCCGGCCGGCCTTGATGTCGCGCCCGGCCCGGTAGGCGGTGTTGCCGTCGCGGCTCCACACCCCGGCGCCGAGGCCGTAGAGGGTGTCGTTGGCGATGCCGATGGCGTCGTCGTAGTCCTTGAACGACGTGACCGCGACGACGGGGCCGAAGATCTCCTCCTGGAAGATCCGCATCTTGTTGTTGCCGGCGAAGATCGTCGGCTGCACGTAGTACCCGCCGTTGAGGTCACCGCCGAGTTCGGCACGCTCGCCGCCGGTGACCACGTGGGCGCCCTCATCCTTGCCGATCTCGATGTAGGACAAGATCTTTTCCAGCTGGTCGTTGGAGGCCTGCGAGCCGATCATCGTCTCGGTGTCCAGCGGGTCGCCCTGGCGCACCGCCTTGGTGCGGATCGCGGCCAGCTCGAGGAACTCGTCGTAGATGTCGGACTGGATCAGGCTGCGCGACGGGCAGGTGCAGACCTCGCCCTGGTTGAGGGCGAACATCGTGAACCCCTCCAGCGCCTTGTCCTGGAAGTCGTCGCCCGCGGCCATCACGTCGGAGAAGAAGATGTTCGGGCTCTTCCCGCCGAGTTCGAGGGTGACCGGGATCAGGTTCTGCGACGCGTACTGCATGATCAGCCGGCCGGTGGTGGTCTCGCCGGTGAAGGCGATCTTGGCGATCCGGTTGCTGGAGGCCAGCGGCTTGCCCGCCTCGAACCCGAACCCGTTGACCACGTTCAGCACGCCGGCCGGCAGCAGGTCGCCGATCAGCGACATCAGGTACAGGATCGACGCCGGGGTCTGCTCGGCGGGTTTGAGCACGACGGCGTTGCCCGCGGCCAGCGCCGGTGCCAGCTTCCAGGTGGCCATCAGGATCGGGAAGTTCCACGGAATGATCTGGCCGACCACGCCGAGCGGCTCGTGGAAGTGGTAGGCGACCGTGTCGTCGTCGATCTGGGACAGCGAGCCCTCCTGGGCGCGGATCGCGCCCGCGAAGTACCGGAAGTGGTCGACGGCCAGCGGCAGGTCGGCGTTGAGGGTTTCGCGGATGGGTTTGCCGTTGTCCCACGCCTCGGCCAGCGCCAGTGACTCGAGGTTGGCTTCGATGCGGTCGGCGATCTTGTTGAGGATCACGGCGCGTTCGGCCGAGGCGGTCTTGCCCCACGCGGTGGCCGCGCCATGGGCGGCGTCGAGTGCCTTGTCGATGTCGGCTTCGGTCGAGCGCGGGATCTCGCAGAACGTCTGGCCGGTCACCGGCGTCGGGTTCTCGAAATAGTCACCGCCGGTGGGCGGAACCCACTCACCACCGATGAAGTTGCCGTAGCGGGACTCGTAGGACATCAACGCGTCCGCGGCGCCGGGGCGGGCGTAAACAGTCATCAGTGACTCCCTTGGATTTCGAAGCGGAACGGTGTAACACAGCTCACATTACGCCCGACCGCCAGAATGGTCCCCGTGAGTGACGACCCCTACCTCTGGCTCGAGGACATCACCGGCGACGACGCGCTGGACTGGGTGCGCCGGCACAACGAACCGACGATCGCCGAGTTCTCCGGCGAACGGTTCGAGCAGATGCGCGCCGAGGCACTCGAGGTGCTCGACACCGATACCCGGATCCCGTACGTCCGCCGCCGCGGCGACTACCTGTACAACTTCTGGCGCGACGCGGCGAACCCGACGCGGGCTGTGGCGCCGCACGACACTCGACAGCTACCGCACCGACGCACCGGACTGGGAGGTCGTCATCGACCTCGATGAGCTGGGCCGAACCGACGATCGAGAAGTGGGTGTGGGCCGGCGCCGACGTCATCGAACCCGACCACACCCTGGCGCTGATCAGCCTGTCGCGCGGCGGCTCGGATGCCGCGATCGTGCGTGAGTTCGACATGGCGACACGAGAATTCGTCACCGACGGGTTCGAGCTGCCGGAGGCCAAGACCCAGATCTCCTGGCAGGACGACGAACACCGTGCTGGTCGGCACCGACTTCGGCGCGGATTCGCTGACCGACTCCGGATATCCCCGGATGGTCAAACGGTGGCGGCGCGGCAACGCCGATCGCGGACGCCGAGACCTTGTTCAGCGGGGCGAGCACCGACGTGATCGTCGCAGCGTCGGTGGACCGCACGCCCGGATTCGAGCGGACGATGCTGCGCCGGGCCATCGACTTCTTCAACGACGAGGTCTACGAACTGCGCGACGGCGAGTTCGTCCGCATCGACACGCCCACCGACGCCACCGTGTCGGTCCACCGCGACTGGCTGCTCATCGAGCTGCGTACCGATTGGGACGTCGGCACCGAAAGTTTCTCCGCCGGTTCACTGCTGGCCGCGGACTACGACAAATTCCTCGCAGGCACAGCCGATCTGCAGGTGGTCTTCGAACCCGACGAGCACACCAGCCTGCACCACTACGCGTGGACGCGGGACAAGCTGATTGTCGTCACTCTTGCCGATGTCGCCAGCCGCGTCGAGGTGGTGACACCGCAGACGTGGACGGCCGTGGCGGTTCCGGGCATCCCCGCCAACACCAACAGCATCATCGTGGACACGGACGACTTGGGCGACGAAATCTTCCTGGACTTCAGCGGATTCAACACGCCGTCGCGGCTCCTGCACGGCACCGCCGACGGGACCGCTCGACCGAGATCAAGTCGGCGCCGTCGTTCTTCGACGCCGAAGACATCACGGTCACACAGCATTTCGCCACATCGAAGGACGGCACCGCGATTCCGTACTTCGTGGTTGGGCACCGCGACTCCAGCGGGCCCGCTCCCACGCTGCTGGGTGGCTACGGCGGGTTCGAGGTGTCGCGGACACCGGGCTATGACGGTGTGCTGGGCCGGCTCTGGTTGTCCCGCGGCGGAACCTACGTACTGGCCAACATCCGCGGCGGCGGCGAGTACGGCCCGGGTTGGCACACACAGGCGATGCGGGAGGGCCGGCATCTGGTCGCCGAGGACTTCGCCGCGGTCGCAGAGGATTTGGTGCGGCGCGGCATCACCAGCGTGCAGCGTCTGGGGGCGCAGGGTGGCAGCAACGGTGGCCTGCTGATGGGGATCATGTTGACCCAGTACCCGGAGCTCTTCGGTGCGCTGGTGTGCAGCGTGCCGCTGCTCGACATGCAGCGCTTCCACCTGCTGTTGGCCGGCGCGTCGTGGGTGGCCGAGTACGGCGATCCCGACGACCCGGACGACTGGGAGTTCATCGCGAAGTACTCGCCGTATCAGAACATCTCGGCGGAGCGGGCCTATCCACCCGTTCTGATCACCACGTCCACTCGCGATGACCGGGTACATCCCGGGCATGCCCGCAAGATGACCGCCGCGCTGGAGGCCGCCGGCCACGATGTCCGCTACTACGAGAACATCGAGGGCGGGCACGCCGGCGCGGCCGACAACGCACAGACCGCGTTTCGGTCCGCCCTGATCTTCGAGTTCCTGCACCGAACACTGGCGCGTGGTCCGGTCAACCGGTAACCGGAAGGTTGGTGCATCGAGCACATCGCGGGCCACGGTAGGCTTGCAGCAAACGGCTGCCGGCTAATTCCTGGAGTGAGTATGTGGGTGGAACCGGAGGTTCTCAAATCCGGTGCGAATGTCGCGCGAAGCGCCGGTGAAACGGTGCTGAGCGGTGCCGATGCGTTGGGCCAAGCCTCTATCCCTGCGGGGATGTTCGGCGACTTCGACGAGGCCCATACCTTTCACAGCAAGCTGACGGCTGGACACGCGTCCCATGTGAGGGTCATGCGCGGAAACCATGTCACGCTCACCGACGTGGGTGACAAGGCGCAGTATTCGGCGACGCTGTTCGAGACGACCGAAGCGCGCAACAGCACCGCGGTCGACGACGTGTGGGATGGCTGACTATCCCCAGTTGGTCTATCTGAGCGTCCCCGAACTGATCGGCGCGGCCGGGGGTGACCCCTGGCAGATCAACGACACCATCCAGGCCGGCGCGCCCGGGGGGATCAGCGAACTCGCCCAGTCGTTCTACAACGCCGGGGTCTCGATGACGCAGACCTCCGACGAGTTCGCCGCGGCCCAGAAGCGGTTCCAAGTGGCATGGGACCGCGACGACCCCGCACATCCGATCAACGACTCCCTGGAGGTGCAACGGGCCACCCAGGTGATGCGGCTCAACAAGGAGGAGCTGACAAGGGTAGGCGTCGACCTGCAGAACATTGCGGCAACGCTCGCCGAAGCCCAACGCAGCGGACACATTTCGATTGGCGCTCTCAACGGCCGGCTTGTTCAGATCGACAACCTGATCGCCGCCGAGATCGCGCAGGCCCAGGCCGACGGCGTCGCCCTGGATTGGTCAGAGCTGAAAACGGCCGCGATCGACGCGGTCAAGCAACGTCTCGGCGAAATGAACGGGGTCCGCGACGCATACGGCAATCAACTGCGCGAGTCCCGCATCGAGATGGCCGCCGAAGGCTATGCCTCCGACCCGATCAACGGTGCGGTGTCGGACGACACGCGAACGGTCCAGGATCAGGCGCGCGTCGACGCGGACAGGTACGGGGCCGACGGCCGTGCGGCCGACGAGGCGCTGGTAAATTCCGCCGGGCCATGGACCCCGGAGAAGCAGGCCGCGTGGCGCAGGCTGCAGGACTTCGCGACGATCATGGATCCCAACGCCAATCCCGAGGCGGTGCGCTACGCGGGCGAGCGGCTGGGCGACTACAACATGTCGAGGTTCGTCGGTCCGCTCCCGGTCGATCCCATACTCGGTCGCGATGCACGCCAGCAAGCGAGGGATCGGCTGGAAGCCCAGTCGATGCTGGAGAGCGGTTTCGGAAACGTAGCGGCACCGATGGATCCCAACAGGGCCACGGCGATGCTGGACTGGGCCGAGGCGGAGGCTCGGCAGCTGGCATTACAGCGGGCAACGGACCGCCTGGTCAACGCCGGTATGTCGCGCGACGGCGCGACGGCCGTGGTCGAAGATGTCGCACGCGGCATCCCGTGGAATCAGATACTCGAGGACAACGGTCAACTGATCGGAACTGCCGGAGCGGGTGCCGACGGGGTCGAGCGGGGACTGCCGCACGGCAGGCACTGGCTACCCTCCGAGCTCACCACTGCCGATGCGGGGATCCTTGGCTCCGTGGCCAAGAAGCTCGGTGCCGCCGGTATGGCGATCGACGTGTTCGACCTCGGTTACGACCTCAATCAGGGCGCGCCGCCCGGGAAGCGCATCGGTGAGTTCGTCGGCAGCACGGGAGCCGGTACCGGGGCCGGGATCGCCACCGCCGCCTTGGCCGGGTCGGTGTTCGGCCCTGGCGGTACGTTCGTCGCGGTGGTGATCGCCTCTGCGTTGGCATCTCAGGGCGGCAAGTGGGTGGGAGGTGAGGTTGGTAGCCAGTTCGACAACTGACGCCGTGCCGGCTTGGTCGACACCGGTGCTCGTCGTGGCCTTTGTGGTTCTGGTGGGCACGACGGTAGCGCTGTTCATCGCGAAAGATGTAGCGAACGAACGTCGCATCTACTGGTCGGGTTTCTGCCTCGCCGCCGTGCTCGTGGCGATCTCCGTCCTGCACCGCGGCTGGGGCACAGCACTTGCCACCTTCATCGCCGTCGTGTTCGTAGCAGCGTTGTACGCATTCCTGCGGACGGACTATCTGAAGATCGGCCAGAAGATATACAGCGTGGGGTCGCTGACGGGCCGCAACCGATAGAGGTAACGCCGATCACCGAAGCCATCGCCGCGAGCGTGCGCTGACGGCAATACTTCAGTTATGCCGACGACGCCCCAATTCGAGACCGTTACCTGAAATGTGAGTGTTTGTATGACTGGGCATTTCAGGCAGCCTCCTCTTTGGAGGAGGCACTCCCACCGTCATCGGCGTTGTCGCCTACGTCGGCTCGGGTTCGGGTTTCACTGCCACCGGCGTCACCGTGCGGTGACGGCTTACGGTCGGCTCCACCCGTGACGACCCCGGTACTCGGGTCCGTTTCATGTTGCGCGTAGCGCGCCAGGTTGACCGCTGCGTTGAGATCCCGGTCGATCGTGAGACCGCAGCCGTCGCATTCGTAGGTTCGTTCCGACAGGTGC
Source organism: uncultured Actinomycetota bacterium (assembly GCA_963801575.1). Lineage (GTDB taxonomy): Bacteria > Actinomycetota > Actinomycetes > Mycobacteriales > Mycobacteriaceae > Mycobacterium. The sequence goes on from CAWDFT010000033.1 coordinate 142,626, forward strand.
AGCTTGGCTTTCACCACACCGCAGCCGGAGCACAATTTGGAGCTGGGAAACCATCGGTCGGCCTTGACGAGTCGTGAGCGGTACCAGCGGCTCTTGTAGTCGAGTTGGCGGAACAACTCGCCCAGGCCGGCGTCGGCTAGCGAGCGGTTGAGGCCGCGTTTACGCGAACCGCCGCAGGCCATCATGTTCTTGATGGCCAACGTTTCGCCGCCGATCACGGCGTGGGTCTGGCTGAGCCCGGTGGTGAGTTTGTGCAGCCGGTCAGCCCGCAGGTTGGCCACCCGGGCGTGGGCGCGGCGGATCTCGCGCCGGGTGCGCGCCCAGCCCTGCGACGGCTCCTGTTTACGCGTGGTCGTCTCGTCCCACGGGCCGACCTGGCGGGCGGCCTTGCGGTGCAACGCCCGCAGTTTCCGCTGCGCCTGCTTCAGCTCGCGCGGCGCCCGAAAGCGTTCCAACTCGATGCCGTCGGGGTCGGCGACCACAATTAGGTCCTTCACCCCGGCGTCGATCCCCACGACGCCAACGCCGGGTTTCACATGCGCCGGCCGGCCGGACTCGCGCGCCACGAGGCAGCCCAACGACACCAACCAGCGTCCCCGCTCGAACCGGACCGTCGCCTTCAGAATCCGGGCGGTGCCCGCCTCGATTCGGCGAGCCAGCTTGCGGGTGTTCTCGTGGGTCTTGATCGCGCCGAGCCGGGGCAGGGTGACGTGCTTGCGGTCCGGTTCGACCCGCACAGCGCCAGTGGTGAAGGAGAACTTCTTGGCTGCCCCGTGTTTCGACTTGAACCTGGGGAACCCCATGCGAGGCCCATTACGCGTGCCGTTCCGCGACGCGTCCCAATTCGACAATGCCTGCGAGAGGTTGCGGCAGCCGTTGGCGTACACCTCTTTGGAGTTCTCCGGCCACCACGGCACACCGTCGCCGCGGACCGCGACACTGTGTTTGCGCCGGTTGAAGTCGTTGCGCAGCGACTGAAACGACCAACCCATGGCCGGGGTCAGATGGCCCTCGTCGATCCCGTAGGAGCGCTCAGCGGCGCGTTGGCCGAGGTTGGCCTTCACCGCCGCGAGCATCGTGTTGTAGGCGAACCGGGCAGCGCCGGCGTGCGACAGCAACGCCTCCGCCTGCGCCGGTGTCGGGTCCAAAGCGAACTGATACCCCTGGGCGGTCCAGCCCTCGGGAATCTCGAACCGCGCCACCAGCTCTATCCCATCGCCTCGACCGGATCAGGTCCCTTGGTGGCAGTGACCGCGCGCATCGCCCTGTTCCGCGCACCACGGCGGCCGTACAGCCGCGCGCACATACTCGTCAACACCTCGATCATGTCGCGCACCAGATCATCGGTGGTCTCACCCGAATCGGCCACCACGATGCGGCGGCCCTGCGCAGCCAGCGCCGCCTGCAGGTGTTCCACCCCGAAACGGGCCAGCCGATCCCGATGCTCCACAACAATCACCGTGGCAGACGGGTCCGACAAAACGCGGTGAAGCTTGGGGCGTTTCCCGTTCAAACCGGACCCGACCTCGGTGACCACCTGCGCCACCTCGTGCCCGTTGCCGGTGGCCCACTGCGTCAACCGCGCGACCTGCCGCTCCAAATCCGATCGCTGATCGTGGGACGAGACCCGCGCATACAGCACCACCCGCTGCTCGTCGTCCCGCGGGACCACATCGACCAGGATCGTGCCCGACGCCAACCGGCGAAACGGCACCGGCATCCGATCCTCACGCACCCACGTGTACGCCGTCTGCGGGTGCACACCCACCGACCGCGCCCACTGCGCAAGCTTCACAACACCAATTCAAACATACATTCGCTAACATACACTCACATTCACTCGTGTTTCACCGAACAGCTCAAAACCCTGCTGTACAAGGCGGACCCGCCCGTCGCAACCATCACCCTGAACCGCCCCGAAGCGCTCAACACCATCGTTCCGCCGATGCCCGACGAGATCGAGGCGGCCATCGGGCTGGCCGAGCGCGATCCGGCGGTCAAGGTCATCGTGCTGCGAGGCGCTGGGCGCGCGTTCTGCGCCGGCTACGACTTCGGCGGTGGCTTCGAGCACTGGGGCGAGGCGATGACGACCGACGGCCGTTGGGATCCCGGCAAGGACTTCGCGTTGGTCAGCGCTCGCGAGACGGGTCCCACGCAGAAGTTCATGGCGATCTGGCGGGCGTCGAAACCCGTCATCGCCCAGGTGCACGGCTGGTGCGTCGGCGGCGCAAGCGATTACGCGCTGTGCGCCGACATCGTCATCGCCAGCGACGACGCGGTGATCGGCACGCCGTACGCAAGGATGTGGGGCGCCTACCTGTCCGGCATGTGGCTGTACCGACTCAGTTTCGCCAAGGTGAAGTGGCACTCGCTGACCGGAGAACCGTTGACCGGGAAGGAAGCCGCCGAGGTCGAGCTGATCAACGAGTCGGTCCCGTTCGAGCGCCTCCAGGCGCGGGTAGCGGAGGTGGCCGCTATGCTCGGCCGAATTCCGTTGTCCCAGTTGCAGGCTCAGAAGCTGATCGTCAACCAGGCCTACGAGAACATGGGGCTGGCGTCGACCCAGACTCTGGGCGGAATTCTTGACGGGCTGATGCGCAACACCCCCGATGCGCTCGACTTCATCGACACCGCGGGCACCCAGGGCGTGCGCGCTGCGGTCGAGCGCCGCGACGGTCCGTGGGGTGACTACAGCCAGGCCCCGCCCGAGCGGCGGCCCGACCCGTCACACGTCATCGAACCCTAGAGGCCGCCGCACCTAGAGTCCGGATCCGGCCAGGGTGAAGGACGTGCCGACCGCGTTCGGCACGAATGCATGGGGCAGCGCCGCGGCAAGCCGGTGCTGGGCCTTCCAGCCCGTGCAGTGCGCCGGCACCAGCACATCGGGTGCCATGTCGACGAACGCGGCCACGGTGGGTTCGATGACGGGCTCGAAGGCCGGTCCGGTGAGGTGGAATCCGCCGAGCAGAGCGTGCAGCCGGTCCACACCTGTCAGCCTCATCGCGTGCCGGGCGATGTTCACGGCGCCGGCGTGCCCACAGCCGGTGAGCACGACCAGTCCCCGTCCGCGGACGTGGACCACCAGCGCCTGCTCGTCGAGGATCAGCGGGTCGGGCTCCCACCGCCCGTCGCGCCAGGCCTCGTGGTGTGGCAGGCCGCGCTCGAACTCTGTGGTGCGGTCGACCTCTCCGGTGATGAGTATCGAGCCGTCCAGCAGCAGCGAGGGCTGCCGCCGCTCGATCACCTCGAGGCCCTCTGCTTCCAGCGCGGAACGGCTCAGCGTCGGCAGCTCCCAGGGCGGGTGATCGGGCAGGGCGAGGCGGCGCCGGCTCCAGACCAGCGGGTGCACGGTGAGCGGCAGCCCGCTGCGGCCCCGCAACCGGACCAGCCCGGGGAAGCCGCCATCGTGATCGAGGTGGCCGTGGCTGAGCACCACGACCTCGATCGCGGCCGCGTCAAGGTCGAGCCGCTCGAAGTTGATCGCCATCCCCTCTGGTGACAACCCGGTGTCAAACAGCACGGTGTGCGCAGTCGCACCGCGGCGGGTGGTCACCAGCGCGGAGAAGCCGTGCTCGGCGATCAGCCCGGGAAACGTGCGGCCCTCCTCGAATTCCGGTGCCCGGACACTGGCGACCCCGGGCAACGGCGCACGGTGGGCCGGGCCGGTGTCGCCCATCAGTGCGTCGTAGCTGTTGTCCACGAGCGTCGTGATGACGACCTCGTCGACCGGTTCCAGGGCGATGGGGTCCACCGCCGTTCCCTCCGCCGGCCTCGGGAGGGTCGCCGCGACCTCGGTGGGCGAGCCGCCCCCATCGCACATAAACCCATGCTGCACCCCGGCGGTCTGGGGGCCAAGGCCCCCAAGGACCGCGCTGGGCACTAATTCGTGATGGCGGAGGCGATTCGCTGCAGATCCGTGGACGAATACTCACCGCCTCGACCCAACGCTCCTGTGCAGGCCACCGATCATCGAGACGATGATGCCGAACACCACCAGCACGCCGCCCGCGGCCAGCGTCAGGTTCAGCCACTGGTGCAGGCTGAACTCGGCGTGGCTGACCATGACGTCGGCGACCTGCCGGATGTCACCAGCGGTGCGGTTCAGCGCATCGTTGATGTAGCGGCGGCCCACCTCCAACCCGGCCCAGCCCGCCGCGCCAACGAGCAGCGCCGAAACACCAAGCGCTGCAATTGCTTTACCCCGCGATCGGGCCGTCGCCAGTGTCAGTAGGGCGAAAGCGCCGGTGAGTATCGTCGAACCGACACTGACCCACGGACCCCACGTCGACAACGGCCGCAGCTGGCCGGGCCGCAACGCCGAGGACTCGGGCACCGTGATGGGCACCATCAGCGTCTGCGGAACTTCGAGGTTGAGATTGCCGAGCGTCTGTTTGAGCGATGAGTCGTTGAGCATCGGGGCGATATCGACCAGCCAACGATCACCTGAGCCGTCGTCGGGGCGAACCGAATCGGTGAAGATCCAGCGGTGCGCGATGCGGTTGGCCTGCGCGAACTGACCCGAAAACCCCTGGTTGGCGGTATAGCCGGCAGCGACGCCGCGAACGAGATCGGTGTTGAGGTCGTATCCGTTCTCGCCGGCCAACGCCCGGATCTGCGTCGTCAACTCCGATGCCATCGCGCTCTGCAGCTTCGGATCCTTCGCCGCGGCGGCTGCCAGCGCGGCATAGCCGTCCTCGCTGACCACGTGTCGCTGTGCCCACATCGTGGGGACCGCCACCGCGAGCAGGACCGTTGTGACGAGCCAGAACAACAGCGCCGCCACAAACCGCACGCCGTCCTCCTCTGCGCCGCTACCTGGCGGTGCGACGCGGGCGTAGCAGCGCCAGCCGGGTCATCAGCTTGTTCATCCGCGTCATCGCTTTGTGCGAGTTGTTGTAGTAGTTGCCGCCCGCGCCGACATTGGTGCGCGGCGCGACGACGGCCTCCTGCCGACAGTACTTACGCAAGCCCTCCGAACCGCCGAACCGCACACCCATCCCTGACGTCTTCCAGCCGCCCATCGGGGCGGTGGTGCACATCAGGTTGCTGATCACGTCGTTGATGTTGACCGCTCCGCAATCCAATTGCACCGCAACGTCGTTCGCACGCTCGACGTCCTTGGAGAACACCGACGCCGACAGGCCGTACGGACTGTCGTTGGCGAGCCGGACGGCCTCTTCCACCGACGACACCTTCATGATCGGCAGGGTCGGGCCGAAGGTCTCCTCGGTCATGCATGCCATCGAGTGGTCGACGTCGACGAGCACGGTCGGCGGGTAGAAGCTGCCCTCGGCGGCCGTGCGCTCACCGCCGGTCAGCGCCTTGGCACCTGCGGCCACCGCATCGCGGACATGCCGTTCGGTCACGGCCACCTGCTCGTCGTTGATCAGCGAACCGAAGTCGTAACCCTGGCCCGCGCCGACCTTGAGGGCCTTGACGTCGCGCACCACCGCGTCGACGAACTCGTCGTAAGCGGAGTCGAGGACATAGACGCGCTCGACCGATACACACGTCTGGCCTGCGTTGAACATCGCGCCCCACACCGCGGCATGCGCGGCCAGGTCGATGTCGGCGTCCTCCAGCACGATCATCGGGTCCTTGCCGCCGAGCTCCAGGCTTACCGGGCTGAGCCGGCGGGCGGCGCGCTCCATCACCTTGGCGCCGGTCGCGCTGGAACCGGTGAACTGGATGAAATCGGAGTTGTCGATAACGGTCTCGGCCACCTCGCGGGCGCCCTGCGCCAGCGCCAGCACCTCGGGTGCGCCCGAGTCGAGCCAGCCGCGCAGCAGCACCTCCGCGGTCAGCGGCGTGCGCTCGGACGGCTTCAGCAGCACCGAACAACCGGCAGCCAGCGCGCCGATGGCGTCCATCAAGGCGTTGGCCACCGGGTAGTTCCACGGCGCGATAATGCCGACGACCGCGCGCGGACGGTAGTGCACGGTGATCTTCTTGATGGCCAGGAACGGCAGCGGGGCGGGGCGGGTCTCGGGCGCAAGCGCCTCCTCCATCGTCTTGATGTAGTACGACAGGATCATGATCAGCAGCGGCACTTCCTGTGCCGCGTCGACCGCCGACTTGCCGGTCTCCTTGATCAACAGCGACTCGATCTCGTCGCGGTGCTCGCCGAGCCAAACGGCGTAGCGGGCAAGCACTTTGGCGCGGCCCTTGGCGCCGCGTGCCTCCCATTCCCTCTGCGCCTCGCGCAGCCCGGCGGCGATCCGCGGCACGTCGCCGGGGTCGGTCCAGCGCACCTGTCCGGCGACGGCACCGGTCGCGGGGTTGAGGATGGTGCTCGCGGACGAGGGCGAGTCAACTTCTGGCGTCGCGGTCATAGGCCCATGCTAGCCAGCGGTGTGATCTGCGTCGCACCGGGGTTGACGCCTGTCAAGTTCGACGACGAGCGCCGCGGCGCTGACCACCGCCGTGCCGAGGAGGACAGCGCCGATGGTGTCGGTGAAGTAGTGGTAGGTCACGCCCTGCCCGATCATCGCGAGCACTGTGAATGTCCCTGCGGCGACCACCGCCCAGATAGCCGTGCCCGCCACCAGCACGATCATGCCCATCACGACGACGGCCGCGGTGGTGTGTCCGCTGGGGTAGGCGAAGGCTCCGTCGTTCTCACGCCCGAACAACTGCTTGAGCAGTCGCGCGAGCACGATCGCGACCAAAGGCGACACCAGCATCGCCACCGCCAATCGCCGCCGGCGCAGAAAGAGGGCGACGGCGATGCCGAACAACACGATGACCACCAGCACCCACGGGTCGGTGAAGAACAGAAGCAGCCGCGCGGGGGTGTGGCGAAACCGCTGAAACCAATCGTCCAACGGAGTCGAGCCCTTGCCGACCGCCAACCCGAGCACCACCATCCCCGTCAGAGCGATCGCGGGCCACAGCAGAAGCGTTCTGCGGCCGGCGATGTCACCCACGTCAGCGCGCGATGCCGCGGACGTATGCGGCCTGACCGAGGTGCTGCGCGCAGTCGTCGATGATGCTGACCAGTCGCGCGCTGGCGGTCACCGGCGGTGTCCAGTTGGTATCGACGACGCGGCTCAACTCGCCGGCGGTCACCGACGCGATGTATTCCAGCGTCACCTTGTGCACGGCGTGGTAGTAGCCGGCCAGCAGGTCGGCCGGTGCCCTAACCTTGGCGACGTCGTCGGGTGTGTGTCCGTAGCCGTGGTCGTTGCCCGCCAGGTCGAGGGCGAACCGGTCGTCCCAGCGGTCGCGGGTCCAGACCTGCTCGATGCCTGCGATGTCGCAGAGCTGGAGGTCCTGGACGCGCGCACTGTGCCAGATCAGCCACGCGATGCTGTTCGCCTCCTGGTTCGGGCGGAAAAGCGAGACCTCGTCGGTCAGGCCGTCGGTGAGGTCGTCGACGTGCTCGATCAGCCGGGTGAAGGAGTCGCGGAGAAGCTCGCGGACCGCTTGGACATCGGAGTCAGCCATGCGGCTGACGCTACCCGGAAGAGATATTCCTTGACAGTTATATGATCGAGTGGTGATATGAAAGCGTGGACGCATTCGCGGTGATCGCCGATCCGACGAGGCGACGCATCCTGGACACCTTGCGTGAGGGCGCCGCAGACGTCGGGACTCTCGTTGAACGGCTGCGCATCCCGCAACCGTTGGTGTCCAAGCACCTTGGCGTCTTGCGGGACGCAGGCACCGTCGACGTACAGGTCGACGGCAAGCGGCGCATCTACCGGCTGGCCGATGATCCGCTGCCGGCGGTGCTGGCCTGGGTGACGCCCTATTCTCTGCACTTGTCAAGGACACAGTCGTCAGGAGTCGATGATGCCGACTCGGGTAGGTAGTGACCGGCCCGACGTCGAACGCGATCAGATGCTCAGCTGTTTCGTTGGCTTCGACCAAGAATGCGCCACGTCATCCGACGCTGTCTTCCTCGTTGGCAGCCCGTAAGAGATCGTCGCGGGCCCGCGCCACGCGTGAGCGAATAGTGCCGATGGGGCACCCGCAGACCTCGGCTGCCTCGGCATAGCTAAGCCCTAGGACCTGCGTGAGAACGAGCGCTTCGCGGCGCTCGGGATCGAGTCCGTCGAGGAGGATGCGAATCTCGACCATGTTCTCGATCCGGCGGGCGTGCCCGGTCCTACCGATCACATCGTCGAGGTCGACGACGTGCGCCGGTCGCGGGCGGCTGGTGTTGTATCGGATCTGATCGACGACCACGCGACGGGCAATGGACAACAGCCACGTCTTCGCCGTCGACCGACCACTGAACCGGGGCAGCGATTTGATCGCGCGGAGAAACGTCTCCTGGGTCAGGTCGTCAGCGCTCGCAGGGTCGGCGAGGTAGGCGACCGTCCGCCACACGTCGCGCTGGGTCGCGGCGATGAACTGGGTGAGCGCCGCTTGGTCTCCCTTGCCGGCGCACTTGGCGAGGTGGGTAACTTGGTCATCGTCGCCACGTGTCGCCACGGCTGTAGAGCGTAAGCCATGTGCATCGGGAACTCATCGTTGCGTCCTGACGACTCTGTATCAGTGGGCTATGTGCGCACGCAGGAGGTAAGGACCACGGTGTCGACGTCAGCAACTGTTACCGTTGACCCATTGGCTGGCGCCCAGCGCGTGCAACTGGATGTGGGCGGCATGTCGTGCGCCGCCTGCGCGAGCCGGGTCGAGGCCGCGCTGAACAAGCTGCCCGATGTCAGAGCGTCGGTGAACTTCGCCACCCGGGTGGCCACGGTGACCGCAGGCAAGGGCACATCCACGGTGGACCTCTGCGATGCCGTGAAGAGTGCCGGTTACTCGGCCGAGCCGCGACAGACGACCACGGACCGCGATGACGACCCCGATGCTGATCACGCCCGGTATCTGCTGATCCGGTTGGCCGTTGCCGCGGTGCTTTTCGTTCCGCTGGCCGACTTGTCGGTGATGTTCGCGGTGGTGCCCAGCACGCGTTTCACCGGCTGGGCGTGGCTGCTGACGGCGCTGGCGATCCCGGTCGTGACCTGGGCGGCCTGGCCGTTCCACCGAGTCGCTTTGCGGCAGGCCCGCCACCGCGGCGCCTCCATGGAGACGCTGATCTCGGTTGGCATCACCGCCGCCTCGATCTGGTCGATGTACACCATCTTCGGCAGCGACCGTTCCGTCGGTGGCAGCGGCATATGGCAGGCCATCGTGGGCAGTGACGCAATCTACTTCGAGGTCGCCGCCGGCGTCACGGTCTTCGTGCTGGCCGGCCGGTACTTCGAGGCCCGGGCCAAGTCGAAGGCGGGTGGAGCGCTGCGCGCGCTGGCGGCCCTGAGCGCCAAGGACGTTGCGATCGTGTTGTCCGACGGCTCCGAGATGGTCATCCCCGCCGACGAACTGGCCGAACAGCAGCGGTTCGTGGTGCGGCCCGGCCAGACGATCGCCGCGGACGGTTTGGTACTCGAGGGATCCGCGGCCATCGACATGAGCGCGATGACCGGCGAGGCCAAGCCCGAACGAGCTGGCGCCGGAAGCAAGGTGGTCGGAGGCACCGTGGTTCTGGACGGCAGGCTCCTCGTGGAGGCGGCGGCCGTCGGAGCCGACACGCAGTTCGCCGGAATGGTCCGTCTCGTGGAGGAGGCACAGGCACAGAAGGCCGACGCACAGCGATTGGCCGACCGTATCGCGTCGGTGTTTGTTCCCTGTGTGTTCGCCGTCGCCGCGTTGACGGCGGTCGGCTGGCTCATCGCGGGCGGCGGTGGGGACCACGCGTTCTCTGCGGCGCTGGCAGTCCTCGTCATCGCCTGTCCCTGTGCGCTGGGTTTGGCCACGCCGACCGCCATGATGGTCGCGTCGGGCCGGGGTGCTCAGCTCGGCATCTTCCTCAAGGGATACCGGTCCTTGGAGGCCATCCGCGCCGTCGACACGGTCGTGTTCGACAAGACAGGAACGCTGACGACGGGTCGCTTGACGGTCAGTGTTGTGGTCGCCGCGGGGGGCTGGGACGGCGATGACGTGCTCGCATTCGCCTCGGCCGTGGAGTCGGCATCTGAGCATACGGTCGGGCTGGCTATTGCCGCAGCGGCAGGCCACGGCCGGGAGGTGGACGATTTCGTGGCGGTCCCCGGCCGCGGTGTGACAGGCACGGTGGCGGGCCGAAAGGTTCGTGTCGGAAAACCGTCGTGGATCGCGCCGTCATGCAACTCCGCGCCATTGACCACCGCCCGGCGACGGGCTGAATCGCTCGGTGGCACAGTGGTTTTCGTCGAAATCGACGGTGAGGCCTGCGGCGTCATCGCAGTGTCCGACAAGGTCAAGGACTCCGCGTCCGATGCAGTTGCCGCGCTTCATGCGCGGGGACTCCGGACGGTGCTGCTGACCGGTGACAACCCCGCGTCGGCTGCTGCGGTCGCCGCTCGCGTCGGCATCGACGAGGTGATCGCCGACGTCCTTCCTGAGGGCAAGGTCGACGTCATAGAACAGTTGCGCGAGCACGGCCGTGTCGTCGCGATGGTCGGCGACGGGATCAATGACGGGCCGGCGCTGGCGTGCGCCGATCTGGGCATGGCCATCGGGCGCGGCACCGATGTGGCGATCGGTGCGGCCGACATCATTCTGGTTCGAGAAGACTTGAGAGTGATCCCACTGGCGCTCGATCTGGCTGCGGCGACGATGCGCACGATCAAGGCGAACATGATCTGGGCCTTCGGCTACAACGTCGCCGCGATTCCGATCGCCGCCGCGGGTTTGCTCAACCCTTTGATCGCGGGGGCGGCGATGGCGTTTTCGTCTTTCTTCGTCGTCTCGAACAGCTTGCGGCTACGCAACTTTGGCGCCAGCCGCCGATGACGCGGCAGGCATTTGATGTCGACGGTCTGCGGTGCGCCGGATGTGTCAACACTGTCAAAGAGGCAATCGGCGCGCTCGACGGGGTACGCACCGTCGACGTCGCGCTCCAGACGACATCGCCGTCCAGGGTGACCGTCGATGCCGACGACGACGTGGACCTCGATGACGTCCAGCGATCCCTGGACGGGTTGGGCGACTTTCGCATTCGCCGCTGAATCCACCAAAAGTCGACCTTCGATTGCCGCAGAATTGTTCTTGGGCGCCGAAGGCGTCCCTCAGCCGAGGGCAACGCACATGGTCAGGAGGACGTGACATGGCTCGACATGCTGGCGACCGCTACGAATGCACCGAGTGCGGGGCGACACTGCGCTACGAGCAGGATTGTCCCTGCGATTCCGAATCCGAGCATGCCGAAGTGTGTTGTGACAAGCCGATGACGAAGGTGTCGGTGTAGAGCGCGTCGGGCGGTCAGGCTATCGCGTACGGTGAGGCTCGCGCCGGACGCCGGAGCGCCTCATTTCGGGCTGGGACCGCTCGATCGGCGTGATCACCACTGACAGCCAACCGGCGGTCAGCAATACGGTGGCGAGATCGGCGATCATCAGCCACGTCAACGTCGCACCCGGCCGCCCGGGCCGCAGCCACCAGAACGCACCGATACCGATCACTGCGCCCAATCCGCACGTGTACGTCGCGGCACAACATCCGCGAAACCGGCGCAGCCCCAACGCCAGACCGGATGCAGCCGATGCGAGCGTCAGCACGATCGCGGTGACGGTCGGGACCCGGTTCGGCACATGTGCCGACACCTCGCTGACCGCGTCGATCCACCACACCGCGGTCATCACCATCAACAGCAGAGTCAGGACACTGTGGACCACGGCGCGCCGTTGTCCGATCCAAACCTCTTCCAGCACACGGTCTTCGATGTCTGCAAGCGTGCGTTCGACATCGTCGCTGCGTGAACCAGTCAACGCAGATCCCCCTTCGCCAGACGATCGGTACGAATACCTGGTCGTCTAGCGCGCCCACTGAGTTCCCGAATCAGGAAGACCCGCGTCAAACCCTATGCAGGATTGAAGAGTCGACGTTCCACCACCGGGCTGTTCTGCAGCTGGTGCAACCCTTTGGCCGCGGCCAGCACGGCGAGGTCGGCCAGTGGTTCAACGATGATCACCGTCAGGTAGGCGGCACCGAACGACACGATGTCTTTTACGGTTTGGCCGGCGAAGCCCTCGCCGTACAGCGCCCAGAAGGCCACCCACGACACGATGCCCGCTTGATAGGTCGTCGAAAGTGCCAGGGCCTGGCGGTATTTCAGCTGTACATAGGGCGTCTCCGGCGCGATCACCTTGTGCGCGACGAACTGCAGCGCGAACAGTGGCACCAACAATGTGGTCACGTTCATGCCGTACTGCGGTAAATCGAATGGCGCGAAGAACAGTCCTTGCAACAAGAGCCCGCCCGCGAGCCCCAACGCGGCGGGTGCGGCGCCGAAGATCAGGAAGAGCGTTGACCCCAGGATCAGGTGTACTTCGGAGATCCCGACCGGATAGTGCGGAAAGACCTGAAAGAAAGTGAACACCAGTGCGGTGGTCGCCGCGGTCCGAAGTAGCAGGGCGCCCAGCCCGCGGTCCTTGATCAGCTTTCCGGCCAGGTAAAGCCCGTAGGCACCTGCGCCACCGGCGGTGAGGTAACTCAGGATGATCTTGGGGCCCTCGACGATTCCCGGTTCGATGTGCACGCTGGTCCCGACCTCTTTCCCTAGAAACGTTGGATCGCACCAAAGTTAAACACGAAACTGCTCGACATCCGCCCGCTCATCGGCGACTGCGTGCCAACTCGGCCAACATCGCGTTGTAGGCGTCGAGGTCGTCGTCGGCATAACTGGCCTCTGAATGCCGGTCCGAGCGCGACGCCGCCCGCCGATCCTGGCGTGCCCACTGGGCAACCAGCGCGATCACGACCAGGATCACGGGTAACTCGCTGGATCCCCACGCGATCGCGCCGCCCAGATGCTGGTCACTTTCGATGCTGGACAACCACGGTAGGTCCACGAACCGATAGAACTGGTTGCCGAGGGTGGACGTCATCGTCATGACGGCGATGCCGAAAAAGGCGTGAAATGGCATGACTGCGAACAGCAGACCAAGTCGGCCCAGGAACGGCAACCGACGCGGTCCGGGATCGATGCCGATGATGCCCCAGAAAAACAGATAGCCGACGAGCAGGAAATGCACGCTCATCAATTCGTGCCCCCAGTGATACCGGACCAGGGTGTCGAAGATCGGCGTGAAGTACACCCCGTACAGCGACGCGACGAAGAGCACGAAAGCCGTGACAGGATGGCTGAGAAACTCCGTCAGTCTCGAATGAATCAGCCACTGCAACCATTCGCGGGGACCGGCCGGTTGCGCCTCGCCTGCGGCAGGTAGGGCACGCAGCGCCAATGTCACGGGTCCGCCCAGCACCAGCAATACCGGGACGAACATATTCAGTGTCATGTGCTCGGCCATGTGCACGCTGAACATCGCCGACCCGTATGCCTTCACCCCCGAGCTACTGGTGAACAGCAGCATCAGGCAACCGGCCAGCCAGGCCACCAGCCGACCCGTCGGCCACGGGTCACCGCGTCGGCGCAGCTTGATGTACCCGAACACATATGCGCCGGCCAGTACCAGCGCCCCGACTCCGATGAACGTGTCGAACCGCCACAGCGTGAGAATGCTCGCCACGCTCGGCGGATCGGGCAGGGCATATCCAAGGAAGATGTCCCACGTGGTGAATTGGTGCGTCAGGAATCGGGGCGCCGGCTGCGTCGCCATCGACGCGATGAGCGCCAGCACCGCGACGCTCGCGACAGCTTCCAGCACGCGCCGCGGCTTGCTCTCGACAGCAGCACGCCGCCGTCTCGCCGTCAACGCCAGGACGTCGCTCGCCCACACCGTCAACAAGACACAGGCGGTTGCGACGCCGGCACGGCCGTAGGCCGTGTGAATCGGGTTGCCCGGGCCGAGCAGCACGGCCAGCAACATGGCGCCGTATCCGAGAGCGACTGCGCCGCTGGTGGTCTCGGTGATCACTACGCGACGCGCCACTGCTTCGGGTGGCGGAGTGAGCGCCGAGGCGACCTTGACACCCACCGACACGGCGAGGGCGACGGTGAACACGATAGCCGCGCTGGTGGCGTAGTCGTGGTCGGGGCCCTGTCCGGGATTTCCGCTCACGGGCACGGCGACGATCGCGATCAGCGCGGGCACCAAGAGCACGACATGGGTCATCCACCGCACCGATAGGCGAACGGTCACCGCGATGACCACGCCCATCATCGCCACCGCGACCCACGCACGTGCCATCTCGGAGGCGAGGACGACTTCGACGACTCGCCGTGCTTGCGATCACCTCGGTCACGGGCGCACCCGCATCATTGGCGGCCTGGAACACCACCATGACGATCGCGGTGAGCGCCCACACCGTCGCCGCCCGCTCGATCGTCACGTGCGTCCCGAACGCCCGCTCGTCGATCACGTTTCGCGCATCCGGCCGCGCCGTGATCGACGACATACAGCAGCCCGCCGAACGTCACAGCGCCTGCCAATGCCGCAGTGAAGTAGCCCACCGGTTCGGTGATGGCAGTCAGCGGCCCCAGGATAGGAGTCCCCGGTCGACGCGTATACGCGCTCGCCGGATGCGAGTGAGTACCAGACGAGGCCGGCGCCGGCGAAGAGATAACCGGCGGCGAACCACCAGACGGGGCGGACCCGTCGTCTGTGACTCGACTTCACCGTCGTCGCCTTCCACGCTGGACAACTCGACCCGGCCAAGTCTACGACCGTCGGTCGTAGAGCATGGCGGGCGCGGGAACTTTCGGCCCGCACACTCCGACCATTGCACACGAGCCAACAAGTTCAGTCCGCCGACCGAAAGCACGCCCGCATCGTGAATAACCCGTCGTCCGCGTCATGATTCAGGATCTGTTGCTGCGCTGGATCGTCACGGCACTCTTCGTCATCAGCGCAGCCGAATGCGGGTTCGCGATCGCGGCGGATCGGCGTTCGTTGACGCACGTGGTGGGCCATTCATTGCATTTCGTGATGGCCGTCGCGATGGCCGTGATGGCGTGGCCCCGCGGCGCGGCGTTGCCGACGACCGGCCCGATGGTGTTCTTCTTGGCGGCGACGGTCTGGTTCGTCGTCGTCGCACTCGCCGAGTCGGGGCATCGCGTCAGCAACGCCTATCACGCGTCGATGATGCTGGCGATGGCGTGGATGTACGCCGTGATGAGCGGGAGCCTGCTTCCGACGCCGACCGAGGGCACGGGTGACGGCGGGGGCAGCGGCGCGCACCACCGGCCTGTGCGGCGAGCATGCCCGGCATGGACATGCCGGGCATGGCCGGCGCGAGCGGACAGAACGCAACCCCGCCTTTCATCAGCGGGCTGAACTGGCTGTGCACTCTCGGTTTCGCCATCGCCGCGGCGTGGTGGGTCTACTTGTACTTCGTGCGGCGCACGGCAGAACCTGCGGCGCCTGCCAATCGGTTCCTCGGCGATCGCGTGCCAGGCAATGATGGCGGCGGGCATGGCCATCATGTTCGGGGTGATGCTCTAGGCGGGATCAGGCGGCCGACCCGTCGGTGGGCCACAGGTGTCCACGTCTGCGGCCCCGAGAAGCGTTGTGCGGCAACGATGATTTCGGGCTCGGACGCCGTGAGGCGCCCGGGCGTGGGCGGTGCGCCAGGCGCCACACCAGGATCGCCAGCACGGCACCGAGGACGACGGGAAGGTGTGTCGCTATGCGCGTCGCCGTCACGGCGCCGGCCATCGCGTCGGCGACGACGTAGGCCGTCAGCACGCCCGCGAACACGGTCAACACACCGGCCAGTCCTGCAGCGGCGCTCGGCCACACCGCCGCGCCGACCATGACCACAGCCAAGCGCTGATCGACCACGCGGTGGACTCGTTGAGCAGATGACCACCGGATGCCATGCCGTGATCGTGGGCCAAACCGACGCTCAGCCCCAGAGCCTGCGCCGCTGCGACGACGATCTGGGCGGCACCGACGCCCAGCAACGCCCACCGTTGCCAGCCGATCGTCGGCCGCCGCCATGCGCCCAGATCGGTCCGTCGGCACGAGCGCGCCAGCGGCCACCGGCCGCTGTGCCATCCGGCGCAGGCCCGCCGCCTGAACGGTCACGTGGTCGAGCCAGACCCGGCAGTCAGCACACTGATCGAGGTGCTCGTCCACCCGGGCAGCGGGCACCGGTTCGCGCTCACCGTCGATCCGCGCCGACAACGCTTCGCGGGCCACCTCGCATTCCACGTTTCTATTGTCGCCCAACACGCACTGATTCGTTCCGGTCAGATGCCGGGAACCACGGCCAGCTCTGGCGCGACTAATGCCATGAACGCGCAGTGGCCGCTGGCCCGCAGCAGTGCGCCCAGCCCGAGGGGATGCGAATGGACGCGACGGTGACGTCGACACGACGCGGTGACGCGGCTGTGCTGCGTCGGATCTGGCGACTGCACTTCTGGGTCGGGTTGTTCGCGGCGCCGGTGCTGGTGATGCTGGCCTGCTCCGGGTTGGTGATCCTGTACAGCCAACCGCTGGACAGCTGGCTGAACCGCGACCTGTTCGTGGTCTCCCAGGGACCGGAGACGGTGCCGCTCGACGACCAGGTCTCCACCGCCCGACAGCAGGTGGCCGCCGATTACACGCTTGACGCGGTCACGCCGCCTGACTGCGCCGGCCGCTCGACGCGGGTCGATTTCCTGCCCCCGGACGCACCCGAGTACCCGCAGGGTGAAAGCAACGTCACCCAGGTCTTCGTCGATCCGTACACCGGGGCGTATCTGGGCAGCGCAGCGAACTATCCGGCTTGGTGGGCCTGGCCAATCAACTGCACCGGATGTTCGGCAACGACGGACCGCATCGTGCAGCTGCCGTCGCTGGGACACCTGATCGACGCCGTCGTCGTATCCCGACGCCACCATCCCCGTCGGAGTCGGCAACCTGTGGATGGAACTGACCGCGGTGTGGATCCTGGTGCTGCTGGCCAGCGGCATCTACCTGTGGTGGCCACGAGCGATCGAGGCCGCCAAGCCGCTGCTGAAGGTCCGGTGGGGAAAAGGTGGCCGGATCCGGTGGCGCGATCTGCACGCACTGACCGGTGTGGTGATCGCGGTCATCCTCATCTGCTACATCCTGTCCGGCCTGACCTGGTCGCGGTACTGGGGCGAGAACTGGCGCGCCTTCTCCGCCACAGTGGCGCCATCGGTCACGATCGACGCTCCGTCGACACCCGCATCAATGGGGGACTACGACCGGTTCGGCCGCCGCATCGCCTGGGCGGCCAAAGACGACCCGGTATACGCATCGCAGCCCGACGGCCCAGTTCGGCCCGGCTTTCGTTCGCCGACATCGACCGGATCGCCAAGGACGAGCACATGGTGCCCGGCTACGCGATCATTCCGCCGTCGGATTCGACCACGGACGGCCAGACCGTGTACGGCAGCTACACCGTGGTGAACGCCTGGCCGCAGAAGCTCTCCGAACAGCGCACCCTGTACCTCAACCAGTTCACGGGCGCGACCATCACGAATGCCACCGCGGCCCAGGACGGGGCCTTGTCCCGGCTGACCAGCTTCGGCATCGACATGCACATGGGCAACCAACTCGGTGTGCTGACGCGCATTACCGCCACCCTGGCCTGCCTGGGCGTGCTGACCAGTGTCGTGACCGGATTCCTGATGTGGTGGAAGCGTCGTCCCACTGGCGGAACCGGTCTGCCCGGCCCGGCCGGTGAGGCCCGCACCGAAACGCCCAAGCGTGGCGTCGTCGCAGTGTCTGCGTTCGCGGTCGTACTCGGCGTACTCTTCCCGGTCTTCGGCGTATCACTGCTCGCGGTTCTCGCCGTCGAGACGGTGCTCAGCCTTCGACGGCGAGCAAACGGTCCCGGTGAGCCTACGGCACCCGTCGATGGTCTGGTTATCGACGAAGACGGCGACGACGCCCCGGTCGGCGCTCTGCAATAACCGCTCCTCCTATTTTGTTGAGCGTCGATCTACTGGGTCAGCTTGCCGCAACTTCGGTCAAAAGCAGATTCCGTGACTAGGGGCGCTGCGTGTTGATGACTGTTGTTATCGGGATCCTGAGATCGGTCGAGCGGCGGAGGCGGCGTTTCACCTCGGTGCGTTTGCCGCGCAGGAAACCCAGAGTGAGGTCGATGCCTTCGATCTCACCCTGCCAGCCTTCGTCTTCGGCCCGTTGACGCCGTGCGATCAGATCGGTTTCGATGTCATCGAGCCTATGCAGCATTCTTGGGTCGACATTCAGCAATGGGCAACGCACGCAAGCATGTTCGTGGATGCATGGTGTGTGCCTCGATGTGCTCGACGCCACGCTCGCCGGTGACGCGACATCACGGGTCGTCGGGGAAGCCGCGCTCGACCACGGTTGGGAGTCGCTGCGCGACCGCTACGCCGAGCTGCTCGGCGCGTAGTTACTGCGGCGGTGCGCCGTGAAAGACCGCCTCGACATTGTTGCCGTCCGGGTCGCGGACGAAGGCGCCGAAGTAGCCCGGGTGGTACTCCGGCCACAGCCGCGGCGCATGCAACGACTCGGCACCCAGCTCGAGCGCGGTGTCGTAGAAGGCCTTGACGGAGTCCTCATCGGCGGCGTGGAAGGCGAAGTGGGCCTCGCGATTGGGCCCGGACGCGTCGCCCGCGTTCATGTCGGCGATCCAGAAGTCGGGCTTGCCGTCCCTGCCATATCCGATGGCGACCTGGTAGTCCAGCTGCCGGGTATAGCCCAGCACTGAAAGGACGGTGTCGTAGAAGGTCTTCGATTTTTCCCAGTCTGCACAGTTGATTCCCAGGTGGTCGATCACGGCCCCATCCTGGCATGACGGCCCGACACAGTCGTACATTCAGCTGGTGACGTACGAACTGGTCATCCGCAACGGCACCATCGTCGACGGTCTTGGCGGTGACCCATTCGTCGGCGATGTCGCCGTTTCCGGCGGCGTCATCGCGGCCGTCGGGCTCCGTCGACGGCGAGGCGACCAGGGAGATCGACGCGACCGGGCTGCTCGTCACACCCGGCTTCATCGACCTGCACACCCACTACGACGGACAGGCCATCTGGTCGGAGCGCATGACGCCGTCGTCCGCGCACGGGGTGACGACCGCGGTGATGGGCAACTGCGGCGTCGGCTTTGCGCCGTGCCGCACCGAGGACCACGACGTGCTGGTGGACGTGATGGCAGGCGTCGAGGACATCCCCGGCGTGGTGATGACCGACGGGCTGCCCTGGACCTGGGAAACGTTCCCCGAGTACCTGGACGCTCTCGACTTACGGCAGCGTGACATCGACGTCGCCGCCTACCTGCCGCATTCACCGCTCCGCGTTTACGTGATGGGTCAGCGCGGTGCCGAGCGGGAACCCGCAACCGTCGAGGATCTCGCGTTGATGCGAAAGCTCGCGACCGAAGCGATCGAGGCCGGTGCGCTGGGTTTCGCGTCGTCGCGGTTGGCCACTCACCGCACCGACGGCGGACAGCAGATCCCCAGCTACAACGCCGCCGAGAACGAGATCCTGGAAATAGCCCGCGGTGTCGCGGACGGCGGCGGCGGGCTGATCCAGTTCGTGCCCGACATTCCAGCGGGTGGTTTTCAGCCCGTGCTGCAGCAGGTGTTCGACGCGGCGGGCGAGGTCGGCCTGCCCGTCACCTTCACGCTGCTCGTCCTCAACAGCGGCGACCCGCTCTGGCCGGAGGCCATCACCATGGTCGAGAAGGCGAATGCGGCGGGCGGCGACATCACCGCGCAGGTGTTTCCCCGGCCGATCGGTTTGATGATCGGCCTGGAACTGACCGCGAACCCATTCGTGCTCTATCCGAGCTATCAGGAGATCGCGCAGCTGCCGCTGGCCGAGCGCGTCGCCGAAATGCGCAAACCCGAAGTGCGCGAACGCATCCTGGCTGACAAGTTCGGAACGACCACGGCTAACCCGTTGGTGTATCTGGCGCAGATGTGGGAGTGGATCTTTCCGCTCGGAGACAACGCCGACTACGAGCCCGACCGGTCGATGAGCATTCTGGCCCGGGCACAGGCTCGCGGCGTTTCCCCGATGGAGGAGGCCTACGACCGGCTGCTCGACGACGACGGGCACGCCATACTGCTCGGCGCGATGGCCAATTTCGAGAACAACTCGCTGGACACCGTCGGCGAGCTGATCCGCCGCGACGACGTCGTCCTCGGCCTCGGGGACGGCGGCGCCCATTACGGAATGATCTGTGACTCAAGCTTTCCCACCTACCTACTCACGCACTGGGCACGCGACCGGAGCACCGGCCGGTTGACGGTGGCCGAAGCGATCAGGCAGTTGACGTCGGTGCCCGGCCGGGTCGCGGGACTGGCCGACCGCGGCCGAATTGCGTTGGGCTACAAGGCCGATCTCAACGTGATAGACCACAAGGCACTGCGGCTGCACAAGCCCGTCATCACCCGCGACCTGCCCGCGGGAGGACGGCGACTGGACCAGACCGCCGACGGTTACGTCGCGACCATCGTCTCCGGCAAGATCATCGCCGAGAACGGCGTGCCCACCGACGCCCGTCCCGGCAAGCTGGTGCGCGGCCGTCAACCCGCACCCGCGTCCGCATGACGCGGGTCGCGCCACTGGCTCCGCCGTGGAGCGAGGCGGACGCCGCCGACATCAACAGCTGGGGCCATCCCGATCGCACCTACGAACCACTGCTGCTGGTGCGATGCCTGCAACGCCATCCGGCACTCGCCGTGCGGCTGCGCAAGCTCGGCGAGGCGTTGTACATCGAGGCGCGGCTGCCGCCCCGGGCGCGGACCATCGCCATCCTGCGCATCTGCGCGCTGGTGCGCTGTGAGTACGAGTGGGGCGGACAGGCCGCGTTCTGGGGGCCGATCGCCGGAGTCAGCGACGAGGAATGCGACGCGCTGGTGACCGGCGATGCCGACGACCCACGCTGGTCGCGCACCGAGCGCGTCCTGATCGGTGCGGTCGACGAGGTGGAGCGCACTGGGTCATGGACCGAGCCGACATGGCGTGCGCTCGGCGAGGACCTCGACGACGAACAGCGGATGGAATTACTGGTCGCCGTCGGGTGGTACCGCACCATCTGCACGCTGTGCAACGGGCTCGCCCTGCCCGTCGAGGACTGGATGCGGCGCTGGCCGCAGTCAGCGGACTGAGCGGCGGTCCCGGCGCAGTCCGGGATGTTGCTTCGCGAGTACGGACAGCAGCACGCGGCGCGGCATCGCTTGCAGCAGGCGGGTACTCAGCTTGTTCTGCAGGCCCGGGATCGCGGTCCCGCGGTCGTTGTCGAGCGCATCGACACCGGCGCGTGCCACGTCGCGCGACGGCATCCACAGGGATTTCGGGAATGCCGCGGCGAACTTCTTCTCGTCCATGCCCGCGGCTTCCAGGAACTCGGTGTGCACCGGCCCGGGGCAGAGGGTCGCGACGGTGACGCCCGTTCCGGCCAGTTCGGCGCGCACACCGTCGGTGTATGTCTTCACGAACGCCTTCGTGCCCGCATATCCGGATTGGCCGGGGAACGGGTAAAACCCTGCGGTGGACCCGACGTTGAGGATGGCACCGCGACCGCGGGGCACCATCTGCTGAACCGCGCGGGTGGTCAGGTCGATGACGGCTTCGACGTTGACGCGCACCTGGGCTATCTCGTCGGCGACCGGAGACTTCGCCACCGCCCCCACGGTGCCGATGCCGGCGTTGTTCACCAGGATGTCGACGGTCAGGCCACGCTCGGCGACGGTGTCGAAAAGGCCTGCGCGGGTGTCGGGATCGGCGACGTCGCAGGCGATCACCTCGACGCGGACGGTGCCGGACAGCTCGGTGGCGAGGTCGCGCAGCCTGTCCTCGCGGCGGGCGACCAGCGTCACGCCATGGCCGCGGTGTGCAAGTTCGCGTGCGATGTCGGCACCGATACCCGACGAGGCGCCGGTGACGACGGCGGTGCTGGTTGGTGACGGCGGTGGAAGGGCCATCGCTCGAACCTAACCCACTCGCGAGATCAGACTTTTGACCGGCATCTTGGGCGCAAGTCTCGGACTTCAGTCCGGGGTGAGCCCATCCGGTGTGTCGGCGGGCGAAGCCTGGCGTTCAGAGTGGGCGGGCTTGGCCGTCGATGTATTGCTTGATGATCGACAGTGGTGCGCCTCTGCAGGAGACGGCGAAGTAGGACGGCGACCGGAGGTGGCCGCGCATGCGGGCGCGGACACAGGCGCCGGTGTACTCGCGGCGCACGGCGTAAGCGGTGCGGCCCTTGAGTCGCTGGACCAGCTGCGAGATTGCCGGTGTGGGCGGGTAGGCGACCAGCAGGTGCAGGTGGTCGGCTTCGCCGTTGAACTCAATCAACCCGGCGCCCAGGTCGTCGCACACGCTGCGCATGGTGTTCTGGCAGTAGGTGAGCATGGCGTCGGTGAACACCGGGCGCCGGTACTTGGTCACGAACACCAGATGGGCGTGCAGCAACGACACGCTGTGCCGGGCGCGGCGGTAGGTCTGGGTTGTCATGGGTGCGCCTTAGGGTCGGGGTATGCAGATGCGCTACCGGTACCGCATCGAACCGACACCGGCCCAGCGGGCGATGCTGGCGCGGGTGTTCGGATGTGCGCGGGTGGTGTTCAACGACGCGTTGCGGGTGCGCGACGATGCGTATCGGGCCGGAGTGAAGCTGTCCGACAGCGAGATCCAGCGCCGGGTGATCACCGCGGCCAAAACCACCACGGAGCGGGCCTGGTTGTGCGAGGTGTCCAGCGTGGCGTTGGTGCAGTCGGTCAACGACTCTCGGCGGGCCTGGCGCAACTTCTTCGACTCGCACACGGGGAAACGCAAGGGCCGCAAGGTGGGTCGCCCGCGGTTCAAATCCCGCAAGGACCACCGGCAGTCGTTCCGGCTCACCCGCAACGGTTTCAGCCTGAAATCCAATGGCCGGTTGTTCGTGGCCAAGGTCGGCGAGATGCGGGTGCGCTGGTCACGCGGGCTGCCCAGCGCACCGTCGAGCGTCACGATCATCCGGGAACCGGATGGCCATTTCTACGCCAGTTTCGTCGTCGACGTGCCGGCATCACCGATGCCGGAAGTTGCTCGGGAAGTTGGGGTGGATGTGGGGATCGCCCGGTTGGCCACGACCGCCACGACCGATGGCCGGCGGTCAGATGTCGCAAATCCGAAGCATTTGGGACGCAAGCTGCGCAAACTGGCGCGGTTGGAGCGGGAGAAGTCTCGCCGGCAGAAAGGATCAGCCAACAGAGACAAGTCGCGGCGCAAGGTTGCCGTCGCGCACAACGAGGTCGCCCGTGCTCGGCGGGACTATCACCACAAGCAGGCTTTGGCGTTGGTTCGCGAGAACCAAGTGATCCACGTCGAGGATCTCAACATCGTGGGCATGGTCAAGAACCGTCGCTTGGCGCGGGTGATTTCGGATGCGGGGTGGGGTCAATTCGTGCGAATCATCGGCGAGAAGGCCGACCGCTACGGGCGGACTGTGCATACGGTGTCGCGGTGGCTGGCGTCGAGCAAGACCTGCTCGGGCTGTGGGCACCGGATCGACGAACTGCCGCTGCAGGTCCGTGCATGGACCTGTCCGGCGTGCCGGGTAGTCCACGATCGCGACCACAACGCCGCCAAGGTCATTCTCGCCGCCGGTCGGGCGGAGAGATTAAACGCCTGTGGAGCCCCGGTAAGTCCTCCCAGCACTCGGGAGGCCCAGGGCGTTGAAGCAGGAAGCACCCCAACCGCGGCGTAGCCGCACGGGAATCCTCGCCATTCATGGCGGGGAGCACGTCAAACGAGTTGGCGTCGAGAGCGTGCAATAAGGCTGATCTCGCGGCGAGGGCGCGGCCTATCCTCGGGTCATGAGCGTCAAGGTGGATCTCGATCAGCTGGCCGATGCGCTGGCCGACTACACGTTCGCCTATCTGGTCACGGT
The DNA here is from genome assembly GCA_963801575.1 of uncultured Actinomycetota bacterium. Lineage (GTDB taxonomy): Bacteria > Actinomycetota > Actinomycetes > Mycobacteriales > Mycobacteriaceae > Mycobacterium. The sequence continues at coordinate 166,395 of CAWDFT010000033.1, forward strand.
CGGCGACGACTACCACACCCATACCGTGGCGGTCGAGCCCGTGCTCACCGACGGCGTGCTCGATGTCGGTCCCGTCGGCGGCACCACCAGTAGAAACCTGACCGAGCACAGCGACGTCACACTCGTCTGGCCGCCGAGCAGTCGGGGCGGCTACACACTGATCGTCGACGGCAAGGGCGAACCCACTGACGCCGACTCCGCGCTGCAGATCGTGCCCGGCCGCGCGGTTCTGCACCGAAGGGCCGCACCGGGGATCGCGACGAAACCCGGTTGCAAGGACGACTGCGTGCCACTCGAAAAGGGCTGAGGCACGAAAAAACCCGGCTCCTCGTGAGAGCCGGGCCTTTTCGTGAACGAGGACCTAGAAGTCCATGCCGCCCATACCACCGGTCGGGTCGCCGACGGGTGCGGCGGCCTTCTCCGGCTTGTCTGCGACGACCGCCTCGGTCGTCAGGAACAGCGCCGCGATGGACGCCGCGTTCTGCAGCGCCGAGCGGGTCACCTTGACCGGGTCGGCGACGCCGGCCTTGAGCAGATCCTCGTACTCACCGGTCTGCGCGTTCAGGCCAGTGCCTGCAGGCGAGTTGCGAACCTTCTCGGCGACGACGCCGGGCTCGAGACCCGAGTTGAAGGCGATCTGCTTCAGCGGGGCCTCCAACGCAACCCTGACGATGTTGGCGCCGGTGGCTTCGTCACCGGACAGCTTCAGATCGTCGAGTGCCGGGGCGGCCTGCAACAGGGCGACACCGCCACCGCTGACGATGCCCTCCTCGACGGCCGCCTTGGCGTTGCGGACCGCGTCCTCGATGCGGTGCTTGCGCTCCTTGAGCTCCACCTCGGTGGCGGCGCCCGCCTTGATCACCGCAACACCGCCGGCCAGCTTGGCCAGGCGCTCCTGCAGCTTCTCGCGGTCGTAGTCGGAGTCGCTGTTCTCGATCTCGGAACGGATCTGCGAAACCCGGCCCGCGATGGCGTCCGGGTCACCGGAGCCCTCGATGATCGTGGTCTCGTCCTTGGTGACGACGATCTTGCGGGCCTTGCCCAGCAGCTCGACGCCTGCGGTCTCCAGCGAGAGGCCGACCTCTTCGCTGATGACCTGGCCACCGGTCAGGATCGCCATGTCCTGCAGCATCGCCTTGCGGCGGTCACCGAAGCCCGGGGCCTTGACGGCGACGGACTTGAAGGTGCCGCGGATCTTGTTGACGACCAGGGTGGACAGCGCCTCGCCCTCGACGTCCTCGGCGATGATCAGCAGCGGCTTGCCGGACTGGATGACCTTCTCCAGCAGGGGCAGCAGATCCTTGACGGTCGAGATCTTCGAGCTGACCAGCAGGATGTAGGGATCCTCCAGGACCGCTTCCTGACGCTCGGCGTCGGTGACGAAGTAGCCCGAGATGTAGCCCTTGTCGAAGCGCATACCCTCGGTGAGCTCGAGCTGCAGGCCGAAGGTGTTGGACTCCTCGACGGTGATGACGCCCTCGTTGCCGACCTTGTCCATCGCCTCGGCGATCAGCTCGCCGATGGCCGGGTCAGCGGCCGAGATGCCTGCGGTGGCAGCGATCTGCTCCTTGGTCTCGACCTCCTTGGCCGACTTGAGCAGCGTCTCGGTGATCTTCTCGACGGCCTTCTCGATGCCGCGCTTCAGGCCGAGCGGGTTGGCACCGGCCGCGACGTTGCGCAGGCCCTCGCGCACGAGCGCCTGGGCCAGCACGGTGGCGGTGGTGGTGCCGTCACCTGCGACGTCGTCGGTCTTCTTGGCGACTTCCTTGACCAGCTCAGCGCCGATCTTCTCGTAGGGGTCCTCCAGCTCGATCTCCTTGGCGATGGAGACTCCATCGTTGGTGATCGTGGGGGCGCCCCACTTCTTCTCCAGGACGACGTTGCGGCCCTTGGGACCCAACGTCACCTTTACCGCGTCGGCGAGGGCGTTCAGGCCCCGCTCGAGGCCGCGACGGGCCTCTTCGTCGTACGCAATTATCTTGGACATTGCGAAGTGATTCCTCCGGATTTGGGGATGGCACACGTGTGTGGTCGGGTGCAGTGCCCGCGACGGACGACCATGAGCTGTGCGGCTCGGCCTCACCGTACCCGACCTAGCACTCACTGGTCGCGAGTGCCAATTGCATTTTTAGCACTCAGCCAGGGAGAGTGCAAGGTCGTTCACCTCTGGCGAAGGTAACCGGGTCAATGCGGCCCTACAGGCCGGTCGGATACGTCTCCGGCGTCTCTCCTTCGACCCACAAGCTGGTCACCTCCAGCGGTTCAAGCGCCCGCGTGTTGTCGATGTGAATGATCGCGTCGAACTGGTCGGCGGGTCGCACGTGGAAGTAGTGGCTCTGTCGTTCGGTCGCCGGGAGGTAGATCACCCCGATGGCGCGGCCCAACCGCACGTCCGACAGCGGTCCGGCAGCGGCTTGCGCTGATCGTCGCCGATACCAGGAACTCGCGCCTCTCCGTTTCGTGCAGGAGTTCTTCGATGCTGCCGTTCAGGGCAGGTCTGACGACCTTGCGTTCGGCGATCCCGCCCCATTCGCTGGCCGCGGTGACGGTTCCGGTGTAGGTGGTAAATCCGATCAGCCGTGCCCCGTCGCCATACTGCTCACGAACAAGCTGTCCAAGAGTGAGCTGTCCGTCGGCGGACACCTCGGTGGCCCTCGCGTCACCGACGTGAGAGTTGTGCGCCCAGACGACAATTCGCGCCGGCTCACCGTCCGGATGGCGATTCAAGTGGGCCAGAAGCGCCTGCAACGTCTGTGCCATGTGCTGGTCGCGAAGGTTCCACGACGTCACGCGACCACTGAACATTGCGCGGTAGTAGACCTCCGCGTTGCGTACGGTCAGCGCGTTCTGCTGCGCGTAGAACAATTCGTCCTCGGCCAGCAAGCCATCGCGGCGCGCATACTCCAGTGCCTTGCGCTGCATCTCGACCAACTGGTCCACCGCCTGGCGCTCACATGACAGGCCGGCGCCGAACGCGGCGGCGAATCCGTACGCTTGCCCGTCGTCCGCAGACGCGTGGTCGAAGCAGGCGTACCGATCCCGCGCCCTGGCAGCCGCCACCGGGTCGATCTCGTCGAGATAGCCGATCACTTCGTGTATCGACCGATGCAGGCTGTACAGGTCCAGGCCGTAGAAACCGGTTTGCCGTCGGCCGTCCGATCGGCACCGGTGGTTGTGCCCATGCAGCCACTCGACGAAGTCACGGACGACGACGTTGCGCCACATCCAGGCCGGAAAGCGCTCGAATCCGCTCAGCGCCTCGTCGGGGGTCCTGTCGTCGCCGAGGCCGCGGACATACCGGTTCACGCGATACGCGTCGGGCCAGTCCGCCTCCGCGGCGACAGCACAAAAGCCCTTCTCCTCGATCAGCCATTTTGTGATGGCGGCACGCGCCTCGTAGAACTCGTGTGTGCCATGGGAGCTTTCGCCGATCAGCACGACCTGCGCATCACCGATCAGCTCCTCCAGCACTTCCTTTGGCGGCACACCCCTCGGCGCGTCGACGGCAGCGCGGCCGATCACGTCGGCCGGCGTTCCCCCGGTCCGCACCCGCGAAATGACGGCACCCGTGGTGGGGGTGGCGAGCAACTCACGGACTTCCTCATCACTGACTTGGCTGAAGTCCCAGAACGATTCGCCGACCGCAAGAAAGGGCGTCGGCATACTTGCGCAAACGACGTCGTCGACGATGCTGGCGAATTCCCGGCATGTCGACTCGGGCGCCGCGGGGACCGCGATCACGATCTGGGCCGGTTCCCATTCGCGCAACGCCTGCACCGCGGCGAGCATGCTGGACCCGGTGGCTAGCCCGTCATCGACGAGGATCACCGTCTTGCCGGTGACGTCAGCGGGCGGGCGACCGTCGCGGTAGACGGCCTCGCGCCGGACCAGTTCGCGTCCCTCCCGTTCGGCCACGTCTCGGAGCTGTTGTGGGGTGACCCGCAACGCCCGCAGTATGTCGTCATTGACCACCACCCGACCGCCACTGGCCAACGCGCCCATCGCGAACTCCTCGTGCCCGGGAGCACCGAGCTTGCGTACCACGAAGGCATCCAGCGGAGCCTGTAGAGCAACAGCCACCTCCCATGCGACGGGAATCCCGCCACGGGCGAGGCCCAGCACCACCACATCGGGCTTATCGCGGTATGCGCCGAGCAGATCGGCGAGTACCCGTCCTGCTTCGCGGCGATTGCGGAAGACCCGCCTCGGCGCGCCTCGCGTCAGACCTTGCGAACGAGTCAACGCTCTCCTCCATCCGGGTCGTTGTCTTGCCGACCGGGCGGCTCCGGAGCGGCCCTGGCAACCCCGAAGCCGTCCGTTCGGGTCACTTCACTGACTGAACCTCAACGCGCTTCTCGGCCGGCTTGGCAGCCTCGGTCACGGGCACCGAGACGGTGAGGATGCCCTTGTCATAGGTCGCCTTGATGGCGTCCTCGTCGGCGCCCGCCGGCAGCGATACGGCACGGACGAACGATCCGTACGTGAACTCCGAGCGTCCGCTCGATTCCGACTTCTCCGAGCGCTCGGCCTTGATCGTCAACACGCCATCCCGCACCGTGATCTCGACATCCTTGTCCGGGTCGACGCCCGGAATCTCGGCACGGACCTCGTAGTTGCCGTCCTTCATTTCATCCTCAAGCCGGATCATGTGGTTGCCGAACATAGGCCGCAGGTTCGGCCACGCCGGGAAGCCAGCGAACAATTCGGAGAACTCCGGAAGAAGTGACCGCGAGCGGTGTTGCACGGGGAGTTTGCTCATGATTCCTCCTTTGGATCACATTGCGACTCACCGTGATCCCACCACTTCCATGCCCGTCGCACTAGGGACCGAAGTCCCGAGATCAAGGGTCGTTCGTCGGCGACGTGGCGGGTTCCACGCGGGGCGGGGAAGCGAAACGAGCGAGCAGGCGAATAGGCCTCCAACTAGGGGACCAGCGACCCTAGTCCGGACTTCTATTGCGGGCGCACCCTGACCGCATGGCGATACACACGGCGCGGATCGCGGCAGTAGCCGGGTTGCTCTACGCGGCCAGGCGGTACTACCGCAACTGGGGCACGACGAAGGAAGAGTGCCAGATGAGATTGCCGGGAGACGACCTCATCGGGCGCCCCGCGGTCCAAACCACCGAAGGCGTCTGGATAGACCAGCCGCCGGAGGCGGTCTGGCCCTGGCTCGTACAGATGGGCCAGGACCGAGGCGGGCTGTACAGCTACCAAAAGTTGGAAAACCTGGTCGGGCTCGACCATCACAACGCCGACCGGATCCACCCGGAATGGCAACAGTTGGCGCCGGGCGACGTGATACGCCTGGTACCGAAGGGCTGGTTGGGCCTGCGGGACGGCATCGCGTTGCCAGTCGTCGAGGTCCTCGACCGACGGACCATCGTGTTGCGTGGATCGCCACCGGAACTGCCGTGGGATGGGGTGTGGTCCTTTCATGTCTTCCCGCGCGGGGACGATCGCAGCCGGCTACTGGTTCGTTTGCGGGCACGGCTGCACTACCCGGGCGAGGTGTTGGCCGCCGAGCTTGCCGGGCCCATCACGGCAGTGATGACCCGCGGAATGTTGCGGGGCATCAAGCGCAGGGCGGAGCGTATGCCCAACGCTGCGAAGTCTGGCCGAACGGCCGCTGACGAGGACGGCCGCCGATAGCCTGGTGACTTTCGTCACTATCGCCGCCGGGTCGACGGCGGAAACGATGAGACGTATCCGCGACGAAGGGATTGAAATGCTTCCAGCCGACCGCGTTGACCTGACAGAACGCGAACTCGACGCCATCGCTTGGCGTTTCCTCGGCTCCGAGTTCACCGGACAGATCTACGCCGACTGGCCACTCGAGCGACGTGTCGACGGCTACCTGCAGCACCACGGGCAGACCGACCTCGTCAACGACGGATCCGCCTACGACGCGTTACTCCAACGCATTATGGCGAACATCGGTCCCGCGCTGCGCATCGGCGTTCTCCCCCCGTCCCACAACGAGGATCAGCCGTGACCGTCATCCACAAGACATCCGACGACTGGCGCGCCGCGCCGAACTTCGAGGATTACGAGCACACCCGCGCGGAGTTCGACTGGTCCCACCTGCCCGACCCGTGCGCGGGCATGGCCGAGGGTGGGTGCAACATCGCCTACGCGGCCGTCGACCGGCACGCCGACGGGCCGGCCGGGACGCGGACCGCGCTGCGCTTCGTCGCCGAGGGTGACGCCAACGGCGAGCTCGTCACCCACGACATGAGCTATTCCGAGCTCGCCCGCCAAACCCGCCGTTTCACCAACGTGCTGCGGTCTCTGGGGGTGGGCAAGGGCAAGCGGGTGTTCGTGATCATGGGTCGCGTCCCGGAGTTGTACATCAGCATGCTGGGCGCGCTGCGCAACGGCAGCGTGGTCTCGCCGCTGTTCTCGGCCTTCGGCCCCGAGCCGATTGCCACCCGGGTCAACATCGGCCAAGCGGATGTGCTGGTGACCACCGCCGCGATCTACCGCCGCAAGATCGCCAAGATCCGCGACCAGCTCACGTCGGTGCGGCACATCCTGGTGGTCGATCAGGACGAAGCCGCCGAGGAAGTACCGGGAACACTGAACTATCACCGTCTGATGGCGGTCGCGGGCGACGACGCACCGATCGAGCACACCACCGCCGACGACCCCTCGCTGTTGCACTTCACCAGCGGCACCACCGGCACGCCCAAAGGTGCCATCCACGTGCACGGCGCGGTGGTGATGCACTACGTCACCGGCCTGTACGCACTCGATCTGCATCCCGATGACGTCTTCTGGTGCACCGCCGACCCCGGCTGGGTGACCGGGACGTCCTACGGGGTGATAACCCCACTGCTGCACGGTGTCACGTCGATCGTCGACGAGGCCGAGTTCGACGCCAACCGGTGGTATCGCATTCTGCAGGACGAGGGCGTGACGGTGTGGTACACCGCGCCCACCGCGATCCGCATGCTGATCAAGTCCGGATCGGAAGTGGCTGCGCGGTACAAGTTTCCCGCGGCTGCGTTTCATTGCCAGCGTCGGCGAACCTCTCAACGCCGAGGCCGTCTGGTGGGGAAAACGGGTGCTGGGCTTGCCCATTCACGACAATTGGTGGCAGACCGAGACCGGCGGCATCATGGTCGCCAACACGCCGGCGTTCGACATCAAACCCGGTTCGATGGGACGCCCCCTGCCTGGAGTGGACGCGTACGTGGTGCACCACGATGAAGACGGCACGGTATCGGTCATCGACGAGCCGGACGTCGAGGGCGAACTCGCGCTGCGGACGGGCTGGCCGTCGATGTTCCGCGGTTATCTGCACCAGGAGGAGCGCTATCGCAAGTGCTTCACCGACAACCTCTATCTCACCGGGGATCTCGCCAAGCGGGATTCCGATGGCTACTTCTGGTTCGTCGGCCGCGCGGACGACGTGATCAAGTCGTCGGGACATCTGATCGGACCCTTCGAGGTGGAAAACGTGCTGACCGATCATCCGGCCGTCGCGGAGGCGGGTGTCATCGGCAAACCCGACCCCACCGTCGGTGAAGTGGTCAAGGCGTTCGTCACCCTCAAGGACGGATTCACCGCCGACGACGCTCTGCTGCGCGATCTCACCGGCCACGCCCGCAAGCACCTCGGCGCCGCGGTGGCCCCCAAGGAGATCGAGTTCGTCGACTCCCTGCCGCACACCCGCAGCGGAAAGATCATGCGGCGCCTGCTCAAGGCCCGTGAACTCGGTCTGCCCGAAGGCGATACATCCACCGTCGAGGCCCCGGCCGCGTCTCGCCGGCAGGAGGTGTCGTCGTGATCGACGTTGACCTCGCCCGCGAACTGCTCACCGACATGGTGCGGGTGCGCCTGATGGAAGAGAAGTGTGCAGAGCTCTACAGCGCCGCCAAGATTCGCGGGTTCCTGCACCTCTACGTCGGCGAGGAGGCGGTGGCCGCCGGATCCCTGCGGGTGCTGGAGTCCGACGACGCGGTGGTGGCCACCTACCGCGATCACGCCCATGCGCTGCTGCGGGGCATCCCGATGGCCAAGATCATGGCCGAGATGTTCGGAAAGCAGGAGGGCTGCTCGCGCGGCCGGGGCGGCTCGATGCACCTCTTCGATGCAGGCGTCGGGTTCTACGGCGGCAACGCGATCGTGGCCGGTGGCCTGCCGCTGGCTGTGGGACTGGCGCTGGCCGACAAGCAGCTCGGGCGCAGGCGGGTCAGCGCATGCTATTTCGGCGAGGGAGCCGTGGCCGAGGGCGCCTTCCACGAGTCGCTCAACCTGGCCGAGCTCTGGCAGTTACCGGTGCTGTTCTGTTGCGAGAACAACCTCTACGCGATGGGCACCCCGATCGAACTGGAGCAGTCGCAGACCGACATGACGGCGAAGGCCGCGTCCTACCGGGTGCCCGCCCTGGCGGTGGACGGCATGGACGTGCTGGCCTGCCATGCCGCCGCGAATGAGGGGGCCTATCACGTCCGCAACGGAGGTGGCCCGTTCTTCTTGGAGTTCCGCACCTACCGCTTCCGCCCGCACTCGATGTTCGACCCCGAGCTGTACCGCGAGAAGGTCGAGGTCGAACGCTGGCGGGAGCGTGACCCGATCCAAACCTTCACCGACAGATGCCTGGCCGAGGGCGCGCTCGCCGACGACGACGTCGCCGCGATACGGCGCGCCGCCGAGGAGGAACTGGCCGACGCGGTCGCCTACGCCGAGGCCGGAACCTGGGAGCCCGTCGAGGACCTAATGCGTGACGTGATGACACCTGCGGCAGCAGAGACTGTTCGATGAAGACGTCATACCGCACCGCCGTGCACGATTCACTCCGCGACGCAATGCTCGCCGATCCCCGGGTGCTGCTAATGGGTGAGGACGTGGGCCGCTACGGCGGGACCTACGCCGCGTCCATGGGCCTGCTCGAGGAGTTCGGAGGAGACCGGATCCGCGACACCCCGCTGTCGGAGCTGGGCTTCGTCGGTGTCGGGATCGGCGCCGCGCTGGGCGGTCTGCGGCCGATCGTCGAGGTGATGACGGTCAACTTCAGCCTGCTGGCACTCGACCAGATCGTGAACACCGCTGGGGCGTTGCGCCACATGTCCGGAGGCCAGTTCTCGGTGCCGCTCGTGGTGCGGATGGCGACCGGGGCCGGCCGGCAGTTGGCGGCCCAGCACTCGCACAGCCTGGAAGTCTGGTTTGCCCACATTCCGGGCATCAAGGTGGTGGCGCCGGCGACGGTGGCCGACGCCTACGGGATGCTGCCCACCGCGCTGGCCGACCCCGACCCGGTGATCATCTTCGAACACGTTCAGCTGTACAACACCTCCACCGACATCGACACGCTGGAACCGACCGATATCGATCGCGCCGCCGTGCGCCGGCCCGGAACAGACGCCACCGTCATCACCTACGGGGGCTCCCTGCCCAAGGCGCTGGACGCCGCCAACGAGTTGTCGTTGGCCGGGATCGACTGTGAGGTAATCGATTTGCGGGTGCTGCGGCCCCTCGACGACGACACGATCCTGGAGTCGGTGCGCAAGACCCACCGCGTCGTGATCGTCGACGAGGCATGGCGCACCGGCAGTCTGTCCGGTGAGATCAGCGCCCGCATCGTGGAGAATGCGTTCTTCGATCTCGACGCGCCGATTGCACGGGTATGCACCGAAGAAGTGCCCATCCCGTATGCGAAACACATGGAGCAGGCTGCTCTGCCACAACCAGAAGAGATCGTCGCCGCGGTGCAGAACCTGTTCGGTGATCGCTCATGATCGACTTCAACATGCCCGCGCTGGGCGCCGACATGGACGAGGGAACCCTCAACGAATGGCTCGTCAAACCGGGTGACAGCGTCACGCGGGGGCAGGTCGTGGCTGTGGTGGAGACCACCAAGGCGGCGGTCGAGATCGAATGCTGGCAGGAGGGCATCGTCGACCAGTTGCTGGTGCCGATCGGTCAAACCGTCCAGGTGGGAACGGCGTTGGCGCGGCTGCGGACCGACGGCGAGGCTCCCGGCCCCGAGCCAGCGGCGCCGCTGAGCGCCGAGCCCGCCGCGGTTGCACCTGGGCCGCCCGCACCCGTGCCGGCCGCTGCGCCCGCCCCCGCCGCACCCGCGCCGAGGGTGCCACCGACCGAGCCGCACCGCCGGCGCTGGGTCTCCCCCGCCGCCCGTCGCCTGGCTGCTTCGCTGAATGTGGACATCGAAACCCTGACCGGTACGGGTCCGCAGGGAGCGGTGGTGATCAGCGACGTCGAGCATGCCGCTGCAGGAGCGGCCGACACGGCCAAGCCGGCGACCGAAGCGGTCGCATCGCCAGCGGCTGCGCCGCAAGCCGCACCCGCCCCGGCGGCGCCGCTCTCGGCCAAGGAGATTGCCGCCAAACGCGGGGCGGAGATGCGCCGCTCCATCGCCGCCGCGATGAGCAGGTCGAAGCGCGAGATCCCGCACTACTACCTGGCTCACGAAATCATGCTCGCCAAGGCACTGGACTGGCTCTCCGAGCGCAACGCGGAGCGATCCATTACCGAGCGGGTGTTGCCCGCGGTGCTGCAACTGAAGGCGGTTGCTGTTGCAGCACAACGGTTTACCGAGTTCAGCGGGTTCTGGCGCAATGACACCTTCGAACCCGCTCCGGACGTACACGTCGGGGTGGCGATCTCGCTGCGCGGCGGCGGTCTCGTCGCACCGGCCATCCACAACGTCGCCGACAAGAAACTCGACGAGCTGATGGGCGACCTCACCGACCTGGTGGGCCGCGCCCGCGCCTTCTCGTTGCGCAGCTCGGAGATGTCGGATCCCACGATCACCGTCACCAACCTCGGCGACCAGGGCGTCGACGCGGTGTTCGGGGTCATCTACCCGCAGCAGGTCGCCCTCGTCGGGTTCGGCAAACCCGTGCAGCGGGTGTGCGCGGTCGACGGCGGAATCCGGATCGCCACCACCGTGCAGGTCTCGCTCGCCGCGGACCACCGTGCGAGCGACGGGCACCGCGGCGCCCTGTTCCTCGCCGCGATCGACGAGTTACTCCAGCAACCCGATCTCTTGGAGAAGTGAGACGCCATGACATCCTCAGCAGACATCCGCGGCGTGGTCCTGTCGGTGTTGACGGCCATCGCCCCGGAGGTCGAGGCCGACGACATCGAAGACAACGTGCTTTTGCGGGATCAGGTCGATCTCGATTCGATGGACTGGCTGAACTTCTTGCAGCGCATCCACAAACAGTTCAACGTCGACATTCCCGAGAAGGACTACGCGTCGCTGCGCACCCTTGACGACGTGGTGCGCTACGTCGACGTACGCCGGAAACTGATTCAGCCGTAGCGCGCCGCCGGCTACCCGTACCCGCCCTGGTCTGAATGTGGCGGTGCGGGCCAATCACTCGGGGGGCTTCTCCCGTTCCGCGTGCCGTTCGGCCTGCCGTTCCGCAATCCGCTCCTTCAGTTGTCCGAAGCCGGCCTCGACGCGGTCGCGCAGATCTTTGCGGATGGCCTGACGTAGCTCGCTGCGGTGCTCACGGCGCTCCTGACCGACATCCAGGCCCGTCTCGCCCAACTCTCGCGACGGTTCCCGGACCTGCTGCTGGCTCTGCACGTTGCGGTGGATCTCGCCGTCGTAGAGGTACGGACGAGGGTCACCCGGTTGATCGTGTCGAACGTATCCGGCATCGATGACGGGACGAAGAACCTCATCGGCCTTGTCCACGAGTTCGTCGGGTACGCCGACATCACGAAACACCTGCGTCAGAGGGAGGTTCTCGGTCGGGACAAAATAAGTCGTGACCCGCCCGGTCGGGTCGATCGTCTTGATCCCGTCGGCCGGATCAGCAGTGAATATCGGGGGGCCGTGGACGTAGACAATGCCCGCCAGCGCGTTGGCAGAGGAGGCTAGGTTCCAGGGACGATCGGGCGGGTCAGCCCAGCCGTCGTACTCACCGATCACGATCGTGGTGTCATAAGGAGACTGCTCAATGCGTTTGATCCGGTAGTTCAAGATGGGAATGTAGGTGCCCTCCTTGAAGTACTCGGCTATGCCCGCCTCCGGCGGGGCGATCAAGACAACCTTGACGTCGTCTGGGTCCGGAGCATCAGGGCCTTTGGCCAGCTCTACGGCGATTCTCCAAGCAACCATGCTGCCCATCGACTCGCCGATGATCACGACTTTGCCGTCGGTGTCTCGCACAGCTGGGTTCGCTTGCTCCACGCCGTCCAGGATGGCCCAGTCAGAGGCAAGTGCGTTCTGCGAGTACTTGACCAGGTGCAAGTTGGCATCTGGGTCGTGAAAGTGGATCCCGATATTCGGGTAGGTGGTTGCGGTGATCGGATAGATCGGGTTGATCCGCTTGAAGACGGTAGCCCCCGGAATCAGGACTGCTTCTTCGGCGGCGCTCACCGCGGTGGCTACGGTTCCGGTACCCAGCACCAAAGACGTAGCTGCGATCGCGGGCACTAGCCGCTTGTGCCATCTAGCCATCGCACTGTTTCTCCTGATCGGACCGCGCTGTCGCAGTAATGCGGCAAGCCTTTCACGCCGATGCTAACAGCGCGGCGAGTTTGCACAATGCGCCGGCTACTGGCCGAACACCGTTTTCCAGTCCGCCTTCATATCCACCACGGTCCAGGCCCGCGGCCCAGGCCTCCTGCAAAGCGGTCACCAGCTTTCCGGACGCCGGCGGATTCGCGTCATACGCATACTCCCGCTCGGCGTCGGTGTGGTGGATCAGCACCCCGAGGCTCGGGTGCGGATTGTCGATCGTGGCGTACTCGAGCATCGCCTCGTCGCCGTCGCTGTTGCCGACCGTCAGAATCGGCCGGCGGGCGATGAATTCGTGGATGCCCGACGGCTTGCCCGCCTTGTCGTCGACGAAAACGTAGTCCATCGTCTTGACGACCCCGCAATTGCTCGCATCGCCCCACCTTTCTCTGCCAGCCCCGCGGCGTCCAGCAGGCGCGTTCGACGCCTCGATAGGCTGACAGGCGATGTCACTCTGGGATCCCCGACAAGTGCCGCCCTATCCGCCGCCGCGTTACACCAAGGACAAGCCGGAAGTCAGTGCCTGGCTACGGCGAGGCACCGATCCTGCGGACTACGACTCCTTCGGCCTCGTGAAGTACCACTACCTCGCCAACCAACAAGTGACCGACGGCGACTACGGTCTGTATCGCGTCGACATCGCCCCGAACGGCGGCGGGCCCGGGCCCCACTTCCACCGCGCGATCTCGGAGGCGTTCTTCGTGCTGTCGGGAACGGTCAGGCTCTATGACGGGAACGACTGGATCGACGGGCGACCCAACGACTTCCTGTACGTCCCACCCGGCGGGATCCACGGCTTCCGCAACGAGGCCGACGCGCCGACGTCGATATTGATGCTGTTTGCTCCCGGCGCGCCGCGCGAGGCGTACTTCGAGGGCTTCGCCCACCTGGCCGGCCTGTCCGACGACGAGCGTCGCGAGTGGTTCATCAAGAACGACAACTTCTTCATCGAGTGACTGCGACACGGCGTCCTGCGGAGATGCGAAGCCGTAATCCCTTGCGCTAGGCTGCTGTCCGATCAGTGAGGAGCTTTGGGTGCGGGCTAATGGCGCGCCCGACACCCAGGCTTTGCGGAGCTGGCAGCGTCGGGCATTGGTGCGGTATCTTGCCGCCAAACCACGTGATTTTTTGACCGTCGCCACCCCCGGTTCGGGCAAGACGGCGTTTGCCCTGCGCGTCGCCGGTGAGCTGCTTGCCGACGGCGCCGTCGAGCAGATCACCGTGGTGGTGCCGACCGAACACCTCAAGACGCAGTGGGCGCTGGCCGCCGCCAGCGCGGGCATCGCACTCGATCCGAAGTTCAGTAACTCCGCCGCGCACACCTCGTCGGAGTATCACGGCGTCGTTGTCACCTACGCGCAGGTGGCCAGCCACCCGAGCCGGCACCGGGTGCGCACCGAGAACCACCGCACGCTCGCGGTGTTCGACGAGATTCATCACGGCGGCGACGCCAAGAGCTGGGGTGAGGCGATCCGCGAGGCCTTTGATGATGCGACCCGACGCCTCGCACTCACCGGCACCCCGTTCCGCAGCGACGACGCCGCGATCCCGTTCGTCACCTACGCACCGGACGGTGGCGGGCTGTTGCGCTCGCAGGCCGACCACACCTACGGCTATACCGAGGCGCTGGCCGACGGCGTGGTCCGTCCCGTCGTCTTCCTGGCTTATTCGGGCGAGGCGCGCTGGCGCGACAACGCCGGCGAGGAACATGCGGCCCGGCTCGGCGAGCCGCTGAACGCCGAACAGACCGCACGGGCGTGGCGCACGGTGCTCGACCCGAAGGGCGAGTGGATCCCGGCCGTGCTGCAGGCCGCCGACACCCGACTGACCCAGCTGCGCAACAACGGCGTTCCCGATGCCGGCGGCGATGGTCATCGCGTCCGACCAGAAAGCCGCGCGTTCCTACGCGGCCGTGTTGACCAGGCTGACCGGCGAGACGCCGACCGTGGTGCTCTCCGACGACCCCGGATCATCGGCTCGTATCGCCGATTACTCGGCGGGCACCGGCAGGTGGCTGGTCGCGGTCCGGATGGTGTCGGAGGGCGTCGACGTGCCGCGGCTGGCGGTCGGCGTCTACGCCACCAGCGCGTCCACCCCGCTGTTCTTCGCCCAGGCGATCGGCCGCTACGTCCGGTCGCGGCGCCCAGGCGAGACGGCGAGCATCTTCCTGCCGTCGGTGCCGACGCTGCTCGAGCTGGCCAGCCAGATGGAGGCCCAGCGCGACCACGTGCTGGGCAAGCCGCACCGCGAGTCGCTGGGCGACGACGAGCCGATCGAGCGGCGCCGCTCGGAACCCACCGACGAGGACAACGGTTTCGAGTCGCTGGGCGCCGACGCCGAACTGGACCAGGTCATCTTCGACGGTTCGTCGTTCGGCACGGCGACACCGGCGGGCAGCGAAGAGGAGGCCGACTACCTCGGCATCCCCGGCCTGCTGGACGCCGAGCAGATGCGAGACCTGTTGCGGCGCAGGCAGGAACAGCAACTCACCAAGCGGACCGCAACGGGCGAGGTACCGCGGGTGTCGACGCACGGGCAGCTGCGCGAGCTGCGCAGTCAGCTCAACGCGCTCGTCTCGGTCGCGCATCACCGCACCGGCAAGCCACACGGCTGGATCCACAACGAGTTGCGCAGGATCTGCGGCGGCCCACCGATCGCCGCCGCGACGACGGACCAACTGCGGGTCCGCATCGAGGCGGTGCGCGGCCTGAACGCCTAGCGCGTCGACGCGACTTCGGCCAGATGCTTCAGCGAGTTGTCGAGGTGCTGCTTGTCGAACGGCGGAAATTGCAGGATCTCGTGCCCTTCCGGCGGCACCGCCGACCAGTCGTAGGTCAGCGTGACGTTCGTCTGGTCGTCGCCGACCGGCTCGAGGTCATAGCGCCACATCCACCCGCCGTATTCGAGCGAGGCGTCGTCGGCTCCCGCGGATGTCGCTCGACCGGGTGCATGGCCTGGCAGCCACGCGATGGTGCGTGGCGGGTCGAGCACCTCGACCCGGTTCGCCATTTCGTAGTCCTTGTCCGGATGGTTGTCGTGGTACATGGCCATTCGGAAGATCTGGCCGTGTTTCGGTCAATGGCTTTCCGTCCAGCGACTCCCGCACCCAGCCGGTGCCGTCGATGGCCGCATGGGTCGTCGGGTCGGCCAGCACGTCGAAGACCGTCTGCGACCGGTGCATTGACAGTGCGTGGTGACACTCATCGTTTCTTCGGTCATGTGACTACAGACCGTTCCCGCCCGCCGAACTCATCGCTCACAGCCCGAGCAGTTCCGGCAGGTCGGCCACCGAGTCGATGACGTGGTTGGGCTGCATCGCGAACTCGTCGGCGGCCCAGCGGTCCAAGGGTGTCCTGGCGGAACTTGCCGGTGCGCACCAGCACCCCGGTCATGCCGACCACCTGGGCGGCCAGCACGTCGTTGTTGAGGTCGTCGCCGACCATGTACATCTCGTCCGGGTCGACGCCCAGACGTCCAGCGGCAGCGAGGAATCCGGCCGGGGCGGGCTTGCCGACGGCGGTGGCCTTGCGGCCCGACGTCTCCTCCATGCCGATCAGGTACATGCCGGTGTCGATGCGCAGGCCCTCGGTGGTGGTCCACGCGGTGCTGCGGTGCATGGCCACCACCGGCACACCCTGGGCCATCCAGTCGTAGACCCGGCTCAGCGTCAGATGGCTGTACTCGGGGCCCGCGCCGCCGAGCAGGATCACGTCCGGGGTCTCCGGCACGTCGCCGGCGCCGTAGTCGCCCGCAGTAGACGATGTCGATGCCGGGCATGTCCTCGGCGATCTGCCCGCTGTTGACCAGGAAGCACCGCGCGTCGGGGTAAGCGGCTACGGACGTATTCCGCCGTCAGCGCCGCCGCGGTGATCACCTCGTCGGCGGCGACGTCCATGCCCGCATCGGTCAGCAGGCGCGGCGATCTGGGCGCGGGTGCGGGTGGTGGTGTTGGTCAGGTACGACCGCGCAATCTGGTGGTCGGCCAGCACGCGCAGGGTCTCGCGCCGCGCCGTCGATCGGCTTCCACGAGGTCACCAAGACGCCATCGATGTCGAACAGCACGCCACCGATAGCCATGGTGCGACAGTAAACGGCGCCCGTTGGTGTGCAAGTCGGACCCGTTAGGAGCGCGCCCACTCACTGCCGGCGACCCACGGCGACGCCGTCCCCGCGATCGTCCACGCCAGCTCCGCCGGAACGTCGATCACCTGGTAGCGCTTCACCCCGGCGGCGGTTGCCGCGACCAACGTCGCCACCCCGGCCCGCCGCTGCAGAAGTGTCTGGTGCACCGTCCATCCGATGATCCCTGCGGCGGCGATGCAGTCACGGCGGCGCTCCAGGCTGCCTGCCCGCGCGACCAGCCAGCTGTCGTCCACCCGATGCCCCAGCGCGCGCACCCGGTCGGCGGCCAGCAATGCCGAACACAGCGTCAGCACCGCCAGCACGATCCACGCCCAGATCGGCACCGCCACGAACTGTGCGGCCACCGTCAGCCCGACCGCGGCGACCACCGGCAGCGCCAGTGCACGGGTCCAGCGCCTGCGCGTCGCGGCGGGTCCATGCCCGCGTACCGGGCCGGACACCGCATCGGCGTTCCCGATCAACTCGGTCAGCACGGACTCGGCGGTGCGAACGGGGCATGGTGGCAGCAGCAGCGAGGCCTCGCCGGCCCCGGCGACACCCGTCATCACCGCATCCAGCCGCGCGCCTCCCAGCAGCCGGACCAGCAGCGGTTCACGCAACGTCCCGCCGCGCAGCCTGCGCATGTCGAATGTGTGCTCGCGTTTGCGCAGCAGCCCGTGCTGCAGATGGAGTGTGTCAAGATCCCGTCCCAGCACCAGATTGCCGTAAGTGAGCAGCGACCGCAGCACCGACAGCACCACCGAGGCGAGCACCACGACCGCGACGACGACGGCCACGCTGGGGGCCACACCGAAGCGCTGCGCGGCGTCGCGCCCCGACTCGGCGAGCCGCGAATTCTCCAGTACCGCACCGAGTCCCGCCTGGTACACAACACCAACCGCGGCGGCGATCATGGCCAGGCCGGTGAAGCTCAGCGGGCTGTAGCGCAACCACGACGGGTGCCAGCGCGCCAGCATTCGGCTCGGTGACTCCGGGTGGTCACCAGAGTCCTCTGTCGGAGCCAGCGAGTCGGCCAGCAGGATCGCGCGCAGCCGTGGCACGTCTTCGGCGGGCACCGCGTCCAACGCGAACTCGGTGTCGCCGCTGGCCTGCTGCCCGGTGCTGACCCGCAACACCGTCAGCCCGAGCAGCTGATGCAGCAGCCGGGCGTCGGTCTGAACCGAACGAATCCGGTTGCGCGGCACCGAGACGACCTTGCGCTGCAGAAGGCCGGTGCGCAGCTGGACCTCGTCCGGCTCGATGCGATACGTCGTGGTGAACCAGCGGAGGACACCGAGCGCGATGGTCACTGCCAGCGCCGCCACCGACCACATCGGGTTGCCCGTCGCCGAACCCAGCACGACCGCGCCGATCAGCAACGGAAGCTGGCGCAGCACCTCATGAACGGGGTGCACCAACAACATTCGCGGGCTGAGCCGATGCCACTCCCGTTCGGTCGCAGGCGCGGTCGTCACGTCGCGTCCTCCGCCCCGATCGCGGCGATGTCGGTGAGCTGCGCGACGACGCGGTCGGCGACATCAGCGTCCAACGCCACGATGCGCACCGCACCGGCCGACGAGGCCGTCGTCACCGTCACGTTGGCCAGACCGAACAGCCGGTCCACCGGGCCGCGGTAGGTGTCGACGGTCTGCACGCGGGAGATCGGCGCGATCCGGCGCTCCTGCACCAACCAGCCCGACCGGGTGAACACCGCCTTCGGACTGATGTCCCAGCGGTGCACGCGATACCGCCACAGCGGCACCACGATCACGAATACGACTATGCCCAGCGCGGTGACGGCCGCCGCCGCGATGTGCAGCCAGGACGGCCGGCTGTCGAGCACGAACCACACCAGCTGGCCGACCACCAGCATCAGCCACGGAATCGCCGCGCCGATCGCCCACACCAGCGGCGCCTTGCGGCTCGGCGGATTGGCGGGATCAACCAAGTCCATGAGCCGTCCTCCGCAGATGCAGGCATTCGGTGACCCCGAAGAGCGAAGGGTGCGCGCGTCCGCGCCGGGATGAGCTCGACGACCTCGGCTGTCGCGACGATGATCGGCTCGTCGACGTCGATGCTTTCGCCCTGGCTGACGATCGTGGCGGATCCTGCGGCGAGCACATTGCGCAGCCAGTCGGCTCGGGTGCCGTACGGCAACGCGATCAAGCACCCCATCGTGGGTCGGGATGATGTCCACCGGCGTCTCGTAGGTCCGCCCGCTGGTCCGTCCGACGTGGCGGATCAACGACGTCTGCGTGCCCGCGGATCCGGCGGTCCGAAGCACCCGCGGATTGGTCACCGACCGGTTGAGGCGCCGTACGGCGTCGATCACCGGCGGCAGCTTCCATCGCATCCCTGCGACGAGCACGCCGAGCAACACGACACCGATACCGACGACCGTCCCGACAACAACCGCGGCCGCACGAAGGCTTTGTCGTACTGACATGGAAACGACGTTAGCCGCCCGTGAGTATCGTTCTGATGATGAGCAGGAAGTGGACCTCCGCCGATGTACCTGATCAATCCGGCCGCGTCGCCATCGTCACCGGCGCCAACACCGGCATCGGCTACGACGCCGCCGCCGTCCTCGCCGACAAGGGCGCGCACGTCGTGCTGGCGGTGCGCAATCTCGACAAGGGCAAGCGAGGCCGCCGACGCGGATCAAGGCGGCCAGTCCCGAACGCGATCGTCACCGCTGCAGGAACTCGACCTGACCTCGCTGGACAACATCCGCAACGGCCGCCGACGAACTCCGCGCGGCCCATCCGCGCATCGATCTGCTGATCAACAACGCGGGCGTGATGTACACGGACAAGGCGAGCACCAAGGACGGTTTCGAGCTGCAGTTCGGCACCAACCACCTCGGCCATTTCGCGCTCACCGGGCAACTGCTCGACAACATGCTGCCGGTGGAGGGGTCGCGGGTGGTGACGGTCAGCAGCGTCGGCCACCGCATCCGGGCCAGGATCCATTTCGACGACCTGCAGTTCGACCGCAACTACAACCGCGTCGTGGCCTACGGCCAGTCCAAACTGGCCAACCTGCTGTTCACCTACGAGCTGGCGGCGACGGCTGAAGCTGCAAGGGCGCCCCGACGATCGCGACCGCCGCACACCCCGGCGCCGCGGACACCGAACTGCTCCGCAACATGCCGGGCGGCATCCGGCAGGTCAGCCAGTTCTTCTGGTCGATCTTCATCGCGCAGAACGCCGACATGGGAGCAGAACCGACGCTGCGCGCCGCCACCGACCCCGGTGCGCAGAACGGCCAGTACTACGGGCCCGGCGGCCTCGGCGAAGCAAGGGCCACCCGAAAGTCGTTAAGTCCAGCGCACAATCGCACGACGAGGACATCCAGCGCCGGCTGTGGACCGTGTCCGAAGAGCTCACCGGCGTGACGTATCCGGTCTGACGATGCGTCGGATCATGAGCGCCAAGTGGACCTCCGCCGATGTGGCTAATCAGGCCGGCCGCGTGGCCATCATCACCGGCTCCAACACCGGCATCGGCTACGAAGCCGCGGCTGTGCTGGCCGCCAAGGGCGCGCACGTGGTCCTGGCCGTCCGAAACCTCGACAAGGGCAACGACGCCAAGGCCCGCATCACCGCGAGCGAGCCCCAACGCCGTCGTGACCGTGCAGGAGCTTGATCTAGCGTCGCTGGAAAACGTCCGTATGGCCGCCGACGCACTGCGCGCCGCCCATCCGCGCATCGACCTGCTGATCAACAACGCCGGCGTGATGTACCCTCGACAAGGCCGGCACCGAAGACGGCTTCGAGCTGCAGTTCGGTACGAACCACCTCGGCCACTTCGCACTCACCGGTCTGCTTCTCGACAACATGCTTTCCGTGGACGGCTCCCGCGTGGTCACGATGAGCAGCCCCGGCCACCGGATCTTGGCCAACCATCGATTTCGACCACCTGACGGTTGGACAGCAGCTACGACCGGTACGCCGGCTACGGCGCAGTCCAAGCTCGCCAACCTGCTGTTCACCTACGAGTTGGCCCGCCGACTCAAAGTCAAGGGCGCGCCGACGATCGCGACTGGCCGCGCACCCGGGCGCGTCGGATACGGAACTGCTGCGCAACATCCCGGGATTGATTCGTGCCCCCATCCAGTTCGTGTGGACCCGGTACGCCCAGAGTGCGGCGATGGGCGCGCTCCCGACTCCTGCGGGCAGCTACCGATCCCGAGGCTGCAGAACGGCCAATACTA
The DNA here is from genome assembly GCA_963801575.1 of uncultured Actinomycetota bacterium. GTDB lineage: Bacteria > Actinomycetota > Actinomycetes > Mycobacteriales > Mycobacteriaceae > Mycobacterium. The sequence continues at coordinate 187,234 of CAWDFT010000033.1, forward strand.
CGGTCCCGACGGGTTCGGCGAACAGCGCGGCCATCCGAAAGTCGTTGAGTCCAGCGCACAATCGCACGATGAGGACACTCCAGCGCCGACTTGTGGAGCGCCTCCGAGGAGTTCACCGGCGTGAATTATCCCGTCTGATGCGGTCCGTCGAGGAGCATCGTCGCGTCGTCGCCGACCTGATCACCCGCCCGCGCTCCGGTCACCGTCGCCACTCGCCGACACGCTGGGGCTGGTGCTCGCCGCAGGACGTGGTGGCGCCGCTGTCGCTGCCGGGCTTCGACAATTCGGCGATGGACGGCTACGCGGTCGTCGCCGACGACATCGCGGGGGCCAGCGCCGAACAGCCGGTGCTGCTGCCCGTCGCCGAGGACATCCCCGCCGGCCGCACCGATCCGCTGACGCTGAAACCCGGTACGGCACACCGGATCATGACGGGCGCGCCGGTGCCCGACCGGTGCCACCGCCGTGGTTCCCGTCGAGTCCACCGACGGCGCGACGGACACGGTCGCGATCCGTGCGACCGCGAAAACCGGCCAGCACATCCGCCGCGCCGGCGAGGACGTCACCGCAGGCACCACCGTGTTGCGGGGCGGGCAGGTCGTCACGCCGGCGGTGCTCGGTCTCGCCGCGGCACTGGGACTCGGCGAGCTGACGGTCGTTCCGCGGCAGCGGGTGCTGGTGATGTCGACCGGCTCCGAGCTGGTCGCACCCGGGGCACCCGCTGAAACCCGGTCAGATCTACGAGTCGAACGCGGTCATGCTCGCCGCCGCCGTCCGCGACGCGGGCGCCGACGTGGTCGCCTCGCCGATGACCGGCGACGACGTCGACCAGTTCCGGGCCGCGCTGGAGGGCAACGTCGGGGACGCCGACCTGATCATCACCACCGGCGGCGTGAGCGCAGGCGCGTACGAGGTGGTCAAGGACGCCCTTGGGTCCGAGGTCGAGTTCGTCAAGGTGGCGATGCAGCCGGGCATGCCGCAGGGGTCGGGCCGAGTCGGCAGCACCCCGATCATCACGCTGCCCGGCAATCCCGTCAGCGCCCTGGTGTCGTTCGAGGTCTTCATCCGCGCACCGCTGCGCGAAGCGATGGGGCTGCCTGCGCCGCACCGGCCACGGCTGACGGCGGAGCTGACCGAGGACCTGACCTCCCCGCGCGGAAAGCGGCAGTTCCGTCGCGGCGTACTCGACGCAGGCAACGGGCACGGTCACCAGCTATGGGCCACCGGCGAGCCATCACCTGCGCTGGCTGGCGTCGGCCAACTGTCTGCTGGAAATCGATGAGGACGTGGTCGAGCTGAAGGCCGGATCCCCCGTGCAGGTATGGGACCTGTCGGACAGGTAGCCACCCGTAGAATCGCTGCCACGATGGCCAGACGCCCCGACCTCAAATCAGGCCCCGCGCGACTCGTGGCGCTGGCGAAGACGACCATCCCTCCGATGCACCCCGCCGGGCTGCCGTTCGTCGGCGCCAGCCTCGCGGTTGCCGCGGTCGGGCGAAGGAATCGGTGGCTGCGCGGCGCCGGTCTGCTGGCCGCCGGCGCGAACGCCGCGTTCTTTCGTCACCCGCCCCGGGTCCCACCGAGCAGGCCGGGCGCCGTCGTCGCGCCCGCCGACGGGCTGATCTGCCTTGTCGAGAAGGCGGTGCCGCCCGCCGAGCTGAACCTGCCCGACCGGCCGTTGCCTCGAATCAGCATCTTCCTGTCGATCTTCGACGCCCATGTCCAGCGCATCCCGATAAGCGGTGAGGTGGTGGCCGTGGTGCACCGTCCAGGCCTGTTCAGATCGGCCGAACTCGCCGCGGCCAGCGAGGACAACGAGCGCAACAGCGTGCTGATCCGCACACCCGAGGGTGTCGAGGTGGTGGCCGTGCAGATCGCAGGCCTCGTCGCCCGCCGGATCGTCTGCAGACGTGTCGCCCGGTGACAAGGTGGCGATCGGCGACACCTACGGCCTGATCCGATTCGGGTCGCGGCTGGACACCTACCTTCCGGAGGGGTCCGAGGTGCTCGTGCTGCCCGGACAGCGCGCGGTCGGCGGCGAGACGATCCTGGCGGAGCTCCCGTGATCAAACCCCGCGTCAAGAGGCCGGTCCTCAGCGTGCGGATGCTGCCCAGTGCGATGACGGTCGCCGCCATCTGCCTCGGCTTGTCGGCGGTCAAGTTCGCACTCGACGGCAGGCCGACAGAGGCGATGGCGTTTCTCGCGGTGGCCGCGATTCTCGACGCGCTCGACGGCCGGATCGCACGGCTACTGAAGGCCACGTCGAAGATGGGCGAGGAGATCGACTCGCTCGCCGACGCGGTGAATTTCGGTGTCGCACCGGCATTCATCGTGTACGGCACGCTGCTGTCGCAGTCGCGGATCGGCTGGATCGTCGTCCTGCTGTACGCCGTGTGCATCGTGTTGCGGCTGGCCCGGTACAACACGATGCTCGCCGAGGACCAAGCCCGCCTACACCAAGCAGTTCTTCGTCGGCATGCCCGCGCCGGCCGGCGCGATCGGCGCGATCGGACCGCTGGCGGCCAAGATGCAGTTCGGTGAGGGCTGGTGGACCTCGGAGGCCGCCGTAGTGATCTGGATGGTCGGCGTCTCGTTGCTGGTGGTCAGCACCATCCCGATGCGCAAGATCCACACCTTCGCGGTGTCACCGAACATGGTCGTTCCGCTGCTGGCACTGCTGGCCATCGGGGTCGCCGCCTCGATCCTGTACGGCTACATCGTGATCCTGGCGATCATCGTGGCCTATGTGATCCACATCCCGTTCGCGGTACGGACAACGGCGTGGCTGTCCAAGCATCCCGAGGTATGGGGCGACAAGCCAAAGGCACAGCGCCAGGCCCGGCGGGCGATTCGCCGGGCTCAACCTCATCGCCGATCGGTGGCCCGACTCGGACTGCGGAGGCCGGGTGCCTGATATGACCGGACTCGACGTCGCCGACCGCTCGGCACCCCGACAACGACTCTCCCTCACCGCACGGCTGAACACCTCGGCGATCGACTCGCGTCGCGGAGTGGTACGACTTCATCCGGAAGCCATTGCGGCACTGGGTATTCGGGAATGGGATGCGGTCTCGCTGACCGGTTCACGAACCACCGCCGCGGTCGTCGGAGTGGCCCCGACGGGAACGCCCGCAGGCACCGCTCTGCTCGACGACGTCACGTTGTCCAACGCCGGTCTGCGGGAGGACGCCACCGTGCTCGTCGCGCCGGTGACGGTGTACGGCGCCCGGTCGGTGACGGTGCGCGGCTCGAATCTGGCCACCGAGTCGATCTCGTCGGCGACCCTGCGTCAGGCCTTGTTGGGCAAGGTGATGACGGTCGGCGACACGGTGTCGCTGTTGCCGCGTGAACTCGGTCCAGACATCCCGACGTCGAAGGCCAGCCGCGCGCTGGCATCGTCCGTCGGCATCACCTGGACATCCGAGCTGCTGACAGTGACGGGCGTCGATCCGGCCGGACCCGTTAGCGTGCAACCGAATTCGGCGGTGAGTTGGGGGGACGGCGTCACCCCCGTACCGCCGTCAACGTCCGGTCAGCACGTGCTGACCACACCGGCACAGTCGCCGGCGCCCGCGGTCAGCTTCGACGACCTGAAGGGCTCCCACACCCAGGCCGGCCGGCTCACCGAATGGCTGAAGCTCGCGCTCGACGAACCAGAACTGCTCGAAAACACTTGGTGCCACAGCCAATCTCGGTGTCCTGGTGTCCGGGCCCGCTGGTGTCGGCAAGGCCACCATGGTCCGGACGGTGTGCGCGGGGCGGCGCCTCGTCGAACTGGACGGGCCGGAGGTGGGCGCGCTGCGCGCCGAGGATCGGCTCAGCAGCGTCTCGTCGGCGACTGCGACCGTGCGCGACGGCGGCGGCGTGCTCTTGATCACCGACATCGACGCGCTGCTGCCCGTAACCGCCGAACCGGTGGCGACACTGATCCTGACCGAGCTGCGGACCGCAGTCGCGACGCCGGGCGTGGCGTTCGTCGCGACTTCGGCGGTTCCCGAATCACGTCGACGTCCGACTGCGCGCACCCGATCTGTGCGACCGCGAGCTCGGACTGAGCCTGCCCGACGGCACAACACGCAAGCAGCTACTCGAGGTGCTGTTGCGCGACGTGCCGTGCAAGGACCTCGATCTCGATGAGATCGCCGAGCGCACACCGGGGTTCGTTGTCGCCGATCTGGCCGCGCTGGTGCGTGAGGCCGCGCTGCGGGCGGCGGCTCGGGCAAGCGAGGACGATAAACCGCCGATCCTCACCCAGGACGACCTGACCGGTGCGCTCAGCGTCATCCGTCCGCTGTCACGGTCGGCCACCGAGGAAGTCCTGGTCGGCTCCGTCACGCTCGAAGACGTCGGCGACATGGCCGAAACCAAGCAGGCGCTCATCGAATCCGTGCTGTGGCCGCTTCAGCATCCGGAGACCTTCGAGCGGCTCGGCGTGGAACCACCGCGCGGCGTGCTGCTCTACGGCCCGCCCGGCTGCGGCAAGACGTTCGTGGTGCGCGCGCTGGCCAGCTCCGGACGGCTGTCGGTGCACGCGGTCAAGGGCGCCGAACTGATGGACAAGTGGGTCGGCGCGTCGGAGAAGGCGGTGCGTGAATTGTTCCGTCGGGCCCGCGATTCCGCTCCCTCACTGGTGTTTCTCGACGAGATCGACGCCCTGGCGCCACGGCGTGGGCAGAGCTTCGACTCCGGCGTCACCGACCGGGTGGTGGCGGCCCTGCTGACCGAGATGGACGGCATCGAACCGCTGAACGACGTGGTGGTGCTCGGCGCCACCAACCGGCCCGACCTGATCGACCCCGCGCTGCTGCGGCCGGGCCGGCTGGAGAAGCTGGTCTTCGTCGCGCCGCCGGACGCCGACGCGCGCCGCGAGATCCTGCGCACCGCAGGCAAATCCGTTCCGCTCGCCGACGACGTCGACCTCGACGCCCTGGCCGACGAGCTGGAGGGCTACAGCGCCGCCGACTGCGTCGCGCTGCTGCGCGAGTCCGCGCTGACCGCCATGCGGCGGTCCATCGACGCCGCCGACGTGACGGCGGCCGACGTCGCCAAGGCCCGCGAAAACGTGCGCCCGTCGCTGGACCCGGTTCAGGTCGAGTCGCTGCGGGCGTTCTCCGCCGCGCGCTGACAGCCCAGTGACTACGGTCGGGCCTCGAGCACGAGGTTGAACGGCGTCTCGGTGGCCCGCCGGAAACGCGTGAAGCCGCCGCCGTCGACGACGACTTCGCGTAGCCGCGCTTCACCGGCCTGAGCACCGAGAGCGGGGCCCTTGCGCGCCAGGGAGACGGGCACGCAGATCTGGGTTGACGCGCCGTACATCACGCGGCCCACCGGATTCAGGTTGTCCTGCACCCGGTCGTTGGCGAACGGTTCCACGATCATGGCGGTGCCGTCGTCGCTGATCGCCTCGCGCGCGTGCCGGGACACGCCGACCGGATCGGCCATGTCGTGCAGGCAGTCGAAGAATGCGATCAGGTCGAAGTCCTTGCCCTGGTAGCCGACGGCATCGGCGACCTCGAATCGCGCGTTCGCAGCACCTGCGGCCGCTGCTTTCTCGGTTGCGACGCTTGATCGATTCGTCGTGATAGTCGTAGCCGACGAACTCCGATTCCGGGTAGGTCATCGCCATCAGGATGGTGCTGGCGCCGTGCCCACATCCGACATCGGCAACTTTGGCTCCGCGCTGGAGTTTGTCGACGACGCCGTCCAGGGCAGGCAGCCATGAGCCGATCAGGTTGGTGTTGTAGCCGGCGCGGAAGAATCGTTCCGTTCCCTCGAACAGGCATGGATGATGTTCGCCCCACTCCATGCCGTCGTCCGGATTTGAAGTTCTCGAGCGTGTGCTCGAGCGCATGAAACGTTGCTTCGACGATGTTGTATGCACCGGGCATGTCAACCGGACCATTCGGGTCGGTCAGGCACAGCGCCTGCTCCGGACTCAGCGACCACTCGTCGGATGCGGGGTCGTACTGCACGTATCCGCCCTGCGCCCTGATTGCCGAGCCATTCACGGACGTAGCGCTCGTCGGTTCCGGTGCGTTGCGCCAGTTGGGTCGACGTCATGGCGCCTTTCGCCAGTTCGCGGTACAGCCCGAGTCGATCGCCGACAAGTATCAGCGTCGCGCTGATCGCGGCGCCGAGATCGCCCACCGCCTTGCCGAGGAACTCGTTCAACTTGGTTTCGTCGACAGCCATGCCATCCATAGTGACTGCTGAACACGGCCGAAATCGGACATTGACAGCTTATAATCTTGACAGTGACAAGTTAGAGCCTGCATAGTCGGAACTACAACTAGTCACCGTCAAGATCTGAGTATGGAGGCATCATGACCGCCCCAACCGCACCAGCTGTTCGAGCCGGCGATCGCGAGCGGGAGAAGACCGCGAATCAACTCGGCCTGGCACTCGCGCAGGGCTACCTCGCGATGGACGAGTACGAGACTCGGCTGCAGGCCACGTTCGCCGCCCACACCACTGCCGAGCTGCGCCAACTCGTCGCCGATCTACCACTCGACCAGTTTCGGCGCAACGATCCGCGACGCCGGGAGGCGCGGCGGGCCGCGGCGCGCCGAAGCGTCCAAATTCACCTCGCCGGCTATCTCGCGATGGTCGTCATCGTGCTCGCGGTGTGGCTCGCGGTCGGCCTGACCGCCGGCGCGTGGTACTTCTGGCCGATCTGGCCGATCCTCGGCGCCGGCATCGGTGTCATCTGCCACGCAATGCCGATCCGTCGCCATGTCACGGAGTCACTGCCGAAGCCAGTGACCGATTGCGGCCGCGGCCTGCGACGCGGTCGGTGGCTGGTCATCGGCCCACGCGACATAGCCGTCCGGTCGTACCAGTACCGCGGCAGGCAGCTTGGGATCGTGGTGCACGGCGTGCACGACATCGGAGCCGTCGATGTCGACACCCTCTGCCGTCACCATCACGAACCGGCCCTCCCGCAGTAGTTCGTAGAGCCGTGTGCCGCCGCAGTCGACGTCGGGCATTCGCCGACCGACCATGCGGTGGTCGCCGCGCGAGGCGCGCGGATAGGCGATGCCGATCTGGCTGAGACGTCCGGCCATGAACCGACGACCGACCGGCAACCGCGTCAGTGCGCCGACGACGACGCCGCTGAACAAGACGTTGAGCCTTGGACCGGCCGAGCACCACCTGGTTGAAGGCGTCGGTCAGCCGCAGCACCAAGGCACCGACGGGATGGCGCTCGTCCTGGTAGCTGTCCAGCAACCAGCCGGGCGCGGTTCCACGAAGGGCTGCACACAGTTTCCAGCCCAGGTTCATCGCGTCCCCGATGCCGGTGTTCATGCCCTGGCCGCCCAGCGGCGAGTGCACGTGCGCGGCGTCGCCCGCGATGAACACCCGGCCGGCGCGATAGTGCTCGGCCTGCTTGCGTTCGGACAGAAACCGTGAACTCCAGCGCATTTCGGTCATGCCGAAGTCCTCGCCGGCGATGCGCAGGAACGAGTCACGAATCTCGTCCAGCGTCACCGGCTCCTTCAGCGGCGCCTGCTCGCGTAGCCGGTCCCAGGCGATGGCGCGAAACCAGCCGTCGCCGAACGGGATCATGAGCACGACTCCGCGCTCGTTCGTCACACCGGTCAAGGTGTCTTCCGGCGCACGCGTCAGGCGCACATCGGCCAGCAGGATGTGTGTCTCGTACTGCTTGCCGACGAACTCGATACCGACCAACCGCCGCATCGCGCTGTGGGCACCGTCGCAGCCCACCACGTACTTCGCCCGCATGCTGTCGCCATTGGCGCATTCCACGGTCACGCCGTCGTCGTCCTGGGTCAGCCCGACGACCTCGGCACCGCGCACGATCGGCACGCCGAGTTCGTCCACACGTGTCTCGAGCACGTGTTCGGTGCCGCTTTGCGGAGACGATGAACAACATGGCGAACCTGCTCGGCAGCTCACGCAGGTTCAGCGTGGCCCCGCCCGGCGGCGCGATCTGGTAGACCGGCACCCCACGCGTCAGCAATTCGTCGGCCATCCCGCGCGCGTCGAGCAGCTCGAGCGTGCGCGCATGCACGGCAAACGCCCTGGTGATGTTGGGCATGTCGGTGCGCTCCTCGAGCAGCCGGACTATTGACGCCGCCGAGCGCGAGTTCACTCGCCAGCATCAAGCCGGTGGGCCCGGCCCCGACCACTACGACATCGCAAGTGTCCACGACGCCGGATGGTAGCTGTATCCGCCCACGTAGACTGCCGTAAAGCCAAAGCCTTCACCCGGCTGACACCCCGAGAGTTCGGAGTGCCATGCTCGCCATTCTCTTCGCCCACGCGGTCGCCACTGCGTTGGCTCCCGTGCTGGTCTACCGCTGGGGACGGATGGCGTTCTACCCGCTGTCGCTCGTCCCGCTCGGGTCGCTGGTCTGGGTGGCGCTGAACTGGCCGGAGCCCGGCCAAGCCCGCAGCCTCGACATGACGTGGGTGCCGGAGCTGTCGATGAACATCACGCTGCGGTTCGACGCGCTCGCGGCGATCATGAGCGTGCTGGTGCTGGGCATCGGCGCGCTGGTGCTCTTCTACTGCGCCGACTACTTCCACCACCACGACGGGCACACCGAGAAGCGACTGCCCAGTTTCGCCGCCGAACTGGTCGCGTTCGCCGGAGCCATGTTCGGGTTGGTGGTCAGCGACAACATGCTGGTGCTCTACGTGTTCTGGGAGCTCACCACGGTGCTGTCCTTCCTCCTAGTCGGCCACTACGCCGAACGCGCCACCAGCCGACGGGCCGCCGTGCAGGCGCTGCTGGTGACCACCGCCGGCGGCCTGGCGATGCTGGTCGGCATCGTCGTTCTCGGCACCATCTCGGGCACCTACCTGTTATCCGAACTGATCGCCGCGCCGCCGTCCGGCCTGGCGGCATCGGTCGGCATCGTGCTGATTCTCGTCGGCGCACTGGCGAAGTCGGCCATCGTCCCACTGCATTTCTGGCTGCCCGGGGCGATGGCCGCGCCGACCCCGGTGAGCGCGTACCTGCACGCCGCCGCGATGGTCAAGGCCGGGGTCTACCTGGTCGCGCGGATGACGCCGGGATTCGCCGACTCTCCGCCGTGGCGGCCGATGGTGGTCACCCTCGGCGTGCTGACCGTAGTGCTCGCCGGCTGGCGTGCAGTGCGCGAGTACGACCTGAAGCTGATCCTGGCGTTCGGCACGGTGAGCCAACTCGGATTCATCACCGTGATGGTGGGCGCGGGTGGCAGCGACCTGATGCTGGCCGGGCTGGCGCTGTTGTGCGCGCACGCCATGTTCAAGGCCGCGCTGTTCATGGTCGTCGGCATCATCGACCACGCCACCGGCACCCGCGACATCCGCAGGCTGGCCTGGCTCGGGCAGCGCAGCAGGCCACTACTGGTCATCGCCGTCGGCGCGACCGCGAGCATGGCGGCACTGCCGCCGTTCCTGGGCTTCGTCGCCAAGGAAGCCGACTACGAAACCCTGCTGCACAGCCAATCTTTGGGCTCGTTCGCCCCGTTCGTGCTGGCCGCCATCGTCATCGGCTCGGTATTCACCACCATCTACAGTCTGCGATTCCTGTGGGGTGCGTTCGCGCGCAAGGGAAGGGCCGAACCCAGCAAGCGCGTCGCGAGCATGCACCATCCGCCTGCCACGTTCCTGGCACCGCCGGCGATCCTGGCGGCGGCGGGCCTGCTCTTCGGGTTGTGGCCCGCCCCCCTCGATCATGTGCTCGACACCTACGCCGACACGGTGCCCGGCGGCCAGGACTACGAGCTGGCGCTGTGGCACGGTGTCGGGCTGCCACTGCTGCTGTCGGTCCTGGTGCTGGCGATCGGCACAGCCGCATTCGTCGTCCGGGCGCGGCTGCCCCGGACCAGGCTTGGCTACCTGCCGCTGGGCAACGCCGACCGCATCTACGACGCGGTGATCCGCGGCGCCGACGTGCTTTCCGTTCGGCTGACCGGTACCACTCAGCGCGGCTCCATCCCCGCCACCCAGGCGGTGATCCTGGCCACGCTCGCGGTGGTGCCCGTGGTCGTGCTGGCGCTGGGTGCGCGCGACCGGCCCGAGTTCGCGCTGTGGGACTCGCCGCTGCAGGTGATCGTCGGGCTGCTGATCCTGGCCGCCGCGTTGGGTGCGACGGTGATGCGCAACCGGCTCGCGGCGGTGCTGTTGGTCGGCGTCACCGGCTACGGCTGCGGCGCCATCTTCGCGTTCCACGGCGCGCCCGACCTGGCGTTGACCCAGTTCCTGGTGGAGACCGTGACGCTCGTCGTCTTCGTGCTGGTGTTGCGGACGCTGCCGGCCGAGGCCGACCGCACCAACATCCGCAAGCACCGACTGCCGCGTGCGGCGCTGGCGCTGGCGGTCGGCGCAACCGTCACCACCCTCGCGGTGTTCGCGATGGCCGCCCGCACCGGCACCCCGATCGCCGACCTGCTGCCCGACGCCGCTTACTACCGTGGACACGGCGCCAACACCGTCAACGTGCTGCTGGTCGACATCCGCGCCTGGGACACCCTCGGCGAGATCTCGGTGCTGCTGGTGGCCGCGACCGGCGTGGCGTCAATGGTGTTCCGCCACCGGCGTTTCGGCGCCGCACCTCGGGTGTCCGACGCCGGCCAGCCCGACATCGGTCGTCGACCGCCGCGATCGCGACCAGCCCGGCCGCGGCGACATCACCTGGCTGCGCGGCAGCGAACTGCGCGACCCGCGAAACCGGTCGCTGGTGCTCGAGGTCGCCACCCGGATGATCTTCCCGCTCATCATGGTGCTGTCGGCGTACTTCTTCTTCGCCGGCCACAACACGCCCGGCGGTGGCTTCGCCGGCGGACTGACCGCCGGACTCGCGCTGGTGCTGCGCTATCTGGCCGGTGGGCGTTACGAACTCGGCGAGACGCTGCCGCTGGATGCCGGCAAGATCCTCGGCGCCGGGCTTGGGTCTGTCGGCGGGCGTCGCGGTGGCTCGCTGCTGCTTGGCGCGCCCGTGCTGTCATCGGCGGTGATGCAGTTCGACGTGCCCGTGCTGGGCACGGTCAAGTTCGTCACCGCGCTGTTCTTCGACCTCGGGCGTGTACCTGATCGTCGTCGGCCTGGTGCTCGACGTGCTGCGCAGCCTCGGCGCCCGCATCGATGTCGAGATGGCCGAGCAGCAATCCGCGGCGGCGGTGACGGCGCGATGACTCATCTACCTGGTTCCGCTCGTCATCATCGGTGGCCTCACCGTTGTCGGTGTGTACCTGCTGCTGGAGCGCAATCTGACCCGGATGCTGCTGGGGCTGCTGCTGGTCGGCAATGCCGTCAACCTGCTGATCCTGACCGTCGGCGGCGCGTCCGGCAATCCGCCGATGCGCGGTCGCACCAGCAACGGCGAAACCACGACCGCAGACCCGTTGGCCCAGGGCGATGATCCTGACCGCGATCGTCATCGCGATGGGGATCGCCGCGTTCGTGCTGGCGCTGATCTACCGGTCGTTCCGGTTGACCACTGACGAGGAAGTCGGCAACGATCCCGAGGACACCCGGGTGTCGAAGCCTGACCGAGGAGGAACTCGCCGCCCTCGACGACGCCCGTCCGACCGCCGACAAGTCCCGCGACACCGACGAACCCGACGAGCTCGACGCGCTACCCGGACATGGAGGGCTCGCGATGAGCCTCTCGCGTCGTGTTGACGCCGCTGCCGGTGCTTATCCCGATGATCGGCGCGGCGGCGACGATGTTCGCCGGGCGCCGGCCGCGACTGCAGCGGGTCATCACGCTGTTCGGGCTGTCGGCGGTGGTCGCGGTGTGCGCGGTGCTGCTGTACCTCACCGACCGCGACGGCACGCTGGCGCTGCACGTCGGCGGCTGGGGACCGACCGAGCCCGGGATCGGGCCGCTGGGCATCACGCTGGTGGTCGACCGGCTCTCGGCGCTGATGCTGGTGGTGTCGTCGATCGTGCTGCTGGCGGTGGTGTTCTACGCCATCGGGCAGGGCATCCGCGACGGCGACGAGCACCAGCCGGTGTCGATCTTCCTGCCCACCTACCTGGTGCTGTCGGCGGGCGTGTGCACGGCGTTCCTGGCCGGTGACCTGTTCAACCTGTTCGTCGGGTTCGAGGTGCTGTTGTCGGCGAGCTTCGTGCTGTTGACCATCGGGGCCAGCAAGGAACGGGTGCGCGCCGGCATCTCCTACGTGATGGTGTCGATGGTGTCGTCGCTGATCTTCCTGATCGGCATCGCGCTGGTCTACGCCGCGACGGGAACGCTGAACATGGCCGAGCTGTCACTGCGGCTGGACGGAGTTTCGGCAGGGTACCCGCAGCGCGCTGTTCGCGGTGCTGCTGGTGGCGTTCGGCATCAAGGCCGCGGTGTTCCCGCTGTCGACGTGGCTGCCCGACTCCTACCCGACCGCACCGGCGCCCGTCACGGCGGTGTTCGCCGGCCTGCTGACGAAAGTCGGTGTGTACGCGATCATCCGGGCGCACACCCTGCTGTTTCCCGAGCGGCGGGCTGGACCCGTGCTGCTGGTGGCGGCGTTGCTGACGATGGTCGTCGGCATCCTCGGCGCGATCGCACAGAGCGACATCAAACGGTTGCTGTCGTTCACCCTCGTCAGCCACATCGGCTACATGGTGTTCGGCATCGCACTGTCCAGCCAGCTGGGCATGTCCGGTGCGATCTACTATGTCGCGCACCACATCGTGGTGCAGACCACGCTGTTCCTGGTCGTCGGCCTGATAGAACGGCAGGCAGGCGCGTCGACGCTGCAACGACTCGGCGGACTCGCGGCGGCGAGCCCGGTCCTGGCGTTCGTGTTCGTCGTGCCGGCACTCAATCTCGGTGGCATTCCGCCGTTTTCGGGGTTCATCGGCAAGGTCGCGCTGCTGGAGGCGGGCGCCCAGGACGGTTCGGTGCTGGCGTGGACACTGGTCGGCGGCAGTGTGCTGACCAGCCTCCTGACGCTGTACGTGGTGTCGCGCGTCTGGACCCTGGCATTCTGGCGCGCCAGGGCCGACGCGCCGGAAGGCGATATGGCGTCGGCGGCTCCGTCGGTGTTGCTCGACGACACCGACGATGTCGCGTTGGCCGAGCGTGGCGACGTCGGACGAATGCCGGTCGGCATGCTGGCGCCGACCGGGGCGCTCATCACGGTCGGGGTAGCACTGACCGTGCTGGCCGGTCCGATCGTCGCCTACAGTGACCGCGCCGCCGCCGAGGTGCTCGACCGCGGACCGCTACATTTCGGCGGTTCTTTCAGGGGCGACGCCATGAGACGTCACGCGCTGCGGCTGTGGGTGCTTGCCTGGCTGGTGCTGGTATGGGTCCTGTTGTGGGGCAAGGCTTCCCCCGCCAACATCCTCGGCGGTCTGGTGATCGCCCTGCTGATCACCGTGCTGCTGCCGCTGCCGCCGGTACCGGTCGAGGGCCGGGTGCATCCACTGTCCCTGCTGCGGTTGCTGGTGGTCGTTTCATACGAGTTGGTGCTGTCGTCGTTGCAGGTGGCCTGGCTGGCGATCAGACCGGGGCCGCCGCCGCGCAGTGCGGTGCTGCGAGCCCACCTGGCGATCAAGTCGGATCTGGTGCTGGCACTGGCCGTCAACATCATCAACCTCATCCCGGGATCGATGGTGCTCGAGATCGACCAGGAACGACGGCTGATCTATGTGCACGTCATCGATGTCGGCAACGACAAAGCCGTCGACCGCTTCTACCGCCAGATCGAACAAATGGAGCGGCTGCTCGTCGCGGCCTTCGAACGCGACGCCGACTGGCGGCCCTCGGTAGACAAGGAGAGCGCGTGAATACCGTCTGGGTGATCGCGGCGGTCATGCTGACCGCGGCCGCGATGACCGTGATGTTTCGGATACTCGCCGGCCCGAGCACGCTGGACCGCCTCGTCGCACTCGACACCCTGGTGGCGGTGACGATGTGCGCGATCGGCAACCTGGGCCGCATTCAGTCTGGACACCACGGTGACCTACAGCCTGACCGCGCTCGCGCTGATCAGCTTCGTCGGCTCGGTCAGCGTGGCGCGGTTCCGGGTACCCGACATCAAGAAGCGACGCGACACGGGAGTTGCAGAATGAGCGTGCTCGACGTCGTCACGGCGGTGCTGGTGCTCGGCGGCTCGACGCTGGCGCTCACCGCGGCCATCGGCGTGGTCCGGTTCCCGGACACCCTGACGCGCATGCACGCGGCGACCAAACCGCAGGTGCTGGGCCTGTTGCTGGTGCTGGCCGGGGCGGCGATCCGGTTACGCGGCAACGTCGACGTCGGCATGCTGATCCTGACCGGCATGTTCACCCTGATCACCGCGCCGGTGGTCGCGCACCGGGTGGGACAACTGGCGTACCGCGAACAGAACATTCGACGACCTTCTGACCAAGGACGAAATGCACGAGTACGCCGAAGGCGGAACGAATGGCCAGAACTGACGACGACACCTGGGACATCACCGAAAGCGTCGGCGCGACCGCATTGGGCGTCGCACAGGCGCGGGCATCCGAGTCGGCGTCCGAGTGCCCGCTGTTCACCGATCCGTACGCGCAGCTGTTCGTCGACGCGGCGACAGCACTCGGCTGGTCCTCACCTCTCAACGACCAGACGGTCGCCGAACTCGAGAAGGCCGACCCACGACTGACGGAGCGGATGCAGGCGATGTTCTCCTACATCGCATCCCGAACCAAGTACTTCGACGAGTTCTTCATCACCGCGGGCGCCAACGGCATCGAGCAGGTGGTGATTCTGGCCGCCGGGCTGGACACCCGTGCCTGGCGGCTGCCGTGGGTGTCCGACACCGTCGTGTACGAGATCGATCAGCCCAAGGTGCTCGAGTTCAAGGCCGACACTCTGCGCGCTGACGACGCGAGACCGGCCGCCAGATATGTCCCGGTTCCGATCGATCTGCGCCAGGACTGGCCGATGGCACTGCGAGACACCGGATTCGACCCAACCGAGCCGACCGCCTGGTCGGCGGAGGGGCTGCTGCTGTATCTACCAGCCGACGCCCAGGATCTGCTTTTCGAGCGCATCCACGAGCTGTCGTGTCCCGGACAGTCGCATCGCGGTCGAGGCATTCAGTTCCGACTTCTTCGATCCTGAGCGCCTCAACCAGCGTCGGGCCCGAATTCAGCAGATGCGGGAGGCGGCCGCACGGGCAGGTCACCAGATGGCCGACCCGGAGGAGCTGTGGTTCCCCGAGAGGCGCACCGACGTTGCTGACTGGCTGAGCGAGCACGGCTGGCAGGTCACCGCGACCGAAGCCCGAGAGCTGATGGCGCGCTACCAGCGCGAGGCACCCGATGACATCGAAGAGTCAACGCCACCAAGCATTTTCGTTGACGGACAGCTCGCCGACTAGGTCGGGCTAGTCTCCGGACAGCTGAAACTCGACCATCGCGGTAACCGTGTCGACGGCGTCGCTGAGCGCCGAGAGCCTGGCCCCAACGGTAGGTGCGGCCAGCACCGCGTATCGGTCGGCCTGCCCCATCGGAAGACGGGTTGTCAACCCGTACAACCACATTGCGGCGTCGCCGATGCGTCGGCACCGAGGACGATGTCCCGCCCGCTGACCTCCGCACCACGGGCGCCTGCGATCCGCTCGAACAGCGCGACCATGCGGTCCTCGACGTCTCGGATGGCGTCCACGTCGACCGCGTCGCCTGGCTCGTCGGGCCAGAGTTCGATCGCGGCCTGCGGGTACGGGTTGTCGGGATGCCATTCGAGCACCCGGATCCGCTCCGCCATCACACAGTTGACCCGGTAGCGCCCGTCGCCGAAATCTGCGACCTCGGTGATGTGGGCCAGCGCCCCCACATCGCTTCGGGTGTCCCCGCCACCCACTTCGCGGCCGGCCGCGATCATCACGACACCGAACGCGGGGTCGTCGGCCGCGAGGCAGTCGGAGACCAGCGCGGAGTAGCGCGGTTCGAAGATCCGCAGCGGCAGCTCCTCGCCGGGCAGCATGGCCCGCTCGAGCGGAAACATCGGCACGATCGCCACGGTTAGATGTCCAGTTCGCCGACCAACGCATCGACCACCGCGCGCAGGTCGCCGTCGTTCTCCTCGGCCACCCGCCGCTGGCGTTGATAGGACGCACCCCGCTGGTAGATCTCGGCGACACTGGCCAATTCGCTTTCGCAGCGCAGAGATTTGGCCACCGGCTCGAGCCGGTTCAGCAGCTCGTCGAGGTCCTCGGTGACGAGTCGCTCGTTGCTGTCGGCGTCCAGGATGATGATCGCGTCGAGGCCGTAGCGCGCCGCGCGCCATTTGTTTTCCTGCACATGCCATGGCGGCATCATCGGCAGCTGCTCACCGGCGTCCAGCCGGCGGTCCAGGTCGACGATCAGGCAGTGGGTCAGCGCGACCAGCGCACCGAGTTCACGCAGATTGGAGACACCGTCGAACATGCGTACCTCGACCGTGCCCAGGTGCGGCGAAGGCCTGATGTCCCAACGGATCTCGTTCATGTGGTCGATGATGCCGGTCTTCTTCTGGTCGTGAACGAAGCCTTCCCACTGCGCCCAGGTCTGGAACTGGAACGGAAGGCCGGCCGTCGGCAACTGCTGAAACATCATCGCCCGATTGCTGGCGTAGCCGGTGTCCTCGCCGTCCCAGAACGGCGACGACGCCGACAGCGCCAGCAGGTGCGGGTAGTGGTTGAGCAGCGACGAGATGATCGGCATCACCTTGTGCGCCGAGGAGATCCCGACGTGCACGTGCACGCCCCAGATCAGCATCTGGCGGCCCCACCACTGGGTGCGCTTGATCAGCTCGGCATAGCGCGGTGCGTCGGTCAGCTTCTGCGCCGACCACTAGGCGAACGGATGGGTGCCCGGCGCAGAACAACTCCATGCCGCGGTCGCGCACGATCTCGCGGCGCGCGGCGACAGTGTCGAGCGCAGGTCGATCCATCGCCTCGTCGACGGTGTTCGCAGATGCCGGTGACGATCTCGATGGTGTTGCGCAGCAATTCCTTGTGCACGTGCGGGCTTTCGCCGACTCGGCGATCACCGCGGCCGCCTCGTTGCTCAGGTCGCGGGTCTGGGCGTCGACGAGGGCGAACTCCCACTCGACGCCGAGGTCGGCCGGGGCGAGCCGGCGAAGTCGATGCGGACTTGCCGCCGGCTAGCCGGTGCCGATGACACCGCACGCCACCCGCTTGCCGGCGTCGCCGGTGGCCATGGTGGTTTCGTCCGGGCCAGGCGGCGCCGCCGTTGATCTGCTGGTAGCGCTCCGGCGGAATGTTGGCGAAGTTGTCGGCCTTCTCGTGGATGATGATCGCCGTCTTGGCGCCGCGAGCAGATCCTGCTGCGGTGAACGCGTCGGTGGTGGTCACCAGCATCGCGGTGCCGTCCTCGCGGACCTGCAGCGAGGTCAGGTCACCGCTGGCGGGATGGCCGGTGTGGCCGGGCGCCTGGAAATGTGCCGCCGGCGGAGAGGAAGTCCTCCGACGCGCCGCCGGTCGGGGCGACCGAGTTGGCTTCGCACTTGCCGACCGAATGGATGTGCAGGCCGTGGAAGCCGGGGGTCAGCTTGACCGGGGGCGGTGGTCTTCACGGTCACCGTCGCGTAGCCGCCGGGAACTCGAAGGTCCGCGGGCGACCGTGCTGCCGTCGGCGAGCTTGAGCTGCGCGGTCAGTTTCTCGCCTGCCGGTTCGGCTTCGGCTTCACCCTCGCCCACGGGGGCCGCCGGCGACGGCGACCCGGTCCAGACCGACGGTGTGGTGCCCGGCTGCGTCGCGATCGGTTCGTTGGGGCTGCAGGCGCTCAAAGCGAGGGCGGGAGAGCGAACAAGGCAGCGACGTGACGGTTTTCTGCACACGCGAGTCAAGCATGCCGTGAGCCTATCCGGTGACCACAACGATCACGCCCGGTGGTTGCTCGGCCATTTCGGGAGCCCTGGGTTCCACCGGCGCCTGGAGCACCTGGCCCACCTCCTCGGCGGCTTCCCGCTCGCCCGGCGCGTCGCTGAAGTACACCGTCGTCGCGGTCACGCCTTCGATGGTGAGGTTTCCGGTCTCGGTGACGTTCCAGCCGGCCTCACGCAGCCGGTCGGCGGTGCTCTCGGCGACCCCCGCGGTTTCCGCGATGTTGAACACCCGCACGTCGGCCTTGGCCGGTTCCGGTGCTGCCGACGTCGGTGGCGGCGTCGAGGTGGTGGTGGTGGCCGCGACCGGCGAATCGTCGGCGCTGGTGTCGTCGCCCGAGCCCATGGCCTGGAAACCGACCAGCAGAAAGACCACGCCGAGGAACAGCAGCACCATCACCATGGCGCGCAGGGGCAGCCCGGAGGAGTCGGAAGGCGCTCGTTCATTGCGCCCACTGTATCGGCGCGGCGCGGGGATCCGCGAAAGCCTCAGGTCACCTCGAAGCCGAGACGGCGCGCCGCCCGCGCCTTCTGCCTGCTGGCCCGCAGCCGTCGCAGCCGCTTGACCAGCATCGGATCGGCTACCAGCGCCTCGGGGCGGTCGACGAGCGCGTTGAGCACCTGGTAGTAGCGCGTCGCCGACATCGAGAACAGTTCCTTGATGGCGTCTTCCTTGGCGCCGGCGTACTTCCACCACTGCCGCTCGAACGCCAGGATGTCGTGTTCGCGGCGGGTCAGCCCATCGGGGAGGTCAGCGTCGTCCCTGGATTGCTCGGTCCGCGCCATGGCGCCGTCCATTTCGATCTTGGACCCTTCCCGATCGACTCGATATCCCTAGCGTCGGCGACTCATTCAATCACGACTTCGCCGGTTGGGACGTCAGCCAAGCCCGCGAGTCGGCTGACTTAAGCTTGCCGATCATGGCCGTCATACCAATCTGAATCGTCGGTGATCCCGTTCTGCACACCCCGACCAGACCGGTGCCGGTCGCCGACGACGGTTCGCTGCCGCCCGAAATTGCCGAGTTGATCAAAGACCTCTACGACACCATGGACGCGGCCAACGGTGTCGGCCTGGCGGCCAATCAGATCGGGGTTCCAAACGGGTGTTCGTCTACGACTGCGCCGAGGATCGCGGCAAGACCACGCGCCGCCGCGGCGTGGTCGTCAATCCGGTGCTGGAGACCTCGGAGATCCCCGAGACGATGCCCGACCCCGACAACGACGACGAGGGCTGCCTGTCGGTGCCCGGCGAGTCGTTCCCGACCGGCCGGGCGGACTGGGCGCGGGTGACCGGACTGGACGCCGACGGCACCCCGATCACGCTGGAGGGCAGCGGGTTGTTCGCGCGGATGCTGCAGCACGAAACCGGACACCTGGACGGGTTGCTGTACGTCGACCAGTTGGTCGGCAGGCACGCCCGCAGCGCGAAGCGCGCGGTCAAGTCGAACGGCTGGGGCGTGCCCGGGCTGTCGTGGATACCCGGCGAGGAGCCCGACCCGTTCGGTCACTAACGTGGCCGAACTCCCCGCCGTGGGCACCCGGGTCAGCATCCGTTATCGGCTGCCGTCGGGATCGGTGCCGCCGCTCACCGATGTGATCGGTCACCTGCTGGAAACCGCCCCGCTCGTGCGCGTGCGGACGAAAACCGGTGCAGTGGTGCAGATCACGCCAGACGATGTGGTCGCGGTGCGGGCACTGACGGCAGCGCCGGTGCGGACGTCGCAGATCCGCGCGACCGAACATGCCGCCGCGCTGGCCTGGCCGGGAACCGAACAGCAGTGGATGAACGGCTGGCTGCTGCGGGCCGCGGATGGTCACACCACCGAGCGAATTCGGCTGTGCCGCTTGGCATCGAGGCCGACGCCAATGCGGTGCCCGCGATCATCGAGTGGTACTCAGCAGCGGCGCTTGACGCCGTGGCTGGCGGTGCCGGACCGGCTGCTTTCGGTGCCCAAGAGCGTTCCGACCCATCTCGATACGGTGGTCATGGTCCGCGACCTGCCCGCGGGTGAGTCCGGATCCGTCGGTCTTGCTGGCGTCCGGCCGGACGTGCAGTGGCTGCGGCTGTACGAGCGCGACGTTCCCGTCGACGTGCTGACGGCGGTCGTCGACGGCGTGGTGGTGTTCGCGACGCTGCCGGGTGCGGCGGTCGGACGCGCGGCGGTCACCACCGCACCCGACGGCACCCGCTGGGCGGGGCTGTCGGCGGTGCGGGTTGCCGACGGGCAGCGGCGCCGCGGGCACGCGCCGACGCTGTGCCCGGCACTGCTGGCGTGGGCAACCGCACAGGGCGCAACTCGCTGCTACGTCCAGGTCTTGGCCGACAACACCGCCGCGATCACACTGTACGACTCGCTGGGTTTCACCATGCGCACCGCGCCCGGTACATCGACGCCCGTAGCCTGTAGCCATGCGGCTGGCCACGTGGAACGTGAACTCGATACGGGCCAGGGTCGACCGTGTCACGGACTGGCTGGAACGCGCCGACGTCGACGTGCTGGCCATGCAGGAGACCAAGTGCGCCGACGACCAGTTCCCCACCATGCCGTTCGCCGCCATCGGCTACGAGGTCGTGCACTGCGGGTTCAACCAGTGGAACGGCGTGGCGATCGCGTCGCGGGTCGGTCTCGACGACGTCCAGGTCGGCTTCGAGGGCCAACCGACTTGGAGCGACAAACCGGATGTCGAGGCGGCGGCCGAGGCGCGGGCGCTCGGCGCGACCTGCGACGGCGTTCGGGTGTGGAGCCTGTACGTGCCCAACGGCCGCACGGTGGACTCACCCGCACTACGGCTACAAGCTGGAGTGGCTTGCCGCGCTGAAGGATACGGCGCACACGTGGCTGACCGACGACCCGCAGGCGCAGATCGCGCTCATGGGTGACTGGAACATCGCACCCACCGACGACGACGTGTGGAGCGTCGAGTTCTTCCGCGGCAGCACACACGTCACGGAGCCCGAGCGCGCGGCGTTCAACGCGATGGTCGACGCTCAGTTCGCCGACGTGGTACGGCCTTTCACGCCGGGGCCTGCGGTCTTCACGTACTGGGATTACACCCAGCTGAGGTTCCCGAAGAACCGAGGCATGCGCATCGACTTCATCCTCGGCTCACCCGCGTTGGCGCAGCGGGTGGCCCACGCCGAGATCGTCCGCGAGGAACGAAAGGGTAAGGCCCCCAGCGACCACGCGCCCGTGCTGGTCGAACTCGACGGTTCGGACTAGTCCTCGTCGTCTGAGCCGTAGCGGCCCGGGTTGAACATCGACGCGATCGCACCGATCACCATCATCACCGCGGCGGCGACGAACACCACGACCAGCCCCGAGTGGAACGGCTCGGTGATCAGGTGCGGGAAGAACGTCTGCCCGGTCAGCACGTCGGCGTTGACGCCCGGCTGCTGCAACGCGTCATACGGCGCCAGTAGCTCGCCGATCGGGTTGTAACCGAGGAACGCCGCGAACAGGCTGCCGACCGGCGGCAGGTTGGCCACCTCGTGTGCCACCGACGCCGATACGCCCTGCTCCTGCAGGCCCGGCGCTCATCGCGGTCGGCAGGGTGTTGGCCAGCCCGACGATCATCAGCGAGAAGAAGATTCCGATCGACAGCGACGAGCCGGCGTTGAAGAACGTCGCACGCACCCCGGACGCCGCGCCGCGCTCGGCGGCGGGCACGCTGGACATGATCGCCGCGGTGTTGGGCGCGGTGAAGATGCCGCCGCCAAGGCCGTTGAGGAACACCAGCACCGCGAAGATCCAGTAGTTGAAGTTGACCGGGATCATCACCAGCGCGACGAACGTCACGGCCATCAGCAGCATGCCGCCGACCGTGAACGGCCGCGCGCCGAACCGGTCGGCCAACGATCCGGCGACGGGCGCGGCGGCCAGGAAGCCGAACGTCGTCGGCAGCAGGTAGATGCCCGCCCACAGCGGTGTCGACTCAAAGCTGTAGCCGTGCAACGGAAGCCAGATGCCCTGCAACCAGATGATCAACATGAACTGCAAGCCGCCGCGGCCCACCGACGACATCAGCCCGGCGAGGTTGCCCATGCCGAACGCCGCCGACCGGAACAGCCGGATGTTCGACCATCGGCTGCGCCACCCGCAGCTCGATGAAGCAGAACGCCACCAGCAGCAGCAGCCCGCCGATGATCGAGCCCAGCACCAACGGGTTGGTCCAGCCGGTCGTCGAGTCGCCGTACGGCTGGATGCCGTAGGTGATGCCGGTCAGCAGGACGGTCAGCCCGATACCGAACGTGAGCGTGCCTGCCCAGTCCAGCCTGCCCGGGGTCGCGCACGCCGAGTTCCTTCAGCGAGCGCATGCTCCAGATGGTGCCGAGCATGCCGATCGGCACGCCCACCCAGAAGATGGCCTGCCAGTGGATCTCGGACAGCACGCCGCCGATGAGCAGACCCAGGAACGAGCCGGCGACCGCGGCCACCATGTTGACGCCCAGCGCCATACCGCGCTGGTTGACGGGAAAGGCGTCGGTGAGGATCGCCGACGACGACGCCATCAGCATCGCGCCGCCGACGCCCTGGATCACCCGCCAGGCGATCAGCCACATCGCGCCGCCGTCGAGGTGGAACGGGTCGAAGGACAAGCGCAATCGCCGCGAGCGTGAAAACGACGAAGCCGAGGTTGTAGATCGCACCCGGCCGTACATGTCGCCGAGCCGGCCGAAGAACACCACCAGCACCGCGGTCACCACCAGGTAGCCCATCAGCATCCACAGCAGGTAGCTGACGTTGGCGGGCGCCAGCGGGTTCAGGCCGATGCCGCGGAAGATCGCCGGCAGCGAGATCAGCACGATCGAGGCGTTGATCGACGCCAACAGCATGCCCAGCGTGGTGTTGGACAGCACCACCCACTTGTAGAAGCGGGTGGTCGTGGTCCATCCGCCGGCGTCGGCGAGCGGTTTCGGCGACAGCCGCGTCGGCATCCGCCACGATGGGGGTTTCGTCGTCTCGATCTCAGTCGTCATCTACTTCGCTTACGTATCCATGTCGGCCTGCACAGCCCAAAACACATATATTAGCTATACAAAGCATTGGAGGGCAATTCGTATTCCCCGCCCTGCGCTAGCGTTGGGTCGGTCCAACCAACACACGGGAGCGCACACCGAGTGCGCTGAGAGGACGGCTGGGGCCGTCGACCGTACGAACCTGACCGGGTAATGCCGGCGTAGGGAGAGAATTGTGATCGATCCTGCTGTTACCACTGGCCCGATCGCGGGCAGCACCAAGATCTACGTCAACGGGGTGCCGTTCCGCCGGGTGAACCTGTCCAACGGCGAGCACCTCGATCTCTACGACACGTCCGGGCCGTACACGGACCCCGACGCGGTGATCGACCTGGCCGCCGGTCTGCCCGCACGGGCCGGCGTGGTGCGTGACCGCGGCACCCAGCTGCAGCGTGCGCGGGCCGGCGAGGTCACCGCCGAGATGGAGTTCATCGCCGCCCGCGAGGGGGTGCCCGTCGACCTGGTCCGCGACGAGGTAGCCCGCGGTCGTGCGGTGATCCCCGCCAACCACAACCACCCCGAGAGCGAGCCGATGATCATCGGCAAGGCGTTCGCGGTGAAGGTCAACGCCAACATCGGCAATTCCGCCGTCACCTCCTCGATCGGCGAGGAGGTCGACAAGATGGTGTGGGCGACCCGGTGGGGCGCGGACACCATCATGGACCTGTCCACCGGCAAGGACATCCACACCACGCGCGAGTGGATCCTGCGCAACTCGCCGGTGCCGGTCGGCACGGTACCCATCTACCAGGCACTGGAGAAGGTCAAGGGGGACCCGACCGCGCTGAGCTGGGAACTGTACCGCGACACCGTGATCGAGCAGTGCGAGCAGGGTGTGGACTACATGACCGTGCACGCGGGGGTGCTGCTGCGGTACGTGCCACTGACCGTCAAGCGACTCACCGGCATCGTGTCGCGGGGCGGGTCCATCATGGCCGCGTGGTGCCTGGCGCACCACGAGGAGTCGTTCCTCTACACCCGTTTCGAAGAGCTGTGCGACATCCTGGCCCGCTACGACGTCACCTTCTCCCTTGGCGACGGACTGCGGCCCGGCTCGATCGCCGACGCCAACGACGAGGCCCAGTTCGCCGAGCTGCGTACTCTCGGCGAACTGACGAAGGTGGCCAAATCCCGTGGCGTGCAGGTGATGATCGAGGGGCCGGGCCACGTCCCGATGCACAAGATCGTCGAGAACGTGCGGCTCGAGGAG
This sequence comes from uncultured Actinomycetota bacterium, assembly GCA_963801575.1. Classification (GTDB taxonomy): domain Bacteria; phylum Actinomycetota; class Actinomycetes; order Mycobacteriales; family Mycobacteriaceae; genus Mycobacterium. The sequence continues at coordinate 211,280 of CAWDFT010000033.1, forward strand.
GAACTGTGCGAGGAGGCGCCGTTCTACACGCTCGGCCCGCTTGCCACCGACATCGCCCCCGCCTACGACCACATCACCTCGGCGATCGGCGCTGCGATCATCGCCCAGGCCGGCACCGCGATGCTGTGCTATGTCACCCCCAAGGAGCATCTCGGCCTGCCCGACCGCAAGGACGTCAAGGACGGCGTGATCGCGTACAAGATCGCAGCGCACGCTGCCGATCTGGCGAAGGGGCATCCCCGCGCTCAGCTGCGCGACGACGCCTTGTCGGCGGCGCGTTTCGAATTCCGCTGGAACGACCAGTTCGCGCTGTCCCTGGATCCGGACACCGCAAGGGAGTTCCATGACGAAACGCTGCCGTCGGAGCCCGCCAAGAACGCCCACTTCTGCTCCATGTGCGGACCGAAGTTCTGCTCGATGCGCATCACCCAGGACATCCGCGACGCGATGACCGAGAAGTCGGCCGAGTTCGCCGAGCACGGCAACCGAGTGTATCTGCCGATAGCACAATGAGTTTCCTGCCGCTGACCCCCGACGGTCAGACCCCGCTGCGGGTTATGACGATAGCCGGATCCGACTCCGGTGGCGGTGCCGGCATCCAGGCCGACATGCGCACGTTCGCGTTGCTCGGCATCCACGGTTGCGTGGCGGTGACCGCCGTGACCGTGCAGAACTCCATGGGCGTCAAGGGCTTTCATGAGATCCCTCTCGATGTCATCGCCGGCCAGATCGAAGCCGTGGTCAGCGATATCGGAATACAGGCCGCCAAGACGGGCATGCTCGCGTCGTCCGACATCATCGCGACGGTCGCCGCTACCTGGCGTGCGCAGGATCTGGCGGGTGTCGTGCCGCTCGTCGTCGATCCGGTGTGCGCGTCGATGCATGGCGACCCACTGCTGCACCCAAGCGCACTGGATTCTTTTCGGACACAGTTGTTTCCGCTTGCCACGCTGGTGACTCCCAATCTCGACGAGGTGCGGCTGCTCGTCGACATCGACGTCGTCGACGACGCCTCCCAGCGCGACGCGGCCCGCGCCCTGCACGCACTGGGGCCGCGGTGGGCGCTGGTCAAGGGCGGCCACTTGCGGTCGTCACCGGAGAGCCCCGACCTGTTGTTCGACGGCACCGACTTCTATGAGTTCGCGGCGCCGCGCATCGAAACCGGCGACGACCACGGCGCAGGCGACACGCTGGCGGCAGCCGTCGCCAGCGCACTGGCACACGGCTATACCGTCCCCGACGCGGTGGCGTTCGCCAAGTCGTGGGTGACCGAATGCCTGCGCGCCGCTTATCCGTTGGGCCACGGCCACGGCCCGGTTTCGCCGCTGTTCCGACTGTCGCGCGACGAGTCGCCGTGAACCTCGACGCGATCGCGGGCATCGCGCACGAACCCGACGGTGCCCCGAAAGGCACCGTCGTGCTGACCCACGGTGCGGGTGGCAGCCGGGAGTCAGCGCTGTTGAAGAAGATCTGCGACGAATGGGCACGCCGCGGCTGGCTGGCGGTGCGCTACAACCTGCCCTACCGACGTCGCAGGCCCAAGGGGCCGCCATCCGGTTCGGCCGCCACCGACCAGGCCGGCGTCGTGGCGGCCATCGAGCTCGCCCGCACAACGACCCACGGTCCCGTCATCGCCGGCGGCCACTCGTACGGCGGGCGGATGACATCGATGGTGGTCGCCGACGGCACAGCCCAGGTCGATGCGCTGACGCTGTTCTCCTATCCGCTGCACCCGCCCGGCAAGCCCGATCGGTTACGAACCGAGCACCTGCCACGAATCGCGGTCCCGACGGTTTTCACCCACGGCACGTCCGACCCGTTCGGTACGATCGATGAACTGCGCGCAGCGGCTGCGCTGATTCCGGCGTCCACCGAAGTGGTCGAGATCACCGGTGCTCGGCACGACCTCGGCACCAAGACGCTCGATGTACCCGTGCTGGCGGTCGATGCGGCGTTACGGTTGCTCGCGTGACCATGCCGCCGGGCTCTTCAAACTTACTCGTGAGTAAGGTAGCGTCGAGGTCATGACTTCGCAGCGCTTCGACGCGGTCATCGTAGGGGCAGGATTCGGGGGAATCGGGGCGGCGATCCAGCTGCGCCGACTGGGCTACGACAACTTCGTGATCCTCGAACGCGAGAACGACCTCGGCGGGACATGGCATGTGAACCGCTACCCCGGTTTGGCCGTCGACATCCCATCGACCACCTACTCGTACTGGTTCGAGCCGAACCCTAACTGGTCGCGGCTTTTCGCCCCTGGCGCCGAGCTCAAGCGATATGCCGACGACGTTGCGGACAAATACGACGTACGGCGCCACATGCGCTTCAACACCGCCGTCGAGAGCGCGCGCTGGGACGAAGAAAGCCAAAGCTGGTATGTGGCGCTGGCCGGTGGCGAGACACTGACGTCACAGTTCTTGATCACCGCGACCGGGTTCCTGTCCCAGCCGCACACCCCCGACATTCCCGGCATCACCGACTTCGCGGGCCGCACCATTCACACGACGGCGTGGGATGACGACTACGACTTCGAGGGCCGCCGCGTCGGACTCATCGGCACCGGCGCCACGGCGGTCCAGCTCGTGCCGGAGCTCGCGAAGCGCGTCGCCGACATGACCGTCTACCAGCGCACGCCGATCTATGTCGTACCCAAGTTCGACTTTCCGATCGGCCAGCCCCTACGGCGGCTCTTCGGCCGGGTTCCGCTGGTGCACCGCGCCTTTCGCTGGGTGACCGACAACATGCTGGAGGTGATGTTGGTGTCGGCCGTGCTGCACTACCGGCAGTTCCGTCGGCTGAACGTCGCCGCCGCCGACGCATCGAAGATGCACCGGTTCGCATCGGTCCGCGACAAGGACCTCCGCCGCAGGCTCACCCCCGACTACGACTTCGGCTGCAAGCGGCCGACTTTCTCCAACACCTACTATCGCGCGTTCACCAAGCCGCACGTCCATCTGGAGACCACCTGTATCGAGCGCATTGAAGCCGACGGCATCGTCACTTCCGACGGTCACAAGACACCGATCGACACGCTGGTGCTGGCCACCGGCTTCGACCTGTGGGACGCCAACTTCCCGGCATTCGAGGTGATCGGCCGCGAGGGCCGCAACCTCGGTAAGTGGTGGCGGGAGAACAGGTTCCAGGCCTACCAGGGTGTCTCGATGCCGTACTTCCCGAACTGCGTGAACATGGCGGGCCCGTACGCCTACAGCGGGCTGTCCTACTTCGACACCGTCGAGCGCGAGATGCGCCATATGGACCGGTTGTTCGGTGAAGTCCAGCGCCGTGGTGCCCGCACCTTCGAGGTGACCGAGGAGGCCAACACCCGCTTCCTGGACCGGATGACCGACCTACTCGACAATTCGGTGTTCTATGGTGGCGATTGCGCGACCTCGCGGTCCTACTACTTCAACCACAGCGGAGAGGCGACGTTGCTGCGTCCGACCTCTACCCACAACGCCATTTCCGAAGCATCTCGATTCCCGTTGAGCGACTACCAGTTTGCGTGATCGGAGAGGATCAACCGTGCCAACAAAAAGATCGGGCGGTTCGCGTGCGGCCAAGTGCGCCGGCTTGGCGCTCGCTGGTGTCGGGATCTCGCACTTCACCAGCCCCCAGCTCTTCGACGGCATGACCAAGCAGGCGTTCCCGCGCGACACCCGCCGGCATGTCTACGTCGACGGCGGTATCGAGACCGCGATCGGGCTCGGGCTGTCCTCGCGAAAGACCCGGCCACTGGCCGTCGTCGGGCTGATCGGCTACGGCGCCTACCTGGCGGGCAACGCGGTCCGCAACCGATAGCGGCCGAGCAGCGTGAAGTCCAGCAGCCGGCCGACCGTCTCTCGCGACTGCGGGGAGTTGTCGTAGTGCACCAGCCGGCCCACGTCGATCACCAGCGCCATGGCCCCATGCACGGCGAACCGCGCCTGGCCGATCGTCCAGTCCGACCGGATCGCCGTCACCAGCCGCACCCACGACTCGACGGTGGCCCTCTGCAGGTTGCGCAGCACCTTCTGGTCGGCGGGCGCCATGTTGACCCGTTCGGTGTAGTAGACGTAGGCAAGCTCCGGCTGGTCGAAAGACCTTGCCACATAGGCGTCGATCAGCGCGGTCAGCGCCTCCTCCGGATCAGAGACCGAACCGAGGATCGACGATGCCTCCGACGACAGTCGGTCGGCGGCCCTCCGGTAGATCGCGCCGAGGATGTCGCTCTTACCGGAGAAGTACCGGTAGATCCCCGACGTCGGCATGCCAACCGCCGACGCGATCTCGTCCATCGTGGTGTCCCGGTAGCCCTTCCGGTTGAACAGCAGCACCGACTCGGTCAGCAGCGCTTCGTATTTCGATGGGTCGACACCCGCCACCCGCGGCTCCGGCCCGCCGGTCACGGACTCGTCGGGCGGTTCGGGCAGGTCGGCACTCGAGATAGCAGTGGCGATTTCGACGAGCACCGCGCGAAGGTGGATGGCGGGCAGCTTGGCGTGGTGATCGACAATGCTGCCGATTACGCTCAGCATCGAGGACGACAGCATCCAACGCTGTCGCGAGGTCAGTTCCGGCCGCAGCGCCATGAGCGGCCGATGGAGGCGGTGATTGACGGTTCGCATCTGGCCGTTCAGGGTGGCCTGGTCGTCGCCGTGCAGATAACGCACCCCCCACCGGTAGAGCCCGCCCGACTCGCGGTTGGCCAGTGCGGTGTCGGTAAGGGCGGACACCAGCCGGCGCAGGGTCCCCGCATCGGCCGGCGCCTCGTCGGCGAACGCGGTGCACTCCACCAACTGCTCGCCGAGCGCCAGCACGGCGTCTCGGAACAGGTCGTACTTGCTCGGGTAGTGCCGGTACAAGGCGGTGGCCGAAATTCCGACCCGCGACGCGATCGACTCCATGCTCACCGCGTGATAGCCGAGCTTGCTGAACGCCTCCGCGGACGCCCGGGCGATCTGCGCCTTCCGATCCTTTGGCCGCCGCCTGATGCCAGCGTCAGGGGTGGGCCGGCTGCGCGCCATGGGACCACCCTAACGGAGTTGATGCACACATAGCTGCCGACTTCGGCTGATAAAAATTGTTAAAGCCGTCACTGAAGAAAGAATGACAATTAACATAACCGATACGTCCAGGCCGGATGGGGATCCCGTGCTCAACGCGCTGCGAAGGCTGCTCGGCTACCGAGTCAGCATCGGCGAGCTCATCGTCGGCGTGGTCGTGCTCGGCACCCCATACCTCATCGTGGGCGTCATCTGGTCGAGCACCCGTATGAACCATGGCATGAACCACAGCATCGACCTGGCCGTGTCCTTCCTGGGAGCGATCATCTCCTGGCCGGTGCTGCTCGTCGCCGACGTCTGCATGACCTGAACGGGAGGCATCGTTGAACCACTACCACCACCGCGCCTTCTACCTCGGCGTGCTGAGCGTCGTCCTGGTCGTCGTCGGACTGCTGGCGCTGAAGTTCCCGGTCTTCATCGACGCATACGACCAGTGGGGCTGGCAGATCAAGTGCGGCACCGGGTTCGGCACCAACCTGACCCAGGCGGCCGCAGCCACCGGAGGCGACTACGTCGGGCAGTGCGAGACGGCGTTGATGCTGCGCCGAATGTGGGCTATCCCGATGGTGGCGATCGGGTCGATTGTCTTCACCGGTCTGGTCCTCGTGGCCGCCACCGTCTGGGGTCGAGAGACGATGTTCGGCGAAGACCAAACCGCGTGACCTAGTATCCGTCCGGTGAGCACGCCGGACGGGCCTGCGCTGCAGCGGCGGCTCGGCACCGCGGATGCGGTGATCATCGGGCTGGGATCGATGCTCGGCGCCGGGATCTTCGTCGCCCTCGCGCCGGCCGCAGCGGCGGCGGGTTCCGGGCTGCTGGTCGGATTGGCGGTCGCGGCCGTTGTCGCCTACTGCAATGCGACGTCGTCCGCGCGGCTGGCCGCGCGGTATCCGCAGTCGGGCGGAACGTACGTGTACGGCCGGGAGCGGCTCGGCGAGTTCTGGGGCTACACCGCGGGCTGGAGCTTCCTGGTCGGAAAGACGGCCTCGTGTGCGGCGATCGCGCTGACGGTCGGAATCTATGCCTGGCCGGCTCATGCGCACGCCGTCGCGGTGGCCGCCGTCGTGGCGTTGACCGCCCTCAACTACGCCGGCATCAAGAAGTCGGCATTGCTCACCCGCGTGATCGTCGCGGTCGTGCTCGCCGTGCTCGCCGCGGTGGTGGTGATCGTCCTCGGACTCGGTGACGTCGACGCCTCCCGGCTGGCCTTCGGTGACGATGTCAGCATCGGCGGGGTGCTGGCGTCGGCCGGCCTGTTGTTCTTCGCATTCGCCGGATATGCCCGGATCGCCACCCTCGGCGAGGAGGTGCGTGAACCCGCACGCACCATTCCGCGGGCGATCCCCGTCGCGCTTGGCATCACGTTGGCGATCTACACGATGGTCGCGGCGGCGGTGCTCGCCGAGTTGGGCAGCGGCGGACTGGCGTCGTCAAGCGCTCCATTGGCCGACGCGGTGCGGGCAGCGGGCCAGTCCGGTCTCGAACCTGTGGTTCGCGCCGGGGCGGCGGTCGCGGCGCTGGGCTCGCTGCTGTCGCTGATGCTGGGTGTGTCGAGGACGACGCTGGCAATGGCCCGCGACCGCCACCTGCCTCACGCTCTGGCCGCGGTGCATCCGCGCTTCGCCGGCCCGCACCGCGCCGAACTGTTGGTGGGCGCCGTCGTTGCGGCGGTCGCCGCGGTCGCCGATGTGCGAGGGGCGATCGGCTTCTCCTCGTTCGCGGTGCTGGTCTACTACGCGATCGCCAGCGCATCGGCGTTTACGTTGGGCCGCAGGGTCATTCCCGCCATCGGCCTGGCCGGCTGCGTGGGGCTGGCCGCTCTGCTTCCGATCACCTCGGTGTTGGCCGGTGCCGGGGCGGTGTTGATCGGCGCACTGGCCTACGGCGTGCGGCTGTTGCGGTAGGCCTCGACAGCCGTCGGCAGGGTCATGAAGATGCGATCCTCGCCGATCTTGTCCAGCAGGCCCGCGGCCTGGAGCATCACCCGAAGGTCCTGCTTCACCCTCGCCATCGCGAACACTATTCCCCGGCTTTCCAATTCGGCGCGCAGCTGGTCGACAACATCGAGTGCGGTGAGGTCGACCTCCACATTCGCCTCGGCATTGAGCACGAACCACTTGACGGGGTCCTGGTTCTCGTCGACGGCCGCGATCGCCCGTTCGCGGAAGTTCTCGGCATTGGCGAAGAACAACGGAGCGTCATAGCGATAGATCACCAAACCCGGCACCGGGTCGGCCTCGGGATAGTCGTCGACATCGTGCATGCCCGCGACACCGGGGACGAAGCCCTGTATGGCGTCGTGCGGGCGGGCCACTCGTCGCAGCAGATCGAGAATCGAAAGCACGATCGCCACCACCACGCCGTAGAGCACACCGAACAACAGCACGGACGACGTGGTGGCCAGCGCGAGCACCAGCTCGCTGCGGCGAAATCGCGCCAGCCGCTTGAACTCTGCCACGTCGATCAGTCGCAGCGCGGCATATACCACCAATGCCCCCAATGCCGCCATCGGGAAGTTCGCCAGCACCTCGCGCCCGGCCAGCATCACCACGAGCACGGATACCAGGGTGACCAGCGAATAGAGTTGGGTGCTGCTGCCGAGCGCGTCGCCGAGTGCCGTGCGGCTCCCGCTGGAGCTCACCGGAAACCCGTGCAGCAGACCGCTTCCGACGTTGGAGACGCCCAGCGCCCGCAACTCCGCGTTGGCGTCCACCCGCTGATTTTTGCGGGCCGCGAAGGTGCGTGCCGTCAGCACGTTGTCAGAGAACGCAACGATCGCGATGCCCGCCGCCGGAATCAGCAATGTCGAGAGGTCCGCCAGCTCGATGCCGGGCAGGCCGGGTGTCGGCAACCCACTCGGGATATCGCCGATCACCCGAATCCCGTTGCGGTCGAGCGAGAATACCGCGACGACGACGGTGGCCAGCAGGACTGCGATGAGGGGGCCGGGAAGCCGTGGCACCACCCGCGCCAGCACCAACAGGACGGCGAGCACCGCCACCGACAACGCGACCGTCGGCCAGTGGACTCCGTTCAGCCCCTTGATGAACGACCCCACCTGGTCGACGAATTCGTCGCCCTCCACCGAAACGCCGGTGAACTTGCCGAGCTGGCTGCCGATCATGATGATCGCGACACCGGTCATGTAGCCGACGAGCACCGGCCGGGACAGCAGGTCGGCCAGAAAGCCGATGCGCACCAGGCCCGCGACGACACAGATCACGCCGACGAGTAGCGCCACCGCGGCAGCCAGCGCGGCGTACCGGCCGGGGTCACCCGTTGCCAGCGGTGCCAGTGCGGTCGCGGTCATCAGCGCAGTGGTCGACTCGGGCCCAACCGACAACTGCCGTGACGAACCGAGCACCGCGTAAACCGCCATCGGCGCCAGGGCCGCCCACAACCCGACGACCGGCGGCAGACCCGCCAGCGTCGCGTACGCCATCACCTGCGGAACGAGATAGGCCGCGACGGTCACCCCGGCGATGACGTCACCGCGCAGCCAGTCCCGCTGATACCCGCGGAACTGCTCTAGTCCATGCAAGATACTCATCCCGCTGATATGGAAGCACAGTAGAGGCCCGAGCCGACGCAAACTTCGTCGTCGAGCCCGACTAACGGCTCGGCTGGACTCGTACCGTCGGCATGCGGCTGCTGGGACTCAGGACGGATCGAGCAGCGCCGCCGGTCCGCGAGTCATCATCTGACGAGCCACGATGATGCGCTGAATCTCGCTGGCGCCTTCCCAGATCCGTTCGACGCGAAGCTCGCGGAACATCCGCTCGGCGACGTTCTCCCGCATGTAGCCACGGCCACCGAACACCTGCACGGCGCGATCGGCGACGCGCCCTGCCATCTCCGAGCAGTACAGCTTGGCCATCGACGCCTGCCCGTGCAGGGTCTTGCGATCATGGCCGGCGTCGATGGACCGGGCGACCTCGTAGAGCATCGTTCGCGCGGCGAAGAGCTCGGTCGCACTATCGGCCAGCATGCCCGCCACCAGCTGGTGCTCCCCGAGCGGCATGCCGCCGATCTCGCGGGTCTGCGCGAACGCGGTCATCTCGTCGACGAGTCGCTGCGCCGCGCCGACACAGCGGGCGGCGACCATCATCCGTTCGAAACGGAACCAATCCTGGGTGAAGGTCATCGGTTCGCCCTCTGCCCCCACGAGGTGGGCGGCGAGAACGCGGACGTCTTTGAACGCGACGATAGGATGCTCGTCGGCGATGTTGTGCGAATAGTGCGGTGTGCGAACCACTTCCACACCCGGCCAAGGCAGGTCGACCACCAGCAGCACGTGGTCGCCCGCATGTTTACCGTCGGTCAGCACGGCCTCGACGAACACATAGTCGGCGAGGTTGAACGACGTGACGTGCCACTTGGTTCCGTTGACCACGTACTCGTCGCCGTCACGGCGCGCGGTGGTCTCCAGCGCGGACACGTCGGAGCCTGCGAACTCCTCGGTGATCGCATACGCCTCGTGCTTCTCGCCGCGGACCGCGGGCAACAACCAGCGCTCGCGCTGGAAATCGGTGGCCACGTCGACCCACCACTGTGGCGGGGTCGCCATCACCCAGGCCAGGCCGTTGGTGACCCGGCCACACTGTTCCTGCACCAGAATCTGCTGCAGGGCTGTGCAGCCCGGCCCACCGACCGAAGACGGCATGTTCGTGGCGTACAGACCGAGTTCGATGGCCCGCGCCTGATGTTCAGCGGTCAATTCCTTCGGCAGCAGTCCGCCCGCCAGTTCGGCCTCGACCTCGTGCGGCATCAACGACTCGACGAAGGTGCGCGCCGTGTCCCGGATCTTCAGATCCTCCGCCGACAGTCCGTACATCGGTGATACCCCGCTTCTTGCTCTTGACTGAGCGTTCAGTCTATGCCAGCGTTCCCTAGTATGACCAGCTCCCAGCGTGCTGACGTAGTCGTGGTTGGCGGCGGAACGGTCGGCGCGTGGACGGCCGTCCTCCTCGCCGAAAGCGGCGTCGAACGGGTGGTTCTGCTCGAGGCGTTGACCCTGGGCGACGGGGCCAGCAGCCGTGCCGCAGGCATGGTTCGCGCACAGGGCGGCACCGAGACCGCCATCCGGCTTGGCCTTCGGACCCAGGAGTTCTACGCCGCCAGCGGTGATCGCTTCCCGCTCGACTGCGGCTTCGTGGCACAGGGTTACCTGATGCCGTGCTTCACCGAGGCCGAGGTGGCGCAGGCGCACGACCGCATTGCGCTGCAACAGCGACTCGGCCTCGACGTGGCTTGGCTGTCGGGCTCCGAGATCGACGACCGCAACACCGGCATCGCCCCCGGCGCCACCCTCGGCGCGTCCTATGCGCCCGGTGACGGCTACATCGACGCACCGCGAAACGTATTGGCATACACCGCCGCGCTGACCGCGCGCCGCGTCGACATCCGGGAACGCTGCACATTCACCGGACTACGCACCGCAGGCGGGCGCGTGGTGGGCGTGGACACCTCCGACGGGCCGATCGACACCGAACGCGTGGTGCTCACCGGCGGCCCGAAACTCGCCAAGGTAGGTGCGACGGCCGGCGCGCGAATCCCGGCCGGCGGGTCGCGCCACCAGGTCGTGGTGACCGCGCCCGTTTCGGCATTCGACGTGCACGAAGTCCCGATGGTTTTCGACATCACCTCCGGAATCTATTGGCGGCCAGGCGAAGCCGGTGGCCTGCTCTGGGGTATGAGCAATCCCGCCGAGGCGCCGGGAGTGGCTGCCGACTTCGACACGGCGTACTACCGCAAGGCCCGCGACCGGATCGAGGAACTGCTCCCCGGCATAAAGGGCCTGGGCCTGAAGAGGGCGTGGGCCGCCACCATCGACTACACACCGGACCACCTACCGATCCTCGGACCGCTGCTCACCGACGACGGTCCGGTCCAGGGCACCGTGGTGGCCAGCCCCGCAGGCCACGGCATGATGTGGGGTCCGGCGGTGGCCGAGGTAGCCGCCGACCTCACCACCTCGGGCAGATGTGACTGGCTCGACCTCACCGACCTCGGATTGGACCGCTTCGACGCCGACGGCAACAGTCGCCTTGCGCCCGAACCCATCTCACTACCGTTCCCGGAGAAGGCCGCCCTGTGAACACCGAAATCCTGGCGCAGGCCGCCGCCGCAGAGCTCGAGGACTGGGGCCCGCTGCCCGAGGCCACCGACCATCCGATGGCTACACATGGGCTCGAGATGTGGGTGGACGGCGACAAGTCGGCGGGCATCTGGCAGTGCACACCTGGACCGTCCTACTGGGTGCAGGGCGAGAACGAGGTCATCTATGTGTTGTCGGGCCGGATGACCGTGACGCCCGACGGCGGCGAGCCCGCAGAGGTCAAGGCCGGCGACATCGCGGTGTTCCCTGTCGGATGGAAGGGCACGTGGGACATCCACGAGACCGTCCGAAAGGTCTACTCCATCTTCTGATCTCTATTCGATCAAGGTCGCGCAACGGGTCGTGCGGCAATGCGGTTTTCGTCGTCGGTGTGATTGACAATCCGGAGTGTGACGGAATCGCGGGAGCCCGACGTTGGCGCGTGAGATATCCCGCCAGACGTTTTTGCGGGGTGCCGCCGGAGCACTAGCCGCTGGCACGGTTTTCGGGTCGGTGCGGGCTGCCGCCGAGCCGATCGCGTCCGGCTGGGAAGGTCTGTCAACCGCCATCGGCGGGCAACTCCTCCTTCCGGACAACGGACAATTCGCCACGGCGAAGCAGGTTTTCAACACTATCTACAACGGCTCCACGCCGGCAGCCATCGTTACCCCGACATCGGTGGCGGACGTGCAAAAGGCGATGGCGTTCGCCGCTGCCCACAATCTCAAGGTCGCTCCGCGCAGTGGTGGGCATTCCTACATAGGCGCGTCCACGGCGATCGGCGCTATGGTGTTTGACCTACGTCAGCTGCCCGGCGGTATCAATTACGATGCCGCCAGCGGGCAGGTCACGGCGACGCCGGCGACCAGCTTGTGGGACCTGCACCAGACGCTGGCGGCTTCAGGCCGGGGCATCCCGACGGGTATCTGCCCGACGGTCGGTGCCGCGGGACACGCCCTTGGTGGCGGACTCGGCGCCCAGTCCCGGCACGCGGGCCTGCTCAGTGACGCGTTGACGTCGGCATCGGTGGTCTTACCCGGCGGCCAGGCGGTCACGGCGTCCGCCGCCGAAAACCCCGACCTGTTCTGGGCGTTGCGTGGCGGCGGCGGCGGTAACTTCGGGGTGACGACCTCGCTGACCTTTTCCACGTTTCCCACCGCAGACGCCGACGTGGTGAACCTCCATTACCCGCCGGAGTCGTTCGCGCAGGCGCTGGTCGGTTGGCAGAACTGGCTGCGGACCGCCGACCGAAGCCAGTGGGCACTGGCGGACAGCACCACCGACGGAACGGGTACGCACTGTCGCATCATGGCGACCTGCCCGGCCGGGTCGGGTAACAGCGTGATGGGTGCCATCGCCTCAGTCGTCGGAATGCAACCGAGCGCGACCGACATCCAAACGTTCAACTATTTGGACCTGGTGAAGTATCTGGCCGGCAACAATCTCAACCCGGCACCGCTCTCATACGTCGGCGGGTCCGATGTCTTCCGGATCGTCGACGCGGGTGCGGCTCAGGGTATCGCCGCCGCGGTGAATGCCTTTCCCGCCGGCGCGGGCCGCATGTTGGCGATCATGCACGCCCTTGACGGTGCGCTGGCCACCGTGGCGCCGGGCGCCACCGCATTTCCGTGGCGCAGGCACTCCGCGCTGGTGCAGTGGTACATCGAACCGGCCGGTTCACCCTCGGCGGCAGTCAACTGGCTCAAGACGGCACACCAAGCGGTGGCGCCGTATTCGGTCGGCGGCTATGTGAACTACGTCGAAGCAAACCAGCCGCCCTCGCGGTACTTCGGTCCGAATCTTCCCAAGCTGAGCGCAGTACGGCAGAAATACGATCCCGGCCGAGTGATGTTCTCCGGGCTGAACTTCTAGCGCCGGTTTCAGGTCTCGCCAAGCGGGGTCGCCGATTTCACCATCCTGGCTTGGGCAGTCCAGATGTCGTACCCGGCTGCGATGATGACGTTATGTCCTTGATCGCATCCTCCGGCGCCGCGGCGGTGTGTCCTGACCAGCGTCTTGAGGTGTTGTTCGAGGAGTTGGCTGAGTTGACCGGTCAGCGCAACGCGATTGATGGGCGCATCGTGGAGATCGTCGCCGAGGTGGATCGCGACGAGCTGTGCGGCGCCACGGGCGCGCGGTCGGTCGCGGCGTTGGTGGCCTGGAAGACCGGACTGTCATCGGCAAACGCTCACACGATCGCCACCGTGGCGCGTCGGCTGGAGGAGTTTCCCCGCTGTGCGCAGGGAATGCGGGAGGGCCGACTGTCGCTGGATCAGGTCGGCGTCATCGCGGCGCGGGCGAGCGAGGGATCCGATGAGCACTACGCAGAGCTGGCGCGCAGCGCCTCGGTCAACCAGCTGCGCACCGCCGTCAAGCTGGAACCCCGGCCCGAACCCGAACCCGATTCTCGGCCCGAACCGCAGCCCTCGATCACCAAGACCACCGACGAGCAGTTCACCTGTTGGCGGATCAAACTCCCGCACGTCGACGCCGCGACGTTCGATGCGGCACTGCAGTCTCACCGTGATGCGCTGATCGCCGAGTGGAAGCACGATCACGACAATCACGACGGCGCATCAGATCCCAGGCCCCCGCTGCCTGGCACCATCGACGCGTTCCTGCGCCTGGTCGAGGCCGGCTGGGACGCCGAGGTGGCCCGCCGCCCCCACGGGCAGCACACCACGGTGGTGATGCATGTCGACGTCAAGGACCGGGTCGCGTCGCTGCATCTGGGCCCGCTGCTCACCGAGCCCGAACGGCGCTACCTGACCTGTGATGCCACCTGCGAAGTGTGGTTCGAACGCGACGGGCAGCCCATCGGTGCCGGGCGGACGACCCGGCTGATCAACCGGCGGCTACGCCGCGCCCTCGAGCACCGCCACCCCACATGCGCGGTGCCCGGATGCGGAGCCACCCGCGGTCTACACGCACACCACATCCGGCACGTGCGCCGTGAGGCGCGTGTATTCCGATCGGAGGTGAGAGACCTCCGATGTTCGGCCGTCACAGCGGTCGGATACAGCTGAGGGCAGTTGAATCCTGCAGGGATCGAGAGGGATTCGGCGGCAAGCGGCCCTGACAAAGCCACGGCGTGTCAGCACTGCCAGATGATGCGGCGCGTGGTGAGCAAGGTGAGAGGGCATACGTGAGGAACCAGTGTCGGAATCCTCGTTATGTGGAGCCGGTCTGCAAACCTGGCGGACATCGGACCGGTGTTGTGGTGCACGCGGAAGCGGTGTAGACGGACGCGTCCGCTGTCTGTCTCAACCAGGGGCGGGCAGCAGCCGGTGGGGAATTGTCTGTGGCGTACCTACCGGGGCCATCGGGGTAAAGCTGGGTGCCGGCCTCACCAATCGGAATCACGTGAACACGGGAACCATTCGGGTGCTTCCCTTCCCGCATCCCGGCCAGGGGTGCGGCGGGTAGGTGTCGATGCCCACCGACAGCACTGGGATGGGGCGGAGCCGCCGTAGTACTGCGAGGCCGGGAAAGCCGGCCACATCGGGAAGGGCGGCAGTAGGACACGCAGAACAGGAGATTGCAATGTCAGAAGATGCGCCGATGAATATCGGTGCCGCGCTGGAGTTGCCGTTCGTGGCGGCCCAGCGGGTACTGAGGATGCAGACCAAACTGCACTGCTGGGCGGCGGCCGATCGTGGTCGTCGGTTCGATGATCTGTTTAACCTCGTGGCGGATCCGTGTTTCCTCGCTGTGGCGTGGACACGAGTCCGGGAGAACACTGGTGCCCGCAGTGCGGGGATCGATCAACGCACCGCGCGGGGCATCGAGGCTAGCGCCGACGGTGTCGCCGGGTTCCTCGAACAGTTGCGGGAAGCATTACGCTCCGGCACTTTTCGGCCGGTACCGGTGCGGCGAGTCGAGATACCCAAAGCGAGCGGCAAGGTCCGCAAGCTCGGTATCCCGACCGTGGCCGATCGGGTGGTGCAGGCGTCGCTGAAGCTGGTGCTGGAGCCGGTATTCGAAACGGATTTCTCCGATTCGAGTTATGGGTTTCGACCGAGGCGACGGGCCCAGGACGCGATCGAGGACATTCGGATGTTCGCTCACCGTGGTTATGAGTGGGTATTCGAAGCCGACATCGCAGCGTGTTTCGACGAAATCGACCACAGTGCCCTGCTGCAGCGGGTGCGAGGCCGAATCGGCGATAAACGCATTCTGGGGTTGGTGAAGGCATTCCTGAAGGCCGGAGTGCTCGACACCGACGGCGCCACATATGACACCTACACCGGAACTCCCCAGGGCGGCATTCTCTCGCCGCTGCTGGCCAATATCGCCCTGTCGGTCATCGATGACCACTTCGACACCCAATGGGCGGCCCACCGTAACGGGTCGGCCCGCAGGAGCCACCGCCAGCGCGGAGGAGCGACGTATCGCCTGGTGCGCTACGCCGATGACTTCGTGGTTCTGGTCCACGGCGAACGCGGGCACGCCGAACAACTGTGGGATCACATGACCGATCTGCTGGCACCGATGGGGCTGCGGTTGGCCCCGGACAAGACGCAGGTCGTGCATATCGACGAGGGCTTCGACTTTCTGGGGTTCCGCCTCCAACGGCACAACCAGTGGGGAAGCAATCGGGCATACGTCTACAGCTACCCGTCGCGCACATCGCTGCAGACGATGCGACGCAACCTCAAGACGGTGACCAAACGGATTACCCACCAATCCGCCGACCAGCTGTTCCGGCAACTGAGCCGGATGGTCCGCGGTTGGGCCCACTACTTCCGGCACAGTTCAGCCAGTCAGGCCTACGCCAGCATCCGTAACTACTTGTGGTGGCGGGTATGGAGCTGGCTGCTGCATAAACATCCACGCACCGGCAAACGCGCCCTCTGGGCTCGACACCACGTGCGTGGCTGGCCGCAATACAACGGCGTTCGGCTCTACGACCCCACCACGATGCACATCCAGCGCTACCGTTACCGGGGCTCGCAGATCCCAACACCATGGGCAGCACCTATCGTCGTCCCAGCATGACCTACGGAGAGCCGGATGCGGTGAAAGCCGCACGTCCGGTTCGGGGGCGCGGCGGCGGGAAATAGCCCGGGCGACAAGCTCGGACACTACGCCCGCCGTCGACGCCTACTGGGAAGACGGCGGCCCCACCGAGCTGGCCAACCTCGTGCTCCTGTGCCCCTATCACCACCGGCTGCACCATCGAGGCGATCATCACCATCACCGGACCCGCACACCAGCTGGTCGTCACCGACAGCGGCGGGCGAGAACTGAGTCCGGGATCGCTGGCCCGCCCACCGACGAAACCCCCGCCCGCGGTCCCGCCATGCCCCGGCTCCAGCGGCGAGCGCGCCAACTGGTGGTGGTATGAACCATTCCAACCCCAACCACCACCAACCAACAATTACGTCCAACCCACACCGGTGCCGACCCTTCACGGCTTCTAGCGCCGACCGCGGAAGTACTTCTTGTATGCCTCGGCCGAAGCCCGCAGCTCGGGATCGGCTTCGAACTTCGGCTCGAACTTCGCCCACGCTGCCTCGCGCTTGGCGGGGATGTACTCCGTGGGCCAGTACGGATGCTCCTGCGGCCGGTAGTCCCGCAGCACGCGCCTGGCGACGGTGACCTTGTGCACCTCGTCTGCGCCGTCGGCGAGTCCCATCGTCGGCGCGCCGGCGTACATCGCCTGCAACGGCGTGAGGTCGGTGGTGCCCAGCGATCCGAGAATGTGCAGTGCGTTGAACGACACCTCGCGCAGCACCTTGGCCATCGTGAACTTGACCGTCGCGATGTCGGTCCTGGCTTCCTTCGTGCTCGAATTGTCGATCTTCCAAGCAGTCTCGAGCACCAACAGGCGCAACATGCGGATGGCCGCGTAGGAGTCGGCGATCTTCTCCTGCACCATCTGGTGCTCGGCGATGACCTTGCCGTGCGACTCGCGCGACAGCGCCCGCTCACACATCATGTCGAACGCGAGCTTGCACTGGGCGATGGTGCGCATCGCGTGGTGTATGCGTCCACCGCCGAGGCGACGCTGGGCGAGGGTCCTGGCTCCGTCCTCGGGGCCGAGCAGATGGTCGAGGGGGACACGGACGTCGGAGTAGATGATGTGGTTGTGGTTGCGGGGCTCCGGCTGGATCTCCACACCTGGAGTGTTACGTGGCACGACGAACATGCCGTTGGTGCACATCACGAACAGGATGTCGGCGACCCGGCCCGCCGACGTGAACCACTTCTCGCCGTTGATGACCCACTCGTCGCCGTCGCGCACGGCAGTGGTCTTGAACAGGTTCGGGTCGGAGCCGCCCTGGGGCTCGGTCATCGAGTAGGCCGAGAACATGTCCTGGTTCAGCAGCGGTTTCAGCCACCGCTCCTTCTGCTCATCGGTGCCGAAGGCGGCGAGCATCTCCATGTTCCCGGTATCGGGCGCGGCGGCGCCGAACATCTGCGGGGCGCCGGAGTAGCGGCCGATGACCTCGTTGAGCAGCGCGAGCTTGAGCTGGCCGAAGCCGGGGCCGCCGAGCTCCTCGTCGAGGAAGATCGCCCACAGCCCCTGGTCCTTGACCTGCTGTTGCAGGCTCGCGGACATAGGCCTTCACGCGTGGATCCGGCGAGCGGACGGCGTACGGGAACACGTACTCGAGCGGCTCGACCTCCTCCGACAGAATTCCTCGACCCAGTCGAGCTTCTTGCGGAACTCCGGTTCGGTCGAGAAATCCCACGCCACCTTTAGGATTCTGCCCGACGCGCCATGACAAGCGCATCGACCGCGACAACTCCGCGCGGCGACGCGATCACCGGGTTGGCCTCCACCGCGTCCACCTGGTCGCCGATGTCGACTGCCATGTCCGAGAAGGCGACGATCACGCGCGCCAGCGCTTCGATGTCGACGGGCGGCGCACCGCGCCAACCCGCCAGCAGTGGGCGGATGCGCAGACGGTCCAGCAGGGCGAGCGCGCCGGCGTGCGAAACCGGCGGGCAGGCCACCACCCGGTCGGCGAGCAACTCCACCAACGTGCCGCCGGCCGCGACGACCAGCAGCGGCCCGAAGCCCGGGTCGCGCACGATACCCACGGAGATCTCGACGCCCGCGGGGACCATCGGCTCGACGGTCACCGCCGGACCGAGCGCGTCGGCCATCGCCGTGTACGCCGCCCGCAGCTGTGCCTCGTCGGTGATGTCGAGCATCACGCCGCCGACATCGCTCTTGTGCAGTGTCCCAACGGTTTTCAGCGCGACGGGATAGCCGACCGCATCGGCGGCCGCCACCGCCGCGTCGACGGAGCCCGCGGCCCTTACCTCCACCACCGGGATGCCGTACGCGGCGAGAAGTTCGGACGGCGACGCCGATGGGCCGACCGGCGATCGCGCGGGGCCGGCGTCGGCCCGGTCGACCGGCAGCGGCCAGCGGGCAAGGTGACCCAGCGCCGCCAGCCCGCTACGCGCTCCTTCGAGCACGGGAATCCCGCTGCCGCGAAGTCGATCCGCCATGTCCTGGTCGATCGCCGATGCCACCGAGGCCAGCACGGCGATGGGCTCATCGGTGTGCTTGGCGGCGTCGATGACCGCGTCTGTGTAGGCGGTGTCGCCGTCGAACTCGGTGACCAGGTCGACGGCGAGCGCGGTCACCGCGACGGCCGGGTCGTCGACCATCGCGCGCAGGCAGGCGCCGAAAAGATTGCGGGTGTCGGCGCCGGTGCCCCAGACGTCCAATGGATTGGTGGCGGCCAGCCCGTCGTCGAGCAGGTCGTCGAGGATCTGCAGCGTATCGGGGGCTAGGTCGGCAAACGAGACACCCAACTCGTGGGCGAGGTCGGCCACCATCGCCCGCTCGGCACCCGAATCATGCACTGTCGCAATGCCTCCCGGCTTGGCCCGTCGCCCGGCGGAAAACAGCTCCAGCGTGTCGCAGAACTCGGCGAGATCACTCACGTGTATCGCGCCGGTGGCGGCGCAGAACGCCGTCCACGCCGCCTGCTCGCCGGCAAGGGCGCCTGAGTGTGCGGCCACCATGGCGCTGCCTCGCGGCGACCCGCCGACGGTGAGGATGACGACGGGCACGTCCCGCTCCGCGGCGCGCAGAAGCGTCGTCCGGAGTCGTGATACGTCGCGTGGTGTCTCGAGAAGCAGTCCGAAGACCCTTGTTTCGGGATCGTCGAGCGCGTAGTCGACGTAATCGGCGGCGTTCGTGACGAGCTCCTGCCCGACGACACCGCGAGCCGGAAACCGAATCCTCGGCGGGCCCGCAGCAGCGTGGAGAACGCCGAGCCCGAATGGGTGACGAGGCTGACGCCCCCGTCGGCCGGCGGATCGGGCTCCAGATAGCCCAGCGCCCGTACGCCGAGCGCATTGTTCACGAAACCCATGCAGCCCGCCCCGCACAGCGCCATTCCGGCGTCCGTGGCGATGGACGTGACCAAGTCCCGCACGCCGTGCGCGGAGCCGAACAGCACAGCGGACTTGGCACCCGCTTCCGCGGCGGCGGTCAGCTGCTCGGGCAGCACCGCATCGGGCACACCGAGCAGGACCAGGTCGACGGGCTCACCGACGTCGGCGAGCGACGGCACGCACGGCAAGTCGTCGATCCGGTCGTAGCGCGGGTTGACGAGGCTGAAGCGGGCCGAACCCCGTTGCGCCTCAATGATCATCCGTGAGCCGAAGCTGTCCGGCCGCGGGCTCGCGCCGACCAGCGCCATCGACCGCGCGCCGAGCATCGCGGCGACGGCTGACCGAGAAGTCATGCCCGGCGGAACCGCTTCAGCCCCCGCTTCTTGTCCGCCAGCGCGGCGCGCGCCGCCTGCCAGCCGGGGATGCCGCACACGCCGCCGCCGGCGTGCGTGCCGGAGCTGCCGTTGTAGAGCCCGGCGATCGGCGTGCGGTAGTCGGCGTACCCCGGCGCGGGCCGCATGTGGAACAGCTGCTCCAGCGACAGCTCACCGTGGAAGATGTTGCCGCCGATCAGGCCGTACTCCAGCTCCATCTCGTGCGGGCCGACGACGTCGCGGTGCGTGATCGACGCCTTGAAGCCCGGTGCCACCTGGTCATAGGTGTCGATTACGCGGTCGGCGTAGGCGTCCAGTTCCTCAGTGTGCGGCGCATCCGCCCACTCAGCTGGCACCCACTGGGTGAACAGCGACATGATGTGGGTGCCATCGGGATTCAGCGTCTTGTCCAACGTCGTCGGAATCACGCCGTCGCTGAACGGCAGCAGTGCCGGCTTGCCGACGCGGGCGTCCTGGAACGCGGCCTCGATGTACTCGATCGTCGGTGCCATCTCGATCGAGCCGGTGTGGTGTTCGGCCATTCCGTAGCTCGGATTGGCAGTGAAACTGGGCAGTTCGGACAGCGCGACGTTGATCTTCACCACCCCGCTGCGGGTCTTGAAGTGCTCGATGTCGCTGACGAAGTCGTCGGGCAACTCCGCGGGCGAGAGGTGGTCGAGGAACGCGATCTTCGGATGCAGCGTGGTGACCACCAGCGGTGCCGTGATCTCTTCACCGTTCTCGAGCACGACCCCGCGCACCTGGCCCGCTCTGGTCAGCACCCGGGAAACCTTGGCGTTGGTGCGGATCTCGGCGCCGAAGCTGCGAGCCGAGCGGGCGATGGCCTCCGACACGGCGCCCATGCCGCCCTCGGGGTAGCCCCAGCTGCCGAGTTGGCCGTCGCCGACGTCGCCGATCGAGTGGTGCGCCATCACGTAGGCGGTGCCGGGTTCGTACGGCCCGGCCCACGTGCCGATGACGCCGTTGACCGCCAGCGCGCCTTTGATTTGCGGTGATTCGAACCAGTCGTCGAGTAGGTCGGCGATGCTCATGGTCAGCAGCCGGGTGATGTCCGCGGTCATGCGTGGGGTCATGCTGCTGCGCAGCGGCCAGGCCAGCTTCGCCAGGTCGAGCAGGTCCGACGGGCGCTTGCTGCCGATGTTCGGCGGCACCTGGGTCAGCAGCGGGCCCATCACGTCGGCGATGCCCTCGATCCAGTCGTTGTACTTCGGCAACGCGTCCGCGTCCTTCTTGGAGAACTTGGCGAGTTGCTCGTGGGTGCGGGCGGGGTCGTCCTCGTAGATGATCAGCGACCCACCCTCGGGAAACGCCTGGTAGGACGGGCCCATCGGGTGCACCTTGTAGCCGTGGCGCTCGAGCTCGAGTTCCCGCACGATGGTCGGCGGCATCAGGCTCATCACGTACGACAGCCGGGTGACCCGCAGATGCGGGGCGTCCTCCCACGGCGCTTCGGTGGTGGCCGCACCGCCCAGTGAGCCCCGCGACTCCAGGACCAATGTCGGCGCCCCGGATCGGGCGAGATAGGCCGCCGAGACCAGTCCGTTGTGGCCGCCGCCGATGACGATGGCGTCGTACGTGTTCGACATGACGACCTACTTTCGTCGCCCGACGTGCGATCTTGACTGACTGTTCAATCTAACGAAGAGTCAGGCGGTAGACAAGGGGTGTCAGTTGCGCCGAAGCCACACCGGCGGCCGTTCAGGCGCGACACTGGTTGCCATGGACACCACCGTCATTCCCTGTCCCAACTGCGCTACGAACAACCGCGTCCCAGCGGCGGCGACCGGCAAGCCGCGCTGCGCGAAGTGCCGGACGTGGCTGCCGTGGATCGCCGATGCCAACGACCGGAATTTCGGCGAAATCGCCGAACGGGCGCCGGTTCCCGTCCTCGTCGACCTCTGGGCGACCTGGTGCGGTCCCTGCCGAACGGTCAGTCCGGTCCTCGAGCAACTCGCCAGGGAGCGAGCGGGCAGGCTCAAGCTCGTGAAAGTCGACGTCGACGCGGCCCCCCACCTCTCGCAGCGATTCTCCGTGCAAGCAGTGCCGACTCTGTTATTGCTGGACCACGGGCAGGTGCTGGCCAGGCAGGCCGGGGCCGCACCGGTGGCCGCCCTTCGTACCTGGGTGGACAACGCGCTGGCTTGACTGACCGTTCAATTCACCGTGTTAGGCTGAAACAAGTGCCAGCGCAGGGATCGCCGAGGGGGAGCACGACAGCATGGCAGAACCCGCACCCGCGACGGAGAACAACGAGGCCCGTCGCATCGAGATGTTGCGCGCCGCAGCGGAGCTCATCTGCGAACGCGGCTTCTCCGATACGCGAATCTCCGACGTCGCCAAGCGCGCCGGCGTCAGCTCGGCGTTGGTCATCTACTACTTCGGCACCCGCGATCGGCTGCTCGTCGACGCGCTGCGCTATTCCGAGGAATCCTTCTACGAGGCGGCCGAACGGATGCTGGCCGAGGTGCCCTCGCTGCGGGACCGGCTGTCGCTGCTGATCCAGTGGACCTGCGTCCCGGAAGCGGAGAACGAGATCCCCGGCGCCTGGGGCCTGTGGTTTGACTTGTGGGCGCAGGCCTTTCGGCACGACGAGGTCAAGGCCGGCCGGGTCGAGCTCGACGCACGCTGGCGCCGGATGATCGTCGACGCGGTGGAATCGGCCGAGCTGGACTCCGACGTCGACGCGCGGATGTTCGCCCTGGAGTTCTCGGCGCTGCTGGACGGGCTGTCGATCCAGGTCGCGCTGGAGGATCCGGAAGTCGACTCGAAGGTGGCCTACGACATCGCGATGCGGTTCGCCGAGCGGGAGCTGGACCTGCCTCGGGAGAAGCGTCGAATCCGCGCGGTCAAGAAACGCTGAGCGCCCCAAGGTCTTCGGCATCGGATCGTTGATGACCGCTGCCGCGCTTCGGTGCAGCACCCGCACCGCGTCGTGCGTGCACACGCAGGTGACCGCCCTCCCGGCTGGTGGCCACCGAACCCGGCCCGGATTGGTTGGGCACGTCGACGACCAGCGCGGCGGGTTCGCCGACGTCGACGTGCACCTGGGTGCAGTCGCCGAGGAAGACGACCTGGGATACCACGCCGCCGATCGCGTTGTGCGCCTGCCCGACCGGATCGTCGGGGGACTGCAGGGTGATGCGTTCCGGCCGGATGACGATGGCCGCCGGCCCGGTTCGGCAGAGTCGTCCACCGCCGCGCCGAGTCGGGTGTCGAGCGCCGAGCACACGGCCGATCCGTTGTCCGTCTCCAGCACGTCGGCGTCGAAAATGTTTGCCGCACCGAGGAATCCGGCGACGTACGTGGTGGCCGGCGCGGAGTAGATCTCCTGCGGCGGGCCCACCTGCTCGACGCGACCCTCGGCCAGCACGGCGATCTGGTCGCTCATCGTGAGCGCCTCGTCCTGGTCGTGGGTCACGTAGACGAAGGTGATCTCGACCTCGCGCTGCACGGCGCGCAGCTCGAGCTGAAGTTGCTTGCGCAGCTTGGCATCCAGCGCACCGAGCGGTTCGTCGAGCAGAAGCACGCTGGGCGCAGCACCAGCGCGCGGGCCAGCGCGACGCGCTGCTGCTGGCCGCCGGACAGCTGGGTGGGCCGTCGTTTGGCGAACTCGCTCATCCGGACCAGTTCGAGCGCTTCGCCGACGCGGCGCTTGGTCTCGTCCTTGGGAGGTCTTCTGGTAGCGCAGACCGAACGCGACGTTGTCCCACACCGTCATGAACGGGAACAGCGCGTAGGTCTGGAAGACGGTGTTGACCGGACGCTTGTGCGGCGGATCGCTGTGCGACGTCACGGCCGTCGAGTTCGATGCGACCCGGAGTCGGGCTTCTCGAAGCCGGCGATCATCCGCAGGGTGGTGGTCTTGCCGCAGCCGGATGCGCCGAGCAGCGAATAGAACTGTCCCGCTGGGATGTCGAGGTCGATACCCGTGACGGCGGGAACTCCGTCGAACGACTTCGCCAGCTGGTGCAGCCGGATCGCGCCGCCGGTCACCGGCGGCCGTCCCCGGCAGGCGGTCAGGCCGCCACCGCCTCGCGCGAGCCGGGCGAAGTTCGCGGCGAACCGGTCGACATCGGCCTCGTCGTGCTGAACAGATAGCAACCATTGCTCCACCTTGCCCCAAGGCGGCAGGAATACGCCGCCGTTGTGCTGCATGAGCCAGTGCAAGTGGCCCAACCGGTCGTCGATCTGGAGGAAATCGCGGAAATCGTGGACCGGGTCGCGCTTGAACGTCACACAACCCTTGGCGCCGACGCTCACCACGTGCCAACCGTAACCGTGTTCGGCCGATCGTCGCTTCCAAAGCGCCGCGAAGCCGCGTCGGCCAGCGACGTCATGCGCGCGTAGGCGGCCGGGGTCAGCACCTCGGCCAGGGTGGCCCTGGTGGCGGCCATCGCCAGCGGATTGCCGTTGAAGGTGCCGACCTGCTCGTAGCGGCCGTCGGCGATCGCCGACATCACGGTCGCGGTGCCGCCGATCGCGGCGACCGCGATTCCGCCGCCCAAAGCCTTTGCCAGACAGATGATGTCGGGAACGACGCCGGACATCGGCGGTGACGCCGCCAGGCCCGGTGGTGAAGCCGGTCTTGACCTCGTCGTAGATCAGCAGGGCGCCCTCGGCGTGCACGAGGTCGCGGATGCGGCCAGATAGCCGTCGTCGGGCGGAATGATGCCGGCGTTCATCATCACCGGCTCGACGATCATCGCGGCCACCTGGCCGCGGTGCTCGGCCAGCGCCCGGGCCACCGCGTCGGGGTCGTTGAACGGCACCACGACCACCAGGTCGCGGATCGCCGCCGGGATACCGCTGTTGCCCGGCACCCCGATCGGATGCTCGCGCGGTCCGACCTGGTCGGCCTCCGGCAGCACCGAGACCTCCACCGAGTCGTGGTGGCCGTGGTAGCAGCCCTCGACCTTGATGATGAGGTCGCGCCCGGTCACCGACCGGGCGAGGTGCACGGCGTCCATGGTGGCCTCGGTGCCGGAATTGGCGAAGCGCCACAACGGCAGATCGAACCGGCGGGCCAGTTCTCCGGAGATCCAGATCGCGTCCTCGGTGGGCTGCGCGAAATGCGTGCCGCGGCGGACCTGCCTGCTGACCGCCTCGACGATCGCGGGGTGGGCATGACCGGCGATGGAAGCGCCGTAGCCGCCGTGCATGTCGACGTACTCGGTGCCGTCGACGTCGTAGACCTTGGAGCCCGCACCGTGGCTCATCCAGACCGCCTGCGGTTGGGCGATCTGCCAGTTCGACGTGGCCCCGCCCGCGAGGTGTTCGCGTGCCCGGCTGATCATTTCGGTGCTGCGCGGCTGACGCGCCAGGAACACCTTTTCCTCGATCGGCGATCAACTGGTCGACCGCGTCGTGAACCGGGCTCTCGATCATCGGCGAAGCCACGGGGAAACCTTCCACTCGATTGCTATGCGGACCTGCGAAAAAGCGCCGCTGCATCTATTGACTGAGCGTTCAGTCTATGCCAGAGTCCAAGGAGCGAACAAGACTCGAGAAGACTCGAAACCACGGAGGCGCGGATGCCAGCACCGCACAGGACCCGGCCCGAATCGTCGACAGTTCCTGCAGCGGGCCGCCCTACTGGCCGCTGGAACCCCCGCGCTCGTGGCATTTCTCGATGCGTGTTCCAAAGGGGGACAGTCGAGTTCGGCACCGACCCTGAAGATCGCGTCGCCGCAGAACCCGGTGACGTGGGACATCGCGAACGACAACAAGCCGATCGCCGACGGGCTCGCCCCCGAGAAGGGCGCCACGCTGCAGCTCTACAGCTACGCCGACTACATCGCGCCCGACGCGATCAAGTCGTTCGAGGACAAGTACTCGACCAAGGTGGCAGTGTCGACGTTCAACGACACCGACGAGGCCATCACCAAGATCCGCGGCGGCAACGTCGACTACGACATCTACTTCCCGAGCTACGACCAGATCAGCCGGCTGGTCAACGGCGGGTTGGTCCGTCCGATCAACCACAGCTACGTCCCCAACATCAAGAATGTCTGGCCGTTCTTCACCAACCCCTGGTACGACCAGGAGTGGCGGTTCACGGTGCCCTACACCGTCTACACCACCGGCATCGGCTGGCGTACCGACCAGGTGCCCGCCGACATCGGCGCGCTGAAGAATCCCTATGAGGCACTGTGGGATCCGGCCTACAAGAACAAGACCGCCGTCATCGACGACTGGCACACCGCGATGGCCATGGTGCTGCTGAAGCTGGGCATCACCGATGTCAACACGTCCTCCGCCGATGACCTGAAGAAGCTCGGCGACCAGCTGACCGCGACTGGTGCAGGCGACGTCGCCGAAGGTCACCGTCACGATGTACAGCGACCTGCCCGCCGGCCAGATCGGCCTGTCGCAGATGTGGTCCGGCGACATCATCAACGCCGTCAACTACCTGCCGGAGGGCACCGGCCCCGAGATCCTGCGCTACTGGTTCCCGTCCGACGGCAAGGGACTGGTCGACAACGACCTGATCGTGCTGCTGCGCGGCGGCAAGAACCCGGTGCTGGCGCACCTGTTCCTCAACCACATGCTCGACCCCGAGGTCGCCAAGCAGAACTTCCAGCAGATCGGCTACCAGCCGCCGCAGGTGTCGCTCAACCCGGATTCGCTTGTCGCCGACGGGCTGGTCCCGGAGAACCTGAAGAGCGCGATCGTGCGTGCCCGAGTACTTCGACGTCGGATACCGGCTGCTCGAGCTGGACGCCGACCAATGACGCTGCCTGGCACAATGTCTGGCGCGCCTTCAAGGCCGGGGGATCCTGACCCCGGTGGCCCTCGCCGAGGTCGACGGCCCCAGCCGGGCCGCCGTCGAAGCGGACACGCAACAGTGGGCTGTGGCCCGTGCTGGCCATGCCCGGCGTCGTCTGGCTGGCTGCTGTTCTTCCTCGCCCCGCTCTACGTGGTGCTGGCCATCGTCTTCGGCCAGGTCGACCCGATCTTCCGCACCCCGATCCCGGTGTGGAACCCGTTGGAGTGGGACCCTTCTCAGTTCAGCTACGTCCTGACCCACATCGTCGGCGCCAACGGGGTGTTCGGGCCGGCGCTGCTGCGCACCGCGGTTTACGTCGTGCTGGCCAGCGTGCTGTGCCTGCTGATCGCCTTCCCGGTGGCCTACTACACGGCGCGGCTCTCCGGCACGCGCGGGCCTGCTGCTGCGCCGCTGCTGATCGCACCGTTCTGGATCAGCTACATGATGCGAATGTTGGCCTGGGTCAACCTGCTTCAGGACGACGGTATGGTCAATCGGTGTTCAGCCTCGGCGGGCTGTTCGACGTCAACGTGCACTGGCTGACCGGCCAGCCGGTGGTGGTGGTGCTGGGCCTGGTCTACGGCTACGTGCCGTACATGATCCTGCCGCTGTACGCCGGGCTCGACCGGCTGCCGCAGTCGACGCTGGAGGCCGCCCGTGACCTGGGCGCCAACCGACTTCGAGTCGTTCTGGCGGGTGACGCTGCCGATGTGCCGGCCGACGATCGTGGCCGGCGTGCTGCTGACCTGCCTGCCGATGCTCGGCGACTACTTCACCTCCGACATGCTGTCGGCCTCGCCGAAGACCGCGATGGTCGGCAACCTGATCAACGACAGCGTGCAGGCGCCGGGACAGACCGGGCAGGCCGGCGCGTTCGTGATGCTGGTGCTGATCGTCACCGTGGTGCCGATGTTCTACTACGTGCGGGTCACCTCACGCGGCGACGAGGTGTCCACATGAAGGGCCCGATCGCCTGGTGGAAGGACCCGTGGCGGCCACCGCGGATTCTGGTGGCGATCACCGTCGGCTATCTGGTGTGGTCGCTGCTGCCGGTGCTGATCGCGGTGATCTTCTCCTTCAACGACGGCAGGTCGCGGACCAACTGGCAGGGCTTCTCGTTTCGCTGGTACTGGGGCGACGCGACCAAGTCGGTCTGGCACGACGCCGCGCTGCACACCGCCCTGCTGCAGACGCTGAAGCTCGGCGTGATCACCACGCTGATCACCGTGCCGCTGGGCGTGCTGTTCGCCATCGGCATCGACCGCTGGCGCGGGCGGCTGCCCGCCGGCGCCAACCTGCTGATGCTGGTGTCGTTCGTGGTGCCCGAGGTGCTGCTGGCCGTCGCGCTGCTGTTCGTGATGACCTCGCTGGCGCTGCCGATCGGGCTGGGCACCTCCGCGCAGGTGATCGGCCTGGTCACCTTCCAGATCGCCTACCCGGCGGTGCTGGTGCGCGCCCGGCTGGCCACGATCGGCAACCAATACGAGGAAGCCGCAATGGATTTGGGCGCCTCGCCGATGGAGGCGCTACGGCGGGTGACCGTGCCGATGCTGTTCCCGGCGATCTTCGCCAGCACGGTGCTGGTGTTCGCCGACGTCATCGACGACTTCGTGCTGGTGCGCTATCTGTCCGGGAACTCCTCGACCGAACCGGTCTCGGTGAAGATCTACAACACCGCGCGCGCCGCGCCGACCCCGGCGCTCAACGCGCTGGCCACCCTGCTGCTGTTGGCGGCGCTGATCGCGGTGACCGTCGGATACCTGGTGTACCGCCGGATGACTCGCGGCGACCACCGCCGACCGCGGCATCGCCGCCTTCGCCGGCGAGGCCTGAGCTGCCAGCGCGAGCAGAGAGATCGCGTCGGGTCGTGCGACTTGCGTCTGCTCCGGACCGTGTGGACCTCCAGACGCCCCGACTAGTCTGACTGTATGTTCAAACAGACCTCCGGCACCGGTGCCCGCCGACGATCTCGCCGCCTCCCTCGCGCCGTTCGGGCAGTCCCGAATGCTGCCGCGCGAGGCCTACGTCGACCCGGCGGTCTTCGAGTGGGAGAAGCACAACATCTTCTCCGGCTGGCACTGCGTCGGCCACGCGGGCGACCTGGACGGCGTCGGCGCCCAGAAGGCCGTCGGCTCCGGCGCCAACGGGATCCTGCTGGTGCGCGGCGACGACAACAGGTGCGCGCCTTCGCCAACGTGTGCCGCCACCGCGGTCACGAGATGCTGGCGTGCGGCGCCACCGCCAAGCGGCGCGGCATCGTCTGCCCCTACCACTCGTGGTCCTACAAGCTCAACGGCGAACTGCGCAAGGCGCCGCGCTTCGACACCGTCGACGGATTCGACGCCGGCCAGTTCGGCCTGGCCGAACTGCGACTCGTGGACTGGCACGGCTATCTGTTCGTCGACCCCAGCGGCGAGCGACGCCGATTTCGACGAGCACGTCGCCGGGATGGAAGACGTCATCGGCCCGTACCGCCCCGAGGATCTGACGTGGTGGCCCGGCACTCCTACGAGCTGGAGACCAACTGGAAGGTGATCGTCGAGAACTACCAGGAGTGCTACCACTGCTCGACGATCCACCCCGAACTGTCCAAGATCAGCCCGCCCACCAGCGGTGAGAACCTCGACCTGCCCGGCGACTGGATCGGCGGCTGGATGTGGATGATCGACGACGCCGAGACGATGTCGCTGAGCGGGGCAGCGGCGGCGTCGCGATCAAGGGCCTGTCCGAGCACGAACTTCGCACGGTGATGTATCTGGTGGGATTCCCCAACCTGCTGGTGAGCCTGCACCCCGACTACGTGATGACCCACCTGATGACGCCGTTGGCCGTCGACCGCACCCACGTCGAATGCGCGTGGGCGTTCCCGAAAGAGGCGTTGGAGAAGCCGGATTTCGATCCGTCGTACGCGGTGGACTTCTGGGATCTGACCAACCGGCAGGACTGGGCGGCGTGCGAGTCGGTGCAGCGCGGGCTCAGCTCACCGCATGCCCGGCCGGGCCCGCTCGCACCGGACGAGGACGGCGTTTACCAGTTCGTCACCCGGGTGGCTCGGGCGTACTCCGGCGACG
The DNA here is from genome assembly GCA_963801575.1 of uncultured Actinomycetota bacterium. Classification (GTDB taxonomy): domain Bacteria; phylum Actinomycetota; class Actinomycetes; order Mycobacteriales; family Mycobacteriaceae; genus Mycobacterium. Next base: position 241,018 of record CAWDFT010000033.1, read on the forward strand.
CTGCTCGCGGGTAGGCACCCCGTTGACGCCCTCGATCGACTGCGCATAGGTGCCGACCGCGAAGGCGACACCGGGGCCCATCACGGCGAGCGCGTCGCGGCTGACGTTGTCGATGGTGTCGCCCGCGAGGTGGTAGTTCCGGTCGAACGCAACCCCGGCGTTGCCGCCCCATAGCCGCGCCTGCAGCTCCGTTTTCCGTTGCGCCGCACCGGTGGTCGTGCCACCGATTGGGACGCCGGCGTCGAGGAACGGGCTGTAGTCGCCTGCCTTGCCCAGCGGCATATCGGCGGGCCGAATCCCGGCCAGGTTCAGATAGCCGGCCAGTGTGCGTTCGATGCCCGCCGAGCCGACGGGCACGGTACTTGCCGGCACTGCGGGGTTGGGCTGACCGGACTGGTCGCCGTCGTAGGTGAAGAACCCGGCGTTCGGCGAACCCAGCATGTCGAAGTTGAGGTACACCGCGATGTCGTTGAGCTGGTCGCGATCGAGGCTGCCGACATAATTCGTCGACCCCGCCAGCACCGCTTCCTGGGACCCCCAGAACCCGAACCGCACAGCGTTGGTGATCTGCGGCTGCGAGCCCAGCGCCGCGGCGGTTTCCAGCAGCGCGGCCACCCCGGTGCCGTTGGCGTTGATGCCGGGGCTTCCGGCGACGGTGTCCAGATGCGCGCCTGCCATCACCACGTTGTGGGTGTCGCCGGTCTTGGTCTGCGCCACCACGTTTCGGGACTTCACCATGGCCGCCTTGGCGTCAAGCGTCAGCAGCACCGGCGCATCGGTACGACGCAGCGCGGCGTCGGCGCCTTTGTCGATCACCCCGACCGGCACCTTCATCCCCTGGTAGTAGCCCGGCGGAAACAGCCCCCGCGGGCTGCCCGAAGCACCCGGGTCGCTGACGACGAGAAGGCCGACGGCGCCCTCGGCGACGGCGGTGTTCTGTTTGTCGACGACCGAGCAACCGGTGTCGTCGACGACGGCGATGGCGCCGGTCACCCTCTTCGCGCCGTAGTCGGCCACGGCGCAGCCGGCGGGCTTCTGCGGCCGCAGCGTGACGGCCTTCAACCCGCCGGCCGGGGTGGGAGTCAGCAGCGACGCCTGGTCGACACGGTAACCACGGCCCGATACGCGCAGCGTCGGGTTTCCGGGCCGCGCCACGCCGAGCCGCTCGTACTCCGGCGTCTGAACGTCAAAACCCTTGTCCCGCAGGGTCTGCGCAACATAGTCCACGCTGGCGTCATACCCGGAGGTACCTTCGGCGCGGGAGCCATTGTTGGCGTCGGCGATCTCCTGAAGCTTGCGCAGGTGGACGTACATCCCGTCGACGCCGACCTTGCCCGACAGCTCGCGGGCAACATCTTGCGGGGGCGAGGGCTCCGACGAGCACCCGCCGAGCAGCATGGCGACGACGAGTGCCGCACCCGCCAGCCGCACAGTCGTCGCCGTCATGACTCGTTCAGAACATGCCGGGTGCGGTCGTCGCGGATCGGCATCCCGTTGCGCCCGCGCTGATCCTGCGCGTAGATGCCGACGACGTCGGCGACGCCCGCGCCGTTGATCTCGAGTGCTCTTCGATCGATGTGGTCCAGGGTGTCGGTCTTCTTGTGGTAGTTCGGATCGAACGGCTCATCGGCCTTGCCGTCCCACAGTTCGGCCTGTTCGCGGGTCATCTTCTCCTCGGCGCCGGAGAACAGGCCGCCGGCGGGAATTCCCGCCATCGTGAACCCGTCGTAATCGGAGCGGCCGTCGAACGACGTGTCCTGCGCGGTCTCCCCTGCATCCTCGAGGTACGCGACGAAGTTTCGCTCGATCCCCGCCGACCCCTCCGGCACCCGGGGGTTGGGGTCTCGGGGGTTCGGCGGCACCGACTGATCGCCGTCGTAGGTGAAGTAACCAGGGTTGGGCGAGCCCAGCATGTCGAAGTTCAGATAAAGCGCAATGTCCTTCAGCTGGTCCTCGTTGAGCGACTCGACGTAGTTGCTCGAACCCATCAGACCGTGCTCCTCGGCTCCCCAGAAGCCGAACCGCACCGCGTTCTGCACCGGCGGAGACGGGCCCAGCTGCAGTGCGGTTTCCAATACCGCGGCCACGCCCGAGCCGTTGTCGTTGATTCCCGGCCCCTCCGGCACGCTGTCCAGATGGGCGCCGACCAGCACCACGTCGGCGGTGGAGCCGATCTTCGTCTGGGCGATGACATTGCGGGTGTGCTCAACGCTGACCCCGGCCTTGAGCTTGATGGTGGTATCGCCCGGCGCGCCGCGCAGCCGCTCGCCCGAGGCCTTGGTGATCATGATGACCGGGATCTTCGGCTTGGCCTTCTCGCCCAGCGTGCCGCCCGTCTCGTCGCCGTCCTCGTTGTTGACGACGATCAATGCCACCGCGCCGCGCTCGGCGGCTACCGCCTGTTTCTCCGAGAACTGGCAGGTGCCGCGATCCACCAGCACCACGGCTCCCTGAACCGGCAGGCCGTCGTAGTCCGACGCGGTGCAGCCCGGCGAATCCTCGACGCGGGCGGCGACCAGCGGCCCGGAGACGCCTTCCGGGGGCGTGCCGATGGTGAACTCCAGCGGCTTGGCCGCAATCGTCGCGCCGCCGACGGTGAGCTGGGGTTCCTCTGCGAACGGCAAGCGCACCTCGAATTCGGGAGTCTGCACGTCGAAACCCCTGTCGCGCAGCGCCTTCACCACATAGTCGACGCTCGCGTCATAGCCCGCTGTGCCGAGCGCACGGTTGCCGTCGTGGGCGTCGGCGATCTCCTGCAACTTCGTCAGGTGGCCCATCATCGCGTCGGCCTTGACCCGCTGGCGCAGCGTCGCCCCGAACTCGGCCGCGGCGCGCGAGGCCGCGGGCGAGGACGGCGGGTTGGTGGCTTCCTTCGCGGGCTTGCCACCGCAGCCGCCGAGCGCAGCGGTGGCGACCACCGCCATGAGCACGGCCGATACCGCACGCGATTTGCGCCCCATCGACCCCACGTTAGCCGGTGCCGCTCACGCGTCGCGGCGGTTGATGGTGACCAGCGCCGCTACGAACACGGCCGCCGCCAGGCCCGCGAAGTACACGATCGACCCCAGCTCCCCCCACGGCATGGCGTAGACCGGGTACAGCCACTGCACGCGGACGAACTCGAACGCATTCACGAACGGAAGGTACGGGCCGACTTCCGAACCGATGTCGGGCAGGTTCGCCAGCATCGGCTCGGCGACCAACGGCCACAACAGCAGCAGCGCGACGGCGCCCGCTGAGGCTCGCATCAACGCGCCCACCCCGACGCCCAGCACCGCCGCGAGCATGGCGTACAGCGCGATCGCCCCGACCAGGCGCCAGACCTGCGGATCGGACAGCGACAGCCCCGCCACCAGGACCGAACCCAATACCATCAATGCGGCGTATACACCGGAGAACACAGCCGCGACAACGGCTTTCGCCGCCAGCACCAGTGTCCGATTCGGGACGGCCATGAAGGTGGTGCGGATCAGTCCGCTGCGGTACTCGTTGGTCACCGTCAGCGACGCCAAAATCATCAATACCGGCACGCCGAAGATGGCCACACCCATCGCGGCCTTCTCCGGGGCCAGTCGACCGGGGCCGTAGGCGGTCGATGCCTGCATCACGGCCAGCCCGATGCTCAGCACGGCGACCGCGACCGCCGACCACACCAGCGACCTGGTGGTCGACAGCTTGATGCGTTCGGCGTTCAGCACCGCCATGGCACTCACTCAGGTCACCGCCCGGTACTGCACGGCGTCGTCGGTGAGTTTCATGTACGCCTCTTCCAGCGAGACCTGCTGGCTGCTCAGCTCGTGCAGCGTGATCCCGTTGCGTGCGGCCAGCTCACCGACCACGTCGCTAGCGGCGCCGCGCACCAGCAGCGCGTCTGCCGCGGCGTCGATGTCGACCGCGATGTCGGCTTCGGCCAGCACCTGCCGCAGCAGGTCGAGCTGCGGGCTGCGCACCAGGACCGTGTCGGCGCGGCCGACGAACTCGCTGACCGTCATCGACGCGATCAACCTGCCCCGCCCGATCACCACCAGCCGGTCGGCGGTGTTGGACATCTCCGCCAGCAGATGGCTCGACACGAAAACGGTCCGCCCCTCGCCCGCCAGTGTGCGCATCAGTGTGCGCACCCAGCGGATGCCCTCGGGATCCAGCCCGTTGACCGGCTCGTCGAACAGCAGCACCGGCGGGTCGCCGAGCAGCGCGGCCGCGATGCCCAGCCGCTGGCTCATGCCAAGCGACAGCGCGCCTGCCTTCTTGCCGGCGACCGCGGACAGGCCAACCATGTCGAGTACCTCGCCGACTCGGCTCACCGGCAGTCGGTGAGTCGCCGCGATCCAGCGCAGATGTGCTCGGACAGACCGGTTGGGATGGGTCTGCCTGGCGTCCAGCAGCGACCCGACGTGCCGCAGCGGATCGGTCAGTTCGCGGTAGGTCTTGCCGTCGATGGTCGCGGTACCCGCCGTCGGATGGTCCAGCCCGAGGATCATCCGCATCGTGGTGGTCTTGCCCGCCCCGTTGGGGCCGAGGAATCCGGTGACCATCCCCGGTTCGATGGTGCAGGTCAGGTCGTCGACTGCGCGAGTTCGGCCGAATAGTTTGGTCAGCCCCGCCAGTTCGATCATCGCCCCCATCCTGTCATCTCGTAGCGGCAGGCCCGCGAGCGCTCAATCTTGTACGTTCTTCGGGCCGAAACCTGTACAACGGTGAGCGCTCGCGGAGGAATCAGGGAATTGGGTGCCGACGACGAGGTCGGCCACGGCGCGCATGCCCGCGGCGTTCGGATGCACCGGGACAGGACGTCCGGGCAGTGGCACCCCGAGTCTCGTCGGTTTGGTGGTCCACGGCTCCGCCGACCACGCATGATGCGCGCGGCTGGCCTCTGCAGCGCGCACCCATTCGCACCCGGTGTCCGCCGCGGCCTCACCGGTCAAGCGCTCGAGCGTGTCGGCGATGCGGCGGCCGAGGGCGACCTCGACGTCCGGCAGCGGCGGTGCGGCCGTCCCCGGCGGCGGAAGCAACGTGAGGTAGTCGACGAAGAGCACCCGCGCGCGCGGCGCCGCCTGCCGAACGGTCCGGCCGACCTCCTTCAGCGACTCGCCGACCTCGACCAGTGCACGATCGCGGGCGGCCGGGTCGAGCAGATCCCGCAGCCAACCACCCACCAACGGCAGCGAGCGCGCCGCCCGGGGCAGACCCGCCCCGCCCCCAACCATCGACCCTGCGGCCGCCCGGTGGCGCATCGCCGTGCCGCCGTCAGCATCGGCACATAACCGGCGTCGTTGCCGCCGATCGTCACCGTGACCAATACCTCCGAGCCGTCGAGGACGCCGGCCTGCGGCGGCGTGCCGTGCTGCCGATCGGTGAGCACGTGGGCGGTGGTGGCACCCGAGTAGGTCACATCGACGAGGTCGAGGCCGAGCCGCTGTGCGACCAGGTGTGGATAGTTGGCCGCCGAGCGACCGGCCCGCCACGGCGCATCCTTTGCCCGCGGTGGAATGCCGGGGCCTGCAGCCATCGAACTGCCCAGCGCCACATATCTTTTGGTCATAAGGACGGGCTGGACGGCTGCGCCCAGAACCGCTTCGGGATACGGCCGGCCTGTCGTGCGAGATAGCCGGCGGTGACGGCGGCGGCCATCGCGGCGGCCATCACGGGCGGGTCGGCGGCCCGGGTGACCGCGGTGGCAAGCAGCACCGCGTCGCATCCGAGCTCCATCGCCTGCGCGGCGTCGCTGGCCGTCCCGATGCCCGCATCGAGGATCACCGGCACTCCTGCCGCCTCGACGATCATCTCGATGTTGTGCGGGTTGGCGATGCCAAGGCCCGTGCCGATCGGTGAGCCCAGCGGCATCACCGCCGCACAGCCGGTGTCCTCCAGTCGCCGGGCCAGCACCGGGTCGTCGTTGGTGTAGGGCAGTACCACGAAGCCGTCGTCCACCAATTGCTCTGCGGCGCGGACCAATTCGACGGCGTCCGGCAGCAGGGTGCGCTCGTCTGCGATGACCTCGAGCTTGACCCAGTCGGTCTGCAGCGCCTCGCGGGCCAACTGGGCGGTCAGCACGGCCTCGGCGGCGCCCCGGCAGCCTGCCGTATTCGGCAGCGGCGTGATGTTCAGCCGGTTCAGCAGGCCGAGCACACCGGTGCCACCGTCGGCGTCGACGCGGCGCATCGCGACGGTGGTCAGCTCGGTGCCCGAGGCGACCAGAGCCTCTTCCAGCACCGCAAGGTTGGAAGCCCCGCCGGTGCCGAGGATCAGCCGCGAGCCGAACTCGCGACCGGCGATGGTCAGCTTCGAATCAGCCACCCTGCACCGCCGTCACCACTTCCAGCCGCGCACCGTCGGAAAGCGCGGTATCCCATTGCGATCGGGGCAGCACCGACCAGTCGACGGCCACCGCGATGCCCTTCTCCGGAAAACCGAGCGTGGACAACAGGGTCGCGACGGTGGTCCGGTCATCCACCTCGACGGCCTCGTCGTTGACTATGACCTTCATCGCGCTCCTACCAAACCAGCCTCGGGCAGAGGCGCGCCGTTGAGTTCGCCGACGATCGCTTCTGCGGTCCACGGTGCCAGCAGGAAGCCGGACCGCCCGTGGCCCGCGGCCACCAGCGTGCGGTCGTCGAGCCTGCCGACGATGGGCAGGTTGTCGGGTGTCATCGGGCGCAGGCCTGCTGAGCATTCCGCGAACTCGTACTCACCGAGGGCGGGCACGACCGCGCACGCATCGTCGAGCAGTTCCCGCACACCCGTCACGACGGGTGAAGTGTCGCGGCCGTGTTCGTACTGGGTGGCGCCGACCACGACGCCGTCGGCGCGCGGCACAAGATAGACCTGACGGCCATGCACCCGCGCGCGAATCACCCGCTGCGGCACCGGCATACAGCCGTGCCGCCACCGCAGCCGCAGCACCTCGCCTTTGACCGGACGGACCGGAAGCCCGGGCCACAGCGCGGGTGCGTCGATTCCGTTGGCGATCACCCGGACGTCGGCGGCCACCGATGCCAAGTCGCTCACCGGCGGCGCCCATTGCACGCCGAGCCGTTCGCAATGCGCCGCTAGCGCTTCCACGACGGCCCGATTGTCCACTGCCAGTTCGGTTTCGGCGAGGAAGCCGTGCCGGATCCCCTGCGCAAGAAGCGGTTCGACATCGCGGGCGGCCGACGTCAACGTCACCGGGTGACCCTGTGCGGCCAACCACTCGCCGACCGTCTTCAGGTCGGCGGCATCGGCCCGGTCGACGGCCACCACCAACGATTCGCGCGCCGTGATCACGTCGTCGGGGAGCCCATCGAGAAAGCTGCCGTGCCACATCGCCAGCGACGCAAGGCCCAACCGCAACAGTCGCTCCTCGCCCGGCCAGCCTTCGCTGTGCGGGGCCAGCATGCCACCGGCGACCCACGACGCACCCGTTACGTCGTCGCGGTGCACGCGTACGGTCCAGCCGTCGAGTGCGGCGCGGCGCGCGACCGACAGCCCGATGACGCCGCCGCCGACGACGGCCAGTGATCCGTTCGACATTTTCTCCCTCCCTTCGCCGGCATGACCCGGATCAGGTGTGACGGTAAGGGCAGGTTCGGCGTGCCCACTCTCAGTCCCCGGTTCCCGGGACTCCCGTGTCGACGTTCCACATTACTCTCGCGGTGTGCCCCACCCCCGAGATCGGCTCGCTTCGGCGTCGCTGTACCTGTGTACCGACGCCCGCCGCGAGCGCGGTGACCTGGCCGCATTCGCCGACGCGGCGCTGGCGGGCGGGGTGGACATCATCCAGCTGCGGGACAAGGGCTCGCCCGGCGAAGCGCAGTTCGGACCGTTGGAGGCCCGCGACGAGCTCGCCGCGCTCGAGGTGCTCGCCGACGCGGCGCGGCGGCACAACGCGTTGCTGGCGGTCAACGACCGGGCCGATATCGCGCTGGCGGCTGGCGCCGATGTGCTGCACCTGGGCCAGGACGACCTCCCGCTGCCGATCGCCCGCGACATCGTCGGGCCGCGCCCGCTGATCGGCCGGTCCACCCACGACCGCAACCAGGTCGTCGCCGCGACGGCCGAACCGGTGGACTATTTCTGCGTCGGGCCGTGCTGGCCGACGCCGACGAAGCCGGGCCGTACCGCCCCCGGCCTCGCGCTGGTGAGGGCCACCGCGGAGGTGGGCATCGACAAGCCGTGGTTCGCGATCGGCGGCATCGACGAGAAGCGACTGCCCGAGGTGCTCGACGCCGGTGCCCGCCGCGTGGTCGTGGTGCGGGCGATCACCACGGCGGGCGATCCATACGCCGCCGCGCGCCGACTGAAAGCGGCTCTTACAGAGTCCGATTGACCAGCAGCGGAATCGACGCCGCCACGGCGCGAAGCTCCGCCCAGCTGGCTGCGAATCCGGGATGCAGCGGCAACTCGGCCACGTCTTCCTCAGCCACCCAGCGCAGCTCGGCGCTCTCCCTGTTGGGCACGGTGTCGAGCAGCTCGGGGGCATCGGCGATGACGGTGGTGTAGGTCCAGTGGCCTTCGGCTGCGGTCGCGGTTACCACGATCTTTCGCACCCTGAGCCGGTCGGCGGGAAGCCCGGCCTCCTCGTGGGCCTCGCGCTTGGCGGCATCCTCGGCCGTCTCGTGGCTGTCGCGGGCGCCGCCGGGCAGTCCCCAGGTGCCGCCCTGATGACTCCACGGCGCCCGGTGTTGCAGTAGCACGGCGGGCGAGCCGTCGGGACGCGGCGCGCGCAGCAACAGACCCGCGGCGCCGTGCCTGCCCCAGTAGGCCGCCCCACTGGCGGACACCACCCAACCGTCGCCGTCGCCACGCACCACCCGTTCAGCTTAAGGAACACGCGGCAAAACCGATGGGCCTCGAATGCCCGCACGTCCCCTGAAGAACTCTTAGAATTCTTTTATAGAGTTGGAGCAGTCGGAAAAGTAGCCGAAATAGATGAGGTCCGCGCACACGTGACTGTGGAGTTGGCGCACCCGTCGACCGAACCACTTGCATCGCGGTCGCCGACAACACCGGCGCACCCGCGCTGGTCGTTCCTGTGGACGACTCCCGGGCGGATCCTGACCATCGGAGTCGTGCTGTCCGCGCTGGTAATAGCCAGCGCATTTGCCACTTCGACCACGATCAACGATCGCCAGCAGGCGCTCACCACCGTCCTCGAGCACACCGAGCCGCTGGCTTTTGCGGCCGGGCAGCTCTACACCACGCTGTCGGTCGCCGACGCGGCCGCCTTGACCGCCTTCATCGCGGGCGCCGAACCACGCGACGTCCGGCAGCGCTACGAACAGGCGATCACCGACGCCGCGAGCGCCGTCACCAGGTCGTCGAGCGGGCTGACCGATGAACCGATGATCCAGTTGCTCGGCCGGATCAACGCCAATCTCGCCGTCTATACCGGCCTGGTGGAGACCGCACGCACCAATAACCGGGCGGGCAATCCGGTCGGCTCGTCGTACCTGTCCGAAGCGTCCTCGCTTATGCAGCAGACGATCCTGCCCGACGCACAACGGCTCTACGACGAAACCTCGGCGCAGGTGGACCAGGAGACCACGGCGTCCACCCGCATTCCGGCGCCGGTGATTCTGGTGGTGCTCGCGACGCTGCTGTTCGGCGCCTTCGCGAATCGCTGGCTGGCCCGCCGCACGCGCCGCCGGGTGAACATCGGTTTCATCGCCGGCGGGATGGCCGTGCTGATCATGCTGATATGGGTGTTCACCGCCCTGGTGATCTCCACCATCGACAGTCGCAGCGCGAAGAACACCGCCGCGGAGTCCCTCAAGACCGTCACCACGCTGGCGATCACCGCGCAGCAGGCGCGTGCCGACGAGACCCTGTCGTTGATCCGGCGCGGTGACGAGAGTGTGCGCAAGCAGTCGTACTACCAACGCATCGACACCATGCAGCAGGAGCTGTCCGAATACCTCGGTCGCGAGGACGCGATCGACAAGAGCGAACTGGCCGACGCCGAACAGCTGTTGCGGCGCTGGCGCGCGGCCGACGATCGAATCAGCTCCTACATCGCGGTCGGCAACTATCAGGCCGCGACGCAGGTGGCACTGGGCCGCGGCGAGGACGACTCGACGCCTGCGTTCGACCGGTTGGACGAAGCCCTGCGCAAGGGCATTGACGAAAGCCGCGAACAGCTGCGCAGCGATATCCTCAACGCCCGCCGGGTGCTGTCGGGCGCGACCGTCGGAGCGGCGGTGCTGTCCGTCGTCGCGGCGATCGCGGTCGCGCTGGGACTGTGGCCACGGCTTACTGAGTATCGGTGATGAGCGTCTTGCGCGAAGAACATAAGGCCATGGGCATCCGGCTGTTGTGCGTCGCGGTCACCGTGGTGACCGTGCTGGCGGGCTGCGGCCGCGCCGAGTCGGTGCCACCCGCGCCGACCCTGTCGCTTACGCCGCCCACCCCGGCGGGCATGGAGGAACTTCCGCCGGAGGTGGTGCCGCCGACCCAAGACACCGACGACGACTGCGACCTCACCGCGAGCCTGCGCCCGTTCCCGGACCGAGCGCGGGCCGACGCCGCCGTCGCCAACATCAAGGCCCGCGGCCGGCTGATCGTCGGTCTCGACATCGGCAGCAACCTGTTCAGCTTCCGCGATCCGATCAGCGGCGAGATCACCGGATTCGACGTCGACATCGCAGGCGAGGTGGCCCGCGACATCTTCGGTACGCCGTCGCAGGTCGAGTACCGCATCCTGTCGTCGGCCGATCGCATTGCCGCGCTGCAGAACAACCAGGTCGACGTGGTCGTGAAGACGATGAGCATCACGTGTGAACGCAAAGAGCTGGTCAACTTCTCAACGGTGTATCTGGTGGCGAACCAGGGGATTTTGGCGCCGCGCGACTCGACGATCTCGGAGGCGAGCGACCTGTCCGGCAAGCGGGTCTGCGCCGTCGAGGGCACCACGTCGCTGCGCCGGATTCAGGAGATCAACCCGTCCCCGATCATCGTTCAAGTGGTGACGTGGGCCGACTGCCTGGTTGCGCTGCAGCAGCGGCAGGTGGAGGCGGTCAGCACCGACGACTCCATCCTTGCCGGGCTGGTGTCCCAGGACCCGTATCTGCATATCGTCGGGCCCAGCATGAACGAGGAGCCCTACGGCATCGGCATCAACCTGGAGAACACCGGCCTTGTCCGTTTCGTCAACAGCACTCTGGAACGAATCCGCCGAGACGGAACGTGGAACACGTTGTATCGCAAATGGTTAACGGTGCTCGGTCCGCCGCCGGCGCCCCCTGTGCCGAGGTACTCGGACTGATGTCCCAAGCAGAAGACGAAGATTTCGGTCCCGACACCGAGGCGGCCGACCTCGTCGACTCGATATCGACGATGCGACCGATGGCGACCCAGGCCGTGTTCCGGCCACATTTCGACGACTCGGATTCCACCTCGGTCGGCACCGCCGAGACCGAGCCCGAGGACCACACGACGACGATGACGCGGGCGCTGTCGCCGACCCGCAGGCTCGGCGGCGGACTGGTCGAGATTCCGCGGGTGCCCGAAATCGATCCGCTGTCTGCGCTTATGACCAACCCCGTTGTGGCCGAGTCGAAGCGATTCTGCTGGAACTGCGGCCGTCCGGTCGGCAGATCATCGGCCGACGGTAGAGCGCTGTCGGAGGGATGGTGCCCGCATTGCGGCAGCGCGTATTCTTTCCTGCCGCAACTGGTTTCCAGCGATATGATCGCCGACCAGTACGAGATCAAGGGCTGCATTGCCCACGGCGGGCTGGGCTGGGTGTATCTGGCCTTCGACCACAACGTCAACGAACGGTCCGTCGTGCTCAAGGGCCTGGTGCACTCCGGTGACGCCGAAGCCCAGACGGCCGCGATGGCCGAGCGGCAGTTCCTCGCCGAGGTAACCCACCCCGGGATCGTGAAGATCTACAACTTCGTCGAGCACCCCGACAAGCACGGCAACCCGGTCGGCTACATCGTGATGGAGTACGTCGGCGGGACGTCGCTCAAGCAGGCCAGGGGCGACAAGCTGCCGGTCGCCGAGGCCATCGGCTACATGCTCGAGATACTGCCCGCGCTGGGTTATCTGCATTCCCTCGGCCTGGCCTACAATGACCTCAAGCCGGAGAACATCATGATCACCGAGGCGCAGCTCAAGCTGATCGACCTCGGCGCGGTGTCGCGGATCAATTCGTTCGGATACCTTTACGGCACACCGGGTTACCAGGCTCCCGAAATCGTGCGGACGGGACCGACGGTGGCCACCGACATCTACACCGTGGGCCGCACGCTCGCGGCGCTGACGCTGGACCTGCGTACCCGCAAGGGCCGTTTCGTGGACGGGCTGCCCGAAGATGATCCGGTGCTGACCGAGTACGACTCGTTCGGCCGACTGCTGAGACGGGCCATCGACCCCGACCCGCGCCGGCGTTTCGTCAGCGCCGAGGAGATGGCGGGTCAGCTGCTCGGGGTGCTGCGTGAGGTGGTCGCCCAGGACAGTGGGGCGCCGCGGCCCGGCCTGTCGACGGTGTTCAGCCCGTCGCGCTCGACGTTCGGGGTGGACCTGCTCGTCGCGCACACCGACGTCTATCTCGACGGGCAGGTGCACTCGGAGAAGCTGACCGCACAGGAGATCGTCAAGGCGCTGGGGGTGCCGCTGGTGGATCCCACCGATGTCGGGGCGCCGGTGTTGTCGGCGAGCGTGCTGAGCCAACCGGTGCAGACGTTGGACCAGCTGCGCGCGGCACGGCACGGGTCGCTGGACTCCGAGGGCATCGACCTGTCGGAGTCGGTCGAGCTGCCGTTGATGGAAGTGCGCGCGCTGCTGGATCTCGGCGATGTCGCCAAGGCCACCCGCAAACTCGACGACCTCGCGGAGCGAGTGGGATGGCGGTGGCGGCTGGTGTGGTTCCGCGCCGTGTCGGAGATGTTGTCCGCCGACTACGAGTCGGCCACAAAGCATTTCACCGAGGTGCTGGACACCATGCCCGGTGAGCTGGCGCCCAAACTCGCGTTGGCGGCGACGGCCGAACTGGCGGGCAACGCCGACGAGCGAAAGTTCTACAACACGGTGTGGTCCACCGACAACGGGGTGATCTCCGCAGGATTCGGTCTGGCCCGTGCACAGTCAGCCGAAGGCGACCGCGATGAAGCCGTTCACACGCTGGACCAAGTACCCGCCACCTCAAGGCATTTCACCACAGCACGGCTCACCAGCGCGGTGACGCTGCTGTCTGGACGCTCGATGAACGAGATCACCGAGCAGCACATCCGCGACGCCGCCCGCCGTGTCGAGGCACTGCCCGACACCGAGCCGCGGGTACTGCAGATCCGCGCACTGGTGCTGGGCACCGCGATGGACTGGCTGGCCGACAACACCGCCAGCACCAACCACATTCTCGGTTTCCCGTTCACCGAGCACGGCCTGCAGCTCGGGGTGGAAGCCTCGCTCCGGGGGCTGGCCCGGGTGGCGCCGACACAGGCACACCGCTACGCGCTGGTCGATCTCGCCAACAGCGTGCGACCGACGAGCACCTTCTAAACTCGCCGCGTGGAGACGTTCAAGCGGTATCTGGCCATCCAGGGGATGATGCTCGTCTTCGGCATCGTCGGGCCGATCTTTCTCATCGTTTACTTTGCGGCGCAACCAGACCCGACGCTGAAGTGGATGTACTGGTTTGGACTGTTCATCACCGCCGCCGACGTGCTGATCGCGCTCGCGATCACCGGTGGCAGTGGAGAAGAGAAAGACTAGCTCGTCGCACGCTCGAGGTCATGGGTCAATCACCTGCGCGCAGGCCCGCGCGATCGCCAGTTCCTCGTTCGTCGGGATCACCAGCACCGTCGTCGGCGACTTGTCGGCCGAGATCCGCCGCGCGCCCCTCGCCGGACTGTCGTTGAGGTGCTCGTCGAGCTCGATGCCCAGCGCGCGCCAGCCCGGTCAGCGCGTCACGGCGCACGCCCGCGTCGTTCTCGCCGACCCCGGCGGTGAACGTGACCACATCGGTGTGGCCGAGCACGGCCAGATAGGCGCCGATGTACTTGCGCAGCCGGTGGATGTACACGTCGTAGGCCAATTGCGCTGCCTCGTCACCGGATTCGATCCGCTGGTGCAGCGACGCGGAAGTCGATCTCACCGCCAAGGCCCGTACTTCCGGAGTGCCGGTTGAGCATGGTCTCGATCTCCTCGACACCCATGTCGGCGGTGCGCCACAGGTATACGAGCACGCCCGGGTCGATGTCACCGGACCGGGTGCCCATGACCAGGCCCTCCATCGGCGTGAGCCCCATCGAGGTGTCGACGGGGCGCCCGCCGGCGATCGCCGACGCCGATGCGCCGTTGCCCAGGTGCAGCACGATCTGGTTCAGCGACTCGATCGGCGCGTCCGAGGAACTGCGCGGCCTGCTCGCTGACGTACTGGTGCGAGGTGCCGTGAAAGCCGTAGCGGCGGATCTGCCACTGCTGCGCGAGCTCCCGGTCGATCGCGTAGGTCGCCGCGGCGGCCGGCAGGTCGTGGAAGAACGCGGTGTCGAAGACCGCGACGTGCGGCAGGTCGGGCAGCACCTGGCGGGCCACCTCGATGCCGAGCACCGCGGGCGGATTGTGCAGCGGCGCCAGCGGCGCGAGCTCCTCCAGCTTCGGCGATCACCGCGTCGTCGACGACGGTGGGGCGGTACAGGTCCTGGCCGCCGTGCACCACCCGGTGCCCGACCGCGACCAGACCCCAGAGCTGTCCAAGTCTGGCCGGCCTCGTGATCGGTCGAAGCTGTTCGAACGCCACCTCGTAGTCGCCGCGTGCGTGATCGGCCGACCGGTCGCGGTGCTTCACCGATCCGTTCGACGATCCCGTGCGGCCAGCGATCGTTCCCGAATCAGGTTCGACGAGTTGGTATTTCAGCGACGACGAACCGGAGTTGAGCACCAGGACCGTTCGCGATGCCTGCGCCATCACTTCCCCTGGGCCTGGATCGCGGTGATCGCGACGGTGTTGACGATGTCCTCGACCAGCGCTCCGCGGGACAGGTCGTTGACCGGCTTGTTCAGCCCCTGCAGCACCGGGCCGATCGCGATGGCGCCCGCGCTGCGCTGCACGGCCTTGTAGGTGTTGTTGCCGGTGTTGAGGTCCGGGAAGATCAGCACGGTCGCGCGGCCGGCCACCTGCGAATCGGGCATCTTGGCCGCGGCGACCGTCGCGTCGACGGCGGCGTCGTACTGGATCGGGCCTTCCACCAACAGCTCGGGTGCCGCTCGTCGCACCAATTCCGTTGCCGCCCTGACCTTCTCGACGTCCGCACCGGTACCCGAGGTCTCCGGTCGAGTAGGACAGCATGGCCACCCGCGGTTCGATGCCGAACTGCGCGGCGGTGCGCGCCGAGCTGATCGCGATGTCGGCGAGCTGCTCGGCGGTCGGGTCGGGCACGATCGCGCAGTCGCCGTAGGCCAGCACCCGGTCGGCCAGGCACATCAGGAAGATGCTCGACACCGTCGAGACATCGGGCAGGGTCTTGATGATCTCGAAGGCCGGCCGGACGGTGTGCGCGGTGGTGTGCGCGGCGCCGGACACCATGCCGTCGACCATGCCGTTGTGCACCAGCATCGTTCCGAAATAGGAGACGTCGTGCATGATCTCGCCGGCCTGCTCGACCGTCACCCCCTTGTTCTTGCGAAGCTCGGCATACTGCGCGGCGAACTGGTCGCACAGCTCGCTGGTGCGCGGGTTCGAGCACCGTGGCGCGCCGTCAGGTCGACACCCAGTTCGGCTGCGCGCGAACGGACTTGGGCCTCGTCACCGAGGATGGTCAGCTCGGCGACGCCGCGGCGCAGCAGGCGCCCGGCCGCCTCGCAGGATGCGGTCGTCCTCCCCTTCGGGCAGCACGATGCGCTTGCGGTCGGCCCGCGCCCGTGTCCATCAGCTGGTAGGTGAACATCTGCGGGGTGGTCACCGTCGGGATCGGAATCGCCAGCCGGTCCAGCAGATCCGTCGATGTCGACGTAGCGCGTCCATCAGCGCGATCGCGGTGTCGATCTTGCGCTGCGAGGTGGCGGTGACCCGGCCGCGGGTCGCGGCGACCGCGCTGGCGGTCTCGAAGGTGCCGAGATCGGTGGCGATGATCGGCAGCCGCAGACCGAGTCCGGTCACCAGTTCGGCGATCGACGCGGTGCAGCGGCAGCCCGCCGTTGAGGATGATGCAGGACAGCGACGGAAAGCCCTCTGCCGCATGGGCGCTGGCGACGGCGAGCACCACGTCGGAGCGGTCGCCCGGCGTGATGACGGCGACGCCGTCGGTGAGCCGTTCCAGCACGTGCTCGGCGGTCATGCCCGCGACCAGCACCCCCATCACCTCGCGGCCGAGCAGCGCCTGGTCGCCGCTGATCAGCGTGCCGTCGACGGCGCGCTGCAGATCGGCCACCGTCGGTGCGACCAGCAGCGGCTCCTCGGGCAGGACGTAGGACTTCGGGGAGAATCGCTTCAGCGCTTCGGCGACGGCCTCCATCTGGGCCGGCTCGCACCGGTTGGCCACCACCGCCGCGGTGTGCGCATGCTGGCCGGAGAGCTCGACCAGACACAGCTCGACGATCTGCGCGACTTCCTCCGGCGTGCGGTCCTTGGCCCGGACCGCCAGCACCACCGGCGCGCCGAGGTTGACCGCGATGCGGGCGTTGACGCCCAGCTCGGTGGGGGTGGCGACGTCGGTGTAGTCGCTGCCGACGATCACCACGGCGTCGCACCGGGCGGCCACGTCGTGGTAGCGGTCGACGATGTCGGCGATCGCGCCGTCGGGGTCGTCGTGCAACTGCTGATAGGTCACGCCGACGCACTCTTCGTAGGACAGGCCGGCGGTGCTGTGCGCCAGCAACAGTTCCAGGATGTAGTCGCGATCTTCACCCGCCGGGTGATCGGCCGGAACACCCCGACCTTGGCCACCGTCGCGGTCAGCCGGTGCAGGATGCCGAGTGCGACGGTGGACTTGCCGGTGTCACCCTCGGGCGACGCGATGTAGATCGCGGTGGCCACGCGGCAAACGTATCAGCCGAGTCGGCGCAGCCTCGGCTCCAGATCCTTGGCAAATAGGTCCAGGAACCGGCGCTGATCATGCCCGGGCGCGTGGAACACCAGGTGGTTCAGGCCCCAGGTCACGTACTGGCCGACCTTTTCGACGGCCTCGTCCGGGTCCGACGCCACGATCCACCGCTTGGCGACCTGTTCGATAGGCAGCGCGTTCGCCGCCTTCTCCATCTCGATCGGGTCGTCGATGCTGTGCTTCTGTTCGGCCGTCAGCGACAGCGGCGCCCAGAACCGGGTGTTCTCCAGCGCCAGCTCGGGATCGGGATCGTAGGAGATCTTGATCTCGATCATCCGGTCGATGTCGTCAGGGTTGCGGTTGGCGGCCGCCGCGCCTTCGGCGACCGCGGGGATGAGCTTGTCCTTGTAGAGCTCCTCGCCCTTGCCCGAGGTGCAGATGAAGCCGTCGCCGGCGCGGCCCGCGTACTTGGCCACCACGGGTCCGCCCGCGGCGATGTATACCGGGATGCCGCCCTCGGGGACGTCGTAGATGGACGCGCCCTTGGTGTGGTAGTACTCGCCGTCGAAGTCGACCCGGTCGCCGAGCCACAGCTCGCGCATCAGCCGCACCGACTCGCGCAGCCGGGCGAAGCGCTCTTTGAACTCGGGCCATTCCCCCTTGTATCCGGTGGCGATCTCGTTGAGCGCCTCACCGGTGCCGACGCCGAGGAAGATGCGGTCCGGATACAGGCAGCCCATCGTCGCGAACGCCTGCGCGATGACAGCGGGGTTGTAGCGGAACGTCGGGGTCAGCACGGAGGTACCGAGGATCAGGCGCTTGGTGCGCTCGCCCACCGCCGTCATCCACGCCAGCGAGAACGGAGCGTGCCCGCCCTCGTGCCGCCACGGCTGGAAGTGGTCGCTGACCGTCGCGCTGTCCATCCCGTGCTCCTCGGCCGCCACCGCCAGTTCGACGAGCTCCCGCGGCGCGAACTGTTCCGCCGACGCCTTGTATCCCAGTTTGAGTTCCACGCATTCGTTTCTACTCTCCTGCCTACACTCGCGGCATGGCAGCAGTCCTGACCGCCATCACCGACAGCGTGCATTTCGCGCAGACCGACCTGGTCAACTGGACACTGGTCACCGACGACAGCGGCGTCGTGCTGATCGACACGGGATTTCCGGGCAGCCGCGACGACGTGCTGGCGTCGCTGCGTCAGCTCGGGTTCGGCGTCGACGACCTGCGCGCCATTCTGTTGACCCACGCCCACATCGACCACTTCGGCTCGGCGATCTGGTTCGCCAAAACCCATGGCACACCGGTATATTGCCATGCCGACGAGGTCGGCCATGCCAAGCGGGAGTACCTGGAGCAGGCCTCGCCCGCCGACGTCGCGACGCACATCTGGCAGCCCCGCTGGCTGAAGTGGTCGGTCGCAATCAGCCGCAAAGGTGCGCTCACGCGAGACGGCATCCCGACCGCGCGGGCGCTGACGGAGGACGTGGCGGCCGGCCTGCCCGGGACGCCGATGGCCATCCCGAGTCCCGGGCACACCGGCGGGCACTGCTCGTTCGTCGTGGACGGTGTGCTGGTCAGCGGCGATGCGCTGGTGACGGGACATCCGGTCGCGCCTCGCCCCGGCCCCCAGCTGTTGCCCAGCGCTGTTCAACCACGACCAGGACGGCTGTGTGCGCAGCCTGGCCGCGTTGGCCATGCTCGAAACCGAGGTGCTTGCCCCCGGGCACGGCCCGGTGTGGCGCGGTCCGATCCGCGAGGCGACCGAGGAGGCCACGTCGCGCCTGCGATGAGTTCTCGGCCCGATGGGCGAACCGACTTCATCGGAACCGGAGCCGACACCTTCGACTGGGACTTGTTCGATCAATCCGATGCATGCGTGCTGGGCCGCGTGATGTACCCCGAGCACGAGAACTACTGGCGCACAATCAAGGCGGATCCGGCGGCGCCAATGGAGTGGAGCGGCAAGCCCCCCACTGGCGACGAAGTTCGTTACGCCGAATTCGCCAATCGGACACCGCATTACATGCGAGCCGCACGGCAAGAGAGCTGGACTGGCCGGTGGCGCAGGTGAGGTCGGACCTCGATCCCATCCGCGAGCTACGCGAGTCCGACGGTGGCGTCATCTACGTCGTCGGCGGGGCGAGCACCGCTTCGACCACTTCGACTCGATCCCATTGAACGACGGCCGGGTCCGGGCGGTGTACCGCGCGGTCCGTTAAGCGAGCGCCTCGTAGCCGAGCAGGAAAATAGCGGTCAGGCACAGCCCGCACCCGAGCACGAACGTCGGCATCAGGATCTTGTCGTCGAGATCGGCGTCATCCGTGGTTTCCCGTCGACGGCCGACCAACGACCGCACCGCGAGTCCCGCGACAAACGTCAGCCCGGCCGCGGCGAAAAGCAGCCACCCTACGGTCGTTTGCGAAATCTGCACCCCACCACACCCCCGCCGCTGTGTGCAACAGCATCAGCCTATATCTCCGGTTGATCGAAACTAAGGTGCAACCATGAGCCTGGTCACCTATGAGCTGGAAGACCACATCGCCACTATCACCCTCAACCGCCCCGAGGCGCGCAACGCCATCAACGGCGCGCTGCGCCAGGACCTGAACGCGGCATGGGACCGGTTCCGCGACGAGGAGGACGCATGGGTGGGGATCCTGACGGCGAATGGCAGGGTGTTCTGCGCCGGAGGTGATCTCAGGGACGGCGAGGGCGCAGTCGGCACGTTCGCGGGCACGTTCTGGGAGAAACCCACGATCAACTCTTTCGAAAGCGGGATGGAGCTTTTCAAGCCGACGATCGCCGCCGTTCAGGGTCCCTGCGTGGGCTACGGGTTGACCGGGGTGCTGTTCTGTGACTTCGTAATCGCCAGCACCGAGGCCGTGTTCTCCCTACCCGAGGTATCGATCGGCGTCCCCACCATCGTCGGGGCGATCCGCCTCCCCCGGCGAGTGGGTTGGGCGAACGCCATGGAGCTGCTGCTGACCGGGAAGCCGATGAGCGCAGAGCGCGCCAAAGAGATCGGTCTTGTGTGGAAACTGGTCGAGCCCGGGGACCTGCAGGCGGAGGCCCGTGCTTGGGCCCGCACACTCACCGCAGCCGCACCCCTTGCGCAACGGGCGACGAAAGAGGTGGCATGGCGAACGGCAGACATGGGATGGATCGAGTCGGTCCGCTTCGGCGAGACGATGCGCAAAGTGGCAGGGGCGACCGAGGACGCGGCCGAAGGAGTTCGGGCCTGGGCGGAGAAACGCAAGCCCGACTGGCAGGGTCGCTAGTTCAGCATCTTGCGGAAGGCCACCGGATATACCTCGCCCTCGGCGGGCAGCGGCTCAGCCAGCCTTTGGTATCCCGTCGACAAGTAGAGCGCCGCGGCCTCGGGTTGGCGATCACCGGTCGTCAGATAGACGCTGCGGTAGCCGCGTGCGGCGATCTCGTTCTCCAGTTCGGCCAGCAGAGCCTTCGCGTAGCCACGCCGCCGATGCCGGCTGTCGGTCCAGATGCGCTTCAGCTCTGCGGTTTCGGCGTCGAACCGCCGGAACGCGCCGCCGGTGACGGGTTGGCCGTCGCGCAGACCGACGAACATCGCACCGCCAGGCGCGGCGAACTCGTCGGCCGGATATGTGCGCAACCATTTGGTCACCGCCTCCACGGTCGCGCCGTATCGGTTGGCATACTCGAGCGCGAGTTCCGCCAGCAGCGGTTCGGCCAGCGGGTCATCGGCGTCAACCGCATGAAAGCGGAGTTGATCAACGGCGCGCGCGGACATCACGTAACTGTCTAACGCAGTTCGCAGAGCCGCATTCCATGATCCTTATTCGGGTCAGGGTGAGCTGGCATACCCGCAGGTCACTAGAAGGCCACGGGTATGGCTTTTCTGTTACCGACGGCCGCCGCGGCCACCGCCACCGCCACCGCGACCAACGTTCGGGACCTTGACGTCGGGGACCTTGACGTTGGGGATGTTGGGGACGTTGACGTTGGGGATGTTGGGGACGTTGAGGTTGACGTCCGGGACGATGTCCGCGACGTCGTCCACGATGTTTAAGTCCGGGACGAGGTCCGCCGCAATGTCGTCCGCGATGTTGACGTTGACGTTGCCCGGGACGTTGGGGAGGTTGACGTTGCCCGGGACGTTGGGGAGGTTGACGTTGCCCGGGATGTTGGGGACGACGTCGATGTCGGGGACGACGTCGATGTCGGGGTCGATGTCGATGTCGGGGCCGGGCCGCAGTGGAGCGTTATGAAGGGGAGCGTTAGAGCTGAACTGCTCATTCCCCGGACTGGCCGCTGCGGGGACGGCCAGAATCGCCCCGACCGCAGCGGGGCCTGCAGCGATGCACGCTGCGACGACAAGTGTGCGAACCATATTAGAACCCCTAAGGTTTGACGACCTAGACGTTATTGCCCTGCACGTTATTGACGCCCCATGGGCTCTATGAGGCTAAACGATGGTCTTGGCTCGCGCTTGCTTTTCTAGACCGCGTCCGTTCCCATCGGCGGCGTCTTGCCGGTACCGGGCGCAGCGAACACGGACGATGTGCTGTCGCGCGGGCTAACTCTAAAACTGACTGAGGATGTTGGAAACGGCAGCACCCGATCCGGCCACGGCGTTTCGCACAGTGGTTTTTGTCGCAAGGCAAGAAAGTCGCGACCGATTCTGGTTAGCTTCGCATTGTCAGTAATCGCTGCAGACAATGGCTCTTCGTACCTAATCAAAGGAGTCCGACCATGTTGCTCAATGCCCGTCTGGCCCGTCGCGCAGTTGTCGGTGTGATCGGTACCGGCGTCGTCGCCGGAGCGATGTTTGCCGCGGCCCGTCAGCGCTGGCCGATCCCCCCTACTGCACCGCCGGTGACGTGGCGCAGGTACGGGCGGGTGTCTCAGCGGGAACGTCGGCCTACCTATTCAGTCACCCGTGGGTGAACGAGTTCTTCACCGGCCTTCGAGGCCAGCCGCGTGACCAGATCCGGACCCAGGTTCAGGACTACCTGGCGGCCAATCCGCGGGAGCAGGCCGAAATCCAGGCCATCCGCCAGCCGCTGGTCGACCTGCGGAACCGTTGCGGCATGCCTACCAACCTCCCCACGCCTTAAGCGGCGGTGCGGGTCGGGCATGAGCGGCCCGGCACAACCGATCTGGGGCCTCTACAGCCCATGAAAACGGCACAGGCACTTGAGATTTGACGGGTGGGTCGGCCCGAACGGGTGGGAAACGGTGTGGTCCAGATCGCAGAACTGCGCGGCTTTGTCGCAGCCGGGGAACCGGCACGTCAGGTCGCGGCAACGCACAAAATCGCACACCTGTCGCCACCGGCTGTGGCACGGTTCGGGTGGCGCGTCGCCGGGGTGGCGGCATCATCCCGCCGCCGAACACGTGGTCTGGTGCAACGCCATGCCCTGGCTGACGTTGACCGCCGCACCCATCTCGGCGGCCACCGCCAACTTGTGCGCACATGCCGCATTCTCCGCGCGCGCCCAGCCGCCGGCGGCAGCCACCAACTCGGCATCACTGAGCGACGCCAGATCGCTGACTGCCGACTGCAAACCATCGAACATGCTTTCGCATCTAGTCACATCTACTGCCCAAACCAGCAGTTCAACCGCCACCTGTGGATGAAATTACGACTGTTGATAAGCGCAGCGCAGGGGTTCTTCCATCCCGAACTTGACACCTGTAAAGTCCAGCGACGTGGACAACATCAGGGGCAAGACCATCGCGATCACCGGTGCCGCCCGCGGCATTGGGTACGCGACCGCTAAGGCGCTGTTGTCCCGCGGCGCGCGGGTGGTCATCGGCGACCGCGACGTGGCGTTCCAGGAGTCGGCCGTCGCCGACCTCACCAAGCTCGGCCAGGTGTCCGGGTACCCGCTCGACGTCACCGACCGCGAATCGTTCGCCACATTCCTCGACAAGGCCCGCACCGACGGGCACGGCCACATCGACGTGCTGATCAACAACGCAGGCGTGATGCCGATCGGTCCCTTCCTCGAGCAGTCCGAGCAGGCGATCCGGTCATCGATCGAGGTCAATCTCTACGGCGTGATCACCGGATGCCAGCTGGCGCTGCCCGACATGATCGCCCGCCGCAGCGGCCACATCATCAACATCGCCTCGCTGTCCGGCCTCATCCCGGTCCCCGGCCAGGTCGTCTACGTGGGCGCCAAGTTCGGCGTGGTGGGCCTTTCGGCCGCACTGGCCGACGAGGTCGCACCGCACGGTGTCGACGTATCGGTCATCATGCCGCCGTTCACCAACACCGAGCTGATCGCGGGCACCAAGTCCGGTGGCGCCATCAAGCCGGTGGAGCCGGCGGACATCGCTGCGGCGGTCGTCAAGACGCTGGACAAGCCGAAAACCCATGTCTCCGTGCCTGCTCCGCTGCGTTTCACCGCGCAGGCTGCGCAGATGCTCGGCCCGCGCGGACGCCGGTGGCTCAACAAGCGCCTGGGCCTCGACTCGGTGTTCCTGAGTTTCGACCGCAAGGCTAGAGAGAACTACGAGCAACGCGCGCAGGCCGCACAGGGTGTCGTCGGGGGTCGCGACAAGAACTAGCGGTGCGCCGGCGCGAGTGTGCAGTCTCGGCGCTGACTGTGCGCCGACGGCGGCCCAGCTCGCGAATTCTCGCCATGGACGCACACCCGATCCCGCACCACTACCCCAGAACGGGAGCCGGATCGCCGACCCGATACGCCTCGATCGCGTCGAGGTGCCCGACGAACTCGTCAGGCGTCAACCGGTGATCGTCGGCGGTCCCGACAAGGACGAGGTGCACGAGCTCGGCGTTCTCGGCCACGTGCATCCAGGCCGTCGTCACTGGTTCGAGGCCATCGCCGATCTCGGTGCCTGACGGTGGATAGAACCAGATGACGAAGTCCTCGTCGGACTGGTCCTCGTCGAAAGTCCAGCCGCGCTCGGTAATTCGTTGGTCGAAGCGCTCTAGATCCTCGACGAGCACGACGTCGTCGGACAACTCGTCGAGGACCACGTCGGGTATCCAGTTCGCATCCCGTGCGGCTCGCCGCTTCTCGCGGCGCGCCTTCTTCGCCTCGGCCCGCTTCGACACCTAGCCGAGCGCCTGGTCCAGATCCGCGATCAGGTCGTCGGTCCCTTCCAGCCCCACCGAGATCCGCACTACGGCGTCGCCGAGCCCGATTGCCGCCGGCCCTTCGGGACCCATCGCCCGGTGCGTGGTGGTCGACGGGTGGGTGATCAGCGACTTGGCATCGCCGAGATTGTTCGAGATGTCGACGATCCGCAGCTTGTCGAGCACCTCGAACGCGCGCTGCTTGCCGGCGTCGGGGGCCGCCTTGAGTTCGAAGGTGACGACGGTACCGCCGCCGGTCATCTGGCGCTTGGCCAGGTCGTACTGCGGATGCGACTCCAGGAACGGATAGCGCACCCAGCTCACGGCGGGATGGTCCTCGAGGAACTGCGCGATGCGAAGCGCCGAGTCGGTGCTGTAGCTGGACCCGCACCGCAAGCGTCTCCAAACCCTTCAGCAGGACCCAGGCGTTGAACGGGCTGAGCGCCGGACCCGTGTGCCGCATCAACTTCTGCACCGGCTCGTCGATGTAGGTCTTGTCCCCGAGGATCGCACCGCCGAGCACCCGGCCCTGGCCGTCGATGTGCTTCGTGCCGGAGTACACCACGACGTCGACACCAAGCGGAAAACACTGCTGCAGGATAGGGGTGGCGAACACGTTGTCCAACACCACTTTTGCACCGGCGGCGTGTGCCATCTCGGTGACCGCCGCGATGTCGACCAATGACTGCATCGGGTTGGACGGTGTCTCGAAGAACACCGCCTGCGTCGGCTTCGACAGTGCCTCTTCCCACTGCGACAGATCGTCGCCGTCGACGAACACCGTCTCGATGCCCCAGCGCGGCAGGATCTCGCTACACACCACGAAGCAGGACCCGAACAGGCTGCGGGCCGCGACAAGTCGGTCGCCTGCGGCCAGCAGCGCGCCGAGCGAGGTGAACACCGCGGCCATCCCGGTTGCCGTGGCAAAGCAGGCGGGCGCGCCCTCGATCAGCCGGAGCCGCTCCTCGAACATCGAGACGGTCGGGTTGCCATACCGGGAGTAGACGTAGCGGTCGATCTCACCGGTGAAGGCCTTCTCGGCCTCGGCCGCAGTCTGGTAGACGTAGCCCGAGGTCGGGTAGATCGCCTCCGCGGTCTCCTCGAAGGCCGACCGCAACAGGCCGCCACGCACCCCGATGGTGGCCTGGCTGACACCCTCTGGCAGTTCGGCCGGAGTGCGTACCGACGGCACCTCGTCACCCGGATTGGTCACGACTGCTTCCAGGGCAGGCCGACGGCCTTCCAGCCGGTGCCGCCGCGGTGCTTGTGCTCGTCGAGGTTGCCCTCGAATCCGTCCAGCACGTTGTACGACGGCGCTATCCCGGCCTCGGTGGCGGCCTCGGCAGCGCCGATCGAACGGTTCCCGGACCGGCACAGGAACACCACGGGGCGTCCCCTACTGCCGTGTGGGCCCACGCCGGGTGTGACGCCTGCGGAAATCAGGTCGTCGACGAATGATTCGTTTCTGCTGCCATCGGTGCGGTTCCACTCGATGTAGACGACATCGCGGGTCAGGCTCGTCAAGTCGGGCACGCCGACGAATCGCCATTCGGCGTCGGTGCGACAGTCGACGAGCACAGCCTGGGGGTCATCATTGAGCAACTTCCAGGCCTCTTCAGGCGTGATATCTCCCGCGTAGCTCACGGACGCGAGTGTCCCATACCTAACTGGGAGCGGTCGAACAGACCTTCCATGCGCCGTCCTCGCGTACGAAGGTCATCGGAACAGGCGTTTTGGTATCCGGCGCCTTGGCGAAATGGTAGGTAACGGTCGCGGTCGCCCGGTCACCGTCGATCCTCACGTCGGTGACATCGTCGACGAACCGGTCACCGCGCTTTGCTGCCGAATCACGTTGGCGCGCAAGCACGTCGGCCTCCGAACCCTGAAACTTCCCGCATGTGTAGGCGGTGAAATCGGCGAAGTCGGCTCGCTGCAGCGCATCGTTCTGGCCGACGGCCGCCCGTCCTACCCGCTGGTCCTCGGAGAGCCGGTCACCCTGGAACAGATTGACCAACCAAATTGCGATCACGACGATCACAATGATTGCCAACGCGGCCAGAAACGGGGCCATCGTCGGCCTGCCTGCGTCGGCTTCTTCTGCGCCCTGGTCGGGTGGCACGGCTACCAGAGTTTGCGCAGCACGCCGGTCACCCGACGCACCCTGTCCCGCGCGGTCGTGACGTCCGGCGCGGTCGCAAGCGCCACCCCGAGTCGACGCCGGGCGTCGCGTCTCGTCGGGGCGGTTGAACAGCCGGACGTCGCTCTCCGCCACGGCCAACGCGTCGGCGAGCACCGCGTTGACGTTTTCCGCCGTGCTTTCGCTCGGGGACGACTCGGCGCCGGCGTAGGCGACTTGGACGGCACCGGGAGAGATCATGATGGTGTCCACGTGCAGGCCCAGAATGGCCCTGGCGTGAAGTTCGAACTCCGAAAGCCGTTGCGACCGAAGGGTTACCAGACCGGTATCGTGCGGGTGGGTGCGGACGTCGGCGAAATACACCTCGTCGCCGCGCACCAGCAGTTCGACACCGAACACTCCCCGTCCGCCGAGCGTGTTGACGATGCGGGCCGCGATCGACTTCGCCGCGTCCAACGCAGCGGCAGACATCTGTTGTGGCTGCCACGCCTCCAGCACGTCACCGTCACCCTCGCGGTGGCCGATCGGTTCGCAGAAGTGCAGCGCTGGACCGGTCGGCCCGGTCGTCCTGACGGTGATCAGGGTGACCTCGTAGTCGACTTCGACGATCGTCTCGGCAAGCACCCGGCTATGCGGAACCCGGCCCGCGGCCACCGCGCGCTGCCAGGCCGCCTCGATGTCGTCGGTGCGCAGCAGCACCGACTGACCTTCGCCGGGCACGCCCGCGACCGGCTTCACCACCAGCGGGAAGCCGGCGTGTTCTGCCACCGCGGTCAGCTCGTCGACCGACCCGGCGAACCAGAACGGCACGGTCGGCAGGCCGAGTTCATCGGCGGCCAGCTTGCGCATGGCTTCCCGGTCCAGGCTCATCCGCACGCTGCGGGGCGTCGGATACACCTCGAGGCCGCGTTCGGCGGCGGCGACCAGCGCGTCGACCGCGATCACGCCCGACTCGGCGACGACGAAGCGTGGGTTCGCCCTTTCGATGATCGCGGTGAGCGCCTCGGCGTCGTTCATTCTGACCACCGCCGCCCGATCGGACACCCCGTGCGCGGGCGCATCTGCATACCGGTCGACCGCGACCACCTTCTGACCCAGCCGTTGGAATGCCAGGGTCAGTTCACGGCTCAGTTCTCCGGAACCGAGCAGCATCACCGCACTTGGTTCCTCGCCCCGCTGCGTCGGCTCACTGGTGGTCGGTTCGACGGACGGCGTGTCCTCGCGATCAGGGGACTCAGTCGTTTCACTCATTGCCCGTCAAGCCTGCCAGATCGTGAGCGCGATTGGTCGACGCGGTCAAGACTCGTCCAGCTGGCTACGAAATGCACGCATGGCATCGATGATCGCGGCGAAGGTTCGGTGCCCAGCGTCGAGATCGCCATCGGGTAGGTCTGCCAGCGCACGCCGGTTGTGTTCGGCCAGCGGCATGAAGAAGCCTCGTGCAACATTCATTCCGTCGTCGGCAACCCGCAACATGACCTTGCGCCGATCGGACGGATCGGAATCGCGTCGCAGGTGCCCAGACCCGATCATCCGCTCGACAAGGTAGGTGATGGCCGCACCCGACATGCCCATTCGCGTCCTGAGTTCGCCCGCCGTCAGCGGGGATCCCGACGTCTCGGCGACCATGACGTGCAGAAGTGCGCGAAAGTCGTTGGCGGCCACGTCATGTCGTGCGGCGAAGTGCCTGCCGATCTGGTCGGACTCGGCCGTCAACGCCCGTACGTCGGCCGCGATCAGCGACTCCAGCGCGGCGCGATCCGTCTTCGGCACAGGCTCAGCATAGCGGTGGACGTTAGTTTGATTAAATATTAAGTATCTGAAATATTGGGGCTTATGACGGGCCGGTTCTCCTGGGTGCTGGCGCTCCTCGTGATCGTCGGATCCGGGGCATTGATGGGGTTGATCGGCACCGACGACTCCAGCGAGCGGTCACCGGTCCCGATACCCCCCAGCGCGGAGTCGGCGCGGGCCGACGCACTGCGGGCACAGCTGCCGGGCGGCGACCGTGTTCCCGCCATCCTCGTCGTCAGCCGGGACGACGGCGCTGCGCTGAGCCCAGCCGATCTGGGCGCGATCAAGCAACAGCCTCTCGTGGTTTCCGACGACGGTCGGGCGGCGGTGGCGACGGTGCCGCTGGACTCCGGGCTGTCCGGGTTCGCGCTTA
Organism: uncultured Actinomycetota bacterium; assembly: GCA_963801575.1. Taxonomy (GTDB): domain Bacteria; phylum Actinomycetota; class Actinomycetes; order Mycobacteriales; family Mycobacteriaceae; genus Mycobacterium. The sequence continues at coordinate 269,373 of CAWDFT010000033.1, forward strand.
ACGATGCGGTCAAGGACCTGCGGCAGTCGGCCGGCGAGGGGCTGCCCGGCGACCTGCGGGTCGAGGTCACCGGTGGGCCCGCGTTCGGCGCCGACATCGCGAACTCGTTCTCCGGCGCCAACTTCACACTGCTGGCGGTCACCGCCGCCGTGGTGGCACTGCTGCTGATCGTCACCTACCGCTCACCGGTGCTCTGGCTGATCCCCCTCGCGGTGATCGGCTTCGCCGACCGCGTCGCCGCCGTTTTGGGCAGTGCAGTGGCGGGCGCCCTCGGGATGAGCCCCGACGGCTCGACGTCGGGCATCACCAGCGTGCTGGTGTTCGGGGCAGGTACCAACTACGCGCTGCTGCTCATCTCCCGCTATCGAGAGGAATTGGGCCGCAACGACAATCACCGCGACGCTCTCCGCGTGGCTGTACGCCAGGCGGGGCCCGCGATCCTGGCCAGCAACGCCACCGTGGTGCTGGCCCTGCTGACGTTGGTGTTCGCCTCCTCGCCGAGCACCCGCAGCCTCGGGGTGCAGGCCGCGTCGGGTCTGGTCGTCGCGGCGGTCTTCGTGCTGCTGGTGCTGCCGCCCCTGTTGGCGCTGTTCGGGCGCCGCCTGTTCTGGCCATTCATCCCACGTGCCGGTGCGAAACCGCTTACCGACAGCGGTATTTGGCACCGCGTCGCCGCTGCGGTGGCGCGCAGGCCCGCCCGGGTCGCTGTGGTCGCGATCGCCGGACTCGTCTTGCTGTGTACCGGCCTGCTGACCACGCCGGTCGGCCTGTCGCAGACCGAGCAGTTCCGGGTGCAGGCGGAGTCGGTGAGCGGATATGAAACCCTGGCCGCCCACTTTCCCAGCGGCCTGACCGACCCCACCCGCGTCATCGCGCATTCCGAGAAGAGCGCAGAGATCGAACGCGCGATCCGCGCCACCCCCGGGGTGGTGTCGGCGAACCCGGCCGGCGCATCGTCGAACGGGCTCAGCCAGTGGTCGGTGGTGCTGAGCGCCGAACCCGCATCCGACGAGGCATTCAGAACCATTGATGCACTGCGTAATTCGGTCCACGCAGTGGACTCCGGCGCGCTAGTGGGCGGATCGGACGCCCAGGCCCGCGACGCCAGCGCGGCCGCCGGTCGGGACCGGCTCGTCATCATTCCGGCCATCCTGGCCGTGGTGCTGATCGTGCTCTACGTGTTGCTCCGGTCGGCGCTGGCGCCGCTGATCCTGGTGGCGGTGACGGTGCTCAGCGCTCTCGCCGCGCTGGGCCTCGGCGGCTGGGCGAGCGTGCACCTGTTCGGCTTCCCCGCCCTGGACAACACCGCACCGTTGTTCGCATTTCTATTTCTAGTAGCTCTGGGCGTTGACTACACGATCTTCCTGGTCACCCGCGCCCGCGAGGAGACTCCGGCGCACGGCACCCGGCATGGCATCATCCGGGCGGTGTCGGCCACCGGCGCGGTCATCACCAGCGCCGGCATCGTGCTGGCCGCGGTGTTCTGCGTGCTGGGCGTGCTGCCGCTGATCGTGCTCACCCAGGTCGGCATCATCGTCGGCCTCGGCATCCTGCTGGACACCTTCGTCGTCCGCACGGTGATCATCCCTGCGCTGTTCACGCTCATCGGGCCGCGCATCTGGTGGCCGGCTCTGCGCGAGCAGGGCTACCGTTCCAACGGTGGAGGATCATCGGGTCGACACAGCATTGGGGCGGATACACCTACGCAGTAGCGGTAGCGGCGAGGCCGTGATGTTCTGGCCCAGCCTGCTGATGACCGGCGACATGTGGGCGGCGCAGGCCGACCATTTCGCCGATCGTTGCCGCGTCATCCTGGTCGATCCACCCGGCCACGGCGGCAGTCAAAAGCTCACCGCGCCTTTCAGTTTCGACGAATGTGTGCAGTGCATCGTCGACATCCTCGACGGGCTCGGGATCGAACGGGCGCACTTCGTCGGCAACTCGTGGGGCGGCATGATCGGTGGCACGTTCGCCGCCAGCCACCCCGACCGCATCGGCCGGGCGGTGCTGATGAACTGCACGGGATCGACCGCGAGCATTCGGCAGAGGGTCGAGTTCGGGATGCTGCTTCGGATCGCGCAACTCATGGGCGGAATACGCCCGCCGGTCACCCGCTCGGTGCTCAAGGCGTTCCTCGGGCCGACGACGCTTCGTACGAGACCGGACGTGCTCGCGTACGTGCGGAAGACCGTCGAGGCGGTCGATGTTTCGTCGGCCCGGTGGGCGGTCAAGAGCATCGTGGCGAGACCCGACCAGCACGAGCTATTCTCGCGGGTCACGACGCCGGTGCTGGTCGTCGCCGGGGTGGAGGACGCGACGTTTCCGCTGCCCGAGATGATCGCGATGGCAGAGGCGATACCGGATGCAGCGATCGCGGTGCTCGAAGGCGTCGCGCACCTGGCAGGGCTTGAGAACCCACCGCTGGTCAACAAGCTCATCGAGGAGTTCGTTTTCCGCGAGTAGCGTCGAATCATGACCGAGGCTCCCGAAAAGCCGCCGCTGCACATGCGCCGCGATGCGTTCAGCCCGACCGCCGAGCTTCGGGAGGTTCGCGAGACCGACGGCGTGCGCAGGTTCACCAACGCGTTCGGCACCGAGGTGTACTTGGTGACCCGGCACGAAGACATCAAGGACGTGCTGTCCGACCACGAGCGGTTCTCCAACGCGCGCCCACCCGGGTTCGTGTTGCCCGGAGCGCCGTCGATCTCCGAGCAGGAGCAGACCAGTTCGCGGGTAGGCAACCTGCTGGGCCTAGACCCGCCGGAGCATTCTCGGTTGCGCCGCATGCTGACGCCCGAGTTCACCATCCGGCGGATGAAGCGGCTCGAACCACGCATCGTCGAGATCGTCGACGCGGCGCTGGACGCGATGGAAAGATCAGGTCCACCAGTGGATTTGGTGCACAATTTCGCACTTCCGATTCCGTCGCTGGCGATATGCGAACTGCTCGGTGTGCCCTACGACGACCGCGAGGACTTCCAGCAGCGCAGCACGCGACAGCTCGACCTGTCCATCCCGATCCCCGAGCGACTGGAGTTGCAGCGGCAGGGTCGGGCCTACATGACCACTCTCGTTCAGCGATCTCGACAGCGGCCGGGTGAGGACATCCTCGGCATGCTGGTGCGCGAACACGGTGACGAGCTCACGGACGAAGAGCTCGTCGGCGTCGCCGGCCTGCTGTTGCTCGCCGGGCACGAGACCACCTCGAACATGCTGGGGTTGGGCACGCTGGCGCTGCTGCGGCACCCGGAGCAGCTGGCGACGGTCCGCGACGATCCCGACGCCGTCGGGCCCGCGGTCGAGGAACTGTTGCGCTGGCTGTCCATCGTGCAGACCGCCATTCCCCGGATCACCACCACCGATGTCGAGGTCGCCGGGGTGAAAATCCCCGCCGGGCAGCTGGTCTTCCCATCCCTGCCGGCGGGCAACCGCGACCCGGACTTCATCGACTCCCCCGAGGTGCTCGACATCGGTCGGGGCGCGCCGGGACACCTGGCGTTCGGGCACGGCGTGCATCACTGCCTCGGGGCTCCGCTGGCGCGGATGGAGATGCGGATCGCGTTTCCTGCGCTATTGCGCCGGTTCCCGAACCTGGCTCTGGCAGAAGACTTCACCGACGTTCAGTTCCGGTCCTTCCACTTCATCTACGGTCTGAAGTCGTTGGAGGTGAGCTGGTGAAAGTCGAAGCCGACCGCGACGTCTGCATCCAGGCCGGCAACTGTGTGATGGTCGCCGACACACTGTTCGACCAGGACGACGACGGCATCGTCGTGGTGCTCGTCGACGAGGTGCCCGACGGCGAGGAGGACAAGGCGCGCGAGGCGGTCAAGCTGTGTCCGTCACAGGCGCTCCGGATTGCCGATTAGTCGTCGCGATCGAGGTCGATGACACCGGCCCGCGCCAACAGCAAGAGGCTGACGACCAGGACCCAGATCGGGAAGGCCAGCGTCAGCCACATGCTGATATCGCTCGCGAACAGAAGTCCCAGCGCCACAAGGTAAGTCACGATGACTAGCCAGCGTGGCATCAGACCCGTCTTCAGCCAAATGGTGGCCAGCGAGACCATGAACACGGCCGCCATGCGCACCGCGTAGGTCTTGGCGATCGCCAGTAGCACCATCTGCCCGAAGGTGGCCACCTCGGTGCGCGCGGTTACGTCGCCGGCGATCAGATTGCTGGCCTCGAGACCGGCACCGACACCGGCGGCTACGAACATCATCGCGAGGAACATCAGACCCGCGCCGATGAAGACCGTCGAGAAGAATTTGTCCTCGAATCGCCCGAATCCGTCACGCACCACCCCGAGGAACCACAAGAAGGCAATGCCGGCGAACGGCATGATCATTGCCGCGGTCTTTATGTTCGTACTTCCGCCCGTCAACCACTGCGCACCCGGCTCGGCGTCCTCGGGAAGCGCGGTACGGATCAGTATCAGCGCGGTGCCGAACAGCAGCGCGAACAGCACTCCGGCGACGGCTGCCGCGCGCGGTGTGGACAGCCTGCGCAGATGTCGATCGGCTGAGTTGATGGTCACGCCGTCATCGTGACACGGCTAGGGCTGCCCGGCGAGGAGGCGCACCATCAGTCCGTTGGCTTCCGCGAGCATGTTGCCGTCCGGGTCGCGCAGTTCGGCGTTGACGAAGGCCTTGCGGCCGTCGGTCCTGTTGACCCAGCCGCGTGCGGTCAGCGGGGTGTCGATCGGCGTCACCTTGCGGTAGTCGACGTGCAGGAACGCGGTGCGGCTGATCGGGCGCCCGGCCGCGTGAATCACCATGCCGAAGACCGAGTCGAACAGCAGCGGCAGCACGCCGCCGTGCACCGCGTAGTTGCCGCCGACCGAGAACCGGCTGAATTGCACACTCAATCGGACACCCGCGGGGCCGAACTCGAGCATCCGGTAGGGCGGCATCAGCAGGCTGCCTGCGCCGGGTAGGTCCGGCACCCGGTTGGCCGGGCCCACGCCCTCGGGCGCCTCGAACGGGTCGAGCAGCTTCACCAGCTCCTCGGCGCGGTCGGCCGCCAGGTCCCACGTGTCGCTGTCCGGGTCGGCCGACACCGCCAGGTCCTGCGCCCGGCGCATCGCCGTCAGGAATCGCGCGAACCCCGGACCGGGCTCGGCCGCTTCGAAATTCGGGAAGCCACCGTGCTTGTCGTAGTCGGGGTCGACGAGCCTGGGATCTCCGCCTGAATTGCTCCTCGCGTCCGCAGAAGTCACGCGTGATCCGCCAGAATGTCGCGGCGCACGATCGTCTGGTCCCGGCCGGGGCCCACGCCGATACACGAAACATGCGCTCCGGCAAGCTCTTCGAGCCGCAGCACGTAGTCACGTGCCTTCGCGGGCAGATCATCGAACTCACGAGCGTCGGAGATGTCCTCCCACCAGCCCGGCATCTCCTCGTAGATCGGCTCGGCATGCGCGATGTCGCTCTGCGTCATCGGCATGTCGTCGGTTCGCTTGCCGTTCACCGTGTACCCCACGCAGATCGGCACTGTTTCGAGGCTGGAGAGCACGTCGAGCTTGGTCAGGAAGTAGTCGGTGATGCCGTTGACGCGGGTGGCGTAGCGCGCGATCACGGCGTCGAACCATCCGCAGCGGCGTCGCCTGCCCGTCGTCACCCCGAACTCACCGCCCGTCTTGGACAGGTACTCGCCGTTCTCGTCGAATAACTCGGTGGGGAACGGACCGGAACCCACCCTGGTGGTGTAGGCCTTCAGGATCCCCAACACCGTGGTGATGCGGGTCGGGCCGATGCCCGATCCGACCGCCGCGCCGCCCGCGGTCGGATTCGACGACGTGACAAACGGATACGTGCCGTGGTCGACATCCAGCAGGGTGCCCTGCGAGCCCTCCAGCAGCACGGTCTCACCCTTGTCGAGTGCGACGTTGAGCAGCCGCCTTGTGTCGGCGATGCGATGCCTGAAGCCCTCTGCCTCCGCCAGCAGGCTGTCCAACACCTCGGCGGGCTCCAGCGCCTTGCGGTTGTAGATCTTGACCAACACCTGGTTCTTGAATTCCAGTGCGGCTTCGATCTTTTGGGCCAGTTGCCCCTCGTCCAGCACGTCGGCGACACGGATCCCGATGCGCGCGATCTTGTCCTGGTAGCAGGGGCCGATGCCGCGCCCGGTGGTGCCGATCTTCTTGCTGCCCGCATACCGCTCGACCACCTTGTCCATGGCGACGTGATACGGCATCAGCAGATGCGCGTCGGCCGAGATCAGCAGTCGCTCGGTGTCGACGCCGCGATCTTCCAGGCCCTTCAGCTCATCGAGCAGTACGCCGGGATCGATCACCACGCCGTTGCCGATCACGTTGGTGACGCCGGGCGTCAGGATCCCCGATGGAATGAGGTGCAGCGCGAAATTCTCACCGCTCGGCAGGACGACGGTATGACCGGCATTGTTCCCGCCCTGATACCGCACGACCCACTGCACACGGCCACCGAGCAGGTCGGTGGCCTTACCCTTGCCCTCGTCGCCCCACTGGGCGCCGATGAGCACGATTGCCGGCATGGCATTTCTCCCGCTTATTGTGTTCCAGCCGGTGAGCCACTGTATCTGACCTGGTCCCCTGCGGGACCGCAAGGAGCTGCCTTGATCACCACTGATGTCGTGGTATTGCTTTTCGGCGGCCGCCGTTCGCCGCGCCCGCTGGCAGGCCTCACTGTGCAACAGGTGTATGGACCAGACGACATCGACGCAGCGGTCGGGTGCTGCCGGCGGCTGATCGTGGTGGGCTCGGACGCCGACCTGGCCGTGGTGCTGACCCGCCTGCTGCGCGCCGACCGGCTCGACGTGGAGGTCGGGCACGCGACCGGATGGCGGGAGGCCCGTCGCGCACGCCGCGGCACCGCTCAACGGATTCCGTTGATTCGCGACGAGACCGGGCACGTCATCACGGGTGCGGCCGAATGGCGGGGTGAGGACGGTGCGGCGCTGCGCGGCGAGGCGGTGGTCGACGACACGCAAGTGTTCGACGGCGAGGTCGCCGGCGTGCGGATCGAGCCGACCCGGGCCATGCCCGGCTTGCGGGCGACGGTGATCGGTCAGGGTCGGCGACGCTGGGTGACCGGTCGAGCCGTTCAGCTCGGCACCACGGGCGCACGGGTCGTCCGCGACGGCGTCCTCGCGCCACAAACTGTCCGCAGATCGACGTTTTATCGCCACACCGAGGGCTGGCTGCTGGTGAGATAAGGCCGTGCGAATCATCGTCACCGGCGGCAACAGTGGTGTCGGCAAGGCGACCGCCTCGGCGCTGGCCGCCGACGGTCACAGCGTGCTGATCGCCTGCCGCACCCTGCCGAAGGCCGAGCGGGCCGCCGCCGAGATGACGGGCGACGTCGAGGTGGCGCACCTCGATCTGGCCGACCTGACGAGCGTCCGCAAGTTCGCCGACTCGGTTCAGACCGTCGACGTGCTGGTGAACAACGCCGGTGTTTTCGGCCTGCCGCTGACCCATACGGTGGACGGTTTCGAGGCCACCATCGGCACCAACCACCTGGGCCACTTCGCGCTGACCTGTCTGCTCGGAGACAAGATCCAGGACCGGGTGGTCTCGGTGGCCAGCAGGGTCTACGCGCTGAGTCGAATCCACTTCGACGACCTGCATTTCCGGACTCGCAGGTACACGAAGTGGTCTGCCTACGGCCAATCGAAGCTGGCCGTGATGCTCTTCGTCCAGGAGCTCGCCCGTCGCGGAGTGCGTGCGTACGCAACCGACCCGGGTTCGACGAACACCGACATCGCGCGGGAAAGCACCGGGGTCCAGGGCTGGTCCTTCCGTCACAAACAACACCTTCCGAGCTTCTACTTGCACACGCCCGAGCAGGGTGCGCGGGCCAGCATCCAGGCGGTCACGACAGACCTGCCAAGCGGTACCTACCTGGCCCCTCGGTTCAACCAGTGGGGCAAGCCAAAGGTCACCAAGATCCGGGAAAAAGCCCGCGACCCGCAGACGGCACGCCGGCTATGGGAGCTGTCCGCCGAGCTGACGGGCTGCGACTGGCCCAGCGAGTCCCGGTAGCTTCGTGAGGTGAGCATCCGTCCGGTGCACCAGTCGGTGCGGCCCAGCCCAATCTTCCTGGCCATCGTGGCCATCACCGCGGTCGGCGGCGTGCTGGCCTGGATGGCCGCAGCCGACTACAAGCCGCTGGCCTATGTCGGCGTGTTCATCTTCGTCATCGCCGGCTGGATCGTGTCGCTGAGCCTGCACGAGTTCGCCCATGCGTTCACCGCATGGCGGTTCGGCGACCACGACGTCGCGGTGCGCGGCTACCTGACCCTCAACCCGTTGAAGTATTCGAACCCGATCCTCTCGATCGTGCTGCCGGTGCTGATCATCGCGATCGGTGGAATCGGGCTCCCCGGCGGCGCGGTGTGGGTGCGGACGTCGTTCATGACCAAAGCCCAGAAGAGTCTGGTCAGCCTCGCCGGCCCGTTCACCAACTTGGTGTGCGCCGTGCTGCTGTTGGTGCTGACCGCGCTGTTTCGCAGCGAGGAACATTCGGTGTTCTGGGCCGGTGTGGCGTTCCTGGGATTCCTTCAGGTGACCGCACTCGTGCTGAACATGCTGCCCGTGCCGGGGCTGGACGGCTACGGCGTTCTTGAGCCTCATCTGAGCCCGGAGACACAGCGCTCACTGCAGCCGGCCAAACAATGGGGCCTGTTCGTCCTGATACTCCTGCTGTTCACGCCGCAGCTCAACCAATGGTTCTGGAGTGTCGTGCTCTGGTTCTTCGATTTCTCCGGCGTGCCTCGTGGGCTCGTGGGCCTCGGACGTGAACTGACGCAATTCTGGTCGGCATGGCTGTGAGCAACGCCTTGCGACATATGCGCCACTGCGCATAGATTTGAATGATGGGTGCGGGCCACAACCACGGCGGTGGCGATGCCCGTGTCAGCCGGATGGTCATCGCCGCGGCTATCCTCTCCGGCTTCTTCGTACTAGAGCTGACGACCGCACTGCTGATCAATTCGATTGCGCTGCTGGCCGATGCGGGTCACATGCTCACCGACCTTGTCGCCATGTTCATGGGCCTGACCGCGGTGCTGGTCGCCCGCCACGGCAGCGCGTCGCCCGCACGGACCTACGGCTGGCACCGCGCCGAGGTGTTCACCGCGGTCGCCAACGCCCTGTTGTTGCTCGGTGTGGCGGCGTTCATTCTCTACGAGGCGTTCGAGCGGTTCGGCGACGCGCCCGATATTCCAGGCGTGCCGATGATCGCCGTCGCACTGGCGGGCCTGGTGGCCAACGGCGCCGTGGTGTTGCTGCTGCGGTCGCACTCCGAGGGCAGCCTGGCTGTGAGGGGCGCCTACATGGAGGTCCTCGCCGACACCGTCAGCAGCGTCGGTGTGCTGATCGCCGGCATCGTGACCGTGACGACCGGGTGGCCGTACGCCGACGTCGTCGTCGCCGTCCTGGTCGCGCTGTGGGTCTTGCCGCGCGCGATCTCGCTGGCGCGGGCGGCGCTGCGGATCCTGTCCGAATCCTCACCCACCCACATCGACGTCGAGGAGCTGCGGACCGCCCTGTGTGCGGTCGAGGGCGTGACCGAGGTGCATGACCTGCACGTGTGGACGCTGGTGCCCGGTAAGGACATGGTCACCGCGCACCTGACGTCCACCGCCGACTCGGCCAGGGTGCTCGACGACGCGCGCGAGGTGCTGAACGAACGCGGCCTGGAACACGCGACCGTTCAAATCGAGCCACCGGGTGCCGAGGGCGACTGCAACTGCGAAGCGACCTGGTGAATTCCTGCTCCTCGCGTGCGCGGTGGCTCTAGCTCAGGCCGAGTTCGGCGCGCGCCGTTGGGTCGCAATCGTCGAGCAGATCCAGACAGCGGGCGTACTCGTCGGTTTCGCCGATCGCGTCGGCCGCCTTGGCGAGTGCGGCCACACACCGCAGGAACCCCCGGTTGGGTGCGTGCGCGTACGGTACGGGCCCGAAGCCCTTCCAGCCGTTGCGGCGCAGTTGGTCGAGACCGCGGTGGTAGCCGGTCCTGGCGTAGGCATACGCGGTGATCGCCCTGTCGTCGGCCAGCGCGTCCTCGGCGAGAACCGCCCACGCCACCGATGCCGTGGGATGCGCGGCGGCCACGATCGCGGGGTTCTCGTTGGCCTCCAGTTCCGCCTCGGCCGCGCTGTCGCCGGGCAGCCGTATCGGATCCGGTCCCAGAAGATCACCCATCCGCGTCATGGGCCTATTGTGCCGTGGAGCTTATAAGCTCCTGAAGAGACTCGTCGGCCGAGCCGACAAGAAGTCGTCGTCACGGGAGGACCGCAGCAGGTATGTCGAACCCATCAGGGCCCGGCCAGGGGAATGAACCGGCTGTGGAATCGGCGGAGGAAACGACAACTACTGACGACGCATCGGCACCCGAGGACGCCACCGAGCAGCTGCCCGAGCACGAGCAGGCGACCGACAGCGAACCGCCGACCGAAGCGGCCCCGGTCGTCAGCGACGAGACCGAAGTGATGGCGGTCGAGTCGGCCGACACGGCGGATGCCGGCTCGACAGAGGACGAGAAGCCCGCCGTGCGGCGGTTCACCGCACCCTCCGGGTTCGACTCGTCGACGACAAAGATCGAAACGCCTCCCGAGCCCGCAACCGAGGTGCTGTCGATGTCGGAGGCACCGGGCAGCACGGCCGCCGCGGCGGCGGACACCGGGCCGATCAAACCGGCTGCGCCACAGGTCATCCCGGCCCGCGGCGATGCGCCCAAGCCACCGGGTCGGCGACACAGCTGGGGTTGGGTGATGGCGCTGATTCTGGTCATCGCCGCGCTCGTTGCCGTCGCGATACTGGGCACGGTCCTGTTGACCCGCAGCTCCGAACCGAAGGTGTCGCAGGAGGAGCAGGTCCGTTCCACGATCCAGAACTTCGACGTCGCCGTGCAGAACGGCGATCTGGCCACCCTGCGCAGCATCACCTGCGGCGCCACCCGCGACAGCTACGTCAAATACGACGACCGCGCGTGGGCCGACACCCACACCCGGGTGGCCGCGGCCAAGCGGTACCCGGTGGTGGCGAGCATCGACCAGGTCGTGGTCAACGGCGACCACGCCGAGGCCAACGTGACCACGTTCATGGCCTACGCGCCCAATACCCGGTCCACCCGCAGCTTCGACCTGCAGTTCCGCGACGACCAATGGAAGATCTGCCAGGCGCCGAATAGCTAGGCAGACACCGACCGGCCCGCGCTGTGCAGGTCGTGGCACGCCTCGACCACCCGCTCCGACATGCTGGCTTCGGCCTTCTTCATGTAGCTGCGCGGGTCGTACACCTTCTTGTTGCCCACCTCGCCGTCCACCTTCAGCACGCCGTCGTAGTTGGTGAACATGTGGCCGGCGACGGGCCGGGTGAACGCGTACTGGGTGTCGGTGTCGACGTTCATCTTGACCACGCCGTAGCGCAGCGCCTCCTCGATCTCCGACTTGAGCGAGCCGGAGCCGCCGTGGAATACGAAGTCGAAAGGCTTTGAGCCCTCGGGCAATCCGAGCTTGGCGACGGCGACCTTCTGGCCCTGCTCGAGGATGTCGGGGCGCAGCTTGACGTTGCCCGGCTTGTACACGCCGTGCACGTTGCCGAACGTCGCGGCCAGCAGGTACTTGCCGTGCTCGCCCGCGCCGAGCGCCTCGATGGTCTTCTCGAAGTCCTCGGGCGTGGTGTAGAGCTTCTCGTTGATCTCGGCCTCGACGCCGTCCTCCTCGCCGCCGACCACGCCGATCTCGATCTCCAGGATGATCTTGGCGGCGGCCGTCTGCTTCAGCAGTTCCTTGGCGATCGTCAGGTTCTCGTCGATCGGCACCGCCGAGCCGTCCCACATGTGCGACTGGATCAGCGGGTTCTTACCCTCGGCCACCCGCTTCTGCGAAATCGCCAGCAGTGGGCGGACATAGGTGTCGAGCTTGTCCTTCGGGCAGTGGTCGGTGTGCAGGGCGACGGTGACCGGGTACCTCTCCGCGACGACGTGCGCGAACTCGGCGAGCCCCACCGCCCCGGTGACCATGTCCTTCACCCCGAGGCCGGCGCCGAACTCGGCGCCGCCGGTGGAGAACTGGATGATGCCGTCGCTGCCCGCGTCGGCGAATCCCTTCAGCGCGGCGTTGATCGTTTCCGACGAGGTGCAGTTGATCGCCGGGAACGCATACGAGTGCTCCTTGGCGCGGGCCAGCATCTCGGCGTAGGCCTCGGGCGTGGCGATGGGCATGGGAGTTCCTCTCGCTGGTGGCGCTTTCTACGCAGTATCTCAAGACTGCAGCTGACCTGCTCGTTGGGTGTCGGTGCAGCGCGCGCCGGTATCTTGGTGAGCCATGAGCACCGCGGAGTCGCACCGGCGGCGACCTTGAACACCGTGATGGCCCTGCCCGGCCTGATGGACCCGATGTACTGGCTGGGCGAGGGCGGGCTGTTCGCATCCGCGGTGCTGCCCGGAATCCTGGTCATCGTCTTCATCGAGACCGGCCTGCTGTTCCCGATCCTGCCCGGCGATTCGCTGCTGTTCACCGGCGGGCTGCTGGCCGCGGCGCCGAACCCGCCGGTGAACATCTGGGTGCTGGTGGCCTCCGTATCGCTGGTGGCGGTGCTCGGCGACCAGACGGCCTACTTCATCGGGCGCCGAATCGGCCCGGCGCTGTTCGACAAGGAAGACTCCCGCTTCTTCAAGAAGCGCTACATCACACAGTCGCACGAGTTCTTCGAACGGCACGGCCCGAAGACGATCATCCTGGCCCGCTTCGTTCCGATCGTGCGCACCTTCACCCCGGTGCTGGCCGGCGTGTCCTACATGCGTTACCCGGTGTTCCTCGGCTTCGACATCGTCGGCGGCATCCTGTGGGGCGCGGGTGTGACGCTGCTCGGCTATTTCCTGGGCAACGTGCCGTTCGTCAAGCACAACCTCGAGTTGATGATCCTGCTGATCGTTTTCCTGTCGATCCTGCCGGGCGTCATCTCGGTCGGCCGCGCACTGCTGGCGCGTCGCCGCTCGACCGGTGAGGTGGCACCGGTCGAGGAGTAGCCACACCGCCCAGCGCGGCGAAGAGGTCACGTAAACCCGACAGCGAGTGCGCGGGCAGAAACAGATCGCAGTACGGCAGGGCGGCCGCCATCGATCCGGCCAGCGGTTGGAAACCTGGCTGTGCGGCACGCGGATTCAGCCACACGACCATGTGCGCCCGCCGCCGCACCCGCGCCATTGCCCGCTCCAGCACTTCCGGCGGGTCGCTGTCCCAGCCGTCCGAGGCGACGATCACCACCGCGCCCCGCAGCGCGCTGCCGTGTGGCGCGGCCAGCAGCCCGGCCACGGCTCGACCAAGGTGCGTGCCGCCGTAGCGGTCGACGACCTTCGCGTTGGCCCGCGACAGCGCCACCTCTGCAGACCGATGCGACAACGCCGGTGTGAGCCGGGTCAGCGACGTCGAGAATGCGAAAATCTCTGGGCGAATGCCCTTCTGGCGCAACGCCGCTGCCCGCATGAGATGGAGGTAGATCGTCGCATACGGCCGCATCGATCGGCTGACATCGCATACCAGTACCACCCGACGCGGCCGACGACGCCTGCGCGCGTGCTGCAGCCGCAATACCTCCCAACCCGTCTCCCGCGACGATCGCAGGGACTCCCGAACGTCGATTCGCTTACCGCGGCGATGTGCCTCTCGGCGCAGGCTGCGCCTGCGAGGCCAGCGCGCAGACAGCTGTTCCAGCCAGGTACCGATGCGGCGCAGGTCGTCCTCGTCGAACCGATCGAACGACTCGTCGGCCCGCGCCACCAGTCGGCTGGGCAGCGGATCCGGCACGGTGATACCGCTGTCGGAGAACTCGGCGGCGCTGATCGCGACAGGCATCGTGGTCCACGGCAGGCCGTCGCCGTCGCTGCCGCCGCCGTCCGTTCCCCGGACACCCGGCGCCGGGGCGGCAGGCGGACGTGGGCCGCGCTTGAGTGCAGGCGGATCCAGCCCCAGCACCGCGTCGGCGAAGATCGCGCCGAAGACCGCGTCGAATGCGGTCAGGTCCTCTGCCCTGTTCACCAATGTCAGGCGGGCCGTCCAGTACAGGGCGGTGCGCGACTGTGGCGCGATGTGGCGCATCGCCTGCACGAGGGTGGCGGGCCCATCCGCCGACACCACAACGCCGCCGCCGCGCAGTTTGGCCACCAATGCGACAGCAAAGGCGGAGAGGTCGACGCCGCGCAGCAGAAATGGAACTGTCATCGGCTGCGGTGCAATGCCTTTCGGGCCAGTCTCAAGCGCCCGAGTGCCAACACCACGGCCGCGACCAAGAACGCGCCGAAGATCAGTGGACCGTACTTCTTCAGCGCGCTGCCGCCTGCGAGCTCGAGGAGGTCGATGGGTTCCGACACGTGCTGCCGCCGACGAGCGGCAGGCGTCGGCGCTGCGCCGTTGTACATAGGTTGCCCGAGTGCACTGACCGCGGGCTCGCTGTCCGCGGCGAGCTTAGCCTCGAGCGACTCGACGAACTGGCCGAGCAGCTTCTCAGAAACCTGTTGCAGCATGCTGCTGCCGAACTGAGCGAGCTTGCCGACGACCTTCAGGTCGGTGTCGACGGTGACGCGGGTGTGATCACCGGCCTCATGCAACTGTGCGGTGACGGTTGCAGCCGCATTGCCGGTGCCCCGCGCCTCTTTGCCCTTGCCGTCGATGACCGCGCGGTGCGCGGTGCGGTCCTGCTCGACGAAGTGCACCTTGCCGCTGAACTCACTTGTCGCCGGGCCGACCTTGACCTTCACCTTGCCCAAGCACGTCGTCGCCCTCGCGGCCGGTCATCTGCGCACCCGGCATCAACGGGATGACCTGCTCCAGATCGGTGAGGATGTCCCAGGCGTCCTCGATCGGCGCCCTGACGGTGAACTCGTTGGCAATCTTCATCAAGTCTTCCTCTCACTGTGAGCTGTACTCGGCGAACGCGTCGCTGATCAGGGCGTAGTCGTCGGGGGTCTTCGCAAGCGCACCGAGGCCGGCCAGGCCGCGCTCGGTGTCCGCGTCGACCAGGTCCGCGACCCCGAGCGCCACCAGCGCGGCGACCCAGTCGATGGTCTCCGCTACTCCCGGTGGCTTGTCGAGATCGAGACCTCTTGTGCTGCTGACGAACTGGGCCGCATGCTCGATGAGCGCGGCATCGGCGCCGGGTACGGTGCGTCGCACGATCGCCGCCGCGCGCGCCGGTTCCGGGTAGTCGATCCAGTGGTACAGGCAACGCCGGCGAAGAGCGTCGTGCAGGTCGCGGCTGCGATTGGACGTGAGCACCGCGATCGGTGGCCGCTGCGCGACGAACGTCCCCAGTTCGGGCACCGTCACCGCCGACTCGCCCAGGAACTCCAGCAGGAGCGCCTCGAATTCATCATCGGCGCGGTCGATTTCGTCGATCAGCAGCACGGGCGCACCCGACCCTCGGTATCGAACACACTGCAGAATCGGGCGGTCGACCAGGTATTCCTCGGTGTACAGGTCGGACTCGTCGATCCCGGCGCCCTGCGGGCCTCGGCGAGCCGGATGGACAGCAGTTGGCGTTGGTAGTTCCAGTCATAGAGCGCTTCGGCCGCAGTCAGGCCCTCGTAGCACTGCAGGCGCAGCAGTGGCGTATCCATCACGGCTGCCAGGGTTTTGGCGGCGGTCGTCTTGCCCACCCCGGGCTCACCCTCGAGCAGAAGCGGACGACCGAGCGTGACGGCCAGGTAGATCGCCGATGCGGTGCCGAGGTCGAGCAGGTAATCGTGTGCGTCGAAGCGCGCGATCACGTCGTCGACGTCGGCGAATGGGTTCGTCATCGGCCCACGCTCACGCCTCCGCTTTCAACCCGTCGACGCGGATCGACTTGATCACCTCGGCCACGATCGACACTGCGATCTCAGCGGGCGTCTTCGCTCCGATCGCCAGCCCGACCGGCGTGTGCACCCGCAAGCGTTCGGATTCGGTGAGTTCGAGCCCGCTCAGGATCGACGCGCCGCGCACCCGGCTGGCGACGAGCCCGATGTAGCCGACGCCCGCATCGAGCGCGGCGCGGATCATCTCCGCCTCGGGGCCGCCGAGGCTTGCGATCACCACCGCGGTGGCGCCCTCCAGGTCGTCGAGGTCACCGCCGCGTGCGTCGTATCCCATGGCACTGCAGAGCTCGACCAGCGAGTCGGCTATCGGGGTCGCACCGAAGACCCGCACCAGCGGCGCTGGCACCTCCGGCACCAGGAAGATCTCCAGGGCGCCACCGGACAGGCATGGATTGACGACGACGCACGCGCCCGGCGCCTCGGGGAAGTGCACATCGCCGTCGGGCAGCACCCGCAGCAGCACGCTTTCGTTCGTCTGCAGCGCCCCCATCGCGGCCTTGCGCACCGAGTTCTGTGCGCAGTCTCCACCGACGAAACCCTCGATAGTGCCGTCGGACAACAGGATCGCCTCGTCGCCGGGATGCGCCGAGGTCGGCGGTGCGGCGCGCACCACCGTGGCGTGGACGAACGGCGTCCGGGCCCGCCGTAACTGCTGGGCCCGTTCGTCGATCCTCATCGCTGATCGCATAAGTCCTGCTAGATCGGCGGGGTGGCCCGGCCCTGCATGGCCTCCCACACCCGCGAGGGGGTGAGCGGCATGTCGGCGTGGCGTACGCCGAACGGCGCCAACGCGTCAACGACCGCGTTCACGATGGCCGGTGGCGATCCGACGGTGGCGGATTCGCCGATCCCCTTCGCTCCGATCGGGTGGTGCGGTGACGGCGTCACGGTGTGGCCGGTCTCGAAGTGCGGCACCTCGACGGCGGTCGGGATGAGGTAGTCCATCAACGAACCACCGAGGCAGTTCCCGTCCTCGTCGAACGCGATGATCTCCATCAGGGCCATGCCGATACCGTCGGTGATACCACCGTGCACCTGACCCTCGATGATCATCGGATTGATGCGGGTGCCACAGTCGTCGACGGCCAGGAAGCGTCGCACCTTCACCACGGCAGTGCCGGGATCGATGTCGACGACGCAGAAGTATGCGCCGTACGGGTAGGTGAGATTCTCCGGGTTGTAGCAGACCTCTGCGTCCAGACCGCCCTCGATCCCCTCGGGCAGGTCACCTGCGCCGTGGGCCCGCATCGCGATGTCGGCAATGGTCACCGAGGCGCTCGGGTCTCCCTTGACGTGGAAGCTGCCCTTGTCCCACTCCAGGTCGGCGACGGAGGCCTCCAGCATTCCCGACGCGATGATCCTGGCCTTGTCCCTCACCTTCCTCGCGACCAGCGCCGCGGCGGCACCCGACACCGGCGTCGACCGGCTGCCGTACGTGCCGAGGCCGAACGGTGTCTGGTCGGTGTCGCCGTGCACGACCTCGATGTCGTCGGGCGGGATGCCGAGCTCCTCGGCGACGATCTGCGCGAACGTCGTCTCGTGGCCCTGCCCTTGCGTCTGAACCGACAGGCGCACAACGGCTTTGCCGGTCGGATGCACCCGCAGCTCGCAACCGTCGGCCATGCCGAGCCCCAGGATGTCCATGTCCTTGCGCGGCCCGGCCCCGACAGCCTCGGTGAAGAACGACATCCCGATGCCCATCAACTCGCCGCGCTCGCGCCTCTCCTTCTGCTCCGCGCGCAGAGCGTCGTAGCCGATCATGTCCATGGCCTTGCGCATCGTTGTCTCGTAATCGCCCGAGTCGTACACCCACCCGGTCTTGGACTTGTACGGAAACTGGTCCGGTTTCAACAGGTTCTGCAGTCGCAGCTGCGCCGGATCCATCTTCAGCTCGTACGCCAGACAATCCACCAGCCGCTCGACGAAGTACACCGCCTCGGTGATGCGGAACGAGCATGCGTACGCGACACCGCCGGGCGCCTTGTTGGTATACACCGCGGTCATGTGGCAGTACGCGGCCTCGATGTCGTAGCTACCGGTGAACACGCCGAAGAACCCGGCGGGGTACTTCACCGGAGCGGCGGTGCCGTTGAACGCACCATGATCGGCGAGCACATTGGAGCGGATGGCCAGGATCTTGCCGCCGGAGGTGGCGGCGATCTCGCCGACCATGATGTAGTCGCGGGCGAAGCCCGTGCTGGTGAGGTTCTCGCTGCGATCCTCCATCCACTTGACGGGTTTACCCAGCAGCAGCGAGCCGACGATCGCGCAGACATAACCGGGGTAGATCGGCACCTTGTTGCCGAACCCACCGCCGATATCGGGTGAGATGACGCGGATCTTGTGCTCGGGCAGGCCCGCGACCAACGCGTACAGCGTGCGGTGCGCATGCGGCGCCTGCGTCGTCGACCACAGCGTGAGCTTGCCGGACACCGGGTCCAGATCGGCTACCGCACCGCATGTTTCCATCGGCGCTGGGTGCACGCGCGGGTACACGATCTCCTGTTTGACAACGACATCGGCCTTGGCGAACACGGCCTCAGTGGCCGCCGCATCGCCTGTCTCCCAGTCGAAACAGTGGTTGTCGGACTTGCCCTCGAGGTCGGTGCGGATTATCTCGGCATCCGCGTCGAGGGCCTTACGGGCGTCGATGACCGGGGCCAGCGGCTCATAGTCGACATCGATGAGCTCCAACGCGTCTCGCGCGGAGTAGCGGTCCTCGGCGACGACGAAGGCGACCTCCTGACCCTGGAACCGCACCTTGTCCGTGGCCAGCACCGCCTGCACGTCGTTGGACAACGTCGGCATCCAGGCCAGCCCCTTGTCCGCGAGATCGGCCCCGGTGACGACGGCCTTTACCTTCGGATGTGCCTGCGCCGCCGAGACATCGATGCTGTTGATCCGCGCATGTGCGTACGGCGAGCGCAGGATGGCCAGGTGCAGCATGCCGCGCAGGTTGACGTCGTCGACGTAATTGCCGCGGCCCCTGATGAACCGGGGATCCTCCTTGCGCAGCATCCGGCCGTGGCCGCACGGCTTCTGGTCGTTGTCGGCAAGATCTTCGGGCGACGGCGGGCGGGACTCGAGCGTGGTCATGCGTTGGCTCCCTCATGAGCGTGCTTGGCCGCCCATTGCACGGAGCGCACGATGGTGGTGTAGCCCGTGCACCGGCAGATCTGGCCGGAGATGGCCTCGCGGATCTCGTCCTCGGTCGGGTCGGGGTTGCGGTCCAGCAGGGCTCGGGCGGTGATCATCATGCCGGGAGTGCAGAACCCGCACTGCAATCCGTGACACTGCATGAACCCCTCCTGCACAGGGTCGAGGCGGCCGTCGGTCTCCAAACCCTCGACGGTGCGCACGCTGTGACCCGACGCCATGGCCGCGAGCATGGTGCAGGACTTCACCGGCTCACCGTCGACGTCGACGACGCACGTGCCGCAATTGCTGGTGTCGCAGCCCCAGTGGGTTCCGGTCAGCCGCAACTCGTCGCGCAGGAAGTGCACCAGCAGCATTCGGGGTTCCACTTCGGCGCTCACCTGCTCGCCGTTGACTGTCATGGTCACCTGCATGGCCAAGCTCCTCAATTCCCTTGCGGTTCCGGTGCTTCGCGCACTCGCTGTACCGCGGTGCGCAGGGTTCGGACGGTCAGTTCGCTGGCGAGGTGGCGTTTGTACTCCTCGGTGCCGCGCATGTCGGTCACCGGGGCGCAGGCGGCCGCGGCGCGCCTGCCCGCCTCGGCGAAGACGTCGTCGGTGGGAGCCTCGCCGACCAGCACCTCGGACACCGCCGCGAGGTCGGCCGGGTCGGCGTTGACCGCGGTGAGGCCGATGCGGGCTGCCGCGATCGATCCGTTGTCGAGCGTCACTGCCGCGCCCGCCGCGGTCACCGCCCAGTCGCCGACCCGGCGCTCGACCTTCGCGTAGGCGCTCGACGAGTTGTGTCGCACCGGGATGCGGACCTCGACGAGCATCTCGTTGAACGCCAGGGATGTCTCGTACGGGCCTTCCAGGAAGTCGTCGATGGGTACCTCCCGCTCACCCGACGGCCCACGGACCAGGCAGACGGCGTTCAAGACGGTGTTGACAGTGGTCAGGTCCTCGGCGGGATCGGCCTGGCACAGCGATCCGCCGATCGTGCCGCGGTTGCGGACGACCGGGTCGGCGATCACCCGTTCGGCGTCGCGGAATATCGGGCACACCGCGGCCAGCTCGTCGCTTTCCAGCACCTGGCGGTGCCGCGCCATCGCGCCGATCCGCACCAGTGTCGGCTCGGCTCCCCCTTCTACGGCGAGGTAACCCAACTCGGCCGCCAGGTCGTTGATATCGACCAGGTATTCGGGGTTGGCGAGGCGCAGTTTCATCATCGGCAGCAGGCTGTGCCCGCCTGCGACGATCAACGCCCCGTCACCCAGCCGGTCCAGCAGTCCGATTGCGTGGTCAACGCTCGTCGCGCGCTCATACTCGAAAGGTCCAGGTACCTGCATGTGACCGACCTCACATCCTCCCCGGGAGTCCCAGTGTCGGCCGGTACTGCGGGCGCGTCAATATCGAGTTAAGCGATCGCTTAACTCGCCTTCGTGGTGGATCCGACCATCGACCTCGGCCAGCGGACGGCCCCCGCCGCCCCACCGACGGGCGATGATCTCCGCGGCGATCGAGACCGCCGTCTCCTCCGGGGTCCGCGCGCCCAAATCCAGCCCGATCGGGCTGGCCAGCCGGGCCAGCTCGGACTCCGTCACGCCGGCTTCGCGCAGCCTGCCCAACCGGTCCTCGTGCGTGCGCCGCGACCCCATCGCGCCCACATAACCGACCTCGGGTAGCCGCAACGCGACCTCCAACAGTGGAACGTCGAACTTCGGGTCGTGGGTGAGCACACAGATGACGGTGCGGGCATCGATCGCACCCGCATCTCGCTGCGCGGCCAGGTAGCGGTTGGGCCACTCGACGACGACCTCGTCGGCGGTCGGGAATCGCGCCCGCGTCGCGAACACCGGCCGCGCGTCACACACGGTGACCCGGTAGCCGAGCAGTGAGCCCTGGCGCGCCAGGGCGGCCGCGAAGTCGATGGCACCGAACACCAGCATCCGCGGCCGCGGCGCGAAGCTGGCTACGAACACCTCCATGCCCGCGCCGCGGCGCTGGCCGTCGGGACCGTAGGTGAGCACCTCGCTGCGGCCCGCGGCCAGCAGGCCCGCCGCGTCGTCGACCACGGCGTCATCGGCACGCCGCGAGCCGAAAGACCCGTGGGCCGAGTCGGGTCCGACCACGAGCCGCCGGCCCACCCACCCCGGGTCGACATGCGCGATCACCGTGGCCACCGCGACCGGCCGGTGCTCGGCGACGTCGTCGGCAACGGCCTTCAGCTCTGGGAACGTCTCGCGCGAAACCGGTTCGACGAAGACATCGATGATGCCGCCGCAGGTGAGCCCTACGGAGAACGCGTCGTCGTCGGTGATCCCGTAGCGCTCCAGCCGAGGCGTGCCTTCGGCCACAACGTCATTGGCCAGTTCGTAGACGGCGCCCTCGACGCAGCCGCCCGACACCGACCCGCTCACCGTGCCGTCGGGCGCCACCACCATCGACGCCCCGGCAGGTCGCGGGGTGGATCGGAAGGTCCGAACCACGGTGCCGACACCCGCGGTTTCACCCGCTTCCCAAATAGCCAGCAGCTCAGTCAGCACTTCGCGCACACAACCCAAAGTAGGCTCAATTCGTGACACCGGCTCAGCTTCGGGCCTTTTCAGCCGTGGTGCGGTTGGGCTCCGTCCATGCCGCGGCCGAGGAACTCGGCATGTCCGACGCGGGAATCTCGATGCATGTCGCGCAGTTGCGCAAGGAGCTCGACGACCCGCTGTTCGCCAGGACCGCCGCCGGACTCGCGTTCACGCCCGGCGGCTTGCGGCTGGCGAGCCGGGCGATCGAAATACTCGGCCTGCAGCAGCAGACGGCGATCGAGGTGACAGAGGCGGCGCACGGCCGGCGGCTGCTACGCATCGCTGCGTCGAGCGCGTTCGCCGAGCACGCCGCACCCGGTCTGATCGAGCTGTTCTCGTCGCGGGCCAACGACCTGTCCGTGGAGCTCAGCGTGCATCCCACCAGCCGGTTTCGCGACTTGATCACGTCGCGCGCCGTGGATATCGCACTGGGTCCCGGTGCGGAGGACGACACATCCGATGGGTCGGTCGTGGTGCGGCCGTTCCTGAAGTATCAGATGCTGACCGTCGCAGCGCCCGACAGCCCGCTGGCGGGCCATCCCACCACCGCTTTGCTGCGCGACCAGCAATGGATGCTGGGTCCATCGGCAGGCAGTTCGGACGGTGAAATTGCCGCGATACTAAGGGATTTGGCTGTTCCCGAGTCCCAACAGCGGATCTTCCAGAGCGACGCCGCAGCCCTCGAAGAGGTGCAGCGGATCGGCGGTGTCACGCTGGCCATCGGCTTCTCGGTCGGCAAGGACGTCGCGGCCGGGCGACTGATCCACGTCAAGGGGCCGGGTCTGCAGGCGCCAGGGGAATGGTGCGCGATGGCGCTGGCACCGGCGGCTCGCCAGCCTGCCGTCTCAGAGCTACTCCGTTTCATCACCACACCGCGTTGTACGCAGGCGATGTTGCGCGGCACCGGTGTCGGCGTAACCCGGTTCCGGCCCAAAGTGCACGTGACGCTGTGGAGTTAACCGGGCCGTCCCGCTTCGAGTGCTCGGATCAGGCTGGCCGCGTCCCACGGGCCCTTGTGCCTCTTACCGTTGACGAAGAAGGTCGGCGTTGAATTTAGGTCCATGACCTCCGCGTCCTGCGCGTCGTCCCCCACGCGGTGCAGCACCTTCGAGGAGTGCACCCGCACGTCGGAGTCGAAGCGTTCGATGTCGCAGCCGGCGGTGACGGCATAGCGGTACATATCCGACCACTCGAGATCATCGGGGTGACTGAACAGCTCGCGCGCCATCTCCCAGAACTTGCCCTGAAGTGCGGCCGCCTCACTGGCCCTCGCCGCATCGAATGCTCGTGGGTGTACGCGCTCCAGCGGTAGATGTCGCCACACGTAGCGCAGCTCGTCACCGAAGTGCGCGCGCACCTGGCCGATCGATCCGGTGGCACGACTGCAGAACGGGCACTCGAAGTCGCCGTACTCGACGAGGGTCAGCGGCGCGTCGCGGTCGCCGCGGATATGGTCTCGATCCGGGTCGACGGGCCGAACCAGCTTCAGCCCGACCGGTTCGGGCGGGCTGACCCAATCGGTGACCCGGAATATTGCCCAGCCGAGCAGGAACGCCAACAGCGACGCGAGGAGCACGCCGACCCTGGCCTCGTCCTGGCGCAGCGAATCGTGGATCGCGATGTCGATGATGAAAAGCGAGATGGTGAAACCGATTCCGGATAGCGCCGCCCCTCCGGCGACGCGGCGCACGGTGAGGCCAGGGGCGAGCCGGCCCCAGCCGAACCGCTGAATCAACCAAGTCGCGCCGGTGATCCCGACGAACTTGCCGAGCACCAGGCCGCCGACGATCCCCCACGTCAGCGGTGACCGCATGGCCGCCGAGATCGTGTCGGCGTTCAGCCTCACGCCGGCGTTGACCACCGCGAACAGCGGCAGCACCAGGAATGACACATAGGGTCCGAACTGGGTCTGCAACCGTTCGTTGATCGAAATCGACTCTCGCAGGCCCCGGCTCGCGGCGCGCGCGTACTCCGAGTTCGGCGATTGGCGAAACGCGCGGATCAGCTCGACGGTCTGCTCTACCTGCCTGCGCTCCGGCGTGAAAACGGGTATCAGCAGCGCGATCGCCACGCCCGCGAGCGTCGGGTGTACGCCGCCGAGGAACAACGCCACCCACAACGCGAAACCGAGTACGGCGTACGCCGGGCCACGGCCTGCAGGAAGGTAGCGCACCAGCGCGATCGCGACGGTCAACGCCGCCGCCGCCAGCAGAGGCATGATTCGGATGCCGTGCGAGTAGAAGAGCGCGATCACCGTCAGGGCACCGATGTCGTCGACGACCGCCAGCGTGAGCAGGAAGAGGCGCAGTCGCGCAGGGAATTTCGGTTTGATGATGGCCAGTGCACCGATCAGGAACGCGGTGTCGGTGGATATCACCACGCCCCATGCATGCGCATTCTCTCCCGTCGAGTTGATCAGAAGGAAGATCAGCGCGGGCACCGCCAGGCCCGCGATGGCAGCGAGCACCGGCACCGCAGCCCGGGCACGGTCGGTCAGCTCACCGATCGTGAACTCCGCCACCACTTCCAGGCCGACAATGAAGAAGAAGAACGTCATCAACCCGTCGTTGATGAGTTGTTTGACGGTCAGGTCGAACCGCACGTCGCCGAAGCTGAATCCGACCGGCGTGTTCAGCAGCGTCCAATAGCTCTCCGCCCACGGTGAGTTCGCCCATGCGATCGCGAAGACCGTGGCCACCAGCAGCAGACCGGCAGCGGTGTTCTCGGTGGTACGCGCGCCTTTCGGGTTGCGGCTGAAGCGGGTGGGCAGCAGCCTGACGATGCGCGGGAAGCCGCTGGCGCCCGAGTCGCCCGCCTCGACGCTCACGCCCGGGCGTACTCCGTGAACACGGAGAGCAGATCGGGTTTGTCGACGGCGCTCGACGACACCACGTCGGCGGGCTTGGCGCCCAACAGGATTCGCTTGATCGGAATCTCGAGCCGCTTGCCGGTCATGGTGCGCGGAATGCCCGGCACATCCAGGATGGCGTCGGGCACGTGGCGGGGTGATGCGCCTTTACGGATTGCGGCGGTGATTCGCTCCCGCAACTCGTCGTCCAGCTCGGTGTCGTCGGCGAGATGGACGAACAGTGGCATCCAGTAACCGCCGTCGTCCTGTTCGACGCCAACCACCAGACAGTCCCGAACCTCGGCCAGCGATTCGACCACATTGTAGATCTCGGCGCTGCCCATCCGGACACCCTGCCGGTTCAGTGTCGCATCCGAACGGCCATGCACCACAACCGAATCGCGGTCGGTGATGGTGATCCAGTCACCGTGACACCAGATGCCCGGGTACTTGTCGAAGTACGCCTTGCGGTAGCGGCTGCCGTCGGGGTCTTTCCAGAAGAACACCGGCATCGACGGCATGGGCTGAGTGAGCACCAACTCTCCGGCCTCTCCAACGACCGGGGTGTCGGCTGCGGTCCAGGCTTGTACATCGGCGGCAAGGCACATGACGTTGAGCTCGCCCGCGACGATCGGGACGAGCGGGCAGCCGCCGATTAATGCGGTCACCACGTCGGTTCCACCGCTCATCGACATGACAGGGACAGGTCGGCCCACCCCGTCCTGAATCCAGCGGAATCCCGAGGCGGGCAACGGGGAGCCGGTGGAGCCGACGCCGCGTAGCGCCTCGAGCTGATACGCTTCACCGATTTTCGCGCCGGATTCAGCGTATTCCTTGGCGCAGCCGAGGAAGTAGCCGGCACCCGCGCCGAACAAGGCGACATCGTGGTCGGCGACGACCTTCCACAGGCTGTCGGTCTGTGGGTAGGTCGGGCTGCCGTCGTAGAGCACCACTGTCGCGCCGACCAGCAGTCCGGAGACCAGCAGGTTCCACATCATCCAGCTGGTGGTCGAGTACCAGAAGAAGCGCTCGCCGGGTTTGAGATCGGCATGCAGGCTCAGGTATTTGAGGTGTTCGAGCACCACGCCGCCGTGGCCGTGGACTATGCCCTTCGGTGTGCCGGTGGTGCCCGACGAGAACAACACCCAGAGCGGGTGGGCGAACGGCACCGGCGTGATCTCCAACGGTGCGTCGAGTTCGAGCACTTTCGACCATGGCGTGACATCGTCACCGGGCTGGTTGCCCAGCCGGGGCACCAGCACGGTCGCGCTCAGTGTCGGCAATTGCGAACGGATCTCGGCGAGTTCCTTGCTGCGGTCATGGCGCTTGCCGCCATAGACCGAACCGTCGCTGGCCACCAGCACGCTCGGTTCGAGCTGTCCGAGTCGCGCGACCACGCCGTCGACCGCGAGGTCCTGGTTACACACCGCCCAGGTCGCACCGACGCTGGCCGCGCCCAGGAAAGCGGCGACCGCCTCGCCGATGTTCGGCAGGTATCCGACGACTCGGTCGCCCGGCTTGACGCCGAGCCTGCGCAGGTAGTTCGCGAACGCCGCGGTTTCCTGCCGCAGGCGTGCCCACGACCATTCCGTCCAACCGTCCTCGCCGACCACCACGAGGGCCGGCTGCTTGTCGATCTCGTGCCGAAACACTTCAACGGCGTAGTTCAGCGTTGCACCCGGAAACCATTGTGCGCCGGGCATTTCCCGACTTGCGAGCACGGTGTCCGGCGGCGTCGTCGCGCGGATGTCGAAGTAGTGCCACACCGCGTCCCAGAACCAGGCGATGTCGTCCAGCGACTTCGACCTCAACTGGTGATAGTCACCGAAGTCACCACGACCGGTTTCGGTCAGCCATGCCATGAAACGGGTTAGATTGGCGTGCTCGACAGTGTCTTCGTCCGGTGTCCAGCCTCCGGGTTCGGTCATGCCGGTGTTTCCTCCTCGGAAACCGCGTACGCCGCCTCCATCAGCATCCAGCCCGACAACTGCACCGACAGATCGCGCTCGGGAGCCTTGGATCCATAGACGGCGCCCTCGACGAACTGGGCCCCCTCCGGGGCCGCCGACGGCAGGCCGGCGACCCGGTCCCAGAACGGTCCGAAGAGCGGCAGCCCATCCAAGGTCTGACCGTTGTCCCACGCCGACTGCGCGGACTTGATCACGATGTTTCGGGCGGTGTCCTTGGCGACGGCGTCCTCTGACGTGTTGTTCGGCAGCGTGGTGACGACCAGCGCCAGGTATCGGGCCAGGACCCCGTTGAACAGTCCGCCGTCACCGCCGCCCGCGCCCTTGATCACACCGTCCGGCGCCATCTCCTTGTCCACCGCGGCGACGAGGCGGTGGACACGCTGGGCGTGGTCGTCGTCCTTTGTTCGCGCGGCGAGCTCGGTTTCCAGACCGAGCACGACGCCCTGGCAGTAGGTGTACTGCGCCCGCACCAGCGAGCCCGCCTTGATGCCGTCGAACACCAGATACGTCTCCGGGTCGATCAGGGTTTCGTCGATCCAGTCCGCCATCTGCTGGGCGCGTCGCAGCCGGTCGTCATAGCGGGCCAGGAAGATCCCGGCCGGCCCGTTGGCCGGGGCGTTGAAGAACTGGTCCTGTTTGCGCCACGGGATGCCGCCACCGTCCTCGGGCACCCAGGCGTTGACGAACTGGTCGCAGAGTGTCTTCAGCGCGCCGGGTTTCTCCACCCCGGCAAGCCTGCCCGCCCGCTCGAGAGCCAACGCCAGCCACGCCATGTCGTCGTAGTAGTTGTTGACCCAGGACCCGTTGTTGCGCAAGCGATGTGACCGAATCTGCCGCGTGATCTTGCGCTCCCGGTCGGGCTGCGGGTCGCGCAGCTGTGCATCGACCAGGTTGTCCAGCAACTGGGCCTGCCACCAGTAGTGCCAGGTTTTGAACAAAAGGTCCTGTCGTGTCGCGGGGTAGGCGACGACACCGAGCTGGGTACCGGGCAGCTGCCAGAGCCTTTTCAGATGGCGCTTCGCGACCGCGGCTTCAGCGCTGGCCGCACGATTTGCCCATAGCTGATCCATGTCGTTGATCCTGCCTTACCACGCCCGCGAAATGTCACCGTGTTGTCTGATCCAGGTGTGCATCGCGATGCCCGCCGCGACGGCCGCGTTGATGCTTCGGGTCGAGCCGAAATGGGCGATCGACACCGTCAGCGCGGCGCCCGCCTTCGTCTCACCGGTGATTCCCGGCCCTTCCTGCCCGAAGACCAGCAGGCAGGGCCGGGGCAACGTGGTCCCCTCGATGCGCTGCGCGCCCGGCACGTTGTCCACCGCGACGACGGTCAGACCGGCGTCCGCAGCGTAGGCCAGTAGGTCAGCGGTCGTGTCGTGGTGGCGCAGCCGCTGATAACGGTCGGTCACCATGGCGCCGCGGCGGTTCCAGCGGCGCCGTCCGACGATGTGCACGGTGTCGACCGCGAACGCATTGGCGGTCCGCACCACTGCACCGATGTTGGCGTCGTTGCCGAAGTTCTCGATCGCGATGTGCAGCGGGTGTCTGCGCTTGTCGATGTCCGCGACGATCGCTTCGCGTGTCCAGTAGCGGTAGGCGTCGACGACGTTGCGGGTGTCGCCGTCGCGCAGCAGTGCCGGGTCATAGCGGGAATCATCGGGCAGCGGGCCCTGCCATGGCCCGACACCGTTGGTCTCACCCCATTCGGTCGGACCCACGTCAGTCACGGGTGGTCCACAACCCGGCGTGCGTGCCGACCATAGACACCGACGCGTAGAGCAGTGCGGCGTTGATTTCGCCCTGCGTGCACAACGACGCCCGGACCTGGACGGCTTCCAGCGCCGCGTCGGGCAGCACCAACAGCGACGCCCCGTAGATGTCGCACGCATGGGAAAGACCAGGGGCGGGCAGGGTCGGCGAAACGAGCACCATCATCGGGCCGCCGCGCTTCGTAGAGTCATCGCGGTAACGCGCTGCCAGGCCGCTGATTTCGAGACCCAACAGCATGTAGCCGTTACCGGTGAACGCGCCCGGATCACCGAGCGCCGACGGGTCGAGTTGGGCACCGTCGGCCCGGAAGGCGTCGACACTCGTCGTCTTGAGCGTCAGGCCGGTGTCGTTCTGGTTGGTCGGCGGTAGCCCGACCGGAAAGGCGGCGGCGTATGCAGCCGCGGTGCCTGCGATCCGCTCCTTCGGCGAGTAGACGTAGGCGCCGCGCACCTGCGACTGGTCCCGCATCGGACCCAGGCACACTGTGCCTGGGAGCCGGTCGGGTGTCGGGGCTGCCGCGGGCTGGACGGCGAGACTGGTCACGTTGCGGCAGCCGCCGACGGCGTTGGCCTCGATGGGATGCGCGAGCGAGCCGTAAAGCCCGAACCGGATGTCCTCCGGCTTGGCGTGCGCGCCGCC
The DNA here is from genome assembly GCA_963801575.1 of uncultured Actinomycetota bacterium. Lineage (GTDB taxonomy): Bacteria > Actinomycetota > Actinomycetes > Mycobacteriales > Mycobacteriaceae > Mycobacterium. Next base: position 298,149 of record CAWDFT010000033.1, read on the forward strand.
GCCTTCCGATGGCGCCGCGTCGACGTCTATCAAGACGTAGTCGCCGTCGAACCGAAGGTTGGACACCCCGATGTTCCAGCCGAGCACGGCCAGCGATTCACCGACCGCGGCGGTCTGCACGCTGTACGGATGCGCGCTGTCGTCATCGCCCGAGCACGCCGACGTCACCGCAAGCACGGCCGCCGACAGCAAGGCGACTAGCGCCCGCACCAGACCTCAGGTGCGGCCACGGCCCTTGCCCACAACTTTGTTCATGGCGCGCACCAGGTTTCGCGGCACCATCCGACCCGCGGTGGTGAGCGCCTTGTACTGCACGCCGGGAACGATCACGACCTTGCCCTTGGTGGCTTCGGCGAGGCAATCCCGGACAACGTCTTCCACCTCGAGCCACAAGAAGGACGGCGTACCGCCCATCTCGATGCCCGCGCGCTCATGGAACTCGGTGCGCACGAAGCCCGGGCACAACACGTGCATGCCCACACCCGTGCCCTCCAGCCCGTTGGCCAGCCCCTCGGTGAACGAGATCACCCACGCCTTGGACGCCGAGTACGTCGACCCGCGGCCCGGAAGGAGGCCGGCGACGCTGGCGACGTTGATGACGGTGCCCGCAGCCGCGTCCAGCATGGGCGGCAGCGCGGCGTGCGTCAGCGCCATGACCGCGGTGACGTTCACGTCCAGCTGTGACTGCAGCACCGCCAAATCCGCGGTCCAGAATTCACCGGAGGTGCCGAATCCCGCGTTGTTGACCAGTACCCGAACCCCGACCGCCAGCCGGTCGGCGACCTTGGCGCGGTCGGTGGCGTCGGCCAGGTCGGCGGGCAGCACCTCGACGTCCGCGCCGGCTTCGTCGTGCAGTTCGGCGGCGAGCCGTTCCAGTCGTTTTTCATCACGGGCCACCAGCACCAGGTCGTATCCGTCGATGGCATAGCGCCGCGCGAAGCCCGCCCCCAGTCCGGACGTCGGTCCGGTGATCAAAGCGACGGGCCGCGGCATGCAGACAGATTACTTACCGCTGATAGTGCGGCGACTGGCGGCCGTTGCGCGCCTGCGGCGGGCGCCGGACCGGTTCCGAGCGTTCCGGTCGGTGCGGCTCGGCGCGCTGGCTGTAGTGGCCGACGTCGGCACGACCCGGCGGCAGGTCAGCCCTGCCGGTCGGCGGCTCACCCTGCCGGACCGGGCTCGGTTTGAGCGGACGTCCGGGTGAACCGGCGCGGCGGGCTAACCCGGATTGGCTGGGCTGGCCTGCCGCAGCGCCGACATCGGTCTGCGGTGTCGGCGGTAGCACCCGGAGCAGGTCGTTGAACTGGCGCACGGTGCGCAGACCCTCATCCCACTGGGCCCTGGTACTGGTGACGGGCATGCTGACCAGCGTCCAGTGCTGCTCGTTCCACATGATCTCGGCGCAGTCCGGGGCGGTATGGGCGAATGTCACCATCCGCCGGTCGCAGGCACGCCGGGCGGCGTCGAGGTTGGTGGAGTACACCATCCGCGGGCCGATCGCCCCGAGCAGCCAGATGTCGTTCTCGCGCGGCTCCTTGATGCCCTTGAGCCGCAGGTCGACGACCACGTTGGTGCCGACCTTGCGGTGCAGGGCGATCACGGTCGCGACGTCTTCGAGGTCGAAGATGAACACCGCCTCGCCGCGGATCTGGCCCAGCACGACGTTCTTGGCGCTGATGTCGCCGACGGTCGACATCACGCCGCGCTTCCAGCGCTTGAGGATGTCGTGCGACTCGTGCTCGTAGTCGAAGCCGTGCGACTTGGCCCATGACTTGCGGCGGCGCCCCAGCCCGCGTCGACGGTCGATGTCGACGTACAGCAGCACGGCCGCGCCCACAAAACAGAGCGCGGACAGCGTGAACCAGAGCGGGACCATTAGGCCTAGCCTATCTGCTCGGGGGCATGAAGCCCGAACTCGAGCAGGTCACAACCCAGTTACGCCTGGCCTCAGCGGCCCCAGCGCAGGACGACGAAGGCCGACTGCACCCCGTCCAGCGCGAGCGCAGAAACGTCAATTTTTGTTTTGCATCACATAGCGTCTGTTCCATGGCCTATGACGACTACCAGTTCATTCACATCGCGGTGGAGGGCGGCATCTGCCGGGCGTCGCTCGACCATCCGCCCATCAACCTGCTGGATCTGCCGCTGCTGGGCGAGATCGCCCGCCTCATCGAGGATGTCGAGGCCGACGACGAGGTGCGCGTGCTGATCGTCGACTCGGCCGATCCGGAGTTCTTCATTGCGCACGCGGATGTCGAACTGATTCAGCGGCCTACCGACCGACGACACCGCACTGCGCGACGAGCTGTCGCCCTTCAACAGCGTTATGGAACGCTTCCGAACCCTACCGAAGGCCACCATCGCCGTCATCGAAGGCATCGCCCGCGGTGGCGGCAGCGAGTTCGCGATGGCCTTCGACATGCGTTACGCCGCGCTCGGCAAGGCACGCCTCGGCCAGCCGGAGGTGGCGCTGGGGATCATCCCCGGCGGCGGCGGAACGCAGCGTTTGCCCCGGCTGGTCGGTCGCGGGCGGGCGCTCGAAGTCATCCTCGGTTGCATGGACATCGACGCAGCGACGGCCGAAACCTGGGGATATGTCGACCGCGCGCTGCCGGCGGACGAACTACGGCGATTCGCCGACACCCTGGCCGCACGCATCGCATCGTGTCCGCTGGAGGCCATCTCACGCGCCAAACGCGCGGTCGACGCCGCCCTGGACGGGCGTGCCGACCTCACGACCGGCCTACGCGTCGAGGATCAGCTGTTTCGGGAAACCCTCGCACTGCCGGTCGCCCGCGAACGGCTCCAGGCGATCATCGACGCCGGCGCCCAGACCCGCGACTTCGAGCTGGGCGAGCTGCGGTTCCCGTCCTGATCAGCTGAGCCCGACGGTCTTCGCGCGAGCGCTCATCCCAGAACGAGCGAGTCGCCGTCCGGGCCGACGTTGACCGGCACGACGTCGCCATCGTGCAACTCGCCGGCCAGCAGCATCTTCGCCAGCTGGTCGCCGATGGCCTGCTGCATCAGCCTGCGCAGCGGACGTGCCCCGTAGAGCGGGTCGAACCCGCGCTCGGCCAGCCACTTCTTGGCGGGCAGCGACACCTCGAGCGTCAGCCGCCGCTGGGCGAGCCGTTTCTGCAGCTGGGCCAGCTGGATGTCGACGATCTCCACCAGCTCCTCGGGGTCGAGGGGGTCGAAGATGATCACGTCGTCAAGACGGTTGATGAACTCGGGCTTGAACGCCGAGCGCACCGCCGCCATCACCTGCTCCTCGGTGCCTCCGGAGCCGAGGTTGCTCGTCAGGATCAGGATCGTGTTGCGGAAGTCGACCGTGCGGCCCTGGCCGTCGGTCAACCGGCCCTCGTCGAGCACCTGCAGCAGCACGTCGAACACGTCCGGGTGGGCCTTTTCGATCTCGTCGAACAGGATCACCGTGTACGGACGCCGTCGCACCGCCTCGGTCAGCTGACCGCCCTGGTCGTAGCCGATGTAGCCGGGAGGCGCACCGACCAGGCGGGCCACCGAGTGCTTCTCGCCGTACTCGCTCATGTCGATGCGGACCATCGCGTGTTCGTCGTCGAAGAGAAACTCCGCCAACGCTTTTGCCAACTCGGTCTTGCCGACGCCGGTCGGGCCGAGGAACATGAACGACCCAGTCGGACGGTTCGGGTCGGCAACGCCGGCCCGGCTGCGGCGCACCGCATCCGACACCGCCTGAACTGCCTTGCGCTGACCGACGACACGCTTGCCGAGCTCGTCCTCCATGCGCAGCAGCTTGGCGGCCTCACCCTCGAGCATCCGACCGGCCGGAATGCCGGTCCAGGCCGACACCACGTCGGCGATGTCGTCGGGGCCGACCTCTTCCTTGAGCATGACGTCCTCGCGCACCTCGGCGTGCGGCACCGCCGCGTCGAGCTTCTTCTCGACTTCGGGGATGCGGCCGTAGCGCAGCTCGGCGGCCTTCTCCAGGTTGCCGTCGCGCTCGGCGCGGTCGGCCTCGCCGCGCAACTGCTCGAGTTGTTCCTTGAGCTCGCGGACCACGTCGATGGCGCTCTTCTCGTTCTGCCAGCGGGTGGTCAGCTCGGCGAGTTGTTCCTTCTTGTCGGCCAGTTCGGCGCGCAGCTTCTCCAGCCGATCCTTGGAGGCATCGTCCTCCTCCTTGGCCAGCGCCATCTCCTCGATCTCGAGGCGACGCACCAGGCGCTCGACCTCGTCGATCTCGACGGGCCGCGAGTCGATCTCCATCCGCAGCCGGGCTGCGGCCTCGTCGACCAGGTCGATGGCCTTGTCCGGCAGGAAGCGTGACGTGATGTAGCGGTCGGACAGCGTGGCCGCCGCAACCAGCGCGGAATCGGTGATGCGCACACCGTGGTGTACCTCGTAGCGCTCCTTGAGCCCGCGCAGGATGCCGACGGTGTCCTCGACCGACGGCTCACCGACGAACACCTGCTGGAAGCGCCGCTCCAGCGCGGCGTCCTTCTCGATGTACTTGCGGTACTCGTCGAGCGTGGTGGCGCCGACCAGCCGCAGCTCGCCTCGGGCGAGCATCGGCTTGATCATGTTGCCCGCGTCCATCGACGACTCGCCTGTGGCGCCGGCACCCACGATGGTGTGCAGCTCGTCGATGAACGTGATGATCTGGCCCGCGGAGTTCTTGATGTCGTCAAGCACGGCCTTCAGCCGCTCCTCGAACTCCCCGCGGTACTTCGATCCCGCGACCATCGAACCGAGGTCGAGCGAGACGACGGTCTTGTCGCGCAGGCTTTCCGGTACGTCGCCTTCGACGATGCGCTGGGCCAGGCCCTCGACGATCGCCGTCTTGCCGACGCCGGGCTCGCCGATCAGCACCGGGTTGTTCTTGGTGCGCCGGGATAGCACCTGCACGACGCGGCGAATCTCGTTGTCGCGGCCGATGACCGGGTCGAGCTTGCCTTCCCGGGCGCGCTCGGTCAGGTCGGTGGAGTACTTCTCCAGTGCCTGGTAGCTGCTCTCGGGGTCGGGGCTGGTGACGCGGGCGCTGCCACGGACCTTGACGAACGCATCGCGCAGCGCCTGCGGCGACGCGCCGTGCCCGGTCAGCAGCTTGGCGACGTCCGAGTCGCCGGTGGCCAGTCCGACCATCAGATGCTCGGTCGAGACGTACTCGTCGTCCATCTCGGTGGCGAGGTTCTGGGCCGTGGTGATGGCGGTCAGCGACTCACGGGACAGTTGTGGCTGCGCGCTGGCGCCGCTGGCGCTGGGTAGCCGGTCGGTGAGGCGTTGCGTCTCGGTGCGAATCGTCGCGGGGTCGACGCCGACGGCCTCCAGCAAGGGGGCGGCAATGCCGTCGTTCTGGGTGAGCAGCGCCATCACCAGGTGGGCAGGCGTGACCTGCGGGTTGCCCGCAGAAGTCGCCGCCTGCAATGCGGCGGTCAGCGCAGCCTGGGTCTTGGTCGTCGGGTTGAACGAGTCCACGACACCTCCGATCGTCTAGCGAAATGCTTGTCGGGAAGTTCAACGCCGTCAAGGTTGAGTCTGTTCCGCTCAACTTTAACTTATTTCTCGGCGCGGTGTGGACAAATGGGCCGGGATGCATATAGCCCCTGGTCGCAGCATATCCGCCCCCGGCCACATGCACCCCACCTCGCGGTCGTGCGCGAGCTGGCGCCCCGGGAGGACCGAAGGAGTGGTCCGGGGCCTGGTGGCGTGGGACACGTATCACGACGACATGGCCGAGATGCTGGCGCCGATGCTCAGCAGCGCCGGCTACCGGGAATACCGAACGGCCTTCGACGACTGGCTTTCACAACCGAGCACGTCGCTCACCTTCGAGCCGGTGACCGACGAACCCCATCGGTGCCTGGTGATGATTCCGCGGGTCATGCGGCCGCACGCCGAGAAGGGTCGCGGCGACTTGGACCCCGCCGAGGCGGGCGACGTCGCCCACAGGCGCTGCTTACCTTCGGGACCTCCATACCACCCACCGAATCGACCTGTACCGCAATGCGATTGACGCCCTGGACGGTACCGGCTGGCGGCTGACCACCGCGACCGGCAGGGTGGCCCCCGACCGGCTCGACGCGGTGCCGGGATGGGCTCGTGCACCGAGGCGCTGTGGTACGGCGTCCAGATGGTGGCGATCCCGCAGGCCGTGGACCAACCCCTCAATGCCACGCAACTCGAAACGCTCGGGGTCGGCCGTGACCTCACCGGCGACCCGCCGAGCAAGACCGAGATCCGTCGCGCTTTCCGAGAACTCACAACGGAAATTCAGGTCCGGTTGCGCCTCAACGTAATTCGTGACGAACTGCACCGCGTCGGCGACCCCCGTTCACGCGGCCGATGCAGTTGAGGACGTCGCCGCCGGACGCTGGTGACAAATCCGAGTTCCGCCAACTCGGATTTCTGGACACCGGGGTGGCCTACCCCTCAAGCCTGCAGTCGCGGTTCCGCTGCGCCAGTCCACGCTTTGTCGGCAAGGGGAGAAGTGATTTGGACATCAATACGGTCACCGAGGTCGTCCGCCGTCCACCCGATCCGCCGGGGCGGGGCTGGCGCGCCGGCGACGCCTGTCTGGCGGGCGGAACCTGGCTGTTCTCCGACCAGCAACCTGATCTACGGCGGCTCATCGACCTGATGCCGCTCGGCTGGGACACGCTGCTGGCCAGTGTCGACGGGCTCGAGATCGGCGCGATGTGCACGGTCCGCGATCTCTATGCGTTCTCCGCGCCGGCCGACTGGCGGGCCGCACCGCTGTTCACCACCAGTTGCGAGGCCTTCCTGGCCTCGTTCAAGGTGTGGAACTCCGCCACTGTGGGCGGCAACATCTGCATGTCGCTGCCCGCGGGCCCGATGATCACCATGACGGTCGCGCTCGAGGCCACCTACACGCTGCGGGCGCCGACGGATCCGAACGCACCGTCGCCGCGGTCGATTTCGTCACCGGCAACCACGCGAACATCCTCGGGCCGGGTGAAGTCCTCAGCAAGGTCGACATCCCCGCGAGCGCACTGCGAAAGCGGCACGCCCACCGCCGGTTCACGCTGACCCACCTCGGCCGGTCGACGATCTTCATGATCGCCACGCAGAGCCCCGACAACGACGACCTGCTGCTGACCATCACGGCGGGCACCACCCGTCCCGTCCGCCTGGCGTTGCGTCGATGCCCGACGCCGACGCGC
>CAWDFT010000034.1:0-69955 GCA_963801575.1 uncultured Actinomycetota bacterium
ACACCCGCAACTCCTCGACAGCAAAGCCGTGTTCGCGGTAGAGGCCCACGTCGCGGGCGAACGAGGCGACCTCGCAGCCGAAATGGATCACCCGCGGTGTCCCGGCGTCGGAGAGCAGTTTGATCACCTCTTTGCCGACGCCTTTGCGTGGCGGGTCGAGCACCACCACGTCGGGCCGCTCCCGCAGGCCACTGAGCACCTTGCGCACCGAGCCGTTGACCACCTGGACCTGCGGCAGGTCGGACAACGCGCGCCGAGCCGCGGTGGACGCCGAGCGCGACATGTCGACGGACAGCACCTGACCGATTTCGCCGACACCATCGGCCAGCGCCGCGGCGAACAGGCCGGCGCCGCAGTACAGGTCCCACGCCGTCATGCCCGGCGCCAGGCCCGCGCAGGCGGCCGCCAGCTTCGCTGTAGACGCGGGCGGCGTCGCGGTGGGCCTGCCAGAAGCCGGTCACCGGGACGTGCCAGACCCGGTCGCCGACCCGCTGCACCGACTCGCGGTCGCCCTCGACGACCCGGAAGTTCGGGCGCGGGAAGCCCCGGCCCCGCGGACCTCGCCCTTCCCACGGCCCCGCACTCACCACGTGCCGCTGCCCGTCGTCGTCGATCACCACGTGCACCTCGGCGCGGGGCGGGAAGTGATGGTCGACGACCCCGTCGAGCATCCCCGGCGGCAGCTGCCCGCAGTTCGGGGCGGCGACGAGCTCGTCGCTGTGATAGCGGTGATAGCCCACAAGACCGTTGAAGCCGACGGTCATCCGCACCCGCGTCCGCCAGCCCGTCGCCTCACTGCTGCCGACCCGCTCAGCGACCAACTCCCCCGGCGGCGTGTAGCCGGCGATCTTCTGCAACTGGTTGAGCACCACCTGGCCCTTGAGCACACGAAGCCGCCGGCTCGGCGAACGCGAGGTCGCAGCACCCCGCGCCGTCCGGTCCGGCGACCGGGCACAGCGACTCGATGCGGTCCGGCGACGGCTCGAGGATCTCGACGGCCACCGCGTGCCAGTACGCGTCTTTGTCCGCGGTGACCCGGGCACGCACCGTCTCGCCCGGCAACGCGTAGTGGACGAACACCACCCGCCCGTCGTGGCGCGCCACACAGCTGCCACCGTTGGCCGGCGGCCCGACGGTGAGCGTGAGTCCCCCGCTAGCGGGAGGTGCCCCCACGGTCAATCCAAGAACCCGCGGCGGGCGTCACCGGGCGCATTGTGCGGCTGCAGCGTCTTGACCCGCTCCGACGAACTCAGTTGCCACGGAACAGAAGTCACCATCACCCCGGTTCGAACAGCAGCCGGCCCTTCAGGCGCAGCGCACTCTGGTTGTGCAGCACATGCTCCCACCATGGCCGACAACATATTCGGGGATGAACACCGTCACGACGGTTCTCGGCGATTCGCGGCTCACCCGCTTGACGTAGTCGATCACCGGGCGCGTGATCTCACGATACGGCGACGCGATCACCTTCAGCGGCACCGTGACGTCGCTTCCTCCCACTTGTGCACCAGCTCGCGCGTTTCGGCGTCGTCGACGTTGACCGTGATGGCTTCGAGCGAGTCGGGCCGGGTGGCCCGCGCGTAGGCCAGCGCGCGCAGCGTCGGCAGGTGCAGCTTGGACACCAGCACCACCGCGTGGTTGCGGCTGGGCAGCACCACCTCCCCACGATCGGCCTCTAGTTTGGCCAGCTCGCGGGTGACGGAATCGTAGTGTCGCCGAATCATTTTCATCAGCATGAACAACGCCGACATCGCCAGGATCGCGATCCAGGCGCCGGCCACGAACTTCGTGAGCACGACGATGATCAGCACCGTGCCGGTGCAGATGAACCCGACCGTGTTGATCACCCGCGAGCGCTGCATGTGCCGGCGCTCGCGGCGTCCTCTTCGGTGCGCAGCAGCCACGTCCAGTGCCGCACCATGCCGATCTGGCTCAACGTGAACGACACGAAGACGCCGACGATGTACAGCTGGATCAGCGCGGTCACCTCGGCGCGGAAGGCGACGACGAACGCCATCGCCGCGAACGCGAGGAACAGGATCCCGTTGGAGAACGCGAGCCGGTCGCCGCGGGTGTGCAATTGGCGTGGCAGATACCGGTCCTGCGCGAGGATCGAGCCGAGCACCGGGAATCCGTTGAACGCGGTGTTGGCGGCCAGCACCAGGATCAGCGCGGTGACACCGGCGATCAGGTAGAGGCCCAACGGGAAATCGTGGAACACCGATTCGGCCAGTTGCACGATCAGCGTCTTCTGGTGGTAGTCGGCCGGCGCGCCGATCAGCTGTTCGAGTGGCCGCTCGGCGATCTTCGCGCCGGTGGCCTTCGCCAGCAGGATGATTCCCATGAACAGGCTCACGGCGACCAAGCCCAGCATCAGCAATGTCGTCGCGGCGTTGCGGCACTTGGGTTTCCGGAAGGCCGGCACCCCGTTGCTGATCGCCTCGACGCCGGTGAGCGCCGCACACCCGGACGAGAACGACCGCGCGACGAGAAACACCAACGCCAGGCCCATGACGTCGCCGTGCTCGGCGTGCAACTCGAAGCCCGCGGACTCGGCGCGAAGCGGTGTTCCGAGGACGTACAGCTGGAAGAAGCCCCACGCCAGCATCAGGTACATGCCGATCATGAACGCGTACGTGGGAATCGCGAAAGCGGTTCCGGACTCCCGTATTCCGCGAAGGTTCGCCGACGCCAACAGCAGGATCGCCACCACCGCGAACACGGTCTTGTGCTGCGCGACGAACGGCAGTGCCGAGCCGATGTTGGACCATCGCCGACGCCATCGACACCGCTACCGTCAGCACGTAGTCGACCAGCAGCGCGCTGGCGACGGTCAGGCCGGCGGTCTTGCCGAGGTTGGTGGTGACCACCTCGTAGTCGCCGCCGCCGGACGGGTAGGCGTGCACGTTCTGCCGGTAGCTGGCGATCACGATCAACATCACCGCGGCTACTGCCATGCCGATCCACGGCGCCATCGAGTACGCGGTGAGCCCGGCGATCGACAGCACCAGGAAGATCTCCTCCGGCGCGTAGGCCACCGACGACAGCGCGTCGGATGCGAACACCGGCAGGGCGATCCGCTTCGGCAGCAGGGTGTGCGCCAGCTTGTCGCTGCGGAACGGTTGTCCCAGAAACAGTCGCCGGGCGGCGGTGGAGAGCTTGGACACGAGGACCAACACTATTCGCAGTAGGCAGGTGGCTGTAGCGTTGTGCCCACAGTTTTCCCGTGGCCTGCCACCGCCGAAAGGACCGAAGTTGCGCGTCGTGGTGATGGGATGCGGACGAGTCGAGCGGCTCATCCCTGGCCGACGCGCTCTGCGGATCGGCCACGACGTGGCGATCATCGACCGCGACGGTACCGCGTTCAACCGGCTCTCCCCGGAGTTCACCGGGGAGCGGGTGCTCGGTATGGGCTTCGACCGCGACGTGCTGCTGCGGTCCGGGATCGAGGATGCCGGCGCGTTCGCGGCCGTGTCCTCGGGGGACAACTCGAACATCATCTCCGCACGGGTGGCCCGCGAGACCTTCGGCGTGGAGCGGGTGGTGGCCCGCATCTACGACGCCAAACGCGCGGCGGTGTATGAACGGCTCGGCATTCCCACAGTCGCGACGGTGCCATGGACCACCGACAGGTTGCTCAATGTGCTCACCCGCGAGACCGAGACCACGAAATGGCGCGACCCGTCGGGCAATGTCGGTGTGACAGAGATCGCACTGCACGAGGACTGGGTCGGCCACCGCGTCACCGATCTGGAGGCAGCCACCGGAGCGCGGGTGGCGTTCTTGATCCGGTTCGGCGGTGGCCTGCTGCCCGAGCCGAAGACGATGATCCAGGCCGGCGATCAGGTGTACATCGCCGCCATCGCGGGCCGCATCGCCGAGGCGATGGCGATTGCCGCTCTGCCGCCCAGTGAGGATCTAGGTCCATGAAAGTTGCCATCGCCGGTGCCGGCGCCGTCGGTCGCTCGATCGCCCGCGAACTGATCGAGAACGACCACGAGATCATGCTGCTGGAGCGCAATCCCGAGCACGTCGATGTCGACGCGATCCCGGCCGCGCGCTGGCACCTCGGCGACGCTTGCGAACTGTCACTGCTCGAGTCGGTGCATCTGGAGGAGTACGACGCCGTCGTCGCCGCCACCGGCGACGACAAAGCCAACGTCGTGGTGAGCCTGCTCGCCAAGACCGAGTTCGCGGTGCCGCGCGTGGTGGCCCGTGTCAACGACCCCCGCAACGAATGGCTGTTCGACGACGCATGGGGTGTGGACGTCGCGGTGTCCACGCCGAGGATGCTGGCCTCGCTGGTCGAGGAGGCGGTCGCGGTCGGAGACCTGGTGCGGCTCATCGAGTTTCAGCAGGGCGAGGCGAACCTGGTCGAGATCACGCTGCCGGACAACACGCCGTGGGGCGGCAGGCCGGTGCGGAAGCTGGAGCTGCCGCGCGACGCCGCTCTGGTGACGATTCTGCGCGGCTCCCGTGTGATCGTGCCTGAGGCCGACGAGCCGCTAGAAGGCGGCGACGAGCTGCTGTTCGTGGCGACGACCGAGGTCGAGGATGAGCTGCGCGAACTGCTACTGCCCGAAACCTGAAGCCGTTATCGCGCGGCCTCGTCGACCGTGGCTTCGTCGGCATGGTGTTCGGCGTCGTGTACCGCACGCTGCGCCACCCGGATCGGGAAGTACATCGACAACGCGGCGAGCACGGTGAGCGGCCAGCCCATCGTGATGCGGGCCACACCGAGCCAGCCGGTCTGGTCACTGTCGTACAGGTAGCGCTGGACCAAGAACCGCGAGAGGAACACGACCACCCAGATCAGTGTCGCAACGTCGTAGGCCCAGACGGCTTTTCGCACCCGGCGCCAGCTGGAGTCGTGTTCCTTGATGAACCCCCAGATGTAGCCGACGATCGGCCGCCGAACCAGAACCGAGCCGGCGAACACGGCGGCCCAGAGCAGCGAACCCCAAATCCCGAGCAGGAAATCAGCCTTTGCTCTGCCCCACCACGTAGGCGATGACCGCACAAACGCCCACACCCACAAAGCCCGACACCGCGGGTTGTACCGTCTCGCGCCGCCACAGCCGCCACACCAGGACCAGCGCCGCCACCGCCAGCGCGGACACGATCGCAGGAATCAGCCCGAACGCCGTAGAAATCGGGACGAACACCACCACGGGCAACGACGAATAGATGAGCCCGCTGATGCCGCCCATCTGGTCGAGCAGCTCACGCGGGACGCTGCGTTTGTCGGTCACAGGTCTCCGGCGATCACAAAGCGGTCAGCGCTGAATCTCGTAGTGCGGGTTGTAGATCGCCTTGGCTCCGTTCTCCAGCTTGCCGAGGCGCCCATGCACCCGAAGCGTGCGGCCGGGCTCGATACCCGCGATGCGCCGCTGGCCGAGCCAGACCAGGGTGACCGCGTCGGTGCCGTCGAACAGTTCGGCCTTGACGCCGCCCGCGCACCCCTTCGCGTTGGCCTCGACGCTGCGCAGTGTGCCGACCATCGTGACTTCCTGGCCGCGCTGACAGTCGATGGCCCGCTGTGCGCCGGTACTCGCGGCCTCGTCGGTCAACTCTTCGGCGTCACGTTGCTCAGGGTCTTCGGTCAGCCGACGGGTGAGCCGGCGCAGTATTCCATCGGCCGTAGCCATGACCAACTCCTGACACGTCTGTGTGTATGCAACTCTGCATCCGCAACGGTAGACCTGTTGGGGTCGTCGTGCCATGTGGCGTCGGCGTTGCTGTGCGTGTCGTACAGCACAGGGAGCAGGATCATGTCGTGGCTGTCGACTTAGGTGGAGTCTGCGCGGTGTTGCTGCCCGGTACAGGGTCCGACGACGACTACGTCTACCGCGCGTTTTCGCCGGCTTTGCACGATGCCGGCGCGGCGGTGGTGGCGGCAGTGCCCCGTCCTGGCGGATTGATCGCGGGGTATGTCGCACAGCTTGACAACGCCGCCGCCGACAAGCCAATCGTTGTGGGTGGCGTGTCGATCGGCGCCGCGGTCGCGGTCGCGTGGGCGCTGGCGCATCCGGACCGCGCGGTCGCGGTGCTGGCCGCGTTACCGGCGTGGACGGGCTCGCCCGAGGGCGCGGCGGCGGCGCTGGCAGCCCGGCAGTCGGCGCTGGCGCTGAGACGCGACGGCCTGGTCGCCGCGACGGTCCAGATGCGCGCGTCGAGCCCGCAGTGGCTTGCCGAGGAGCTCACCCGCTCCTGGGTCGGTCAGTGGCCAGCGCTTCCCGACGCGATGGACGAGGCCGCCGGGTATGTGGCCCCGACCTGTCCGGAGCTGGAGCGGCTCGCGGTCCCGATGGGCGTGGCCGGCGCGGTCGACGACCCGGTGCATCCGGTGGAGATAGCTGTGGAGTGGGTGACGGCCGCGCCTCGCGCGGCGTTGCGGACGGTCACGCTCGACGAGATCGGTGCCGACCCGGCGGCATTGGGCGCCGCGTGCCTGGCGGCGCTGCAGGACGCCTAGGCCCGTTTTCCGCATAGTTGGAGGTTAAGGTTTGTGGTTTTGGATGTTGTTGGGGTGCTGTGTGTTTCGGGCCATGGTAGGGGGATGTCGAGGTGGGCGAGGATGAGTCGTTGGACGGTGGTGAGCCGGTCGAGGACGAGCCCACCGTTGGTGTAGGTGGCGTGTAGGTCGGTGAAGGCGGCGAGCACGGCGCGGGCGGTGGGCACGGCGTCGCGGTGCTCGGGCAGGATGCCGGGCAGTGGGGTGTCGGGGCCGAGAACGGCGCGTAGGTCGGCCTCGATGAGGCCGTAGACGAGCAGGGCGATGCCGATGACGGCGATGAGGGCTTGGATGCGGTCGTCGTTGTGCAGGAAGATCGGCCGCACGTGCAGGGTTTGTTTGAGGTCGCGGTGGCGTTGTTCGACGATCCACTGGTCTTTGTAGACGTCGAGCACGTCGAGCGCAGTCAGTGTGCGCTGGGGTGGGTCGGACAGGTTGGTGGCCAGGGCGTAGAGCCCGTCCAGCGCCGAGGCGCTGGTGATGGCGTCGGGGTTGCGGTGCCAGGCGATGGTGGGTTTGTCCTGGTCGTCGATGCCGGTGGTGACGGTGATCAGGTCGGCGATGCGGTGTCCGATGATCTTGGCGACCCGGTCGTCGACCTGCTTTTTGGTCTTGTAGTAGCGCCCGCCGAGGCCGTTGCGGATGCGGGCGAGCGCGTCTTCGGCGCTGGCCAGGGCGCGTTCGCGGGCCTCGGCGACGGAGGCGGCCTCTTCGGATGACCAGATGTAGGCGATGCGTAGCCGGTGGGTGGCGCCGGTGTCGTCGTCGGCGATGTCGCGTTGGCGCAGCACGCCTTTCCACACGGTGCGGTCGTGCTCGGGCAGTCGTTGTTCGCGTTGCGGGCAGTGCTGCAGGGTGGGCAGCGCGGCCAGCCCGTCGGGCACGTCCGCGCCAAACCAGCCCGCCCAGCCTGTGTCTGCGCGCAGCGGCACCACGAACTGCAGCCCGGCGTTGTCGGCGGCGCACAGCTTGCTGAGGTGCCCGAACCCGGAGTCGATGACGCAGACCACGCCGGGCGGGGCCAGCTCACGGATGCGCTCGAGGGTGTCGGTAAAGCACGGCACCTCGTTGGACGCCCCCGGATGCGGCCGGTAGTAGACCGGCACCCCGGCGCGGGTGGACACCTGCATGGTCTTGACCTGCCGGCCGATGGTGCGGTCGGCCGCCCACCCCTTGGCGACCAGCGCGGAGCCGGTGTAGCCGCCGGTGAACCGGACCGCGGTCATGTCCAGGTGCAGCCGCGACAGGTCCGCCGAGCAGCGAGACGCGGCCGCCAGGGCGAGCTCGCCGCGGACCTGCTCGGCCACCGGGGTCAGCGCCTCCAACGCCCGGCCGAGCCGGTCGTCGTTGAGCAATCCCGCTGGGACGGCGAACAATTCGGCCATCGCCGCCGAGGACGCCCAGCCCGCGATGTCGTACAGCGGCGCCGGCGCGCACAGCCGGTTGGCCACCAACGCGGCGATCACTTCCCCGTGGGTCAGCATGGCTCGCCCCCGCATCGGTGCGGCCGCGTCGACCACCTCGACCAGGCCCAGCCGGTGCAGGTAGTGGTGCACCAGCAGCAGCGGCCCGACGTGGCGGCGGGTACCGGCCGGCGGCGGGTCGAGCCGGGCGAACGAGGCCGCCAACTGGTCCAGTTGGCCCGACGCCTTGAGCTCGTCCTCGCGGCCCAGAGTGCGCAGCACCTCATGACGCACCCGTCCGTCGGCGTCCCGATACGCGCGTACCAGCCGCAGGTAGACATACCGTTTGCCGCCCTTGATCACCGCGTGTCGTTTCACGTACATGCCAACCCACACCCCACCTCTGAGTTGGCCCTACATTATCGCAGCCGACATCGCATTACAAGCATGTAATTTGCCGTGTCCTGCCGGATGTCGGGACACACCAGTTGGCCCTACAGACCTGCTCCTTGTCGACACTGCAGCGGCACGGCCGCCACTGCCACCGCAGGCGAATATTCAACTCCCACAAGGCATCAACCACGATCTGCCAATCAACCCTCGCGCGGCACCGACCAGACCCTACGCTCGATCGGTGCGGAAAACGGGCCTCGATTCCCGGTGCGGTAATTGTGTTGAGGTTTTCGGTAGGTCGGCGGTTCATCGGGGTGGGAATGTGAACTGCAGGGTTCGGTTGTTCCACCAGGGGATCGGGGTTTTGGTGTCGGCGTAGCCGGCGTCGATGAGTTGGGGGTGGTAGCTGCGGAGGTTCAGCTCGCAGGTGACGCGTTGTCGGTGACGTGGATGGTGCCGTCGTCGTCGAGGAAGTGGCGCCAGATGTGTCGGGGGTCGCGGTCTCGTAGCGGGGGAGTTGCGGGCGAGGAGGCGGTAGAGGTTGCCGGCGACGACGGTAAGGGTGGTGTCGAGGTCGACGTTGAGCGGGACGCCTGAGGACAGCGCGTCGAGGTGGAAGCCGGAAATGTAGGCGTCGAGTTCGTTTTCGATGGTCATGCGTTCGGCGTAGCGGGCGAACAGGTGCTTGGTGGTGGTCGAGGTCGTTGGTGATCAGCAGTCGTGGGGTGCTCGCGGCCGATGTTGCGCACGGCGAGTTGGCGCACGGGTGCGTCGATGCCTTTGATCGTGATCAGCTCGTCGTGGATCTCGGGTCGCGGTAGCGTCCGGGCGGTGATCGCGCACGGTCTTCCACTCGGTGGCGGGAAGTGCTTGAAGCCGGTCGATTTCGGTTCTGCCGCGTTCACGCAGGGTGAGCCAGCCGATGCCGCGTGCGGTGAGTTCGTCCAGCACGGTGTAGGTGGTGAGCTGCGAGTCGAACACGAGCAGCCCGGGGTCTTCGCCGGTGGCGGCATGCCAGTAGTCGGCGAAGGCGAGGATCTCGCGGGCCTGCTCGGTTTTGGTGAGTTCAGCGTTGGCGTAGACCATTTCGGTGCTGGCGTGGTCTTGGGCGAAGAAGGTGAGCACGGCGCGGGTGCGCTGCGAGCGGCCGGCACGTAGTGTTTCTCCAGCACGGTGTCCTCACCGTGGTGGCGGATGGCGTGGAAGTCGAGGTTGAACCCTTCTGTCCCGCTGGCCATTCCGATCGCGCGCAGCGCGGCCGACCAGGCCGGTGAGCAGTTTGGTGTTGGATTCGCGGCGCACCCGGTAGGAGTAGGAGCCGGCGTGGGTGGCCTTGGGCAGCGCGGTCAGCCCGAGCGCGTGCGCGAGCCCGGCGTCGTCGGTAAGCGCGTCGATGTGGTGGGCGCGGTGCCGACGCGCGCACTTGGCCAACAGCAGCGTGCCGATCGACTGCCAGGCGGTGATCGCGGTGGTGGACGGGTAGCCGGCCTGCGCGACCAGATCGTGCAGGCCCAACTCGGCCATGGCCGGAAACAACAGCAAGAGCCCGGCGTGCGGGCAGCCGATGGTCTCGCCGGCCGGCCAGTGCGGTTGCGGCCCTGCCTTGACCGGCTCCAGTTTCGCGGGGCTGCCGCGGCGAGTGTTGTCGCGGCGGTCCAGCCGGGGCAGCCCGGCCTCGTCGAGAATCTGCCACACCGTCTGCGCCGAGATCGGCGTGCCCTGCTCGGCCAGCACGGCGGCGATCTCGCCGACGCTGCGCCCGCCCGCACGCAGTGCAAGCACCTTCTCCCGCACCACGGCGCTGGCCTTGCGCGGGCCCTTCGGGCCGGGCTTGGCCTCGGTGAACGGCGCGAGCTTGCCGGTGCGCAGCAGGGTGGCCATCTGATGCACCGAAGCGGTGGAGTAGCCGTACCGGTCGGCGATCTCGGCGGCAGTGGCGTCCTCGACGAAGTAGGCGCGCAGCGCCTCGTAGCGGCGCTGGCCCGCGCCGCCGGGTTGGGTGAAATACTCCGCCCCGGCCCTCAACTAGTTTCCTTGAACAACACACACATATGTTAGAGCTATATCTGTGCCCGGTCCGTGCGCCACGCGGAGCACGTTTCCTGTGCTGTAACGAATTACATGCATGTGATCCATAACCGGCGATCACCGGCTGCGGGATATAGCTCCACAGCCAAAACGCGCTGGTTCTGGTAAATCTATTGAGGTCCATGCCGAACTGGGGCTGCCCAAGCAAGCCGTCTACCAGCAGAAACGCGGCACATCCCGGCCACACAGGCCGACTCGGGTCGCCGACCCCTACCCCACCCGGGAATCGAGGTTAGTGGTCACACGAACCGGCAGCGGGGGCGAACCCATAACTGGACGCTGGTGGCAAAGTAGCTGCCGACTAGGCAACGCGTTGCCGGGCACGGGTGTGTCGCGACGAAATCGGGGTCCAAATCTGGGATCGGGATGCAACTGACAACTTCGCTAGTTAACAATGTCCAGAGGGGGCGATGAGAAGGTAGAGGCCCCGGCCGAGCGCAAGGGTCCCATCAGAGAACTCGTTCGTGATGTTCGGGACGCGGTCCTGCCCGATCCGGCCGACGGCCCGGAGGTTCTCCCCAAGAAGAACCGCCCGCTGCTTAACGTCCTTAAGGTCAACCCGCTCGATCGGGGCGACAAGGATGAGCAGGTTGAAGGCAATGCGGTGGGCGATGAAGGTGGAACCGCCGTCAAGCACCGGCCCGGTCTTGGAAAGACCCCCGTCCGCGATCTGGTCAAACGCATCACCAGCGGCTTCGACAGGGATGACGACGAAAGCGAGTCCGAGACCGAGGCCAAGCCCGAATAGAACCAGCAGCGCCGGCTAGATCGATTCGATGCGAGCGGGCCCATTTCAATGGAGGAGTGGGCCCGTCGCACATAGATTCACTGCGTGAATCGGCGCACCCTGGAGTTCTGCTGCGGCATCGTCGTTGTCGGACTCTTGGCCGGGGTCGCTGGTCTGTGCACGACGCTGCTTCTGCGCGCCGTCGAGCACCTGACCTACCACTACTCGTTCGGAACGCTGCTCTCCGGCGTCACCGGCAGCAGCCCGGTGCGACGCGCGGTGGGCCCGATGATCGGCGGAGCGCTCGCCGGGTTCGGCTGGTGGATGCTGCGCCGACGCACCGAGGTACCGCCGCTGGCCGACACCATCGCCAACCACCGGCCCATCCCCCGGCTGACGTTATCGCTCGACGCGGCGCTACAAGTGCTCATCGTCGGCTCGGGGGCATCACTGGGTCGTGAGGGCGCGCCCCGCCAATTCGCCGCAGCCCTAGGCGATCTCGGCATATCGCGATGGTCGCTGACCGAGCGGGACCGCGAGATTCTGCTCGCCTGCGCGGCCGGAGCCGGATTGGCCGCGGTCTACAGCGTTCCGGTGGGTGGTGCTTTGTTCGCGACCGCGATCATGCTGAAAACCTGGCACCCTCGTGCTGTCGGCACCGCCCTGATCACCTCGAGCCTCGCCGTCGCCGTCGCGTCGCCGGTCACTCACGAAGCCCCACCGCTGGACTGGCTGAACCCCCAATTGTCTTATCTGCTCGCAGCTTTCGCGATAATCCTGGCGCCGCTGGCGCTCGGTGTGGGATTGGCGTTCAACCGCATTATGGCTCGGGCACGGCCGGCCACTCTCGCGAAGTCCTGGGTCCTGATACCCGCTATCGCCGCCGCGGGACTGCTGATCGGCATCTGCTCCATTCGGTACCCGGAGTTGCCCGGTAACGGCAAGAGCATTCTGACGGTGAGCCTCAACAGCGGCCTGACGTTGGGCGCGGCCGTCGTGATCCTGTTTCTCAAGCCCCTTCTCACCGCGGTGTTCCTGCGCGCCGGCGCGGTCGGCGGCATGCTCACTCCCGCGCTCGCGACTGGTGCCGCGATGGGATCCGTTGTGGCACTGGCGATCAACACCTGGACCGAACACGCGGTCAGCGTTCCGGCCGTGTCGCTGACGTGTGCCGCCGGTGTTCTCGCGATTACCCAGCGGGCACCGGTATGGGCGGCGATCTTCGTTTGGGAGTTGGCGCGGCCGCCCTGGTGGTTACTCGCGCCATTCCTCGTCGCCGCCGTCATCGCACATTGCCTGCGGCTGCTCATCGAGCGGCGCGAAAACGCGACCAAAAATGTCAGCGATCCGATTGACCCCAAGGAAATCGATCCTCACTGACCGGCGTCCGATTCCGTTGCGCCTATTGCGGTTCCTTGGCCCACTCGGCCGCGTCGCCGACGATGCCCACCGGCACCGCGCCGGACAAGCTGACGTTCTGAACGCGGGGACCGGCCCCGACGATCGTCGTGTCCTGCAGGATCGGCAGGACCGTCGACATGTTCCACAGCCGAGGCTCGACCGCGTCGATCACCTCGCCGATGTTCTCGGCGCCCCGCAGCGCTGCGTCGATCTTGGGCTGGATGCTCCGGTCGCAGATCCCGGTGAGGTTACTGGGAGCCTGGATGAGCTCATCGGACTCCGGCGCCGGGATTCTCGTGGTCGGTGTCGGCGTCGTGGTGCCGGTCGTGGGCGGCGGGGTCGGGGTGCTCGGAGTCGGTGACGGCGGTGTCGTCGTGGGCCTACCGGGAGTGGTGGTCGACACCGCCGTCGCCTCCAGCGCTCGGCAGCCGTAGCGGGAGGCCAGCGCGGTGGCGAGGTCGCCGCCGGCCTGATGCCAGCCGACGATCGCATCGACCCGGTTCTGTGTGATCGCCTCGCCGTAGAGCGCCACCGGGTCCAGCCCCAGCACCGACGCACCGATCCCGACGTTGCGCAACTCGTCGGCAGCGGTGTTGGCCACCGCCACCGACGTGGGGTCGTTGGCGGCCACGCCGAGCACCAGGGTCAGCGGCTCGCCGTCTTTGGTGATACGCGCGCGGTTGTTGTCCGGCGCCGGGGCGCCGGGGGTGGGCGGCGCCGCCGTCTCGACGGACGACATCTCGTAGCCACTGTTGGTCAACAACTGGAGCGCGGCCGCCTTGGTCAACGCCGGCGGTGCGGTCGGCACATACCCGGGGTCGCGACGGTGAGCGCACCTGCGCCTGCGCGAGCGTCACGGTGTTGTCGCTGCCGGCGCCCACCGCGGCGAGCAGGTCGACATCGAGCAGACCCAGAATCGCCTTGCGCACTTGGGAATCGGCCAGCTTGGGCTGCTGCGCCCGCAGGGTCAGCTGCATGGCCCGTGGCGTGACGATCCGCGCCGTGCGCACATCGGGAATGGCCGACAGTTGCGCGAAGGCCGCCGCGCCGCCGTGCACCTGGGCGACCTGTGTGTCGCCGTTGCGCATCGAATCCGCAAGCGCGGCAGTCGCTCCCGCCCGCCGGAACAACAACTGGTCGGGCTTCGCGGGCGTACCCCAGTATCTGTCGTTGCGCGCCAACAGGATTTCGTCGCGCTGCGGGTCGATGTTCTCGACCCGGAATCGGCCACCGGTCACGGGTAGTGCGCGGGCCAGCCCGGCCGCGAAACCGCCCGGCACGTCCTTGACGATGTGCGCGGGCAGGATGTCGTTGAAGAGTTCTCGCCAGGCGGGATACGGCTGCGAGAACGTCACCACCGCCGTCTTGCCGCCCTCGATGGACTGGACGCCGGTGATGAGGTCGTAGCCGGCGGGGTCGACGACGCCGGGCTGACTGACCATCTGCCGCCACAGATACCAGTAGTCGTCCGCGGCGATCGGCGCGTTGTCGGTCCACTGCGCTTCCGGACGGATCTTGTAGGTGACGGTGAACGGGTTGTCGGTCGTCACCTCAGCGGACACCAACAACGTCGGGTCGAGCACCCATCGCGAGCCCGTCGGCGTCGCCGGATCCGGGACAGGGCGGAACGAACTGGGAAGGACCAGCGAGCTGATGGCCGCGTTCACCGGCGACTGATCGGACAGCAGGTGGGAGTTGAAGCCCGGACCGATCGTGTCGATGGCCATGATGATCTGCGTCGCCTTCGGCGGCGGCGGCGGCGTGGTCTCGGTGGTGTCGGTGCTCTGCGGCGCGGGCGGCGGGCTAGCGGTGCAGGACGACGTCATGAGCATCAGCGCGGAGATCAGCACGCCGATCGTCGCGCGAACGTGGCGTGGGGGGCGGCACGCTACTCAGGGTATCGACACGCCGTCGGGCACCCCGGTCGCAAGCCGCCTCTGTGGATTGGCGCTCCCGGGTGGCTGCACGGCCAATAGGATGGTGCGGTGGCCACTCTGGAAGACCTGGAAGCCCGGGTTGCGGCGCTGGAAGCTTTCCAAGCCGACTACCGCGCGGTTTTGGCCGCGGCCAACGCGCTCGGCGCTAACCAGCGCGAGATGGCCGAGACGTTGCGTGAGCATACGACGACGCTGGCCGATCATGGCCACCGGCTGGGTGCGCTGGAGACCGGTTTGGCCGACTTCCGCCAGGAGACCCGGGGCAACTTCCGCTCGGTCGATGAGCAGCTCACCGAAATCAAGGATCTGATCAGCGGCCGTCGCAACGGTCGGTAGCCGCGAGCGTGAAACACTCGGCGGTGCCTGCGGTCGATCGTCAGCCGCGCGCTTTCGCCCGGGCCTTGCTGCGGGCCCGGGTGGTGGCGTCCAGCTCGACCTTGCGCACCCGCACGATTTCCGGCGTCACCTCCACGCACTCGTCGGTGGCGCAGAACTCCATCGCGCGTTCCAGGTCGAGCTCGATCGGCTTGGCCAGCGTCTCGATGACGTCGGCGGTCGAGGACCGCATGTTGGTCAGCTTCTTCTCCCGGGTGACGTTGATGTCGAGATCCTCTGGGCGCGGGTTGATGCCGACGACCTGACCCTCGTAGGTGTCTTCGCCGGGCTCGACGAAGAAGCTGGCCGCGGTCGGCCAGTTGGATGAGCGCGAACGGGGTGATAGTGCCGGTCCGGTCGGACACCAGCGAGCCGGAGTGCCGCGAGCGGATCTCCCCCGCCCACGGCCGATAGCCGTCGAACACCGCGTTGGCGATGCCGGTGCCCCGCGTCATCGGTGAGGAAGTCGGTGCGGAAGCCGATCAGCCCGCGGCTGGGCACGATGAAGTCCATTCGGACCCAGCCCGCCGCGTGGTTGGTCATCTCCTCTATCCGGCCCTTGCGCCCGGCCATCAGTTGCGTGATCGCCCCGACGTATTCCTCGGGGCAGTCGATGGTCATGGCTTCGAAAGGCTCATGCAGCTTGCCGTCGATGGTCCGCGTGACCACCTGCGGCTTCCCGACGGTCAGCTCGAAACCCTCGCGGCGCATCTGCTCGACGAGGACGGCAAGCGCCAGCTCGCCGCGGCCCTGCACCTCCCAGGCGTCGGGGCGGTCGATGTCGACGACCTTGATCGACACGTTGCCGACGAGCTCGGTGTCCAGCCGCGACTTAACCATCCGGGCGGTCAGCTTGTGCCCGGACACCTTGCCCGCCAGCGGTGAGGTGTTGGTGCCGATCGTGACCGAGATCGCGGGCTCGTCGACGGTGATCCGCGGCAGCGCGTGCGCGTGTTCGGTGTCGGCCAGCGTGTCGCCGATCATGATCTCGGGCAGACCCGCGACGGCCACGATGTCCCCGGCGATGGCCTCGTCCGTGGAAGTTCGGTCCACGCCCTCGGTGACCAGCAGTTCGGTGATCTTGGCGTTGGTGATGACGGGATGGCCGTCGACCTCGCGCATCCAGGCGACCTGTTGGCCCTTGCGGATCCGGCCCTTGTAGATGCGGATCAGCGCGAGCCTGCCGAGGAACGCCGACGCGTCGAGGTTGGTCACCAGCGCCTGCAGCGGTGCCTCGGGGTCACCCTGCGGCGGCGGGATGTGCTCCTGCAGCACGTCGAACAGGGGGTCGAGGTTCTCGCCGTCGGGGTTCTCGCCATTGGCGGGCTCGCTGGTGCTGGCAATGCCCGCGCGGCCCGACGCGTACAGCGTCGGCAATCCGAGTGCGTCCTCGGCGGCCTTCTGAGCCTCCTCGTCGAGATCCGACGCCACGTCGAGCAGCAGATCGTGGCTCTCCGAGACGACCTCAGCGATACGCGCGTCGGGCCGGTCCGTCTTGTTGACCACAAGGATGACCGGCAGATGTGCGGCAAGGGCCTTGCGAAGCACGAAGCGGGTCTGCGGCAGCGGGCCCTCGGACGCGTCGACCAGAAGCAGCACTCCGTCGACCATAGACAGCCCGCGTTCGACCTCGCCGCCGAAGTCTGCGTGTCCCGGGGTGTCGATGACGTTGATCACCGTCATGCTGCCGTCGGGGTGCTGACGGTGCACCGCGGTGTTCTTGGCCAGGATCGTGATGCCCTTTTCCTTCTCGAGGTCACCGGAGTCCATCAGGCGTTCGATCGCGTCGTCGCCGCGATGGGTCAGCGCCCCTGATTGCCGCAGCATGGCATCGACCAGGGTCGTCTTCCCATGGTCGACGTGTGCCACGATGGCGACATTCCGGAAATCCACGTCGCGATTGTCTCAGTGCGGTCGGCCGATCACGAAAACCAGAGATGCCCGTCACTTGAAGCCAGCCAAGCTTGCCGACCTCAAACCAGCTGACGAAGGTGTTCAAGCGGGCCACAAAGTCCTGATCAGATTCGGTCGTTCGCGAGATCGACGTTGGCGTGCCCGCCACTCGAACTTCTCCTCGATAACGTCGATCTCACGGATGTGTCGGTGGCCGTTGGCAGATTTCGTTCATGGAGAACGTGGCGCGGGCCAGGGCCGTGCTGATCGCCCGCGGATGGCGAGGATAGACGCCGAGACACTTCGCGAGATCGACGTTGGCGTGCCCGTTACTCGAACTTCTCCTCGCTAACGACGATCTCGCAGAGCGCCTCGGCCAACTCGCCCAGCCACGCCCGGTCCGCGGGCACCCACGGCAGGCTCGTCAACTCGTCGGCGGTCACCCAGCGCAACGCGCGATGGTCGTTGGGCCGCAGGGCGCCGCCGGTCTGAGTGACTCGGTAGGCGCGCAGCGTCATCGTCTCGTTCAGCGCGACGTCGCCGCCCAGCCGGTCGCCGACCGTCACTTCGACACCGAGCTCCTCGTGCAGTTCACGTGCCAGCCCGGCAGCGTCGCTCTCCCCCGGCGCGACCTTGCCGCCGGGCAGCTCCCACAGGCCCGCCAACTCCGGCGGCCGGTCACGCTGCGCCACGAGCAGCGCCGCACCCGCGATGAGCGCGCCCGCCACGACGATCTGGTTTGGCATCGCGGCTGACGGTACCGCGACTCATCGAGCAGTTGTCAGCGGTTCAACTGTCAGCAGGGTTGGCCAGGAGGGGTGTAGTAGGGCTGACCCTCAACCGTGTAGCACGGCACCTCGCCCGGGACGTACGGCGTCAGCGACGACGCGATGGCCACGGCGGCCACGTCACCGGCGACGTTGGTGCAGCCGCCCACCCCGACATGGCGGCCGTGCGCGCTGGCGCATATATCACCCTGCGCCACCGGCGCCGCGACGATCGGCGCGACCGCCGCCGCCGTGACTGCAAATAGCGCTGCTGCAAACTTCTTCATCGCACACTTCCTTCTGTAGGCCCGTCCCACGGTGATTATCGCGCCCGCGCGGCTAGGGTTGGGCGATATGGCTGTGTTAACGGACGAACAAGTGGACGCCGCACTGCCCGACCTCAACGGCTGGGAGCGCAGCGAAGGAGCTCTACGCCGATCGATCAAGTTCCCCGCCTTCCTCGACGGCATCAAGGCGGTGCAGCAGGTGGCCAACAAGGCCGAGGAGGCCGACCACCATCCCGACATCGATATCCGTTGGCGGACAGTGACTTTCGCATTGGTCACACATTCCGAAGGCGGGATCACGAAGAACGATCTGGCGATGGCTCGGGAGATAAACGCGATCGTCGACTAGTGGCGATCCACGCAAGCGTCGCCAACGTCGCAACGATGTAGACCAGCCCGGCCCACGCCAGGTACCAGGGCCGGCTGATCTCCCAGATGGTGGGCTGGGCGAAGCTGAGCAGCCACGGCACACCCACGATCGTCAGCGCCAGCCAGCCCCAGCCCAGGATTCGCGCGCCGAGTCGCCGTCGCAGTGGCCCGTGCAGCAGCCAGATCATCAACGGCAGCACCCACACCCAGTGGTGGGTCCACGAAATCGGGGACAGCAGCAGTCCGAACAGCTGCACGACCACGATTCCGCCCAGCCGGTCGCTCGTGCCCACGGCACGCCACGCCAGTAACGCCACTACGGCGGTGAGGACGATCGCCGCCACCACGAGTGGTCCGTAGCCGGCGTCGTGGCCCAGGATCCGCGAGATACCGCCGCGCCAGGACTGGTTGAACGAGGTTCCGATCGGTCCGACCCGGCCGGCGTCGCCGAGCAGCTCGGTGAAGTAGTAGCGGGTCTGGTCGCCGACCACCAATGCGGATACGCCGATCGTCGCGAAGAACACCACCGCCGAGAACACCACGGTGGCCCATCGGCGCACACCGAGGAAGTACAGCCCGCCGACCGCCGGCGTCAGCTTCACCCCGGCCGCCAGCCCGACCAGCAGCCCGGACACCCACCATCGCGTGTTGTAGACCGCGTACAGCACGGCCAGCACCAGCAGCACATTGATCTGGCCGTAGTCGAAGGTGCTGCGCAACGGTTCGAGCCAGATGCCGACGGCGGTCCACAGCATCGCGACGCGCCTGCTGCCCGCGAACTCGTCGTCCACCGGCAGGAGGCGTTGGCTGATACGCACCACGCCGTAGAGCGCGGCGACGATGCCCAATTGCCACGCGAGCGCGACGAGGCCGAACGGCAACAGGTGCAGCGGGTAGAAGACGACGGCCGCGAACGGCGGATAAGTGAACGGCAGCGGGAAATCCGGCGTCTGGTCGGCATAGACGTAGTCGTAGAGCGTTCCGCGCTCCCCCAACGTGCCCGCGCCGCCGACGTAGACGTGCAGGTCGACGAAGTTCGCGCCGTTGGGCACCAGGTAGGTCCACGCCAACCGCGCGGCGATGCTGACCAACAGCAGCAACGGCGCCGCGACCGCCAATCGCGCTGGCAGCCGCGGGACTGTCGGTGCCGTGGCGGGTGTGGCTTCTATTCGACCGACTCTAGCGATCGGGTCACCGAAAGCCGTCGCATCCGTAACGGTTGCATAAACGCCACACGTGTCACTTGAGTCACACCAGTAACGGTCTAGCTTCGGCCTCAGGCACTTCGCCGTCCAACGATTGGGAGAACCATGTACCGCACCCGGAAACTGCTTGTTTCGACCATGATCGCCGCCGCGGGCGCGGTCTCAGCCCTGGCACTCAGCGGGACGGCCTCCGCCAACCCGGCGCCGCCGGCCCCGCCGGTGAACCCCGGCGCCCAGCTGCTCAGCCAACTGTCGACCGTGGGTTCCGCCGCGCCGCAGCTGATACAGACCATCGCGACGGCCATGTCCGGCACCGCCGCCCCGGCAGCTGCTCCGGCCACGCCTGCGCCCGGCGCCACCGCCTCGTTGACCCTGCCCGAGGTGCCCGCCGCGCTTCCGGCCGCTGCGGCTCCTGCTGCTCCCGCTGCTGCTCCCGTTGCCAGCCCGGCGGCCGCTCCGGGCAACGCGATTTCGTCGCTCGCATCGGCGCTGCCTGCGCCGCTTTCCAACGCGGCAGGGCTGGCTCAGTTGCTTCCGAGCGGACTTTCCCTGCCAGGCCTGACTGCCCCTGCGGCGACGGCACCCGCTGCGGCAGCCACCGCACCCATCGCCGCCGCTGCACCTCTTGCACCTCTTGCACCTCTTGCGGCTGCGGCACCTCTGGCGCCCGCGCTGCGGCACCTCTCGCGGCGCCCGCCGCCGCGGCACCTCTTGCGGCGGCGGCACCCGTCCTGCCGGGTCCGGCGGGCCTCGTGCCGACGACGGTGCTCAGCGCCCTGCCGTGACCCCTGAAGACAGCCACACACCTTCGAGCCTTGGGAGAACCATGTCACCGAACCGCAAGCTGTTCGCCAACGCCGCCGTCGCGGTCGGCTCGTCGGCAGCGATGCTGTTGGGTCTGACGGCTACCGCCAACGCCGACCCGGCGTCGCCGCTGCCGATCGATGCGGCGCAGGCGCCGGGCATGTCGGCGATAGCAGGCCTCAGCCCGGTGATTCAGCAGGCGGCCGCCGATCCATACAACGCGGCGTCGATGTTGATGGCGGCCGCGGCGGCGTTCACCGGCAACTCGGCGGCGCCGGCGGACTCGAGGAATTTGGCGACGGCGGTCAACGAGTTCGTCGCCCAACCCGTCGCGCACGTTCCCGCACCGGGCGCAGCACCGGGCACCGAAGCGCACCTGCCCGCGGGCGTCGACCCTGCCCACGCCGTTGGACCGGTTACC
This sequence comes from uncultured Actinomycetota bacterium, assembly GCA_963801575.1. Lineage (GTDB taxonomy): Bacteria > Actinomycetota > Actinomycetes > Mycobacteriales > Mycobacteriaceae > Mycobacterium. Next base: position 20,585 of record CAWDFT010000034.1, read on the forward strand.
GAAGCCCTCCCCGCACCCGCACCCGAGGTGGCGCTCGCCCCGGCGCCCGAGGCGGCACCCGCCCCGGCACCAGAAGCCGTACCTGTTTCCGTGCCTGTGGCTGAGGCCGCACCACCGGCGCCGGAGGCGACGGCGAATCCGGGGTTCGGTCCGGACGCCCCGCCGACCCAGGACTTCATGTACCCGTCGATCAGCAACGGGTGCCTGCCGGACGGCGGCACCGTGCTGGCGACCGCCATTTCGGTGGCCGGGCCCGCCAAGATTCCGGCCCCCGGCCCCCGCCCCAGCCAGACCGCCTACGTGTTCACGGCGGTCGGCACGCCGGGTCCGGCAGCAGAGCAGCGGCTGCCGCTGAACGTCACATGGGTCAATCTGAGCACCGGCAAGTCGGGCAGCGCGACGCTCAAGCCGCACCCGGACATCAATCCGGCGGGCCCGACGACGCTGTCGGCAATCGTCGACACCGGTTCGGGCAGCGTCATATCGACGATCTTCGGCCAGGTGACCACCGCCGATAAGCAGTGTCAGTTCATGCCCACCATCGGCTCGACGGTGGTGCCCTGACCTACCTCAGTAGGCCATGAAGAGGATCGCGTCCCGGTCGTAATCGCGGCCGGGATGCGCCTCGGACAGGTGTGCTTGCGCCTTCTCGACGAGGTCGTCCTCGTCCTTACCGGTGATCGACTCGCCGCAGGGGCAGTTCAGGTGTGTCTTCATCTCTTCACGATCCCACAGCCGAGTCGGTCAAGATGGCGGCATGGAACTCTACGACGTCCCGTCGCCGAGTTCGCCACCAACGAGCGTTTCGACGGAGAGCCGCTGTAGCCGTCGCTAGCTTTTAGCCGCTCTCGCCGCCTTCATCTGCTTCTTGTACGAGCGCACCTTCTCCAGCGTCCCGCGGTCAACGACGTCGGCCACCGAAAGATGGCTGCCCGCCTTGCCGTATTCGCCCGCCGCCGCACGCCAGCCGCTCGGCGTCACGCCGTACTGCTTGCCCAGCAGAGCCAGGAAAATCCGCGCCTTCTGCTCGCCGAAGCCGGGCAACTCCTTCAGCCGCCCCAGCACCTCTGCCCCGTCCGGTTCGCCGGCAACCCAGAGTGCGGCGGCGTCGCCGTCGTAACGGTCGACGATGATCTGCGCCAGCGTCTGGATCCGCGTTGCCATCGATCCCGGAAACCGGTGTATGGCAGGCCGTTCCGAACACAGCGCAGCGAACTTCTCCGGGTCGTAGTCGGCGATCTCGCGGGCATCCACGCCGCCGATGCGGTCGGCGATCTTCTTCGGCCCGGCGAACGCCGTCTCCATCGGAACCTGCTGATCGAGCAGCATGCCGACCAGCAACGCGAACGGATTGGAGTCCAGCAGAGCGTCGGCCGCCGGATCCTGGACTAGCTGCAGTTTCGCCACGTCACCAGTCTAGATCGGCGGTTTGACGACGCTCCGCGCCGGGAACCCACCTCCTGTGAGCTAGCTCTCACGATGCTGTGATCGCACAATTTCACATCGAGGTCTCGGCGGCGGGCCGCTGTTGGCCGGTCTGCTCGTCCAGTACGCACCCCAGCCTCTGCACCTGACGTTCGTCGTGCACATCGGCTTGGTGGTATTGGCCGCGGTCGCGGTGCTCACCGTGTCCGAGACGTCGCCGCGTACGGGAAGCGCAGGCATTCAACGCCTTTCGGTGCCTCCGGAGGTGCGAGGTGTGTTCGTCATCGCGGCGATCGCGGCGTTCGCCGGCTTCGCGGTCACCGGCCTCTTCGCATCGGTGGCTCCTGCATTCCTGTCCGACGTCGTCGGTATCGACAACCACGCGGTGGCCGGAGCCATCGCGGCCTCGATTTTCCTCGCGTCGGCGGCGGCGCAGGTCGCAGCCCGGCGTAGCGCACCGCGACGGGCAGTGGTGGTGGGCTGCGCGATCTTGGTCGTCGGCATGGTGATTCTCGCTGTCGCACTGGCGCTTTCGTCGCTAGCCGGGCTGATTGCCGCCGCAGTGGTCGGCGGCATCGGAGACCCGCCAGGCTCCCGTCGCCGACATTTGAGTGCTTCTACTCAGAAACCTCGGGCCTGTTGCGGCCTAGATTTGCGGCATGACAGTTGCCGCACTGTTCCCCAGCCCGACCGAGGTCGAGGCGAGCACACCGGTAACGCGAGATCGGGCCATCGACGTCATCCGGATCGTGTCATTGGTCGGCGTGGTCGTCGGCCACACGATCATGGCCACCAGCACACTGCGTGACGACGTCTTCATCTGGAGCAACCTGCTCACCGCCTCGGTGGTTTTCCAGGCGCTGACCTGGGTGTTCCAGATCATGCCGCTGTTCTTCTTCGCCGGGGTGGCGGCGACCGTCGAGCTTGGCATCCCGGCGACAGCTGGGGCAACTGGCTGATGCGCCGCTGCACCCGGCTCTATCGGCCGGTGTTCTACTACCTGGCGTTCTGGGTTTCCGCGTTGGCGATTCTGCGCTACTTCCTGCCCGAGCACGTCTACGAACCGGTCGCCGGGATCAGCATCCAGCTCCTGTGGTTCCTGGGCGCCTACGTGCTGGTGCTTGCCGCCGTTCCGCTGCTGGCCCGCATCACCACCACGGGCCGTCTGGTCGCCGCCGTCGCGGGTGCATACGTGTTCATCGCGGCGATCGACATCATTCGGATCAACATCGACGGCCTGTCCGCACTCGGCTACCTCAACCTGGTCGCCTGGCTGATCCCAGGCATGCTCGGCGTCGCATACCGTCGTGAACTACTGACCGGCCGCGCGGCACTGGCGCTCGGCGGGGTGATGTTGGCCGTCAACATCGCGCTGATGTGGCTGGGTCCCTACGAGCTCAGCCTGGTCGGTATCGAGACCCAACAGTTGAAGAACATGACGCCGCCGTCACTACTGCTCGCCGGACACGCAATCATGATGTGCGCGTTCGCGATTGCCGCCGCGCCTGCGATCGCGCGGTGGGCTCAACGCCCGCGGGTGTGGTGGCTGACCACGATCGGCAACTCCGGGGCGATGACGCTGTACCTGTGGCACATCCCGCCGCTGCTGGCCATGCACCTGGTGTTCGACTACCTCGGCCATCCGCGCTACGACCCGTCCGCCGCCGGCTTCATCGCACTGAGCATCCTGCAGCTGCTCCTCATGGCCGGGCTGGTTGCTGCGGTGTTCATCCTGTTGCGCCCGTTGGAGAACAATCCGCTGCCGCTGTGGGACGGCGGCTTCGTGTCCGGCCCGGGTTCGCGCAGCGTCGCCGTCGGCACCCTACTGTGCGTGGCGGGTGCGGCGACCCTGGCATCGGTCGGCTGGGGTCTCAAGGGCCCAGGGGTGTACTGCGTCGCGGTGACGGTGGCGGCGCTGGTCGGCGCTAGGGCGCTGGCCACCGACCCGCCACTACGCGGCTACCCGCTCTTGCGGCGGAATTCCCGTCGGCTCTCGAGCGGCCCGTGTGCCCTGGGTTGCTTGCTTCCACCGTCTCTGTGATCGGCACCGCCGGCTGACTTCGCCTTCTTGCGCTCGAGTGCTTCCCGGAACTTCCGCTTGGTGTCGTCTTCCGGTGATTTAGCCATAGCCGCAGCCTAGCGCGACGCACCCGCCGCCGTCGCGGACATTTTCTTTCGCCTCAGCGCCATCCCGGCGGCATGCCGTAGAGGTGCGAGATCGGCAACGTCATTACCAGCCGGCGGTCGTCGACCATCGCGCGGCGGTAGTCATCCCAATCGGGATGCTCACCAGCGATGGTGCGGTACAACGCGATCAGTGCCTCGACGGTGTCGTCGTGCTGCGAGGCGGCGGGCGGAGTGAGGATCGCGTTACCCTCCGCCACCGCGTAGGTCCAACCGTCGTCGGAGCTCACATGCAGCGACGCCCTCGGGTCGCGGCGCAGGTTGCGCGTCTTGGCCCGGGGTTCGGTGATCGACGCCTGGATGATGAGGTTTCGCGGGTCGAAGTGGTACGAGACGTTGGACAGCTGCGGCCTGCCGTCCTGCTTGATGGTCGCCAGCACGCCCAGCGAGTTGTTGCTGATCACCGCGAGCAGCTTGTCGTCGAACACCTGGCGCGTCATTCCCCGAGCCTACGTCGGTGACCAGCGGGGCCGACCCCGATTGCGTGGGCGTACCTAGTATGAGCGGATGGCCGTAGTCAGTGGTGCCGCACGCGACATCAAGCTGCTGGAGTTCGACGGATGACGCGCTATGCCGCGTTCCTGCGCGGCGTTAACGTCGGCGGGGTCAACCTCAAGATGGCCGAGGTGGCCGCCGCGTTGGAGAACGCCGGCTTCAAGAACGTCAAGACGATATTGGCCAGCGGCAACGTCTTGCTGGAGAGCCGATCCGGCGTGGATGCCGTCCGCAAAAAGGCGGAGAAGGCACTGCGCGACCAGTTCGGCTACGACGCCTGGGTGTTGGCCTACGACATCGCCACCGTGCAGGCCATCTCCGATGCCTACCCGTTCGGGCGCGAAGTCGACGGTCACCACAGCTACGTCACGTTCGTCACCGACGCAGATGTGCTCGACGAGCTGGCGGCGCTGGCCAAGGACGCCGGGTCGCACGAGAAGATCAAACGCGGCAAGGGCGTCGTCTACTGGCAGGTCCCCAACAAGGGCACCCTGGACACCACCATCGGCAGGACAATGGGCAAGAAGCGCTACAAGTCGTCCACCACCACCCGCAACCTGCGCACGCTGGACAAGGTGTTGCGATGAGCGCTTGCGCGAAGAGCAAAGGAGCCCGATGAGCGGGAAGGCGGACGGCACGGCACTCACCGGCGTGTCCGAGACTGCGCTGATGACGCTGCTGGTGCGCGCCACCGAGGCGCGCAGGCGCGATTCCCTCATCGATGACCCGGTGGCGATCAAGCTCGTCGACTCCATCGACTTCGACTTCGCCAAGTTCGGCTTCACCCGTCGCCAGCACATGGCGATGCGGGCGCTGCTCTTCGACACCTACACCCGGCGCTACCTCGTCGACCATCCGTCGGCCACCGTCGTCGCGCTCGCCGAAGGGCTGCAGACCAGCTTCTACCGCCTGGACGCAGCCGGCGTGGGCGACCAATTCCGTTGGCTCACCGTCGATCTGCCACCGATCATCGAGCTGCGCGAGCGGTTGTTGCCGCATTCGGATCGGGTGACGACGGTTGCGCAGTCCGCACTGGACTACGGGTGGATGGACCGCGTCGACACCTCCGAGGGTGTCTTCATCACCGCCGAGGGCTTGCTGATGTATTTGCAGCCCGATGAGGCCCTCGGCCTGATCGGCGAATGCGCCAAGCGGTTTCCAGGCGGACAGATGATGTTCGACCTGCCGCCGGTGCTGTCCGCGTCGCTGGTTCGACGGGGCTTTCGGGCTTCGCTGCGCTACCGGGTGCCACCGATGCCGTTCACCCTCTCGCCGTCGGACATCGCAAACCTGGTCAACACCATCCCCGGCATCCGCGCCGTGCATGATCTGCCGATGCCCAGGGGCCGCGGCAAAGTGCTGAACGCGATGATGTGGACAGTCCAGCGGATTCCGCTGCTGGATGCGGTACGACCCGTCACCACTCTGCTCGAGTTCGGTTAGCGGAGCGCCGCCTCGACGTAGCGCAGCGCCTCGTCCTTGCCGACGCCCAGCGCTTTCGCCGCCGTCGCGTAGGTGTGCGCCGCGGTCGCCATCGCCGCGTCGGCGGGGTCGGTGCGCGCGACGAAAGTGCCGAAGCGGCCGCGGGTTTCGAGAATTCCGGCCGACTCCAGCTCGCGATACGCGCGGGCCACGGTGTTCACCGCCATGCCCAGCTGGGCCGCCAATTCACGAACGGTCGGCAGCCGGGTCCCCGGCGGCAGCCGCCCACCCCGAATTCCCTCGATGATCTGACCCCTGAGCTGGTCGAATAGCGGCTTGCTCGCCTGCGAGTCGCTCTGTACCCAATCCCCCAAATCGGCCACGTGACTAGTATCGCGCATCGCGCAAGACCCGCTACTTTGGTGATGTGCAATTGACTGTGCTCAGCGGAGCGGGTATCTCCGCCGAGAGCGGGGTCCCGACGTTCCGCGACGTCGAGACCGGCCTGTGGGCCAAAGTCGACCCCTACGAGATATCGAGTGCACAGGGCTGGCACCGGCACCCGGAGAAGGTGTGGGCGTGGTACCTGTGGCGGCACTACCTCATGCAGTCGGTCGAGCCGAACAACGGCCACCGGGCCGTCGCGGCATGGCAGGACCACGCCGAGGTGCACGTCGTCACCCAGAACGTCGACAACCTGCACGAGCGGGCCGGCAGTCAACGCGTGTACCACCTACACGGCAGCTTGTTCGAATTCCGTTGCGACCGTTGCCAAGCCGACTACCAGGACGATCTGCCCGAGATGCCCGAGCCGGTCGCAGTCGCACAGCCGCCGCAGTGTTCCTGTGGGGGCCTGGTGAGACCCAATGTCGTGTGGTTCGGCGAACCGCTGCCCGACACCGCCTGGCAGAAGTCCATCGATGCGGTGAGCAACGCCGATGTCGTGATCGTGGTCGGCACGTCGTCGATCGTCTACCCCGCCGCGGGACTCCCTGAATTGGCCCTGGCCAACGGCATTCCGGTCATCGAGGTCAATCCGGAACGCACGCCGCTGTCGGATGCCGCGACGGCCACGGTGCGGGAACCCGCAGCCGAGGCCCTACCTGGTCTGCTGCAACGGCTACCCGCCCTGCTCGGCTAGCCGGCGGGTCACTTCTCCCCGCGAGCAGCTGCCAGGGGCGCTGCGCTCCGCCGTGGAGGATGAAAATTTGCGCCGAGACTACGGAATATGACGGATCTGGCCCGAAATCCGTCATATTCCGTAGTCTCGCGAATGCCCCCGCGGGCAGACGCAAAGTCGCACATTGCAGCGCCGATTTGCGCGAGTTTGCGTCTGCTCGCGCTGAAGAACTAGGGGCTCAGCGCGCGGCCGATGGTGTATTCCGCCACCGGCGTCGGAAACCATGCGGGAAGCGCGGGCTCGTTACGGGTGCTCGTCACCGCGAAGCCCGCGTTGACGATTGACGCTTCGGTGTCGCGATGGGTGTGGCAGTTTCCCATCAACCGGGGCCACACAGTTGCGTCGGCGATCTTCTGCAGCCGGCCCCGGAAGCCGGCGCTGCCGACGTGCTCCAGGTAACGCAGTTCGCCACCGGGACGAGTCAGCGAGAAGAGTTGTCGCAGGACAGTTTCCGGGTCTTCGATGGAGCAGAGCACCAGCGAACACACCACGGCGTCGAACGGTTCCCGCCGGGAATCCTCGAGGAAGCTCTCGACGGTGCCGGTGGTAACGGTGACCGGAACGGGCGCCTTCTCGGCGGCTTGGCGGGCCAGCGGAGCCAACCGTCGCTCCGGTTCGACGGCGACCACCTCGCTCACCGTCGCCGGGTAATAGGCGAAGTTGGTCCCGGTCCCCGCACCGACTTCCAGCACACGTCCGGACAGGCCGGCCAGGTTCTCTGTCCGCAGCCGCTGGATCTCCTCGGTTTCGTGATTGGACAAGAAGGTCCACAGCCGGGCGAAGAACGGGTTGTCTGTGGTGCCGCTGCTGTCGGTCACGATTTCCTTTCCGGCGGTTGGCGTTCCAGCAGCCAATCGACGGTCTGCTGAGGTGTTGCATCGTCGTCGACGAGCCCGAGCACGATGCTGCCCAGACACGCCGCCGACAGAGCCTGGTCGGCGAATTCCTCGACGTCGCCCCACGGCAGATAGGGCTTGGAGATCAGCAGCGCCGCAACACCGTGAGCGGCGGCCATCAGCTGCAGCGCTCCCGCCGTCGGATCCCCCGGCGGGTAGATGCCCTCTGCTATCAACGATTCCACCGAGTGACGCAGGTGCAGAAACGCCGAGCTGTTCAACGTCATGTCGATGTCGCTGCCCGGCCTGCCTTCGCCCATGGTGGCGATGCGATACAACTCGGGGGTCTGCGTGGCGAACCGGACATAGGCCAGGCCCTGCGCGCGCAGCACCTCGATGGTGGACGGCTGATCGGCCGCCGCGCGTTGCATCTCCTCGTCGAGTTTGCCGAAGTACCGTGCACACACCGCGTCCAGCAGCGCGTCCTTGTCGGCGAAGTGCAGGTAGATCGACGGCGGTGTGACGCCGACCCGCTGCGCCACCGATCGGATCGACACCGCTTTGGCGTGCCCGGTCTCCAGCAGCAACTGGGTAGTGGCATCGAGGATTTCGTCTCTCAGCTGCTCACCGTGGCCGCGGGCGGCACGCCGTCTCTTGAGGGGCAGCGACACGTCAACCACTTTCCGTCACGGTGACCGCCGCCCGCTCCCGTTTCTCCGCAAGCGGAATCAGGTCGTCGTGCGATTCACTGATGCCGATGCGTTCGTGCAGCCGCGCCAGCGGTTTGGGCGCCCACCAGTTCCAGCGGCCGAGCAGGTGCATGAACGCGGGCACAAGCAGCATGCGCACCAGGGTCGCGTCGACCAGAATCGCCAGCGTCAATCCGACACCAAACATCCGCATGAACGCCACCTGCGCGGCGATCAGGGCCGCGAACGAAATCGACATCACCAGTGCCGCAGCGGTAACGACGCGGCCGGTGCGGGCCAGGCCGAGCGCAACGGCTTCGTCGTTGTCGGCCCTCGTCTTGCCCGGCAGGGACAGCCAGTACTCACGGATCCGGCTCACCAGGAACACCTCGTAGTCCATGGACAACCCGAATGCGATGCAGAACAACAGCACCGGCATGTTGGCCTCGAGGGTTCCGGTGGGCGTCGTACCGAACGCGCCGAGGTGGCCCTCCTGGAATATCCACACCAGGGCGCCGAACGCAGCTGTCAACGACAACACGTTGAGCACCAAGGCCTTCAGCGGCAAGATCACGCTGCCCGTCAACAGGAACAGCAGCACAAACGTGATGACGGCGATCACGGCCAGCACGACCGGAAGCCGTTCGGTGATCGCCGCGGAAATGTCCCGGTTCATCTGCGCTACGCCGGTCACTTGGACCGGCTTGCCCGCGGGCACGCTCACCGCCCGCAGCCGGTCGAGCTGAGTCTCGGAGGCATCGGAAAACAGCGGCGCGTTGCTGCCGACGGTCAGAAAAGCGCTGCCGTCTTTCAATCCGGTCGCGGCCGAAGGCGCCCCGATGGCCGCACCGTTGACGAATGTGCCCACCGGAGACGACACCGACGCCACGTCGGGAACCTGCGACAGCTGCGCGGCGTACCTGCCCAGTTGTTCGGGTCTCACATTGCTCGCGTCGGGGATGACGACCGTCACGTTCCTGGCCGAGTCGACGGCGAAGTCGTTGCGCAGCTGGTCGCCGACCTGACGGACGGACAACGACTGGGGCACTACGCGGTCGTCGGGGAAGCCCCACTTGGCCCCCAGGAACGGCGCGCCAAGAAGCAGCAGGAGCGCGACTATCGCGAGAATGATCGGAATCGACCGGCGCATAACGAATTTGGTGGACCGGTACCAGAAGGTGGCCTTCACCGGCTTGGCAACCGGCTCGGGACGCCCGAGCATACGGCGCATCAGCCGTCGCACGTCCAGAGAGTCGAGCCGATCGCCGAGCAGCACGATGGCCGCAGGCGCCACCACGATCGCCGCGACGGCGGCGAACGCCACCACCGCAATACCCGCGTAGGCGAACGACTTCAGGAAGTAATTCGGGAACAACACCATTGCCACCATCGACAACGCGACGGTCATCGCCGAGAACAGCACGGTCCGGCCCGCGGTCGCCATGGTGCGGATCAGCGCCTCGTCCCGTCCGGAGCCGGCCGCCAGCTCGTCTCGGTAGCGGCTGACGATCAGCAGCGTGTAGTCGATGGCGAGCGCCAGGCCCATGGCGACGGTCAGGTTCAGCGCGAAGATCGACACGTCGGTGACATAGGTGACGGCGTGCAGCACCGCCATCGACCCAAGAATCGCGAAGGCGCCGACCGCCAGCGGCAATGCCGCGGCCAGCAGTCCGCCGAAAACCCACACCAGCACGAGGAAGCTCAGGGGAATCGCGATGGACTCCATCAGCAGCAGGTCTTTTTCGCTCTGCGCGTTGATCTGGACGTAGATCATGGCCTCGCCGCCCGCGCGGACGGTGACACCGTCGCGGTCGTGGACGAGACGCTCGGTCAGCTCCTTGGTGTACTTCTGCGCATCGCTCTCGCCGCCGGTGATGCCCGCGACTATCAGTCCCGTTTTGCCGTCCTTACTGACCAGTGCCGGCGCGGCCGCCGGTGGGGCGGTCCATGTCGAGGTCACCTGCGCGACATGCGGTGACGCCTGCAGCTGGTTGGCGATATCGGTGCCGACCGCCCGTGCTTGTGGGCTCTGCGCTCCGGCCTCTGAGGTCAAGCTGATAAGCAGTTCCATGTCGCCACGGCCGAACTTGTCGACCAGCACTCTGGTCGCCTGCGCGGACTCCGAGGTCGGGTCCAGGAATCCGCCCGCGGACAGGCTCTTGGTGACCGGGACGCCGAAGATGCCCGTGGCGACCATCACGAGCATTGCGATGACGATGATCCGCTTTGGCGCGGTTATGGCCAGCCGGGCGATCCGTTGCAGCACGTCGTGTCCCTCCGCAGAACCCCAAGAGAAGCTATCACCGGTAACTTATCAACGGTAACTCTTCTCCGTCAACGCGTCCTATCAACGGTAATCACGGTGCCGGGCCGCCGAATGTTCACTCGATCCTTCTCGACGGCAGAAATCCGATCCCACTCCAGCTCAGCGGCCTGACCAGCAGAAAGCTACTTGCGGGTAACCACGGACCCTACCCGGCGGTAAGAATTGCCACGATTTTCCGAATCGTGACTCAATGATTCCTTAATGGTGACCCATACTCTCAATCACATGTGGATCGACGACACCAGTGCTGATGTCATCAAAGTTGACTTCGATGCGCTCTACCACGGCGATGTCCTGGTAGAGGGCGACACCTCGGAGCAGCTGGACGACGGCCAGCAGCTGCCCACCGCCGTCTGAGCCGACGCGCTCGGGTGAGCGCGCCGATACCTCAGACAGTTTGCCCTGTACGGGGCGTTCGTTGATTTCTCATTGACTCCATCTAGATCCCTAGGCGACGTTCTCTTCCACCGACGGTTCGACCATGTCGGCGAGCCTGCCGGTGATCAGTTCCTCGGCCTCGTCCATGATGCGGGAGACCAACTCGCCGCACGTCGGGATGTCGTTGATCAGGCCCATCGCCGTGCCGACCGACCAGATGCCCGCGTCGAGGTCGCCGATCTCGTAGACCTTGACGCCACGCGAGCCCGCAACGAGGTCCTTCACATCCTCGAACTGACCGCCCCGATTGAGGATCTCCACCACCTCACGCGACACCGCGTTACTGGCGACGCGGGCGGTGTTGCGCAGCGGCCGGAAGATCATCTCGGTGTCGAGCTCGCTGCCGGCCACGATCGCTTCCTTCACGTTCTGATGAATGGCCGACTCCACGGTGCACATGAACCGCGAGCCCATGTTGATGCCGTCGGCGCCCAGCGCCAGCGCGGCAACGAGGCCACGGCCGTCGGCGAAACCGCCGGAGGCGATCATCGGGATATCGATCTTGGCGGCGGCCGCAGGGATCAGCACCAGACCGGGAATGTCGTCCTCGCCGGGATGGCCGGCGCATTCGAAGCCGTCGATGCTGATGCCGTCCACACCCAGGCTCTGCGCCTTGACCGCATGCCGCACCGAGGTGCACTTGTGCAGCACCTTGATCCCGTTCTCGTGGAACATCGGCAGGTGCGGCGCCGGGTTTGACCCGGCTGTCTCGACGATCTTGATGCCGGCATCGACGATCACCTTCCGGTACTCGTCGTATGGCGGCGGGTTGATGGTCGGCAGGATCGTCAGGTTCACCCCGAACGGCCTGTCGGTCATGTCCCGGCACCTGGCGATCTCGTTGGCCAGATCCGCAGGTGTCGGCTGCGTCAGCGCGGTGATGAAGCCCAGTGCACCTGAGTTGGCTACGGCTGCAACGAGTTCCGCGCGGCCGACCCACTGCATACCGCCCTGCACAACGGGGTGCTCCACCCCGAAAGTCTCGGTGAACTTCGTCGTAATCGTCATCGGTGCTGTCTCCTCTTCGCGCAAGCGCTCATCGGGGCGCCATCCGGATCGCGCCGTCGAGGCGGATCACCTCGCCGTTGAGCATCGGGTTCTCCACGATGTGCACGGCCAGCGCGCCGTACTCGTCGGGCTTGCCCAGCCGCGCCGGGTGCGGCACCTGCTTGCCCAGCGACTCCTTGGCCTCCTCGGGCAGCCCCGCCAGCAGCGGCGTGTCGAAGAGGCCCGGCGCGATGGTCACCACCCGGATCAGCTCGCGGGACAGGTCGCGGGCGATCGGCAGCGTCATGCCGACCACGCCGCCCTTGGACGCCGAGTAGGCGGCCTGGCCGATCTGGCCGTCGAACGCCGCCACCGAGGCGGTGTTGACGATGACGCCGCGCTCCTCGCCGATGGGCTCGGTCTTGGCGATGCGCTCGCGCGGCCAGCCGGATCACGTTGAACGTGCCGATCAGGTTGATCTCGACGACCTTGCGGAACGCGTCGAGCGGGAACGGGCCGTCCTTGCCGAGAGTCTTGATCGCGTTGCCGATGCCCGCGCAGTTGACGACGATGCGCAGCGGGCCCAGTGCCTCGGCGACGTCGAGTGCGGCGGTCACCGCGGCCTCGTCGGTGACGTCGGTCTGCGCGAAGGTGGCGCGATCGCCGAGTTCGTCGACGGCCTCCTCGCCCCTGAGGTCCAGCACAACCACCTGCGCGCCCGCGTCGAGCAGCCGCTTCGTGGTGGCCAGACCGAGACCGGAGGCTCCCCCGGTGACGACGGCTACGGCGTCTTTGATCTCCACTTAATGCGTTCCTTCCTATTTCCAGTCGCGAAGAACGGTTTCGATGTCCGTCCCCGGCTCGCCCAACGGCTTGGGTGTCGACGGCACGCTGCGGGAGAACCGCGGAGCGGGCGACGGCAGCAACACCTCGCCGTCCAGGTAGAACGTGTCGCGTTCGGTGATGTGCGATTCCGTCTCGACCTCGGCGAACGACAACACCGGGGTCGCGCAGGCGTCGGTGCCGGCGAACACCTTGGCCCAGTGGTCGCGGTCGGCCGAAGCGAACACCTCGGCGAACCGGGCCCGCAGCTCGGGCCAGCGGCGGACGTCCTGCTGGCCGGGCAGGTCTTCGCCGTCGAGGCCGAGCCCCTTGAGCAGCTCGGCGTAGAACTGGGGCTCGATCGACCCGACCGCCATGTAGCGGCCGTCGGCGCACTCATAGGTGTCGTAGTACGGCGCCCCGCTGTCGAGCATGTTGGTGCCGCGCTCGTCGGACCACAGGCCGCCGGCGCGCATTCCCCACATCATCGCCATCAGGATGCTGGAGCCGTCGATCATCGCGGCGTCGACCACCTGGCCCTTGCCGGAGGTCTGCCGCTCCCACAGCGCCGCGAGGATGCCGACGATGAGGAACATCGAACCGCCGCCGAAATCGCCGGTCAGATTCAGCGGGGGTACCGGGCGCTCGCCGGCGTGGCCGATGGAGTGCAGCAGGCCGTTGAGGGATATGTAGTTGATGTCGTGGCCGGCCTGCTGGCTGCGCGGTCCGCTCTGGCCCCAGCCGGTCATCCGTGCGTACACCAACCGCTCGTTGACCTTCGCGCAGTCCTCGGGTCCGAGGCCCAGCCGCTCGGTGACGCCGGGCCGGTAGCCCTCGATCAGCACGTCGGCCTCGGCGACCAGCGCCAGCACCTGCTCGCGGCCCTCGTCGGTCTTCAGGTTCGCCGCGACCGCGCGCCGGTTGCGGTTCATGGCTTCGTGACTGCCCTTCGGCACTCCGCCGGTCCCGCCGGGGCGTTCGACCCGCACCACGTCGGCGCCCAGATCGGCGAGGATCATCGCCGCATGGGGTCCGGGACCGATACCGGCCAATTCGACGATTCGCAATCCCTGCAGTGGTCCCGCCATTGAGAACCAGCCTCCTGTAGTTGACCGCGACATAGCTTACTTGTATAACCATGTGAGACCAGTCGCGGGCCATTGGCCAGCCCGATCTAAGGTTCACCAATGACTTCCACCGATTCCAGCACCGCAGCGTATGTCAGCGTCGACGGCCTGGTGGTGGCACTCGACGGCGGGGTGCTGTCGTTGACGCTGGACCGGCCGGACAGCCTCAACTCGCTGACCGCGACGATGCTCAACGGCATCGCCGACGCGCTGGACCAGGCGGCCACCGACCCACGCGTCAAGGTGGTGCGTCTTGCCGGTGCCGGCCGCGGATTCAGTTCGGGTGCCGGCATCGGTGCGGAGGATCAGGCCAAGAAGGCCGGCGGGCTGACCGTGCTGGACGCGGCGAACCGCGCGGTGCGCTCAATCGTCGGGACTCCCCGCCCGGTGGTCGCCGTCGTGCAGGGCCCCGCCGCAGGCGTCGGCGCATCGCTGGCGTTGGCGTGTGACGTCGTCCTCGCCTCGGAGAACGGGTATTTCATGCTGGCCTTCACCAAGATCGGCCTGATGCCCGACGGCGGGGCGTCGGCTCTGGTCGCGGCGGCCGTTGGCCGGATCCGCGCGATGCGGATGGCGCTGCTGGCCGAACGGATTCCCGCCGCCGAGGCGTTGCAGGCCGGCCTGGTCACAGCGGTCTATCCGGCCGACAACCTCGACGCCGAGGTCGACAAGGTCGTCACCACCCTGGTTCGAGGGCCTGTCGTGGCGTTGGCCAAGACCAAGGAAGCCGTCAACGCGACCACGCTGACCGAACTCGACGCGGCACTGGAGCGCGAGCACGCCGGCCAGGCGGCGCTGCTGCGGGGCACCGACTACCGCGAAGGCATCCAGGCCTTCCAGGAGCGTCGCACGGCCAACTTCACCGACTCCTGATCGACTGAAAATCGTTGGACGCGGCCGTACCCGGTCGGCGACCATCGAATGTGTGAGCACGCAAATCGACCTCCAGACACCGGTGCACACCGGTGGCTGGCGCGTGCTCGCACCGTTCCGGTCCCGCGAGTACCGCCTGCTCATCGCCGCGGTGTCGATCTCGATCTTCGCCGAGGGCATGTGGGCCGTCGTGATGGCGCTACAGGTCATTGAACTCGACAACGATCCCGCGTCGCTGTCCCTGGTCGCCACCTGTCTGGCTGCAGGCCTGGTCGCGTTCGTACTGGTCGGCGGTCTCGCCGCCGACCGAATCAGCCAGCGCGCCATCATCGTCGCTGTCGAAATCGTGAACGTCATCGCGGTATCGTCGATCGCAGCCTTGGGACTTGTTGGTGCGCTGCAGATTTGGCATATGGCGGTAGCCGCGGCAGCACTGGGCATCGCAGCGGCCTTCTTCTTCCCCGCCTACAGCGCGATCCTGCCGCGCATTCTTCCCGCCGAGCACCTGCTCGCGGCCAACGGTGTCGAAGGTGTGGTGCGGCCGGTTTTCCAACGGGCCGTTGGCCCCGCGATCGCCGGCATCATCGTCGGCGCGACATTCCCATCGCTCGGCGCTGTCGTTGTGGCGGTACTGTTCGCCGTCGGACTGCTGCTTCTGGTGACGACCCGACCGGCGATGAGAACGCCTGTGCACCAGTCAGATCAGGAACGCCCCCATCTGCTGCGTGATCTGCGGGACGGCTTCGTTTTCGTGCTGCGCACCAAGTGGATTTTGTGGACGCTACTGTTCGCGAGCATGTTCGTCTTGGTGGTGCTCGGACCGATCGAGGTGCTGTTGCCGTTCATCGCGAACCAGCGTTTCGAAGGACGGCGCGCAGTCGTTCGGCTTCATCCTTGCGTTCTTCGGCGTGGGCGGTGCACTGGGTGCGCTGGCGGTGTCGTCGCGACAGCTGCCGCGGCGCTACCTGTCGATGATGATGACGATGTGGAGCGTCGGCTCTATTCCGCTGGTGATCATCGGCATCACCTCGTCGTTCCCGTTGATGGCCGCCGCGTCATTCGTCATCGGTGTTACCGACGGCGCAGGCATGGTGATCTGGGGGACGCTGCTACAGCGGCGGGTCCCGACGGAGATGCTCGGAAGGGTGTCGAGCCTGGACTTCTTCGTCTCGCTGGCGTTCATGCCGGTGTCGTTCGCGATTGTCGGCCCGCTGTCAAAGGTCGTTTCGATGCAGACGATCTTCCTGGTGGCCGGCGTCGCGCCGGTGCTGCTGGCAGCGGTCGCGATGTGGGCCGCGCGGATGCGCCAGGACGAGCTGGCACATCCGTTGCGCTAGACGCCAAAAACTGGCGGCAGTGCGAGCACCATGATCAGCCCCCACACCATGTGGGTGATGATCGGTGCGAGCACTCCGCCGGTTGCGCGGCGCTCCCACGCGCACACGGAGCCGAGGATGACCGCGGCGAAGGTCAGCAGCGGGTTAAGCGTGGCGGCGCCCATCGCGATGACATAGATGATCGTGGAAATGATTGCCGGATGGTGCTTTTCAAGCGCCGAGTAAAGCGCGCCGCGGAAGAAGAGTTCCTCCGCGAAACCGTTGAGCACAGTGATGAACACGACCAGCGGCAGGCTGCCCTGGGAAGCGAATTCCAGAACCTGGGTGGCGTGGTCCGACAGCACGGGAATCTCCCGGACCACCAGCGCGCCGAGCACGAAGACGGCACCGAGCACGAGGCCCACGACGGTCCCGCTGATGACGGGACGCTGATTGCGGCCACGGAAATGCACACTGCCGAGATGCAACGGGCCCGACGCCAGTGCGCCGATCGCCCACACGCCCGCCAGCGCCAAGGTGAGCCCGTAGAACGACTCGTCGCCGGGATCGCGAGCGAGCGAATAGCCAAGCAGCGCAGCGCCTATCACCACCACGAAGGCAACAACGATACGGCGGCGCGTCCTCACACCCGGCGGCTCGTGGTGCGGAATGGCGACCCTGGTGATGTTGTCCTTGACCTCTTGGAGGAAGGGAGGATAGGTGGTGGTGGGTTGTGTCATGCGAGGCGCACCTTCGGGCTGAGGTTGATCAGGGTGTCGAGCCCGGTCCGCAGCGCCGCGGCGACGGCGGCCAGCCCACCCGGTAGCGGCAACGCGACGGCGGTCAGTTTCGATGCCACGCCGGTATCCACTCCACGGATCGGCACACTAGCCCTCCACTGGCCGGTGGCGCGGCCATATGCGCTCAATAGGTCGCGATAGGTCGTCATTTCCTGGCCGGAGATGTCGTAGGCGCCGGCAGGCACCCGGTCCGCGTCGGCCGCGACCGGGAGTAATAGAGGACGTCGCGGATGGAAATCGGGTCCATCGCCGCACCCGGCTTATGAAGATCGTGACGTCTACGCCAGCGCGGCCCGATGCAGGTCGATCAGGCGCTGGTAAACCTCGGCGTTGTGGCGGCTATTGGCGATCTCGGCGTCGCTGAGTTCGCGCCGCACGGCGCCGGGCACTCCCGTCACCAGCGACCGCGGCGGCACCACGACACCCTGCGGCACCAACGCCCCAGCCCCGATCAATGAGCCCTTGCCCACCGTTGCGCCGTTGAGAATGACGGCCCCCATGCCGATGAGTGCGTCGTCCTCGATCACGCAGCCGTGCAGCACGGCGTTGTGACCGACGCTGACGCCCGCACCCACGCTGACCGGAAACTCCGAGTCGACGTGGATGGTGACGCCGTCCTGGATGTTGGTGCCGAATCCGATCTCGATGGGTTCGGCCTCGGCTCGCAGCGTCGCGCCGTACCAGACGCTGGCCCTGGCGGCCAGGCTGACCTGTCCGATGACGCTCGCGTTGGGCGCCACCCAGGACTCGGCGTGCAGTTCCGGCGCACGACCGCGGATGGCGAGGATCAACGGCTCTGGCATTAGGCGTCATCGTATGCATCCCCCCTTGCGCCGAAACGGACGTTTGGCAGCAAAAGTGCGAAGCATTGTCAAGCGGTTGGGGAAACATTTAGGCGGCTGGGCTAATGAGGGCGGCTAAACGTTGGGCCGGGGTGTCGAGGTCCAGGGTGGGTCGTGGTCGGGTGTTGAGCTTGTCCTGGATGCGTTTGAGGTCGTCTTTGGTGTAGCCGGCCAGGTCGCTGCCCTTCTCGAACCAGAACCGCAGTAGGCGGTTGGTGTTCTCGTTGGTGCCGCGCTGCCAGGGCGAATGCGGATCGCAGAAGTACACCGGCGCTTTGAGCTCCAGCTGAATGTCGCGCCACTGGGCCATCTCAGAGCCGCGGTCCCAGGTGATAGTGCGTCGAAGATGCTCGGGCAGCTCGCTCATCGCCTCGATCATCGCGGTCGCGACCGTTTCGGCGGTGTGGTCGATGGGCAGGTGCAACAGGATGGTGAACCGGGTCTGGCGCTCCACCAGAGTGCCGATCGCGCTGGTGTTGCCGGCACCCATGATCAGATCGCCTTCCCAATGCCCGGGCACCGCCCGATCGGCCACCTCGGCGGGCCGGTCACTGATCCGGAACTCCTCGCCGCTGGCGTAAACCCCGCGCGGCCCCACAGCCCGTCCGCGGGTCTTGCGGGCCGCCCGCTTCGTCGACAGGCGCTTGTGCAGATCGGCGCGCAGAGCGCCACGGGTCTGCACATACAACGCTTTGTAGAGCGTCTCGTGGCTCACCTGCATCAGCTTGTCATCGGGGTGCTCCTTGGCCAACATCTGCGCAATCAGCTGTGGGCTCCACCCGTCATCCATCCACGCTTGGATCGCGGCGCACAGCTCTGGATTCTTGAGTTTGAATTCCTTGGGACGCAGTGCATTTCCACCAGCGCGAACATGGGCCATCAACGCGTGATAGTCCCCGTCAGCGGTGCTGTTGCGGGTGACCTCTTTCCACACGACCGAACGGTCGCGATCGATGCGTCGCCCGATCTCGGCATAACTCAACCCATCGTCGAGGCCGCGCATGATCTCCACCCGCTCAGCCAAGTTGATCCGATGCCCACGACCACCTGGCCCATCACGATCCACCGCATCAGCCATACCACCGTGTCGACCCGTCGCTAACGTCATCCCGCCAGCTTTGTGCCACCACTGATGCCCCAGACCGTGCGACACGCCCATCGCCACCTCAGCCGCCGACACCGACTGCCCAGAACACACCCGATCGAACAACTCCCACTTCACCGCCCGCGTCGCGGGGATTCCTCTCGGCACAGCAACCTCCCAAATCATCGGATGTTGCTGTGACCGTATGAATCCGCCCCAGTAAACACAGGCAATGCGTCGATCTCGACAATGCGCAGGTCAACACCCCTAAGGCGGGAGTCTTCGGCGAAGGTGACTTTGGCATCGGCCGATCGGTGCCCTTAACATGCCTAGCGACATGACGAGCTGAGGAGCCGAAAGTGAAGACTCGCACCAGCAAGACAATGGGCGCAGCGGCGGCATTCGCCGCGATCGCGGCATCGGGACCGCTGGCGATCACCGCATACGCCGATCCGGAACCGACACCGGCGCCGGTGGTTGAGATCCCCGATCCGCAGGGGTCGGGCTGTGACGCCTTCAAGCAGGCGGTGCCCAATTTCAAGTCCCTGTCGACCCTGCCGGTCAGCAAGGCGCTGGCCAGCATCCCGGACCTGAGCACCTTCAACGCGGCGATCTCCGGCGGGCTCAACCCCGCCGTCAACATCGTCAGCGTGATCGACGGCGGCCCGTACGTGGTCTTCGCGCCGACCAACGACGCGTTCGCCAAGCTGCGACGAGGCGACGCTGGCGCCGCTCAAGGCCGATCCGGCGCTGCTGACGTCGACGCTGCTTCTACCACCTGGTGCTCGGCTACCTCGGCCCCGACGACCTGCACGGCAAGATGCCCACCCAGCAGGGCAGCCGCGGTGAACGTGACCGGCAAGGGCGGCGACATCAAGATCAACGACACCGTGAAGGTGGTGTGCAGCTACACCGCTGCCGGCGCCTACATCTACATGATCGACACCGTGCTCAGCCCGGGCGATGCGCCGGAGCCGCTCGACCCCGACGGTCAGCA
This sequence comes from uncultured Actinomycetota bacterium, assembly GCA_963801575.1. Taxonomy (GTDB): domain Bacteria; phylum Actinomycetota; class Actinomycetes; order Mycobacteriales; family Mycobacteriaceae; genus Mycobacterium. The sequence continues at coordinate 40,428 of CAWDFT010000034.1, forward strand.
GCACCACGACGACCACGACCACAACGACGACCGACCACCACCGACCACGGCGGCCGACGACCTACCGACGCCGAGGCGGCGCCGACCACGACCGAGGCGCCAAGCCGGCTAGCGGCTAGCGCGCCTTCCAGACCGGCTGGCGCTTCTCGGCGAAGGCCAGCGGGCCTTCCTTGGCGTCCTCGGATTTCATCAGCGCACCGATCTCGCGCATGGTGCGCGACCAGCCGGCCTCGTCGGCGGTGATGACGCCGTCGTCGACACCGACCGCGACGCGCTTGCTGGCCTGCACCGCCAGCGGCGCGTTGACGGTGATCCGCTCGCGCCAGAGCCAGCGCGGCGTCGACGACGGTGCCGTCGGGCACCACCTCGTTGATCAGGCCCCACTTCGAGCGCGTCGGCCGAGGTGATCGGCTCACCGGTGAACAGCAGCTGCATGGCCACCTTGCGCGGCAGCTGGTCGACGATGCGGAACACCCCGCCGGCCGCGGCGACCAGGCCGCGCTTGACCTCGGGCAGCCCGAACTTGGCGCTCTCCTCGGCGACCACGAGGTCGCTGGCCAGCGCCAGCTCGGTGCCGCCACCCAGCGCGGTGCCGTTGACCGCGGCGATGGTGGGCTTGTCGATGAAGTGGCGGACGTAGCCGGCGAATCCCCACTCGCGGGTGCTCCGGGTGAAAGAGGTTCTCCCGCCGCGAGATTGCCTTCAGGTCGGCTCCGGCGCAGAACGACTTGTCGCCGGCGCCGGTGATCACCACCGCCCAGACGTCGGCGTCGTCCTGGGCCTGCTGCAGCGAAGTCACCGACGGCGGTGCTCACCGCGCCGTTGACGGCGTTGCGCGCATCCGGACGGTTGATGGTGATGAGCAGGACGTTGCCCCGCCGCTCGGAGAGAGCGGCGGGGGTCTCGACGTCGGTCAGCTCACAGCAGCTCGAGGATGGTGGCGTTGGCCTGGCCGCCGCCTTCGCACATGGTCTGCAGACCGTAGCGAATTCCCTTGTCCCGCATGTGGTAGAGCAGCGTGGTCATGATCCGCGCGCCGGATCCGCCGAGCGGGTGGCCCAGCGCGATCGCGCCACCGTTGGGGTTGAGCTTCTTCTCGTCGGCGCCGATCTCCTTGAGCCAGGCCATCGGAACCGGCGCGAACGCCTCGTTGACCTCGAAGGCACCGATCTCGTCGACGCTCAGGCCGGAGCGCTTCAGCGCCTTCTGGGTGGCCGGGATCGGGGCGGTCAGCATCATCACCGGGTCGGCGCCGGCCAGCGTCGCGGTGTGCACGCGGGCGATCGGCTTGAGGCCCAACGACTTCGCCTTCTCGGCCGACATGAACAGCAGCGCGGCCGAGCCGTCGGAGATCTGCGAGGAGTTGCCGGCGTGGATCACGCCGTCCTCGGAGAACGCCGGCTTGAGCTGAGCCATCTTCTCCAGCGTGGTGCCGCGGCGGATGCCCTCGTCCTTGAGCACGACGTTGCCGTCCAGGATCCTTGATGGCCACGATCTGGTCGTCGAACGCACCGGAATCCTGTGCGGCGGCGGCCTTTTCGTGCGAGTCCAGGGAGAACTGGTCGAGGTCGGTGCGGCTCAGGCCCCACTTGGTCGGCCATCATCTCCGCGCCGACGCCCTGGTTGGGGGTGCGGGTGTAGCGACCCTTGAAGCCTGCCGAGTACGGGTTGCCGCCGTTGGCCAGCGAGGCGCCCATCGGGGTGCGCGACATCGACTCGACGCCACCGGCGACGACGACGTCGTAGTGGCCGGCCACCACACCGGCGGCGGCGAAGTGCACGGACTGCTGGCTGGAGCCGCACTGGCGGTCGACCGTCACACCGGGCACCGTCTCGGGCCAGCCGGCGGTCAGCACCGCGGTGCGGGCGATGTCGAGGGCCTGCTCGCCGGCCTGCATGACACAGCCCCAGATGACGTCGTCGACGATCCCGGGATCGATCCCGGCGCGCTCGGCCAGGCCGTTGAGCACCTGCGCCGACAGCTCGGCGGGGTGCACACCGGACAGTCCGCCGTTGCGCTTGCCGACTGGCGACCGTACAGCTTCGACAATTACCGCTTCAGCCATGGCCTTCTCCTTCGAAGGTTTGGTGGGTTGTCCCACAGAGGTCCATCCTCGAACGTAACCAACAAGGTTTACTAGGTCAACCTACTGGTTGGTAGATCACATGCGGCCGCACACCGCGCCTCGGCCGTGTTCGTCCATCCCGCCACCTGTGCGACATGGTTTACTGAGTTGTATACCTGGCTGCAACGGCCGGGCTCGACCTGTAGCAGGAGTATTGGTGGCTCGAAGCACACCGCTGGCGCCGATGATCGGGCCCGATGCCGTCACGTCGGCCGGCGGTGCACCGATCCGGTCGCCGAAGACGGCCGAGCTTGTCGCGGGCACACTGCGCCGCATGGTGGTCGACGGCCAGCTCAAGGAGGGCGACTTCCTGCCCAACGAGGCCGAGTTGATGGCCCACTTCGGCGTCAGCAGGCCGACGCTGCGCGAGGCGGTCCGGGTGCTGGAGTCCGAGCGGCTGGTCGAGGTGCGCCGCGGCTCGCGGACGGGTGCGCGGGTGCGGGTGCCCGGCCCCGAAATCGTCGCCCGGCCGGCGGGGCTGCTGCTAGAGCTGTCCGGTGCGACGATCTCCGATGTGATGACCGCCCGCTCGGGGATCGAGCCGATGGCGGTGCGGCTGCTCACCGAGACCGGCACGACGGAAGCCTTCGACGAGCTCGACCGCCTGTTGGCCGAGGACATCCCCGCGGGTTGGCAGTCCGGACGGCTGGCCGAAACCACCGGCGACGTTCCACCGCCGCCTTGTCGAGCTGTCCGGCAATGCGACGCTCGGCGATCATCGCGGGCATGCTGCATGAAATCACCGTGCGCCACACCGCATTCGTCTTCAAGGAACGCCGGCCGGTGTCGAAGGCCGACTACGAGAAGGTGATGCGGTCGTACCGACGCCTGATGGAGTTGATGCGTTCGGGCGACGGTGCCGCCGCCGAAGCCCACTGGCGCAAGCACCTCGACACGACGCGGAATCTGCTGTTGAAGGGGCTGGAGACCGTCAAGGTCCGCGACGTCGTGGGCTGACGCCGCGTCGACAGAAGCGACCATTGAATTGCCCGCCCTTGAGCGACGAAGTCGCTGACACTGAGTCGATTTCGATATCAGCGACAATGTCGCTCAGAGCCGGGCACCTCGACACCCACCAGGATCAACGCTGTGGTGCGCTGATTCCGTCGCTGGCCGACCAGTGACATGCACGGGTATGTCGTCACTCCACGGCTGTCCGGTGACCATGTCGGAGACGTTCACGTAGCCGCTCTCGAACTCCCCGGTCGCAGCGTCGACCAGCCGGTATTCCTGCCGCTGCCTGGTGGATCGGCTGCGCGTCGAGCAGGATGACACGCACCTCGCCGGGTTCGAAGTGGCAGCGCTCCTGCATCGCGGCGATCAGTTGCTCGTTGTGCATGTGGCCGTCGCCGAAGTTCCAGCCGATCGCCGTGCTGCAGATCCGCTCGCCGTCGGTGATGACGTAGTCGTCCTCGTTGTGTCCGGCCAACGCGTGGTGCACAAGGGTCAGCAACGCCTTGCCGTGAGAGTTGAAGCCGCGGAACGCATATCCCTTGTAGAGAGAGATCATCGCGTGTTCCTTGCTGCCGTAGAACTTCTCGAGCTGAGAGGCCGGCATGCTTGGCGATCGCCACGAGGTCCCTGCTCGATCTTCTCGTTGGCCGACGGCTTGATGCACCACAACGTGGTGTCCCAGTTGCCGGCGTAGTACCGCATGCCGGGCAGGAACGAGATCTTGCGCGGGAACAGGTTTCCGAGCACCACGATGGTGGCCAGCAGGGCGAAGAGCAACACGCGGAAGCGGGGTGGTCATGTCGGTCAGGCCGACGTCTGCGTGGCCGACGAACAACGACAGCACGCAGAAGATCATGAAGACGTTCCACTCCAGCGGCACACCCATCGGGATCGCCGACAGGATGCCGAAGTGGAAGCAGACCATGACGAAGGCCGCGATCGCCGTCGGCCAGCCGCCGTGGGAGAAGAACAGCGCCAACGGCACCAGCATCTCGATCGCGGTGCTGAAGTGAGCGAGGATATCGCGACATCCGGCCGGGACGAAGATCGTCGGGGAACTTCTCGAAGAACATCCGCTTGAGCCACTTCGTCCGCATCAACGGGTTGTTCGACATCATCGTCGAGATGACGAACGGGAAGTGCTTGGTGAGCTTCGAGGTGGCCGCGCCCATCCAGATCGCCACGCACACGAGCTTGGCGGCGATGATCATGTCGACCCCGAACCGGCGAACAGGAACGCCACCGTGAAGGACGCGTACACCTCGCCGCGCGCGGCCAGGAAGATCACCTTGTCGCGCAGGCCCGCCACCGCCAGCAGCCCAGGATCGTCCAGATCTGCCACAGTCGGCAGCACCCCGACGGTGGTGCCGAGCGCCGGCATCGGTCCGGTGCCGTCGGAGAACAGCGCGACCACGAGCATCACGAACAGCGCCGCGTAGAGCAGCGACGTCGACCGGCGCGCGGCGGTGCCCTTGGTCAGCGGCACCCGGTTGGGCCACGGCGGCAGCCGAATGGTGTTGGGCCGCAACCAGTACAGGATCGACCCCATCGGCGGGAAGAACCGGTTGTTCAGCGGGCCGAATCCGCACCCGAGGCCGACGACCTCGAACAGCATCGTGTAGAGCACGACCTTCTCGAACACGATCGGTTCCGACCACCACTGCCCGATGTTGGTGAAGCCGTCGATGCCCTTGGTGGCCAGCGCGAACAGCCAACCGACGAGGATGTAGAGCAGGATCTTGACGACGTAGAACAGGTGCAGGACGACCGGCGTGCCGAAGCCGACCTCAGCCCAGTGCCGGGCCATCGGCTGGATCTTCTCCGCGCGCGTGCCCTTGCTCCACGTCGTCGAAGTCGACGACGGGTATATCGTGCTTCAGAAATCCCATGGCCGAACAGACTAGAACGTGTTCTAGCCGCATCGCTCAAAGTTCGGCCACTCAGCGCGAGCAGACGCAAGAGTCCGTCACGTCCTGGGAGTTTGCGGGCCCGAGCGTCTGCTCGCCGGTAAGCGGGCTAGGCCCCCAGGGCTGAATCGAGGCGGGCGACGTAGGAGTCGACGTCGCCGATCGCCGACTCGGCCGCATGCACGCTGACGGCGACGGTGTCACCGATGCCGTGCACGCCGTGGGTGAGCCCCATCATCGGTGACAGCGCCGGATAGCCGGCGGTGACCACCACGGGTGCCTCGCCGAACCGCAGGTCCGACGGTCCCCTGTTGACGCTGGAGACCACGGTGTTGCCGATGACGGTGGGCGATCGCACCGTCGGGTCGAACTGCGCCACTCCCCAGCGCAACAGCGGCGCGGGAACGGCGGCGACGGCCCGGCTGCCCGCTCGCATCGCCGGATGCTCGGCGCGCCGACGGCGGCTGGCAATGTCATCGGCGATCCGAGTGGCCCGCTCGCCAGGATCGAGCCACGGATACAGGCCGACACCGACATTGCCGAAGTGGTTATGCGCCTCCCGGACAGTGACTTTCGCCATTGGCACCTCAGCACCCAGCGTCGACGGGTCATCGCCGAGCTCGCGCAGATGAGCAGACAGCGCCGTGGACACCGCGCACAGCACGCCGACCGTCACCGTCGGACCGCGGAGTTGATCGCGGTGCCGAACCAGGGTACGCACACTGCGTACACCGGCGGGTCGGGCGTTGGTCCGCAGCGCAGGCCGCAACTCCGCCTGCGCAGGCACCAGCCCAGCCTCGGTGTCCCGCACCAACTGGCGATGCGCCCGCGCCGCGGTGAAGCTGCGCCACGGCAGCGTGATTCCGCGCCCACGCGGGGGCGTCACCGAAGCAACATCGCCCTCGCGACCGAACAGCGACGCAGCCAACGCCGATCCCCGCTCGCCGTCGGCCAGCGCGTGCGCGATCTGCAGCACGGCCACCGTCCCCGCCCCGGAGACGGTGGGGATGCCGTCGACCGGGGCGAAGACATGCAGTCGCCACGGCCACACCCGTGGGTCGACTTGATCGTCGGCGAGCCCGCTGACCGCGGCAAGACAGCCCGCCCAGCTGTTGTCGTCCAAGTCATGCACGGCGAACTGGTCGGCCCGTACGTCGCCGCTCACCCACGCCGGATATGTCAGAACGCCACCGTCGCGAACCCGCAGCCTCAGCTCCGCACATGCGTTGGCCCGGCCACGTATGACATCGATTGCCCGGTCGAGGTTCGCGGGCAGCCCGGCGAACCCGTACAGCAGAAACGCGTCGTTGGGGATCTTGGTCGACGTCCAGTACGTCTGCGCATCGACCGCTGCTAGCCGGCGCACCGTCATTCCGTCCCAGTCAGGCTCGTCCGATGAAGTCGATTATGTGGCCCGCCACCACATCCGGCTGCTCGAGTTGCAGGAAGTGCCCGGCCTCCTCGACAACGAAGGCTCTGCTGCCCGGCTGGAGAATCCGCTGCACCCAGGCAATGTAATCCGGTGCCATGCAACCGTCGTCGTCGCCGTGCAGGTACAGGATGGGTATTGCAGGCGGCTTCAGAAAGAGCGGATGCAAGTCCGCGTACTCGGCGGGCGGTTTGGTGCCCCGAAAGTTCTCCCGGTACATGGTTATTGCGGCGCGCCAGTTCTCCGGTGCGCCGATCGCGTCCTCGACTAGCCGGACGTCTTCTGCCTCGTCATAGCCCGGCGACCACTGCCGCCACAGCAGGGGCACCACGTGGAACGCGGACCGCTCTGGCAGCCAGGGCAATTGGAAGTACATGATGTACCAGCTTCGCAGCAGTTGACGCGGCAACTGCGCGGCCAACCGGACCTGGTCGGGCACGCGGCCCCACGGCTGGAACGCGGCGAATGGCGGCACCGACATGATCGCCGCCTTGACAAACGGGCTGTCCGGCATCGCGGCCAGCCCCGCTGCCGTGCCCGCGCCCCAGTCGTGGCCGATCACCACGTCGCGCCCGGTCGGGTCCGCCGCCTCGAGCACTTGCAGTGCGTCGTCGATCAGCGCGCCGACGTGATAACTGCCGTCAGCCGGAATCGACGACGGCGCATATCCCCGCATGAACGGCGCCACCACCCGCCACCCCGCGTCGACGAGTAGCGGCGCGACCTTCCGCCAGCCGTACGCGGTATCGGGAAATCCGTGCAGGCACAGCGCAATCGGACCGTCCGGCGGACCCCAGGTCAGGGCACGCAGCTGAACCGAAGGCGTTGCGACGTCAATCCAGTCCGGCTCGCTCATCGCCGCGGCTTAAACGGGGTCGAACTCGGAGATCAACCAGCGGTCGCCGACCTTGTCCAGCGTGACCCGCACGCTGGACGCGGTGTCGGTGGGTGCACCGGTTCCGACGACGACGGTCTGATTGACAAACACCAGAACCACCGCACGACCGGGATTCGCCGAAACCGACGCCGCCTCAGGCACATTGGCCACCGCCGAGATCTGCTTCTCCTTGGATCCGGGGATCACCACGTCGTTGATGAGCGACGTGTACTGGTCGCGGAACCCGCCGGCAAGCCGGTCCCGCGCGTCGTTCAGCTGCTTCTCCACGGTGTCGGGTTTGTACGACAACAACGCGATGGTGCTGTCCCTGGCCGCCTGCACCGAATCGATGCGGGCCGTGTCGCTTTCGCGGACCGCCGAGTCCTGAAATTTCAGGAACGCAGCGGCCGACACCAGCAGGAACGCGAGTGCGGGCAGCACCGCGAACGCTAACACCCGCGACCAGGCGATCCGGCGCCTGGGCTCAGCCGGCTCGGCGGCTGCGGTCTCCTCGACCGCCGGCACCTCATCGGCCGCCTCGGTCTCCTCGACGGCGGTCGACTCCTCGACCAAGGTCGCGTCCTCGTTGTTGCTCTCGGTCACGACACAAACCTCACGTTGGCTACCTTGGCTTCCTCGTCGACCTTCTGCACGGTGATGTTCATCCGCCAGGCCCGCGGCTCCTGTTCGGCCGCACCGGCATTGGAGGTCTTGACGGTCACGGCGACCAGCACCTGGGCCTCGTTGTCCGACATCGACGCGATGCCCGCCTCGCTGATCGTACCGACGGATTTCGACTGGGCCTGCTTGACGACCTCGACGAAGGGCTGGGCACGCGACTGGAAGTCGTCGTAGAAGCTGCCCGTCGCGGAGTCCAGGATGCGCTGTACGTCGGCATCGGCGTGCTCGTGGTCGATCGTGGTGAGGTTCAGCGCGCCCTGCCGACCGACTTGGAGGAACAGGTTGCGGTCGTCGGCCGCCTGGCGCGATTCGTAAGCGCGGAAGCCCAGGTAACCAGTCAGCCCCGCCAACACCAGCACCATCAGCAACCCGATGATGGTGGCCAGCCGGACATGCGACATGCGGGGCTTGGCCGGGGCTTCCACCTCCCCCTCGTCCTCGTCGTCGCCTTCGTCGGCGATTTCGTCGGCGGTTTCGGTTTCGGCCTCGGCTAGGTCCTCCGAAGCCGACGTGTCGGCGTGGTCACCTTCGCCCTCCGAAGTCGCCTCGCTCAATTCCCCGTCGGGGGCAGCAGCATCGTCTGCCATGTTTGCTCCTCTGTGGCACCACGGGCCAGGTCGCCTTGCGTGTATACGTTCCCGTCCGGTCCAACGTACGTGCCGGAGGCGGGGTCGTATTCAGCGGCCGCTAGTGGAGGCGGTGCAGGGCCCGCCGGAGGAGGCTGTTGTGCAGGTGGAACGGCCGGAGGCACGTGCGGGACTGGCTGCCCGGACAGTGTCGCGTTGGGGTCGCCCTTCCAGTTGTAGCCGTCGTTGAGCGGCACGTATTGCTCGTCGCTTTCGCACTGCTGCCACGTCGGGGCGCGTTTGCCGGGCACAGTGATGCAGGGTAGGTTGCGGGCGCCGCGCACGTTGAACGGCGCGTCCTGCGGCACCCGGCAGTAGACATCGCCCGGCGGCCTGTCGGGATAGTCCTCGAAGGTGGGCACCCGCTGCTGCTGGGCGGGCAGGAAGCCAGTCGTGCACGGCGGCGGCAGCTGTTGCGGCGGCAGCGGTATCGGCGCCGGCAGTAGAGGGATCAACAGGTTCAGGTTGAAGACCAAGGCATCGCCCTCGTAGTCCTGCTTCGTGTTCCGCTTGTGCACGCCGACGGCCTGCGTGACCGCTGTGCCCTGAGGCAGCAGCACGAGCAACTGTTCGAGACTCGGCTGGTAGGTGACGGCCACCTCCCCGATGCTGACCAGGTTGGCCAGCACGATCGGCAGCGTGGGCTGCAGCCGGTCGAACAATGCCCGCACCTCGTCGGCGGCCCCGGGGCCCTTGGCCAGAATCCCCGCCACGGCCGGATCCTGGCTCTGCAGCTGACCGCTGATACTCGCCAGATTCGCCGCCCACGCCTGGATCGAGCCCGCGGTGTCGGTCTGGGTGTCCAGCACCGGCTTGGACTGGTCGATCAGCGTGGTTAGCGAGTCGAGGTTCTTGCGGGCGTCGATGGCCAGGGTGGTGCTTCCGGTGACCAGCCGACGCAGTTCCGGCCCGAGCCCGCCGACCGCGATATAGGCCTCGTCTACGACGGTCTTCAGGTTTTCGCGCGGGATCGCCTCCAGGCCACGGTTCGTGTTGTCCAGGACCGTGTTGATATCGGTCGGAACCGTGGTGCGATCCCTCGGGATCACGTCGCCGTCCTTCAACACCGGACCCTCGCCGCTGCGGGGTAGCAGCTGGACGAACTGCTCGCCAACGGAGGACACGCTGTGCACCTCGGCTTCGAGGTCGGCGGGAATCTTGACTCCAGAGTTCAGTGACAGCTCGGCCGTGACACCGGTGTCGGTCAGCTCAACGCTTTTCACCTCGCCGACCTCCACGCCGCGGTAGGTGACATTGCCCCTCGGGTACAACCCGCCCGTCTCGGGCAACTCCAGGGTCACGCGGTACTGGCCGATGCCGAGGAGGTCGGGCAACCGCATGTACGTCAAGACCATGATCGCCAGCGCTGTGGTCGCTATGACGGCGAAGATCGCCATCTGGATGAGGATTTGTCGGGTCATCCGCATGCTATGGCCCCTGGTCCCAGCGGTACGGAGCGACCAACGGGTTGCCCGCGGTGCCCGGCCCGCCCGCGATGCACGGGTTGGGGAATTGGCCGATGGTGCGGCCCCACTGCAGCTCCAACCAGGTGAGGTCGCACTCCCACCGCGACCCGGTGAAGAATCCGGAGTCGATCCGGCTCAACGTCAGGTCGAGAATCAACGTCAGGTTCGCGTAGTCGCCGCGCATCCAATTGGTGAGCGTCTCCTTGGGGAACGGGAAGGTGGGCAGAAAACTCAGCGCGCGGGTCAGCGCGGGACCGGCATTGGCCAGCTCCTGCAGGACCACGCCGAGGTCTTTGAGCTCTTGCACCAGTGCTTCCTTGGTTTGGTTGACCGAGTCGGCGGCCAGCGCGCTGAACTTGCCGAGTTGCGCGAGTGCCTCGGCAAGGTTGGCGCGCTGGTCTTTGAGCACTGCCAGCGCATCCGGAATCGTCCGTAATGCCTTGTCCACCACCGGCTTTTGCGCGGCAAACTGACCGACCAGATTGTTCAGGCTCTCCGCAGCGGCGATGATGTCTTGCTTTTGGTCGTCAAGGTGGCCGATGGCGATGTCGAGTTGGGTGATCAAGCTGCGCAAATCGTTCTCGCGACCGGCAAACGCGGTACTCAACGCCTCGGTGATGTCCTGAATTTCGCCGATGCCGCCGCCGTTGAGCAGCAGTGCAACTGCGGCCAGCGCCTGCTCGGTGCTCGGATATGCACTCGACGACGACAATGGAATCCGCGAGCCCTCGCGCAGCTTGCCCTCGGGCGCCACGTCGGTCGGCGGCGCCAGCTCGATATGTAGTGACCCCAACAGGCTGGTTTGACCGAGCTTAGCTGTCGCATTCGCGGGCAGATCGACATCACCGTTGAGCTCCATCGTCACCAGCGCATGCCAGCCCTGACGCTCGATGCGCCTGACGTGGCCGACATTCACATCGCCCACCCGGACGCGGGAATTCGGCTCGATGTTGTCCACGTCCGGCATCTGCGCCTCAATGATGAACGCTCCCGGCCCCGTGCCCTGGACGCCAGGCAACGGAATCGAGTTCAGCCCTCGCCAATCCGCACAGCCGGACAGCACCCCGGCCGACACGACCGCGACGGCCACCCCACGAAAGACCTTGCCGCGCATCATGGCCCCACCCTCCCCTGCTCGCGCGTGGGCCCAGGTGGCACCATCAGCCCGTGCAGGCCGTCGGCCGGGTTCGGCGTGACGGGCCCCTCTGCCGCCAACGGTGGACCCGTGGCCGGCGCTGAGGGCTGCACCTCTGCCGGCGACGATGGTTGCTGCGGAACAGGTTGCGGCGGAATATAATCCGGCCGCAGCCAATCCTCGCTGAAGGTGAGCTCATTCGGCCGCGTCGTGGCACCGACGAAGACATTCGTCGCCAGCGGCAGGAAGTTGAACTGGCGGTTCTTCATGATCGGCGCCAGGTATTGCACGCACAGCTTCGCCGACTGCTCGGCGCCCAGCCGTGACGCCGCCTGAATAGCGCCGCACAGAAAGGAGACGGGATTGGCGAAATTGTTGATCATCGGCACGCTGCTCACCGCGCCCTGGGCCGGTTGCCAGATGTTCACGTAGTTCTGCAAGGTGTTGGGCGTCACGTGCAGGAGTTGCTTGACGTCGCCCAGGCTGTCGGTCAACGCCTGGGTCACCCCTGCCAACTTGTCCGACGTGGTGCCCAGCGCTTCGCGGTTGTCGGCCACGAATGTCTGGACCTCTCCGACGACGTTGTTGAGATCCCTGACCGCGTCGGCCACTTCATCGGGATCGTTGGCGAGCGAGCCGGTCACGGTCGCCAGGTTCTGGTTGAGTTGGCGCATCACGTTGGTGCTGTCCTGCAGCGCAGACACCAGGATCGCCAGATTCTTGACGGTGGAGAAGATATCGGTGCTGTGATCGCCGAGGGCCGAAACGGCCTGCGACAACTTGATGACGGTGTCACGGATGTTGGCGCCCTCACCACGCAAGTTGTCGGCGGCGGTGTTGATGACCGAACCGAGCGGGCTCACCCCGCCGGGCTCGGTCGGCTGCAGCGTTTCGGTCAGCTTCTCCAACTGCTGGCGGACCTCGTCCCATTCCACCGGAACCGCGGTGCGTTCCCGCGGAATGACCGCGTCGTCGGCCATCACGGGGCCCCCGGTGTAGGCCGGGGTGAGCTGAATGCTCCGCGCGGTCACCAGCGTCGGCGACAAGATCGCGGCCTTGACGTCGGCCGGAACCTTGTACTTGCTGTCGTACCAGAACGAGATCTTGACCGACGTGGGCTGCGGCTCGATGGACTCGATCCTGCCCACGGGCACCCCGACGATGCGAACGTCGTCGCCCGCGTAGATGCCGTTGCTGTTCTCGAAGTAGGCGACGACGTGTGTGCGGTTGATCCGTTCGGTGTTGCGTAACAGCACGATCGCGCCGCCCGCCAGTATCACGGCCAGTGCAACGGCCAGCAAGATCCGGGCGGTGCGCGTCATTGTCCGGCCTCCGCGGGTGCAAGGTGGGGCGACTCACCGGGAGCAGGCATCAGGACCGGAGATGGAGTCGGCCCCGGGATCGACTGCAGACCCGGCGGCGCCTCGGCGGGTGGTCCCGGCGGCGGCCCGCCGGGCGGCGGCGCCGGCGGCGGCTCGCGGTAGGGATAGCAACCGGGGCCGGGTAACGGCAAGCCGGGCCAACCGCACGGCTGGTCGCCCGGATTGCCGGTGATGGCGTCGGGAATAGTCAGACGCGGTTCGCCGCCCTGCCCTGTCCGAGGGTAGGGCACCGGCAATGCCGGTGTCCCCGGCTGGCCTATCTGCGGGTCGGTGCGCTCCGACGGCAGTAGCACGTTGGGGTCAAGACCGAGGTCGGAGAACGCGGCGTCGATGAACGGCTGCAGGAATTGGCCCGGCAATAGGTTGGCGACGTAGGTCTTGAAGAACGGCCCGGATGCCACCGATTCGCCCAGCGACATCGAATACTGGCCGAGCAGTTTGATCGATCTCTGCAAGCGTTCCTTGCGGTTGTCGACGATCGTCAGCACGCCGTTGAGCTTGTCCAGAGCAGGTCTCATGGTTTCGCGGTTCTCGCCGATGAAGCCCGACAGTTGATCGCTGAGCGCCGAGATGTTGCCCGAGATCTGATCCAGTGCGGCGCTTTGGCTTTGCAGCTCGGTCAGCAACGCGTTGGTGTTGGCGACCAGGCTCACGATCTGGTCGCTGCGTTCGGCCAGCACCGTGGTGGCCTTATCGGCGTTGACCAGCAGACCTCGCAGCTGTGCATCACGTTCGTTCAGCGTCTCGGAGAACCGTGCCACGCCCTCGACCGCGACACGCAGTTCCGGCGGGGTGTCGGAGAATGTCTCCGCCAACACCCTCAGCGAATCCGACAGTTGATTGGTGTTCAGGCCGCTGATCGTCATCGCCAGCTCGCCCAGCGCGTCGGGCAGTTCATACGGTGATGTGGTGCGCTCGAGGGGAATCGTGCCCTCCTGTTGGCCGTCGCCGCGGGAGTTGACCTCAAGCACTTTCGTGCCCAACAGGCCCCTGGTCTTGATCGCCGCCTCGGTGCGATCGCCGAGCCGAATGTTCTTGGCGACGGTGAACTTCACCAGCGCCCGCGGCCCGTCCAACTCGATGGACTTGACCTCACCCACCTTGAATCCCGAAACCTGCACCCCCTCACCGGTTGTCAGCCCGCCCGCCTCGGCGAAGTAGGCCGAGTACTCCTTGCCCTGGAAAAACGGCAGCCTGTCGTAGTTCAGCGACCCCACCACGATGCCGATCGTCAACGCCAGCCCGACGACACCGATGACGAGTTGATTCCGTTCGCTGAAGGGCTTCACCTCGGCGCGCACCTCCCGGTGGATTGGCCGGCGACCTTGACGTACACCGGCTGGCCACCCTTGCCGTTGAGCTTGAGCACGAGGTCGCACAGGTAGAAGGTGAAAAAGTCACCGTAGATGCCTTGCCGCGCCAGCGCTTGATACGCATCAGGCAGCGTGTTGAGCAGGTTGTCGAAGTACTCATGGTCGGCCACGACGATTCCCGCGGCGCGGTCTGTCTCTTGAATCGTCTTCGCAAACGGTGGACGGGCCTGCGTCAACAGGTCCGTGATGCTTGCGGCGGCGGCGTTGGTGTACGCCACGCCGTTGCTGATGTCTTCTCTGCGGGCCTCCAGGGATGTCACCAACTCGGCGAGCGCGTCGACTGCCTTTGCGAACTGGTCGCTTTGGTCACCGAGCGATCCCAGAACGACGTTGAGGTTGTTGATGACCTCCCCGATCAGCTGATCCCTGTCGGCCAGAGTTGTCGTCAGCGCCGCGGTCTGGGCCAGGAACGAGTTGATCGTCGCGCCCTGACCCTGCAAGGCCTGAATCAGCTGGCCCGACAACGCGTTTACCTGATCGGGATCCAGCGCCCGAAACAGCGGCCGAAAACCGCCGATCAGCGCGTCGAGGTCCAGTGCCGGCGAGGTGCGGGCCATGGGAATCGTGTCCCCCGACTTGAGCCTCGCGGTACCGCCGGCACCTTCCTGCAGGGCCAGGTAGCGGCCGCCGATGAGGTCGTCGTAGCGGATGACGGCCCTGCTGCCCTCGGTCAGGACCACCGACTCATCTGCGGTGAACTCGACCAACGCCGTCGTGTCGGGTTGAATCGCAACCTTTTTGACCTTGCCCACCTCCACACCGGCGATGCGGACGAAGTCACCGTTTTCCAACCCGGTCACGTTGGTGAACTCGGCTGTGTAGGTCTTGGTCACTTCCCCGAAACGCATCTCCCCGAAGACCGCGAATAGTCCGAACACGCCGAGCAGGCATATCACCAGGAAGACGGCAAGACGCACCGCATCATGGCGAATCCTGGCTGTCATGCCTGGCATGGCGGGTTCCCTCTCATGGCTTTCTCGGTGTCGATCATGGTCCCGGCGCGGCCTCCCGCGGCAGCGGGATCGGTGGTAGTGGTGTCGGCTGCATCTGTGCGGGCGCATGGACGATGAACGGCTCGGTGCCCGGCCTCGGGCCGGGATCCTTCGGCGCCATCGGGGGCGGCGCCGGCGGCAGGCCCGGCCACAACGGGGTGCCGTCCGGCGCGTACAGGTCTGCCCCGTAAGCCGGGGCCCCCGGATACGGGATCGGCCCTGGTGCAGGCCCGCCGAAGAGGTTGCGGATGCTTGGCGGTTCGGGCACTGCTCGGGTGGTCGGGAGGTAGTTGGCCCAGGCCGGGAAGCCGATGCCGGGGTTGGGCCGCCAGTCGATCCCGGTGCCGAAACCGGTGTTCGTGACGAGGTTTCGCACCGGCCAGTTCTGCGCGACATCGGGCAGCGAACCGCACCCCGGTTTGCCGCCCGGCCCGCCCTTGGCGCCGATGACCGGCAGGTTGGTCGGGTAGTGGTACGGGTCGTCCCCGAGGGTCAGCCCGACGTCCAGCACCAGTGATCGCCCGTTTCCGCCGGGGGCTTCATAGCCACCCGTGTCCAGCAGGGTCTTCGCGCCCATCAGCAGGCAGGTGTACTCCGGGCTGTACTTGTACAGCAGGTTCGTCGTCGGCTCGAGCACGTTGATGGCCCTGATGAGGTTGGCCTGATTCGGCGCAAGCAGACTGATGCCGCTGTTGGAAAGCCCAATGGTGGCCAGCAGCAATGCATCCAACTGCTCGGCCTGGCTGGTGAGGGTGGTGCTGGTTGTGCTGAGCGCGTCGAGCGTGGTCAGGATATCTTGCGCCGCAACGCTAAACGTGTCGTTGAAGTCTCTCAGCGCTCGCAGATCGGCCGTTATCGTCTCGTTGCGCGGATTCAGTTCGAGCAGAACCTGATTCGCGTCAGTGGTCGCCTGACCGATCCGCTCGCCCTGGCCGCGGACACCGTCGGCGAGCGCTGACAGCGTGCTGTTGAGCTTGGCCGAGTCGATCTTCTCGAGTACGTCGACCACGTTCTGGAACACCGTGTTGGCCTCGACGGTGACGTTGCGCGATTCGATCACCTGTCCGGGCGCCAGCCGCTGCTGGCTGGGGTCGCTGGGGTAGACGAGATCGACGAACTTGGCGCCGAAAACCGTGGTGGCCCGGATCTGGGCCTCGACATTCGCCGGGATGAACTTGATCTTGTCCTTGTCGATCTCCAGTTTCAACGCCACCGGCTCGCTGCCGCCGTGAATCGAGGCGACCCGCCCGACCTGGACGCCCCGCAACTTGACCCTGGCGTTGGTCTCCATCACCAGGCCTGACCGATCGGAGGTCAGCGTGACAGTCTCCGTCGTCTTGAAGGTGCCGAGGAACAACGCGTACGTCAGCCAGAGGGCAACGGCGGTCACGACCACGAGGATCAACGTCCACCACGCGGGGTGCAGGCCTTCGTCTCGTGCGTCCATCGTCACCCGGCCAGGTTGAAGTTGCCGGATTGGCCGTAAACCGCAAGCGAGAGCATGACCAGGACGAAGGCCGAGACGATCAGCGATGTGCGCACCGCCCGCCCGACGGCCTCCCCTACCCCCGCCGGCCCACCTGTTGCGGTGAAGCCGTAGTAGGTGTGCACGAGCATGATCACTACCGACAGGGCGATGCATTGGCCGAAGGACCACATCAGGTCGGTCGGGTTCAGAAACGTTTTGAAGTAGTGGTCGTAGACACCTGTCGATTGCCCATAGAGAACGGTGGTGCCAAACCGCGCCGCCCAGAATGCCATCAGCACGCCCACGCAGTACAGCGGGATCACAACGAGGAAGCCCGCGATGACCCGGCTGGAGGCGAGAAACGCGATGCTGCGGATGCCCATCACCTCGAGCGCGTCGATCTCCTCGTTGATTCGCATGGCGCCGAGTTGTGCGGTGGCTCCGGCGCCGATGGTGGCCGACAGCGCGATGGCGGTGGTGGCCGGTGCGATCAGGCGCACGTTGAAGTAGGCCGACACAAATCCCGTCAGGGCCTCCACGCCGAGTTCGGAGAAGTCGCTGTAGCCCTGCACCGCCACCAGTGCGCCCGTAGTCACGGTCAAGAAGCCGACGATCGCGACCGTGCCGCCGATGATGATGAGCGCCCCCGCCCCAAGGCCCATCTGAGCGATGATCCGAATCAACTCGACCCGGTAGTGGATCAACACGTAATACACGGAGCGCAGGGTGCGGCCGTAGAACTTGGTTTGCATTCCGATGCGGTTCCATGGGTCGGCCACGCTGCGGAACCGGCTTTTCAGCCAGGGGAACTGGGAGTGAGGCCTCGAGATCGTCATAACGTGATCTTGATCGCTACGGCGGTTGCGACGATGTTGATGGCGAACAGCGCCATGAAGGTGAACACCACGGTTTCGTTCACCGCGTTACCAACACCGGCCGGGCCGCCACGCACGGAAATTCCCTTGTAGCAGGCGATCAGAGCAGCCGAGAGCCCGAACAACGCCGCTTTTACCAGCGCGATCACCACGTCGGTGGCACCGATGATCAGGGTCAGGCCGGCTGCGAAGGCGCCCGGCGAAACGTCCTGGATGTAGACGACGAAGAAGTAGGCGCCGGAGAGGCCGACCAGAATCACGGTGGCAGACAGCGCCAGCGACACTACGGTGGCGGCCAGCACCCGGGGAACTACAAGCGCCTGAATGGGATTGATACCCATCACCCGCAGCGCATCGAGCTCCTCACGAATTGTCCGCGCGCCCAGATCGGCGCACATGGCTGTGGCGCCAGCTCCGGCGACCACCAAAACCGTCACGATAGGCCCGATCTGGCGCACCGTGCCGAGGGCGGCCCCCGTACCGGAAAAGTCCGCGGCACCGATCTCGCTCAGCAGGATGGTTTCGATGAAGGTCAGCAACACCGTGTACGGAATGGTCAACAACAGCGTCGGCACAATCGACACCCGTGCGACAAACCACGCCTGAGAGATGAACTCACGCCACGCGAAGGGCGGCCGGAACATCCACACGAACGTGTCGAGCGCCATGGAGTAGAACGCGCCGAAGGCACGCACCGGTTTGGCGACGATGTCGGAAGCGACCATTACCCGGTCCTTCCTGGCCTGCTCCCCGTTGGCATGTCCCGCTGATTCCCTCCGACTGACGCGAACCCGGGCTTCCCCACCTGCTGTGACACGAGCCACAGGAAGCTGCCAGGGAACGCTACACGAACGTCTTCCTCGTGAGCGACACCCGCCGCGCAGAGTGACTACCACCACTAGTCAACCTGGCATCAGGTGTCGCTCACCCGAAATGATGCCCGGCTTACCCGCCGCACACCGACGAAACGGCCATATACGTGGCGGGATTCGCAGCACGGCCGCAAATTTGCTCTCCCGACGGGTCGACACCGGCCGTGGTGGTTGGCCGGCCACGAATTTCTGCGGTGTGCTTCCAGCAAACTAACCGCAGAGGCATCGCCGAGAGTCGGCGGCCACGCTTCCGGCCAGTCGGCCATGCACCAGGGGACATCGGCCGATTCTTCTAGAACACAGTTCCAGAAGCCGAGCGAAGCGCTACCTTGTTCATATGACGACGCCCGCGCGGCGTTGGGCGAGGACCGACGCCACTCAGCAACGCATTCTCGATGCGGCAACGGAGGTCTTCAGCGCGCGGGGGTTCTCGGCGGCGACGATGGCCGACATCGTCGACCGGTCGGGTGCCAGCATCGGCAGCATCTACCACCATTTCGGCGGCAAGAAGGAGCTGTTCCTCGCGATCTACGACCGGCTGTCCGCGGAGGTTGAACTCCGGATAGCCGAGGCGGCAAGCGCATCCGCCGATCTGGACAGCCAGCAGGCGTTCGGTGTCCATGCTCGGGCGTATCTGAATGCGATCTGGGCCAACCGGCGCGCGGCGATGATGATGGCCTCCGGTGATGTCCCGGCCGGCTTCGAGCGACTCCGCCGCCGGAACACGTTGACCTTCTTTCACCGCTGGATGGGAGTGCTCGACGTGGACTCGTCCAAGCGGGGCCAGCTGCTGTCGCGCATCGTGATCGCGGTCATGTCCGAGGCGTCGCTGATGGTCACCATGTGCGAGGACGCCGCCGAGGTCGAGCAGGTCAGCGATGCCACCATCGAGTGCATCGCCCGACTAACCAGCTGACGGTTGCCGGCCGAAACTCATTACTCCGCAATCACCGACACGGTGTGGTCGCCGATGTTGCTGACGAATATCGCGCTGCCGTCGGCGTTGACCGCGACGTGACCGGGATGCATGCCCACCGAGACGGTGTCGAGCACCTGGTCCGTCGTGGTGTCGACGATCGACACGGTGTCCTCACAGATGTTGGCCACATACAGCCTGGTCCCATCGGCACTCAAGGTGATGTCCATCGGATTGAGGCCGACCGTCACCGACGTGATGTCCCCGGAGGTGAGGTCGATCGCCGATATGGGGCACGGGCCGGGGGCCGTCAACGTCCCGAAATGACTGACGTACACCCGATTTCCGTCCGGACTGATCGCGGCGCCGATGGCGGGCTCCCGCACCGCGATGCGGCGAACGGTCGGGAAGAGCAGGCCTCCGCGAATGACGAAGACCGTGTTCTCGACGAGATCGGCGACGCATGCGGTGCCGCCGTCGGGGCTGAGCGCCAGGAAACCCGGTGTGGTGCCGAGTGGAACGGTGCCGACCACGGCCGGCGGCGAGGCGGTGATGTCGATCGCCGAGAGGTCCGCGATCGAATCGACGACGAAGATGTGCACGCCGTCCAAACCGTCGGCGATGTCGTTCATGCCCGAAGGGCCGGAGAACACCGCGGTCTCGACCATCGTGGTGGTGTCGACAATGGAGATCGTGTTGTCGAAATTGTTGATGACGTAAAGGTTTTCGCCGATCATCACCATCCGGGTCGGGCCGTTGCCGACGGTAACCGTCCGGCTCTTTTTCGTGGTGGTGTTGATCCTGGAGACGGTGTTGCTGCCGTTGTTGGCGACATAGAGGATGTTGTCGTCGATCACCATGCCGCACGGGTTGTTGCCGACCGCGATGGTGTCGATGACCCGCGCCATGTCCGGACTCTAGCCAGTTCGATGGCCACCGAGCGCGCGTAGCGCGAAATCGAGGACACGGGCCCGTGCGCGCTGCAGATCCGCAGCGGTGCCGGGCGCCGAGATCGTCAGTTCGCGGCTGACGACCGCGCTGATCGCGGCCGCGTCAGCCTCGGGGTCGGCGAGCGGAAACGCACCGTCGGCGCGACCACGTCGCAGAATCTCGGCCAGCGAGCGTTTCCGGTCGATGTGCAGGCGCTCGCGGGTTTCGCGATACCGTTGCAAGTGAGTGATCTTTAGTGATCACGCGACTTGCACCCCGTCTCGGGGTTGTTCCCCGGCCCGGCGGCCGGTTCCCTTCCGCGCTTCACGGCCACCAGCCGGGCCAGGCCCGGTCTTACGGTCGGCTCCACGCTTGACGGCGGCCCCAACTAGGCCGACGACGCTAGGTGTTTCCTCGTAGCGTGCGAGGTTCACGGCGGCGTTGTTATCACGTTGGTGACGTGCCGAACAGCCGTCGCATTGCCAGTGTTCGGCCCAGCCGATGTCCTGAACATGCCGACAAACGTGGCAGGTTCTCGACGACGGGAACCAGCGGTCGGCGACCACCAGCTGTGATCCGTACCAGCCTGTCTTGTAGGACAAGTGCCGGCGCGGTGTGCCCAGGGCGGAGTCCGACAGTCCACGCCGTCTGGCGCGGGCACCGGCAAGCCCCTTTTGCCGCAGCATCCCCGCCGCGTCCAACCCTTCGACAACGATGCGGCCGTGAGTTTTAGCCAGTCTCGTCGTGAGGACGTGCAGGTGATGGGTGCGGACGTCATTGACCCGGCGGTGCAGCCGGGAAATCTCGGTGCTGCGCTCACGGTAGCGCCGTGAGCCTTTCGTGCAGCGCGAGCGGGCACGGCTGGCGTGCCGCAGCTCTTTGAGTGCCGCGTCGAGTGGCCGTGGATTCGGCACGTGTTCGAGCACTGTGCCGTCCTCGTCGGCGACCGTGGCCAGCCGGCGCACCCCGACATCAACGCCAACCCGTGAACCGGGCGGAGCGACGCCGGGTTGTTGGGGGCGTTGCACCAGCACCCGCACACTGGCATCCAGCCGGGCGCCGTTGCGGCGCACCGAGATCGCCAACACCCGCGCCCGGCCGGCCCGGATCAGGCGTTCAATGCGGCGGGTGTTTTCGTGGGTACGCACACAACCGATCACCGGCAGCGTGAGGTGCCGCCGGTCGGGCTCGACGCGCATCGCGCCGGTGGTGAAGCACACCCGGTCAGCATCGCGGCCCTTGCGTTTGAACCGCGGGAACCCCACCCTCTTGCCGGCCCGCTTACCCGACCGGGATTGTTGCCAGTTCCAGTAGGCGTCCACCGCGCTCGCGATGCCGTCGGCGTAGGCCTCCTTCGAGCACTCCGGCCACCACGCCTGCCCGGTCTCAGCGTTGACACACACGTCGTCTTTGACGGTGTTCCAGCGTTTGCGCAGCACCCGAAGCGACGGCTTCGCCGTCTCGACACCAGTGGCCTGCCACGCCTCGATATCGGCTTTCAGGGTGGCCACGGTCCAGTTGTATGCCGTGCGCCGCGCGCCGAAGTGTCGCGCCAACGACCGGGCTTGCTGCTCGGTCGGGTCCAGCGTGAACCGAAACGCCTGCACACAGCAGCCGTCGGGTACCTCGAATCCGGCCATCAGGCCGCCACCACCAGCTCATCGGTCCCAGCAGCCGCCAGGGCACGTGTGGCGCGGTTCTGCGCAGCTCGCTTGCCAGAGAGCCGGGCGCACATCGAGGTCACAATCTCGGTCATATCCCCCACCAAGTCGTCATCAACCTCGGCGGTGTCGACGACCACCAACTCTCGGTGCTGGGCGGCACGAGCGGCCTGAACGTACTCCGAGCCGAAACGGCACAACCGGTCCCGGTGCTCCACCACGATCCGGGTCACCGACGGATCACCCAACACGGCAAGGAATTTGCGGCGGTGCCCGTTCAACGCGGACCCGACCTCGGTCACGACCATCTCGACCGGGATCTGCCGGGTCGTGGCCCATGCGGTTACCCGCGCCACCTGCCGATCGAGAGCTGCCTTCTGATCCGCCGAAGACACCCGCGCAGACACCGCAGCGCACACACACGCCAACCTTGCCGGACGGCTCATCGACAAGAATCAGCCGGCCCACTCGTTGCGCCGGTAGCGGCAACAGCCCGGCGCCAAACCAGCGATACGCAGAAACCCGCGCAACACCACTGCGCTCAGCCCACGCCGCCAAATTCATACTTCACGTTCCTACAGCACACCACTGACATTTAGGTTTGGTGTGTGGCCGCGGACGGCCTAACCACTGACTGGAACACCCGGTGATTCCTCAAAGTTGAGTGGTCGTCCGCGGCTTCGTCTCGAGGCCGACTGGTGTCCCTGTTCGGGAACTTGGAGCCGCTCGCTAGCGGACTTCTGCTGAGGGAATGTCTGGGCTATGCCCGTCGGGACTCGGGACTGACCTGGATCCGTCGAAAGGATATGCGTGGACCTGATTTTGGGTATCGATCTGGCCTGCCGGGCTGCTCATCAAGCGTCGCTGGCTCGCCCCGATGGGACGTTCGTGTGGACCGGACGCAAGTTTTTCACCCGGCCAGCCGAGCTCGAGAAGCTGTGGGCAGATATCGGGCTCGGTGAGCAGGACACGCTGCGTGTCGTGCTGGAGCCGACCCGCAACGTGTGGGCGCCGGTCGCGTCGTGGCTTCGCCAGCGCGGCGCCCGGATCTCGATGGTGCCCACCACCCAGTCGGCGGACCTGCGCGCCTACTACTCCAAGCACACCAAGAACGACCACCTGGACTCCAAGCTGTTGGCCCGGCTGCCGCTGCTACACCCTGAGGGGCTGCGCGAGCACACCGGCGACGGTCCGGCCGAACCGTTGCGGCGGGTGGTCAAGGTCCGCTCCTCGATCGTCAAGCGCCGCACCGCGGTCTTTCAGCGCCTCGACGCCCAACTGGAGCTGCTGGGCCCGGCCTGGTACGAGGCGCTGGGATCCAACTACGGCAAGGCCGCGCTGGCGCTGCTGGCCCGCTACGCCGACCCGAACAGCCTGCTCCGGCTGGGCCATGCCCGCCTGACGCGCTTTTTGATCCGCCACTCCCGCGGCGCCTGGCGCGAACATCACGCCACCACGCTGTTGGCCGCCGCCCAGGAATCGTTGCAGCTGTGGGGATCTGGCGCCGAGGCCAGGATCGACTTCGCCGAGCTGGCCGCCGACATCGCCATCGAAGCCGAGCAGGCTCAGGTGCTGACCGAACAGATCGAGGACCTCGACGAGCGCTGCGCCAACCTCTATGCCGAGGCCGACCCCACCGGGATCATCGCCTCGGCACCCGGCGCCGGACCGGTCACCTGCGCCGTCATCGCCGGCCGGATCGGCGACCCGCACCGGTTCCACTCCCTGGCCGCGATCCGCGCCTATTCCGGCCTGATCCCCAAGGTCAACCAGTCCGGACAAGCCGAACACCACGACGGGCTCACCAAGGCCGGCGACGCGCTGCTGCGCGAAGCCCTGTTCACCGCCGCTGACCAGGCCCGCAAAACCGATCCCCAACTCGCCGCGAAGTACAAGCGGCTCATGGACACCGAACGACACCACGACTCGGCGATCTGCCACATCGCCACCATCCTGCTCACCCGGATCGCCACGTGTTGGCGCACCGGCCAGCACTACGTCCTGCGCGACACCGACGGCCGCCCCATCACCCCCGAAGAAGGACGTCGCATCGTCCGCACCCACCACGCGGTCGACAAACAGACCCGCATCAAGGCCGCCAACACCCGCCAGTCCCAGCGCCGCAAAGGCAGGACGGGCCGGGAACAAAAGGAGTCGCCAAGCGCTCCAGTCCTCCGACCCGCCTGCACGAGCATAAAACCACCCAAGCTGCTTGACATCACTTAGGAACTCAACTACCGACCACTCAGACCGCAACAGCTGGCAGCCCCTTGGCTTCAAGCACCGGGGTGGTTTCGGCGAGCGTGACGAGAATGATCTTGGTTTGGTCACTGTCTTGTAAGCGCATCAATGGCGTCACAAAACGCCTATGGCCCAGCTGCCGGGCGACCTCGCGATGGTAGGAGCCGGTGGTATCCAGCAGCAGCAGTGTATGTCCGGTCGGTGCGGTATCGACGACGACGAAGGCGTGCCGAGACTCGGCGATTATGCGGGAGAACGCCTGGAATACGGCGACCTCCTCGGTGCACGGGGAACGTAGATCCTCAGCCAGCGTCGCCCGACTCTCTTCGTCGAGTGCCGAGCCCCTCGTCGCGAGCACGTGATCGCGGTAGTTGCGCGTCTCCGCACGTGCATCGATGCGTGAGACCTGCAGACCCTGCAGATTTCCGGCGATCGTGTCGGTGAGATGTCCGGCGGGATCGGTGGTGGTCAAATGGACCGGGTGTCCGCGCTTGACCAATCCAATTGCAATCGCCGCGGCGATGGTCGTCTTGCCCACCCCGCCCTTACCCATGCACATGATCAAGCCATGGTCATTCTCGGCAAGTTCGTCGATCAGGTTAGCGAGCGAGCCGCCCGCATCGTCCAGTCGCGGTACGACAGCAGTGACGGGAGAGTCGGCGCCGGTGAACAAGGACGCCAGTGCATCCAATCCGACAATGTTTGTTGCCTTGAGTTCCACCAGATCGGTTGGCAATGAACGGAGTTCGGCGGGCAGCGAGGCCA
This sequence comes from uncultured Actinomycetota bacterium, assembly GCA_963801575.1. Classification (GTDB taxonomy): domain Bacteria; phylum Actinomycetota; class Actinomycetes; order Mycobacteriales; family Mycobacteriaceae; genus Mycobacterium. The sequence goes on from CAWDFT010000034.1 coordinate 65,104, forward strand.
TCGCTTGCTGCTCGCGTCGGTAGATCGACGTGGCGAGCGGGTCCCGGTTGTCCGCAGGGGCAGGCAGCACCCCATTGATCACGACATGCTGTTGAGTCAGGCCGATCGCTGCGAGTTCAGAGTGCGTGCGGGCGATCTCTGCCAGAGTGGATTCTTGGGCGCGTGCGACAAGGACCAAACGCGTGCGCTCTGGATTCGCTAGGGCCGCGACCGCAGCGGCGTAGACGGCGCGCCGTTTCTCGAGCCCAGCCAGCGGGCCCAGGCACGACGCGTCGCCCTTTCCGTCGGTAAGGAAGTCCGTCCACGATCCGGGCAACTGCAACAGCCTGATTGTGTGTCCTGTTGGTGCTGTGTCGAACAGCACATGGTCGAATTGCCCCAATTGATCGTTTGCATCGGTGAGCAGCTCGGTGAATTCGTTGAACGAAGCGATTTCGGTAGTGCATGAGCCGGACAGCTGCTCAATCATCGACCGGATCTCCGAGTCGGGCAATCGACCCTTCATTGGTCTGACGATGCGTTCCCGGTAACTCTCGACAGCCTGCTCGGGGTCGATCTCCAACGCCGACAGCCCTTCGCAGGCGGGAATCGGGGTAATGGTGTTCCCGATCGTCAGTCCGAAGACCTGACCGACGTTGGATGCCGGGTCGGTGCTGACCAGAAGAACGCGCTTTCCCGCCCTGGCCAAAGTGACCGCGGCGGCACATGCGATAGAAGTCTTGCCTACGCCTCCCTTGCCCGTGAAGAAGGCGAATCGCGGTGGACTGTCGAGGAACTTCATGGTCAGTACCGATCTAGGCGTGACATAGCCGAGAACTCCAAGGCCGCTGCCCAAGCCGGCGTCGCCGTCGTCGCGGCTGGCGACCGAGGCACACAACACCCGCTGCGGAGCAATCTTGCCAGAAAGATATGGACACAGGTCAAGAGGTCGGCGAGAGTGCGACAGCCCAGGCCTGTGCGGCCCGCGATTTGCGCACAGTATTGACCTCTGTCAATATCGATGTATGTCGAAGCAAGCGTCCCGAACTGACGACGCGGTTTGTACGGTCGCGCCGCTGGTTACAGAACGGCTGACCGCGCAAGCGGCGGTGGATATGGCGGCGAAGTTCAAGGCGCTGTCGGATCCGGTGCGATTGCGCCTGCTGAGTTCGGTCGCCAGCCGCGTTGGGGGTGAGGCGTGTGTCTGCGACATCTCGGCCGGTATCGACGTGTCGCAGCCGACGATCTCCCATCACCTCAAAGTGCTGCGCGAGGCCGGGTTTCTGACGTCGGAGCGTCGTGCGTCGTGGGTGTACTACACGGTTGCGCCGGAGGCGCTCACGATGTTGTCTGCACTGCTCGATATGAGCGCCGACGCCGCACCGACGGTCGGGGTATCGGCATGACCCACACCGCCGCGCGAAACGACGAGCCGGTGGTGGCCAAGTTATCAACGCTCGACCGATTCCTGCCCGTCTGGATCGGCGCAGCCATGGCGGCCGGCCTGCTGTTGGGCCGGTTGATTCCGGGTCTGAATATCGCATTGGAAAAGGTGCAGATCGACGGCATCTCGTTGCCCATCGCGGTCGGGCTGTTGATCATGATGTACCCGGTGCTGGCCAAGGTCCGCTACGACCGCCTCGACACCGTCACCGGCGACCGCAAACTACTAGTCAGCTCCCTGCTGCTGAACTGGTTGGTGGGCCCGGCGCTGATGTTCGCGTTGGCGTGGTTGTTGTTGGCCGACCTGCCCGAGTACCGCACCGGTCTGATCATTGTCGGTTTGGCCCGGTGTATCGCCATGGTGATCATCTGGAACGACCTAGCCTGCGGCGACCGCGAAGCCGCTGCCGTACTCGTTGCACTCAACTCGATCTTCCAGGTGGTGATGTTCGCCGTTCTGGGTTGGTTCTACCTCTCGGTGCTGCCTGGCTGGTTGGGACTCGAGCAGACGACGATTTCAACCTCGCCTTGGCAGATCGCCAAATCGGTGCTCATCTTTCTCGGCATCCCGTTGCTGGCGGGATTCTTGTCGCGGCGGCTCGGGGAGCGGGCCAAAGGGCGTGAGTGGTACGAGACGAAGTTCCTCCCACGCGTGGGACCATGGGCGCTCTACGGCCTCCTTTTCACCATCGTGATTCTCTTTGCGCTGCAAGGTGATCAGATCACCAACCGACCGCTGGACGTCGTCCGCATCGCCCTGCCGCTGCTGGCGTATTTCGCCATCATGTGGGGTGGCGGCTATCTGCTCGGCGCGGCACTGAGGATGGGTTATGAACGCACGACGACATTGGCGTTCACCGCCGCTGGCAACAACTTCGAACTGGCCATTGCCGTCGCGATCGCGACGTACGGTGCGACCTCCGGGCAGGCGCTGGCCGGAGTCGTCGGGCCACTCATCGAAGTGCCCGTGCTCGTCGCTCTCGTGTACGTATCACTGGCATTGCGGCGGCTCTCGACGACGGCCGCTGCCAAGTAGACCCCGCGATACCTGGCACGCAAGCATTCATCATCGCGGCGGGGCAAGCGCTTTCCCCAGGGTTCGAGGGCAGCGACGTCCACCCGGTAGTACGCCCACTTGCCGCTGCTCGCGTGTGACGAGGCCAGCATCGACGAGCTGCTTCATGTGATGCGACACGGTCGGCTGCGAGAGCCGATCTGCCCGGTCAGATCGCATACGCACGCCTCGGCGCCATCGGCGGCGGCGATCATCGACACCAGCCTGACGCGGGTGGGATCGCCGAGTGCCTTAAAGACGCTCGCTAACCGTTGGGCGGGCCCCGGTTCCAGACAGACGCCGAAACGGCTGGTGCTCTGTCATACGCGCCGCCGACGCGTGAGCAAGCGGTGGCACTCGCCGGTAAGCACGTGGTCATCGTCGGCAGCGGCCACTCTGCGATGACGGCCGTTCTCGAGCTTGCGGGTATGGCACGACAGAACCCCGGCACGCAGCTGACATGGGTGCTTCGTCGGGCAGTGGTGGGCGACGCCTTCGGTGGTGGGCGACGCCTTCGGTGGTGGCGCGGCGGATGCGCTGCCACAGCGTGGCGCGCTGGGCCAGCCGACCTTCGGCTGGTTTGTCGTAGCCTGGATCGCGGCGCGTGCTGCAATGGCTGCGGTGCTGTACCCGCCGGCGTTCGCCGCATTGACGTGTTGGTTCGGCCCGCACGCCGCGGCCGCGCTGACGGCGCTAACGTTTGTTGGCGGCCTTGCGAGTATCGTGTTCGCCCCGATGACCGCAGCGTTGGCGGGGCATCTCGACTGGCGCACAACCTATCTCGTGCTGGCCGTAATTTTCGCCATCGTCACCATTCCCGCTCATTTGTTCGGGCTCCGTCGCGCTGGCCGCCCGTATGCAACCCTCACCCCGTCGAACCGCTTACCCGCACGGTGCGAGCAGGCCGTTTCTAGCGCTCACGATCGCGTTCGCGCTGAGTACCTGCGCATCGTATGCCGTTATCGTCAACCTGGTACCTCTGATGACACACCGCGGCATCAGCATCGAGGCGACCGCGGTGGCGCTGGGGCTCGGTGGAGCGAGTCAAGTGGTGGGGCGCCTCGGGTACGGCAAGCTGGTCCGGCATATCGGCGTGGTGAGACGAACCGTGCTCGTGCTGGCTGGCGTCGCGGTGATCACGGCGCTGTTGGGACTCGTCACCTCGCCCGTGGGCTTGATCGTCGTGGCGATTCTGGCTGGCGTCGTCCGCGGCATCATGACGTTCCTACACGCAACCGCGATCACCGAACGTTGGGGCTCAGTGCATTACGGACACCTCAACGGCGTCCTGTCGGCCCCCAGTCACCGTCATGAGTGCGCTCGCTCCGTGGATCGGAGCCGTCCTGGCCGGGTTGCTGCATGGCCCTGCCGCGATGTTTGTTGCGCTGGGGGCGTGGCCGTTCTGGCGGCATTGATCAGTGCAGGCACAACGGCATCGACAAGGCGGGCGGAGCAAAGCTAGTGGCTAAGCGCGCCAAACCTAAACAACGGCCGCTGATCTTCTGCCCGCCATCACCCGCGAGGGCTTCAGCGGCCAGGCACACGATACGAATCCTCGGATACTCGCTCGACTCCTGGGCGCATTCCTTCGAGCGCAACTCGAATTCTGTCGACCTGCGACGCCGTGGGCAGGCGATCGATGGCTTTGGTAATCGCCACCTTGATGTCGGTGTCGTTGATTGGCCGCGAGCTGAGGTCTGCAAGGGCTTCCCGGGTCTGCTTATCGGACAACGCCATTGGCCGGTTGAGTGCGATTAGGCTGCAGTGGCCCGCGCGCGGCGCCTCGTCAGGATAGCCTGCGCGCAGCCAGCCGATGAATGACCGCACGGCCCCTCGTCGGTTTCTACCCGCCAAGAACTGGCACCTCGAGCTGGGCGAGTAGTTGGCGAACCCGGCGCTCGATCTCGTCGCGGATGGGCCGCACACTATCGACCGCCTGGCCGGCGGGATCCTCGAGGACCCATTCCTCGTAGCGGCGACCGGGAAATATCGGGCAGGCGTCGCCGCAGCCCATCGTAACGACGACGTCGGCCGCCCTACGATCTCGTCGGTCCACGGCTTCGGGTACTCGTTCGAGATGTCAATTCCACGTTCAGCCATCGCTGAGACCGCTGCGGGATTGACCTCTTCTCCAGGCTCGGAGCCACCCGACCACGCCACCGCCTCATCACCAGCGAGATGGGTGAAAAATCCCATCGCCATCTGCGAGCGACCGGCATTGTGCGTGCACAAGAACAGCACGATCGGCTTACCGTCGGATCCGTGGCCCTCCACCTTCGCCAACGCTTGCGAGCAGCCGCTGACGGGCGAAGCGCTCCGCCAGCAGCGGAAGATAGTTCGGGACGGACGCCCGACTGGCGAACCGTTCATACGAAG
>CAWDFT010000035.1:0-136705 GCA_963801575.1 uncultured Actinomycetota bacterium
AGCCCCTTCGCCGCACGGACTTCATCTGAGTCGATCACCGTCAGATGCATGCGCAGCCCGGGGGTCATGGGCCAGCGTGAACATCTGCTCGACCCACGCCGTGAGCTGTTTGACCGGTTCTCCGGGCAACTCGTCGACAATGCGATCGAGACGCCCGGACAACGCCTCGCCCTCCTGCCGGAGCAGCGCGAGGAACAGTTCGTCCTTCGACTGGAAGTGGCGGTAGAACGCCCGGGTGGACAGGCCGGCCCGCTCAGGATCGCGGCTACCGGAATGGGGCCGCTGTGCGGCTCGGACAGACAGGTGTATGCAGCATCGATGATGCCATCGCGGTCGTCGGCCGTCGGCGAATCGGGCTGCACTCTCCCAGATTCTAGGGACCGGAGGCCGCCGTTTGGCCACATGCCTGAAAGGGCCGACCATCGGCTGGGTAACGTGAGGCCAGGGGTTGGCCGAGAGGACGTCCGTGGGCACTGGTCGCAGCGAACTGCAAACGGTGAAGTTTCGGGGTATGGACGGCCTCACCCTCATCGCCGACGAGTGGAACCGCGGAGCCGCTACGGCGGCGACATCGGACACCGGCGCCGAGTCGGCCGCCGACCGGCCATCCGTTCTCTTCCTGCACGGCGGCGGACAGAACCGGCACTCCTGGAAGAACACCGGCCAGATCCTGGCCGACGAAGGTATGCACGTCGTCGCGCTCGACTCCCGCGGCCACGGCGACAGCGACCGATGCCCGGATGCGAACTACACGGTGGACGCACTGTGCGCGGACACCTTGCAAGTGCTGGATCAGATCGGGCGGCCGGTCATCCTGATCGGCGCCAGCATGGGCGGGATGACCGGCATCCTCGTCGCCGACCAGGCGGGCCCGGACAAGGTGACCAAGCTGGTGCTCGTCGACGTGGTGCCCCGCTACGAGAAGGACGGCAGCGCGCGGATCCGGGAATTCATGTTCAGCCACGTGCACGGCTTCGACTCACTCGAGCAGGCCGCCGACGCGGTCGCCGAATACCTGCCCCACCGACCGAGGCCACGAAGCCCCGAAGGGCTGAAGAAGAACCTGCGCCGACGCGACGGGCGCTGGTACTGGCACTGGGATCCGAAGTTTCTGACCGCGCCGATGGACGACCCGTTCGTCCGCGTGGAGAAACTCGAGCAGGCCGCCATCGACCTCACCATTCCGATCCTGCTGATCCGGGGCAGGCTCTCCGACGTGGTCAGCGAAGAAGGCGTGAAGCACTTCCTCGAAACGGTTCCTCGCGCCGAGTTCGTCGAGCTGTCCGATGCCGGGCACACCGCTGCCGGCGACGACAACGACGCATTCAGCGAAGTCGTTGTTCAGTTCGTCAACCGGTGAGCACTCCGCGCCGCACCGTCGGCTTCAACTTCCTCGAAGAGCCTGAGTTGCCCGGACCTCAGGTCACCGAGGCGCAGGCCGTACAGATCGTCGCCACGCATTACGGGCTTACCGCGCGGGCGAAATTGCTTGGCAGCAACCAGGACTGCAACTTCGTCATCTACGGCGCGAACGACGTGATCCTCGGCATACTGAAGATCGCCAATCCCGCTTTCAACGCGACCGAACTGGAAGCGCAGGATGTTGCGACCGACCTCATCGCCGACGCGGAGCCGTCCCTGCGCGTCTCCGTGCCGCTGCCCAACACTTCGGGCGAAAAGTGCACCACGATAACGGGACTGCTGGAAGACACCGCCTTCGTGCGACTGTTGCGGTTCCTGCCCGGCGGCACCCTCTACGAGTCCGGCTACCTCCCGCCGACCGCGGTCGCTGGACTGGGTGAGGTGGCAGGACGGGTCAGTCGCGCACTGGCCGGCTTCGACCATCCCGGTCTGGACCGCGCACTGCAGTGGGACCTGCAATACGGCGCTGACGTTGTGGCGCACCTGATTTCACACGTCAGGGACCCGTCGCAGCGGGCGCGGGTGGAGGACGCGGCGGCAGCGGCGTGGTCGCGGATACAGCCGCTGGCCGACACACTGCCCAGGCAGGCGACCCACCTCGACCTCACCGACGCCAACGTCGTGGTTTCCCGGGGCACGGGCGGAGCGGTCCACCCCGACGGTGTCATCGACTTCGGCGACCTGTCGCACAGCTGGGCGGTGTCCGAGCTGGCGATCACGGTGTCGTCGGTGCTCGGGCATGCAGGCACCGACCCGACGTCGATCCTTCCCGGCGTGCGGGCCTTCCACGCGCTTCGTCCGTTGACCGCCGACGAGGCGGAGGCACTGTGGCCGATGCTGGTGCTTCGCACCGCGGTGCTGATCGTCAGCGGAGCACAGCAGGCCGCCCTCGATCCCGACAATGCGTACGTCACCGATCAGACCGCAGGTGAAATTCGCATGTTCGAGCAGGCCACCTCGGTACCGATCGATGTGATGACCTCACTGATCAAGGCGGAGCTCGGACTGGCCGACGACCACGACGATGTCGCGGTCGATCACCATCTCATCGACGCACTCGATCCCGCGAAGGTGGTGACGCTGGACCTGTCCTCGCAGTCGGACACTTTCGACTCGGCGTTTGTACCGGGCGGCTGGCTGCGGGCCGACATCGAGAGCGAACTCGCAAGGCGGGCAGTCGATAGCGGTGCCGAATTGGTCATCACCCGATTCGGCAAGCCGCGGCTCAGCCGGACCGAGCGACTCAGTCAGGACAGCCCCGACGTGGTCGCGACCGGCATCAGCATGTGGCCCGCGGCCGCCACCCGCTTGGCGGCGCCGTGGGACGGCGAGGTCATCGATCGCAGCGATGACGCCGTCACGATCCGTGGCCGCGACTGCGAGCTGACGCTTGCCGGTGTCACCACGGTGCCGCCGCTGGGGACCCGGCTGCGCGCCGGAGACGAGATCGCGCAAGCCGCACCGGGTCGGTGGGCCGAACTCGGTGTGCGGCCCGTCGGTGCACCGGCCGCGCCGCTGATGGTCCGCGCAGACCTGGCCAGGGGCTGGCTGGCCCTGACCCGTGACCCGCGCCAGGTGCTCGGACTGCCGACACTGCCCGACGCAGGCTCGGCCGATGATCTGCTGGCACGGCGCGACGAGAGCTTCGCGCAGGTACAGGAGCACTACTACGCCAGGCCGCCCCAGATCGAAAGGGGCTGGCGACATTTCCTGATGTCCACGGCCGGGCGGACCTACCTCGACATGGTCAACAACGTCACGGTTCTCGGTCACGCCCATCCGCGGGTGGCCGAAACCGCGGCCCGTCAACTCCGGAAGCTGAACACGAACTCGCGGTTCAACTACGAGGCGGTGGTCGAGTTCAGTGAACGGCTGGCCGCCCTGCTTCCCGAACCGTTGGACACGGTGTTCCTGGTGAACTCCGGCTCGGAGGCAAGCGATTTGGCGCTACGGCTGGCGATGGCGGCCACCGGTAGACGCGACGTCGTCGCGGTGCGCGAGGCGTATCACGGATGGACGTATGCCACCGACGCCGTCTCGACATCGGTGGCCGATAACCCGAACGCGCTTGCCACCCGGCCGGATTGGGTGCACACGGTGGAGTCGCCCAACAGCTTCCGCGGTAAGTTCCGCGGGCCCGACGCCTGCCGCTACGCCGACGAGGCGGTGGCCCAGATCGAGGGTCTGGTTGCCGACGGCCGGGCGCCCGCAGCGTTCATCGCGGAGCCGGTGTACGGCAATGCAGGCGGCATGGCGCTGCCCGATGACTACCTGAAGCAGGTCTACGCCGCGGTGCGCGCAGGCGGCGGCGTGGCCGTCGCCGACGAGGTGCAGGTCGCGTACGGCCGACTTGGCAACTGGTTCTGGGGCTTTGAGCAGCAGAACGTCGTCCCCGACATCGTGTCGGTCGCGAAGTCCACCGGCAACGGTTATCCGCTCGGCGCGGTGATCACCAGCCGGGAGGTCGCCGACAGGTTCCGCAGCCAGGGCTACTTCTTCTCCTCCACCGGCGGCAGCCCCCTGTCATGCGCGATCGGCATCACCGTCCTCGACGTGTTGCGAGACGAAGGTCTGCAGCAGAACGCGTCACGGGTCGGCGCCCACCTGAAGGCGAGATTGCAGGCGCTAGGAGACAAGCACCCGATTGTCGGCACCGTGCACGGGATCGGGCTGTATCTGGGTGTCGAGATGATTCGCGATATCGACACCCTCGAACCGGCCGTCGAGGAGACCGCGGCGATCTGCAACCGCATGCTCGAGCTCGGCGTGGTGATCCAGCCCACCGGCGACCAGATGAACATCCTGAAGACCAAGCCGCCGTTGTGCATCGACGTCGAAGCGGCCGACTTCTACGTCGACGCGCTGGACCGGGTACTGACCGAAGGCTTCTGACTTTTTCTCGCGAACAGACGCAAAGTTCCGCGTTCACGCAGCGTGACGTGGAACTTTGCGTCTGCTCGCGCGGGAGAAGTTACTCGGTCGCGGCGGGACCTGACTTGATGATGGCGGCGAGTTCCTCGCGCGAGCTGGCTCCTACGCGTTGGCATGCGCGATACAGGTGCCCCTCGACGCTGCGCACCGACATGAACAGCTTCGACGCGATCTCCTTATTCGACATTCCGGCGACGGCCAGCTCGACGATCTCGCGTTGCCGTTCGGTCAACGGATGACCCGTCGGACTCCGCAGTGCCGGGGTGCTCAGGCCCCCGCATTCGTCGGAAAGCCCCTGTGCGATTGCCGCGGCGTACAGCCGCCGCCTGCGCTGCTGACTCTGCGAGAACGCGACCGCCGCCTGCGCCGCGGCATCGGCCGCCGTCACCCGGTCGCCGAGTGCCCGATAGTCGGCGGATGCGGCGAGCAGCCCCTCGCCGTCCTTGGCTGCCAGCGACTCGGCATGGCGGGCAACGGCATTGGCCAGCGGCAGCGAAAGCTCGTCGGCGAGTTCCCGTGCCCGGCTCGCCCCGGAAGTGTCGCCCCACTGCGCGGCCGCCTGCAGGCAGATCAGCTCATGTGTCGGTTGGCCGCGCTCGCGCGCCTGGGTTGCGGCTTCGCGAACGGTCCCCACCGCGTCGGTCAGGTATCCGCCGGCTGCCAGCGCCCATCCGGACGCAACAGCGAGTGCGGTGTGCATATACACGTAGTCGGCTGGCACGTTTTCCTGGGCTTCGGCGAGCGCCTCGTTCGCCTCGGTCGAATGTCCGAGTTTGGCGTGCGCCTCGGTCAGCGCGAAGCAGCTCGCGGGCCGCAAACCGGTTGTGATGCCGTGGTGTTCGACTCCCGCGAGGGCTTCATGCAGCAGTTTGACCGCGCCGGGAAGGTCGCCGCGAACCAGGTCGGCCTGACCCAGCAGGAACACCAGGTTTGCGTAGGCGAGGCCCGGAACGTCGTTCACCGAGTCGGCCATCCGCTTGGCCATCTTCACACAGTCGTCGATGTGACCGGTCAACCGGCAGGCGCGCGCGTACACGCCTCCGAACCAGAACCGCAGATGCGCTGTCTGGAACGACGTCGAAGCCCGCTGCAGAGCCCGTTCGGCGACCGACGTGAGCTCGTCGGCTCGACCCAGTGCTCCGAGCGCCATCGCCAACGCAAACGATGCCATCATCGCGTGAAAGTCACCGAGTTCCTGCGAATCCAATGCAGCGGTGGCTTTTTCGACGGCCGACTCGCAGCGCCCGTACACCGCTTCGACGCACGCTTCCACCGCTTCGCGCGAGGCGCGTTCCGCCGGCGCCTCCGGCCCCGCGGCGAGTTCGGCGAGGATGGCCGACGCCTCGTCGGGCTTGCCGAGCGTCCAAATCAGGTTGGCCGCGCGCACCGTCGACCACCGATGAGTGTCCTCGTGACCGTCGCTGGTGATCTCCCGCAGAAACTTCTCCGCGTCGTCGCCGCGGCCGCGAAGCACCAGGTTCATCGCCTGCACGCCGGGCGCCTCACTGGCTCCAGCAGCCACCGCGGCGGTGGCGAACCGATCCGCCAACTCGAGATCCAGCAGCGTCATCGCGAAGCGCGCGGCATCCACGAACAGGTCCGGGTCCGGTGGCAGGTCGGACTCGAGCGTGAGCAGTGCTCTGCGCACCGTGGACTGCATGTCGCCGTCCGGTTTGTCACCGAGTCCCTGCGCCAACTTTCCGCGGAGCCGCGACAGATACATCTCACCGGCGCTGGCCCGTCGCAGTTCACCGAAGAGTGGATGCGCCAACCGAGCCATGCGCTCGCCGCCGGAGCGCTCGACGGTGACCAGGTGCATCCGCTCGGCGACTTCCAGGTCGGAGCGCTCGGCCAGCTTGCACAGCACGTCGACGGCCAGCGGCTCGCACTGCGACAACGTGTCGAGCACCAGCGCCACGCCGTCGGAGAGTTCTCCCAGCTGACGGCCGACCATGTCGGTGATGCTTTGCGACACCGCCACCCGGTCGTCCCACATCCAAACACCGGCGACCTGCCGCATCCGTCCCGCGTCGACCTGGTCGTTCACCAGTTGGCGCAGGAACAAGGCGTTGCCGCCGGTCAGCTTCCAGAACCGCTGTGCGCTGCGCGCGTCCACCGCTCCGTCCAGGGTCGACTCGATCAGGCTGCGCGTGCCCTCCTCGGACAGCGGCGCAAGGTCCAGCCTGGCCAGCAGCCCGTCCTTCCATAACGCCGTCACGGCGTCGGGTTCGGCTTCACCCGTGCGCACGGTCACGACCAGGCGCGGCCCCCGCGTCTGCGCAAGCTGGTGCACCACGTGGGCCGACAAGCCGTCCAACAGATGCGCATCATCCACTCCGATCAATACCCGGCCCTGACGCTGTTGTGCGACAAAAGAATTGATGAGACGACCGACATCCGGCGGCGACGCCGTCGGCGCTTCCGTGATCGACCCGGTGAACGCTCCGAGTGGCAACGGCCGGGCAGACTCCGTCCCGGTGATCCAGTTCGTCCGCTCGCCTGCGGCTTGGGCGCGGGCCAGCACTTCTCGGGCGAGGCGGGTCTTGCCGACACCGGCGGCGCCGCAGATCACCACACCGGAGTAGTTGCCCGCCCCGCTCAGCGCGCGACGGATGGCGCCCAGTTCGCTGTCGCGCCCCGTCAACAGATCGCCGGTCAACTCATCGCCTCCGCCCCCACGATGCGCACACGGCCCCGGTACTCCTCACTCGCTTCTCCCCGCCAGTTCGCTAAGCGTGCTGAGCATATGCCGCTAACGCCGACGCCAAGGTGTATTAACGCGGCTGGTGACCGATTCGCTACGGGCCGACCACGCCCGATTGCAGGTGAAGTGTGGCCACGCGACGCGTTTGGTCAACAGCCGCGGCACCGCGATTTCGGGGCCAGCCACATGAAACTCCCCCGTGCTGGCGCCACAGCGAACAATGTGGGGCTAGGGGGATGGGCGGCGCCGGCGGGGTTGATTTAGCTGCCCTCCCCCAGTTTCATCGAGGGATGACACGCTCAGCCGACGACCTGGTCACCGAGTTCTGCAAGAAGTGGGCCACGCCCGACCCGGACGAACTGGCCGACTACTTCACCGAAGACGCCGTCTACCACAACATTCCGATGGACGCCGTACAGGGACGGAAAGCCATCAAGGAATTCATCGCGGGTTTTACCGCCGGGTTCGACGGCATCGACTTTCAAGTGCACCGGCAGGTCAGCGACGGAGACCTGGTGATGAACGAGCGCACCGATGTCATGCGGCGTGTGCAGGGCGAGCCGATACGGCTGCCCGTGGCCGGGGTCTTTGAGATCGCGGACGGCAAGATCAAGGCGTGGCGGGACTACTTCGACATGGCAACTGTCACCAACGCGTTGAGTTAGTTGCGCGAGCAGCCGCAAAAGCGCGTGTCGCGGCGGCGTGTCGCGGGATTTTGCGTCTGCTCGCCGAAGAAGTCGCCGAAGAAACTAGGCCAACAGCGGTACCGACTCGTTGCGGGTGTCGGTGAGAATCTCGAACATCGCCCGCCGGTCGGCAGTGAGCTCGGTATTGCTAATTCCACTGCCGGACAATTGGATTCGACATGTCGCGATTGCGGAGTTGTAGCAGTACTTCGACTCGCCGTCGGTGTCGGTGTAGGTCAGCCCGATGACGTCGGTGGGCTGCGCGCTGATCTCTCCGTCCAGAGTCACCCCGTCCACGCGGGCGCCGAACGACCAGCTGAACGGCCGGTACTCGCCGCGGGTGTGACGGGTCGCGAGCACCGACCGCACGGCCACCTCGCGCCCGCCGTGGCGAAGCACGAACAGTGTGGCGGCCGGCAGCGAGATGGGACCGACCGCGGCGTGCGCGGTGACGATCTCCAGGCTCGACTCCGGCGCTTCGTCGAACCCGCAGACCTGGCCGAAGGCATAGGCCGGGGTGTGGCGGCGGCCCCAGTTGTGGTTGACGCTTCCGGTCCAGCCGTCGACCTGGACACGGACGTCGTCGAGCTCAAGGCTGCCGTCGAAGCGGGCCAGTGGATGGCGGACCATCGTCTTGGCCGTCGGGAACTTCGCCTTGTACCCGCGGTCGGTGAGCAGCTTGACCGGCTGCTCGTCGCCGGGTGTGATGCGCAGGTCCCAGCGCGCCGACCGGCCCGCGCCGGTGACCGAACCGCATGCTCTCCGGTCGTCGATGGTCGTCGCGCCGATCCGGGCGGTCCAGGTGTCGTATTCGTAGTCCGACTGGTCGATCGGATATGGCTGCTTGAGCGCACGGTTTCCCGCACCGTCCGGGTCGAAGACCATTACCCACGCGTCGGCGACGGGGGCACCCGCCGTGGGCAGCAGCAGAGTCGAGCGCATCCACAGCGCCTGCGCGCGGTCGGTGTCGTTCGCGCGGATGAATCTGCTCTCGTAGTAGGGCGGCTGCGGCTTCACGGGACCAGCATCCAATACTTGAACGGTGACCGGGATAGAGATCGCCGCTTACGTGCTGGCGGCCGTTGCCGTGGCAGAGGCCGTCGCCCTCGTCGTTCTAGGGGTCCAGCTCAACCGGACCCGTCGAGAAGCCGACGAGCTGCACAGCCGCCTCGATCCCCGCAACGCCTTGGTGTCCGGCGGCCGCGAGGCGGTCAAGACGATGTGGCACACGGCGAACATCATCCGCAAGGAGGGGTTCGGCGCTGCGGTTCGGTCGTCGATCGAGGACCTCGCCAACTGGGCCGAGGTGGAACGACCCGACCTGGCCCGGCTCGCCCCCGACGGCAATGTGGCGATCCTGTTCTCCGACATCGAAGAGTCCACGGAGCTCAACGAGCGCATCGGGGATCGGGCCTTTGTCCGGCTGATCGGCAGCCACGACAAACTGATCCGACGGCACGTGCAGAGTCATCGGGGTCACGTAGTCAAGAGTCAGGGCGACGGGTTCATGGTCGCGTTCGCAGAACCCGAGCAGGCCGTGCGGTGCAGTGTCGACGTGCAACGGGCACTTCGCAAGCGGCCGAACGGAATCCGGGTGCGCATCGGCATCCACGCGGGCAAGTCAGTGCGGCGCGGCGACGACCTGTTCGGCCGGAATGTCGCGATGGCGGCGCGGGTGGCAGCGCAGGCCGACGGTGGCCAGACGCTGGTCAGCGAAGCGGTGCGCGAAGCTGTCGGCGGACAGGACGACATCGATTTCGACGACGGCCGCGACGTCGAGCTGAAGGGCTTCAGCGGCAAGCACCGGTTGTACGCGGTCGACGTTGCCTAGCCCCACGGCTGGGCCTGAGCTTCGATCGCGCGTGCGAACAGCTCACCTTTCCTGGTCAACTCCAGCATGCAGAGCCAGTCCCATGCGTCGGCGTCGTACTCGTCTACGTACACCGAACGGATACGGTTCAGCTTCTCGTCCAGCGGGCCGTCCCAGGGAACGAACCCCCGCGACCCGCTGCCGAACGCGCCCACCTCGGCAAGCCCGCCTCCAACCAGGTCAGCGATCAGCTCAAGAGTCCGCTGCTGCACAGCCGTCAGAGGCTCACCCGGGCTGACTTCCTTGACTCGCCAGTGGATCTGCCCGAGCTCGATCCAATCGATGGTGCCGTAAACAAGCACTTCCTTTGCTGCCTGCGCGAACGGCCAATCCCATTGCGGGACAGAATTATCCGGTGGTTCGCCACCGTCGTCAACCGGAACCGTCTGCGCGGCTTGCCGACCCGCTTCCGTCAGCTTGAGCCAGGGCGGATCGAAAGCACTAACTTCCTTGTCCGCGATGTGCGCCGCATACTCGGCGCGGATGCGCTCAAGCCCGTCACCGACAGGTACGGTCCACGCCACGAATCCCTGCTGTGTCCGGTCACCGATGACGGCAAGACCGTCGTCCACCAGCGAGCGCACGAGGTCAAATGTCTCCTGCTGCAACACCTCCGGCGACCGGTCGGGCTGTTCTCGGAAGACGCGGTTGTGTACCGCCCACAAGCCGAAGAGGCCAAATTGCGCCCTAAAAAGCACCTCGTCTCTGGCCCACGACATACAGATGACGCTACACCGACCGCAACCTGACCTTCGTCGCTTGTTTGGGAGTACCTCCCGCTGTCGCCGACACCAGAAATTACTGCAAACCACCCCACCTGAGCAGCGCTAGGTTTGACGAATGGCGGTGATTGGCGTGGATACCGCGGCCCTGCGCGCCGCGGCCGACCGTATCGGTGACATCGCGGCCACGTTCGCAGCCACTACCGCACCGGCTGTCACGGGGTCGAGCGCTCAGACCACTACGGCAGCCGTCAACGCAGTGCACACCGCCACCAACGCCGCCGACCGCACGATGGCCGCCAGATTGCGCTCCACCTCATCCGCAATGGACGCTGGCGGCACCGCTTTCGCGGCGACCGAGCGCGCGTCGACGGAAGCGGTCACCGGACTGATTCCGGGCGCGGGGTAGCAGTGGCCGCCGTTTCCGGTGGCCTGCCGCGGCTGTCCGAGATCCAGGCGTGGGACACCCAGCACCTCACCACCGCCGCCCAGTCGTGGGGCGACACCGCGACGAGATGGGAGTACGGGTTCGGCGATGTCGTCCGGCACTCGTACACGCCGGACGGCAGCGCGTGGGAGGGCGTCGCGGCCACTGCCGCCCAGGAGCGCGCGCTCGCCGACCGCACCAAGGTCAACTCGGTCACCGAGCGTCTTCGGACGGCAGCGGCGCACGCACGGACCGGAGCCACCGAGATCAGCGACGCACGACAGCGGGTGCTGTCCGCGGTGAATGCAGCTCGCGCCGAGGGTTTCGATGTGGCCGACGATCTCAGCGTCAGCTACACCGACGACAGAACCTCCACGGCTACCAAACGCGCACGGGCCGAGACCCTGGCGCGCGACATCTGGGGGCGCGCCGCCGAACTCACCGCGACCGATCGAAAGGTGGCCAAGCGCATCACAGGATCGGCCGGCGAGATTTCGAGCCTGTCGTTCGGACCGGGTGGTGACGGTCCCAAAGAAGCGCCTCCCGACAAGTTGAATGTGCGCAATGCCGACGACGTTCACGACATCGTCGATCCACTTCCGCCAGGAAAGCAACCGAACGTGCGTGAGCTTCCGACGAAGGTCGAGATCAGGGCACTCTATGCGTTCTTGACGCAGAACGGCGTGCCCGCGCCGCCGAGCACATATGACGGCACAGCGCGCATCCTCGAGGACGGGACCCGGATCAGCCTCCGAGAGGACAGCAGATCGGGCGGACCGACCATCGACATCAGGTTCCCCGATAAGACGACGATGAAGGTGCATCTGCCCGAGGACGGCGAGCAACCCGATGCCAACCCCACGTTCTGGGACACCGTCGGCGGGATCGCAGTCGGGTTCCTCGGAGGGATCGCGTGGGTCGGCGAGAAGGCCACCTACCCGTTCCGCTAACCCTTCTGCTCGGATTCTGCCAGCCGCTGGTGGAGGCGGGCGCGGATATCGGCGGGCGTGTAGGAGTTGCGGCGTCGCTGATCGCGCGCGACCAGCACGCCACCAGCGACGACACCGGCGACACCGGCCAGTCCAACCCACTTCCAGATGCTTCGCATGCACGTAAGTGTGCCTAAGCTGCGCTGGTGGATGCGAACACGATCACCCTGGAGCGCGCCCTCGACGAGACCCGGACCGGGGATATCTGGTTGTTCCGCGGCGGCTCGCGACCCGATCGCGCGATCCAGGCCATGACCAATGCCCCGGTCAACCACGTCGGAATGACCGTCGCGATCGACGACCTGCCGCCGTTGATGTGGCATGCCGAACTCGGCGACAAGCTGCAGGATATGTGGACGGGTACCAACCATCGCGGTGTTCAGCTCAACGACGCGCGGGCCGCCGTCGAGCGCTGGATGAACAACTACGGGCAGCGCTGCTGGCTGCGTCAGCTCACGCCGTATGCGACCCGCGAGCAGGAAGACCAGGTACTGAGGGTCATCGCGCGAATGAACGGCACACCGTTCCCCAGCACCGCGCGGCTGACCGGACGGTGGTTTCGCGGTCGGGTTCCGACGGCCAGCGATTGGACGCGAGGAATCCCGTTCCTGGACAAACGGGTTCGGGAGTCGACTCAGCGCAGGAGAGCCGATCAGCGCAACGCCGGACTGGAAACCGCCTATTGCGCCGAAACGGTCGCCATCACCTACGAGGAGATGGGACTGCTGACCACCGAGAAGCATTACAGCTGGTTCGACCCCGGCAAGTTCTGGAGCGGTGATGCGCTGCCGCTGACGGAGGGTTACAAACTCGGCGAGGAGATCGCGGTGGTGCAGGGTTAGTTAGTCGACCTTCAGCAACGCGGATGCGATAGCTTTCGTGGAATGCGGCTAACGGGAGCCTTCTTCGCCAACCACGCAGAAGTCGTGGACGACATGCTCAACGTGACCGGCGGGTGCTGGACCTCCACCACGGTCGCGGACGGATCGACGGCGTTCGGGACTCGCTGCGTCATCTTCTGCGAGGTCAGCCGCCAAGACCGGGGCAAGCAATTCGGGCTGCACATCGATGCTGCCGGGCCGACGGGTCAGCAGTGGACTCCGGCGCGATCCTCGTACTTCACCGTGCCCAGCCGGATTGCGTTCATGGTCACGCCGCCCATCGCGCTGCCCATCGAGCCCAACGGCGGACGGCACGTCTACACCGTCCGACTCGAAGATCACGAGGAGCGGATCGTGTTACCGCTGCACATCCACGTGGTTGCGGGAAGCGCCTTCGGACAACAGTGATCCTCGGTCGTCTCGAAAACCGATGTGGCTCCTGGCCCTATAGGCGCGCGAAACAGGGGTTCGCGTCCTCTTTGGGGATCGACGCGTTCTGGCTGGAGAACTTCCCGACGACGCCGGTATCGGTCACTTCGACGCTGTCTGCGTGGATTCCGAGTGGATAGTTGTCGTTCAGTTTCTTGGTCAGGTCGTTCAGCGCCGTCTGCACCCCGTCCTTCGGCAGCGGGCCGGTGACGTCGAGCACCTCCAGATTGAGGTCACCGTCGGTGACAACGGGCTTGGCCGTGACATTGTTTTCGCCAGCGTCCACGACGATGGTGCCCGCTGCGGCGTCCGTGCCCACACCGGTGATCAAATTCCCCACACCCGGAAGGTTGGCCGCCAGGGTGTCCTTGATGCCTGCGGACTTCCAGTCGAGTGTCGCGTTCAACGATCCGATGGTGCCCTTGGAGTCCGCGGAGTCCTGCAACCGCACGTCTGCGAGGGTCACGTCGGCCGTCATTCCCTCGGCCCCCTGAACCCGGTCCCCGGCGGTGGAGACCGAGATGTTGGTGTAGTGGCCGGTGATGTGCTGCCACAAGAACGGCGGGTTCACCCCGTACGAGATCGAGACGCCGTCCTCGACGACGCATTCGGCAACGTCCACCAGGATGTTGTCCGCGCGGTGCCGCGCGTATAGCTCGGCTCCGGCCAGACCGCCGGCCAGCAGCGCGACGATGATGACCGCGATCAGCACGATCGACTGCCAGTTACGCCAGCGCGAGGCGCGCGGAGCTCCGGCTTCGCGCGGCTGAAGGCCCGGAGGCGTGAGGGGCGGCGGCGGGCCGCCGGCGGGGGGCGCAGGTCGCCGGAACTTCTCGGTCGGCCCGGCATCGGGGGGCCGGTACCGCGCTCGGATCTGTTCGGTCGGCGGTTCCGGCCGTCCAGGGCGCGGGAGCCGTCGCGTCGCAGGGTCGGGTGGCGGTGTCGGCCTACCCTGCCAGCCCGGCTGCCCGGGGCGTCCCGGGCGTTGCGGCGGCGGCGTCGTCACCTGCGCGATTCTGCCTCATCAGCGGGATGCACCGGGCGAATTGCGCGGCTACACCGCCCGATTACCGGGGCGGCAGAGTTGAACCGGAACTCGACCGGTGCCGTCGCCGAAAGATGTCATGACTCATCGACGAGCGAAACGCCAACCTCAGTGCAGACCCCCTTCAGCCGGTTGTCCCTCGTCCACAGCTGCGCGCCCTCCACTAGTACGACCGATCCGAGAAGGTGGACGTCGATTGCACTCAATCCCCTGCCCCACAGCCGCCGACGTTCAACGAGATGGAGAATCTCGAGGTGCGTGACCGTCGGGAATTGGTGGAGATTGGACAGCATTCCGAGCACGACGTCGCGCTGCTTGATCGAACCGAGTGCCAGCTCTTCGATCACCAAGTGATGGCAGCCGATTTCGTCGTCGGTCAACAGCCTGACTAGACGCGTCTCGGTGGCGTGCAGATGGTCGATCCATATCGACGTGTCAACGAGAATCACCGGCAGATGCCCTCCGCCGAGGGGCGGCCGATGCCTGCGAATCCGTGCCGCCAAGAGCCGCCAGGCGACGGCCACTCTCCACCCGGATCAATGTCTGCAATCCCTGGCGGAGCAGTGCCACACTTTCGGTCACGCCGGTGAGTTCTGCCGCTTTCGCCAGCAGGGCGTCGTCAATGGTTACGGTCGTCCTCATCCGACACCTCCATGCGCATCAATTGATGCGCACAATGATGCCACCAATGCGCCAACCGTGCCAGCGGGAACTCCACCGGCAGCCCAGAGCAGCCGTTGAACCCGACTACAGATTGAACCGGAACTCGGCAGAGTTACCTCACCGATAAGCGTCACGGCGATGCGCGATGTGGATGACGCGGACGACTACCCGTTCGTCGAAAATCTGGTAAATCACGCGGAACTCACCCCGCCGCGCCGAGTAGCGCCATTCCAGTTGATCGCGAAGTGGTTTGCCCACTCGGTGGGGATTCTCCGCGAGCGGGCCTCGAATGAACTCCCAGCATGCGGTGGCCACTGCCTCTGGCAAGAGTTGGGTCAACGCCTTCTTCGCAGCCTTCGTCAACTCGATCCGATAGCTCACCTCGGGAGTCGCCCGGCGGCGCGCATCTCCTCAGTCACCTCGTCGAGTGTGTAGATTTGGCCGCTTTCAGCCTCAGCCTCGGCTGCCCGGATCTCGTGCATCAGTTCCTGATCGCTGAGGATCGCCAGAGTTTCCATGATCGAGTCATAATCGTCGGCACTGAGAATCACTGCCGCCCGGCGACCTTGCCGAGTGACCTCGATTCGCTCATGGGTACGGACAGCCTCGTCGACCAGCTTGGAGAAGTTGGCCCGGACCTCGGCCAGTGGAAGCGTTGCCATGTACAGAATTCTAGCGCGATCCCACGCGGACGGCGCGCCCGCCTTACCGGCAGCGCAGCTCACACGTTGAACCGGAACTCCACCGCATTCAGTCCTGACATCGCCGAAACCAACCTGGTAGTCCACCCGCCGCCCGATCATGCGATTGCGACGATGTATCAGTCAACCGGAGGAGGCAGGGGCATGACAGAACCAGCTGTCGATGCACTGGGCATCGCAAGATCAGAGTTGACGCCCCGACTGAACGCAATCGCCACAAGCGATTGGGAGAAAGCGACTCCTTGCACCGAGTGGAATGTTCGGCAGTTGGTGAACCACGTGGTTGGTTTACACCATCGAATAGCGCGCCTCGTTCGCGGCGGCAGCCGAGACGAATACATCGCGTCACGAGAAGACGACTGGATCGGCATCGACCACATCGCCGCATGGCATGAGGGAATCCGGGCGTTGGATGAATCGATCAACAACGCCCAGAGCCTGGACATCGCTGTCGCGTACCGGATTCCCGTCTCAGCCCGGGACGTTATCGGCCTAACCGCATTCGACACAGCGGTCCACACCTGGGACGTGTCTCGCGCGATCGGAGTCGGGGAGCAACTCGATGACGGGCTGGCGAAGTTCGCGCTCGGTTTCATGGAATGGCTGCGCAGTCAACCCGAATTGGCCGCGCTTTTCGACTCAACGAAGTGCGAACTGCCCCAGGGTGCGACAGCCCAGGCGCGGCTCCTTCATTTGGCTGGCCGCCAGCCCTAACGCCCGGCCGCCTTGCCGCCTGACGTTGTTTGAAAGCGGAACTCCCGACGTCGCCGTCGGCATACCGGGCACTGCTGTGGTTTCTCCGCGCTACACCGCGTTACATCGGGACGTCGGGCGGAGGATCCGCCGCGAACTTCGGGTCCATCTCCGCGCGTCGCAGTCGCTTCGCCTCGGCGCGATTGGCCAAGATGTAACGCCCATTCAGCCCAACATCTATAACAGCCACAACGACCACTCCGGCAGCCGCTGCCAACAGACACATCAGCGGCGTGACGCGCGCACCGACACTAGCCAAGGCAAGCACACTGACAACGGGAACCACGATAGCGAGGCCGTACATTCCGATCCTGCTACCCATGCAGCGCCCCCGGTTCAGACCGTCGTTGCGAGACGATCGTTTGCCTTCGCCGCTCGACGACTTGAGACTAGTGCCCGGCGGTTTTACCGCTAGACGTTGAAACGGAATTCGACCACGTCGCCGTCGGCCGCCGCGACAGTCCGCTACTAATCCGACTCCGAATCCTCTTCCAAGTCGTAGGCTGCGAATCTGTGAAGTCAGTGCGGCTCTACGACGCGATCGGCCTATACATGGTGGCCAGCGCGATTATGGACGCGATCCCGGTACCTGTCGTGTACAAGATCATGGACGACGTTCACTTCCCTCCCCGCTTCTGGTGGATCTTCGCGCCCATCAAGGCAGCTGCGGCTATCGGGCTTCTATCGCTGCGGTGGTCTCCGCGACTCGCTCGGCTTACCACTGCGATGCTTACCCTGTATTTCGCGCTGGCGGTCGGCGCCCATATCAGAGCACGCAACGTAAGTATCTACGCCGCGATGGCCGCCTCCTTTGTCGTGCTGTTCGGAGCGATGACAGCTCGCGGGCCAGGCAGGTGACCACTGCCGCAAGGTAGTTCGATAACCCAAGTCGATCGCGAACGAAAGTCGCGACTACTTCGCCGCTTTACCGCCAGACGTTGTTTGAAACCGAAACTCCACCACGTCGCCGTCGGCCTCCGCCGCAAGGGGCATCCCCGTCATTGCAATGCCTGTGTCGAACTGCCAACTACCGATCACCATTGGTGACATCATCCACGCGTGAGTAGCGAACTCAGGCCGTATCTCCGCGGCGCCCATCACTTCGGCTTTTCAGTTCGAGACCTCGACCGCAGTATTCGTTTCTACTGCGACGTGCTGGGCGCCCTCTTGGTGCGCCCACCCTACGGTGGTGAAAGTCCATCGTTTTCTGGCCGCATGGCAATCGTGGCCCTTGGTGCAACCGGTCTCGACCTGTTCGAGCATGCGGGCAACGGACAGGAACTCTTCGATCCTGTGCGCACCGGCCTTGACCACCTCGGGTTCGCGACTGAGTCGGTCGAGGAGCTCAAAAATTGGGCGAGCTGGCTCGACGCGTGCAACATCACGCACTCGGGAGTCCGTGACATCGTGCCCGACGGTTCCAGCGCCGAACCGCACGGCGCCATGCTCGACTTCCACGATCCGGACGGCATCCAGTTGGAGTTCCTGTTTGTCGACAGCGAGAAGATCCGTCGGTCAGGGGTGTATCAGAACTAGCACCATGCGGCTATCTTGCTGCCTTTCCGCCAGACGTTGCTTGGAACCGGAATTCGACCACGTCGCCGTCGGCAGCGTAAGCACCTTCTGGCGGTCGTAGCCGCCGTCTCAGCGCAGCTTGAGGCGAATCAACGGAATCCGCCGGCCTACGGACGCGGTCTTGGCACGGTAGTCGGCGTACCCCGCGTAAACCTGCTCAGCGAGGGCAAACAGGCGCGAGTACTCCTCAGGATCGGTGACATCTGTCGCCATATACTTCTCGCCGCCAAACTGGCATTCGGGGTGCGCCTTCAAGTTGTGGTACCACTGTGGATGTTTTGACTCACCCGCATTTGAGGCGACCAGAATCGGGTCGCCCGCGTCGTGAAAGTACGTGAGTTGGTGAGTTCGCGGCTGGCCCGATTTGGCGCCTGTAGTGACTAAAGGTGCTGTGGCCATCCCGCCCATGATCCATGGATAGCGGCCGCCCGATATGCGGTACAGCCATGGGTCGATGTGCCAGAAAACGTGACGCGCCACGAACTGCCCGAAACTCGAGCGGGCGAAACGCTCGAGAGCCACATACCACCAGCCGCGTTTCTTGTTCGGATCGACGTAGTGCAGCGGCATGCGGCGGACCATACCTCCACGTAATCGCCGATGACCTCAGTTCGCGGTATCTACATCGGCCACCGCTGAAGCCGTAGACCGGCTGCGTTACTGCTTGGTCTTAGATGCTTGTCCGTGGCGGAACTCCACCACGTCGCCGTCGGCCATCACGTAGTCCTTGCCCTCCATGCGGACCTTGCCCGCAGCCTTGGCCGCGGCCATCGAACCCGCGGCAATCAGGTCGACGTAGGACACGATCTCGGCCTTGATGAAGCCCTTCTCGAAGTCGGTGTGAATGACTCCGGCGGCCTTGGGTGCGGTGTCGCCCTGGTGAATCGTCCACGCCCGCGACTCCTTGGGCCCGGCCGTGAGGAACGTCTGCAACCGCAACGTGTGGAAGCCGGCGCGAGCCAGCGCATCGAGCCCGCGCTCGGTCTGACCGATCGACTGGAGCAGTTCGGCGGCCGACTCGTCGTCGAGCTCCTGGAGTTCGGCTTCGATCTTCGCGTCGAGGAACACCGCGTCGGCCGGGGCCACCATTTCCCGGAGCGAGGCGATCCGTTCGGCATCGGTGAGCACCGCCTCATCGGCGTTGAACACGTACAGGAATGGCTTGGTGGTCAACAGGTTCAGCTCACGCAGCACCGCGGAGTCCCCCGCCTGGCCCGAGCCCGATGCCGCCGACCCCCCGGCTCCGGCCGCGAACAGCGTCTTGCCGCTGTCCAGGATCTGCTGGGCGGCGACCGCCGCGTCGTGGGCAGGCCGGCGGTCCTTGTGCGTTCGGGCTTCCTTCTCCAGCCGCGGCACGGCGCGCTCCAGCGTTTGCAGGTCGGCCAGAATCAGCTCGGTCTCGATCACTTCGATGTCGGATTTGGGATCGATGCGCCCATCGACGTGAGCCACGTCATCGTCGGTGAACACCCGCACCACTTGGCAGATCGCGTCGCTTTCGCGGATGTTGGCCAGAAACTTGTTGCCCAGTCCGGCACCCTCGGACGCGCCTTTGACAATCCCGGCGATGTCGACGAACGTCACCGGCGCAGGCACGATCTTTTCGGATTCAAACATCTTCGCGAGCTCGTCAAGCCGCGGGTCCGGCAGCGGCACCACACCCTCGTTCGGCTCGATCGTCGCGAAGGGGTAGTTGGCGGCCAGCACGTTGTTGCGCGTCAGCGCGTTGAAGAGCGTTGACTTACCGACGTTAGGCAGGCCCACGATTCCCAGGTTCAAGCTCACAGGGTCCAGAGTCTAGGAGATATCCACGGGCACGCCAGCGTGCGCTGGCAGCTACTTCCAGCCAGAGCCGGTACGGTCAACGTGTGTCAGCACAGCGCGCGAGGTCTGCGGTGGCGGCCAAGCATCGCTCCATATTCCCCACGCTTCCAGGTGTGCCGTGGTGGGGTGCGGTGCTGATCGCCATCACCTTTGCCGCCATTGGCTTCGCCTTTGACGCGGGTTCCGGCGGCAAGGAGCTGACCGCCGTCTTTGCCAGCGCATATGTCCTTGGATGCATCGCCGCCGTGCTAGTGGTACGGCAGTCGGGCGTGTTCACTGCGGTCATCCAGCCGCCGCTGATCCTGTTCGTCTTCGTGCCGGGCGCGTACTACCTGTTCCACAGCGGCACGGTTTCCGGCGTCAAGGACGTGATCATCACGTGCGGCTATCCCTTGATCGAGCGCTTCCCGTTGATGTTCTTCACCTCGGCGGTCGTGCTGTTGATCGGGATGCTGCGCTGGTACCTGGGCACGTCGAGCCATCGTGCCGCGCCGGCGGAGGCTGTGCAGAGCGAGAGCCTGCTCTCGGTTGTGACGTCCAAGATCTCGAGGCTTCTGACCCGGGACGCCGAGAGCGACGCGGCCGACGAGGCGCCTGCGCCGCGTCGCAGCAAGCAGCATTCGATCGACCGCGCCACCAGGGCAGCCAGGACGACGGGCGCGGCGCGAGCCCGCAGCGGACGGCCGGTCAAGCGCGCCGAAGCGTCACGCTCGCGGCACAGTCGGCCGCCGGAGACCGAGATCATCGAGCCAGTCGCCGAGCGTTCCCGTCGGCCCCGCTCCTCCCGGCGGGCGACCGACGCACCGCTGCCACCGGCCGAGCCGCGTCGGCGGCCGCGCCCGTCAGCGCGCGAAGGTCGCAAGCAACCGCCGCCGAGCGATCGCCGATCCCCCTACCAACGGCCGGACCGGCATACCCGGTTCGACGGCTTTGAGCCGATCGACCCGCACGACGCCAACGGCTCCAATCGATCGGGTTCTGGCAACGGGACCCACCACCCGGTCTCTCGGGTGCGTTATCGCGGTGCGGATGACGGCGACCAGCGCACGCAGCACCGGACCCGGCCGCGGGCGTCCAGGCATCAGGCCGAGGCCTGGGAATACGACGTTTAGCCGGCGCTAGCTGCGGGCCGGGCGGATCTCCCGGGGCAGCGCGAAGACCAGCGTCTCGTTGGCGGTCGTTACCGGCTGCACCATGTCATAGCCGTATTCGGCCAGCCGCTCCAGCACGCCGCGGACCAGCACCTCGGGGACCGAAGCTCCAGAGGTGACGCCGACGGTGGTGACGCCGTCCAGCCAGGCCGGCTCGATGTCGCCGGCGTGGTCGACCAGGAACGCCGCATCGGAGCCGGCGTTCAGCGCCACCTCGACCAGCCGCACTGAGTTCGATGAGTTGCGCGATCCGACGACGATCACCAACTGACACTCCGGCGCCATCGCCTTGACCGCGACCTGGCGGTTCTGCGTGGCGTAACAGATGTCGTCGCTCGGCGGATCCTGCAGCGTCGGGAAGCGCTCCCGCAACCGCCGCACGGTCTCCATCGTCTCGTCGACCGACAGTGTGGTCTGCGACAACCAGATCACCTTGTTCTCGTCGCGGACCGTGACGTCGTCGACCGCGGCCGGACCATCCACGAGCTGCACGTGGTCGGGCGCCTCGCCCGCGGTGCCGACGACCTCTTCATGGCCCTCGTGACCGATCAGCAGAATGTCGTAGTCGTCGCGCGCGAACCGCTTCGCCTCGTTGTGCACCTTGGTGACCAACGGGCAGGTCGCGTCGATGACCTGCAGCTTGCGCTCTGCGGCCGAGGTATGCACCGTCGGCGCGACGCCGTGGGCGGAGAACACCACGATCGCGCCCTCGGGCACCTCGTCGGTCTCGTCGACGAACACCGCACCGGCCTTGGCCAGAGTGTCCACCACGTGCCGGTTGTGCACGATCTCGTGGCGCACGTACACCGGCGCACCGTGCTTCTCCAGCGCCCGCTCGACGGTCTCGACCGCGCGGTCCACACCTGCGCAATACCCACGCGGTTCGGCCAGCAGGACCCGCTTGCCGGTCACGCCGCCCGCCGCCGAGCTGGAGGCACCCGGAATCCCCATGTCGATAGTCGGCGGCATGGTTCCCAGGGTACTGATCCGCAAGGCCGGAGGGCCAGCCGTAGGCTGGGGCCCATGGCTACCGCACCGTATGGGGTCCGTCTGCTGGTAGGAGCGGCGGTAACCGCCATCGAGGAAACCCGAAAGCTTCCGCAGACCATCCTCATGTACCCGATGACCATTGTCAGCCAGCTCGCACACCTCGTGATGAAGATGCAGCAGGACGTGGCCGATCTGGTCAACAGGGGCGACGAGACGCTCGAGTCGTTGTTCCCGCCGAAGGACGAGCAGCCGGAGTGGGCGACTTTCGACGAGGACCTCACCGACGTGGTTCCCGAGCCGGCTGCCACGGACGGAGAACGTCTCACCGAGGGCAGGTTCGCCCTGTTCACCGGCGGCGAGCCCGACGCGCAGGAGGAAGTCGACGGCGCGGCGGTGGCGACCGACCTGCCCGAGGTCGTCGCGCGCCTTGACTACGAGACGCTGACGCTGGCCCAGTTGCGGGCCCGGCTGACATCGCTGCGCGTCGCCGACCTGGAGGCGCTGCTCGCATACGAGGACGCGACCAAATCGCGCGCACCGTTCCAGACTCTGCTGGCCAACAGGATCACCCGCGCGTCCGCCAGGTGAGCGCAGGCGAGCAGGGCCAGTCCGCGGACAATCCATATCCTGTCCGCACCGTCGCGATGTTGGTCAAGGACTGGATCGACAGGCTCGGGACAGTCTGGGTCGAGGGTCAGATCGCCCAGTTGTCGCTGCGGCCGAACACGAGCACGGCCTACATCACGCTGCGCGACCCGGCCGCCGACATGTCGCTGTCGGTGACGTGCCCACGTGACTTGGTGATGAATGCCCCGGTCAAGCTCTCCGAGGGCACTCAGGTGATCATGTTGGGACGACCGAACTTCTGGGTAGGCCGCGGGACATTCTCGTTGCGCGTCAACCAGATTCGCGCGGTCGGTGTCGGCGAGCTGCTGGCGCGCATCGACCGACTGCGTAAGCTGCTAGCTGCCGAAGGCCTGTTCGATCCGCGGCTGAAGAGGCCAATCCCGTTCCTGCCCAACACTATCGGGCTCATCACCGGGCGGGCCAGCGCCGCCGAGCGGGATGTGATGACGGTCGCGGCAGGACGGTGGCCGGCGGTGCGGTTCGCGGTGCGCAACACCGTCGTCCAAGGCCCGAACGCCGTACCCCAGATCGTCGAGGCGCTGCGCGAGCTCGACGGCGACCCGGCCGTCGACGTCATCGTGATGGCCCGCGGCGGTGGCGGTGTCGAGGACCTGTTGCCGTTTTCCGACGAGACGCTGTGCCGGGCGATCTCGGCGTGCACCACGCCGGTGGTCAGCGCCGTCGGGCACGAGCCCGACAACCCGCTGTGCGACCTGGTCGCCGACCTGCGGGCGGCCACCCCGACCGACGCCGCGAAACGCATCGTCCCCGACGCCGCCGCCGAACAGGCGCTGTTGCTCGATCTGCGGCGGCGCAGCGCACGGGCCCTGCGCAACTGGGTGCATCGCGAGCAGCACACCCTGAGCCAGCTGCGCAGCAGGCCGGTGCTGGCCCAGCCGCTGGCTGCGCTCACCACGCGGGCTGACGAGATCCATCGCGCGCGGGCCGCCGCCCGGCGCGACGTCACGCGGTTGGTGGCCGCCGAGTCGGAGCGGGTCGGCCACCTGTCTGCCCGGCTCACCACGCTGGGACCGGCCGCCACCCTGACCCGCGGCTACGCGGTCGTGCAGACGGTGCAGCCGACGGGCGAGGTCGCGGTGCTGCACACGGTGGCCGATGCACCGGCCGGGACTCGGCTGCGGGTACGGGTGTCCGATGGGGCTGTCACGGCGGTAAGCGAGGGAAGTCAATGAAGCCTATTAGTGAGCTGGGGTACGAAGAAGCACGCGATGAGCTGATGGAAGTCGTGCGGCAGCTTGAACAGGGCGGTCTGGATCTGGATACATCGCTCAAGCTCTGGGAAAGAGGCGAAGAACTGGCACGACGGTGCGACGAGCACTTAGCTGGAGCCCGCAAGCGAATCGAGGATGCACTGGCCGCCGGCGACGAAGACGAAAGTTGACTGGGAAAGTAGTTTCGGCCTAGGGGGTCGAAACTGGAACACGTTTCATTTATGCTCGCGGGCATGGGTGATGCAACGCTAATGACCGAGCTCGGCCGTGTGCTGGTCACCGGTGGCTCCGGCTTCGTCGGGGCCAACCTGGTTTCGGAGCTGCTCGAGCGAGGCCACGAGGTGCGCTCGTTCGACCGCGTGCCGTCTACGCTGCCAGCGCATCCGCGGCTGCAGGTCGTCGAGGGCGACATCTGCGACAAGGACACCGTTGCGGCCGCCGTCGAGGGGATCGACACCGTCTTCCACACCGCCGCGATCATCGACTTGATGGGCGGCGCCTCGGTCACCGACGAGTACCGCCAGCGCAGCTTCGCGGTCAACGTCGGCGGCACCGAGAACCTGGTGGAAGCCGCGCAGGCCACAGGGGTGAAGCGGTTCGTCTACACCGCATCCAACAGTGTGGTGATGGGCGGTCGGCGCATCTCCGGCGGCGACGAGACGATGCCCTACACCGAGCGGTTCAACGACCTCTACACCGAAACCAAAGTCCACGCGGAGCGATTCGTGTTGTCGCAGAACGCTGTTGGCGGCATGCTGACCTGTTCGATCAGGCCCAGCGGGATCTGGGGCCGCGGTGACCAGACCATGTTCCGCAAGCTGTTCGAGAGCGTCCTCGCCGGACACGTCAAGGTGCTCGTCGGCGGCAAACACGCCAAGCTGGACAACTCGTACGTGCACAACCTGATTCACGGGTTCATCCTGGCCGGCCAGCACCTGGTGCCCGGCGGGACGGCGCCGGGGCAGGCCTACTTCATCAACGACGGCGAGCCGATCAACATGTTCGAGTTCTCCCGGCCGGTCGTCGAGGCGTGCGGGCAGCGTTGGCCGAAGTTCCGGATCTCGGGCGCCTTCGTGCGCTTTGTCATGACGGTGTGGCAGCGGCTGCACTTCCGCTTCGGCCTGCCCAAGCCGCCGTTCGAGCCGCTCGCGGTCGAGCGGCTCTACCTGGACAACTACTTCTCCATCGCCAAGGCGGAGCGCGATCTGGGCTACCGGCCGCTGTTCACCACCGAAGAGGCCATGCGCGACTGCCTGCCCTACTACACGGATCTTTACGAGCAGATGAGGGCGCAGTCACACGAGGAGCACCGCGTCGAGGCCGCGACGGCAGCGCATCCGGCGGGCTGATCTGCCCGCACGCTCAGCCGGTCAGGTGGACCGGGTGGCGCGTGACCGCCTCGATCCGCGACCCCGCGCGGTGCAGCAGGTCGGTGCCCAATGCGATCAGCGCGCGGGCGGCGGCGATCTCTTCGCCGATCATCGGCTGGCTGATGTCCCTGGGGTTGCGGAATGCATCACCGATCGCCGTCATGGTGTCGCCGTCAGCTAGTTGCGCGCGGACCGTCGCATGCGTATGCGTTTCGTCCTCGTCGAACTCGATGTCGAGATGCCAAACGTTGTCCAGAATCTTGTCGTACATGGGCCGCCACCTTTCCGATATCAAGGGTGCGCCTCCTGCGGGCTGAGCGCCGGAAAATGAACGGCTTTTCTCACCAGAGCGCCCTACGCCGTCGGTGAGCGCCTCGACTCCGTGGCGTAACGCTCCACCAGCTCTCGCAGCACCGTCACACACATTGACGCCGCCTCGCCGGAAACCGCGCCTAGGATGCGGCGGACGGCTGCCCCGGGGATCGCGGGCGGCACAACGTAGAGCACCGCGTCGCGCGAATGCGTACCCATCAGGTAGATGGTGTCGCGGGCAACCAGTGTGTAGGGATCGACGGTGGTCACCGCAGGGCCGCGAATTATTCGCGACGGTGCGCCCACCCACATGCTCGGGTCGTAGACCACTCGGTGGACCGGGCCGATCGACAAGCCGAGAACGGCGATGAGGTCGGGCAGTTCGGTTCGTAGGTCGAGACTGTTGGGCCACCACGCACCGTCGACGGCGCCAGGAAGGGTCGAACGGCTGCACAACGCCAACCGGGCCGGGCTCGAAGTTTGAGACGCGACTTGCACCATCGGGGGTGCTCCCGTCGGCTATCAGAGAAATCGCAGACGGTATCCAGCGAGCCGGGCACGCGACGAACCTACGATTCCGCAACCATAGCAGCCGCGTAGATCTTGATATCTCCATGAATTTTCGCTGCCAGCCTGCTGAAGCGGCACCGTCAGAGCGGGCGCGCCAATAGGGTCAAGTCCCACGGTTGATTCGGTCGGGGTTCGAACGAAGGGAGGTGACAATGCCTGAGGGCAAACCCAACATCGTGGTGATCTGGGGCGACGACATCAAGATCAGCAACCTCAGTTGCTACAGCGACGGCCTGATGGGCTACCGCACCCCGAACATCGACCGAATCACCATGGCGACTAAATTCCTCGAATCTTTTCGACAATTCCCACCGCGGCACCCACCGGCAAGTTTCAGTGTGGACCAGGTTGTCGAGAAGCTCCACGAATTCCTAGCGAAGGACTAACCATGCCCGAGTCAAAGCCGAACATTCTCGTCATCTGGGGCGACGATATTGGCATCTGGAATCTGAGTTGTTACGGCCGGGGAATGATGGGTTACTTCACACCCAACATCGACCGGATCGCCGACGAGGGAATGCTTTTCACGGATTCCTACGGCGAGCAGAGCTGCACGGCGGGCCGGTCGTCGTTCATCACCGGCCAGAGCGTCTACCGCACCGGCATGAGCAAGGTCGGGATGCCCGGCATGGATGTCGGCCTGCAGAAGGAGGATCCGACCATCGCCGAGTTGCTCAAGCCTCTCGGGTACGCGACCGGTCAGTTCGGCAAGAACCATCTCGGCGATCTGAACAAGTTCCTGCCGACCGCCCACGGGTTCGACGAGTTCTTCGGCAACCTGTACCACCTCAACGCCGAGGAGGAACCCGAGCACGAGGACTATCCGACCGAGCAAGAGGCGCCGCTGCTGCGCAAGGCGCTGCTGCCGCGCGGGGTGATCCATTCGTGGGCGACCGACAAGGACAGCGGCGAGGTCGACGACCGGTACGGGCCGGTCGGCAAGCAACGCATCGAGGACACCGGGCCGCTGACCAAGAAGCGGATGGAGACCATCGACGACGAGACCACCGGCGCGTGCATCAACTTCATCAAGCGACAGCACGAGGCCGGCACCCCGTTCTTCGTCTGGATGAACATGACCCACATGCACTTCCGGACGCATACGAAGCCGGAAAGCCGGGGGCAGGCCGGCCGCTGGCAGTCGCCGTACCACGACACGATGATCGACCACGACCGCAACGTGGGTGAGGTGCTCGATCTGGTCGACGAACTCGGCATCGCCGAGGACACCATCGTCATCTACAGCACCGACAACGGCCCGCACGCCAACAGCTGGCCGGACGGCGCCACCACTCCGTTCCGCAGCGAGAAGGCCACCAACTGGGAGGGCGCCTTCCGGATTCCCGAGATGATCCGGTGGCCCGGCAAGATCAAGGCCGGATCGGTATCCAACGAGATTGTCCAGCACCATGATTGGCTGCCGACGCTCCTGGCAGCCGCTGGCGAACCGGACATCGTCGAGAAGCTCAAGAAGGGCCACAAGGCCGGTGACATGAAGTACAAGGTCCACATCGACGGGTACAACCTACTGCCCTACCTGACTGGTGAGGTGGACAAGAGCCCGCGACGCGGGATGATCTACTTCTCCGACGACGGCGACGTGCTCGGCATCCGGGCGGAGAACTGGAAGGTCGTCTTCATGGAGCAGCGCTGTCCCGGCACGCTGCAGGTGTGGTTCGAGCCGTTCACCCCGCTACGAGCGCCGAAGCTGTTCAACCTCCGGACCGATCCCTTCGAACGCGCCGACATCACGTCGAACACCTACTGGGATTGGATGATTGACCGCATATTCCTCATGTTCTACGGCTCGGCGATCGTGCACCAGTTCCTCGAAACCTTCAAGGAGTTCCCACCCCGTCAGGAACCTGCGACCTTCACGATCAACCATGCGGTTGAAGAGCTTGACAAGTTCCTTGCGGCAAGAGGGGGTTGAGCATTTCCGAACTCACATCATGGAATGACGGGCCCACGAAGTCGGCGATCGTCGATTTCGTGGGCCGGGTCACCGCCGACAGCGCCCTGGAATTCGTTGCGCCCGAAGCGCGTATCGCCGTCTTCGACAACGACGGCACGCTGTGGTGCGAGAAGCCGATGTACATCCAGCTCGACTTCATCGTGCGCAGGCTAGCCGAGAAGGCGGCCGAGAATCCGTCCCTGGGCGAGCAGCAGCCGTACAAGGCGGCATCGAGCGGTGACCTGGAATGGTTCGGCGGTGCGATCACAAAGCACTATCAGGGCGACGACTCTGACCTGAAAGTTCTTTCGGAAGCGGTGATGTCGCTGCACGCGTCGATGACGGTGGACGAGCACGCTGAACGGGTTTCGTCGTTCTTCGCCAAGGCGAGCCATCCGACGCTCGGCCGGCCCTATAAGACATGCACCTACGCGCCGATGGTGGAGTTGCTGCGGTATCTGGAGGCACACGATTTCGCCTGCTACATCGTGTCCGGCGGCGGCCGCGACTTCATGCGACCGATCACCAGCACGATCTACGGGATACCTCCCGAGCGGGTGGTGGGCAGTTCGCAGGATCTGCGTTTCGAAGGCAAGGATGGGCATGGTGACCTGCTGATCGAACCCGCGCTGGACGTCTTCGACGACGGGCCCGTGAAGCCGGTGCGGGTTTGGAGCCGCATCGGACGGCGGCCCATCCTGGCGGCGGGAAACACCAATGGTGATGATGAGATGCTGATGTACTCGGGCAGGCCAGGCGCGGCCTCGCTGCGGCTGCTGGTCCTGCACGACGACGATGAGCGCGAATTCGCCTACACCGCAGGGGCCGAACGCGCACTTGAGCACGCGAAGGCATACGGCTGGAGCGTCGTCAGCATGAAGAACGACTGGGCATGCATCTTCAGTGACTGACGATAGTTCGCCCAAACCAACGTTTGGGCGGGAAAGTGCGAGTGGCCGCCGCCAAAACGTCGATCTCGGCGGTGGGCATATCGATGGCTGACATTGATCTGGTCTGGATTCCGGCGCAATCCGCGGTCCTCGGTTCCGACCGGCACTACCCGGAGGAAGGACCGGTTAAGACTGTCACGGTCGACGGTTTCTGGATGCAGCGTCACCAGGTCACCAATGCCGAGTTCGCCGAATTCGTCGATGCCACAGGCTATGTCACCGTCGCCGAACGACCGCTCAATCCCGACGACTATCCGGATGCGCCCGCGGAGAACCTGCAGCCGGGGTCGATGGTGTTCACCCGCACGCAAGGCCCCGTCGACCTGAAGCATCTGAATCTGTGGTGGAACTGGACACCGGGCGCATCGTGGCGACATCCGGTGGGGCCGCACTCGTCGATCGCCAAACGCACCGACCATCCGGTGGTTCACGTCGCCTTCGAGGACGCCGAGTCCTATGCGCAGTGGGCGGGTCTCGCGCTGCCCACCGAGGCGGAATGGGAGGTCGCCGCCCGCGGCGGCCTCGACGCCGCGACGTACACGTGGGGCGACGAGCCGGAGCAGCCCGGCGAGCGGCGGGCCAACTACTGGCACGGCGACTTCCCGTGGCGCCCGGACCCCGGATACGGCCGCACCGCCCCGGTCGGCAGCTTCCCGGCCAACGGCTACGGCCTGTTCGACATGGCGGGCAACGTCTGGGAGTGGACATCCGACTGGTATGCCGACACGCGAGAGGGCGACCCGTGCTGCGCGGCGGGCAGCTACGACCCGCAGCAGCCGCAGTTCCGGGTGCCGCGCAAAGTCATCAAGGGCGGCTCGTTTCTCTGCGCCGACACCTACTGCCTGCGCTATCGGCCCGCGGCCCGTCGGCCCCAGATGATCGACACCGGTATGAGCCACATCGGCTTCCGCTGCGTCAAGCTCTGACGCCTTAAGTCTCGCGAACAGACGCAAAAGCACGCGACACACCGAGGAAATTGGGACTTTTGCGTCTGCTCGCGGGGAAACGGCTATTGCACTTTCGGCGCGCGAGTGTGAGGTTAGAACGCGTTCCATCGCCGTCGAAAGGCCAACCGGATGAGCAACAGTAGCGAGCGGATCGCCGTCGTCATCGGCGCAGCGTCCGGGATCGGCTGGGCGACCGCGCGCGCTTTAGCCGCCGACGGATGCCGGGTGACGATCGCGGACCGCAACGGCGACGGCGCGCGGGCCCGGGCCGCCGAACTGGGTGAGCCGCACACCGCGGCGGACGTCGACGTCACCGACGAGGCCTCCGTGCAGCGGCTGTTCGACCAGACCGGCCCGCTAGACGTCGTGGTGAACTGCGCGGGATTCGGCAGCCTGGGGCTGATCACCGATCTGGCGGTTGACGAGTTCCGCTCCGTCGTCGACGTCTGCCTGGTCGGCTCGTTCATCGTCGCCAAGCACGCGGGCCAGAAGCTGCGCGAAGGCGGGTCGCTGGTGTCGATCAGCTCGCTGAACGGGCGGCAGGCCGCGGTGGGAATGAGCGCCTACTGCTCAGCCAAGGCCGGCCTGTCGATGCTCACTCAGGTGGCGGCACTGGAGATGGGCCCACGGGGAATCCGGGTCAATGCGGTGGCCCCCGGCTTCGTCGACACGCCACTCACTGCGGGATCCTCGGCCGTGCCGGGCCTCGTCGAGGACTACGTCGAGAACACTGCGCTCGGTCGCGCCGGGACGCCGGAGGAGATCGCCGATGCCGTGGTCTTCCTGTGCTCACCGAAGTCGTCCTGGCTCACCGGCGAAGTGCTCGACCTCAACGGCGGGGCACACCTCAAGCGCTACCCCGACGTATTGGGCCACGTGATGAAGCTGGCGGAGGCGTAGTGAGCGGCGGTTTCAGCGGCAAGCAGGCGATCGTCACCGGTGCCGGTTCCGGGATCGGTGCCGCATTGTGCCGGGCACTGACCGCTGCCGGTGCAAATGTGGTGTGCACCGACGTCGACGGCGACGCCGCCGAGCGCACCGCATCGGCGCTCGGCGACCGCGCACGGTCCGCCCGACTCGATGTCACCGACGCCGCAGCGGTGCAGTCGGCGGTGGACGACGTGGTGGCCCGCACCGGCAGTCTGGATCTGATGTTCAACAACGCGGGCATCGTGTGGGGCGGCGACACCGAACTGCTCACACTCGACCAGTGGAACGCGATCATCGACGTGAACATCCGCGGCGTCGTACACGGCGTGGCCGCGGCATACCCGCAGATGGTCAAGCAGGGCAACGGCCACATCGTCAACACCGCGTCGATGGCCGGGCTGACCGCGGCCGGACAGATCACCAGCTACGTGATGACGAAACACGCGGTTGTCGGGCTGTCGCTGGCCCTGCGATCGGAGGCCACCGCGCACGGCGTCGGCGTGCTGGCGGTCTGCCCGTCGGCCGTCGAGACCCCGATCCTCGACAAGGGCGCCGTCGGCGGGTTCGTGGGACGTGACTACTTTCTGCAGGGCCAGGGCGTGAAGACCGCGTACGACGCCGACCGCCTCGCAAGAGACACGTTGAAGGCCGTCGAACGCAACAAGGCACTGCTGGTCAAACCGCGTCGGGCACACGCGCAGTGGGTGATGGCGCGACTGGCGCCAGGCCTGATGCAGCGCATGTCGATTCGCTTCATCGAGAGTCAGCGGGCCCACCAGACGGAAGCGCGTACCGACATTCGCTGAACAAAGCGGGTCGCCGGGGGCACAACCTGGCTACGGTATGCCAGTGGCACCAATGGATACCGAGTTCACGCTGACCCAGAAGCGTGCGCTGGCGATCGCGACGGTGCTGGCCATCCTGTTCGGCGCCTTCTTCCTGCGCCGCTACTTCATTCTCATCGTGGTCGCCGCGGTGGTCGCGTACTTGTTCAGCCCGCTGTACAACCGGCTCAAGAAACGAATGGGCACGGGTGCTTCGGCCACGCTCACCCTGTTGGCCGTGTTCGCAAACATCATCGTGCCGGTCGGCCTGATCGGGCTGCTGGCGGTCGTTCAGATCACGGAGATGGTCAAGAGCGTCGCCGGCTGGGTCGAGCGGACGGACCTGTCCACGCTCGGCGACAAGACGTTGCGATTTGTGAACGAAATCCTCGGACGGGTCCCGTTTGCGGACGTCACGGTCACTCCCGAAATGCTTCGGAAGGCGATGACGATCGTCGCCCAGAATGTCGGTCAGTGGCTGCTGCACGCACTGCAGGGGGCCGCGGGCGGCGTCGTCGGCGGGATCACCGGGGCGATCCTCTTTCTGTACGTGTTCATTTCGCTGCTGACCAACAAGGATGCGGTGCAGAAGCTGATCCGCCAGCTCAACCCGCTCGGCGAAGAGGTCACCGACCTTTATCTCGCCAAGATGGGTGCGATGGTGAACGGTACGGTCCGAGGGCAGTTCGCCATCGCGGTGTGCCAAGGTATCGCGGGAGCGATCTCGATCTACATCGCCGGCTTCCACGACGGATTCTTCATCTTTGCAATACTTCTGAGCGCGCTGTCCGTCATTCCGCTCGGCAGCGGTATTGTGACGATCCCGTTCGGCATCGGGATGATCCTGTTCGGCAACGTATTCGGTGGCATTTTCGTCATCGCGTTCCACCTCATTGTCGTGACGAACATCGACAACTTCCTCCGGCCGATCCTGGTGCCGCGGGAGGCCCGCCTCGACTCGGCGCTCATGCTGCTGTCGGTGTTCGCCGGAATCGGCATGTTCGGCGCGTTCGGCATCGTCATCGGCCCGGTGCTGATGATCGTCATCGTCACCACGATCAGCGTCTATCTCGCGGTGTACAAGGGCGTTCCGATGGAGACCCACGACGACGAAAGCTCACCAAAAAAGAAGCGCCGGTTGCGGTGGTTGACACGCAAGGCCAGGCGGGCGGAGCCCGAGGCACCCGAACCGCCCGAGGCACCCGAACCGGACGCGGACGCATCAGAGAAGGACTCGACTCCTAAACCAGCCTCTGGGTGAGGAATTCGACGACGCGCTTGCGCGCCTCGTAGGTGGGGTGGTCTTCCTGCTCGCGCAGCTCGAGCGTGAGCACCGAGTGCGCCATCTTGCCGAACCCGTGTTCGTTGCCCCTCTTCGAGCTGATCTCGATCACCTCGAACGCGTCGCCGAGCCGGGCCTTGAGGGTCTTGAACCGTTCCGCGGGGACCAACGGATCCTCACTGAACCGCAGACCCAACGCGCACAGACCATCGTTGGCTGCGCGTTGTTCGACGGTTTGCAGTTCTTCTTCGGACAGCCCGGGATCGCGGCGCTGTTTCGGCGTCAGTGGCAGAGGCAGCGACGGCTGACTGAGCACGGGCGCGAGCACGCTGTCGTCCACCGCGACCGCCAGCGCGAAGCCACCGGTGAAGCACTGGCCGATCACCCCGACGCCCTTGCCCGGCGTCTTCTCGTTGAGGTCACGGGCCAGCGCCCGCAGATAGTGCGCCACCGGCCGATCGGCGTTCGTCGCGAACGCGGCGAATTCCCTTGCCACACAGCCACGCAGCATGACCGGCACCGCGCCCGGTCTGACACCCGGCGCTCCGGGCGTGCCGAACAGCGAAGGGGCGGCGACGGTGAATCCGTTGTCCACCAAGTGATTACCCAGTGCCAGTACACCGGGATGCAGGCCAGGCATCTCCGGGATCAGCACCACTCCGGGTCCCTCGCCCTTGCGATAGACGTCGTGGGTGAAGCCGGCGGCGGTGAACGGCGCGACGGTCCATCCGGTCAGGTCGGCTTCCGGCGCTGTCACTGCGTCTCCATCCGTTGTCGCGAGGGGTCGCGGTGTCCTATTTCGCCGGCAGCGGCGGCTGGCCCTGAGTCGCCGACGCCAGCGTACGGTACTCATCGGTATCGGCAGCCCCGGTTATCGCGATCTGCGCGGGTCCGGTCGGGCCGGTGAGTCGGGTCGTCCAGACCGGCTCGGCATCGTCATCACCCTGGTAAACCACCCAGCGCACGCCACCGACGTCCTGCGTCCCGGTCGGCACCAGGTCGGAGTTGATGGAGCCGACCAGCTTGTCTTCATCTGCGTTGCTCTGCGTCAGGGCCAGGTACATCCCGCTCGGCGCGAGGTAGCCAACCGTCGAGGACACCGCACGCGTCGGCTGCCCGGACGGGTCGGTCCGGCCGCCGTCGATGCCGGCCCGACTACCGGAATTGGAGTGCCACCCCTGCGGCAGCGCCGGTAGCCGGATGGGGATGCGAAGTGCGTCGGCGTCGGCCTGTAGTGCGCCAGCGGCGTCGTAGTCGGGCGCCGGTCCGGGACCGGGACCGCTCGGCGCCAATGAGCACATCCCGAGGATGCCCGCGAGCACGATGCACGCCACGACCAGCGGCGCGATCGACCAGAACATGTCGCGGCCGTCCTGCAACAACCGCGGCTTGGCGGGTGGCGGAGGCGGAGGACCGGCGACATCGGGACCGTGCGGGGCGGGCTGAGGCTCGGACGTCACAACCGCCAGTATCCCAGCTCCCAAAGGCTGATCCGCTAATGGGAGAATCACAGCCATGACGCGATCGAGACGGGAAGCCCCGGACCGCAACCTGGCCCTCGAACTCGTGCGGGTGACCGAGGCGGGCGCGATGGCGGCCGGCCGGTGGGTCGGTCGAGGTGACAAGGAAGGTGGCGACGGCGCGGCCGTCGACGCGATCCGCGAGCTGGTCAACTCGGTGTCGATGCGCGGCGTCGTGGTCATCGGCGAGGGCGAGAAGGACCATGCGCCGATGCTCTACAACGGCGAAGAGGTCGGCAACGGCGATGGCCCCGAGTGCGATTTCGCGGTGGACCCCGTCGACGGCACCACCCTGATGAGCAAGGGCATGCCGAACGCGATCTCGGTGCTCGCGGTGGCCGAGCGCGGCGCGATGTTCGACCCCTCGGCGGTGTTCTACATGGACAAGATCGCCGTCGGTCCCGATGCCGCTGATGTCATCGACATCGCCGCACCGATCGGCGAGAACATCGCGCGGGTGGCCAAGCTTCGCAACGCAACCGCATCGGACATCACGGTCTGCATCCTGGACCGGCCCCGGCACCGACAGCTGATAGCCGACGTCCGTGCGGCCGGCGCCCGGATCCGGCTGATCACCGATGGCGATGTCGCGGGCGCGATTTCAACGTGTCGGCCCAACTCGGGTACCGACATTCTGGCCGGCATCGGTGGCACACCCGAGGGCATCATCGCCGCGGCGGCCATCCGGTGCATGGGCGGAGCCATCCAGGCCAAGCTGGCGCCGACCGAAGACGCCGAACGCCAGAAGGCGCTCGATGCCGGTTATGACCTGGATCAGGTGCTCACCACAGAGGATCTGGTGTCCGGTGAGAACGTGTTCTTCTGCGCCACCGGAGTCACCGACGGCGACCTGCTCAAGGGCGTTCAGTACTACGGCGGTGGCTGCACCACCCAGTCGATCGTGATGCGCTCGAAGTCCGGAACTGTCCGGATGGTCGAGGCCTACCACCGGCTTTCCAAACTCAACGAATACTCCGCGGTCGACTTCACCGGTGACTCGACCGCCGCGCATCCGCTCCCATAAGACAACCGAAGCGAGGGATCACCACATATGGCCGACAGTGCCGTCGACACGAAAGACCAGACCGAGTACCGCATCGAGCACGACACCATGGGCGAGGTCCGCGTGCCGGTCGCAGCGCTGTGGCGCGCTCAGACGCAGCGCGCGGTGGAGAACTTCCCTATTTCTGGGCGCGGCCTGGAGCGCACCCAGATCCGGGCGC
Source organism: uncultured Actinomycetota bacterium (assembly GCA_963801575.1). Taxonomy (GTDB): domain Bacteria; phylum Actinomycetota; class Actinomycetes; order Mycobacteriales; family Mycobacteriaceae; genus Mycobacterium. The sequence goes on from CAWDFT010000035.1 coordinate 35,505, forward strand.
TTGGCCTGCTCAAGGGTGCCTGTGCGCAGGTGAACAAGGACCTCGGACTGCTCGCCCCGGAGAAGGCGGACGCGATCATCGCCGCCGCCGGTGAGATCGCCGACGGTCTGCACGACGACCAGTTCCCCATCGACGTGTTCCAAACCGGCTCGGGCACAAGCTCGAACATGAACACCAACGAGGTCATCGCCAGCATCGCGGAAACGGCTACCCCGTCCATCAAGGTGCACCCCAACGACGACGTCAACATGTCGCAGTCGTCCAACGACACCTTCCCGACCGCGACCCACATCGCGGCGACCGAAGCCGCTGTGCGCCACCTGATTCCAGCGCTCGAGGTGCTGCACGAGTCGCTGACGGCCAAGGCCCGGCAGTGGCGCACGGTCGTGAAGTCGGGTCGCACCCACCTGATGGATGCGGTGCCGGTAACACTCGGCCAGGAGTTCAGCGGCTACGCCCGCCAGGTCGAGGCCGGCATCGAGCGGGTGAAGGCCACGCTGCCGCGGCTCGGCGAGCTGGCCATCGGCGGGACGGCCGTCGGCACCGGGCTCAACGCGCCCGACGGGTTCGGCGAGAAGGTCGTCGAGGTGCTGGTTGCGCAGACCGGCCTGGCCGAATTGCGCACGGCGGCCAACTCTTTCGAGGCGCAGGCGGCCCGCGACGGGCTGGTCGAGGCATCCGGTGCGCTGCGCACGATCGCGGTCTCGCTGACCAAGATCGCCAACGACATCCGCTGGATGGGCTCGGGCCCGCTGACCGGTCTGGGCGAGATTCAGCTGCCCGACCTGCAGCCGGGCAGCTCGATCATGCCGGGCAAGGTCAACCCGGTGATCCCCGAAGCAGTCACGCAGGTGGCCGCCCAGGTGGTCGGCAACGACGCCGCCATCGCGTGGGGTGGCGGCAACGGCGCATTCGAGCTCAACGTGTACATCCCGATGATGGCGCGCAACCTGCTGGAGTCGTTCAAGATCCTGACGAACGTCTCAAGGCTGCTGGCCGAGCGCTGCGTCGACGGACTGGTGGCCAACGAAGAGCACCTGCGGGAGTTGGCCGAGTCGTCACCGTCGATCGTGACGCCGCTGAACTCGGCGATCGGCTATGAGGAGGCCGCCGCGGTGGCCAAGGAGGCGCTCAAGGAGCGCAAGACGATCCGCCAGACCGTCATCGACCGCGGCCTCATCGGCGACAAGCTGTCCGAGGGCGAGCTGGACAAGCGGTTGGATGTCTTGGCAATGGCCAAGGTGAAAGACGGTGACAGCTAAGCGGCCGCCGTGCATGTCACGGTAGCGGGGCACACCATCTGAGCTTGGTTCCGCCGCCTTCGTTCTTCCCCACGCTGAAGGAACCGCCCACGTTCTCCGCGCGCTGACGCAGGTTGTCCAGGCCGCTGGTGGTGAGGTCGCCGGTGATGCCGCACCCGTTGTCGACGACTTCGATGTTCAAGTCATCCCCGACCGCCACGCTGATGGAAAGAATGGTGGCGTTCGCATGGCGAACGGCGTTACTGACCGCCTCCCGGACAACGGCTTCGGCGTGGTCCGCGAGTACGGCGTCCACCACGGAAAGCGGACCCGAAAACTGAACCGTGGTGCGCATCTCCGAGTTGGCGAACTGCGCGACCGCCTCGTCCAGGCGCTGGCGCAGCCGAGTGGCACCCGGTTGAGCGCCATGGAGGTCGAATATCGCGGTGCGGATCTCCTGAATGACCTGTTGGAGGTCATCGACACAGTCGGAAAGCCGTTCCTGCACCTCCGGCGAACGTGCCCGCGGAATCGTGCCCTGCAATGCGAGGCCGACAGCGAACAACCGCTGAATCACGTGATCGTGCAGGTCTCGCGCGATGCGGTCGCGATCGGTCAACACGTCCAGCTCACGCATTCGGCGCTGCGTGCCGGCCAACTGCCACGCCAACGCGGCCTGGTCGGCGAAGGCAGCCATCATGTCGAGCTGCTCGGAACTGAACGGTTGCGCTCCGACCGGCCGGAGTACCACCAGGACGCCGGCCACCGCGTCGGTTGCGCGCAGCGGCAACACGAGCGCCGGGCCGGTTCTCCCGATTTCCGGCGCGACCTCGATGCTGTCGAATCGCCCTGGTGTGCGCCCGATGAACGCCTCTCCGACGGCTGTACCGGCGACGGGTATGGCATGCAACGTCGCGCCCGGACCTTCGCCCGCGATCGCCACGACGACGAGCTCGCTTTCCGCACTGGCCGGTTGCTCGGGGTCTGTCGGCACGGCCACCAACGTCAGTTCGGCGCCGCTGAGGTGCCGTGACTCCTCGGCCACCAGCCGGAACACCCTGGCCGGATCGGTACCGGACAACAGCTCCGTGCCGATGTCACGGGTGGCCTCGATCCACGACTGGCGGTTCTTGGCCTGTTCGTACAGCCGCGCGTTGTCGATCGCGATCCCCGCCGCGGCGGCTAACGCCTGGACAAGCACCTCATCGTCTTCGCTGAACGGCTGCCCATCCGCCTTCTCCGTCAGGTAGAGGTTGCCGAACACCTCGTCGCGGATGCGTACCGGTACCCCGAGGAAGGTCCGCATCGGCGGGTGGTGCGCCGGGAAACCAATGGAAGCGGCGTGTGCGGCGATGTTGTCCAGCCGAATGGGTTTGGGGTCGTCGAGCAGCACGCCGAGAACGCCACGGCCCTCCGGCAGATGGCCGATCTTCTCCCGGGTCGCATCGTCGACTCCCTCATAGACGAACTCGACCAGTTCGTGATCGGGTCCGCGCACACCCAGCGCCCCGTACTGCGCATCGACCAGCTCGATAGCGGTGTGCACGATGGTGCGCAGGGTTGCGTCGAGTTCCAGGCCCGAAGTGACGACCAGCATGGCTTCGAGCAGGCCATCCAGCCGGTCGCGGCCTTCGACGATCTGCTCGACGCGGTCCTGGACTTCCATCAGCAGTTCGCGAAGTCGCAGCTGGGACAGCGTGTCCCGCAGCGGACGCAAGTTGATTTCGGCGCCGGACTCGACCTCGCCGGTCACTTCACCACCGTCCCACCGGCTCATTGAAAGCTTCCAGCGTGTGAATCTACCTGTGCCGCCCGGTGTCGGGTGAGGAAGCCCCTCACCTGGTGCCGATACGCCCCTGCACGCGGTCGCGGATGCCGCGCATCATCTTCTGCTCCATGACAAAGTGCGCGACGTCGAAACCGACGTGCCCGACCGCACCACCGCTGCCGCGCACCAGCAGCCGGGTCCAGCCGTTCTCCTCAAGAAGGTAGAAACCCCACGCCCCCGACGCGTTCTCTCCTCGGCGGATTCTCTCGAAGTCGTCTGGCGACACCAGCACCAGGTATGAGTTCGGCTTGACCGCCGCCACCACCTGCCGGGCATGCTCCCCGTATCGGCGGGCCAACCACACGGTGTCGCCCACCCGCAGGTCCTGCCACTCGGGGTGAATGCTGCTTGCGTTGTGGATCCGTGCACCGACTGCCCGCTCCAGCAAGGAGTAGCTGTAGAAGCCGCCGCGGTCTTCGCCGATCTGTACCAGCCACGGCCACACCGACTCGACAGGCGCGTCGATGGTGATAGCGCGCGTCGTCCTGGGTGTATCCGCCCGAACGAACTCGTCACCCGGCACGGTTGCGGCGACGTCGTCATCGCGTGCGCCCCAGGTGTAGATCCGTGGCCGTACTTGCGCCTGATACAACGCGGCGACAGCGGACGCCGCCATCAGCCCCATCAGCGCGGGTCGTTGCCTGCCCACACCGGCAATGCTAGGACGGGTGCCGGCGCTCGACTAAGGCCCAAAGTCCTGCCACCGCGGCCCGAAGACCCCTATTCTGCGGACAAGGGATCGGCAGATCATATGGTGATGACGCGCACACGGTGGTTGGTGATGGAGCCCGCGGCCGGCGGCACGGAAGCCCCGTTTCACACGCGGCTTGCCGGCGCGGGCCGGTACCTGCCCGACACGCACCTGACGACAAGCGCATTGATGGCCCGAACGCGTCATCGCACGCATATCGATCTCGAGCGGCTGACCGGGATTCGCGAGCGCCGCGTGTCGGTTGGTGACGAGGACTCCTACAGCCTGGCGACCGGGGCGGCGCTGACCTGTCTCGAGAAGGCCCAACGCGCGGCGGCGTCGGTGGACGCGGTGATCAGCTGCAGCATCACGAAGTTTCGCGGCGGCCTGACACAGTGGGTGGAACCGACGATGAGCAGTGCTGTGGCACGAGCCATCGGGGCCGAGAACGCGATGACATTCGACCTCTCGAACGCCTGTGCAGGCATGCTCTCGGGCGTCACGGTCGCCAACAACTGGATCCGCCACGGGATCATCGAGCGCGCGCTCGTGGTCAGCGGCGAATACATCTCGCAACTCGGCCAGAATGCGGCCCGCCATATCCGCACCATCATGAGTAAGGAACTCGCCTCGCTCACGCTCGGCGATGCCGGTGCCGCTCTTCTACTGGAGCGGGCGCCCGTCACCGCGAACGGGATCACGCTGGCCGGCTTCACCACCTTGGCCGACTACAGCAGACTCTGCCTCGGCTATCCGAAGGGCAGCGACCCTGGCGCGCGAATGTTCACTGATGCGAGGGGAATTCACCAGGCCGCCATGTCCAACACTCCGATGCTGTTGCACGAAGTGCTCGACGCCGTTGGCATCTCGATTCACGACATCGACCACGTGATAACCCACCAGACATCGGCCCGTGCCATCCGGAAGGGAATGGCGAAGATGTCGGATGTCTTCGGCGACACCCCACGACACGACGCCGTCATCACCGTCGACCGGTACGGCAACACGGCGTCGACCACCCACACGGTCGCCCTCGTCGAGGAGCTCGAGGCGAGACACATCCGGCCGGGCGAAACGATAGCTCTCATCGCCCTGGCATCCGGGTTGGAAATCGGAGTGGTCCTGTTGACTTTGGACGAGGAATTGGTGGATCGATATGGGCACGGTGATTGATCGGATCGAGCTGGCTGAAGGCGGCTGGCGAAATCGGCACAGCGCACTTCGCCTGGCCGTCAAGGCGGCCCGGGACTGCCTCCAGAAAGCCCGGCGCGAACCGCACGAGGTCGACCTACTGATCAACGCGGGAATCTACCGCGACCGCAACCTGGGAGAGCCGGCTCTGGCTGCGATGATCCAACAGGATATCGGCGCCAATCCCGAAGACCCGCATGCCGGCTCGCACGGCACCTTTTCCTTCGACGTTGTGAACGGTTCGTGCGGCGTGCTCACCGCGCTGCAAGTCGTCGACGGTTTCCTGCGAGCACGCGCCATCGACTGTGCGCTGATCGTGGCAAGCGACGCGAACCCCGGACACGGAATGAGTGAACGTTTTCCGTTCTCGCCGGCCGGAGCGGCCTTGTTGTGCACGTGGACAGACGACGACCGCGGACTCGGGCGACCGCATTGGCACAACGTTCCGGATGCGGGCGACTCCTTCAGCGCCACAGTCGGTCTCGTCGACCACCGAAACGTCCTGCGGTTCGCTATCTCAGCCATGGCCGACGTCCAGTTCGCCGACGCTGCGGCGCGGGCGGTCGGCCGCTGCCTGGGCGAGTCCGCCCTGAGGATCGAGGATGTCGACGCAGTTGTCGCGGCACCGGCCAGCCCGCGGTTCCGTGCCGCACTCGCAACCCAACTGGAGATCGCGCCGGAACGGATCACCATCGCCGACGACGAACGGATGCACACGGCGTCCCTGGCGTCCGCATTCAAGGATGCCGCCACCAGCGCGGGCTCGGGTGGGCAGCTCATGCTCGTCGCGGCGGGAGCCGGCGTGACGGCCGGCGCCGCCCTCTACCGCCTGTGATGTCAGCGGTTGACGATGTCTTGGTCCGAGGGTTCGGCGACCACTTTGAATATGTGCTCGACGTCGGCGCGGGTGCATGCCGCGGTCCCTGGCGTCAAGAGCTTCGCCGCTGCGGCGGCTATGCCGAACCGCACCGACTTGCTGACCGGCCACGCGCGGCTCAAGCCCACGATGATGCCGGCGACCATCGCATCCCCGGCACCGACGCCGCTGACGGCTCGAACCGGAATCGCCGAGAAGCGCTGACTCCCCCGGGATGTCGCTAGCAGCGCACCCTCGGAGCCCAGCGACACCACCACTGCCTGCGTGATGCCGCGATCGATGAGCTCGTGAGCGGCGGCCAGCTGCTCCGACTCCGTTTCGAGCGGACGGCCGACGCAGTGGCGAAGTTCACGCACGCTCGGCTTGAGCAAGAACACACCCGACTTGACGTGGGATAGCCCGCCGCCGGAGGTGTCGAGAATCAGCAACACCCCCAGTTCGCGGCAGACGTCGGCCACGCGCTGGTAGAAGTCGTGTGCGACCCCTGGCGGAAGGCTTCCGCTGGCGACGACGAACTCGGCCGACGCGGCGGCGTGTCGAAGTTCGTCCATGCACTGGGCTTGTTCGGCCAATGTCAGCTCTGGCCCAGGGAGCACGAATCGGTACTGCTTGCCGGTGCTGCGCTCGTTGACGGTGAGGCTCTCACGCGTCGAACCGTCGATATCGACCCGCCGGCTCGGCACTCCCTCCTCGTTGACGAGGTCGGTGACGAGTGCACCCGTCGGACCGCCTGCGGGAAACACCGCCAACACCGATGCACCGAGGACATGTGCGAACCGGGCGACGTTGATGCCACCACCGCCGGGATGGTAACGGGCTTCGTCGCAACGAATCTTGTCGGTATGGCGCACCACACCGGCGTTGGTGGTGATGTCGAGCGCGGGGTTCATCGTCAACGTGACAATGAGGGGTCGACCGTTTGTCGACGGTGACGGTCTCACGCGGCGCAACCGGTCATCGCAGCGAGCTCACCGGCTGCCGGGTCACTGCCTCGATATCGCGCGCGGTGACCGCCATCATGCGGCGTGACAGGTCGGACAGAGCCCGGGCGACCGCCAATTCGTCGCCAATGGCGGCAACGGAGCGATCGACGGGGTTGATCCTGGTCAGGCCCACGCCCACCGACTCTCCGTCGGGCCATCGCAGCCGCGCCGTGGCCCTGGTGCGGCCTTCGAACTCGTCCACCGAAATCGTCACGGCCCAGTCCTGTCCGACATGGTCCGGCTCCCGCTCGCTCATGTTGCCTCCTCAGACCACCGTGAACTCGCGGTCGGGCTCTGAACCGAAGGTGAACCGTCTACCGGTCACGCTCACCGGCACAATCCGCACATAGTGTGTCTTCACCGTCGCGATCCACGGCAGCAGCTGCGCGCGCTCGGCCTCGGCTATTTCCTCGTCACTGCGCAGTGAGCGTGCCATCCCTTTCACGATCACGCTCCAGCCTTCGACCTCGTCGTGACCATCGGCCTCGAACAGCACGCGGTTGTTGATCGCCGTGCTGACCAGCTTCGTGCCCTCCGCGGTGCGGAACAACACGGTGCGGTTCTGGGCCACGAAGTTGACCGGAAAGATCGCCGGTTCGCCGTCGACGCTCGTGACAAGCCGGCCCAGCGCCGTACTCGACAGGAGCTTCCAGCATTCCGACTCCGACAGAACGGAGATCGGTTGAACATCTTCGGACATGGGGTCACGATAGCGCCCGCAGATGGCTGCGAGCTGTGGCACAAAGTCACTCATTGCGGGAACCAAAGACACACGGCGTGCGTGTCCCGTTGCGCTATGAGGACCTTTGGCCCGTGCATCCCGCATCCAGAGGGCGCAGGATAGCCTCATGAACAGCGCGGTGATCGATGCCGAAGGGCTGCGGCAACTCGTGGGCACGCTGATCGACCGCGGATACCGCGTCGTCGGTCCGACGTTGTCCGACGACGCGATCGTGCTGGCGGAGCTGACGTCGGCAGACCAGCTGCCGCTGGGCTGGGGCGTGGACGTCGGTCCAGGCCACTACCGGCTCCGCCGCCGCGATGACGACGCCGTGTTCGGCCATTCGGCGGGCCCGCAGTCGTGGAAACAGTTCCTGCATCCGCCTCGGCAGAAGATCTGGTCGTCCGACGGCGAAGAACCCGACGAACCCCCACGGTATGCATTCCTCGGGGTGCGGGGCTGCGACCTCGCCGCCATCGCCACACTGAATGGTGTGCTCGGCAAGGGCACCCACCCGGACCAGGGCTTCACCGGACGGCTCGGGCAAATCTTCGTCGTCGCAGTGAATTGCACCGAGCCGGGAGGTCTGTGTTTCTGCGCCTCGATGGGAACCGGACCGGCCGTCGGGCCCGGCTACGACTTGGCGCTCACCGAACGTATCGACGACGGCGGCCGTCGATACGTTGTCGAGGTCGGTAGCGATGACGGCGCAGACGTGTTGGGCCAACTCACGCACCGGAAGGCGGATCAAGCCGAGATCGACTCCGCACGAGGCGATGTCGCCGAAGCCACACACCACATGGGTCGGCAGATGCCCGCGGGCGACCTGCGCAACCTATTGGTCAGCTCCCGTGAGTCTCCGCACTGGGATGAGGTGGCAAGTCGGTGCCTCACGTGCGGAAACTGCACCATGGTCTGCCCCACGTGTTTTTGCACCAGCGTCGAGGACGTCACCGATCTCACCGGCGAGCATGCCGAACGCTGGATGGAGTGGGCATCGTGTTTCGAGTTCGACTTCACGTTCGTCCATGAGGGCAGCGTCCGGCAGTCCGGTCCGTCGCGGTACCGGCACTGGCTCACTCACAAACTGGGGACCTGGCACGACCAGTTCGGCACCTCGGGCTGCGTCGGCTGCGGACGGTGTATCGCGTGGTGCCCCACCGGGATCGACATCACCGAGGAGATGACGACGCTGTCGGAACTGGCGGACGCCGGCGATGACTGAGACCGCGACACGGCAGGTGAGCAGTTCGCCGATGCACCCGGTTCCCTACCGGGTGATCAGCCGCGTCGCCGAGAATCGCGATTCGGCGACATTGGTTCTCGCGCCCGTTCTCGACTCCCTGCGTGCGCCGCTGCCGGGTGAGTTCATGATGATGTACGCGTTCGGGGTCGGCGAGATCGCCATCTCTGTCAGCGGTGACCCCACCGCGTCGGACGGCACCGTCACACACACCATCCGTGCGGTCGGCGCAGTCAGCCGGGCACTGCACGATGCCGAGCCGGGCAGCCAGATCGGACTGCGCGGACCCTTCGGCACCGACTGGGGTTTGGCCGCGGCAGCCGGCCGTGACCTGGTGATCGTGGGTGGCGGCGTCGGGTTGGCCCCGCTGCGCCCGGTGGTGCTGGGTGCACTCGCCGCCCGCGAGGACTTCGGCCGGGTGACGCTGATCGCCGGTGCCCGGTCCCGTGACGATTTCCTGTTCCGCGGCGACCTTGACGACTGGGCGGATGACGGCACCATGGACGTGCACCTCACCGTCGACGTCCCGGTCCAGGGTTGGCCGGGTGAGGTCGGCTTCGTCACAGAACCCCTGCGCCGACTTCCCCTGCGGCCCGAGGCAACCACCGCGTTCCTGTGCGGCCCGGAGGCGATGATGCGCAACGGCGCCGTCGAGCTCTTGCGCAAAGGCATGGCGCCCAGCGATATTAGGGTCTCCCTCGAGCGGAACATGCAGTGTGGCATCGGCTGGTGCGGACACTGCCAGCTGGGGCCGCTGCTCCTGTGCCGTGACGGCCCGGTCGTCGGCTATGACGTCGCCGAGCCCGTGCTGCGGACAAAGGAGCTGTAGATGACCACACCGACGCTGGCCGTGTGGAAGTTCGCCTCCTGCGACGGCTGCCAACTCACGCTTCTGGACTGCGAGGACGAACTACTCACCCTCGCAGAGCAGGTGCAGATCGCCACGTTCCTCGAAGCCTCGAGCTCGATCGTCGGCGGGCCCTACGACGTCTCGCTCGTCGAGGGCTCGATCACCACCGCCTCCGACCAGAGGCGGATCAAGGAGATTCGGGAGCAGTCGCGGGTCTTGGTGACAATCGGCGCGTGCGCCACCGCCGGGGGGGTCCAAGCCCTCCGCAACTTCGCCGACGTCGACGAATTCACCTCCATCGTCTACGCCAAGCCCGAGTACATCGACACCCTCGCGACCTCCACCCCGGCCTCGGCGCACGTCGAGGTCGACTACCAGCTCCAGGGATGCCCCATCGACCGCCGACAGCTGCTCGACACCCTCGCGGCCCTGCTCGTCGGCCGCAAACCGCGACTGCCGGCCAAGACCGTGTGTACCGAGTGCAAGAACCGCGGCGTCACCTGCGTTGTGGTGGCGGACGGCATTCCGTGCCTCGGCCCGGTCACGCATGCCGGCTGCGGGGCACTGTGCCCGTCCTTCCACCGCGGCTGCTACGGGTGTTTCGGCCCGGCCGCCACACCCAACACGGCGGCGTTGATCCCGCTGCTGCGCCGCGACGGGATGTCCGACGGTGACGTCGGGCGGGTGTTCTCCACGTTCAATGTCACCCGCTTCACCGATGAACGGAACGACCTGTGAACCCGGAGACTCGCACGCTCAGCGTCGGCGCACTGACCCGGGTCGAAGGTGAAGGAGCACTCCACGTCACGATGACCGACGGAACGGTCGACACCGTGGAGCTCAACATCTACGAGCCGCCGCGGTTCTTCGAGGCGTTCCTGCGCGGGCGGTCCTATCGCGAGCCGCCGGACATCACCGCCCGGGTATGCGGCATCTGCCCCGTCGCCTACCAAGTCAGCGCCTGCAATGCCATCGAGGACGCGTGCGGCGTGACGATCGACCCCGAGTTGGTGGCGCTGCGGCGGCTGCTGTACTGCGGGGAGTGGATCCACAGCCACGCACTGCACATCTTTCTACTGCACATGCCCGATTTTCTGGGCTATCCCGACGCCATCAGCCTCGCCAAGGACCGCCGCGAGCTCGTCGAGCGCGGGCTGGCCCTGAAGAAGGCGGGCAACCGGTTGATGGAGCAGATCGGCGGGCGCGCAATCCACCCGATCAACGTGCGGCTGGGCGGCTTCTATTCGACTCCGACTCGCGCGGATCTCGAGCCTGCGGCCGAGATGCTGCGCCGCGCGCTGGACGACGCGCTGTACACCGTCGGCCAGGTGGCCCGATTCGACTTCCCCGACTCGGAATTCGACCACGAGTTCCTGTCGTTGACGGATCCCCACCGGTACCCGATCGAAAACGGGGCCATCGCACGCAGCGCGGGGCCTGCGTTCCCGATCGAGGAGTTCACCGCCCACGTCGTGGAGGCACAGGTGGCGCACTCCACCGCACTGCAGGCCACCCTCGACGGCGGCCGCTTCCTCACCGGACCGCTTGCCCGGTACTCGTTGAACTCGCGGTTGCTCACCCCCGCTGCGACGGAGGCGGCGGCCGACGCCGGGCTCGGCGCGCAGTGCCGCAACCCCTTCCGCAGCATCGTTGTTCGGGCGGTGGAGATCGTCTATGCGGTCGAAGAGGCCCTTCGCATCATCGCCGACTACGACCGTCCTGTGCGTCCCTTTGTCGAGGTTCCGGCGCGCGCGGGCATCGGTCACGGTGTCAGCGAGGCGCCTCGCGGACTGCTCTACCACCGCTACGAGGTCGGCGACGACGGCCTGATACGCGCCGCGACGATCGTGCCGCCCACGTCGCAGAATCAGGCTGCCATCGAACACGAGATGGCCCAGTTGGTGACGGCCAACGTATCGCTGGACGATGCATCGCTGACGTCGTTGTGCGAGAAGTCGATTCGCAATCACGACCCGTGCATTTCGTGCTCCGCCCACTTCCTGAGGTTGACGGTCGAACGCCGTTGAACCACTTGATGATCGGTATCGGCAACAGCTTTCGCCGAGACGACGGCGTCGGACTCGCCGTGGCCTCCGAGATCGCCAAGCTGGGTCTCGCCGGAGTCGAGGTGCTGACCGCGATCGGCGAACCCGGCGTGATCCTCGACGCCTGGGCGGATGCCGAATCGGTCGTCGCCGTGGACGCCGCGCTCGCCGACGGGTCGACGCCGGGGCGCATCCGTCGCTGGACACCCGATGCGACCACCGAGTCCAACGTGACCAGTTCACATGCATTCGGATTACCGCAAACCTATGCGCTTGGCGAAGCGCTCGGACGCATACCCCGATCGCTGGTGGTGCTCACCGTGGATATCGGAGACGCGGCTTCCGGAGTTGGACTTTCAGCTCCCGTCGCCGCAGCCGTGCCCGACGCCGTCGACGCAGTCCTGGCCGAATTCGGCCTGACGCGCCGCGGGGACCTACGGCCCGTGATCGAGGACTAAACTAAAGACTCCTCAGCCCTGCTCGATGCGCCCATAGCGTCGGACGGGCAGGGTGCATCCTGCGACTTTGCACGACCCGAGTTGGGGAGACAACGATGTCACAAGCCACTGTTCCGAAACCTGCCGACGCCGGTCCGAGCGGAGCGAAAACCGGCCTGAGCCTGGTCGCCCTCACGGCACTCGTCGTCGGGTCGATGATCGGCAGCGGCATCTTCGCGTTGCCGTCGCAGATGGCCGGTAGCGCCGCGCCCGGTCCACTGCTCATCGGTTGGGCGATCACCGGCGTCGGCATGCTGATGCTTGCCTTCGTTTTCCAGACACTGGCATCACGCAAGCCGGACGTCGACGGCGGTGTGTACGGCTACGCCCGAGCAGGATTCGGCAACTACATCGGCTTCACTTCGGCCTTCGGCTACTGGGTGTCAGCCTGGGTGGGCAACGTGGCCTACCTCGTGCTGCTGTTCTCGACACTGGGCTACTTCTTCCCCGCGCTCGAAGGCGGTACGACGCTACCCGCGATCATCGGCGCATCGATACTTCTCTGGGTTGTGCATTTCTTGACCCTGCGCGGGATCCAGACCGCCGCGTTCGCCAACGTGGTGGTCACGATCGCCAAGGTGGTCCCGATCCTCACATTCGTGGCGATCGCCGCCGTCGGATTCAAGGCCGGCCTGTTCTCCGCCGACTTCTGGGGGCGCAGCACCGCGATCGACGGAGTTCCCTTGGGCGACACCATGTCCCAGATCAAGAGCATGATGCTGGTCACTGTCTGGGTGTTCATCGGCATAGAGGGCGCCGCCGTGTACTCCAAGCGCGCGGCCCGCAGGCAGGATGTCGGCCGGGCAACGGTGCTCGGATTCGCAGGCGTTCTCGCCCTGCTGCTGCTGGTGAACCTGCTCTCCTACGGGTTGATGGCCCAGGCCGAGCTCGCCGGTGTTGCCGACCCCTCGATGGCGGGCCTGCTGGAAAGCCAGGTTGGCAGTTGGGGCGCCGGATTCATCTCGATCGGCCTGGTCGTCTCCTTGCTCGGTGCGCTGATCGCCTGGGTGATGCTGTGCGTCGAGATCCTGCGTCTGCCCGCGCTCGAACAGGTGATGCCGAAGGCCCTCGCCCGCGAGAACTCCCACGGTGCACCCGCGAATGCCCTGTGGCTGACCAACTTGTGCGTTCAGGCGATGCTGCTGTGGACGTTGGCCAACGACAGCACTTACCTCAACCTGATCCTGCTCGCGACGTCCCTCATCCTGCTGCCGTACCTGTGGTCAGCGGCCTACCAGGTGCTGTTGGCGGTGCGCGGTGAAACCTACGAGTCGGGCAACGGCCGCAGCCGCGACCTCGTCATCGGACTGATCGGGCTGGCTTACGCCGTGTGGCTGGTCTACGCGGGCGGCTGGGAGTACCTGCTCATCGCGGCGCTCTTCTATCTGGCAGGCACCGCGCTCTACATCTGGGCCCGTAGGGAAGGCGGGTTGCCCGTGTTCACCAAGCCCGAACTTGTCGTTGTCGCCGTCGTCGGCCTGACCTCGGTTCTGGCGGTCGCTATGATGGCGACCGGCAACGTGTCGGTCCTGTGACGAAACAGGAAGGCGGAGTGATGAATACGGCAGGATCCCGGCTGGGAGTGTGGTCGGAGGCCGGCCGTCTGCGGCGCGTGCTGGTCTGCGCTCCCGGCCTCGCCCACCAGCGACTGACGCCCGAGACATGTAAAGAACTGTTGTTCGACGACGTCATCTGGCTGCAGCAGGCGCGCCGCGACCACTTCGACTTTGTCGCGAAGATGACCGATCGCGGCGTGGAGGTTCTCGAGCTTCACGACCTCCTCACCGACGTGGTGGCGCTGCCCGAGGCCCGCGACTGGATACTCGACCGCAAGGTGACCGACGATCTGGTCGGCTCGGGACTTCGGCACGAGATTCGTTCCTGGCTGACCGAACTGCCACCAGATCGGCTGGCGGAGTTCCTGGTCGGCGGCGTGTCCTACCAGGATGTGCCCGTCGAGATCGGCGGTGCCTTCCTGTCAGCATTCCGCGAACTGGATCGAGCGGGGTTCGTGTTACAGCCGCTGCCCAACACGCAGTTCATGCGCGATAACACCGCATGGATCTTCCAGGGTGTCACGCTGAACCCGATGTACTGGCCGGCCCGCCGTCAGGAGACCCTGCTCACCGCCGCGGTGTACAAGTTCCACCCGGCGTTCGCCGACGAAAAGTTCGACATCTGGCTCGGGGACGTGGAAGGGGCTGCGCACGACCACGGAGCCGCCACCTTGGAGGGCGGCGATGTGATGCCTGTCGGCAAGGGCGTGGTGCTGATCGGCATGGGTGAGCGGTCCTCGCACCAGGCGATCACCCAGGTGGCGCGGAACCTGTTCGCCGCCAGTGCCGCTGAGCGGGTAATCGTCGCGAGCCTGCCCAAGTCCCGCGCCGCCATGCACCTGGACACCGTCTTCACGTTCTGCGACTACGACCTCGTCACGGCCTATGCGCCGATCGTCGACGGGATCGTGGCCTTCAGCCTGCGGCCCGACGACAGCGCGCCGTCAGGGCTGGAGATCCGCCGCGAACCCAAGGCGCTGATTCCCACCCTCGGCGATGCGCTCGGTGTTGATTTCCGCGTCGTCACCACCGCCGGCGACGTCTACGGCGTCCAGCGCGAACAATGGGACGACGGCAATAATGTCGTCGCGCTCGAGCCGGGCGTCGTCATCGGATACGACCGCAACATCCTCACCAATACGGCGCTGCGCAAGGCCGGTGTCGAGGTCGTCACGATCGACGCCAGCGAACTCGGCCGCGGGCGGGGCGGCGGCCGATGCATGACCTGCCCGATCCAGCGCGATCCGCTTTATACCTGATCACTACCACCCAAGGACGAACCGCCGTGGCCTTCAACAATCGAAACCGCAGCCTGCTCAGCCTCGTTCACCACACCGACCGCGACCTGCACTATCTGCTCGACCTCTCCCGGGATCTCAAGCGAGCGAAGTACTCCGGCCTCGGCCGGCCCAGCCTGGCCGGTAAGAACATCGCGCTCATCTTCGAGAAGACGTCCACCCGAACGCGATGTGCATTCGAGGTGGCCGCGCATGACGAGGGAGCCCATGTGACCTACATCGACCCCGCGTCGTCGCAGATCGGGCACAAGGAATCGATGAAGGACACGGCGCGCGTCCTCGGTCGGATGTACGACGCGATCGAATACCGAGGGGCGAGCCAGCAGACGGTCGAGGAGTTGGCCGAATACGCCGGAGTGCCGGTGTTCAACGGTCTCACCGACGAGTTCCACCCGACGCAGATGCTCGCCGACGTCCTCACCATGACCGAGCACTGTCCCAAGCCGTTGACGGAGATCGCTTTCGCCTTCGTCGGCGACGGCCGCAACAACGTCGCGAACTCGTTGCTCCTCATCGGCGCGAAGCTCGGCATGGACGTGCGGATCGGCGCGCCTCCTGACCTATGGCCCAGCCAGGCCCACGTATCCATGTGCGAGGAGTTCGCGGCCGCGTCCGGTGCACGCATCACCGTCACCGACGATCCGGCCAAGGCTGTCGGTGGCGTCGACTTCATCTACACCGACGTGTGGGTGTCGATGGGCGAGCCGGTGGAGACCTGGGGCGACCGCATCCAGCAGCTTCTCCCGTTCCAGGTCAACCAGGACCTGATGGCGGCGGCGGCCAACCCGCGAGTGAAGTTCATGCACTGCCTGCCCGCCTTCCACAACTGCGAAACCGTGGTCGGAGCACAGATCGCCGCGCAGTACCCACACCTCAGCAACGGCATCGAGGTCACCGAGGATGTCTTCGAAGGCCCGGCGAACATCGCGTTCGAGCAAGCAGAGAACCGGATGCACACGATCAAAGCGGTCCTGGTGTCCGCGCTGAGCTGAGAACCGCCGATGCGAATCGTGATCGCTCTGGGGGGCAACGCAATCCTGCAGCGTGGCCAACCCATGACGGCCGAAAACCAGCGCGCCAACATCCGGACGGCCGCGCAGCGTATCGCGGCGGTCGTGCCCGGAAACGAGATCGTCATCGCGCACGGCAACGGACCACAGGTCGGGCTGTTGGCATTGCAGGCGGCGGCATACCAGGACGTGGCACCGTACCCCCTCGACGTGCTCGGCGCACAGACCGACGCGATGATCGGCTACGTCATCGAACAAGAGCTGGGCAACCTGTTGCCTACAGGTCAGCCGCTGGCCACGGTCCTCACCATGATCGAGGTGGACGGCGACGACCCCGCGTTCCGGCACCCCACCAAACCGATCGGCCCGGTCTATGACAGAGAGACCGCGGAACGCCTCAAGGCCACCAGTGGATGGGCGATCGCCGCCGACGGGGACAAGTTCAGACGTGTCGTGGCGAGCCCGAAGCCGAAACGTATCTTCGAAATCCGGCCGATCCGCACCCTCGTTGAGAGCGGCACGATCGTCATCTGTGCCGGCGGTGGCGGAATCCCGACAATGTACGACGAGGACGGCGAATTGCGCGGCGTCGAGGCCGTTATCGACAAGGACCTCGCCTCTGCTCTGCTGGCCGAGCAACTCGACGCCGATCTGCTCGTCATCGCGACGGACGTCGACGGCGTCTACACCGACTGGGGAACACCCGGCCAGGCCAAGCTGGGCCGGGTTACGCCCGAGCAGCTCTCCGACCTCGAACTGCCCGCGGGATCGATGGGCCCGAAGGTCCAAGCCGCGTGCGGCTTCGCGCGTTCCACCGGGAACGAAGCGGTCATCGGATCACTCACCGACATCACCGACATCGTCGACGGCGCCGCGGGAACCAGAGTTCGCGTCCGCGCGCGTGTCTGACGGTAGTGACGTCACGCCTACGCCGCGATGGCCACGTCGATCGACAGGTCTTCGGCGATGGCATGGGCTAACGGCCAATCGCCACCACGGACCGCCCGGGCAAGATCGTCGACGAGGAGGCTAGCCGGTCGAACCGGATTCGGCAGTGCTTTGGTCCCGCTGTGCGACGGGCCTGAAGTCCCTCGCGGGACGGCCGTTCGTCGTCGCTCACTCAACGAATTCGACGGTTCCGCCTGCTACCAGCACCTGTGTCTGGCCGTGGCATTGCACGACCACCGGCCGCGCATCACTGGGTTCCGCACTGAGCGTCGCGTTGCGTCCGATAACGCCCAAACGGAGCCGATGTCCGCGGTAACGGAACGTGAACTCCAGCCTGCCAAGAGATTTCGGCCACAGCGGACCGAGCATGATTCGACCGCGCCGGATCTCCAATCCAGTGAAGCAGCGTTGCAGCAGGTCGATGCTGCCTGCCATCGCGGCCAAGTGAATACCCTCAGCCGTGGTGCCGCGCTGGATGTCGACGATATCGGAGGCCAGGGCCTGCCCGAAGTAGTGCATCGCCTGGCGGCGGTTGCTGCGGGCCAGCACCCAGGCGTGCACGACGGCGCTCAGCGTCGAACCGTGTGACGTGCGGGACCGGTAGTAGTCGATGGTCTTCGGGATCTGTTCGGGAGCGAAGCGGTAACCGAGCCGGTCGAACAGCTCGTAGATCTCGTCGGCGGAGAGCAGATAGAACAGCATCAGCGCGTCGGCCTGCTTGGACACCTTGTAGTTGTTCACGCTGTCGTTCTCTGCCTCCAGAATGCGGTCGAGTCGCTGCAGGTTGTCGTACCGAGCGCGATAGCCCTCCCAGTCCAGCTCCTTCAGGTCCTCGTAGCCCTCGAACTGGCTTATGACACCGTCGTGGAACGGCACGAACATTCGCAGGCTCACGTCCTCCCACTGCGCGAGGTCCTCGTCGTCGATGCCGAGCGTTTCCAGCAGCGCAAGCCGGTAGTACGGCGGTATGCGGTCGAGGGCCTCGATGGCGCGCAGGATCACCCACACCACCATCACGTTGGTGTAGGCGTTGTTGTCTATCCCGTCGTATTCGCGGCCCGGGTAACCGGAATGGAACTCGTCAGGTCCGATGACACCCCGAATCACGTAGCGGTCCCGCGCGGTGTCGAAGCGGGCCAGGCTCACCCAGAACTTTGCGATCTCCGCAAGCATTTCGGCTCCGTAGTCGATCAGGAATCCGATGTCACCGGTGACCTCGTAGTGCTGCCAGACGTTGTAGGCGATGGCGATGCCGATGTGATGCGCGCGTGCGCTGGCGTCCGGATTCCATCGGCCGGATCGCGGGTTCAGATGCAGCTGCTGACTCTCCTCGCGCCCGTCACTACCCGACTGCCATGGGAACATCGCTCCGGCGTGGCCGGCCTCGTGCGCCGCGTGCCGGGCCTCGGGCAGCCGCCGGTAGCGGTACATCAAGAGCGACTGGGTGACCTTCGGCAGCCGCATGTTCGTGACCGGGAAGACGAATAACTCGTCCCAGAAAACGTGGCCGCGGTAGGCCTCACCGTGAAGCCCGCGAGCGGGGACCCCGACGTCCAGGTCGGCGGTATGGGGCGAAAGCGTTTGCAGCAAGTGCAACTGGTGCAGCCGCACGAGGCGCAGCGTGTCGGCGTCGCGAGCCATTCCGATGTTGAAGCGTTCCCACAGGTGGGCCCAGGCCAGTTGGTGCCCCCGTTCGAGCTCCACATATCTGCCAACACGGTTGAGCTCCCGTTCGGCCGCGACGGCCGGTTCGGACACCCCGTGATCGCGACTCGTGAACACGGTGGCGACCTTTTCCAGCGTGACGGATTGCCCCGAGGCCACATCGACGGCGATGTCGTGCCCGATCCGGAGGTCCTCTTTGACCATTGTCTTGTCGGCGGATAGCTGTGCGTCGTCGTCACGGCGAAGGGTATGCCGGACGCCGACCGCGATCCCGACCTTCGACTGAACGGTTTCCGCCACCAGCAGCACGGAATCATCTGACAGTTCCCGCAACTCGGCGACAGCGAGATGCCTGGACGACAGGTCGCGATACCGGTCCACTCCGGCGTTTTCGACGTCGCCGTCGACGAGCGACCGGAATTCCAGCCTGCCCGACCAATCCTCCGCGTGCACGGTGGTCTGGATGGCGCCGACATGGGGCAGGTGCATCGCGACGAATCGGCGTTGCTGCACCCGGGTGGTGCGCCCGGCCTGATCGCGGAACACCAACTCGCGGGTCAGCACGCCATGGCGAAGCTCGACAGTCACGAGGTAGGACGAAATGTCGACGTCATCGATGTCGAACCACGGACCGCCGTCGATCCGAAACGTCAGCGGCAACCAGTTCGGCAGGTTCACCAGGCTCTCGTTGTCGATGGTCACACCTGCGACGTCGTCGGTCAGCCGATTGTAGACGCCCGCCACATATGTTCCGGGATAATGGAATTCACCTGCGTGAGACTCAGGTGCTGCACCACGCACCGCCATGTAGCCGTTGCCCGTGGTGCACAGCGCTTCTCGTAGCCTTTCGTCGCGCGGCTCGTATCCGCCGAACGTCATCGTCCATGGATTGTTCGAGCTGTCCTGCTCGGCGGCGAGCTGGTCGGCCAGTCTCTTCAGGAACCGGCAGACGGCATCGGGATCGTCGAGGGCGAAGCGCGCCGACGACCGACGGTCCCCGGCCTCGGCGTGCCGGACCGCCACACCGATACCTTTGTGCCGTATTGCGTCGAACGCATCTTCGTCGGTGAGGTCGTCACCGATGAAGATCGGCAGGAGCAGGCCCGGGCCGTCGATCCGGTCAAGGATCCAGTCGAGCGTCTTGCCCTTGTCCCAATCGATATCCGGTCGGAGTTCGATGACCTTCCGTCCGCTAGTGACGCGAAGGTTGTTGCGTTGGCCGATGACCCGCACGGCCGCCGTGACTTCGTTGATCCGGTCAGTTGCCACGTTGCGATAATGAACGGCCACCGAAAAACGCTTGTCTTCCACCAGAATTCCGTCAATGCCGGCCAAGCGGTGGCGGAGTTCGGATGCCGCACTCTCAAGAACACGGATCGACTCGACTGCGGTCTCGTTCTGGTGGTGTGACCCGTCCGGCGACGTGAGTTCGAAGCCGTGACTGCCCGCATACCAGATGCCGGGCACGCCGACACGGGCCTGGATGTCGGCCAGGCTGCGGCCGCTGACCACCGCGACCGGGCAGCGAGCGGACAGCGACTCGAGCATCTCGGCGGCACCTTCTACCAGCGTTGCGGCGTCGGGATCGTTGACGATCTCAGACACCGTCCCGTCGAAGTCCAACAGCACAACGGGCTGTCGCGTTGCTGCCAACGGAGCGATGTCGGCGTAGGCCTTGAGCGCATCCGCCAGGGCGGAAATCCGCTCGTACCCGCCGCGCACTGTCACGGAGACGAGATCGGGCACCACGACATCTGCCCCGGACCGAACCAGATCGTCGGCGTGGCCGGTGCGGTCGACACCGATCACGAATCCGAAACCGCCGTCGCGTCCGGCCGCCACGCCCGCTAGGGCGTCTTCGACGACAACGCACCTCTGCGGGCGCACCGCGAGCCGCTTCGCGGTCTCGAGCAAAACGGCCGGGTCAGGTTTACCGGGAAGCCCCAGTTCCTGGGCGATCAGCCCGTCGACTCGAACCGGAAACAACTTGGAAAGACCTGCGGCCGCCAGGATCTGTGCGCAGTTGCGGCTCGAAGAGAAAACGGCCGTGCCGATATCCTCAGCCTGCAGCTGGCGCACGAACCCGACGGTGGATTCAAATACCGGCACCCCGTCATCGAGCAGGTCCAGAAAAAGCCGCTGTTTGCGGTTTCCGAGTCCGCATACCGTGTCATCGCCGTCGTCGCTCTCACTCCCCCACGGAAGTGAGATGCCGCGTGACTTGAGAAAGTCCGCAACCCCGTCGAAGCGGGGTTTCCCGTCAACGAAACGGCGGTAGTCGGCGTCGGTGAACGGCGCGTGGTCCTCGCCCGCGGCTGCCGGCCGCCTGGCCAGGTAATCGTCGAAGAGCGCGGTCCAGGCGGCCGCGTGGATGGTGGCGGTGTCGGTGACCACCCCGTCGAGATCGAAGATCACCGCGTCGTGGAACCGGGGGTCAACAATGACCGGCAGCCTCATCGCCCACACTCCTTGAAAGGTTGAGCCTTCATGTCATCGCTTCCACGGCGCGTACGGAAGGGACCGAAGTCCCACATCCCGAAGTAGGGACCTCTTACTCTCGGTATTCGGGACCTTCGGCGGGCGGCTGTGGTCCTCGGACGGTACGCCAACGCAGCGCCCAGGAACAGGGTGGACTCATGACTCTCATGCTGCGCGGTGATCGAGGACCCGGCCGAAAGGCGTCTACCTAAGACAAGGAGTGCGAGATGATGTCCAAGTCTTCACCGGAGTACGGAATCCTGGTGCCAGTCGACGGATCGGCTGAATCCGACGCTGCCGTGCGATGGGCGGCCACAGAAGCTGTAATGCGCCACCTGCCGGTCACTTTGATGCATGTCGTCGCCCCGGTCGTCGTCACCTGGCCGGTCGAATACCTCGAGTCGAGCTACCGCAAATGGCAGGAAGAGAATGCAAAGCTCGTCATCGACCAAGCGCGTAAGGCCATACCGGCCGCGACCGGTGGTTCGGATCTGTCCATCCGGACCGAGGTGCGTCACGGCGGGGTCGTGAACGAGCTCGTTGACGCATCCAAGCGGGCAACGATGACCGTCGTGGGCAGCCGGGGCGCAGGAGCGGTCAGCGCACGCGTCCTCGGCAGCGTCAGCCGAGGATTGCTACACCATGCCCATAGCCCAGTGGCGGTCACCCGAGCCGAAGAGGCACCCGCCGGCACCACGTCTCCCGTCCTGCTCGGGGTAGACGGCTCGCGCGCCTCCGAAGCCGCCACCGCCATGGCGTTCGACGAAGCATCGCGCCGGGGCGTCGATCTCGTGGCATTGCACGCCTGGAGCGATGTCGGTGTGTTTCCCGTGATCGGCATGGATTGGCACGAGTACGAACAAGAAGGGCACGAAGTCCTCGCCGAGCGCCTTGCCGGATTTCAGGAGCGCTACCCCGATGTGCAGGTGCGCCGGCGGATCGTATGCGACCGGCCGGCGAAGTGGTTGATCGAAGAGGCCGAAAAGGCCCAGCTCGTCGTTCTCGGAAGTCGTGGCCGCGGCGGGTTCACCAGGATGATGCTCGGCTCGGTCAGCACAGCGGTCGCGGAGGCGTCGAAGGCGCCGGTGATCGTGGTCCGCAGCTAGATAGTCAGCGAATCAGTCCTGCGCTGTGCCGGCATCCACCAGCCGGCGGACCGCGCGTTCGATGCCTCGGGCAAGGTCGTCGACGTCGGACGCGGCGTCGAAGTCGCCGGTAATACCGAACACCAGCTCGTCGGCATAGCTGAGCATCGCGATGCCCGTACGGAGTTGGAGTGCGATGGGCGGTATGGGAACCACCCGGACCACCTCCCGACCCATGATGTGCAACCGCCGTCGCGGACCGGGGACGTTCGTGGCCAGCGTCACCACACCCCGCTGGGGCAGCTTGGTCAGCGCACGAACCGCCCAGGCCGTCAGCGGAAACGGCACCACATTGGCTGCAGCGACAAAGACGCTTCCCGCTTGACGCTGTCCACTGGCCTTCGCCCTCGACAACCGTCGATGCACGGCTCGAAGCTGCTCCTCGGGATCCTCCTTGTCCACCGGAAGGAACGGCAGCATCGCCGACACTCGGTTGTCCGGGATGCCTACCGCGTCATTCGAGCGGATCGACACGGGTACCAGAGTCCGCAGCGAGTTCCGTTTCGGTTGCTCGCCGCGGCGAACAAGCGCGGCCCGAAAGCTGTCGGTGATCGCAGCGAGCGCAACGTCGTTGAGGGTGACGTCGAATTTGTCACACACCTTGGCCAGATCCGCGAGGCTCACCCGCGCCGCACTGAACCGCCGCATGTTGGACACGGGTCCGGTCAGCGACGACGATGCCGCGGGTCGCACGAGGCCACCGGTGATCTCGATGGCGCCCTCGACCGCCAACATCGCGGCGCCTGTCGCGCGTTCGGCCAACTTCCACGCCCCGCTCGCCCAGTTCAGCGGATTCAGACTGATTTTCGGCAGGCCACCATCGTTTTCCGATGGCTGTTTAGCGGCATGAATCTCATTTGCGAAGGACTCGACGGCGCCGTCGCTCAGCCCGGAGAACATGTGCATCGTCGCGATTCCGTCCGCGATGCAGTGGTGGATCTTCATCAGCATCGCCCACCTGCCCTCGTCAAGGCCTTCGATGATCCAGCACTCCCACAAGGGCCGGTCGCGATCCAGGCGCCGCTCCATGACCTCTGCGGTGAACCGGTACAAGGCGTCGTCGTCGCCCGGCTGCGGAAGCGCCGCCCGATGGATGTGGTGTGAGAGATCGAAATCCGCGTGCTCAACCCATTCGGGCGGCTCGAGATCGAGGCGGTGCGTATGAAGCACCTGCCTGAAGCGCGGCACCTTCAGGACCCTTTCCCCGATAGCTGCTGCGAGTACGTGAAACTCCGGCACCGGCCCCTCGATGATGGACAGGCCACCGACAGCGAGACTGACATGACGGTCGGAGTCCTCGGCTTCGAGGAATGCGGCATCCAGTGTTGTCAAATGCTCCATACGATGACTGTCCACGCCGCTGCGCGTCTGCAGTAGGGGCAGACGTCCCAAACGAGCTGTGACGAGTTGCCCTACTCGGACGTCACCGACCACGCGACGATCGCAGGACCGTTAAATCGCCAGGCAACAAATCCGCTGTGCTTCCGCCAACGACTCGGCAAGCGGTCGAGCCGTGTCGATCGGATGGGTGTACCGCGACTCCGAACTGGGCTCGTCGAGCGCGGCGGCGATCTGCGGCGTCGCGTCCGACGTGGACGGACCCCTGGCCGCCAACCTCTGCGTCGCTTCCCCCAGCGGTAACGAACACTCGAATTCGACCACCGGCGACGCGGTCTCGCCGGCCAGCGCGTGGGCGCGTTCACGCTGCCGCGCATCGCGCCAGGTGCCGTCCAAGATCACCGGTGAGCCGCTGGAGAGCAACAGACGCGCCCGACGCAGCACCTCGTCGTACACGGCCGAGACGTACTCCGGCGCGTAGAGGCCCTGATGGAGCTCACCAGGGTCGCCACTTATCTCACCGGTCTGCCGCAGTTCACGGCGAACGTCGTCGGTCGAGATCACCTGCGCCCCAATCTGGCCGGCAAGTGCACGAGAAAGCGTGGTCTTGCCGGTTCCTGGGCCGCCGCCGACGATGATGAGCCGGACAGTGGCCGCCCTGAGGTGCTCGAGCGCAATGTCGATGTGTCGGCGCACGTCGACTCCCGCGTCCGAATGACCCTGCGCGACACGTAAACAGTCGACCTTGGCACGGACCGCCGCACGGTAGGCGACGTAGAAGTCGACGAGGGTGCGGGGTGCTGGGTCCTCGGCTCGACGCCGGTATTCGTTGAGGAAAGTCTGGCCCAGGTCGCCTCGCCCGAGGAACTCCAGGTCCATGGCGAGAAATGCGGCATCGTCGATGCCGTCGACATAGCGGAGCCGATCGTCGAACTCAAGGCAATCAAGCAATGCGGGGCCATCGGGCAGGCAGAAGATGTCATCGGCCAAGAGGTCACCGTGTCCATCGACGATACGGCGGTCAGCGATGCGTCGGTCGAACAGCACGGCGCGTCCGGACATGAACTGGGCGGCCAAGCGCCTCATCTCATCGAGCGACTCCTGGGGAAACACGCGGTCCGTATAGCGCTGCAGTTCGTCCAGGTTCTGCTGCCAACGAGCGGAGACGGCATCGACCGTGCCCTGGGCCTCGATCGTCTGCCCGCGAGTCGCGCCGTCGTGAAATCGGGCGAGCAGCTCGGCGATTCGGGCGAGGTGGCCATCGACCGGCTGACCCTCTTTGACCAGCGACGCAAGGGAATTCGAGCGTGCGTGGCGACGCATCACGACGACGGGTTCGGCCGGGCCGCCCTGCGGGCCGACGAAGTGACCCACTCCGATGTAGCTGTGCGGGGCGAGTCGACGGTTGAGTTCGACCTCGCGCGTGCAGACCTGCTCGCGCCGGGCCGGCGTGCTGAAATCGAGGAAGTCAGTCTTCAGCGACTTCTTCACCTTGTACGCCCTGTCACCGATCAGAAACACCGTTCCCGTGTGTGTCTCGTGTACCTCCACGCCAAGATTTCCTGCGGTCATCGAGGGCTGCTGGGCAGAGTTCCCGGTCGCCGACCTGCCGTCCATGCTTGTTAACGCTTCGCCGTCGGTGGCGTTTGATGCCAGGGCCGGAAGGCCCTCGCCTGGGGACCATTGACTCTGGTCCCAGATCGCGCGGTGGCAAAATATGGTGACCGAGAGAAGGCGAGGTTGGTTATGCGCGACACAGTTGTGGACACCGCAGTCATCAAGAATGCCGTGTATCTGGCCTGCCGTGCCCCGTCGCTGCACAACAGCCAGCCGTGGCGGTGGCTGGCAGAGGGCGATGCGGTTCACCTCTTCATCGATCCCAGCCGGGCCCCCACCCATACCGATGAATCGGGTAGGGAGGCGCTGATCAGCTGCGGCGCGGTACTCGACCACTTTCGGGTGGCGATGGCCGCAGCGGGATGGACGGCAAACGTCGACCGGTTCCCAAACCCCAACAACCTTCATCATCTGGCGTCAATAGATTTCAGCCCAATGGAGTTCGTCACCGACGCCCATCGACACCGCGCGGACGCCATTCTGCTGCGCCGAACCGATCGTCTGCCCTTTGCCGCGCCGTCGAACTGGGAGCTGTTCGAGCCGGAGTTGCGCAGCACGGTTGACGATGAAGCCGTGCGTCTTGATGTGATTGCCGACGAACTCCGTCCGGAGCTGGCTGAAGCGTCGCAGCTCACCGAATCACTTCGCCTTTACGATTCGGCCTATCATGCCGAACTCACCGGTTGGACAGCCGATTTCGAACTAACCGGCGGTATACCGCCCAGCTCATTGGTCTCCGCGGCCGAGAGCGACCGTGTCGACGTGGGCCGCAACTTTCCGGTAACCCAGCATCCGGAGCGGCGCTCCGAGGTCGGTGAGGACCACTCCAAGATCGTCGTGTTGTCGACCTTTGACGTCGAACGGGACAGTGTCTTGCGCTGCGGTGAGATGCTCTCCACCGTATTGCTCGAATCAACCATGGCCGAGTTGGCCACGTGCACGCTCACCCACATCACCGAGGTGCCCGCGAGTCAGGAGATCGTCGCGACACTGATCGGACACGCCGCCACGCCGCAGGTTCTCATCCGGGTCGGCCAGACGCCCGGTATCGAGGAGATCAACCCACCGACACCGCGGCGGCCCATCGACGAGGTGTTCGAGGTCAAATCCGGGGACCAATGACCGCTCATCGGGGACCTTCGCCTCTGACAGGGGACGCCCGTAGATCGATAGCATCCGTGTTGGTATCACGCGAACGCAGGAGCCACCATGGGTGAGCACCCGTCATCACCTTCCGTCGTCGTCGGTATCGACGGTTCACGATCGGCTATCGACGCAGCGCTGTGGGCCGTCGACGAGGCGGTGAGCCGCGAAATTCCGTTGCGGCTCGTGTACGCCATCGCACCGGAGGAGACCGCCGGCTCGACCAACCAGGACGCCGCACGCGACCTCGCGACCGCCGAAATAGCCATCCGCCATGCGTTGATGGCCGTCGAGTCGACCGACAAGCCCGTCAAGATCGAAGTCGAGATCCTGCAAGACCGGCCGGTAGACGCCTTGAGGCAAGCCTCCAGGTGGGCCGCCATGCTCTGCGTCGGCTCGATTGGCCTCGCGCACAGCAGCCACGGCCGCATCGGGTCCACGGCGTCAGCGCTGGCGACTTCCGCGCACTGTCCGGTCGCGGTCGTGCACGCCCATAATCCATTGCCTGCCAAGCAAGGATGGGTGGTGGCCGAAGTCAGCGAGTCACCCATAACCGATGGGACGTTGCGGCGCGCGGTTCAGGAGGCGCAACTGCGTCACGCACCTCTGCGCGTCCTGACCACCTGGCAGTCTCGATACACCGACGTTCACGACCACCATGCCGTTTCCGACGGCAACCGGCTGGCCACGGCGCAGTTGGATCGCCGGTTGACCGAATGGAAGACGCGCTTCCCCGATCTCGATGTCCGGGCGGTGGCCGTGCACGGCAACGTCCTCAACTACGTGGCCAGAAACGCAGACTCGATCCAGCTGATCGTGATCGGCCATGACCGGACCCACGGGATCGCAGAACTGGTGGGGCCGCCGGGATGCGGTGCACTGCGTAACAGCAACTGTTCAATCTTGATCTGCGAACCACAGAACGTATTGTGAGCACATACCCTATGGTCGACGGGGGATTTGTCGACGGGGATATGGAGGGCTTCACGTGGTGAAGGTCTTTCTCGTGGACGATCACGAGGTGGTCCGACGCGGGTTGGTCGATTTGCTCAGTGCCGACGACGAGCTGGAGGTGGTCGGCGAGGCGGGCTCTGCCGCACAGGCCCTGGCGCGCATACCGGCGCTGCAGCCCGATGTGGCCGTCCTCGACGTGCGACTACCCGATGGCAATGGCATCGAATTGTGTCGAGATCTGCTGTCGCGGTTGCCGGATCTGCGCTGTCTGATGCTGACGTCGTTCACCTCGGACGAAGCGATGCTCGATGCCATCCTCGCCGGCGCCAGCGGGTATGTCGTCAAAGACATCAAGGGGATGGAACTCGCCCAAGCCATAAAGGACGTCGGCGCCGGGCGTTCCCTGCTCGACAACCGGGCCGCGGCGGCGCTGATGGCCAAGCTCCGCGGCGCGGCTGAACAATCCGATCCGCTGTCCGGGCTGAGCGAGCAGGAGCGCGTGCTGCTCGATCTGCTCGGCGAAGGCCTGACAAACAAACAGATTGCCGCCAGGATGTTCCTCGCCGAGAAGACGGTGAAGAACTACGTGTCCCGATTGCTGGCCAAGCTGGGCATGGAGCGGCGCACCCAGGCCGCGGTATTTGTCTCCAAGCTGGACCGCCCACGCCGCACGGACATCGACGAGTAGCTCTACTCGAATGGCGAACCATCTAGCCGCGCCACGACTTCGGCCAGCGGCCGGCGCGGCGTGGCGGGCAACGGGTCGGCGTTGACCGGCGCCCAGCCGATGCGTAGCAGCATCTGTGGATAGCCCTCTGCTCCGAATACGTCCGCCCGCTACCGCTGCGCGGGTGTCGGGAATTTCCAGCGGTTCCGTGATCGGGCAGCTCGCGAGCCCCAGACGCAGTCGCGGTCAGCAGCACCAGGCTGGTCGCTTCGCCGGCGCGCAGACTGCGCAACCTGGTCGTCGGCTACGGTGCCCAACGCAACGACGGTGGCGTTGTCCTCGACGTGGCCCGCGTCCGGCGGTTGTCGCGAGCACCGGTCCCGCAAACGTACGGGCCGGTACCGCCGCGGCCGGAGTCGGACGTCGGCGTGCTCCGTGCCGGGACACCGGCAGTCGCCCCATACCGGCCACTCCACTCG
Source organism: uncultured Actinomycetota bacterium (assembly GCA_963801575.1). Classification (GTDB taxonomy): domain Bacteria; phylum Actinomycetota; class Actinomycetes; order Mycobacteriales; family Mycobacteriaceae; genus Mycobacterium. The sequence continues at coordinate 63,970 of CAWDFT010000035.1, forward strand.
GACAGTTCGCTCGAATAGTCGGAGTCGGCGCTGTGACGCCAAGCGGCTTCAGCCACCTGGCGCTTGAGATTGGTCAAGCGCGTCAACCTTGCGCATCGTGACACCGGCGCGCGCCGCCCGAGCACCCATCAGCGCGATGTCACCTTTGGGCACCTGCCACGAGCTGTAGTTACGCCTGTCGGTGCGCCGCCGCGGAATCGCCGCGGCCAGGCCGATATCCACTTCGGTAGCTCCGGATAGCGGTGAAGTTCGATCGACGCCAGATGACTGGGATCGGCGGGATTGGGAAAGCGATGAACCTTGGACTGCCCACCCCAGCGCGGCGAAGGCGATCACACAGTGGTTCAGCGTCGCTCCGCAGCTGAGCATGAGGTCGCGGGCGTCCGGGTCGGTGTGAGGCAGCTGCCGATCGTGGTTGCGAAGAGATGCAGATGCTGTGATCGCCCACCGCGCCACCGCCACGGCTGCGAGTTGTGCACCGAAGGCGCTCGGACGGCCAGCATCAGCGCAGACCGGATGGTCTCGAAGTCGGGAAAATGTGCGCTCATGATCTCGATTCCTCGAGTAGAAGAGTTCTTGTTCGCCTCAGCTTGCCGTTGCCGGTCAAATTCGTAGAGGGCCTAAGGACCCGGAACCGAGTGACTAGCGCAGCCAATCCGGACGCACGTCATGACGGCCGCGCCACGATCACCGGGATCCGCGCGGCGTGTGCGACGGCCGAACTCACCGAACCCAGAAGGAGACCGGCGAATCCACCGCGACCGTGACTGCCCACGACCAGGAGCTGCGCACGCTCGGATTGCTCGAGCAGCCGATGGGCCGGGTTGTCCTGAACGACGACCCGCCGGACGACGACATCCGGATAGCGCTCACCCCAGCCGGCCAGCCGTTGCGCGAGTTCCTCATCGGCCTGCGTCGCCACGTCGTCGCGCGCGACGTCGACATGGAAATCGGCGACGTTCATCCAGGTGTGAACTGCGACCAGTTCGACTCCACGCCGCGACGCCTCGTCGAAGGCAATGGCCGTCGCCAACTCGGAGGCCGGCGAACCGTCGATGCCGACCACCACGGGAGCGGCCACCAGGGTATTCCGTGACGGCTCCTCGTCGTGAATCACCGCCACGGGACAGTGCGGCATGGTGCACGAGTCCCGAGCTGACCGAGCCCAGCAGGAGGTTTTTCACTCCGCCGAGGCCACGGCATCCGACCACAACCATTTCGGCGTCCTTGGACATGTCGACAACGGTCGACACGGTCGCGCCGGGATACGACGCAGTGGTCGACGGGAATCTCGTTCGCGTGGGCTATTGCAGCACTGACGACGGTCAGCGCGTCGGCAACGATCTGCTCGGCTCGGCGACCACGCTCGGCCAAGTAGTCCTCGGATATCGGTAGATCCACCCACGGGCCGAATTCCACCGAGCGGCAGGACGTGCACGACCGACAACGGCACACCCCGCAGGGCTGCGTCACGGGCAGCCCAGTCGGTCGCCACCAAGGACGTGGACGATCCGTCGACCGCGACGACGATGCCATGGTGTTTCGCTTCCGAAGACCCTGTTGTAGAGATCATTTCGCTCTCCTTCACCCTCCGGCGGGCCGGCTGGTCACGTCTTCTATGCGGCCAAAAGTCCCTGGCTTACCCGGCATCGGGGCCGCTCAATAAGCGTCGGCTTCGGTTGATAGTCAACGGGATCAAGTGCGCGGTGATCGTCGCGCTCCGTGCCAACCGGCCATAGACGTCGGCGACGACGTCTTCGACGTCGCTACGCCGACAGGCGGGGAATCTGGCGCAGAGGGCCGACACCACCGACTCGAACTCATCGTCCAGCAGCGATCGCGATGGACGCGATGGAGCAGACATGTACAAAGTCTGCCGTCCCGCCGGCCGGGAAGCTATGGACTAAAGTCCCGAGTTCAGCGGCGAGAGTCCGGCGAGTCACGCGCCTCGCGCGGGTCAGGCTCCGTTGTTCGGTCCGCCGGAGTTGGCGCCGGGGATGTCGGTGATCGGGATGTTCGGCATCGGCGCCGGCGACGGCGTGTTGGGCAGTGGCGGAACCTCTTCGACGGGGATGTCGCGAAGGTCGTTGGCGGGCGGGCCGTTGTCGCGTCCGCCGTAGTTGCTGCCCGGTTTACGCTCTCCCAGTAGTTGGCTGACCGTCACCAGGTGGTAGCCGTTGGCCTTCAGTACCGGGATGAACTGATACACCAGATCGACCGTGCTGGAGTAGGTGTCGTGGAACAGCACAACCGAGCCCGGCTTGATCTGCGTCATCAGCATGTAACGGGTTGCCGCGATGTTGGAGTCGTTGATCCAGTCGAAAGGGATGACGTCCCAATTGATGTCGGCCAGGCCTTGGCGCTTCGCCTCCGCAAGCACCTGGTCGTTGATCAGCCCGCCCGCGGTTCGGACCAGCTTCGGACGCCGGCCTGTTGCGGATTCGATGGCGTCACTGGCCCTGCTGAACTGCCCGGCGATGTCCGCAGGCGGGATGGTGGTCATGTTCGGGTGTTCCCAGGTGTGGCTGGCGACCTCCATGCCTGCGTCCGCGATCCGCTTGGCGCCTTCGGGATTCGCGGCGACCTTGTTGCCGATCAGAAAGAACGTCGCCTTCGCGTCGTTGTCCGTCAGGATCTGCAGCAGCCGGTCGGTGTAGGGGCCCGGGCCGTCGTCGAACGTCAGCGCAACGCATTTGACCCGCGCGCAGTCGACATCGTCTGGGCTTTCCCGCTCAGCGCGCCCGGTCAGCAACGCGACCACGACCACCGCGATCGCGGCGACGACGCCGACGACCATCAGGGCGTACTGCCAGGCCCGGCTGTCACGTCGCTGCGGCACGTTGGCAGCCTACCGGTGAGTGATTTCGGCGTGAAAACCCGCGCTCAGCGCGCTCAGCGCTAGAAATCACGCCGAAATCACTACGGCAGCGCGCCGGGGCTGATTTCCTCCAACATCTCGGTGACCAGCGCCGCGATCGGCGAGCGTTCGCTGCGCAGCAGCGTGATGTGGGCGAACAGCGGGTGGCCCTTGAGCTTCTCGATCACCGCCGCGACGCCGTCGTGCCGACCGACCCGCAGGTTGTCACGCTGGGCGACGTCATGGGTGAGCACCACCCGCGACCCGGCGCCGAGCCGGGACAGCACCGTCAACAACACATTGCGTTCCAGCGATTGCGCCTCGTCGACGATCACGAACGAGTCATGAAGGGAGCGCCCACGGATGTGGGTGAGCGGCAGCACCTCGAGCATGCCGCGCGACAACACCTCTTCGAGCACCGCCGGACTGGCCAGCCCTTCGAGGGTGTCGAAAACGGCCTGCGCCCACGGCCCCATCTTTTCGCTCTCGCTGCCGGGCAGGTAGCCGAGATCCTGGCCGCCGACCGCGTACAGCGGCCGGAAGACGACGACCTTGCGGTGCGTACGACGTTCCAGCACCGCTTCCAGTCCCGCGCACAAGGCCAGAGCCGACTTGCCCGTACCCGCCTTGCCGCCCAGCGACACGATGCCGACCGACTCGTCGAGGAGCAGGTCCAGTGCCACCCGTTGTTCGGCGGAGCGGCCGCGCAACCCGAACACCTCGCGATCACCGCGAACCAGTTGCACCTTCTTGTCGGGATTGACCCGGCCCAGCGCATGCGAGCTACCGCCGAGCAGCCGGATTCCCGTGTGGCACGGTAAGTCCCGTGCGTCCTCCAGGTCGATCTCGCCGTCGGCGAACAGTGTGTCGATCACCTCGGCGGACACGTCGAGTTCGTCCATTCCGGTCCAGCCCGAGGTGATGACGTCCTGCGCGTGGTACTCGTCGGCCGACAGCCCAACCGCCCCGGCCTTGACGCGCAGCGGAATGTCCTTGCTCACCAACGTGACTGGCCTGCCTTCGGCGGCGAGATTGGCCGCGCAGGTCAGGATTCGCGAGTCGTTGCTCTGGGTCCGAAAGCCGGCAGGCAGCACCGACGGGTCGCTGTGGTTGAGTTCGACGTGCAGCGTACCGCCCTGTGTACCAACGGGAATCGGCTGATCCAGCCTGCCGTGCTCGAGCCGAAGGTCATCGAACAACCGCAGTGCCTGCCGGGCGAACCAACCCAGTTCGTGATGATGGCGTTTAGCCTCCAGCTCGCTGATGACGACCAGCGGGACGACCACATCGTGCTCGGCGAACCGTGTACAGGCCCATGGGTCGGACAGCAGCACGGACGTGTCCAGCACGTAGGTCCGGATGGAGGAATCGGTCACGTAGCGCTCCTCGAGCCCGCGCGGCCCCGCACGAACCTCTCGGCGGACACTGCGGCACCAGGGCCGGGGCCGGCCCTCTCGAGTCGAGTCGATCGGTACCGCCCGGACAGCAGAGCATGTCGCTAGCCATCGCAAACGACGCTACTCCCGTAGGGGCAGGCCTGCCGTGCAGGCGCGCCGGGGTTTAACCACCCGCAACGTCTCAAGAAACGGGGCGTCTACCCCGCATTCACGAGCCCGTGAAGTTGCGCCTCATCGGCCAGACCCCACGCAGTGATCCGGTCGGAGATCACCTGGCGCAGCGCGGCATCGTCGAAGATGCCCGCCTCGGCGACGGCCAGAATCTTGTCCTGGTAGGCGTCGATGTCCCCGCCGACCACACCGAGATCGGCGGCGCGGCGGGCGATCGCCTCGATCGTCTCGTCGCGGTTGGACTCCAGGCAATGCGCGACCAGGTTGGCGAAGAACTCTTCGTGACGCTCCTCGTCCTTGGCGATCCGCTCCATCAAGCCGCGCAGCACCGGCTCGTCGATCTGGACGGCCAGATTGCGGCAGAACACTGCGTGCGCGCGTTCGAAGAACGCCATGAACGCCAGCGTCTCGATCTGGCTGAACTTGTCGGCCCGGTAACCCTTCATCACGTGCTCGACACGGACGTCCTCGTTGGCGGTCGGGTCGATCTCACGGGTGACGACCAGGTACTCGCGCAGCGCGATGGCGTGCAGGTGCTCTTCGGCGGTCCATCGCCCGATCCAGCGGCCGAACTTCTCCTGGAGGATGAAGTGCTCGACCATCTCGCGGTGGTAGCCGGACAGGTTGTCCTTGGTGATGAGCAGGATCTCCAGCGCGTCGGTGACGGGCCTGGGCAAGGTGACCTGCGACGGGTCCCAGTCGTGCCCGCCGAGAAACGCGAAGTTCTCGCCCCGCTCGAACGGCACGTAGTCGTGCGCGTTCCAGAGGTCCTCGGTCTCCAGATGCCGGGCCAAGTTCTGGGCCACCACCGGCTCGAGCTCCAGGATCAGTGCATTAGGGACAGGTTTCTGTGCCATGAAAGTAAATGTAACCCACATTCACACCTTTTTTGAAATCGGGTCCGGCGTGTCACTTCCGGCCGTGCAGCTCCCAGTCCTCCAGGCCCTCATACAGCGGCAACTCGTCGCGGTCACGGCCGCGAGTCTGGCACGTAGGCCCAAAAAGTGGGGCCTACGTCGTGCCGTGAGCTACAGCGTCAAGCCCGGATACAGCGGGTTGGCGTCCAGCAGCTCGGCGGCCGCGGCATGTACCCAATCGGCGGTGGCGTCGACCAGCTTGTACTTGGCCTTCGAGCTGCCCTCCGGTGACGTGTTGGTCAGCACCTCGACGACGAACTCGGCCACCCGATCGAATTCGGCGCGCCCGAAGCCGCGGGTGGTCAGCGCCGGGGTGCCGAACCGGATGCCGCTGGTGTACCAGGCGCCGTTGGGGTCGGCCGGGATCGAGTTGCGGTTGGTGACGACGCCCGAGTCCAGCAGCGCCGACTCCGCCTGGCGCCCCGTCAGGCCGAACGACTGGACGTCGAGCAGCACGATGTGGTTGTCGGTGCCGCCGGTGACCAGCGTCGCGCCGCGCCTCAGGAAGCCCTCGGCCAGCGCCTTGGCGTTGTCGGCGACGCGCTGTGCGTAGGTCTGGAACGCGGGCTGGCGCGCCTCGGCGAGCGCGACGGCCTTGGCGGCCATCACGTGCGACAGCGGACCGCCCAGAACCATCGGGCAACCCTTGTCGACGGCGTCGGCGTACTCCGGGGTGGCCAGCACCAGCCCGCCGCGCGGCCCGCGCAGCGACTTGTGTGTGGTGGTCGTGGTCACGTGGGCGTGCGGCACCGGGTCCTCGTCGCCGGTGAACACCTTGCCGGCCACCAGCCCCGCGAAATGGGCCATGTCCACCATCAGCGTCGCCCCGACCTCGTCGGCGATCTCGCGCAACTTGGCGAAGTTGACCCGCCGCGGGTAGGCCGAGTAGCCGCCGACCAGGACCAGCGGCTTGAACTCGCGGACCGCGGCGGCCAGTGCGTCGTAGTCGAGCAGGCCGGTGTCGGGGTCGGTGCCGTAGCTGCGCTGGTGGAACATCTTGCCGCTGATGTTGGGCCGGAAGCCGTGGGTGAGGTGACCGCCCGCATCCAGCGACATGCCCATCAGCCGCTGGTTGCCGAGCTTGGTGCGCAGCTGCTCCCAGTCGGCCTCCGACAGGTCGTTGACGTTCTTGACGCCGGCCTCGGCCAGGCCGGGCAACTCGACCCGGGTGGCCAGGATGGCCCAGTAGGCAACGAGGTTGGCGTCGATGCCGGAGTGCGGCTGGACGTAGGCATGTGGCGAACCGAACAGCTGCTCGGCGTGCTCGGCGGCCACCGCCTCGACGGTGTCGACGTTCTGGCAGCCGGCGTAGAAGCGGTGCCCGATGGTGCCTTCGGCGTACTTGTCGGAAAGCCAGGTACCCATGGTCAGCAGCACCGCGGGCGAAGCATAGTTCTCGCTGGCGATCAGCTTGAGCGAATCTCGTTGGTCGACAAGCTCTTTGCGTGTCGCGGCAGCGATGCGAGGTTCGACCATTTCGATGATCTGCAGGATGTCCCGGTAGGCGGCACTGGCGGTGTCGGCGTACTCGGCGCCGGGGGCGGCGGACGTGGTCACGGTCGAGTCTGCAGTCATGCAATTCAGCCTAATCCGCCCACCGAACGCAGGCCCCGCAGACTCCGGGCGCGCCGAACCTCATCGGTCCCAAGATCCTCACGGTGCTCACCTATCCTGGATTGGCCGACGTGGCAGTTGCCCGTCTCGCAACCGACATTGTCGCTACTACCGAGGTGCTTACCGGTGGAGCGACATTGTCGCCCAGACGCGGGCAACTCGAGTACCGCCGTCGGGAGTGATCTGTGTGGCTGTTGTGACGAGCCGCTATGACAGCTCAGGCGACGCGCAGGGCCGACGGGATCAGCGGCTCGTCCAACAGCCTGCCGAACCGCTCGGTGAGGCTGACCCCGGCAGGCCTGCCCTCCAGCCACTTCCGCAGCAGCCGGTACCCCTCGACATACGTGCTGGTGTAGGCCCGCCACAGCGGCGAGGACAGGAAGCGCAGCATCTGCCTGGCCCGCTCGTCGTTGACCAACAGCCAACGCCGCAGGAAGGCCACCACGTCGTCGACGTCACGGTGTTCGTCGTGCAGCATCAGCGCGGCGTCCTGCCGGACGTCGGCCAGCGCCGCGGCCGCCTCCGACACCGCCTCTGCCCGTTCGCCATCGAAACGAAGCCCCAGGTCGGCGTAGATCTCGCTGGCCCAGCCACCCCACTTCGGTCCGATCGCGACGTGAAGCGCGAGGTCGGCCAGGCCCTCGGCCATCAGGCACTGCGGGGTGTTGACCAGGAACAGCGTCTGCTCAGTGTGCCCGTGCTTGGCCACCAGCCCCGCCTCCTTGCGGCAGTGCTCGGTGTGGTGGCCGGGATAGGACTCGTGGGCCACCAACCGGGGCAGGTTGGACATCTGTTGGCGCAGGTCGGCATTCACCGCGACGGTCGAGCGGTAGTCGCCGAGGTAGTAGTTGAACCCCGACCACGGCTTGTCGGTCACCACCTCGTAGTTGATGGTCTCGCTGTCGGGCAGCGGGAACTCGGCGCGCACCCGGTCGCGCAGTGCGCTGGAGAAGGCGTGGATGGCTTCCTCGAGACGCTCCGGCGGGATCTCCTCGGCGGTGCGGTGGGCCTGCATTCGTTCGGCCAGCGGTCCCGTCCCGCCCAGCGCTTCGTCGAGACGCGCGTGCGCCTCCCGGTACCGGTCGGGTTCGCCCTTGCTGATCTGCACGTCGAAATAGGCTTCCACCTCTTCGACGAACCCGACGGACTGCCCGGCGAATTTCCTTCCGGCACAAGCCAATGCGCGCAGGTGGGCGCCGATGTAGTCGGCACGCGCATCGTCGAAACCCGATGACCCGTTGGTACGCGGCACGTTCGGCAGCTCCGCGGACAGCCGGTCGGCCTGCCGGGCCAGGTCGGCGGGGTCGGGCGCGGGCTCGGATGCGACGGCCTCGCGCAGCGCGGGGTCACCGGTGAATGAGTCGACGTAGCCTTCCTCGATCCGATCGAAACGCAGGCCGAGCAGCAGATATTCGCGGATGAGGGTGCCGGGGTGCATGTCGACCACGCTAACTGCAAGACTGATCTCATGCCGCGGCTGAGCGAGCCGAGCCCCTACGTGGAGTTCGACCGGAGTCAGTGGCGCGCGCTTCGCATGTCGACACCGTTGAAGCTGACCGAGGAAGAACTGGTCAAGCTGCGCGGTCTCGGCGAGAAGATCGACCTGCTCGAGGTGGAAGAGGTCTACCTGCCGCTGGCCCGGTTGATCCACCTCCAGGTCGCAGCACGTCAGCGTCTGTTCGCCGCCACCGCCGAGTTCCTCGGTGAGCCCCAACAGAACCCCGACCGCCCGGTGCCGTTCATCATCGGTGTCGCGGGCAGCGTGGCGGTGGGCAAGTCCACCACGGCTCGCGTGCTGCAGGCGCTGCTGGCCCGCTGGGAACACCACCCCAGGGTCGACCTCGTCACCACGGACGGTTTCCTGTACTCGAACGCCGAACTCATTCGTCGAAACCTGATGCACCGTAAGGGTTTTCCAGAAAGCTACGACCGCAGGGCGCTGATGCGATTCGTCACCGCGGTGAAGTCAGGCTCCGATTATGCTTGTGCGCCGGTGTATTCGCACCTGCTCTATGACATCGTCCCCGGCGAAAAGCAGATCATCCGCCACCCCGACATCCTGATCCTCGAGGGCCTCAACGTGCTGCAGACGGGTCCGGCGCTGACGGTGTCCGACCTGTTCGACTTCTCGGTCTACGTGGACGCCCGCATCGAGGACATCGAAGGGTGGTACATCTCCCGGTTTCTGTCCATGCGCGCAGGCGCTTTCGCCGACCCGGCCTCGCACTTCCACCACTACTCCACCCTGACCGACGATCAGGCGGTCTTCGCGGCCAGCGACATCTGGCAGTCCATCAACCGCCCCAACCTGATCGAGAACATCCTGCCCACACGGCCGCGGGCCACCCTGGTGCTGCGCAAGGACGCCGACCACTCCATCAACCGACTGCGACTGCGCAAGTTGTAACCGCGATGGCCTAGGCCTTGATGCGGCGCACGCCCTGGTACTGCAGTTCGGCGAACACCAGCGTGTAGACGCCGGTGGCCAACGTCAGGACGATGCCGGTGGTGGTCAGCGGCATCCAGTCAGAAAGCACAAGCACCACAGCGACGACCGTGTACAGCAGGTTGGCGATGATCACGGCGATGCCAGGCTTGCGCACCGACGGCAACTGGGCCAGCGCGAGCACCACTACGCCATAGGCGATGAAGAACGCCGCCATTCCGTACTCGAATGCGGTGGTGGTGCCGGAGACCTCGGCCAGCCAGCCGGCGAGCGGAATGCCCGCGATACCTGCGAGCCCGGTGAGCACCGCATCTGCGCGCATTGCCAAGCGCAGCAACGAGTCGGTCGATTCCTTCAGGCGGGGAGTGGTGATGGCGGTCATGATTTTCCTTTCTTCGTGGGTTTTCGGCGACCGGTGCCGGAGTCGACGCCGCAACCTCTGACGGCGGCGACTCCGGACCAGCCATAAGGGGGTCACGCCAGACGGCGCACCCCGAGGTACTGGGCGTAGGCGAAGGCCAACGTGACGACGGTGAACGCGATAGTCGCCGCGACACCGAGCCCGGTCAGCGGCAGCCACCCCGCGATCAGCACGACGGTGACAAGGACGGCGAACGCGACGTTTCCGGCGAGCACGCCGACACCGACGCGCCGGACGTCCGGCACACCCGCGGCGGCGTACAGCACCACGCCGTAGACGACGAGCGCCGCACCCGAGATCCACTCGGACGTCGGTGAGAGGCCGGACAGCCGCGACAGCGGATCGGCGGCCATCGCGACGAAAAGACCGAGCCCCCCGCACAGGGTGGCGTCGGCGCGCAAAGCGAAACGCAGTAGAGAATCCGTACTTTCCCGGATGGGCCGGGTGGTGATGGCGGTCATGGCACCGATGTTGCGCAGAAGTCACTGCCAGATCGACGCCGGAAGCTGCCAGCTACTGCCAAGCGCAGGTAAACAGGGCTTTATCGGTCTTGGGCGACAACCAAGTTGCCGCGCAGATCGGCCGCGATCAGCCGGGCGGCGGCGTTCTGCCAGTTGTGCAGCGACCGCTGCGGCACCTCGGTGACGAACCACTGCCAGGCCTGGCGCGCGACCGGATCTAGCCCGGCGGCGGTGGCGTTCTGCGCGTAGGCCCGCACCCCGACGACGTACGGGAAGTACAGCGCGTTGTAGTGCCGCCACTGCTCGGTGGTGCCGAAGTCACCGCCGTCGCGTGGCTTGAGCCGGGCGATGCGATCGGCCAGCAGGGCCTTCAGTTCGTTGGCCCGTTCCAAGGGCTGGTCGGGCGCGCCACGAGCGGCCAACCGTTCGTCGATGACCGGCAGCTCAGTCAGCGGACTGGCCACCAGCTTGGACAGGTCGCCGTAGTGGCCGAGCGCGCGACGGGTCAGCCGGGCGAAGGTGTCCTCGTCAACGCCGTCTAGCGGGTTGGCCGACCGCAGCGGCAGCGCGGCCTCGGTGCGGCGCAGCGCCGCACGGTCAGCTCGTAGGTCGGGCGAGCGGGAGAACGCGAGCCGGTCGAGCACACCGGCCAACGGGTCGGCCAGCACGTTGATCGAGATCGCGATCGCCAGGCTGGTGAACAACAACACCGTCAGCGCAGTCCGCTCGTGCGTCAGGGCCATGCCGATCAGCGCCTGCCCACCGAACAGCACCGCCACCACCGCGGTCGCGGCGAACGAGCGCAGCATGTCGGCACGCAAGGCCTGGCCTTCGTCGAACGCATCCCAGATCGCGACGGCGACGCCGAGCAACGCGACGTCGAATCCCGTCGACGCCAGAGCCAGCCAGCTGGGCGCCAACCCCAGCGGGATGATCAGGATCGCATTGCCGAGCGCGAAGAACAGCGTCGCGACCACGACGTAGCCCACCACCGGTCTCGGCTGCCACGGCCCGAACACCGCTCGCAGCATCGCGCCGAGCGACGACAGCGAGATGACGGCGAACATCAGCCAGTGGCCCGGCCGCAGCGGGCCGTCGACGCTGCCCGCCATCGCCGCACCGACGAACGCCAGCACGCCCACCACGACGATGAGAACGATTTCACCGGCCCGGCTGCGCCAGGTGTCACTCGGCCGCGACAGCTCGAGAAGCACCGCGAACCAGGCGATGCCCGGCACCGCGACGAGATAGATCTCGATCCGGCTGAGCAGGTCCGACCCACTGACGACCCGCACGGCGTCGAGCGCCACCACTCCCGCGAAGCTGGTCAACCCGACGGCCGCCAGCACCAGCACCGGCTTGCGCGGGTCACGGGCCAGCAGGTACAGGCCCAACCACCAGCTGAGCGCGAAAACAACCGCTGACAGCGCAGCCATGGTTCAAGTGTGGCACGGCGATGAGCGCTTGCGCGAAGAGCAGACGGCCTGAGCTTAGCGGCCGTACCGGCGGTGCCGCGCCGTGTAATCACGCAACGCGCGCAGGAAGTCCACCCGCCGGAACTCCGGCCAGTAGGCCTCCGTGAACCACATCTCCGAATACGCGCTCTGCCACAGCAGGAAGCCGGAGAGCCGCTGCTCGCCCGATGTGCGGATGACCAGATCGGGATCGGGCTGACCCGACGTGTACAGGTTTTCCGAGATCGCGTCGGCCGTGACGGCCTCGATCAGCTGCTCGCCCGTCGCGCCGTTGGCGAGTTCCTTGCCGAGCAGTGACCGCACCGCGTCGACGATCTCCTGGCGCCCGCCGTAGCCGACGGCGACGTTCACATGAAAGGTCCCGGCAGCCGCCTCCGACTCCGTCGACTCCACTGCATCGCGCAGCCGCCGCGCCGGCTCCTCGCCGAGCAGTTCCAGGTCACCGACGGTGCGCACGCTCCACCGATTGGCCGGCGTGCAGATCTCCTCGACCACCTCGGTGATGATCTCGATCAGCGACGACAGCTCCCCCGGATCACGCTGCAGGTTCTCCGTCGAGAGCAGGTAGACGGTGGCCATCTCGATGCCCGCCTCCTGGCACCAGCGCAGCATCTCGGCGATCTTCGCCGCACCGACCCGGTAGCCGTAGCTCACGTCATCGTGACCAGCATCACGGGCCCACCGCCGGTTGCCGTCACAGAGCACCGCGATATGGCGGGGCAGTTCGGATTTCGACGCCTCGAGACCCTGCCGCAGCCGCATCTCGTAGAGCCGGTACATCGGCTCCTTGAGGCGTGCGGGAATGATCTCCACGAAGATCCAGACTACTGTGACGGTCGAGAAATCACCGAGCAGGCAATGGGGGGTGACGTGAGCGCCTCGATCAACACCGAGGAACCCGATCGCACACACCGTCCCGGTGACGGCGCCGAGGACTTCCCCGAGGCGGTCGTCGACAGTGTCGCGCAGGCGATCGGCAGGCCACGCGCGCGCGGTTGGATCCACGTCTACTCGGCCGTCGTCGCCTTCATCTGCGGAGCCACGCTGGTGTCGGTGTCCTGGGCGCTGGTGGGGACACGGGCCGGCATCGCGACGCTGATCTACACGCTGACGATCGTCGCCATGTTCGCGGTCAGCGGCGCCTACCACCGGGTGACCTGGAAGTCGGACACGGTGCGCAAGTGGATGAAGCGTGCCGACCACTCGATGATCTTCGTGTTCATCGCGGGCAGCTATACGCCGTTCGCCCTGCTGGCGCTGCCGTCGGAAAAGGGCATGGTGCTGTTCTGGATCGTCTGGGGCGGGGCGATCGCGGGCGTGCTGCTCAAGATGTTCTGGCCGTCGGCGCCGCGCTGGGTTGGCGTGCCGCTCTACCTATTGCTGGGCTGGGTCGCGGCATGGTTCGTCGGGCCGATCCTGGACGGCGCAGGTGTGGCGGCCATCGTCTTGCTGATAGTCGGCGGAGCGCTCTACAGCATCGGCGGCGTGCTGTACGGGCTGAAGTGGCCCAACCCGTGGCCGGCGACGTTCGGACACCACGAGTTCTTCCACGCCTGCACGGCGGTGGCGGCCATCCTGCATTACATCGCGATGTGGTTCGCGGTGTTCAGCGGTTAGAGCTGCTTGATGTTGTCCGGGCCCCAGTAGGCCTTCATCGACGCGACCTTGCCCTCGGCATCGAAGGTCATGACGCTGATGATGTCCATGCGCATCCTGCCGCCCTCGCCGAGATCGACGGTGAGCGTCCAGTAGAACCCCGCCTCGTGGCCGAGGGTGCGTAGCGTGATGATCTCGGTCTCGTTGTTCGCGCCGGGGATGTTGGCGTAGAAGCCCCGAATCGCCTGGCGTCCGATGTGCACCTCGCCGCCCACGGGATCCTCAACCGTGGCATCGGCGGCATAAAGGTCGGCAATGTCATCTGCCTGACCCTTGGCCAGCAGTTCGAGATAGCGGGTGACGGTCTTGGCGTTGTCTTCCGGCGTCGACATGCGCCGAACGCTACACGGGCACACCCAGAGCGGCAGCGAGTTCCCCGGCGGTCGTGACGGGCAGGTCGCACGTCCGGCCGCGGCACACGTAGGCAGCGTCGGCGCCGCCTACCCGGTCGCGGTCGGCCAGCAGCTCCGAGGAGTTCACCGCGCCGCCGACCACCACCGCGCCGCCGGGTGCCAGTTCGCGGGCGGCATCGAGCAGCGGTGAGCCGGATCCGCCGGTGGCCACCGCGATCTGGATCGGGCCGCGTACCGCTGCTTCGGCGACGGCCAGCCAGTTCCCGCCCGAGCGCGGCAGCCTCGCCAGCACCGGCGTCGCAGCGGACAACGCCTCGGCCGCCGCCGACGCGTACCGGTCGGACCGCGGAGCGGGCACCAGGTGCGCCGCGGTCAGCAGGGCTTCGGTGATCGACGACGCTCCCGACGGCGTCGCGCCGTCCAGCGGGTCGGCGGGCCGCACCAACAGCGCCTCGGCGTCGTCGGCGGTGTCGAACCACCGCCCGGCACGCTCGGGGTCGGCGAAGTGTTCCAGCGCGGTGTCGAGCAGCCCGGAGGCGGCGTCCAGCCACTGCGCCTCGCCGGCGATCTGGTACAGCGTCAGCAGCCCGGTGGCCAGCGTCGCGTAGTCCTCCAGGATCGCGGCGCTGTCGCCGACCCGCCCACCCAGGCTGGCGCGGCGCAGCCGGCCACCGACGATGTGCAGGTCGAGCAACGCCCGCGCGCATCCGATTGCGGCGTCGAGGAATTCGGGGCGATCCAGCGCCACGGACGCCTCGGCCAGCGCGGTGATCGCCCATCCGTTCCAGGCGGTGACGACCTTGTCGTCGCGACCGGGCTGCGGCCGGATCAGCCGCGCCGCGAGCAGCGCAGTGCGGACCCGCTCGAATCGTCCGGGGTCGTCGGGATCGCGGGGTAGCTGCAGCACCGAGCTGCCGTGCTCGAAGGTGCCGGCCTCGGTGACGCCGAAAACCTGTGCGGCCCAACGGCCGTCGTCCTCGCCGAGGACCTCGGTCAGCTGGGCGGGCGTCCAGGCATACGTCAGGCCTTCCCTGCCGTCCGCGTCGGCGTCCAGTGAGGAGATGAACATGCCCTCGGCGCCGAGGTCGTCGATTATGAATCGCGCGGTGTCGTGGGCAACCTTGCGTGCCAACGGGTTTCGGGTGCGCCGAGCCCAGTGCACATAGGCGCGCAGCAGAAGCGCGTTGTCGTAGAGCATCTTCTCGAAGTGCGGCACCACCCAGGAAGCGTCGACGCTGTACCGGGCGAATCCACCGGCGAGCTGGTCGTAGATGCCGCCGCGGGCCATCGCGGTGCCGGTGCGCTCGACGGCGGCCAGCGGGGCGGGGTCGCCGGTGCGCTCGTGGCTGCGCAGCAGCGCCTCCAGCAGGGCCGACGGCGGGAACTTGGGCGCAGTGCCGAACCCGCCTCGGGCGGTGTCCTCGTCGCGCAGCACCCCCGCGACCGCGTGGTCGCACAACGCGGGCGCTATCTCGGGTCCGCCGCCCGGCAGCCCCGAGGCCATCGACCGCAGTTCACCGATGATCTGGTCGGAGGCCTGCTCGACCTCGTCGCGCCGACTGCGCCAGGTCTCGGTGACCGCGGCGAGCAGCTGCAGGAAGTTGGGCTTCGGGTAGTAGGTGCCGCAGAAGAACGGCCTGCCGTCGGGGGTGAGGAAACACGTCATCGGCCAACCGCCCTGGCCGGTCAGCGCGACGGTGGCGTTCATGTACACCGCGTCGAGGTCCGGCCGCTCTTCGCGGTCGACCTTGATGCAGACGAAGTTCGCGTTGGCCGCCGCCGCGACTTCGGCATCCTCGAACGACTCGTGGGCCATCACGTGACACCAGTGGCAGGCGGCATAACCGATCGACAGCAGGATCGGCACGTCCCGCTGCGCCGCCTCGGCCAGCGCGTCCGGCGTCCACTGCCGCCAGTGCACCGGGTTGTCGGCGTGTTGGCGCAGGTAAGGACTGGTGGCCTCGACGAGCGTGTTGCGCTGGGTATTCATTCGGGCGCCTTGCGGTCGGCGTCCGGCTCGGTGATTTCAGGGGTGCCGTCGTCCACTGCCTGATCCGGCTGCGGGTTGTCGCGGTCGAACGACTCCGGCAGCTTCTTCAGGTGCCGGGTCATCGACCGCACCAACAGAAACGTGCCGATCAGCAGCAGCACGACGATCAACAGCCCGAACGGACTCGCCTTACCGAAATCCGGTCCGGTGTCGCGGGGCGCCTCGTCGGCCAACAGGCCGACGATCATCACGAATGCGTCAGTCATCGTCGGGCTCGATGCCGTCGAACAGGTCTGTCTCGGGCAGGCGGATCGGGACCCGCGACCGGGCCAGCTCGAATTCCTCTGTGGGCCAAAGCCGTTGCTGCCATTCGATGGGTGCGGCGAAGAAGTCGCCGCTCGGGTCGATCTGAGTGGCGTGGGCGCGCAGCGCATCGTCGCGTTGCGAGAAGTATTCCGAGCACTCGACGCGGGTCGTCACCCGGCCCGCGAACACGTCGAGTTCCGGATCCCAGCGCTTGAGCCATTTGTCGAACGGCCCGTGCTGGCCGTGCTTGGCGAACTCCTCCTGCAACAGCTGCATGCGCCTCCGCAGGAAGCCGTGGTTGTAGTACAGCTTCTTGACGCTCCACGGTTCGCCGGCGTCGGAGAAGAGCCGGTGGTCGGCGGCCGCCTCGTACGCTGCAACCGACACCTCATGGCAGCGGATGTGGTCGGGGTGTGGATAGCCGCCGTTCTCGTCATAGGTGGTCAACACGTGCGGCCTGAACTCGCGGATCACCCGCACCAGCGCCTCGGTCGGCTCCGTCAGCGGAACGGCGGCGAAGCAGTCCTCGGGCAGCGGCGGCGGAGGGTCACCCTCGGGCAACCCGGAGTCGACGAAGCCCAGCCAGTGATGCTCGACGCCCAGGATCTCGGCGGCCTTGGCCATCTCATCGCGCCGGATCTCGTGGATGCGTCCGTGCACCTCGGGCAGGTCCATCGCCGGGTTGAGGATGTCGCCGCGCTCGCCACCGGTAAGCGTCACCACCATCACCCGCGCGCCGTCGGCGGCGTAGCGGGCCGTGGTGGCGGCACCCTTGCTGGACTCGTCGTCCGGGTGGGCGTGCACCGCCATCAACCGCAGCTGCTTCAACTGGTCCCTCATCACGTCGACACGTTTCAACCGATTCAGTAGCCCTATAGTTCCAGTCCTAGTAGACGTATCCGAGCGACGGGGCACCCAAAACTGAGATGATCGAGCGTCCCCCCGCCCGCTACGGGCGGCAGCGCCTGTCGCGCCGGTCGCGTCGCTGGTTGACGGTCGGTCTGACCGCGCTGGTCCTGCTGGCCGGTGTGGCGGTGGCGATGGTGGCGTCGCAGCGCCTCGGCACTGGCGACGTGGAGGGCGAGCTGGGCGGATACGAAATCGTCGACGACGAGACTTTGTCGGTGACGATCAAGGTCACCCGGGCCGACCCGTCGCGTCCGGTGGTCTGCATCGTGCGGGCCCGGTCCATCGACGGCAGCGAAACCGGCCGCCGGGAGGTGCTGGTGCCGCCGTCGTCGCAGGCCACGGTGAATGTGACCACGACCGTCAAGTCCACCAGGCCACCGGTCGTCGGCGATGTGTACGGATGCGGGACGGACGTGCCGCCCAACCTGGTGGCCTCCTGATAGCGGCCCCAGGTCGATGACTCAACAAACGGCAAACAGCGAATACGTGAAAAACTGCTGACGTGGCGGTGGTAACATCGGGCGATACACGGTTCCTGCTGGGACCGTGTATTGCTGCTTTTGCGTGCTGATTGAGCGCTGGCGAATGTGGCAATACATGTGACAGCTCCCGGCAGAAGACATGGACTTCTCACGCGAAAAGCGCGAAGACCGGAGACAGGAGCGCGACGACATGACCGACACCCAGGTCACCTGGCTGACCCAGGAGGCACACGACAGGCTGAAGGCGGAGCTGGACCAGCTGATCGCCCACCGGCCGATCATCGCCGCGGAGATCAACGACCGCCGCGAGGAGGGCGACCTGCGGGAGAACGGCGGCTACCACGCCGCGCGCGAGGAGCAGGGCCAGGAAGAGGCCCGGATTCGTCAGCTCCAGGAGTTGCTGAACAACGCCAAGGTCGGCGAGGCGCCCAAGCAGTCCGGTGTGGCGCTGCCCGGATCGGTGGTGACCGTCTACTACGACGGCGACAAGTCCGACAAGGAGACCTTCCTGATCGCCACCCGCCAGGAGGGCGTCAGCGACGGCAAGCTCGAGGTGTACTCGCCTGCGTCGCCCCTGGGAAGTGCTCTGATCGACGCCAAGGTAGGCGAGACCCGCACCTACACGGTGCCCAACGGCAACACCGTCAAGGTCACCTTGGTCAAGGCCGAGCCCTACCACTCCTGACGCGACCCGCCCGCGCCGTCGCGTTACAGTCCGGGCATGGCGCAGATCGCCGAGGACCTGTTCCTGCTGCTGTTGGACAATGCATCCGCGCAGCCCGGTCTTGACCGTTCCCGACGTGAGCGCGTGCTGTCGGCTGCGGTGCTGCTGGACCTGGCCCTGCTGTGCCGGATTCGGCCCGCGGTGAACGGTGAGCCCGTGGAGCCCGGCCTATTGGTGGCTTTGGCCGGACCGATGCCGCTTGACCCCGTCATGGAGCCGGCCTACACGCTGCTGGCGCAGCGCCCGCTGAGCCCGACAGCCGCGGTGTCCAAACTGCGTCGAGGAATCCAGGACACCATCGCCGAGCACCTTGAGCGCACCGGTCAGATCCGGCGTGTTCGGTTGGCCGGCAAGCGATTCAGCCATGACTACGCATGGCCGCTGATGAACCGTGAGCGGGTGACACTGGCTCGTTCGGCGCTGTTGTCGGCGCTGTTCGACCGCCAGCCGCCGACACCGTCGACGGCGGCGATCGTTTCGCTGCTGCACGCAGTGGACGGGCTCGGTGCGCTGTTGAGCCTGAACGATCGCGGTTGGCGATGGGTGCACATGCGGGCGGGCGAAATCGCCAGCGGGAGTTGGGTTGACGAATACGAGACCGCGCTGCCCGAGGTGAACCTCGCGGTCACCGCGTCGGTCATGCGGTCCGCGCTAGCGTAGCGCCTGTCCCCCGTCGGCGAGCACGGCCAGTTCTCCGGTGAGCAGACGCAAAATCACCCAAAATTGGCCCTTTTAGGGCGATTTTGCGTCTGCTCGGCCAATCTAGGAGAGCGCCTGCTCCAAGTCGGCGAGCAGATCCGCGGAGTCCTCGATACCCACCGAGAGCCGGACCAGATCGTCGGGCACCTCGAGTTGTGAGCCCGCGGTCGATGCGTGCGTCATCGCGCCCGGATGCTCGATCAACGACTCCACGCCGCCGAGTGACTCTGCCAGGATGAAAACCTCTGTCCGCGAGCAGAATTCGCGTGCGGCTTCGATACCACCCCGCAGCCGGACCGACACCATGCCACCGAAGGCGCTCATCTGCTTGGCAGCGATTTCATGGCCGGGATGGCCGGGCAACCCGGGGTACAGGACGGTTTCGATCGCGGGATGGTCCTGCAGGAACTCGGCCACCAACGCGGCGTTGTCGCTGTGCCGCTGCATGCGCAGCACCAGCGTCTTGAGGCCCCTCATGGTCAGATACGCGTCGAACGGGCCAGGCACCGCGCCCGCGCCGTTCTGCAGGAATCCGAACGCGGTGTCGAGCTCCTCGTCGTTGGTCAGCAGCGCTCCCCCGACGACGTCGGAGTGCCCGCCGATGTACTTCGTCGTCGAGTGCAGCACGATGTCCGCGCCGAGCGGCAGCGGTTGCTGCAGTGCCGGCGAGGCAAAGGTGTTGTCCACCAGTACCTTCAGCTTCGACGGCGCGGCGAGCTGCGCGATCGCCCCGATGTCGGCGATGGAGAGTAGCGGGTTGGTCGGCGTCTCGACCCAGATCAGTCTGGTTTGCGACGTGATGGCGGCACGCACCGCGTCGAGGTCGGCCAGTGACACCGCCGTGTAGCTGATCCCCCACTTCGTGAAGACCTTGTCGATGAGGCGGAAGGTGCCGCCGTACGCGTCGTCGGGCATCACCATGTGGTCGCCGGGGCTCAGCACGGCGCGCAGCGCACAGTCGGTGGCGGCCATCCCTGAGCTGAACGCACGCCCGAAGGCCGCCTCTTCCACCGCGGCCAACGACGCCTCCAGTGCCGAACGGGTCGGATTACCGGTGCGGGCGTATTCGAATCCGCCGCGCAGTCCGCCCACACCGTCCTGGGCGAACGTCGAACTGGCGTAGATCGGGGCGTTGACGGCGCCGGTCTGGGGGTCGGGCCGGAATCCAGCGTGGATCGCCTTGGTGGCCAGGCCCTGCCACTTGTGCTGATCATTCATCACGGATCAGGGTAACGATGCGCCAATCCGGGTGTAGACAGGGAGCATGAGCACGCGCATCGAGGAACTGCTCGACACCGACATGATGCTGGCTCCCGAGGACAAGGAGCTGCGAGAGACCGTTCGCCGATTCGGTGAGCAGCGGCTGCGGCCAAACATCGCCGAGTGGTTCGAAACCGGGGAAGTGCCGGTCCGTGAGCTGGCCGCCGACTTCGGCAAGCTCGGCCTGCTGGGCATGCATCTGGAGGGCTACGGTTGCGGCGGGTCGACGGCCACCGCATACGGGCTGGTATGCCAGGAGCTCGAGGCCGTCGACAGCGGTCTGCGCAGCCTGGTGTCGGTGCAGGGCTCGCTGGCCATGTTCGCCATCCATCGGCACGGCAGTGAAGACCAGCGCACGCAGTGGCTGCCCGCGATGGCCACCGGCGACGTCATCGGCTGTTTCGGGCTGACCGAGCCTGACTTCGGCTCCAATCCCGCCGGCATGCGCACCACCGCCCGCCGCGACGGCTCCGACTGGATACTCAACGGCTCCAAGATGTGGATCACCAACGGCTCGGTCGCCGACATCGCGGTCGTGTGGGCACGCGCCGACGAGGGCATCCTCGGGTTCCTGGTGCCGGGCGGAACGCCGGGATTCACTGCCAGGGACATGACCCACAAACTGTCGCTGCGGGCGTCGGTCACCTCCGAACTGCACCTCGACGACGTACGGCTGCCCGCCGAGGCGCAGCTGCCCGAGGCACGAGGCTTGTCGGGTCCGCTCGCCTGCCTGTCGGAGGCCCGCTTCGGCATCGTGTTCGGCAGTATCGGCGCCGCGCGGGACTGCATGGAGACCACGCTGGACTACGTCGGTACCCGGCAGGTGTTCGACAAGCCCCTTGCCGGATACCAGATCACGCAAACCAAGATCGCCGATATGGCCGTCGAGCTGGCCAAGGCGCAGCTGCTGGCGCTGCACCTCGGCAAGCTGAAGGACAGCGGACGGATCCGGCCCGAGCAGGTCAGCGTCGGCAAGCTGAACAACGTCCGGGAAGCGATCAAGATCGCCCGGCAATGCCGAACCCTGCTCGGCGCCAACGGAATCACCCTGGAGTACCCGGTGATCCGGCACGCCAACAACCTCGAGTCGGTGCTGACCTACGAGGGCACGTCCGAGGTGCATCAGCTCGTCATCGGTGAGGCGCTGACGGGTGTCAGCGCCTTCCGGTAACCCTCAAGGCATCGGCCCCGTTCACCCCATCCAGAAGAAATCCGCGGCAAGCCTCTTGCGCCTCGTCAATCAATCGCCTATGGCGTCAGCGGTGCGACCTGACTGCCGCTCAACTTCCGGTAGGTGTAGACCAAGATCAGCGTGGCCACCGGAACGGCTACCAAAAGCCCGACACCACAGAGCAGTGCACCGACGAACACCGTCACGATCATGACGAGCCACGCAATGAAGACGTTGCCGAAGTTGGCCTTGCTGAAGTCGAAACTCGCCTTCACCGCGTCGATCGCCGGCAGGTTGCGGTCCAGCAGGGCAACCACGGTGAACATCAACATGATGCTGGCGATGAGGCCGGGGATTATGCAGAGAAAAAACCCGATCGTCGTGATGAGGCCGACGATGAGCCCGGCGACAATGACTTGGCCAATGTTGCGAGGCCGGAAAAATGACCCGACTGACACCTGCTGCCCGTTGGCGATGTCGAGCATGCCGCTGATGTACCCGGACTGGATCGCAGCAGCGACGATCAGCGAGACGAACCATCCGATGATCGCGATGATGATGCCGCCGATGCCCATGGAGGTCGTGCTCCACGAGTACGAGAAACCGCTTCCGTCAGAGGTGTAGCTACTCACCCCTGGACTCACAGCCGCCTGCGCGAAGTTGATGATCGCCTGCAGTGCGATCAGGATCAGGCCATACACCAGCGTCGCGATGATGAGCGGGCCGGCGTTCTTGCTGAACTTGTTCCACGCCCAGGAGAACGCCTCACCAACGCTAAACGCTTGTGCGCCACCGTAACCCGGTACGCCAGGCGGTGGGTAACCGGCCGGAGGAGGCGTGTACTGGCCCTGAGGGGGCGGCGGATAGCCGGGCGTGTTCTGCGGCGGACGAGGCGGATAGCCGCCCAGCGGTCCAGGGGGCGGAGGGTACCCACTCGGCGGTGGAGGCGGCGGAGGCGGCGGATAGCCGCCCCGCTGAGGCGGCGGGTAGTCCCTGGGGGGGGTGGTGGTGATAGGTCTCACGCCTCCAAGGGTAGGCGTGGTTGCTTTGTCGGCGGAAGGGGAGCGCGGAGTCGGCCTACGGCCCAGTCTCCTGTCGACGAAGTGGGCGCCTAGAGCGGGACGCAGATCGTCGTCATGATCTTGTCCGCCAACGTCTGGCGCTTCTGGTCCCACAGCGGGAACAGGTAGCCGATGTAGCAGATGATGCCGTCGACGATGTGAGCGATCTGCCGAACGATGGACATGCCGAAACCGATTGGCTGGCCAGTCTTTTCGCTGACCACTTTGAATTTCATGATCGACTTGCCGATGCTGGAACCAGTGGTGCCCTGGCGGTAACCGTAGTTCCAGATCACATATGCCAACGCGACCAACACGGCGATCACCATTGATGCCTGGCCCAATGTTGAAGCACCGGTGGCGCAGAACTCACCGAGGTCGTATTCCGACGTGTCGGTGATGCATGCCGTCTCGCGGGTACCGACCAAGAGAAGCCATCCGATGCCGTACACGATGAAGATCGGGACGGAGTCGATGAGCCATGCGAATACACGCGTAAGCCATGGCGTGTAAGCCTCTTTCGGCAGTGCTCCGCCCGGTGCGGGGGGCGGCGGCGAGTAACCGGGCCCACCCTGCGGCGGGTAGCCGCCACCCTGCGGCGGGTAGCCGCCACCCTGCGGCGGGTAGCCGCCACCCTGCGGTCCGGGGGGCGGTGGATACCCACCCGGCGGTGGTGGCGGGTAGTTACCAGGGGGAGGTGGCGGTTGCTCGGTCATGGACGCCTTCCAGTTTCATTAGCTGGGGACAAGCGGAATTAATGTACCTGAGAAATAGCTCTCAGCAGCGCCTTCGGCAAGGATCCACGCCGGTATTTCCGGGTGCCCGTCCAGCTAGCGCCGGGTGTTGCCGTCGGAGAGGAATCCGAGGAGGTCATGGCGGGTCAGGACACCGGCCGGCTTGCCTTCCTCGACCACCATGACGGCGTCGCAGTCGCGCAGCGCTTTCGCGGCGTGGCTGACCAATTCGCCCGCCCCGATCATCGGCAGGGGCGGCAGCATGTGCTGTGCGACCGCGTCGGCGAGTTTGGCCCGGCCTTCGAAAACGGCGGAGAGCAGTTCGCGCTCGGACACACTGCCCGCCACCTCGCCTGCCATCACTGGCGGCTCGGCACCGACGACAGGCATCTGGGACACCCCGTACTCACGGAGGATGCCGATCGCGTCACGCACGGTTTCCGACGGGTGGGTGTGCACCAGGTCGGGCAGCGCACCCGACTTGCCCCGCAGTACGTCGCCGACCGTGGCCTGCTCGATCGACCCGTCGAGCCTGCTGCGCAGAAAGCCGTAGGACGACATCCACGCATCGTTGAAAACCTTTGACATATAACCGCGCCCGCCGTCGGGCAGCAGCACGACCACGAGCGAATCGGGCCCGGCGCGCTCGGCCACATTCAGCGCAGCCACCACGGCCATCCCGCAGGATCCGCCGACCAGCAAGGCTTCCTCGCGCGCCAGCCTGCGCGTCATGTCGAATGAGTCGGCGTCAGAAACGGCGATGATCTCGTCGGGCACGGTCGGGTCGTACGCCGACGGCCAGAAGTCCTCGCCGACACCCTCGACGAGGTAGGGCCGACCCGAACCACCCGAATACACCGAGCCTTCGGGGTCCGCGCCGATGACCTGCACCCGGCCGTCGGACACCTCCTTCAGATACCGTCCCGCACCGGTGATGGTGCCGCCCGTACCCACCCCGGCGACGAAATGCGTCACCGTGCCATCGGTGTCAGCCCAGATCTCAGGTCCCGTCGTCTCGTAGTGGCTGACCGGACCCATCGGGTTGGAGTACTGATCGGGTTTCCACGCGCCGTCGATCTCCTCGACGAGACGGTTGGACACGCTGTAGTAGCTGTCCGGGTGGTCGGGCGGGACGGCCGTCGGGCACACCACCACCTCAGCGCCGTAGGCGCGCAACACATTCTGCTTGTCCTCGCTGACCTTGTCCGGGCACACGAAGATGCATTTGTAGCCACGCGGCTGGGCGACCAATGCCAGGCCGACACCGGTGTTGCCGGAGGTCGGTTCGACGATCGTGCCGCCGGGCTTCAGCTCGCCACTGGCCTCCGCCGCGTCGATCATCTTCGCCGCGATGCGATCTTTGGCGCTGGCGCCCGGATTGAGGTACTCGATCTTGGCGACGACCCTGCCCGCGCCCTCGGGCACGACCGAGTTCAGCTGAACCAGAGGGGTATTGCCGATGAGCTCACTGACGTGCCGGGCGATCCGCATACGTCCATGGTCTCAGGCCGCCCGAACGCTTACCAGGTGGCCTCTCGGATGTAGTCGCCGACCTGTCGCAGCGACCTGGTGGCCTCTTTGATCGCGGGCGCGGCGATCTGGAAAACGTGCATCTGGCCGGGCCACACCCGCACCTCCACCGGCACGCCCGCGGCCGCGAGCATGTGCGCGGCCTTGCGGGCGTCGTGCAGCAGCACCTCGGACCCGGACACGTGAATCAATGTCCGCGGCAGGCCGGGCTCGATGTGGTCGAGCGGCTCGTAAATCTGCTCGGGCTTGCCGTCGACGACGTTGCGTTCGGCGGCCTCCTCGACCAGCTCCACCAACGCGTGGAACGCCTTCGGCGGGAACATCGAGTCAGACCGGATGTTCGGATGGTTGGCGCGCGACTCGTTGTCAACCTCGAAAAGCGGCGACATGGTGACTATGGCCGCAGGTGTTTCACCCGCCAAACCCTCCTGCTGCAGCCGCTCGGCCAGCGCAAGCGCCAGATACCCGCCCGCCGAGTCGCCGGCCAGCACGATCTGTTCGGGCTCATAGCCCTTCAGGCGCAGCCACTTGTAGGCGTCGTAGCAGTCTTCGAGCGCCATGCCGACCGAGTGCTTCGGGATCATCCGATAGTTGACGACCAGCACCGGGCTGTCGGCGTACTTCGACAACGCCTCCACCAGCCGGCCGTGGGAGTTCACGCCGCAGACGAGAAACGCGCCGCCGTGCATGTAGAGGACCACGCGGCGGTTACCGTCCGCGGGCAGCACCCCGGCGGCCCGGACCAGCTGCGCATCGCAGTTCGGCAGCGCGATCGTCGCCCGGATCGTGCCCGGTGAGGGCCGCAACACGCGGCACGCGACGTCGACGAGTCCGAACGGCCACGGCAGCCGCGGAGCGTAGCTGCCGATAGCCAAAGTCGGCCTGATTGTCAGCATTGCGGCCAGGGCGATGAGCCGTCCTGACAGGCTCGGGCCGTCCTCGACGACCTCTACCGGCGCGCCGTCGCTGACCGGGAACTTCCGCGGTTTATGCGCCCTGGCTGCACTGATGGCAGCGCGAGGCGCTGCGGGAACTTTGCTTGGTGCCGTCATCGCCACCACTTCCTACGCCGTCGTAGTGCCCAGGTGTGGCTCGTTGCTCCGCCAACCCCGGTAACTTAGCTTGAAGCGCTACTTTCGGTTCAACAATCAAAGAAATTGATTTGATACCGGACTTGATACCGCAACGTGACCGCCTAACACCCGTCGCCACGCGGAGAACCCGAAATTCGGCCAATAAACTGGCCCCGTGAGGATTCGTGCACCGCGTCGGACGAGGGTCGCGCTGGCGGCGGCGGCCACGCTCGCATCGACAGGCTCCGCCTACGTCGGGGCCCGCAGCTTCCTGAGCGGGCAGGCTGAGGCGGCCCGACGCGTCATCCCCAAGTCATGGGACATCCCTCCCCGCGCCGACGGCGTCTACTCCCCCGGCGGCGGTCCGGTCGAGCGGTGGTACCGCGGCGTGCCGTTCGACCTGCACCTGATGGTGTTCGGCGACTCGACCGCGACCGGGTACGGCGCCCGCAGCGCCGAAGAGGTGCCCGGCGTGATGATCGTGCGCGGGTTGGCGGAGGCGTCCGGTAAGCGCATCCGGCTGAGTACCAAGGCGATCGTCGGTGCCACGTCGAAGGGCTTGTCGGGCCAGATCGACGCCATGTTCGTGGCGGGTCCACCGCCGGACGCGGCGGTGATCATGATCGGCGCCAACGACATCACCCAGCTCAACGGCGTCGGCCCGTCGGCGCGCCGGCTTGGTGCGGCGGTCCGCCGGCTGCGAGCAAGCGGCGCCGTCGTCGTGGTGGGCACCTGTCCGGACTTCGGTGTCATCACCGCCATTCCGCAGCCCCTGCGCATGGTGGCCCGCACCCGCGGGCTGCGCCTGGCCCGCGGTCAAGCCTCGGCGGTCCGAGCCTCTGGCGGCGTTCCGGTTCCGCTGGCCGACCTGCTGACGCCCGAGTTTCTGCAGTCACCTGAGTTGCTGTTCTCCGACGACATGTTCCACCCGTCGGGGGACGGCTATGCACTGGCCGCCAAGCAGCTGCTGCCCGCGCTGTGTAATGCGTTGGGCGAGTGCGCCATTGCGGGCGACCCGGAGATGCCGCTGGAATCGCGAACGGCGGATATGAACACGCTGCTGTCGAGGCTCGGCGGCGTCAGCCGGCTGTGGCGGCGGTCGACTGGGGTTCCCGCACCTGTGCTGGGGAGGGTGCCCGCGCCGATCGTGGTGCCCGCGGGCTAGGTTCTGCAGTACCCACTACTGAGGTACTGAGGAGCCGTCATGTCAGAAGCCGTCATTGTCGCGACCGCACGCTCGCCGATCGGGCGGGCAGGCAAGGGATCGCTGGTCGACATGCGCCCCGACGACTTGGCCGCGCAGATGGTGCGCGCCGCGCTGGACAAGGTGCCGGCGCTGGACCCGAAGGACATCGACGACCTCATCATGGGCTGCGGCCAGCCCGGCGGCGAGGCCGGCTTCAACATCGGCCGCGCGGTAGCCGTCGAGCTGGGATACGACTTTCTGCCCGGCACGACGGTGAACCGGTACTGCTCGTCATCGCTGCAGACCACCCGGATGGCGTTCCACGCGATCAAGGCCGGTGAGGGCAGCGCATTCATCTCCGCGGGCGTGGAAACCGTGTCGCGGTTCCCGAAGGGCACGTCCGACGGCTGGCCCGACAGCCACAATCCGCTGTTCGCCGACGCCGAGGAACGTTCGGTGAATGCCGCGGCGGGCGTCGACGCGTGGCGCGACCCGCGTCAGGACGGCCTGCTTCCCGACGTCTACATCGCGATGGGCCAGACCGCCGAGAACGTCGCGCTGCTGACCGGCATCAGCCGCGAAGACCAGGACCACTGGGGCGTGCGCAGCCAGAACCGCGCCGAGGAGGCCATCAACAGCGGCTTCTTCGCACGCGAGATCTCGCCGGTGACCCTGCCGGACGGGTCGAAGGTCAGCACGGACGACGGGCCGCGGGCAGGCACCAGCTACGAGAAGGTCAGCCAGCTCAAGCCGGTGTTCCGGCCGAACGGCACGGTGACCGCGGGCAACGCCTGCCCGCTGAATGACGGTGCGGCCGCGGTGATCGTGACGAGCGACGCGAAGGCCAAGGAGCTCGGCCTGACGCCGCTGGCCCGCATCGTGGCGACCGGTGTGAGTGGCCTGTCGCCGGAGATCATGGGACTAGGCCCGATCGAGGCGACGCGCAAGGCGCTGGCCAACGCTGGCATGACGATCGACGACATCGACCTGTTCGAGATCAACGAGGCGTTCGCCGTGCAGGTGCTCGGCTCGGCCCGCGAGCTCGGCATCGACGAGGACAAGCTCAACGTCTCCAGCGGTGCGATCGCGCTGGGTCACCCGTTCGGCATGACGGGCGCGCGCATCACGGCCACGCTGCTGAACAACCTGACCACCCAGGACAAGACGTTCGGCCTGGAAACCATGTGCGTCGGCGGCGGCCAGGGCATGGCGATGATCATCGAGCGACTCAGCTAGCCTCCGCAGGCGTTGACTCTGCACTCTTGGCGCAGACTTGCGAGGAAGCATCACCTACAACGCAGAGTCAACGCGGCTCATGAGAAAAGCCCCCGGACGAACCGGGGGCTTTCTTCGTTAAGCGGTCACTCGCTTTGGAAGTAACTGAGCAGCCGCAGGATCTCGATGTAGAGCCAGACCAGCGTCACCGTCAGGCCGAGGGCGATGCCCCACGCGGCCTTCTCCGGTGCGCCGGCGCGGATCATCTGGTCGGCGGCGTCGAAGTCGATCAGGAAGCAGAATGCCGCCAGGCCGATGCAGAGCAGCGAGAAGCCTATCGCTAGCCAGCCACCGTCACGCAGGCCGAGACCAGCGCCGTCGTTCAGCCCCAATAACGGCCCCGCAATCAAATTGCCGAGCATCAGCACCAGCACACCGATCAGACCGGCAACGATCATCCGGGTGAACTTCGGTGTCACGCGAATAGCGCCGGTCTTATAGACCACCAGCATTCCGAAGAAGACACCGAGGGTGCCCAGGATCGCCTGCAAAATCATCGCGGCGCCGCCGGTGGAGACAAGGTTGGCGAAGACGAACGAGATGGCGCCGATGAACAGGCCCTCGAGCGCGGCGTAGCTCAGCACGATCGCCGGATTGTCCTGCTTGCGGCCGAACATTGCGATCATCACCAAGGCCAGACCGCCGAGCGCGCCGACCAGCGTGAACGGCATGGCCAGCGCCGTGTTGGCAGCGACCAGGAAGTAGGACACCACCGCGACGAGCGACAGCACCGCGAGCGTGACACCGGTCTTGGTGACGACGTCGTCGATGGTCATCGGCCGCGAGACCCCGGTCTGCTGCTGATCGGGGTACTGCGTCACATAGGGCTCAGCGTGTACCTGCTGCGTACCGTAGCCGGCGGCTCCGGTACCGAACTGCGCGTAACCACCCTGCGTCTTGGGCAGGGATCGAAATACCGGGTTGCTGCTTTCCCGCACCGTCGGTTCCTCTCCTGATGCTGGTGTTCGCCTGCTGACGAACACATACTCAACGAATCGTCACCCGATACTGTTCCCGAGGGAACCTCCCAGGCCTTTCACAGAAAACTCTACCCGCGGCGCCGCCCGGGAGGGCGACGTTCTACATTGCATAGCCGTGGGCGAAAACGAGGATGTCCTAGTAACCGTCGACCGCGGAACCGGCCTGATCACCCTCAACCGGCCCAAGGCGATCAATTCGCTGACCCACCCGATGGTGAACACGATCTCGCAGGTCCTGACCGCCTGGGAGCACTACGACGAGATCCACGCGGTCGTGCTGACCGGCGCGGGCGAGCGTGGGCTGTGCGCGGGCGGCGACCTCGTAATGCTCCATCACAGCGCCAGCGCCGACGGGTCCGAAGCCCGGCAGTTCTGGTACGACGAGTATGTGCTGAATGCGCAGATCGGCCGCTTCAGCAAGCCGTATGTCGCACTCATGGACGGCATCGTGATGGGTGGCGGCGTCGGGGTCGGCGTCCACGGCAGCGTGCGCGTGGTCACCGATACCACGAAGATGGCGATGCCCGAAGTGAGTATCGGTCTCATTCCGGATGTGGGCGGCACCTTCATACTGTCGCGTGCGCCGGGGTTACTGGGTCTGCATGCCGCGCTGACGGGCGCTCCGTTCGGTGCCGCCGACGCGATCGCCATGGGCTTCGCCGACCACTTCGTGCATCACGACACCCTGGGTGAGTTCAAGCAGGCCCTCATCGCCGACGGCATAGACGCCGCGCTGTCAGCACACGCCGTCGAGCCTCCGCCGAGTCCACTGCTGGCTCAACGGAGTTGGATCGACAAGTGCTTCGCGGGCGAGACCGTCGAGGACATCGTTGCCGCGTTGCGTGGCCACGGCTCGGGCCCGGCCAACGACGCGGCAAACCTGATCATGACCCGCTCCCCCGTCTCCCTCTGCGTCGCATTGGAGGCCATCCGGCGGGCGGCCCAACTCAAGACCCTGGAAGACGTACTGCGCCAGGAATATCGGACGTCGTGCGCGTGTTCGCGCAGTCACGAATTCGTCGAAGGTACCCGCGCACTGGTCATCGACAAGGATCGCAACCCGAAGTGGTCGCCTGCGTCACTGGCGGCCGTCACCACCGCCGACGTCGAGGCTTATTTCGCGCCGGCCGATCGCGAATTGGAGTTCTTATGACGAACTACGAGACCATCCTCGTCGACCGCGACGACCGTGTCGGCACCATCACGCTGAACCGCCCCAAGGCGCTGAATGCACTCAACAGCCAGGTGATGAACGAGGTCACTTCCGCCGCAGCCGAATTCGACAGCGACCCGGGAATCGGCGCGATCGTGATCACCGGCAACGAGAAGGCGTTCGCGGCCGGCGCCGACATCAAGGAGATGTCGGAACTGTCGTTCGGCGATGTTTTCGGTCAGGACTTCTTCGCGCCGTGGGCGAAGCTGGCCGAGGTGCGCACGCCGCTGATCGCCGCGGTCGCCGGTTATGCCCTCGGCGGCGGCTGCGAACTGGCGATGATGTGCGACATACTCATCGCCGCCGACACCGCCAAGTTCGGCCAACCGGAGATCAAGCTGGGCGTACTGCCCGGCATGGGCGGCTCGCAACGGCTGACCCGCGCCATCGGCAAGGCGAAGGCCATGGATCTCATCCTGACCGGGCGCACCATCGACGCCGACGAAGCCGACCGCAGCGGGCTGGTGTCCCGGTTGGTTCCCGCCGACGAGTTGATCCGCGAGGCCAACGCCGTCGCCACCACGATCTCTCAGATGTCGTTGTCGGCGTCTCGGATGGCCAAGGAGGCCGTCAACCGCGCCTTCGAGACAACGCTGTCCGAGGGACTGCTGTACGAGCGCAGGCTGTTTCACTCCGCATTCGCGACTGCCGACCAGACCGAGGGCATGAATGCCTTCACCGAGAAGCGCCCGCCGAACTTCACCCATCGTTAAGGTGCTTGCGTGACCGACTCGGGTGCTGCGCCAACCACCGAGGCCGAAAAGCCGCCGGAGCCGCCAGAGCCCGAGCAGGAACCGGCCGAGGACAAGCAGCTGCCCTGGTGGCTTCGTCGCTACACCTTCACCGGCACCGCTCTCGGCCTGGTGTTCCTGTGGTTTTCGATGACGCCGTCGCTGCTGCCGCGCGGCCCGCTGTTCCAGGGACTGGTCAGCGGCGCAGCAGGCGCGATCGGCTACGGCCTTGGGGTGTTCATCGTCTGGCTGGTGCGCTACATGGCATCCAAGGACTCCAGCCCGCGCGCCCCGCAGTGGGCATGGCGCGTTCTGGTCGTCGTCGGCATCATCGGCCAGATCCTGATGATCATCTGGTTCCACGTCTGGCAGGACGATGTCCGCGACCTGATGGGTGTACAACGCCTTGGCTTCTGGGACCATCCGTTGGCCGCCGTCCTGGCCATCGTGATGTTATTCGTGTTCGTCGAGATCGGGCAGCTGATCGGCAGGCTGGTGCGCTTCCTGGTCCGCCAACTCAATCATGTTGCCCCGCCTCGGGTTTCGGCCGTCGTGGTGGTAGTGCTGCTGCTGGCGCTTTCCATCGCGCTGCTCAACGGTATCGTCGTCCGGTTCGCCATGAGCAGCCTCAACAAGACCTTCGCCGCGGTCAACGACGAGACCGACCCGGAGTTCCCGGCGCCGAGTTCGACGCTGCGGTCGGGCGGCCCGCAGTCGCTGGCCAGCTGGGAGTCACTGGGCCACCAGGGCCGGATTTTCGTGTCGGCGGGCCCGACGGTCGATGAGCTCTCGCAGTTCAACGGTAGGCCGGCGATCGAGCCGATCCGCGCCTACGCCGGACTGCATTCCGCCGACGGGATCAAGGCGACCGCGGCGCTGGCCGCCGAGGAGTTGCGGCGCACCGGCGGGCTGGACCGCGACGCGGTCGCGGTGGCGACCACGACCGGCACCGGCTGGATCAACGAGGCCGAGGCGTCGGCGCTGGAGTACATGTACAACGGCAACACCGCGATCGTCAGCATGCAGTACTCGTTCCTGCCGAGCTGGCTGTCCTTCCTGGTTGACAAGGAGAACGCCCGGCAGGCGGGTCAGGCGCTGTTCGAGGCCGTCGACGCCATGATTCGCGAAATGCCCGAGGCGCAGCGGCCGAAGCTGGTGGTGTTCGGCGAGAGCCTTGGCTCCTTCGGCGGCGAGGCGCCGTTCCTGGCGCTGAACAATCTCATCGCTCGCACCGACGGCGCGTTGTTCTCCGGGCCCACGTTCAACAACACAATCTGGACCGACCTCACCCGCACCCGGGACAAGGGCTCGCCGGAGTGGCTGCCGATCTTCGACCGCGGCGAGAATGCCCGCTTCGTCGCGCGGCCCGACAACCTCGGTCGCCCCAACGATCCGTGGGGCGCACCGCGAGCGGCCTACCTCCAGCACGCGTCGGACCCGATCGCCTGGTGGAACCCGGATCTGCTGTTCCAGAAGCCGGACTGGCTGCGTGAGCCCCGCGGCTACGATGTGTCGCCGCGGATGGAGTGGATCCCGGTGGTGACGTTCCTGCAGGTGTCAGCGGACATGGCGGTGGCGGTGGACGTCCCCGACGGGCACGGCCATGTCTACATCAAGGACGTCGCCAACGCGTGGGCGTCGATTCTGCGGCCACCGGGATGGACGCCGGAGAAGACCGAGCGGCTGCGCCCGCTGCTGAGCAACGACGAAAACGCTTAACTGCTTTCGCTCCTCGCGTGCGCGGCGACCAGAACCCCTTCGGCCCTCAGCGCGTGATAGCCGCCGACCACGTCGGTAGCCCGATGCAGCCCCAGGTCGATCAGCGACGCCGCGGCCAGGCTGGACGTGTACCCCTCGGAGCACAGCACCACCCATTCCACGTCGTCGTCGACGGCCTGCGGGAGTTTGGCGTCGCTGGTCGGGTCGCAGCGCCATTCCAGCACATTGCGTTCGATCACCAACGCGGCCGGGACGTGTCCCTCGCGGTCGCGTTGGGCCTGCGGGCGGATGTCGACGAGCAGCGCACCGCGCTGTAGCGCGGCCGGAACTTCGTTGGCGGGCAGTCGCCGTAGCCGGGTCCGGGCGGAGTCGAGCACCGTGTCGATGCGGCTGGTCATCGGATCACTACCCTTCAGGGCCGTCGGTGAGTTCGGTTCGATTGCGCCGCAGCGTGTTTCGATTAGTGACCTCGTAGTACGACATCGCGGTCAGCGGCGGGGAGTAGGCGTGCACACTCAGCGTCGGCGTGACGGGCCCGACGGGGGCCGGTGCCCACACGACGTCGTGCACCCAGCCCAACGGGAAGGCGGCCTGATCGCCGGCATTGAGCCGACGACGCCGCAACGCCTCACCGTCCCAACGGAACTCGTCCAACGCGCCGGATACCAACGTCAACGCGCCCAGCGAGCCACCGTGGTCGTGCAATTCGGTCGCATGGTCCTTGACCCAGCTGATCAGCCAGATGTCCAGCTCGTCGTCGCCGTGGATGCGGGTGAACCAGCGGTCGTCGGTGGGCAGACCAGCGGCGGGCAGCAGGTGGTCGTAGCGGCCGCTGAGCACATCGTCGGCGGCGCGGTCAACCGCGCACAACAGATCGGGCACGCGCAGCCGAGTCGGGGCGGAGACGGCGGAAACCATGGGAAATCTCCAGGGGTGACAGACGGATCGGGGGACGGCGGCTAGGCCTGACACTCCCCCTCGCACGCGGGGTGGGCCCACCGCTTGCGAGGGGAGCGCCCCCACCCCCGAATTCCGGTCTGCTCCATCACGGCGGCCAGTGTTGCATAGATTGGCAACATGCGCTCCTACCCCCTTTGCGTAGCAGTCGCGGCGGCCGCCGTCGCGATCGCGGGCTGTTCGTCGGGAGGCGAGGACGGACCCACGTCGGCGCAGCCGACGTCGACGACACCGACCAGCTCGGAAACGCATACGCCGGCGCCGGGTGCCATTGAGGTCTCCCCGGGTGGTGTCACGACCGCCATCGGCGCGGACGCCGAGTCGACCGAGGACGAGTACTCGCAGGCCTGCGAGGCGGCGAAGGCGTGGATGGATCAGCAGGGTGGCGACCCGAAATCGCAGATCGAACCGTTTCTGAAGACGCTGCAGGCTCCTGACGCGCAGCCCGGTCCCGCCACCTACAACGCTCCGTGGGCGGAGCTCTCCCCGGCCCGGCAGGCGGCCGTCATCGTCGCGGTCCAGGCGGCCGCCGACGACCTGTGCGGGTAGTTCGAATCACGGCTGCGAGAAAGTCCGCTAGCCGCGGCCCGCTATCCATTCCCGGCCTCGCGCGACGGCCGTGTCCAGCGCGCCGAACACCTGGTCGGTGGCGGGCACGATGCCGTCGGCCCCGAGCACGTCATGCAGGCCGCCGCGCTCGAGGATGCGTTCAGCGGCCGGGGTGACGCCTGCGACGATCAGGCGGCCGCCGTGCGCCTCCAGTTCGCCCGCCCACCGCCGCAGCGCCTTGATCGCGACCGAGGACGGTACGTCGGGCAGCATGCGCATGCTCAGCACGACAACGGCATTGGTGGAGCCCTCCACCTTCGGCCACTCCTCGTCGATGCGAGCCACCTCGGCGAATAGCCCGACGCCGGAGTAGTGCAGGACGGTCACATCGTTACTGGCGCATTGGTCCGGTACCGGAATGATCCGAAAGCCCCCGTCGGCCTGCTGCAAGGCCATCAACTGCGCAGACTGCGAAGCCTTCACGCAATACAGGACGAGGGAGGTGATGACGCCGATCAGGATCGCCGTGTGCAGGGGCAGTTGCGTGGTGGCGGCGAAGGTGATCAGCATCGCGAGCGCGGACAACGGCGCCACCCGCAGCACCAGCTTGATATCGGGCAGCCGGCCGGCCACCAGCTCGATGCCGATGACAAAGACGAGTCCACCGATGACCGGCATCGGGATGATCTCGGCGGCCGAACCCGCGACCAAGACCAACAGTGCGAGCCAGATGCCCGCGAAGATGCCCGCCCAACGGGTCTGCGCCCCAGCCGATGTCGCGACTCCGGTGCGTGAGAGTGAGCCGCCGGCCGGAAGGGCACCGAAGAAGCCACCGGCGAGGTTGGCCGCGCCCTGTGCGGTGAAGTCACCGGACATATTGCTGCGGCTGCCGTCCGGGTTCGGGACGGCCGCGGAGATACCGGCGGCTTGCGCCAGCGCAACGAGCGCGACCGCGACACCGCCCACCAGCAGTTCGGGCATCACCGCGAAGTTCGGAACGGTCAGCGGTGGAAGCGAATTCGCAATCGAGGCGATATTGCCAACCGTCTCGACCTCGATGCGCGCGATGGCGACCACCGCAGTCACCACGACGAGGGCAAGCAGGATCGCAAAGGATTCCAGCGGCTTGATGAAATGGAACACCGCCCACACCGCGACGGTGCCCGCCGCGACGGCGACCGCAGCAGGCTGCCACAGGCCGATGTGGGCCAAAGAGTCGATGAACTTGCCAATGGTATTGCCGCTCTGCGGCTTATAGCCCGTCGCGTCGTTCAGCACGCCCGCGATGATCTGCAATGCGATGCCGGTGCTGAAGCCGGTCATGACGGCGTTGCTGACGAAGTTCATGATCGATCCGAACCGCAGCAGCCCGAAGACCAGCATCACGGCGCCGACGACGACGGCGAGCGCGGCGACGTTGGCCGGGTCGGCCGGGTCCAGGCCCTCTTCCGCCAGCACACTGCGCGACGACAGCGCGATCGCGCTGGTGAGGGTGGTGACCATCAGCACCGTGCGGGCGAAGACCGATGCAATGATTCCGGGCACCACGCCCGAGTAGAGACCGACGACGGGATTGAACCCGCCGATGCTGGCGTAGGCCATCCCCTCAGGGATCGAGAACAGACCCGTTACCAGGCCGGCCAGCACGTCGCGTGGTGTTGGCCGGCCGAGCCGGCGTACCCTCGAGCCGACCTTGGCCCCCTTCGCCGGCTCACTGGTCACGTTGAATTACCCTGCCACCCCAATCCCTTCCCGTGCGGCACATCGCGGCAGTTGGCGGCCGGCAGACTTCGAGCAAGTCTGATCGCATCCGAGCGCGACGGCGCAGAATGAAACCCATGGCTGGCAATCGCGTCGCGCTGGCTCTCGGCAGCGGGGGTGCCAGGGGATATGCCCACATCGGGGTGATCACCGAACTGCACGAGCGCGGTTACGAGATCGTCGGGATCGCCGGATCGTCGATGGGTGCGCTCGTCGGTGGCCTGCAGGCCGCCGGAAAGCTCGACGAGTTCACCGGATGGGCAGTGTCGTTGACCCAGCGTG
Source organism: uncultured Actinomycetota bacterium (assembly GCA_963801575.1). Taxonomy (GTDB): domain Bacteria; phylum Actinomycetota; class Actinomycetes; order Mycobacteriales; family Mycobacteriaceae; genus Mycobacterium. The sequence continues at coordinate 100,330 of CAWDFT010000035.1, forward strand.
CGGTGCTGCGTCTGCTGGACCCGTCGATCGCAGCGGCCGGGGTGCTGCGGGCAGCGAAGATCCTCGACGCGATCAGCGACATCCTGGGCGAGGTCACGATCGAGGACCTGCCGATCCCCTATACGGCCGTGGCGACGGATTTGATCGCAGGCAAGTCGGTGTGGCTGCAACGCGGCCCCGTGGACGCGGCGATTCGAGCGTCCATCGCAATTCCTGGTGTCATCACCCCGCATGTCCTCGACGGCCGCCTGCTCGCCGACGGCGGCATTCTTAACCCGCTGCCGATGGCGCCGATCGCGGCGGTCAACGCCGACCTCACCATCGCGGTCAGCCTGAGCGGCAGCGAAGCGGGGGGTCGCTACGCGCCGACGGAAGCCGAGCCGAGGGCGAGCACGGAATGGCTGAACAGGATGTGGCGCAGCACGTCGTCTCTGCTCGACACGAACGCCGCGCGGTCGCTCCTCGACACCCCGAGGGGGCGGGCCATGTTGAGCCGGTTCGGCAGTGCGCAGGACGACACCGACGACGCCGAGTCGGAAGCCGGTCCCGACAGCGACGACGAGCTTGTCGACAGCGCAAGGGAGGAGTCGGCGCCCAAACTCGGCGGCTTCGAGGTGATGAACCGCACCATCGACATCGCCCAGGCCGCGCTGGCCCGCCACACGCTCGCCGCCTATCCGCCCGATCTTCTGATCGAGGTGCCCCGAACCGTTTGCCGCAGCCTGGAGTTCCATCGCGCTGCCGAGGTCATCGACATCGGCCACGAGTTGGCCGCCCAGGCGATCAAGGTCCTGGAAGCCTGATCAGCCGGCGAGGAACTCGGCAACCTCGACCGCGACCCGGCGGCCCTGCGCACGCCCGGCGCGGGCCGACGGTGCCCGGCATGCGGGGTCCAGCGGGTTGGGGCCGAAGGCCTTCAACGAGTCCTGGTCGGCGAACACACCAAGTGAGCGTCCCGCGAAGGCGTCGACTTCGACGGCAGGGTCGCGACCGAACGGCGACGGCGCTCCCTTGCCGGATGGCACCAGCACGACGACGGCGTCGCAGTCGGCGGCCAGTTTCAGGTTCATGGTGCTGCCCACACCACCGTCCATATAGCGCCGTTCGCCGATCGTCACCGTCGGCCACGCGCCCGGCACCGCACAGCTGGCGGCGACCGCGTCGACCAGCTCGACGCCCGACTGTCGGTCGAAGGCGACCAGCTCGCCGGTGCCGATGTCGATCGCGGTGATCCGCAGGTCGCGGTCCGGCCAGTCATGCGACGGCAACCGCTGGGCAATCACTCCGCGGCGGACCTCTTCGGAAACGGTCGCCGTTGAGCGCGCGACGTCCCCGATGCGTTGCAGCTTCTGCGCCATCGTGGCGTCGGGCTCCGACAGAGCGTTGAGGAAAAGGTCCGCGATGTCGTCGATGTCGACACCGGGGTCGATCTCCTTCGAGTGCCCGCTGATCTGGCGGTCGTACAGCGTGTCGAGCCCCACGCCGCTGCCGAGCTGGGCGGCGACCGCCGAACCGGCCGACGTGCCCAGCAGCACGTCGGAATCCAGCAGCGCGCGGGCCGTCTCCGCCAATTCGTCGGCGATACCGCGCAAAATGCCGATTTCCCAGGCGATTCCCGCAAGTCCCCCACCGGCCAGCACCAGAGCACGCTTCGATGTCACAGACGAAAGTGTGCCAGTGCCCGTGTTGCCGGTGTACCGGCGGGCACGCTGACCGCGGTGACTTTCGCTCCGGGGCGGGCAGGACAAGAATCGCGGGAGTACCTAAGGAGCCTTGCGTGAGCACAGTCATCGACATCGAGGACCTGCACAAGAATTTCAGGCACGTCCGCGCGCTGGACGGCTTGAACCTCCACGTCGCGGAGGGTGAGATCCACGGATTCCTGGGACCCAACGGTGCCGGTAAGTCAACCACCATCCGCGTGCTGCTCGGCACGATCCGGGCGACCTCGGGCAGAGTGTCGATGCTCGGCCGGAACCCGTGGACCGACGCTGTCGCATTGCACCGTGAAATTGCCTACGTACCAGGTGATGTCACCTTGTGGCCGGCTTTGACCGGCGGAGAGATCATCGACCTACTGGGCCGGATGCGGGGCGGCCTCGACGAGGCTCGCCGCGACGAGCTGATCAAACGATTCGACCTCGACCCGAGGAAGAAGGCGCGCACGTACTCGAAGGGCAACCGCCAGAAAGTGTCGCTGATCTCCGCCCTTTCGTCACGGGCCCGCCTGTACCTGCTCGACGAGCCCAGTTCGGGCCTGGACCCGTTGATGGAGCACGTTTTTCGTCAATGCGTGCAAGAGGAGCGTGAGCGCGGGGCGACGGTCCTGCTGTCCAGCCACATCCTCGCCGAAACGGAGGCGCTGTGCGAAAAGGTCACCATCATCCGCGCCGGCAAGACCGTCGAAAGCGGGTCGCTGTCCGACATGCGCCATCTCAGCAGGTTCTCCATCACGGCCGAGCTGCTCGGTAACCTGCCGAACCTGAACAGCATCACGGGTGTCGAGGACGTCAGCATCGACGGCCGTAAGCTGCGCGCCCAGGTCGACAGCGAGAGTCTCGGCGAGCTGATCAAGGTTCTCGGCGACGCAGGGGTGCGCAGCCTGGTCAGCCAGCCGCCCACCCTCGAGGAGTTGTTCCTGCGCCACTACAAGATCGACACCCCAGACCGGCCAAGCGAGGAAGTGACGGCATGACCACGACCGTCGCCGCACCGCGCCATCGCCGACCCGAACCGCTGCCCAGCGGATCCCCATTCGCCGGAACGCTCGTACTGTTGCGGCTTTACCTGCGCCGCGACCGCATCGTGCTGCCGCTGTGGACGCTGCTGCTGTCGGTTCCACTGGCTTCGGTGTACATCGGCAGCATCGAATCGGTGTACCGGACCGCAGAAGAACGCGCGATGTTCGCGGCCACCATCATGGCCAGCCCGGCGCAGCGGGCGCTGTACGGCAACGTCTACAACGACAGCGTCGGGGCCGTCGGCATCTGGAAGGCGGGGATCTTCCACACGCTCATCGCCGTGGCGGTCATCCTCACCGTCATCCGGCACACCCGCGCCGAGGAGGATTCCGGTCGGGCCGAGTTGATCGACTCGACGGCCGTCGGCCGCTACGCAAGCCTGACCGCCGCGCTGCTGCTGGCCTTCGGCGCCTCGGTCGCCACCGGACTCATCGGCACTGCCGGCCTGCTGACCACCGACGTTTCGCCGTCCGGCTCGCTGGCTTTCGGGCTGGCATTGGCCTGCTCAGGCCTGGTCTTCTCGGCGCTGGCGGCCGTTGCCGCGCAGCTCGGGGCCTCCGCAAGGACGGCGCGCGGCATCGCGTTCGCCGCGCTCGGCACGTTCTTCGCATTACGCGCGGTCGGCGACGCGGGTGGGGGTGAGCTGTCGTGGCTCTCCCCTCTGGGGTGGTCGCTACAGGTGAGACCGTATGCCGGAGACCGGTTCTGGGTGCTTGGGCTGCACCTGACGACGACGGTCGTGCTCACCGCGGCGGCCTACGCACTGTTGCGCAGTCGCGACCTCGGCAGCGGTCTGATCGCCGAGCGACCTGGCCGCGCCGCCGCGTCACCGCTGCTGGGCAGCCCCTTCGGGCTGGCGTTGCGCCTGCAGCGCGTCTCGTTGCTCGGCTGGACGGTCGGTTTGTGTCTGTACGCGCTGCTGATCGGCAGCATCGTGCAGGGTCTCGGCGGCGAGATCGGCAATAGCGCAACCATCAGGGACATCGTCAGCCGCCTCGGCGGCACCGAGGCGATAGAGAACGCGTTCATCACGATCTCGTTCACATTCCTTGGCGTGGCCTCGTCGGCCCTGGCGATCTCGTCGTCGCTGCGGCTGCACAGCGAAGAAACATCGCAACGCGGCGAAACCGTGCTTTCCGGCCCGGTTGGACGGATCCGCTGGGCCGCAGGCTATTTGAGCGTCGCCATCCTCGGGTCGGCGGTGGCCATATTGTTGGCCGGTGTGGTGGCGGGAATCACCTACGGTGTCGCGGCAGACGATGTCGCAGGCAAGCTGGCCGGTGTGCTGGCCGCGGCGGCGGTCCAGCTGCCCGCCATCTGGCTGTTCGCAGCGGTCACCGTTGCGCTGTTCGGGCTGACGCCCCGCTTCACGCCGGCCGCGTGGGGCGTGCTGGTCGGCGTCATCGCGCTGTACTTCCTCGGTTCGGTCGCCGGAATGCCGCAGTGGTTACTCGACCTGACGCCCTACGGCCACCTGCCGCATGTGCCCGGCGAGGGGTTCCGGGCGGCACCGATGGTCTGGCTACTGATCCTGGACGCCGTTCTCATCGCCGTCGGGTTGGCCGCCTTCCGGCGTCGGGATCTGCGCTGACCTGTGACGTGGGCGATCTCGCCACAGCAGGCGACCGCGGCTGGCGATAATCGGGCTTAACACCGAACCCCGAGGAGCAGACGTCGATGAAGACGAAGGCCGCGGTGCTGTGGGGACTGCACCAGAAGTGGGAGGTCGAGGAGATCGACCTGGACGGCCCCAAGCACGCCGAGGTGATGGTCAAGATGGCCGCCAGCGGCATGTGCCATTCCGACGAGCATCTGGTCACCGGCGACCTGCAGATGACGATGCCCGTGGTCGGCGGCCATGAGGGCGCAGGCATCGTGGTCGAGGTCGGTGAGGGTGTCACCGACGTGGCCGAGGGCGATCCGGTGGTGCTGAGTTTCATCCCCGCCTGTGGCCGCTGCGGGCCGTGTGTACGCGGGATCAGCAATCTGTGCGAACTCGGGATGCACTTGCTCAAGGGTCCGCAGCTCGACGGCACCCATCGCTTCCACGCCCGCGGCCGCGATGTGGGCCAAATGTGCTTGCTCGGAACGTTTTCGGAGTACACCGTCGTGCCGACGGCGTCGGTGGTCAAGGTTGACGAGAGTGTTCCGTTGGACAAGGCGGCACTGGTCGGTTGCGGTGTCACCACCGGCTACGGCAGCACCGTCAACACCGGCGAGGCCACGGCGGGCAGCACGGTGGTGGTTATGGGTGTCGGCGGCGTCGGCATCAACGCCGTGCAGGCGGCCCGTATCGTCGGCGCCCGGCACATCGTCGCGCTGGATCCAGTCGAGTACAAACGCACTCGGGCAATGGAATTCGGAGCGACGCACACCGCGGCAACCCTCGGGGAGGCAGCCGAGCTGGTGGTCGGACTGACCCGCGGGCAGAAGGCCGACGTGTGTGTCGTCACCACCGACGTCGCCGAGGGCGCCTACGTCGGCCAGGCGCTCAGCCTGGTCGGTAAGCGCGGCCGGGTGGTGATGACGGCGATGGCGCACCCGAACGAGAAACAGGTGGAGCTGTCGCTGGTCGATCTGACGCTGTTCGAAAAGCAGGTCCGCGGATCGCTTTTCGGCTCGTCGAACCCGCGTAGCGACATCTTCAAGATGCTCGAGCTGTACGACACCGGTCAGCTCAAGCTGGACGAGCTCATCACCCGGGAGTACACCCTCTCCGACATCAACTCCGGCTACGACGATCTGCGCAGCGGACTGAACCTGCGCGGCCTGATCCGGTTCTGACCGCGATCAAACGCGTGGGAATGGGCTGGCCGGCTGATCGCCCAAACCAACGTTTGGGCGCAAGAGTGCGAGTAAATCACGCCATCTCGTCGATCTCGGCGAGGAGGGTCAGTGCACAAGCTGCTTGGACAGCTCGTCCAGCGACTGCCGGGCATATCCCTTCCACAGCTTGCCGAACACCGGAAGCAGCGGTGCGGTGAGCCCGGCGCGCGGGTGGATGGTCCACCGCCAGGTCACGTTTGTCCCGGAACCGATCGGCTCGAAGATCCATTCGCCCTCAACGCGACCGACCAATGGGGACAGTGGGCCCCTGATGTCGGTGAGCGTGTATCCGAACGAGTGCGGTGGATTGAACTGGGTGAGCTCCTCGCGCATGCTGCCGCCACCGACGAGCACGACGGTGCGCGACTGTCCGACGGCATCCCAGTCGCCGGTTTGGTTGCGAACTTCCTTGATCGGCGGGATCGGTCCGTACCAACGGCGGAACAGCTCCGGCAGCGGCATCGGGACCATGTCACGGAATACCTCCTGCTGTCCCATGGCAATAGTCCGGGACTGGTCGACCACCAACGGCTTTGTCATGACCCGAGGTTAGCTCAGCCGGGGTGCCGCCCGGCCGCTGATCAGCGGCCAATCGAGGTAGGTGACGATACCCGGCTCGGCGGCACACACCGCGGGCACGGAGTTCACGCAGTGCGCGGCCGTCCCGACGACGCCGTGTTCCGGGCCCTCGCCGCCGAACTCGGAGTGGAAACCCTTGACGACGATCGTGATGTCCGGATTGCCGCGGACCTCCATCTCGTACCGCTGACCGGCGGGCCCGAATTTCCATGCGGGATCGAGGTTTTCCTCACCCATGAGCCAGTTCACCGTGACGCGTACGACGACCTCGCCGTCGACGAGGGCCTCCCAGTGGAACTTGCGGCCTGCGACCTGGCCGGGCTCGATGACGCCCAGCGGGGACTCGATCGGCGCGGACGCCACCGCGACCTCCTGGGTCGCACGCACCTTCGGGTCGGCATCGAAGCCCAGCTTGTCCACGCACATTCGGACGGCCTGAATGAAGCCGCTGTCCAGCATCTTCTGCATCGGCCCCGTCAGCGCCTTCTCCGGGACCTCTCCGAAGCCCATGACGTGGCGGAGCACATCGGGTGCCTCGTAGGTGCGAAGGTCGGAAAACTCTTCGGCGCGAACAAATGTCACGCCGGTAGAGAACGCCGAGAATAGCAGCGGGAACTTCTCACTGATGCCGCCCGGCGCGATGCCGGTGCCGTGCAGCGTCGCGTTGCCCTCGACTGCGGCCACGCGCATCGGTGCCGCGCTGCGCTCGCTCGGATAGAGCCAGCCGACGGGGGTCACCACGTTCTTGCCGGACCGCAGCAGCGCGGCCACCTCGTCGGGGTTGGCCATCAGCGGCGAGTAGATGACGGCGTCGGCGTCGAGGGCCAGAATCTCGTCGATGCTGTCGGTCGCGGTGATGCCGAGTGGATCGGTGCCGATGATCTCGCCGACGTCCTTGCCCGCCTTGTCCTTCGAATGCACCCAGCAGCCGACGAGCTCGAGGTCGGGGTGCTCGAGCACGCCCTTGATCGCCGCAACACCGACTCCTCCGGTGGCCCACTGCACGACCCGAAGGCCCATGTCTTCCTCCCAGCATCGCAAAACTAGAACACGTTCTACCCAGGTCTACACCACTTCCCTGCGCGAGCAGACGCAAAAGCACCCGATTCCTGCCGAAAATGGGGGCTTTTGCGTCTGCTCACCGAGAGGAGCAGGCCACAATTGCCGTGATGGCCGACAACGCACGCTGGAGGAACTACCGATGAGCGGGACCGAAGGGGACTCGCGGGCGGGTACCGATTTCGGTCGCTACCGGTTGCGGCGCCTGATCGGCCGCGGCGGCATGGGCGAGGTGTACGAGGCCGAGGACACCGAGAAAGACCGCATCGTGGCATTGAAACTGTTGCCGGAGGCGGTCTCCCACGATCCGGTGTTCCGCAAACGGCTGCAGCGCGAGGCGCATTCGGCGGGCCGGTTGTTGGAGCCCCATGTGGTGCCGATTCACGACTACGGCGAGATCGACGGCGTCATGTTCGTCGACATGCGGATGATCGACGGCACCGACCTGCGCGCCATGCTGAAGCGCTACGGCCCGATGGCGCCGGCGCGCGCGGTGGCGATCGTGAAGCAGATCGCGTCGGCCCTGGACGCCGCGCACGAAGCCGGTGTCATGCACCGCGACGTCAAACCCGAGAACATCTTGATCACCCGCGACGACTTCGCCTATCTGGTCGATTTCGGGATCGCGAACGCGGCCACCGACGAGAGGCTGACCGAACTGGGCACCGCTATGGGGACGTATGCCTACATGGCGCCGGAGCGCTTCACCAACGACGAGGTGACCTACCGCGCGGACATCTACGCATTGGCATGCGTGCTGCATGAATGCCTCACCGGATCGCAGCCCTACCCGGCCGACAGCGTCAGCGTGGTCATCGCATCTCATCTGACGAACCCCATACCCCGCCCGAGCGAGATGCGGCCAGGGATTCCGGCCGCCTTCGACGCGGTGATCGCGCGCGGCATGGCCAAGAACCCGGAAGAGCGCTACGCCAGCGCAGGCGATCTCGCGGCCGCCGCCAATCACGCACTGACCCAACGTGATCAGGACCAGGCGGCATCCATCCTGCAGCGCAGCCAGGCCGCGACAATGCCGGGCATCGCGGGCACCGACGGGACCTCCGTCGCGGCGCCGCCTCCCCTACAGCACACACCGGCCCCACAGCACACACCGCCGTCCACTCCGCCGCCGTTTCCCGCGGCGTTCCACACGCCGCCTCCGCCACCCAGCGGAAAGAACACGATGTGGATCCCGCTGGCCGCCGCGGGCGGGGTGTTCGTCGTGGTGCTCGGCGCGCTTGGCGCCTGGTGGGCCTTCAATGTAGACGACTCGTCCAGCCAAGGCATGCCGACCACCACCACGACCCGGGAAACCACGACGTCCAGGGCTCCGAGGACGACGGCAACGGAGAACCCCGACTCGTTCAATTCCAAGCTGCTCGCCCTGCTGCCCAGGGGCTACGACAGCGGTGCCTGCGAACCGATTCACCCGCCGGCGACCGGCGCGCTGGCGACGGTGGATTGCGGTGAGACGAAACTGCCCACCGGCCCGACGGTCGCGCGGTATTCGCTTTTCGCGGACCAGGCGACGCTGGACGAGCATTTCAAGGACGCCATCACGCAGAACTCGGAGGTGGTGAAGTGCCCGGGCAGTGACGTCGACTCGCCCACCGCCTGGCACTACAACGCGAACCCGGAAGAGGTCGCCGGTCAGATCGCCTGCGGCACCTTCAACGACAACCCCGATGTGACGTGGACGAAAGACGCTGACCTCCTGCTCGCTGACGCACAGGGCCCAAACCTTGATGAGCTGCACAAATGGTGGAACGAGTTCGCCTGACCACATTCGGATAGATTCAGGGCAGTATGTTTCTGTCAACCGCGCAGGGCAGCGAAGGGACAACCAATGCCGAACAAAGTATTTGTCGTCGGAGTCGGGATGACGAAGTTCGAGAAGCCGGGCCGCCGCGAGGGCTGGGACTACCCGCAGATGGCCAAGGAGTCCGGCACCAAAGCGCTGGAAGATGCCGGCGTCGACTTCTCCCAGGTAGAGCAGGGGTTCGTGGGCTATGTGGCCGGCGATTCGACATCCGGCAACCGGGCGCTTTACGAGCTCGGCATGACGGGCATCCCGATCGCCAACGTCAACAACAACTGCTCGACGGGCTCGACCGCGCTGTTTCTCGCCGCGCAGACGATCCGCGGCGGGCTCGCCGACTGCGCGATCGCGCTGGGCTTCGAGAAGATGCAGCCCGGCGCGCTGCAGGGCGGCGCCGATGACCGGGAGTCCCCGATGGGCAAGCACGTCAAGGCGATGGCCGAGATCGACGAGTTCGCGTTCCCCGTCGCACCGTGGATGTTCGGCGCGGCCGGGCGTGAGCACATGCGCCAATACGGCACCACCGCAGAGCATTTCGCCAAGATCGGACTGAAGAACCACAAGCACTCGGTCAACAACCCGTATGCGCAGTTCCAGGAGGAGTACACACTCGACGACATCCTGGCGGCCAGGATGATCTCCGATCCGCTGACCAAGCTGCAATGCTCCCCCACCTCCGACGGATCGGGCGCGGCGATCGTTGCCAGCGAGGCGTTCGTCGACAAGCACAACCTGGCGGGTCAGGCCGTCGAGATCGTCGGCCAGGCGATGACCACCGACTTCGACAGCACCTTCGACGGCAGCGCGAAGAACCTCATCGGCTACGACATGAATGTCCAAGCCGCACACAAGGTCTACGACCAGTCCGGTCTCGGGCCGAGTGACTTCCAGGTCATCGAGCTGCACGACTGCTTTTCCGCCAACGAGCTGCTGCTTTACGAGGCGCTCGGGTTATGCGGCGAGGGTGAGGCGCCGAAGCTCATCGACAACAATGACACCACCTACGGCGGACGGTGGGTCGTCAACCCGTCGGGCGGGCTGATCTCCAAGGGCCATCCGCTCGGTGCGACGGGTCTCGCTCAGTGCGCCGAGCTGACCTGGCAGCTGCGGGGCACCGCCGACAAACGTCAGGTCGACAACGTCGACGCGGCGCTGCAGCACAACATCGGTCTCGGTGGCGCCGCGGTGGTGACCGCCTACCAGCGCGCCGAGCGCTGATCTCGGGGAACCCCTTTAGCGCGAGCAGACGCAAGAGTCCGCCACGTCCTGGGGGTTTGCGGGCGCGAGCGTCTGCTCGCGCTCCACAACGCTGCCTTCATCCACAGATCTGATGCGCGGTATTGGCCGCAGCTCGTGCGGCCGACATCATCGGGATGTGTTCGCCGATGAGGTGTTTCAAGCCAATGGGGGCTTGGCCACCGCCCAACAACTGCTGACGGTGATGTCGCGGAGGTCGCTGGCATTTCACCTCAGGACGGGCGCCATAGTTCGTGTATGGCGGGGCGTCTTCGCACTCAGTCCGCCCGACGTCCTTGCGCGCCTCGCGGGACTGGATCTCATTGCAGGCAAGCGGATGGTCGCATGCATGGGCACGGCAGCCGCGCTTTACGGCTTCGACACCGAGCGCGACCCGAGGATCCACGTCCTCGATCCTGGTGTCCGGATGCGACCGACCGCAGGACTGATGGTCCACCAGCGAGTGGGTGCTCCGCTACGACGGGTACACGGCCGGCTCGCGACAGCGCCGGCGTGGACTGCGGTTGAAGTCGCTCGCACGCTTTGGCGGCCGCGTGTGCTGGCGGTGCTCGACGCCGCCTTGCACTACGAAGCATGCACACGTGACCAACTGATCGCCGCAATCGACGAGCAGAAAGGCCGCCGCGGAATAGTCAAAGTGAGAGAGCTCATGTCGCATGCCGACGCGCGCGCGGAGTCGGCAATGGAAAGCGAAGCGCGGCTGGTATTCATCGACGGCGGCCTACCGTTACCAGAACTCCAGTACGAGATCATCGACCGCTGTGGCGAACTGTGGCGGGTCGACTTCGCATGGCCCGACGCGATGCTCGTTGCGGAGTACGACAGCGTCGAGTGGCACGCCAATCCCGAAGCGTTCAAGCGCGACCGGATCAAAACCTCGCGGCTGCAGGAGTGCGGCTATTCTGTGCTGCCGATCGTCGTCGACGATGTCCGGCGGAATCAGTTCGACCTCGTCGCACGAATCTTCAAGCACCTCGATCGCACACCGCTCGCCCTGTGACAGCTCGCGAACAGACGCATAAGTACACGCTGTCCTGCGACTTTGCGAACTTACGCGTCTGCTCGCGGGGAAAGGTTAGTCGCGCTGTTCGATCACGTCGTAGGCGCTTTCGGCGTACCGGGCCCTGATGGTCTTCTTGTCGAACTTGCCGACACTGGTGAGCGGGACCTCGTCGATGAACGTCCACCGCTCCGGTAGCCACCAGCGAACGACCTTGTCGGACAGGTACTTCCGTAGCTCCTCCGGGCTCACCTCGGCGCCCTCCTCCACCACCACGACCGCAAGGGGCCGCTCCTGCCACCGGTCGTCGGGCACAGCCACCACGGCGGCCTGCACCACCGAGGGGTGGCCGATCAGGTGGTTCTCCAGTTCGACCGACGAGATCCATTCGCCGCCTGACTTTATGACGTCCTTGGCCCTGTCGGTCAGCGTGACGTAGCCGAACGGATCGATGCAGGCGACATCGCCGGTGCGGAGCCAGCCGTTGTCAAATTTCGATGCGTCGCGGTTGCCGTAATACGAGCCGGTGATCCACGGGCCGCGCACCTCCACCTCACCGACCGCCTTACCGTCGTGCGGCAGCGGGTTGCCGTCGTCATCGACGATTCGGGCTTCCACCCCGCACAGCAACCGGCCCTGCGTCGACCGCAGCCCCCACTGCTGATCGTCGGGAACACCCGGCAGCGGCCGCGCCACACTGGCCAGCGGAGAGGTCTCGGTCATGCCCCACGCCTGCAGGATCAGCACGCCGTACTGCTCTTCGAAGGTCTTCATCATCGACGTCGGCACGGCCGACCCGCCGCAGCCGACCACCCGCAACGAAGAAATGTCGTGATCCGGGTTCTTTTCCAGGTAGTGCATCACGTCGTTCCAGATCGTAGGCACCGCGCCGGCGACCGTCGGCCGTTGCGTCTCGATCAAATCGACCAGCGACTTGGCATCGAGGAACCGGTCGGACATCACCAGATCGGCACCCGCCATCAACGCGACGTAAGGCAGACCCCAGGCGTTGGCGTGAAACATCGGTGCGATCGGGAGCACCGAGTCCGGACAACCCACCCCCAGTGCATTGTTGGAGCTACCCATCATCGAGTGCAGATAGCTCGAACGATGGCTGTAGACAACGCCTTTGGGATTCCCGGTGGTGCCGCTGGTGTAGCACATCGCCGCCGCGGACTTCTCGTCGATGTCGGGCCAGTCGAAGCTGGGCGATTCCGCGGCGAGGATCTCGTCGTAGCGCAGCACGATCTTGTCTGATGCCGTCAACGCGTCGACATCGCCGTCGCCGACCGCGATCACGGTGTGCACGGTCTCCAGCAGCGGCAGAACGGGGGCCAGCTGGCCCGCCACCGACACGTTGGCGATGATGACCTGGTCTTCGGCCTCGTTGGCGATGAAAGCGATCTGTTCGGGTGACAACCGGAGGTTCAGCGTGTGCATGACGGCACCCATCGACGGGATTGCCAGGTAGGCGGCCAGGTGCTCGACGTTGTTCCACATGAATGTCGCCACCCGCTGGTCACCCGTTATGCCGATGCGGCGCAATGCATTCGCCAACCGGGCAGCCTGCTCGCCGAGCTCTCGATAGGTGAGGTGGCGATAGCCGTCGCCCGTTGCCGTCGTGACCCTGCGATCGCCGTGCACGGTGCACGCATATCGCATGATGGTGGTTATCGTCAGCGGGAAGTCCTGCATCGTGCTGTCCATCGCGTAGCCCCTCCGACTCCGTCAGATGGTCGCGATGGTAATGCGCCCGCTATGCGATGTCGGCGGTTCCGCCCGATGCCATCCGGTTGCGACGACTGCGGCGCCAGGCGTTGAACCAGCGCCTACGGCTCGGCGCGGGCCGGGTAGCGCTGCGCAGCCGGTCCATTTCGACATGGTCCGGCTGCTCGACCCCCACTGCGTCGACGGGTCTGTCATCGAGCGACTGTAACGGCGAATCGGCGGTCAACAGGGCGTCTCGCCAGCCGCCGGCCGTCGGCTTGATGGCGTGCGCGCGGGCCGCGTCACGCAGCACGTCACCGAGCTCGGCGGCCAGCAGCTGCCGCACCATGTCCGCGCTCTGCCGGGGATTGGCCAGCATCCACGAGTGGTAGGCCCCGGGCACCCTGTAGAGCGCGCCGTCGGCGCGATCGGCCATATCGTGGGCGCTCGCGAATGGAACCACCAGGTCGTTCTCGCCGTGCACGACGATGGTCGGCACGCGATGTTCGCGCATCGCCTCCAGCATCGGGCCGTAGTCGCCGGAGGCGATGATGGCCCGGACGGCGCCCGGCAACCCGAGCGGGGTCCGGACATTGCGGGCCAGCGCCGAGGTCATCTGCCGTAGGTAGCGCTTGCGCTCGGGGGCGGCCAGCCGAAGCGAATCACCAGGAGCGTCGTAGGCCGCGTTCAACACGGCCCGCGCCGCGCGGCGAGGCGATCGGACCGGTGTCCGGATCGATTCGTCGAACGGCGAGCCCGCCGCGGCGTTCAGCAGAACCGCCGCCAGCACCCGCTGCGGCGCGACAGCCGCCAACTGGATGATCATCCGGCCACCCATGGAGTGGCCCATGAAGACGGCCTTGCGCACGCCCAGCGCGTCCAGGGCGCGAAGTGTCAGGTCAACCCGACGGCTCAAGTCGGCGGCGTTGCGGGGCAGGTTCGGGGTGAAACCATGGCCTGCCGCGTCCACGGCGACGACCAGGAATCCCATCCCCGCCAGCCGGCTCAGCAATCGAACGTAGGCGCGGCCACTGAGGGCAATACCGTGCAGGAAGACCAGCGGCACCCCCCGGCCACCCACCGTCACACCCACCTTGTGCCCATCGTCGAGCGTGATGACCTGGTGGGACAGTCGGACCCGGGTACCCGTCGCCAGTTCGCGGGCTACCGATGTATGAGTCACATGAACATGGTTAACCGCTCGCGCGAGTGAAGGCCAATCAGGCCGCTGTGGGTTTCGTTACGGTTCTGCAGGCCTGCGATGAAGCTCACGACATGCGTTTTCGTTACCCGGGAAGGAAATGAGTATCCACCGCGATGTACTTGGAGGATCATTGGCCGAACACGCGACGAGAGGTGCGGTTATGCGCAAGAAGTGGGCGCTCACGGCTGCGGCGGTGGGTGCATGCGCTGCCATCGTTGCGCCGGCAGGCCTCGCGTCGGCCGATGAGAATGCACAGGCAACCATCGAGCGGCTGCGGGACGAGGGTTACACCGTCCACATCGACCGGGTCGGTACCGCACCGATGTCCGAATGCGTGGTCACCAATGTCCGGAACCCTCAGCAGGTCACCCAGTGGGTGCCCTACAACGGCCCAGGCCGCAACGGCGACGACCGCGCCTTGGTGCTGGACATCATCGCCCAGTCGGTCTCGGTGACGCTGGACTGCTCGCGCCGCTGACGTCGGAGAGCTGGGCGCTTAGCTCAGACGGCCGCAGGCTCCAGCTCGCGGAGCTCCGCCACGGTGCTGACGTTCATGGCCATCAACTCCGTCTCCAGCTCTGACGAATCGAGCGCGACGGACATCACCGTTATCGCGCCGGCGTGGTCGGCGATGTACAGCCGGCCGCCGTCCGGGCTGACCGCGACGCACGACGGTTCCGCGGTGACGGTCAGCGTGTCAACGACCGAGTTCGTCTCCGTGCACAGAACGGCGACGTGCTCGTAGTCGGCGATGTAGACACGGGCGCCGTCGGGGCTGACCGCGATCTGCATGGGCGCACCACCGATACCGACCTTGGCGGTGATCTCGTTGATCGCGGTGTCGATCACGTCGACGGAACCGCCCCAGTGCGTGTCGAAGGTGGCGACGTACGCCAGTGCGCCGTCGCGGCTCAGCGCGATATCCCGGATCGGCGAAGCAACGGGGACCTCACGGATCACTCGCCCCTTGGTGGCGTCGACCACCAGCAGCCTGCCGCTGGTGGCGTCGGACGTGCCGACGTAGACGAGGCGGCCATTGGGGCTGACCTTGACCGCATCCACGGTGCGGCCCGCACCGTCAGCGAGGTCGATCGTGTTGACCCGGCCGAACGTGTTGACGACCGCCAGCCCAACGTGGTCACGTCCGACCTGGCCGACGAAGACGCGCGTGCCGTCCGGGCTGATGGCGACGGCGGTGGCGCTGCCGGAGAACGCATGGTTGGCGATGACCCGCTTGGTCTCGGTGTCGACGACAGCGACCGAGTCGTAGCTCTGCGCTGAGGTCGTCACGTAGGCGCGCCGCTCGGCGGCGGTGACGAAGAGCGGTTCTCCCGGAAGGGTGACGGCGGCGTCCACGGTCATAGCGTCGGCGTCGATGACCGACACACTGCCGTCGCCGTGGTGGGTTGCGACCAGCGTGGTGCCGTCAGTGCTGACGGCGAGGTCGGCGATTGCGCCGCCCTGGACATCGGTGGTGCCCAGCACCACGAAGTCCGGCTCGACGACCGTGGCCTCGGTCCCGTCCGCGGGGACTGTGTTTGTATGCATGACTGTATCTGCCCTGTTCATAGATGCTGATGCCGGTAGTGGCGGGTAACCGGCCGATCATTACGTCTGACTGTGCGCACGTGGGCGCAGATCCCGGTCGAGTCTAGCGACGAAAATTCGGCCCTAGCGAAGCGTTGTCCGCGGATTGGCGTGACGCGCCGCCGCAGTCTCGGACAGGCGCTTAGAAAAACTATTCGTTATGCATTCGTTACCAAATTTCGGCAAGCTCAGAAGTCCTGCTGAGATGCGCATATTCAGCCCTGGCAAGCAACGCGCCGTAATGTGACAGATGAGGTCTAATAAAGGTTTCTTAGCTTTCGCCGGGAAATTGAGTGACAAATCACACCGTGTCGCACAGCAAACTCGTGTCGGATCGACAGCCGGCAGCGTGCCAGCGAACGGTCGACCATCGTCCGTCGGCTGCGCTGGCCAGGTGGCGTGTCGCATCCGGTGGGACTGCGCGACGTACACCGCCGGCTCAGAACGGGAGGCGGAGGCCTCCGAGCACATTGGCGATGTTCGGCAGCGCGGGCATCGGCGGCAGCGCAGGCATCGGCGGGGGTGGCGGAAGGGCAGGCATCGGCGGCGGCGCAGGCATCGGTAGCGGTGGCGGAAGCGCAGGCATCGGCTGCGGTGCCACGGGCAGTGCGGGCAGCTCCGGCAACGACGGTGCCTGCACCGGCGGAGGAACCGGCAATGCCTTCGGGATCTCGGGTGGAACAAACGCCGGCTCAGGTATGTCGACCGGCTTAGGTAGTTCGACGGGAATCGGTGCCCGCACGGGCGGCTCGAGATTCGGCGGCACGAACTTTGGGATGATTTCCGTGCTTGGTAGCTCGGCCGGGATATCGGCGGGTGCCGGTTTCGGAAGCTCGGCCGGGATGTCGGCAGGCAGTGGTGCCGGGATGTCGGCAGGCAGCGGTTTGGGAACCTCGACCGGAGGCACCGGTTTCGGCATCTCGGCCGGCGCGGGCTTGGGCAGCTGGCCCGGCTTCCACCACGTCATTTCGGTTGCCGGCTTGGCCGGAGCCGCCTTCTCGATGGTTGCTGCCGGCGCGGTTATCGACGGCGTACCGGCGACTGGCGCACGCGGTGCCGCGGCAGGCGCCGGCGGCTGCAACGGTGCCGGCCGAGCGGCGGGCTGGGGTGCCGCCAGCAGCCCGGGGCCTTGTTTGGCGGCCAGCGACTGCGTGTCGGGCATGGGAGATGCGGCCGGCGGCACGGACGCGATCGGCGCACCGGTGGTGTCGAACGCGCCGGCGTTGGCGGGTGGACCGCCGACGCCGTACGGGCTGCGCTGGTCCAGTGGCGGCGTGCCGAACGGGCGGATATTGGCGGCCTCCTGGGCACCGTCGTCCAGACCGGTCGGAATCGCGACGATGAAGTTGACACCGGTCTTCACCGGGTTCGGGAAGTAGAGCACGCTCGCCTGGGTCGGCTGGCCGGGGCTGATCGTCCGGTTGTAGCCGGCTTCGACCAGGACCCGCGCCGGCGCGTCGAGCACTGCCAGAACCGGACTCGGGACGCCCGCTTCGGCAAGCGGCATGAGCAGCGGCAGCCGCTGGCTCGGGATCATGTAGTAATCGGTGTCGCCGTACGAACCCTGATACAGCGCGTTGCCGAGACCGACGCTCTGGTAGTCCCCGTGCAGATAGTGGATGCCGGCAACCGCATTGGCGGTGGCGAACGGGTTGAGCGGGTTGAGCGGGAAGTCGGACCAGCCGTCGTACTGGCGGGTGATGTCGACGGTGTCGAAGTCGGTATTGGTGGGTGTGGCTCCGTCGAAAGTGACTCCGAGAATTGGGATCTCGAGGCCCTCGAAGCGTTGGAGAATCCCGCCGTTGGGTCGGTTCGGGTTGCCGATCAACACAAATGACAGGGGCACCGTGGAACCCGCCGCGGCGAGGTTGCCCTTCTGGATCGATGCGATTCGGGCGCTCTGCGAGTAACCGAACACGACGATCGACTCGCCTGCCGGTTGCGCATTGATCGCCTGATCGAGGTTGGTCACCCCGTGGCCGACCGACTGGTCGAACGGCATGGTTCCCGAAACCGGCATGAACTGCTCGGGTGTGCTCACCGCGGTGGGTGTGCACGCGTCGGCGCCGCAGAATCCAGTCAGCACGATGTAGTCGTTGTTCGCATCGTTGGTGTAGCTGTTGATGAATTCCGGGCTGTCCTGCGGGGTGCTGAGCGGATGCCCGGTGCCGCCCATGATCAGCGCGGTCGCGGTGAGGGCGACAAAGGCCGTCATCGTCTGTGTGCCTGCGAGCAATACGGTGGCGGCGATCGACAGCACGATGACGCCGAGGGAATGGAATAGACGGCGCACGCAAGCCCCCAGAGGCAGTCGTTGCAGTTGAGCGTCCCCGCGCGCCGAGCCACTTGCATGTGACCCATGTGAATTCTGCGACACATTTGGTTTTCTCGCAGCAAAAGCGCGAAATCCACCCCGCGGCGCGTTGGGCCGTACGTGCTCCGAACGGCGGCGCATTTCGCTAGTTTCGGCGTCGTGCCCGACCTGACGAATCGCCAGATCCTGCTGCGCCGCCGGCCGACCGGGTTGGTCCAGCCCGGTGACACCGAGCTGGTCACCTCGCCAGCGCCCGAGCCCGCCGAGGGTGAGGCGTTGGTCCGCACCACCTACGTGGGGATGGACGCGGCGGCACGGACCTGGCTCGACGACCAGCCGAGCTATCTCCCGCCGGTGCAGCTGGGTGAGGTGATTCGGGCGGCCGGGATCGGCGAGGTGGTGGCTTCGCGATGCGACGCCTACGCCGTTGGCGACGTGGTCACCACGCTGACCGGATTCCAGGACTACGTGATCATCCGCGACGACATCTTCAGCACGCCCGTCGTCGGGCTGACGGACCAGCTGGCGGTCATGTCGATCTACGGGCCGACCGGTGCCACAGCGTATTTCGGCATGACTG
The DNA here is from genome assembly GCA_963801575.1 of uncultured Actinomycetota bacterium. GTDB lineage: Bacteria > Actinomycetota > Actinomycetes > Mycobacteriales > Mycobacteriaceae > Mycobacterium. The sequence continues at coordinate 119,003 of CAWDFT010000035.1, forward strand.
GCATCGGCCGACCGCAGCCCGGGGAGACGGTCGTCGTCTCGGCCGCGGCGGGGGCAACCGGATCGGTCGCCGGGCAGATCGCACGAATCGCCGGTGCGCGGGTCGTCGGTATTGCCGGCGGCCCGGAAAAGTGCCGGGCGGTGGTCGACGACTTCGGCTTCGACGCGTGCATCGACTACCGGGCCGGCGACCTGCCGGCCGCCCTCAAGCAGCACTGTCCGCGCGGCGTCAACGTGTATTTCGACAACGTCGGCGGGCCGATTCTCGATGCGGTGCTGGGGCGTCTGGCACCCAAAGCGCGAGTTGTTCTGTGTGGCGTCATCTCGAGCTACCTCACCGGTGAGCACCCCGGACCGGCCAACTATGTGAACCTGCTTTCCAAGACCGCACTGATGCAAGGGTTCAACGCGCTCGATGAGTGGGGCCGTTTCGACGAGGCCTTCGCCGCGCTGCGGGGGTGGGAGCAGGAGGGCCTGCTCACCCACCGCGAGACGGTTTTCGAGGGCCTGGAGTCCTGCGTCGACGCCCTCAACGGGCTGTTCACCGGCGCGAACATCGGCAAGATGCTGGTGAAGGTCAGCGAACCCACACCGGCCTAGAAAGAGATGTCTCGACCATGAGGTGGGCGCACGTCGTGGCTTGCTTGGTCACCGTGACTAGCCTGTTGACCGGCTGCGGCGACGTCCCAGGGCGGTTCGATCGGGGATCGTCCACACCGGTGGCAGCGCCCGCGATCTCTACTGACGAGGTCGTCGCGAAGGCACGGCCCAGTGTGGTGAAAGTTCGCGGGGAGGCCGAGAGCTGCTCCAGGGTGCTCGAAGGCAGCGGCTTCGTCGTTGCGCCGAACAAAGTGATGACCAACGCGCATGTCATCGCCGGTGCCGAAACCTTCTCGGTGGAGGTCGGTGGGAAAACCTATGACGCACAAGTGGTTTCCTACGACCCGAACACCGATGTCTCAATCCTAGACGTGCCGACGCTGTCCGCGCAGCCACTGGTGTTCGCCGGGTACACAGCTACCAACGGCACCGACGCGTTGGTGCTTGGTTATCCCGGCGCCGAGTCGTTCAAGGGCACCGCGGTGCAGATCCGCGAGGTCACCGAACTCAACGGACCCGACATCTACAGCGCCGGATCGGTTACCCGCGAGGTCTACATACTCACGGGCACCTTTCCGCGATCCGGTTCCAGCGGGAGCCCCCTTATCGATATGGACGGTCGGGTGCTCGGCGTGTATTTCGGTGCAGAAACCCATGATTCAACGACCGGCTTCGCGCTGACCGCGGCGCAGGTGGCAGCACATGGGGCGGGTGTCGGCGAGTCACCGGCAGTCGACACCGGTGCGTGCATCGGCTGACGGAGCCGTTTCAGGCCGGCTGTTGGACGCCGAGCACCCGCAGCAGGTCGGGCTTCATCGCCTGGAGCTGCGATCCCCAGTAGCCCCAGCTGTGGGTGCCGTTCTCGGGGAAGTTGAACACCGCGTTGCGACCGCCGGCGGCGATGTACTTCTGCTGGAATTCCTTGTTTGTCGCCCGCGTGATGTTCTCCAGGTACTGGGCGCTGAACTGGGTGCCGAAGTTCCCGTCGCTGGGGTCGAGGTCCGACAGGCCGCCGTTGCCGCAATAGATCCAGACAGCGGTGGCATTGGCCACCAGCATGCCGATGTTGACCGTCGGGTCGTTGCGGCGCCAGGCCGGGTCACTGGTGGGACCCCACATGTTCTGCGCGTTGTAGCCGCCGGCATCCTTCATCGAGAGGCCGATCAGAGTGGGCCACAGGCCCTGTGACGGATTGAGGTATCCCGACAGTGAGCCGGCGAAGATGAACTGTGCCGGATGCCAGATCGCCAGGGTCAGCGCTGCGCTGCCCGACATCGACAGTCCCACAACGGCGTTCCTGTACGGATCCTGGCCTTTGTTGGCCGCAAGCCAGGCGGGCAGTTCCTGTGTCAGGAAGGTTTCCCACTTGTAGGTGACGGTGCCTGCGCTACCCGTCGCCGGTTGGTACCAGTCGGAATAGAAGCTGGACTGTCCGCCGACGGGCATGACCACCGAAATCCCGGACTGGTAGAACCACTCGAACGCCGCGGTGTTGACGTCCCAGCCGCTGGCGTCGTCCTGGGCGCGCAGACCGTCGAGCAGGTACACCGCGTGCGGGCCACCGCCCTGGAACTGAATCCGAATATCGCGCCCCATGGAAGGCGACGGGACGTCGAGTTCTTCGATGGGCAGGCCGGGGCGTGAATACGCGGCGGCGGTCGGGGCCTGAATTACCATGGTCGCCAACAACGGCAACACCGCCACCGACAGCACGGCGACCGCATGCGTCCACGCCCGGAAGGTTCTGCTGCCCAGTCGTTCCGCCACCACCACCACACCTCACCAGTCTCGGGTCTTGCCTTCGGCAAGCTAACAGCGACGCACACCAAACCCCGCGACGCAGCGCGGCACGTGATCGGCTTGTTATCAATACGTCCCGAGACCGTGAGGTCGGTCAGCGTGAGCAGTCCAGCGACACCGTGATCGTCCGCTCGACGACCACGGGGATGAAGTCACGGTCGTCTCGACCGCCGACGTGAACGAACTCGGTTCGATCGCGCGGATTGCGGATGCCGACGACCTCGCACTGGTTCAGCGGTGCGCTGCCGACACGATCGAGCTTGACCTCAAATCCCTGCGCCTCGAGCTGACCGATGGTCACGGCAGCCGATTCAGCTTGCGCCGTGGCCGACAGCGTCACCGCTGCGGCGGCGAGACCTGCGCCGATCAGCGCAGAACCGATGATCTTCTTCATGAGGGACCCTTGTTCGGGCGAGTCGGTGCTCGCTCTTGCATGACGACTACATGCTGCTGCGAGCGGGCGGGTCCCCGCTTGGAGGTCACATGGAGATTCGGTGGAGATTGCAGGTAGACAGCGTCAGGAGGGGCGTTCGACGTCAAACGCCTCGACCCCGTCGATGTCGTTGTTGAACGTGTAGTTCTGCACCGACGGTTTCGCGATGAAAATCCCGGAGTAGTGCTTGCCGTGGATTGCATTGTCGAAGACGATGTTGCCCGACGATCCGACGAAATCCAGATCCGTGGCCGGCTGGTCGGCGCGGGCAGCGCCGAGTTCGATGCCGAAGAAGTGCGCTTTGGTGCTTGCACCTAGGTTGTTGTCGTCCAGCCTGTTGCGTCCTACGACGTTGAACAGGCTGGTGCGGACCATCTTCACGCCACCGCCCCAGTTGCCGGTGATGTCATTGTCATAGATCTCGTTGTAGAGCGCATTGTCGATCGAAACTCCGGGCAGCTTGGCGATGGCCGTGCCGTCGCGTCCCACTCCCGCTCGGAGCACCGAGTCCAGAGCCAGAGTTGCGCGGGGGTGTCCCCACCGTCTGCCGTTTCCCGTCACCAGGTTTCGGGCGAACACGTTGGCCGTGGCGCCGTTGTCGAAGCAGATACCTTCTTTGGAGTTCCGTTCGATCCGATTGCCGAGGAAAATGTTGGCGACGCCGCCGTCGTTGTAGATGCCAGAGGACAGTCCGTCGGTGACGATGTTGCCGAGGACGACGTTCTGTTCAGGGTTCCGCAGCCGCTGAAATATGGGTTCTTCGACGACCCAGTAGCGGTCGGGAAGGAAGAAGGCGTCCGGGTTTATCGAGACATCGCCCTTTCGTCCGGTCAGGAGAATTCCGGCCATCCAGTTCGAGTGTCCGCGCAGATGGTGTATCTGGTTGCCGGCGAGCAACGACCTCGTGACCGGGCCATGGAGCATGATGCCCGCGCGGCCGAGGTCATGGAGTCGATTGGAATCGATGTTCAGCACCGACGATTCGCCGGTTACCACGATGCCGTTCTGCGCAAGGCCATGGATTTCGTTGCCTTCCAAGGCGATATCCGAACCGTTGTCGACGAGAATTCCGTTGACGCCGCCCGTGAGGTTCGCGTTTGTCACTGCAACATTGCGAGCTTTTCGGAGCTCGATCATCCAGAGGGGAGGTCGCGGGCCGGCCTTGATAACCGCGCCGGCGAAATCGATGACCACGTTCTGTCCCGAAACGGTCAGGGCCCTGTCCGCTTGGATCATGCGGCTGGCGACGGTGATATGTGCCGGACCGGCGCCGGCGACGAGTGCGCCAAGCTGGGAAAGTCGCGTTCCGTCGAAGGTCAGCTTTTGCAGTGGCTGCTTTTGCAATGTCGGCAGAATGTTGCGGTTGGCAGCCACCGTGTCGCCTGCACTGGCCCAGGTTGCATACGCGGTGCCTGCGTCGACCTTCAACAATTGCGCTCGCCGGTAGACCTGGGTGTCCCGTGCGATCCGGCCGGCCTGATCGTCAGCGCCTTCGGGCGGCGGCGGTAGCTCGAACTTCTGCCTCAGCGAGACGGCCGAAAGCGTTTCGGACTCGCGCACGGGTCCGCTGGCAGGCTGCGCCCCACTGTCGACATCGCCTTTCATGTCGACGGGTGCCTCCGCCTGCGGCGACAGCAACAGCGAGCAACCAATCGCCCCCGCGATTACGACGGCCGCGGACAGCCCCAGAACCCTTTTCACCGGCTCGGACACTACCTGTCGGCAGACGGCGCGGCGGACTCCAGCACAAGTGTCTCTGCGAAATCGGCACCGTTAGCCGTGTGCCGGTCCGCAGGTCCGGTCATCGGCTGCCTGTCCGCTAGCCGGACGCGACAACGGAACTCGCGTTCCACGGCGCCAGCGGTGCGCCGCTCTTGTCGCGGAACTCGTCGGGCAGGTCGTCGACGACGTGCCAGGTCGCGGCGAGTCGCCCCAGCCCGACGCACAATGCACAGTGCAGCCCCAGCGCGACCAGCTGGTCCTCGCTGAAATGGTTGCGCAGGTCGTCGTATACCGCGTCGTCGATCGCCAGGTGGTTGGTGGCGAAGAGGTCGGCGAACCTCAACGCGCTTCGCCGCGTCCGTCAGATCCGGAGCCTCGGCCGGTCGCTCGAGTGAGCACACCGCATCTTCGGTCAGCCCGTCGTCGATGGCGCTCTGGTAGCGGATCGACATGCAGCTGCGGCACTGGTTGTGGAAGGCGATGCGCAGCCGGACGAGTTCATCAGCCGCGGCGGCAGGGCACCGGTCTCGCGTAGCGCCATCGTGACCCCACCCGCCGCTGCGGCGACATCGGGCAGGCGAGACATGATTCCCGCCACGCCGAGGTTGACGCGATCACCCTGGCCGAGGTCCACAGTCGGTGTCGCGGCGAAAGCGTCGGACGGTTGGATGCATGCCATAAGGTCCTCCGATCCCCTGGGCCGAAGCGAGCGTATAAGCCGCCGCCCACTGACCCGCGTCTGGCTTTAGCCGGCCAATGGTGCAGGAGGCGGGCCGAGCACTTGGATGTTGAACTGGCTACACACCTCGGCGACATGGACCGGGTCGATCGCCTCCGGCTCCGGTAGCACCGACTCCTCGGTCGGCTGTCCAAGCGTGGCGACGAACCGCTCGAACCCGCCGGGAGTGGACACCTGGAACACGCGCGCGGTTTCGGACCGAACTTGAAACGTGTGCGGAAGCCCACGCGGCATCCAGATCACGGCGCCTGCGGTATGAACGGCTTCGACGTCGCCGCAGGAAAACCACATCTCACCGTCGACGAGGTAGAACAGTTCGTCCTCGCCGTCGTGAAGGTGCACTGGCGGGCCGAAGTTTCTTGGGGCCAAGAATTCCATCGCCGTGATTGCACCGTTGGTCTGCTCGCTATTGATCTTCGCCGTGTACAGGGTGTTGAGGAAGGAAAAGTGCTGTCCCTCGTCTCGCACAATCAAGGCCGGGGTCTGCATCGTCATGGGCCGGTAATCTACCAAGTCCGGCGGCTTCAAAGCAGGATTATTTGGGCATTCAAACATGTTGCTCCGCCGGATGATTCAAGTTCTTCGAACGCCTTGACCTCGACCAGTCAAGCCGTGACCATCCGGCAGGCGCTTGGCGCCGAATATATTTCATGGGGATGGACACCTATGGAAGTGGCTGTGTGTTGGTGCTGCCGGGCGGCAAGGTGAACAGCGACCGCCGCGCGCGGTATTGGCAGCTTGCGAATCTCCGGATGGTGTTCTTCGCCCGCACACTGCGACGTCGACTCGGCCCCGACATCAAGGTGCTGCGGGTCCAGTATCGGCTGCGCGGGTGGAACAGTCCGCGGTTGGATGCACTGCGCGACGCTCAGGCCGTTCTCGACAGTGCGCGCAACCGATTTGAGCCGGCACGGATCGCGGTCGTCGGCCATTCGATGGGTGGTCGTGTCGCCGCGCAATTGGCGGCCCGAGGTGATGTCGGCACCGTGGTTGCGCTGGCCCCATGGTGGGTGGGAAACGACGGCGACCTCATTCCAGCGACCACTGGGCTTCTCGTCGTGCATGGCACCGCCGACACCTGGACCGACCCGGGTGCCTCACGCGCCCAAACCCGACGGGCCCGGCAGCGCGGACTTGATGCACAGTGGGTGGGTCTCGACGGCGCGGACCACTTTATGGTCCGAAAGTGGCGGGACTGGCACCGTCTCACCACTGACTTCGTCGCGAAGCGGCTCATTGCGGCGAATTCGTGACTCCTGGGCTTCAGCGCACCATCGGTCCGGCGCTGGGGCATGACCGCCAGTGAACTGGGCTTATACGGCGCCTGGGCGCAACTTATGAACGGCGGTCGACGAGTACCCAATGAAGCTGATTCGCACGTTCGAGCAGAAATTGGGACAACTCTAAGTCTCACCAACTTTGGTTGCACATACCTCGCTGGAGTCGTCAATGAAACCGCGGCTTCATGAGAAGCACCGGTCTGATGTCCAGCTAACTGTCCTAACCGGTCAGTCGGCGCGAATTAGCTCAGGCGTACGACAAGGTCAGCCGATGCTAGGCCTTGCAGATCTTCTCGAGGGCAACAGTATTCGCAATTTACAGAACCAAAGGCAATTGAATGTAGAATCATTCCCTCGCTGCACTCCTCGGGGCTACAGAGACTCTTCGCAAAAGTGCTCTGCCGGAGGCGGTTTGATGACACTCTTCCCGCTGACACCGCCAACAAATGCGACTAGGCGCCGCAGAAATAAGAATCCACCGATCCGCCGTGCGAATTAAGGTCGGCAGAGTAGCGTCGAATTAACGCCTCCGAAGATGGAACTGTATGCCGGACCTGCGGGAGGGGCCAGTGGACATTGTGCTTGGTGTGTCGGTGACGACCACGACCGTCCGCATGGTGCTTATCGAGGGCGAAAAAGCGGACGGCGTCATCATTGAATGTGCAACCTTCGACACCGCCGGTGGCGTCGTGAACGCCAGCGCGTCAGAACAGATCAGCGCCGCGATCCTGGCAACCCAGCAGAACGCCTTCTCACACGGCCACCACTTGGTCATGAGCGGCGTTACGTGGGATGACGAGCCGGCGCCGGCGACCTTGAGCGATGGCATCGCCGCACGCGATCTTCACAACGTGGTGCTTGTGGCGGAGCAGAAGGCCGCGGGCGCGTTGGCCCAGAACGTGGGTCGGGCACTCGGTTACGACACCACAGCAGTGATGGTGATGAGACCGGAGACCGCGACGTTGTCGGTCGTCGGCAGCGACGACGGGTCGATTGTGGAAGCGCGAATGTGCACCCTGGACGGTGGGGACGTGACGGACGTCCTGCCGGACATGGTGACCACATTGGAAAGCCGAAATCCCAACCCCGGCAGCGTATTTCTGGTGGGTTCAAGGTCGGCGGTCTGTTCGGTGAAGTCGAGCCTTGAAAAGTTGATACCGCAGCCGGTTATCGTTCCGGAGGAACCGGAATTCGCTCTCGCACGTGGCGCGGCATTGGCCGCGGCCAACGTGCCCGACGCAGAGGCGTCGACTTGTGGTCTGGCCTATTCCCAGGATCCAGACGAACTTGCCGCATTCGACCACGCCCCGGTCAAACTGGCCAACGCGGATACACAGGCGGCCCTGTTCGACTACATCGGAATTGACGATGTGGCGGGCTCGCCACCCCACGGAGCTGACCACAGGGTGCGAATCCCCATCGGGAGCGTCGCGGCTGCGACCCTCGTGATCGGTGCGGTGACGCTAGCGATGTTGGTTGCCGCCAACGTCCAACCCGCCGTCGACCGGGACGCCCTCTCGGCCGGAGTGGCTGAGTCAAGCGCTCTGGTGCCCGGGCTGCCCGCCGCCGCAGCTCCAGCTCCTGCCGCATTGGCAGAGCAGCCCCACCAGCAGCCACCCACACCCCAACGCATCCCGGTCGCGACGCCAGCGGCGCAGCCTCCACCCGCCCCACCATTGCCGGCGCCCACAGTCCAGAAGCGGGCACCGGTCGTCCAGATCCGGCAACCTGCTCCATCACGTGTGATAGCCCAACCGGCGCCGGTTGTCGCCGAAAAGCCGCCCCCAGCCACGCCCGTCGCCGTCGAGTCGGAGCCCGCACAAACCCTTCCCGTACCGGGTGAGGCCCCCGTTTCACTTGCTGTGCCCGCCGCGGCCGCTCCGCCGCCCCTGCCCATCTTCACGCCACCATTACCGCCAGCCTCGTCTTTATCGCCGCTGCTCCCGGCGCCCTCTCTGAGCCCCGCCGCACAAAGCCCGCCTTTCGCGTCATCGCCGTGGATTCCACCTTGGCTACGGATTGGGACGCCACCATCCCAACAGCAAGCCTCTCAACCTGCCCCGAGTCGGCGGTGGGTGCCGAGTCTCTCAGGGCCGCAGCAAGATATTGCGCAATGGCCACAACAACCTTCGTCCGGTCTGCAAATTGTTCTGGGGCCTCGACTACAAGCTGCGCCGCCGCAGTGGACGCCATCCCAAGTCCCGCAGTGGACCCCTGCGCCAGTGGTTCCCCAGCGGACGCCATCGCTAGTCCCGCAGTTGACGCCATCGCTAGTCCCGCAGTTGACGCCATCCCTGGTCCCGCAGTTGACGCCATCCCTGCTCCCGCAATGGACCCCTGCGCCAGTGGTTCCCCGGTGGATACCAGCGCCTCCTTTGCAACCGTCCCAGATTCCGGGAACCTCGCGGTCGCCGTACCCGATTCTGCGCTGATCGCAGCCTGCCGATAGCCCAGGAAACAGCGGCGGGTCGACTCATGTCCTAGCCACGATGTTTCAGATGAGCGCACCGAGGTATCCCAGCGCAAGGCTCACTCCGAGCCACAACCGCTATCGAAGAGGACACATCATGGGCGCCGAAGACAAGGCCAGCAACAAGATCGACGACCTGGGCGGTAAGGCCAAAGAGGGTCTTGGCAAGGTGACAGGGGATAAAGGCACGGAGAACGAGGGCAAGATCGACCAGGCGAAGTCCAGAATCAAGGACGCCGGCGAGAAGATCAAAGACGCCTTCAAGAATTAGGCACGACAGGCTCATCGGCCCGCCATCCGCTCCGCTGGTGGCGGGCCGATTCGGGTAGGTCAGAACTAGAGTACGAGTAGTCCGTTACGCGCGCCTGCAGGCGCTGACGCAATACTCTCCAACAGATCAGCGCCGACCGACTAGCGAGCTGTACCGCGGGCAGTAGACGTCGACAGCACCCCAGACCAGGTGTATCGCTTGCCCCTTCTCGAGACCTTGCCCCATCAACGTGTTCAACATCCCGCGCACCGTGCGTGCGGGCTCGATCTGCCCGGCGGCCATGGTGTTACAGATCTCTCGGCCAACCTGGACCGCTTCTTCCGGCGAGTTTGTAGGTACGTTGAGCTCTTTCACGATCTCGAGGAAACGGCGGTCCTCGTCCGACGTGGCGCCCGCTGAAGGGACACCGACGGTGATCGCGACACCGAAGGCGGAGGCCGCCATCGTCGCGGCGAGTGCCCGTTTCGAGAATCGCCGGGCGATCATGCTGACTCCTGTGGTCGTCTTCAATTCTTCAATAAGGACTGTCGACGAGACTAGAGGGCATTGCTGGGTAAGTCCCGTCGAGACGGCTGGATCAGTGGCAGCTCTGGGTGTCTTACGCCTTCACAATGTTTTCAGTGCCCCCAGTCGGACTCGAACCGACACTGGGCGGATTCTAACTCCGTACCAACCCATTCGCCGGTATTCGTGGGTGTTCACTTTTCGTTGTGCTGCAACATGATTCATCCGTGGGTATTCGCCGGTATTCGTTGGTGTGGCGCATGAGTTGTGACACTCTTGTGACACGAAGGCCCGACCACCGGTTGCTGTACGGCGCGACCAGGTGGGCCTACAGCCGTCACGTGCTAGTGTCCCTGGCGAGTCCCCGTTAAGGAGTCCACCCGGATTTAGAGTCGGGTTGTTTGGTTCCAGATTCAGTTGATCTCGCAGGCCACCGGCGTGTGGGTACACCTGCACGCCGCAGCGTACTCGGCCGGCGTTCGGTAGCCCAGGGCCGAGTGCCGGTGTCGGTGGTTGTGGTCGTGCTTGAAGTCGCCGATCACCACCCGGGCCTCGAACAGGGTGTTCCAGTGGTTGCGGTTGAGGCACTCCTTGCGTAGTCGGTTGTTGAATGATTCGATGTGCCCGTTGACCCACGGGCAGCCCGGCGGAATATACGACATGCCGGTCTTCCCGTCGCAAAACCGTTGCAGTGCTTGAGAAACCAACTCCGGTCCGTTGTCCATCCGCAGCACCCTCGGCGGTCCGCCGACTGCGGCGAACACCTTCTTCAACTCCTCGACAAGTCGCCCGCCGGTGATCGAGCGCTCAACGATGTTCAGCAGCGACTCGCGGGTATGTTCGTCGATCATCGAGGCGATCTTTGATCGCCTTGCCGTCGATGGTGGAGTCGAACTGGAAATCAATCGCCCACACCACGTTCGGCGCATCAGCCGCCACGGGCGGGATCGAGGACACCCCGGCCCGCCTGCGCGGGCTGTGCACCCGCACCTGCAGCCCTTCCTCGCGCCACAGCCGGTGGATCTTCTTCTTGTTGACCTCACGGCCCTCGTCGTAGCGCAAAGCCGCCCAGGCGCGCCGGAACCCGTGGCAGGGATGTGTGGCGGCGTAGGCGCGCAGCCAGGCCCTCATTTCGGCATCAGGATCAGCAGGAGTCTGCGCCAACGGCAGGTTTCGGTAGGTGGAGCGGGCCAGCCCAACGGCCTTGCACGCCAACCGCTCCGACATGCTCAGTGTCTTCTTGAGCATGTCCACGGCGCGGCGCTTGGCAGCTGGGCTCAGAATTTTCCCTTGACCACCTCCCGTAGCGCGTCCTTCTCCAGCTCGGCCTCGGCCAGCAGCCGCTTCAACCTGCCGTTCTGCTCGCGCAGCTCCTTGAGCTCCTTGACAGCGTCAGTGTCCATCCCGCCGTAGGTGCGGCGCCAGTTGTACAGCGTCGCCGCCGACACGTTGAGTTCAGCGGCGATCTCCTCACCAGTCCTGCCTTCGGCAGCCAACTCATCGGCGCGGCGCAGTTTGCGCACAATATCCTCCGCGGAATGCCGCTTCCGACCAGCCATCTATTCATCGTCCCTTCCAGCCCGACACCGGGCCACAGGACTCTAAAACTTGATGGACTCATTCACGGGGAACACGCCATCCCGCGCCATTAATTCGCTTCATTAATCGTTGGATGGACTGGAGGATCTGTTCGGCGGTCTTGGGCCAGACGGAGGCGAGCGCGTTATCGGGATAGCCGTCTACAAATAGCTTGACCTCCTTATGGGTCAAGCCCACCTTTGCACCATCCGTGGTCGTACCCTTGACCTCGACTTTGATGACCCTTCCTCACCCTGCGCGCCGAGCCCGAGCCCGAGTCTGAACCAGCCGCCGTCAGCGTCGAGACCACGCACCGACCGACTGAGACTCACTTCGGCAGTTCTTCACCTGACTGCTCGCGCACGATGTACTCGGCGTACCACTCCGACCAGTTCTCGTCGTACTGCCCGCCGGTCCGCTCCTCATGCTTTCCATGCGCGGCCCCGGCCCGACGAAGCGCGCCCGCAAGGTCGGCGACGGATGCGAAGGTGGTCTCGGTCTCAATGCGCCCGGGCGCACGCGTCGTCACCTCCTGCAGCAGCCAGCCGTTGCCGTCGGGATCATGGAACGACGCGAAGGAGTGGTAGCTCGCAGGCTCGGCCGCCGGGCCACTGACGCGGAGCCGCCCGAACAGGTAGGGCTCATCCGGGCCGGCGTACTCCCCGGCGGAGTCGTGGAACACCTCGCTGATAGCGACGCCCTTGCCGAGCAGCTCGGCACGGGCGGCCTGAATATCGGAGACGATCAGGTAGAGGCCCTGGGCAGAGCCCGGCGGCGCGGCGGTGACGTTTTCGCCGAAGATGATCGAACAGCCGGAGCCGGGCGGCGTGAACTGAATGACGCGAAAGTCGTTGCCGCTGTCGAAATCAGCATCGAGGCGCCAGCCGAGCTGCGCATAGAACTCCTTGGTGCGGTCCACATCCGAGACGGGAATGACGACGATCTCGAGCTTCAGGTCGATGTTGGCCATGGCGGCCCCCCTTTTCATGTCTCCAGAATGTGATCACTCCCAGAGGCGAAAGTCGACCCTTTATGCAGTTCGTGAAGCATTTCGCGGAGCCTCACCGGTCTCCGCGCCCTGCGTCTCCCAGCCGCCGGGGCGACGTCGGGATGAACGGCGTAACCGCGACCGAAGGACGAAGCGACAGCGCCTCTACCAGCAGTGCAATGGTGCCCCCAGTCGGACTCGAACCGACACTGTGCGGATTTTAAGTCCGCTGCCTCTGCCAATTGGGCTATGGGGGCCTCGCAGCCCAGACCCTATTTCATGTTCCGGAATGGCCGGGCCCGACTCGGCGCTGAACAGTGCGACCCGCGACGAAGGAGCGACGAAGGAGCATTGATGGCGATCACCCTTGTGAACCCCGATGGACTGCCGAAGGTCGACATTTACCGACAAGTTTCAGTCGCCACCGGATCGAGGCTGGTGTTCATCGCCGGCCAGGTCGCCCGCACCGCGGACGGTAGGCGGTTGGCAAAGACGACCTCGCCGCCCAGGTCGAGCAGTGTTATCTCAACCTCGGGGCCGCGCTGGCCGGGGTTGGCGCCACCTTCGACGACGTTGCGAAGTCGACCGCGTACCTCGTCGACTGGACGCCGGACAAGATGCCGCTGTGGGTCGAGGGCGTTGCCGGGGCGTCCGCGAAATTGGGCATTACGACGACGCCTCCACTCACCGGCGTAGGCGTCACCGCACTGGCCGAGCCCGATCTCCTCGTCGAAGTCGAAGCGATCGCCGTCGTCGATTAGCCCAAATGAGCCTGGGGCGGCAGGAGCGCCAACCGATGCGGCGACACGGTCAGCGCCGGCCGTGGATACCGGAAACGGATGCATCCGTCCTCGACGGCCTGGTCGATCACCCCGGCGATACGGCGGAGGCTGCGCGGATCGCCGTCGCCCCCAGGCACGGCGATGTCGCTGAGGCTCAGTCGTGACAGGAGGACCTCGTGCTTGCGACGGATCCACGACATCCGAGCGATTGCCGAGACGACGCCCTCCGTCAACGTCGCCTCATTGGTGGTGTCGCCTGATCGGCAGTGCAGCCCCACGAGGTTCAGCCGCCTGTGTGCCACCACCTCCGCATCCAGCTCATCCGATCGAGCCACGTCGAGTACAACCGGCTGGGTCCTCGCGAGCGGATTGTCCGCAAGCATCGCGATATGCTCGCGGCTATCCACCACGAACCGCGAAAAGCCCGCTCGACCAATGGCGACCGGAACCGGACCGTGACAATGCATTACGACATGTGACGCGTCGATTCCCGCGAGTCGCACGCGGTCGAGATCATCCGTTGAAGTGACGTCGATGGCAACGCCGTGCTCCCTGGCCCAGACCGCCACCGCCTCGAAGTGCAGGGCATCGGCGGGGTAGCTGATCGCAGTGCCCCGAAATGCCTTGCAGTACATAGCGCAACGGCGAAGCGCAAAGGCCTCGTCCAACCTCGTGTCCGCCGCAGCGGGACGTACGACGGCGACGCGTGGGCGGATGACGCCGCCGATGGCGTGGGTGATCATGCCGCCTGCTGTTCTATTGCCGACCCTGGAGAAAGAACGATGATGGGACGCGGATAGCGCATCGTGGCGCACGCATCGTCCAGCGATTCGTCGATTTGGCCGGCGAGTCCGGGCAAAGCGACCGGCCAGTCACCGGAGGCAACCGTGCGGCCCCCTCCCAGGCCCAGGAGTGTCAGCACGACACCGTACTGCCTGCGGATGTGCGTCATCTCCCTGATGATGTGGCCGATGGCGGCCGGATAGCTGACGAAGTCGTGCTCCGACGCTCCCACATCGCAGTACAACCCGACGAGGTCGAGTCGAGCATTATTGATGATCGCCTCGATCGCCCGATCCAGTCCCGTGGAGTCCAGGCGGAACCCGCCCTGCAGGGAGAACTGGCCGTCCGCCACCGCCAGCGCTGGTGCGTTTACGTCGATGACGTGGACAAAGACGCCCTGCGCGCGGTGTTCGACCGTTGTCGCCAAGACCTCGATGTGTTTGAACGAACTCACGACCACCCGCCCAGGCGCCAGGTTGACGGCGGCGCGGAGATCTGACTCGCTCAGCATCTCGGCGTGCACCGTCATCCGAGCCAGATGAACGCCCGCCGCAATCGCAACAGCCAGTTCTTCGCCCGCCCTGACGTCGACGGACAGATTATTGTGTCGGGCCCACTGCGCCACCATGCGATTACGCAGAATGAAAGCGGGCAGCGCGATCTCGGTCATTGGGAACGACTTGCGATACATCTCGCACCGGCGCAACGCCGCCTGCTCGGCAGCACCTTGCGTCCGCGCGACATCTGACCGTCGCGCCGACGACAACACTGAATGAAAGACGCCGGAGAATGCCACCGAAATCCCTTTTCACGAGCCCTGGCCTACTGCCAGACGGGCACTAATTGACGATGGCATTTGGCTGAAGCCGTTCGCCATATCTTTAGCGGTCTCTTTACGCGGCCACGCCGAACCTTAACGATCCTCTGACGATGCGCATCGGAGCCCGGTCAGCGGTGTTTGATGTCGCCGCTCATCGCGATGGAGAGCAATCGAATTGAGGGACAAATCACCATCAGAGTGATGAACACCATGTACGCCATGCTCACGGTTGGCACACCCCGGTCCGTCCGGTGCTACGAAAAGCGCTTCGATGCCGGCGGAAGAACACGGCGACGTTCATGCGGCCGTCGAACGGCCTATACCCGCCCTGTCTTGCGGAAGACGTGAGACTTCTGTTCGGAGACAACGTGTTCGAGTACAACCGACCAAAGATCGCGACGCTTTGTTCGTGCGACCAATCGACCGTCACGATGCGCGCTTCTCACTGCGTGCCATACAACCCAGCATGTCGTTCGCGGGGCGGGATTTCCACGCTCCTAACACTCCCCTTACGACCGGGCGCGCTATTTCTACGGTGTCTTTACGGGGCCTGCGTCGGCCCCGAGGCCGGGCACAGGTGCACACGGTGCCCATCATGGAATCGAGTGCCCGGACTGTGTCGCGCCAAGGCACGCATCATGGTCTCCGCCGTTTTCCGACCGCGGGCCGTTTCCCGTGGTTGGCCTTCCTTTTCCGGCGGCCCCGCTTCTGGTCGGCTCGTTTGGACATCGCAACGTCTCCTTGGCTTCAGTCCAGCACTGACCTGAGAAGGTCAGTGGTCAGCTTCTCCAAACGCTCACGAGCCCGCGCGTTGTCCACGAGCGCCGCCGCCCTGGCGGGCTTGAGACTGTCGTAATAGCCACCGTCGACTACCGGATATCCAGGCGTGCTCAGTGTGGCCAGTATGTGTGCGGCCTCTTCGGCCGGCCGCCCGGAGTGGCCGTAGACCGGCAGCATCGGGGTCGCGAACATGCCGGGATGCACGCTGAGCGCGGTGAGCGAGGTCCCGTCGGCCTCGGCCAGCGACCTCGTGTGCATCGTGAGCGCAAGCTTGGATTGCGCGTACATCGCCAGCGGTGAGTAATGGCGCACCCGAGAGAGGTCCTTCCACCCGATGTTGCCGCCGCGGTGCATCACCGACGAGACGTTGATGACTCGTCCGTGCGCGCTGGCGAGCTTGGGCGCGAGTTTCGTTGTCAGCAGGTAGGCAGCCAAATAGTTGACCTGGAACGTCAACTCGTTTCCGTCCTCGGTGTACGTGCGTCGTTCCGGTCCGGCGATGGCGGCGTTGTTGACCAGCACGTCCAGCTTCGGCAGGCCAAGGGTGAGCATGTCGCAGAGGTCGGCAACCTCAACCAAGCGGGTGAAGTCGGCGACGACCAGGTTTAGGCGCAGCGGTTCTGCGCCGTCCTTCACCAACCGCGTCATCGCCTCCTCACCACTGTCATGATCAGGCGCGTGCAGGTACACCGTCGCGCCGTCATCGACGAAACGCCGGGCCGTCGCATAGCCGATGCCTTCACTGGCACCAGTGACAAGGACGGTGGGAGGGGTGGAAAAAGATTCGAACATTTCAGCTTTCATGGAATAGAGGCATGACCGACAGCGTCGTGTGACGCGGGCGGGTGCCGTGTGGGGAAGGAATAGCGAGCGATGCGGCCCGGAGGTGATCTCGCCGAGACAAGGGTTGCTCTAGGCGCCGATCGGCCTGGGCGGGGGCTCGTCGTCGAAGCCCACGCCGTAACGCTCGAGCGCCGAAGGCACGGCGCAAGAACCGACCGAGTTGTGAGCCATGTGGCCCATCGCAGCGCGCTCCGGCCAAGCGGGCAACACAACTCACGAATTCTTGATGGGTCGGTTGTGTTTCTTGACGGTTTCCTGACGTTAGACACCCGGACCCACGACTGAATTCCGTTCACGCACCGGCGAATTCTGATGGAGAAACCACCCCAGTCAAACATAAGGATTACGTTTGGACCCTCGACAATGCCGGGTTGGTCTGTGTAGACCATTGGATGCGTCGGCTAGCGGCAGCGCAGCCTGAAATCCGCGTGACGCCCGATCTTCGGGATCTGCCCTCAGTCGGTGCTGGCGGCGCGATTACGTTCCCACAGCGCTGCTCCGCTTGGCGGTGGTCTGCGGTGTGTGTCGATGCGTTGGAAGGAGGTCCCGGGCCAGTGACGTCCAACATCGGTCGGTGGTGGGTGAGCACAGCCGAAACCGCCAGCGGTCATTCGACGTGCGCCAATCCATCACACGTTCGCATGAGTCGCCGCGATCGCGGCGACTTGACTGGCGGTCGGAGGCGCGGTGCAAGGGGCAGCCGACGGAAATCTTCTTCGCCGCCGACAACGAGAGAGGCGCAAAGCTGCGCCGAAACGAGCGGTGGGCCCAGCAGATCTGCTGGTCTTGTCCGGTCCTCGAGCCTTGCCGTACCTACGCACTGAATGAGCGTGAGCCCTACGGTATTTGGGGCGCACTGACGCCGTCCGAACGGCGGCTGCTAACTCGATGAGATCGTCGGCGGACCAGCCGGTGCGCCGTCACGTCAGAACGCCAGCAGCAGATGACCACCTCCTGAAGCCTAGTGGTCATCGGGGATGCCAGCGCCGATCAACTGGCGCGTCTCATTGGCCCACACGCCCATCCGCAACTCGCGCACCCCGACTGCTCAGTGCTGGTCGTGCATCCCAGCCAGCGCTGGCGCGGCGACCCTTAATGGTTCGGCGACTAGCGGCGAAGGACAGCCGGTTCGTTTGCAGACAACCAGTCGAGCGGTTCGGAGTCACTGAACCAGTTCTGCAGCAGCACTGCTTGCGCCCGCCGGAACAGGTCACTTGAATATCCGGTGTGATACTGAACCGTAGGAAGCTCGTTCGGGGCGCACACTGATGTGATGCCAGGGCTCAATGTGGTGTGGCCGCAGTGGCAGCG
>CAWDFT010000036.1:0-98756 GCA_963801575.1 uncultured Actinomycetota bacterium
GATGGCGACAGACGTTGAAGAACGCGCGGATCTTACCGCTGCGTGACCGCGTGATCAGCACGCTCTCGCGGCCGACCTGTACGGTCTTGAAGGCTCCAGGCTTGTCGAGATCGTCGGCCCGCACGGCGCAGAACCACATCGACTCGAAGATCGACGCCTGTTCCATCGCGAAGATGGTGGCGTCGGTGTAATAACTGCCGGGCAGCGTCGAGATAAGGCTCTCCGGCAGGCCGACCATGGTCATTTCGATCTCTCCTCTGCTGTGCCGCGCGGATATGGATAGGGGAGTCAGGCGGGAACCGGGACGACGGCGAGTTGACGTCGCAAGCGAGTGAACAACCGCGGCTGGTCTACGCCGAGCACGGCGACCGGTTCACCTCCGCGGCGGTAGACGGCCAGGAAACTTTCGTCGCGCAGGGTGCCCACCTCGAACGTGATCTCGTCACCGGGCGCTGCGATGCCGGCGAACTGGATCCGGCGACCGTACTGATCCGACCAGAAGTACGGGGGTTTGGCCGGCGCGCCATCGTGCCGTCCACCGGCGAGCAACGTGGCGACTGCGATGGCGGGGCGCTCTAACGCGCCTGTCCAATGTTCGACGCGGTGCGGCCAGCCGACACACGGTTCATGCCAGGCCGCACAGTCGCCCACCGCGACCACGTTCGGGATCGACGTTGCCCCGCCTTCGTCGCATACAACGCCGTTGGACAGTTGGAGCGGGCTGTTGCGCAGCCATTCGACGTTGGGGATCGCGCCGATTCCGACCACGACGACATCGGCGGCCAGCCGGCGGCCGTCGGCCAACTGCACGCCGGTGACTCGGTCCCTGCCCGTGAGGTCCGCGACCGGGGCTCCGCACACCAGCCGCGTGCCGTGCTCGGTGTGCAGCCGTGCCACCGCGGCCCCGAGTCGCGCGCCGAGCGGGCCGGCCAGAGGTGCCAGCGCGGCCTCGACCACCGTGACGTGCAGTCCCAATTTCGCAGCGGTCGAGGCGACTTCGCCCCCGATGAATCCGGCGCCGATCACCACGAGCCGTGCGCCCGGTCGCAGTTCGCGGCGAAGGGCGATGGCGTCGTCAACCGTGCGCAGCACGTGCACTCCGGCGAGGCGCGCTGAGGCGGGCCATGACCGGCCCGGCACCGGTGGCCACGACGATGCCGTCGGCGCGCACCGTGGTTCCGTCGTCGAGGTGAACGGCGCCCGCCGCCGCGTCCAGGCGGGTCGCGTGCACGCCGAGCAACCACTGCGCATTCAGGTCATCGTCGTCGGCTTCCAGGGCCAAGGCATCCTCGCCGACATCGCCGGCAAGGAACTCCTTCGACAGCGGGGGACGGTCGTAAGGCCGGCGCGCCTCTGCGCCGATGACCCTCAGCGTGCCGTCGAAACCCTGCGCACGCAACGCGCGGGCCGCCGAAAGACCCGCCAGCGACGCACCCACCACCGCAACGCTTTTCACTGCGCCGCCTCGCCGGCCGCGCGCGTGGTGAGGCCGGGGGGAAGGTTGGGCGGGGCATCGTCGAGGATGACGTTGACCACCCCGTTGACGACGACCACTTCGTGTGTGCGCACCGGGCGCTTCGCAGGCGGCGCGTCGACCGCACCCGTGCGCAGATTGAACCGCGACGCGTGCAGAGGGCATTCGATCTCGCAGCCCTCCAACCAGCCGTCGGCGAGTGACGCGTCCTGATGCGTGCAGGTGTCGTCTATCGCGAACACCTCGCCGTCGTCGGTGTGGAAGATCGCGATTGGTGGATCCGCGTCGACCCTCCGGGCCTCGCCGCGGGGCAGGGCCGCGAGTGGACAGATCTCGAGCACGACCTCAACCTCCCCTAATGGGTTTGTATCGAATTGCGAAACAGGATTCGTAATATGCAACAGCGTGAGGGACGTCACCTGGCTTGTCAAGTGCTGCCTCGCGCGAGTTTTGACGTTGCGTGCACGCCTTTGCAGCAGGCGACTACGCCGCGTTCTCCGCTCCCGTGCCTGCCAGCCATTTGGCGACAAGCTGCGGGTGTGCATCGATGAACTTCTTGGCCGCCTCGTCGTCGCTCATCCCGTCCACCGCGATCGAACGGGCGACGGAGTTCTGGTCCTCCTCGGTCCACTGGAAGTTCTTCACCAGCGTGTAGGCCGGGCTGCCGGATTCGGCGAACTTGGTCGCGACGATCTTGTCCAGGTCGTAATCCGGATAGTCGCAGGCAATCTTGGCCGGATCGGCGTCGCATCCCGACGTATACGGCGGCAGATCGATCTTGACCATGGGTACCTCACTCAACAACCACTGCGGCGAGTAGAAGTACGCGAGTAGCGGGGTCCGCTGTCGCTGTGCCTGACGAATGCTGGAGATCAGCGCCGTTTCGCTGCCACCCTGCACCACCTTGTAGTTCAGGCCCAGGTTGGCCACCAGTGCGGCGTCGTTGGTCACGTAAGCGGGATCCCCGTCGAGCAGCTGCCCCTTGTCGCCGGATTCGGACGTCTTGAACAGGTGCGCGTACTTGTTCAGATTGTGCCAATCGGTGATGTCCGGGTACTGCTCGACCATCCACGGCGGCACGTACCAGCCGATCTGCCCGTTGATTCCGGTGGAGCCTGCGCTCTGCGCGACGCCCATCACGTCGATGTACTGCTTCCGCAGGTCGTCGTGTCCCCAGTTCTCCAGGATCGCGTCCACCTGTCCGGTAGACATGCCTTGCCAGGAAACCTGCTCGGCGATGTGTTTCTGCTTCACCACGCAGCCCAACACGTTCTCCGCCAGATACGTGATCACTGCGGCATTGGCCTCGTACCCGACCCACGAGTTGATGGCCAGGTTGAAGGTGCCGCACGGCCTGCTGCCTGGCTTCAGCTGACCGCGGCTTTGCAGGTCCGACACCTTGGTGGCGTTGCAGCCCGATATCAGCAGCACGAGCGCCGCGGCGACCGCCGCTATGACAATCCGTCTCATTCGCTTGTCCGTCCTATCCGTTTCGATGCGGCCGCGGTCGTGCGGTCGAGGATCGTGCCGAGCAGCACGATCGCCAGACCTGCCGCCAGCCCCTTGCCGAACAGACTGGTCTGCGCGAAGCCGGCCACCACGAGGTAGCCGAGCGCGCCGCCGCCGACCAGACCCGCGACGACGACCATGGAGAGCACATATATGAGGCCCTGGTTGGTCGCGAGCGTCAGCGAACGCACCGCCATCGGCAGCTGCACCTTGCTGATCACCTGCCAGGTGTTCGACCCCACCGAACGGGCCGCCTCGACGGTTTCGGGCGACACCCCGCGGATCCCGTCGGCCATGATCTTGATCGACACCGGGGCGGCGTACACGATCGCCGCCACGATGCCGGTGAACCGCGACGCCGAGAACAACGCCAGGAACGGCACCAGGTACACGAATGACGGCATGGTCTGCGCGGCGTCGAGGAACGGTCGCACAATCTTGTCCGCGGTAGGGCTGCGGCCCATCCAGACGCCGACCACGACCCCGAGAGCGACGACGATCACCGTGGCCACCAGCACCGCGGCCAGGGTGTCCATGGTGTCCTGCCACAGCCAGAGTGGCCAGGCGATCAAGCCGAGGCACACGGCGGTGATCAGCGCGGACACCCGGCCCCCGATGATCGCCGCGATCGTGGTGATCGCCGCGAAGGTGAGCCACCACGGCGAGCTGTCAAGCAGCGTCTGCAACGGGTCAAGTGCCCACGCGGTGACCACGTCCTTGATGCCATTGGTTACCCCGGAGAAGCTGGTTTGCGCCCAATTGGTCACGGAGTTCGCGACGTTGATGATGTGTGTGCCGACATCGAGCCCGATGTGAGCTGACCCGATCTGTAACGACGATGGGAAGATCGCCACCAGCTGGTAGGTGTAGGACAGCCAGATCGCGATCGCCGTCACAACGGCACCGATCGCGATCGCGGGACGCCGATACTTGTTGGGCTCGGCCGACTTTCGCCGTTGGGTCTCCACGCGTTCGCTCGCGGCCGTGGTGGTCCGGTCCAGGATGATGGCCAACAGCACGATGGCCAGACCGGCGTTGAATGCGGTGCCGACGTCCTGGGTCGACAACGCCTGGACCACCACCTGGCCGAGGCCCGGTGCGGCGATCAGCGCGGCGATGGTCACCATCGCCAGCGCGGCCATGATGGTCTGGTTGATGCCGAGCACGATGGTGCGCTTCGCCATTGGCAGCAGTGCACCGGTCAGCTCCTGGAATCGGGTCGCGCCCAGCGACTCGACCGCCTCACGCGACTCCTGCGGCACCGACCGAATGCCGTGCGCGGTGAGCCGGATGACCGGGGGAGCCGCATAGATCACCGTCGCAATCACGGCAGCGGCCGGGCCGATCAGGAATGCCAGCGTCAGCGGTGCGAGGTAGACGAACGACGGCAGGATCTGCATGAAATCCAGCACCGGGGTGATCAGGCGATTGAAGCCATCCGACATTCCCGCCCAGATGCCGAGCGGAATTCCGATGAGCAGTGATATCGCGACCGCCGCAATTGTCAGCGCCAGCGTCTCCATGCTCTCCTGCCACAGGCCCTGCAGGCCCATGAACAACAAGCCGCACAGCGTCAGCAGCGCGACCTTCCAGTTGCCGAGCGCCCAGGCTAGGACCGTGAACAGCACGACGACACCGAGCCAGCCGATGTAGGGGACGGGTCGCCCGTCGACCGGATGCGCGATCAGGTCCTGGATCGCGGTGGCGAACGCGTCGATCACCGACCGGATCGGATTGAAGAAATACGTGAAGAGCGGGTTGGTATTTCGGCCCTCGCCGATCGAGGTCTGCAGGTCTGAGAGCCAGACATGCAGCGGTTTGGTGTCGGCCGGGGCGAGGGCGAGGGTGTTGCGTCCGTGCAGCAGAGAGAACAGCACGATCCAGACACCCAGTACCGCGCCGATGGCCGCGATGAACTGCGCAGGCCCGCGTTCGGAGAACCACGACGTCTTCGGCTGTGCCTCCGGCGCCCGCGGTGCCGGGGGTGCGTCTGCCGCGATGGTGGCCATCACGCACCGCCCTCGTCGACCTTGCCGATCACCGCGAGGATCTCACTCCGTCCGACCATGCCCAGTAGCTTGCCGTCCGAGACCACCTTGATCGGCTTGTCGGCGGCCAGCACGGGGTCGACGGCATCGCGGATCACGGTGTCCGGCGTCATCTCCGGTCCGTCGAGTGGATCGCCGGGCCGCTTCTCGCGCATGATCCACTTGAGGGTGAGCACCCGCGAACGTGGTACGTCACTGACGAATTCGCGCACGTAGTCGTCGGCCGGTGCACCGACGAGCTCGTCGCCGGTGCCGACCTGGACCATCGCTCCGTCGCGCATGATCAGGATCCGGTCGCCGAGCTTGAGCGCCTCGGACAGGTCATGGGTGATGAACACCATCGTCTTGCCCATTTCGTGGTGCAGCCGGATCACCTCGTTCTGCATGTCGCGTCGGATCAGCGGATCCAGCGCCGAGAACGGCTCGTCGAACAACAGCATGTCCGGATCGCTGGCCAGCGCACGCGCCAGCCCGACGCGCTGCTTCATGCCACCGGACAGCTGATCCGGGTAGGAGTTCTCGTATCCGGCCAGCCCGACCAGCTCGGTGACCTCGCTGGCGCGTTTCATCCTGTCCTTCTTGTCGGTGCCACGGACCTCGAGGCCGTACGAGACGTTGTCCAGCACCCGGCGGTGCGGCAGAAGACCGAAATGCTGGAAGACCATGGAGACCTTGCGACGGCGCAGATCCCGCAGCTCTTTCTCATCCGCGGCCGTGATGTCGGTGCCCTGGAACACCACCTTGCCCTTTGTCGGCTCGATCAGCCGTGTCAGACATCGCACAAGCGTGGACTTGCCGGAGCCGGAAAGGCCCATCACGACGAACACCTCTCCACAGCCGACGTCGAAGTTGACGTCGCGTACGGCGACCGCACATCCCGTCTTCTTCTTGATGTCCTGGACGCTGAGCCTCTCCATGCTGTCGTCGCATGCGACGTCGGAAGCCTTGGCGCCGAAGACCTTCCACAGTCCTTCGACGCTCAACTCCGCGTCGTCGCGGTGGGGGGTGGGCGGGGCGACCACCGCCGTGGGAGCGCTATCTGTCTGGATGGCCACCGGAATCTCCTAACTAATGGGCTGTTGGTCGTTCGTGGCGCGGCGGGCCTCGGGTTATCCCCGAAACCACCGCTCAGGCCGTGGGTTGGTGTTCTGCCAGATGTGCTTGATCTCGCGGTATTCGTCGAGACCGGCTCGGCCGAGCTCGCGGCCGTTGCCGGAGCGCTTCATGCCGCCCCACTCGGCCTGCGGCACGTAGGGGTGGTAGTCGTTGATCCAGATGGTCCCGTGTCGCAGTCGGTGGGCGACGCGCTGAGCCTTGCCGGCGTCCTGGGTCCAGACCGCGCCTGCCAGT
The DNA here is from genome assembly GCA_963801575.1 of uncultured Actinomycetota bacterium. Taxonomy (GTDB): domain Bacteria; phylum Actinomycetota; class Actinomycetes; order Mycobacteriales; family Mycobacteriaceae; genus Mycobacterium. The sequence continues at coordinate 6,382 of CAWDFT010000036.1, forward strand.
CCGTAGTCGGTGTCGTTGGCGATACGTACCGCGTCGTCTTCGTCGCTGAATGTCTCGACGGTCAGTACTGGGCCGAACGACTCTTCCCTCGTCACCGACATGCCCGAGTGGCAGCCATCCAAAACGGTTGGTGGATAGAAGAAGCCGTCGCGCAGGCGTGCGTCGTCCGGTCGGCGTCCGCCGCAGCGCAGCACCGCACCCTCGGATAGGCCGGCGGCCACGTAGGCCTCGACCTTGTCGCGGTGCGCGGCGGAGACTAACGGGCCCGTCTCGGCGTCCGGGTCGAATGGCCCGCCCAGCGTGATCCGCTCCGCGCGTCGCACGACCTCGTCGACGAACCGATCGTGCAGTGACTGCTCGACAATCAGACGGGCGCCTGCCGAACACACTTGGCCCGAATGCAGGAACACCGCGGTGAGCGCAAAATCCACCGCAGTCTCGAAGTCGGCGTCGGCGAAGACGACGTTGGGATTCTTGCCGCCGAGTTCCAGCGCGACCCGTTTGACCGTCGACGCGGCGGCCGCCATCACCCGGGTGCCCGAGGAGACACCGCCGGTGAACGACACCATGTCCACGTCGGGGTGCTCCGACAACGGTGCGCCGGCGGCGGGTCCAGCGCCGAGAACCAGATTGGCGACGCCGGCGGGCAGGCCCGCTTCCTCCAACGCCCGCATCAGAAGAACCGCGGTCGAGGGCGTCAGCTCACTCGGCTTGAGCACCAAGGCGTTGCCCGCCAACAGGGCCGGTCCCACCTTCCAAATCGCTTGCAACAGGGGGTAATTCCACGGCGTGATCAGTCCGCAGACGCCGATCGGCTCGTAGACGAGGCGACTGATCGCATCCGCCTTTCCGGTGTCCACCACGCGCCCGGCTTCGGTGCCGCCGACGCCGGCGTAATAGCGCAGGCACGCCACGACATCGTCCATGTCGTACTCGGCTTCGACGATCCGCTTGCCGGTGTCGAGCGCCTCGGCGCGGACGAAATCCTTGCGGTCGCGGTCGATCAGGTCGGCGGTGCGCCGCAACACGTCCGCCCGTTCGCGTTCCGGCGTATTCGGCCAAGGGCCCGCGTCGAAGGCTTCGCGCGCAGCGGCGATCGCGGCATGGGTGTCCTCGGTGGATGCCTCGGCGGCTGTTGCGACCAGCTGACCGTCGGCGGGACATCGGATTTCGCGGCGAGCCCCATCGAGCGCAGGGCGCCATTCACCCGCGATGTACAGATTCAGGTGTTCTGCCAAAGGCTTGGCCTCTCGCCCAGCAATGCCAATGTTGCGTATCGCGCAATAGAACCCTCTACATGCAACAGATTGAATTGTGCCGCATGTCACTGTCAAGGGGAAGAGCGAAACCAAATTCGCAGGTCGTACAGCGCCGAGTCGCACCCTTGACCGCCAAAGCCAGAGCACGTTATGATGCCGGTCACACGCTGATATATCAGTTCTCGACAATCTGGTATTCAGAGGAACGTGACCCGCCGCGGGCCTTTCGCGGCGCCGCCGATGGCTGAACGAACGGAGCTTTCGTATGAGTGTCCTCGACCAACACCTCGCCGATTTCGATCCCGAGGTTGCCGAGTTGATCGGCAAGGAACTCGAGCGCCAACGCAACGGCCTGGAGATGATCGCGTCGGAGAACCATGCGCCGCTGGCCGTCATGCAGGCACAGGGTTCGGTGCTCACGAACAAGTACGCCGAAGGCTATCCTGGCCGGCGCTACTACGGGGGCTGCGAGCACGTCGACGTCATCGAGCAGATGGCGATCGATCGAATCAAGGCGTTGTTCGGCGCCGAATTCGCCAACGTACAACCGCATTCCGGTGCGCAGGCCAACGCCGCGGTCATGCATGCACTGCTCAAGCCGGGGGAAACAATCCTCGGGCTCTCGCTTGACTGCGGCGGTCACCTCACGCACGGGATGCGGCTGAACTTCTCAGGCAAGCTGTACCAGGTTGCCGCGTACGGCGTTTCGCGCGACGACTACTTGATCGACATGGATCAGGTGGCCGAGGCGGCCCGCGAGCATCGGCCTCAGATGATCATCGCGGGCTGGTCGGCCTACCCGCGCCGCCAGGACTTCGCCCGATTCCGGGAGATCGCCGACGAGGTGGGCGCTTACCTGATGGTCGACATGGCCCATTTCGCGGGCCTCGTCGCCGCCGGGTTGCACCCGTCGCCGGTGCCGCATGCCCATGTGGTCACGTCCACCACTCACAAGACCCTCGGCGGCCCGCGCGGCGGAATCATCCTCACGAACGATGCTGACATTGCCAAGAAGCTCAACTCGGCGGTCTTCCCAGGTCAGCAGGGCGGGCCGCTGGAGCACGTCATCGCGGGCAAGGCGGTGGCCTTCAAGATGGCGGCAATGCCCGATTTCATCGAGCGTCAACGGCGATGCATCGACGGCGCGAAGATCCTCGCCGAGCGGCTGTCTCAGCCCGACGTCCGGGACGCAGGGATCGCCGTGCTCACCGGCGGCACCGACGTCCATCTGGTACTCGTCGACCTGCGCGACGCGGATATCGACGGACGGCAGGCCGAGGACCGGTTGGCGACGATCGGGATCACGGTGAACCGCAACGCTGTTCCGTTCGATCCGCGCCCGCCGATGGTGACGTCCGGTCTGCGCATCGGCACGCCCGCCCTTGCGGCTCGTGGATTCGAGATGGACGACTTCGCCACCGTGGCCGATCTGATCGCGCAATGCCTGATTGCCGCGCCCGACGCGGACACCGCGAAGCTGGCCCGCGCGGTCGGCGAGCTCGCCGAGCGTTATCCGCTCTACCCACATCTGTAGCAAGGGGACTTTCAGTGACCATCAGTGTTTTCGAGCTCTTCAAGGTGGGCATCGGTCCGTCGAGTTCACATACCGTCGGTCCGATGCGGGCGGCCGCGGACTTCGTCGCCGATCTCGACGCGGCTGAGGTGCTGGTCCGGGTTGCAGATGTCCGGGTGGAGTTGTACGGGTCGCTCGCGGCGACCGGCCGGGGCCACGGCACGCTGCCTGCGGTGCTGCTCGGCCTCGAGGGACACCGCCCGGAAACGATCGAATCCGAGGAGATGGAATCCGGGCGGGAGCGGCTGCGCAATACCGGCAAGATCATGCTCGGCGGGCGAGTGCCTATCGCCCTTTCTGAGGACGACATCGCCCTGTACACCCGGTCTGTGCTGGACTACCACCCCAACGGAATGACGCTCACCGCATACGCCGCCGACGACAGCACGCTGCATCGGCAGACCTACTTCTCCGTCGGGGGCGGATTCGTCGTCACCGAGGGCGAGGCGGCCACCGATCCCGTCATCGCCGACGAGGACGACTCCTCGTTCTCCTCGGCCGCAGAGCTGCTCGCGCTCGCCTCGGTCTCGGGTAGGTCGATCAGCGACGTGATGCTCGACTACGAGTTGCGCACTCGCAGCGCCGAGGAGGTGCGCGCCAAGCTGCTTCACCTTCGTGACGTCATGGTGGAATGCGAGCAGCGTGGCATCGGCCGCACCGGGCTGCTTCCAGGCGTGCTGGAGGTACGCCGGCGCGCGGGGCAGTGGCACAAACGCCTCAATCAGGAAGACCCACAGCGTGATCCCCGGTACGCCGAGGATTGGGTAAACCTAGTGGCACTCGCCGTCAACGAGGAGAACGCGTCGGGAGGGCGCATAGTGACCGCACCGACCAACGGGGCTGCTGGAATCATCCCCGCGGTATTGCACTACGCAGTGCATTACACCGAGACGGGTGTATCGGATCCAAACGACGTGGCCGTGCGCTTTCTGCTCACCGCCGGCGCCATCGGGTCGCTGTACAAGGAGCGGGCGTCTATCTCCGGGGCCGAGGTCGGCTGCCAGGGCGAGGTCGGTTCCGCGTCGTCCATGGCGGCCGCTGGACTCGCCGAAATTCTCGGCGGCACACCGGAACAGGTCGAGAATGCGGCCGAAATCGCGATGGAACACAGCCTGGGGCTGACCTGCGACCCCATCGCCGGGCTTGTTCAGATCCCGTGCATCGAACGCAACGCGATATCTGCAGGAAAGGCCATCAATGCGGCGCGCATGGCGCTGCGCGGCGACGGCGTCCACCGCGTCAGCCTCGACGAGGTGATCGCCACTATGCGCGCCACGGGACGCGATATGAGTTCGAAATACAAGGAGACGTCGACCGGCGGGCTCGCCGTGAACGTATCGGTGAACTACGTCGGCTGTTGAACCGGAATGAGCTCCGCGAATTGCTCGGGGCGCTCCAGCGGAGTGAAATGCCCGGCACCATCGGCCAAATGAAGCCGCACATCGGTGAAGTAGTGCTCTAACCGGTCCGCCCACTCGGGCGGGAACAGCGGATCATGCTCCGGCCACAGCACATCCGTGGGTGAGTGAGTGACTCCAAGGAAGTGCCGCAAGTATTCGGACGGCGTCGAGGTTTCCGTCGATCAGCTGAGCGGCGAGCGGAAGCTGGTGGAAAGCCTGATACCAGAACTCACCCTGTGCCTGCGCGGCGAGCACACGCTCGCCGGCGCGGGGCAGCAGGGGAGAGAGCACAGGGCCTGCACCAGATCGGGATGCATCCGGGCCACACTCTGCTGGCGGCGATCCGCATGGCCCATGGCACACCGTCGGGTGTTGCCGAGCTGCTTGGGGAATTCGTCGATAAGGCGTTGGCGCTGTTCGGGTGTCATCGCGGCGATCTGGTTTGCGATCCGGTCCTGGCCGATCGCCGACCAGCCCGAGACGAGGTCGGCCAATGGAACCGGCCAGGCCCCGGCCGGGGCCGTCGGCGCCGGGGGAGCATGCGGCGGGTTCAACGCCTCGACGATGTCCTTGGCGGTGTCGTCATCGGCGGCGCCCGGCCGGTCGAGGGCCTCCATGATCGGCCGGGTCAGCTCGCCGGCGCGCACCGCCAGCACGTCGCGGGCCACCGCCGCGCTTCCACCGGACACCGCAACCGCCAGTGGGCGCGGATCGCCGACCGCGACCGAGCCGTCGGCGGCGACGACAAACCCCTCCGCGCGAGCCGCGGCCACCAGGTCCAGCACGTCGGCTCGTGCCGAGGCCAGCTGCTCGGCGCCGTCGCGGGCGGCAACCGCTGCGGTGATCAGGCACCGAGTCGCAGCCGCGCCGCCCGCGGAAATCGTCCCGCCCCGATGGCGGGCCGCCTCTGCGGCGGACCCGGTCCAGAAGTCATGGCTGCCATCGATGCCACGCGCGACGGCGTCGACGCGTGCCCGCAGGTCGACCGCCGCCGCGTCCCAGGCGTCGGCCGCCAGGCGCAGCGAGTCCGGGCGCCATGCCTCGGCCTGCGCGACGGTCGGCCGGGTCACGGCCGGTGGAAGCGATCGGCGTTACGCCGGTCAGCGCGCTGGAAAGCGTCGGCCGACATGTGCGCCGCGACCGCCCACCCGCGCATGTTCGCAATGACGTCGGTGAGCTTGGCGGCGATCAGGTCGGGTGCCGCGACACTGCCGACCGCTGAGCCCGCAGCTCGTCGGTCGGCAGTGTCGGCCAACGCATTTCGGCGATCGCATCGGCGGCCTCGGTGACGCGGTCAGCGACCGCCCGCAGCGCGCTCAGATCGACTTCGGTGTTTCCCCACTGCCTCATGCTGGCAGATCACCGGGTCGCGGCGCTGAAGTTATCCACAGGCGCCTCGGCCCTCTGTGACACCCACCCGACATAAGTGAGCCACACGCCGATGGCGGTGAGCAGAAGGAAGAAGGCCCGCGCGCCGAGCTGCAGACCGGGGCTGGCGAGTGTCTCCCCGGCGCCGGTCTCGATCGTCGTGGGGAAGGCCATCAGGGTCAGCCCGCGCAGCGCCACGAACCAGCCGAATACCGAGATCACGATGGCGGGCGGGCTGTACCAGTACTGGTGGAAGGCGATGACGACGAGCCCGCAGACGAACATCATCGCGCCCAGCATCCAAGGCAGCACGGAGCTGCTGAACAGGTCGTTCACCAGTCCTGTCAGGTCGGGCGGCCGGATGGCGACGATGACGGTGACCGCGACGAGGAACAGGCCGATTACCCGGGCGAACGCCCGGGTGCAGCTCATGCACGACAAGGGCTACGAGCAAATGACCATCCAGGACGTGCTGACCCAGCTGCAGATGTCCAAGGGCGCGCTCTACCACCACTTCGACTCCAAGAAGGCGCTGCTCGACGGAATCGTCGAGTCGATGGGTGAAAGTGGCTCGGCGGCGCTGGGTGCCGGTCGTCGAGAATCCGGACCTGGGCGCCATCGAGAAGCTGCACGCGTACTTCCAGGTATCCACCGCGTATCCACCGCGTGGAAGTCCGAGCACGCCACCGAGGTGACCACCACCATGCGGCTCTGGCGGCACGAGAACAGTCCGGTACCAGCGGCCCGATCTCACGGGATATGACGCGGTCTCGGTGCGGCGGGAGGTCATCGTCACGGCTGGGGCGATCGACACCCCGAAGTTGTTGATGCTCTCGGGAATCGGGCCCGCCGAGCACCTGCGGGAGTTCGGCATCGCCGTGCGCGTCGATTCGCCAGGGGTCGGATCGAACCTCGACGACCATGTCGAGCGCCTGGTGTTCTGGGAGGCGTCGCGGCCAATGGTGACGACATCGACGCAGTGGTGGGAGATCGGGTTGTTCACCACCGTCGACGACGGCTGCCTCCAGCCCGACCTGATGATGCATTATGGCAGTGTGCCGTTCGACATGAACACGCTGCGCCGTGGCTATCCGACAACCGACAACGGACTCTGCCTGACGCCCAACGTGACTCAGGGCCGGTCCAGGGGCACTGTCCGGCTACGCAGCCGCGACTTCCGCGACCGGCCACGCGTCGATCCGCGGTACTTCACCGATCTCGAGGGATACGACGACCGGATCATGCTGACCGGTGTCCGCCTGGCCCGCACCATCGCCGAGCAGCGGCCGCTGGCGGCGTGGGTGGCCCGCGAGCTCGCGCCGGGTCCCGACGCGACGACCGACGACGAACTGCTCGACTACATCCACCAATGCCACAACACCGTGTATCACCCCGCGGCGACGGCGCGGATGGGTTCGGCCACCGACCCGATGGCGGTACTCGACCCGGAGTTGCGAGTCAAGGGCACCTCGCGGCTGCGCGTCGTCGACCCCTCGGCGATGCCGAAAATGCCCTCGGTCAACCCCAACATCACCGTGATGACGATGGCGGAGAAGTGTGCCGACCTCATCCGAAAAAGCTGATCGCACGCAGGATCCAATTGCCGGCTCGGCCGGCGGGGAGCCAATTGCCGGCTCGGCCGGCGGGGAGCTCAAGTCGTTCCTGGGCGAGCACACGCCGTTCCAGGCGATGTCCGACGATGAACTGTCCACTCTTGCAGCCGGCTCGGTGCTGGTGGACTTCCCGGCAGGGGCCGTCGTCGCCGACTACGCGACGCGGGTGCCCGACGACGTCTGGATGGTCCGCGCGGGACAGGTGACGCTGCAGTCGACCGCCGACGGCACCACGATCGACACCGTCACCGATGGCGGGATCTTCGGCTATACGCCGCTGCTCACCGGCGGCGGAATGGAGTTCGTGGTGCGTGCCGCCATTCCGAGCACCCTGATCCGGTTGCCGGGTGCGTTGATGCGGGCGCAGTTCGCCAGACCCGCGGGTCTGGCTTTCCTGGCATCGACGGCGTGGAACGTGGGTCGTGCCGATCAACCGACGATTGCGCCGGCGACCGACAGCAGACCCGTCGGCGAACTGGTCGGTGGCGATGTGCTGATTGTCGGGTCCGACGCGTCGGTGCGAGACGCGGTGTGCCGGATGACCGAACATCACGTGTCCTATGCGCTGATCCGGTTGCCGGACGGCGAGTTGGGGATCTTCACCGATCACGACCTGCGTGCCAGGGTGGTCGCCGCCGGTGTCGCGATCGACGCGCCGGTCACCCAGGTGATGAGCGCACCGGCACGCAGGGTCACCGCGGATCTGACTGCCGAGGCAGCGCTGATGGAGATGCTGGAGTGCGGCCTGCGCCACATGCCGGTCGTGACATCGCGCGATGAGGTGGTCGGTGTGCTGGAAGAGGTCGACCTGCTGGCCGCCTCGGCCCGGCAGAGTTTCACACTGCGACGCTCGATCGGGCTGGCGAGCGACGCCGCCGAACTGCAAGACGTCGGGCAGCGGGTGACCGGGGTGGCGGCGGATCTGTTCCGCAATGGCACCAAGGCGTCTGCGACGAGCGCGATCCTGTCCGTCGTCATCGACAGCCTGGTACGCAGGGCACTCGAACTGGCTCTAGCCGAGGCTGGTGGCGTCGACGGGTTTGCGTGGCTGACACTCGGCAGCGTCGCCCGCCGCGAGGCGATGCCGTCCTCCGACGTCGACAGCGCGCTGTCGTGGCGCGATGACATGTCATCGGAGAGCGAGCGGTTGCGTGCGATCGCCGTTCGCACGCACGAGATCCTAGGTGGTTGCGGCCTTCCGTCGGACCGCAACGGCGCGGTCGCCTTCGACCCGCTCTTCGCGCGTTCGCAGTCCGAGTGGTTCTCCGCGGCGCAGGGTTGGCTCGAAGATCGGGTGCGCGATCAGGCTCTGATGATGTCCTCATTGCTCATCGACGCGCGCGTCGTGTGGGGCGACCCAACGCTGCACACGGTGCCCGCCGCGTATCGCCGGATGCGTGACGAACATTCGGAAGCGTTGAGATTGCAACGGCTCGTTGCGCTGGCTACGCGGGTCAAGACCCGGTCGCTGCGCGACGTGTTGTCCCGGCGCAGCGGCACATTCGACCTCAAGCACCACGCGGTGACGCCGATCGTCAACCTCGCCCGCTGGGGCGGGCTGAGTGCCGACGTCACCTCCGCATCGACGCCGGCCCGGCTCAGCGCCGCAGCGCAGGCTGGCGCGATCAGCGATCGCGATGCGCAGACATTGTGCGATGTGTTCCTCATGCTGCAGCGGCTGCGTATGGCACATCAGGTCGAGCAGCTCGCGGCCGGACACACGCCCGGTGACGTGATCACCATGTCCGAACTGTCGCCGTTGAATCGCAGCCTGCTGGGTGACGGACTTCGGGAGATCGTCGCCGTGCAGCGGCGGGTTCGCAACGCCGGAATGCTGCCCGGATAGGTTGCGCAGGCCGCAGCCGATGTGATCAGCCGGCGCCTGGGCTGGGTCGAACGCGATCGAGGATGAGGTTGGCGAATTCCTGTGGGCATTCCAGCGGGGTGAAGTGCCCGACGCCGTCGACGCGGTGTGGCTTGGCATCGACGAAATAGTCATCGAGCCGGTCGGCCCACGCGGATGGGAACAGCGGATCGTGTTGCGGCAGTAGCACATCGGTGGATGCCTGGACCTTGATGGCGCGATCAGGGGGCAGCTCGGTAAGCGACTGCGCGACCATGCCCGCGCCTGCGCGATACCAGGCGATCGAAGCGGTGAATGCGCCAGGCAGTGCGTAGTCGGAGGCCAGCCGGTCCAGATCTGCCTCGGGCAGAGTGAAATTCGGGCCGGACCAGTGGCTCCAGAAATGGCGAAGGTACTCCCGCACGATGTCGAGGTTGCCGTCGATCAGCCGGTCGGCCAGCGGCAGTTGGTGGAATGCCTGATACCAGAACTCACGCTGGGCCTGCGGGGTGAGCACGCGGTTGCCCACCCCGGGCAGCGGCGGTGAAAGCACCAGCGCCTTGGCCAGTTCGGGATACATCCGCGCCACGCTCTGCGCGATGCGACTGCCCACGTCGTAGCCGGCGAGCACGACATCGGTCAGTCGAAGTTCGTTGATGAGCCCCACCACGCTGCTCGCCTGTGCGCTGGCGCTGTAGAAGTGGCGCACGTCGACCGCGTGTTTGTCGGATCCACCGAACCCGCGCAGATCGGGAACGATGACATCGGCGGCATCCGTCAGCAGCGGGACGACCCGCCGATAGTCGTGGCGGTTGCCCGGCCAACCATGCAGCAGCACCACCGGTGGCGCGCCGGGCGATCCGTGCCGGTCGAACGCCAACCGGAACCCGTCAACCGGAGAGCCGCGTGATGACATTGGTCAGATCTTGCCAAGGCTCAACCCGCTTTGTGCAGAGTTGACGAATCACCGGTGATCACAGCCAGTATGTTGCGCCAGGAGTCCGACGGTGCGTTCAGCATGTCGCCGTGCGCCTTCGGCCCGGCCATCGGTCGGCCGATATCGTAATCACCTGTCGCCAAATGGATTACGCCCGGCATATCGTCGGGATCGGCGCCGTGCGGGCTGGCCGGACTGCCCTGCACCGCCTCGATGAGGTCCCCGGGGGCGGTCATCGAGAACCGCAGCACATCGGGGTTGCGGTTGTGCCAGTCGGACGGATCGTCGACGCCGACGCCGGCTCCCGCCGCCGCCAGGTAGAGCGTGCGGTCGGCGGTCAGGCCGAACACCTCGGCGGTTCCCATGATGGAGCCGCCGTATGAGTGGCCGATATAGGTGACGGGGACGTCACGGCCGGTGGCGTCCACCGTGCGGTCGACATCTTCGCTGAAGGCCACCAGGCGTGGCGCCATGTCCAGGGCGTAGTGCGGATCCGCCGCCTCGACGAGACCCGTCGCGGTGTTGTCACCGCGCGGGAACGGGCCACCCAGATAGGTGATCGCCGCGACTTCGCCGCGGGTCGCGGACACGAATCGCCTCGCAGTCTTGGTATTCGCGGCCGATTCCTCGATCGTGGTGTTGAGCCCGGGGACCATGACGGCGACGCTCTTGGCGGTGGCCAGGTTGCCGTTGAGCTCGATCAGCGATGCGCGGTCGGGGTCGAACGCGAGAAGCTGGCGATCCACCCGGCCTCCGCTGCGGGCCGGGTCGTCGACCTCGGAGAGCAGACCTTGGTAGAACGCGATGCGTTGCGCCGACCCGGGCTTGCCCTCGCGCCGCTCGTCGGTGATCGCCTGCGCGACGTTGGCCCGGTTGGCCGCGATCCTCATCGCCCACGGCACGCCGTCGGTGTTGCCGACCTGCTTGGGGAACTCGTCGATAAGGCGTTGGCGCTGTTCGGGTGTCATCGCGGTGATCTGGTCTGCGATCCGGTCCTGGCCGATCGCCGACCAGCCCGCGACGACGTCGGCCAGTGGCACCGGCCAACTACCGGCCGGGGCCGTCGGCGCAGGAGGAGCGTGCGGCGGGTTCAACGCCTCGACGATGTCCTCGGCGGTGTCGGTGTCGGCTGCACCGAGCCGGTCGAGAAGATCGATGATCCGCTTCGTGAGCACGTCGCGCGTCACCGCCGCGCTGCCGCCGGAGATCGAAACAAGCAGTGGGGACGTAGCCTCTCCGGTGACGAAGCCGTCGTCGGCGACCACGAATCCGTCGGCCCGAGCCGCGCGCACCACGTCCAGCAGATCGGCTTGCGCCGCTGAGATCTGCTCGGCGCCGTCACGGGCGGCGACCGCGGCAGTGACTAGGCAGCGCGTCGCCGCCGCACCGCCCGAGGAGATCGTCCCTCCGCGATGGCGGGCCGCCTCGGCGGCCGATCCCGTCCAGAAGGCATGGCTGCCATCGATTCCGCGCACGACGGCGTCGACGCGTGCCTGCAGATCGGCCGCGGCCGCATCCCAGGCGTCGGCAACCCGGAGTAGCGAGTCCGGTTGCCACGCCTCGGCCTGTGTGACGGTCGGCCGGCTCACGGCCGACCGAAGCGATCGGCCCCACGCCGGTCGGCGCGCTCGAACGCGTCGGCCGACATATGTGCCGCGACCGCCCACCCGCGCATGTTCGCGATGACGTCGGTGAGCTTGGCGGCGATCAGGTCGGGCGCTGCGACACTGCCGACAGCTGAGCCGGGTAGCTCATCGGTCGGCATTGTGGGCCAACGTATTTCGTCGATTGCATCAGCGGCTTCGGTGACGCGGTCAGCGACCGCACGCAGCGCGCTCAGGTCGACCTCGGTGTTGCCGGTGTTTCCCCCCATTGCCTCATGCTGACAGATCGCCGGGTTGCGGCGCTGACGTTATCCACAGGCCTCGGCGCGCACGCCGGGGAGCCAGCCGGCTCCGTTCGGCGCGGCTAGTGCCTCACCTCCCGAGCACACCCCGTAAGCTCGTTGAGGTGCAGCGGCGAATCATGGGCATCGAGACCGAATTCGGTGTGACCTGCACCTTTCACGGCCATCGCCGACTGAGCCCCGACGAAGTCGCCCGCTATCTCTTTCGCCGGGTGGTGTCGTGGGGCCGCAGCTCCAACGTCTTCCTGCGCAACGGCGCGCGGCTGTACCTCGATGTCGGAAGCCACCCGGAGTACGCGACCGCCGAGTGCGACAGCCTGGTGCAGCTGGTCACCCACGACCGCGCCGGCGAGCGGGTCTTGGAGGATCTGCTGATCGACGCCGAGCAGCGGTTGGCCGACGAGGGCATCGGCGGCGACATCTACCTGTTCAAGAACAACACCGACTCGGCGGGCAACTCGTACGGCTGCCACGAGAACTATCTGATCGTGCGGGCCGGCGAGTTCTCCCGGATCTCCGATGTGCTGCTGCCGTTCCTGGTCACCCGCCAGCTGATCTGCGGCGCGGGCAAGGTGCTGCAGACGCCCAAGGCCGCTACGTTCTGCCTGAGCCAGCGCGCAGAGCACATCTGGGAGGGCGTGTCCTCGGCGACTACCCGCAGCCGCCCGATCATCAACACCCGCGACGAGCCGCACGCCGACGCCGAGAAGTACCGCCGCCTGCACGTCATCGTCGGCGACTCCAACATGTGCGAGGCGACCACGATGCTCAAGGTCGGCACGGCCGCGCTGGTGCTGGAGATGATCGAGTCCGGCGTGCCGTTCCGCGACTTCTCGCTGGACAATCCCATCCGCGCGATCCGCGAAGTCAGCCACGACCTGACCGGTCGGCGCCCGGTGCGACTGGCCGGCGGCCGCCAGGCCAGTGCACTGGACATCCAGCGCGAGTACCACTCGAGAGCCGTCGAGCACCTGCAGACCCGCGAACCCAACGTCCAGATCGAGCAGGTGGTCGACCTGTGGGGACGCCAGCTCGACGCCGTGGAGAGCCAGGACTTCGCCAAGGTCGACACCGAAATCGACTGGGTCATCAAGCGCAAGCTGTTCCAGCGCTACCAGGATCGCTACAACATGGAGCTGTCCGATCCCAAGATCAGCCAGCTCGACCTGGCCTACCACGACATCAAACGCGGCCGGGGCGTCTTCGATCTGCTGCAGCGCAAGGGGTTGGCGGCGCGGGTCACCACCGACGAGGAAATCGAAGACGCGGTGAACACGCCGCCGCAGACCACCCGCGCCAAGCTGCGTGGCGAGTTCATCAGCGCCGCGCAGGAAGCCGGCCGTGACTTCACCGTGGACTGGGTTCACCTCAAGCTCAACGACCAGGCCCAGCGCACCGTCTTGTGCAAGGACCCGTTCCGCTCGGTCGACGAACGGGTCAAGCGGCTCATCGCCAGCATGTAGTTTCGTCCGCGAACGCTCAGCTTTGTACGGTTCCGGCCCGAAAATCTGTACAACAATGAGCGCTCGGCCGTTATCCACAGGGCCAACTGGCGACTTCGCGCCGACCCAAACCACAATGCCGGAATGCCGCCCGAGCTCAGCGCCGTCTTCGCCGCGCAGGGCGGAGTCGCGACGTCAGCTCAGATCTTGCTCCATCTGAGCCGCCGGGGGATGCAGCGTCGGCTCAAGAGCGCCGAGCTGGTGAAGGTTCTCCCGGGCATACTGCGTGACCACACTGGCTTGGTGGTGCACCGCCGGGAAGGCGCACCGCTGACCAGCCACCGCGGTCGCCGGCTCACCACCCCCGGATGGACCGCGGTCGAGGTCGCGCGGAGCCTGCGCCGACCCCGCGCATTGGCAACGCTCGATGCCGCCTTGCGAAGCCAGACGTGCGATCGCCGCGACTTGCAGGCTGCTGCGAAAGCCCAGGCAGGCCGCCGCGGCATAGTGACGGTTCGAGATCTCATTCTCAAGTGCCCGGCCAGAGGCAGAGTCGCCGATGGAGAGCGAAGCCCGGCTCGTCATGCTCGACGGCGGGCTACCAGAACCCCTCTTGCAGTACGAGATCGTCGACTGGGACGGGCGACTGTGGCGAGTCGACTTTGCGTGGCCGGATCGCAGGGTCGCGGTTGAATACGACGGATTCGATTGGCACAGCTCACCAGAGGCGCTACGGAGGGATCGCCAGAAGAGAGCCGCCCTCGAGGAGATCGACTGGCGGGTCGTGTCCATCGTCAGCGACGATGTCCGTCGGCACCGCGACGTGATGGTGCGCCGGATCGATGCCCAACTCGTGCGAACCCCGGCCGCGTGAGCGCTCACCTGTGTACGGTTTCGGCGCGAAATTCCGTACCAGGCTGAGCGCTCGCCACAGGCCCCTGCACATTAGGCTGACGCGAGTGGGGATCTCCAAAGTCGAGCGGCTGATGAATCTCGTCATCGCGCTGCTGTCCACCCGCACCTACATCAGTGCCGAGCGGATCCGCGAGATCGTGTACGGCTACTCGGACAGCGCCAGCGATGAGGCGTTCTCGCGGATGTTCGAACGCGACAAGAACGAACTGCGCGACCTAGGTATCCCGCTGGAGACCGGACGGATATCGCAGTTCGACCCGACCGAGGGCTACCGCATCAACCGCGACGCCTATGCGCTTCCCGCAGTCGACCTGACCGCCGACGAAGCCGCCGCCGTGGCGGTGGCGACCCAGCTGTGGGAGTCGCCGGAGCTGATCACCGCGACCCAGGGCGCACTGCTCAAGCTGCGGGCCGCCGGTGTGGACGTCGACGCGGGTGACGCGGGTGTGGCCATCACGTCGACAGCAGGGATGCCGGGCATCCGCGGTTCCGAGGACGTGTTGGGAATCCTGTTGTCCGCCATCAACTCCGGTCAGGCCGTGCAGTTTCCGCACCGGCCTGCGCGCAGCGAGCCCTACACCGTCCGCACGGTCGAACCGTGGGGCGTCGTCACCGATCGCGGGCGCTGGTACCTCGTCGGCCATGACCGCGACCGCGACGCCACCCGTACGTTCCGGCTGTCACGCATCGGCGCCGACGTGACGGCCATCGGTCCGCCCGATGCCGTCAAGCCGCCCGACGGGGTGAACCTGCGCGAGATCGTGCACAAGGTGATCGATGAGACGCCGACCGGAGCGCAGGCCAGGGTATGGGTCGCCGACGGGCGCGGCACCGCGCTGCGCCGCGGGGCCGTCGTACTGGGTCCGCGCGCGCACGACGGCCGCGACGGCGAGGAGATCAGCATCGACATCGGGATGACCGACCGGCTGGCCCGTGAGATCGCCAGCTACGGCGCCGACGCCGTGGTGCTGGAGCCGCAGGCCCTTCGAGACGAGGTGCTGGACCGGCTGCGTGCCCAGGCGGGAGTCGAGGCATGAGCCCCGTATCGGCTCGGCTGGTCCGGCTGCTGAACATGGTGCCGTACTTCCAGGCCAACCCGAGGATCACCTACGCCGAGGCCGCATCCGACCTCGGCGTGACCGAGAAGCAGCTGCGCGACGACCTCAACCAGTTGTGGATGTGCGGCCTGCCCGGCTACGGCCCCGGCGACCTGATCGACTTCGAATTCTCCGGTGACACCATCGAGGTCACCTTCTCCGCGGGCATCGACCACCCGCTGCGGCTGACCTCGCCGGAGGCCACCGGTGTCCTCGTCGCGCTGCGCGCGTTGGTCGACGTGCCGGGGATGGTCGACCCCGAGGCCGCGCGCAGTGCGATCGCGAAGATCGAGTCGGCCGCGGGCACCGTCAACCACGGGGCCGGCGAGGCGGTCGACGAGCCGGCCCCCGTCGAAAGCCAGGCCGTGGCCGCGGTGCGGGCCGCAGTGCGGGGCAACCACGCGCTGTCGATCGAGTACTACTCGGCCTCCCACGACGTGCTGTCCAGCAGGGTCGTCGACCCGATCCGGGTGGTACTGGTGGCCGAACACAGCTATCTGGAGGCGTGGTGCCGCTCGGCGGAGGGCGTGCGGCTGTTCCGGTTCGACCGGATCGTGGACGCGCACGTCCTCGACGAGCCGTCGGCGCCGCCGGAGCCCGCCGTGTCGGCGCCACCGGACACCTCGTTGTTCGATGCGGACCCCGCGCTACCGTCGGCGACGCTGCTCATCGACCGCTCGGCGTCCTGGATGTTCGACTACTACCCGTTGCGGGTGGTCTCAGAACTGCCCGACGGGGCGTGCGAGGCCGCGATGACCTACGCATCCGACGAATGGATGGCCCGTTTCGTGCTGGGCTTCGGTTCGGGGGTGCGGGTGCTGGCACCCGAGTCGCTGGCCCAGCGTGTCCGCGACTCCGCCGCGGCGGCACTGCGCGCGTACGGGGTCAGCGTCGACGGTGCGGGCGAGTAGACTCGCCCCAGACGTCTGGAGGTGACCAAATTGGGCGGTCTACAACCCTGGCATTGGGTAATCGTCATCGCTGTTTTCGTCCTGCTCTTCGGCGCCAAGAAGCTCCCCGACGCGGCCCGTTCGCTCGGTAAGTCAATGCGGATCTTCAAGTCGGAGATCAAGGAGATGCAGTCCGACTCCACGCCGGAAGCCGCGGCGCCACCCGCGACCCCGACCCCGATCGCATCGGAGCGCGTCGACACGCCGGATCCGCAATCCGAGCCCACCGACAAGCGCCCGGCCTGACCACCGTCGATCGTCGACCGTGGCAAGACGCCGCGTCGACAGGCGTGTTCATAGGTTTATAGGCAAGCTCCGTGCAAACCCCCGGATTCCTCAAGAGGCTGGATCCGCGCCGACGTCGTGCGCGCGTCAATCCGGACGGGACGATGTCGCTCGTCGACCATCTGGCTGAACTGCGCAACCGGTTGCTGATCGCGCTCGCCGCGATTGTGGTGACGACGATCGCCGGGTTCTTCTGGTACAGCCACGGCTTTTTGGGGTTGCCCAGTCTCGGTGAATGGCTGCGTGGCCCGTACTGCGCCCTGCCGCAGTCCGCGCGCGCCGACATCACACCCGACGGAGCGTGCCGGCTGCTTGCGACCTCCCCGTTCGACCAGTTCATGCTGCGCCTCAAGGTCGGCCTGACCGCGGGCATCGTGCTGGCCTGCCCGGTCTGGCTGTACCAGGTGTGGGCGTTCATCACGCCCGGTCTCTACCGGAAGGAGCGGCGGTTCGCGGTCGCGTTCGTCGGCGTCGGCGCGGTGCTGTTCATCGCGGGCGCGGTGCTGGCGTACGTGGTGCTGTCCAAGGCGCTGGGCTTCCTGCTGACAGTCGGCAGCGACGTCCAGGTCACCGCGTTGTCCGGCGATCAGTACTTCGGCTTCCTGATCAACCTACTGCTGGTGTTCGGCTTCAGCTTCGAGTTCCCGCTGCTGATCGTCATGCTCAACCTGGTCGGGGTGCTGACCTACGAGCGGCTCAAGGCGTGGCGGCGGGGCCTGATCTTCGGGTTGTTCGTGTTCGCCGCATTCTTCACTCCGGGTTCGGATCCCTTCTCAATGCTGGCACTGGCACTGGCCCTGACAATGCTGCTGGAGATCGCCATCCAGATCGCCCGCATTCACGACAAGCGCAAGGCGCGTCGCGAGGCCATCGACGACATCCCCGAGGAGCAGGCGGCGGTGATCGGCGGAGTCGAGCCGATCGAGCCGCCGACCGCCGTGTCCACCCCGTCACGGGTTGTGGTCGATGACGACGCCACTTAGCGGCGAGCTCGCCCTCTTCACCCAACAGCTGCCGTTCTCACTCGACGACTTTCAGCGTCGCGCCTGCTCGGCGCTGGAGGATGGGCACGGGGTCCTGGTGTGCGCGCCCACCGGCGCCGGCAAGACGGTGGTAGGGGAGTTCGCGGTTCACCTGGCGCTCGCCGCGGGCCGAAAGTGCTTCTACACCACGCCGATCAAGGCGCTGAGCAACCAGAAACACGCCGACCTGGTGCGCCGCTACGGTCCCGAACGCATCGGTCTGCTGACCGGTGACCAGTCGATAAACGGGGATGCGCCGGTGGTGGTGATGACCACCGAAGTGCTGCGCAACATGCTCTATGCGGATTCGTCTACGCTGCACGGCCTTTCGTATGTCGTGATGGACGAGGTGCACTTTCTCGCCGACCGGATGCGGGGCGCGGTGTGGGAGGAAGTGATCCTGCACCTGCCCGAAGATGTGCGCCTGGTCAGCCTGTCGGCGACGGTCAGCAATGCCGAGGAGTTCGGCGGCTGGATCCAGACCGTGCGCGGGGACACCACGGTGGTGGTCGACGAACACCGGCCAGTCCCGCTGTGGCAGCACGTCATGGTTGGCAAGAAGTTGTTCGACCTGTTCGACTACCGGTCCGGCGATGCGGCGAAGAACGGTCGCGAGCTGCTGGTGGATCCGCAACTGTTGCGGCACATCGCACATCGCCGAGAGGCCGACCGGTTGGCCGACTGGCGTCCGCGCGGCCGCGGCGGCCATCGTGGTCGTCCGAGCATCTACCGAACGCCGTCGCGGCCCGACGTGGTCGAGACGCTGGACCACGAAGCGCTGCTGCCCGCCATCACGTTCATCTTCTCCCGTGCCGGCTGCGACGCCGCGGTCAAACAGTGCCTGCGGTCGTCGCTTCGGTTGACCACCGACGACGAGCGCGCCCGCATCGCCGAGGTCGTCGACCGCCGGTGCGTCGGCCTGTCCGACTCCGACCTGGTGGTGCTGGACTACCACGAGTGGCGGGAGGGGCTGCTGCGCGGCCTGGCCGCCCATCACGCCGGAATGCTGCCGGTGTTCCGCCACACCGTTGAGGAGTTGTTCACCGAAGGATTGGTCAAGGCCGTATTCGCCACGGAGACACTGGCTTTGGGTATCAATATGCCCGCACGCACAGTGGTCCTGGAGCGGCTGGTCAAGTTCGACGGCGAGCAGCACGTCCAGTTGACGCCGGGGGAGTACACGCAGTTGACCGGCCGAGCCGGGCGGCGCGGCATCGACGTCGAAGGCCACGCCGTGGTGCTGTGGAGTCCGGACGTCGAACCCGCGGAAGTCGCAGGCCTGGCCTCCACCCGAACCTTCCCGCTGCGCAGCTCGTTCGCGCCGTCGTACAACATGACGATCAACCTGGTGAACCAGATGGGCCCGACGCAGGCTCACCAGTTGCTCGAGCGGTCCTTCGCGCAGTTCCAGGCCGACCGATCGGTGTCCGGGCTGGTGCGTGGCATCGACCGCGGCGAGCGGATGCTCGACGAGATAGCCGCCGAACTCGGCGGCAGAGACGCCCCGATTCTCGAGTATGTGCGGGTGCGCGCGGCGATCTCCGAACGTGAGCGGGCGCAGGCGCGAGCATCGCGGCTGCAGCGTCGCAAGGCGGCCAATGACGCGCTGACGTCGTTGCGTCGCGGCGACATCATCAACATCGCGAACGGGCGCCGTTCCGGGCTGGCCGTGGTGCTCGAACCCGCTCGGGACGGCGATGACCCGCGACCGCTGGTGTTGACCGAAAACCGTTGGGCCGGCCGCATTTCATCGACCGACTACTCGGGCGCATCGGCGAAGATCGGGTCGATGACGTTGCCCAAGCGGGTGGAGCACCGGCAGCCGCGGGTGCGGCGCGATGTGGCCTCAGCGCTGCGGTCGGCTACCGCCGGGATCGATGTCCCGCGAGGCAAGCGAAGCGGTCCACCACGCGAGCACGACGTCGACCCCGAGTTGGCGGGCCTGCGCGATCAGCTGGTGCGCCATCGCGCCCACAGCCTCGCCGACCGGGAGGAGAAGGCCCGTCTGGCCGAGCGATATCTGCGCATCGAGCGTGACAACGCCCAGATTCAGCAGAAGGTGGCCGCGGCCACCAACTCGCTGGCCCGAACCTTCGACCGCATCGTCGTGCTGCTCACCGAGCGCGGGTTCATCCACGACAGGGACGGCGACCCACGCGTGACCGACGACGGCCGCCTGCTGGCCCGGATCTACAGCGAAAGCGACCTGCTGGTGGCCGAGTGCCTGCGCGGGGGCGTGTGGGAGGGCTTGACGCCCGCGGAGCTGTCGGGGGTGTTGTCGGCGGTGCTCTACGAGTCCCGAGGCGACTCGCCCGGCACCCCTGCGGCCGCCGATATTCCGACCGCCAATCTGCGCCGCGCGCTGGCCGACACCCGCAGGTTCGCCGCCGAGCTGCGGGCCGACGAGCAGCGGCACCGGCTCGCACCGAGTCGCGAGCCCGACGAAGGCTTCGTCACCGCCGTCTATCGATGGGCCACCACCGGCGATCTGGCCGCAGCGCTCGACGCGTCCGATATCGGGCGCACGGGTGCGCCCTCCCCCGCAAGCGGGAGGTACCCCCAGTCTGCGGGCGATTTCGTGCGCTGGTGCCGCCAGGTGCTCGATCTGGCAGACCAGGTCCGCAATGCGGCGCCCACACCCGAGCTTCGTGCCGCGGCGAAACGCGCCATCAACGACGTTCGACGCGGCGTCGTGGCTGTTGATGCAGGGTAGGGTGTTGCCAAGATCAGCGACCAATAGGGAAACCAGGGAGAGACGATGAGCGGACCGCAGGGGCCTGACCAGACGCAGCCGTGGCCGGGTCAGGACCAGCCGTCGAGCGACCCGTCCAACCAGCCGCCGGCCTGGCAGCAGCCGACACCCGGCCAGGACCAGCCGTCGAGCGACCCGTCCAACCAGCCGCCGGCCTGGCAGCAGTCGACACCCGGCCAGGACCAGCCCTGGGGGCAGCAGCCGCCTGCGTATTCGCCACAGCAGTACCCCTCCTACCAGCAGCCCGGTCAGCAGCCGTCCTACCCGCCTCCGCAGCAGTACCCGCCGACCGAGCAGTTCGGCCAGCAGCCGACCGCCGACTACAGCCAGCAGGCTTATCCGCAGTACGGCCAGCAGCCGGGACAGTACGGCCAGTACGGCCAGCAGCCAGGGCAATACGGTCAATACGGCCAGTACACCGCGCCTGAGGCGGCGGAGGGCTCCAAGCGGTCGATGGCCCTCGTCGGTGGCATTGTCGGCCTGCTGGCCGCGCTGGTCGTCGCGGTGGTGCTGGTGCTGGGCTTCTGGAAGCCGGGCTTCTTCGTCACCACCAAGCTCGACGTCAACTCGGCGCAGTCCGGTGTCCAGCAGATCCTGACCGACGAGTCCGACGGCTACGGCGCCAAGAACGTCAAGGACGTCAAGTGCAACAACGGCGAGAGCCCGACGGTCAAGAAGGGTGAGACCTTCGACTGCGAGGTCAGCATCGACGGCACCAAGCGGCAGGTGACGGTGACGTTCCAGGACGACGACGGCACTTACGAGGTCGGCCGACCCAAGTAACTAATCGCGGCCCGGCAGCCCGTCGAGCGCCTTCTGCAGCCGGCCGATCGATGACGTCACGCCGTACTGCTCGGCGAGCTTTGCCACCTTTCGCGGATGCTCGGCTGCCAGTGGCAGATCGTCGATTCGGCGTGGAGAAGCTGACGTCGGCGTCGGTGGCCACCTTGACCACGGGTCCGGCGGCCTCGATGTAGTCGGTGGCGGCCAGCAGCTTCGTCCGATACGCCTTGGACATCTTCGATTTCGGGTCGTGGGCGGCGGCCAGAATGCCTTCCAGCGAGCCGTGCTGGGCCAGCAGTGTGGCTGCCGTCTTCTCGCCGACGCCGGGCACGCCCGGCAGCCCGTCGGACGGATCGCCCCGCATCAACGCCAGTTCGGCGTATGCCGGTCCCGCCCGGTCCAGCGGGACGCCGTACTGCTCGGCGACCTCGGCGGGCCCGTACTTCGTCGCCTTCGCCAGCCCGCGACCGAGATAGAGCACCCGCACCGACACTGGATCGTCGCGAACCAGCTGAAGCAGATCGCGGTCGCCACTCACGACGACGACGGGGTCTTTGCGCTCGCGGGCGGCCAGTGTGCCCAGCACGTCGTCGGCCTCACATTCCGGCGCGCCCGCGGTGGAAATGCCGAATGCGTCCAGGACCTCCATGATCATGTCGACCTGCGGGGTGAGGTCGTCGGGCACCTCTTCGATGTCGGGCTGGCCCGCGGGTTCTTCCTCCGCGACGCGGTGCGCCTTGTACGACGGAATGAGATCCACCCGCCACTGCGGTCGCCAGTCGTCGTCGCGGCACACCACCAGGCGAGCGGGCCGCTCGCGGGTGATCACCGCCGCGACCGCATCCACGAAGCCCCGCAGGGCGTTGACCGGTCGTCCGTCGGGTGCGGTGATCTTGGCGGGCACCCCGAAATAGGAGCGAAACCACATGCTGGCGCCGTCGAGCAGCACCAGGGGAGCAGCGGGCATGCTCGCCATCCTGCCAGGGCGGTCGGTCACCCAGGCGCGGGACGTGGTATCGCCGAGTCGAACTCCAGGCCGCTGCGCCCCTCGCCGCGCCCGATGTTGACCCGGCGCGCCGTCCACAGGTCGTAGCGGCCGTCCGACCGTCGAGACAACATCGGAATCCGTTGCACGCGAACACCTTCCCGCGGCAACTCGGCGTCGAAGATACGGCTCAGGTCGCTGCCGTTCAGTAGGCGACCACGCGGGCGGATCGGTTCTCCGTCGTCCGGAAGACCCGGGCCGAAGCGCAGCATCGCGCCACGGGCCAGCTCGAGCCGCAGCACGTCCACGGCGCCGGCCACTTGCGGAACGTACGGAATCCACCATTCGGGTACCGAGGTCTGCAAGAGATAGTCCAGCTCGGCCCCGGGCACTCGGTCCTGCGCCTCCACCGACTCGTGGTGTCGCTCAGCGACCCGCAGCCGCGGATCGCCCGCACGGTCTTCGACGACGCGTTCCACCGCCCACCCGAGGTTGGCGGCCTCATCGCGAAGGAACAGCACCTCCTCGATGGCGGGACCCTCGACCCGCGTGGCCGACACCGGAGCAATCAGCAGACCTGTCAACGCGCCCACCTCGTGGGGCGTGGCGGCGCGGTGCTCCCACGCCTTGTCGGGTGGGGTGATCACATACATCCGCCACGGCTCGTCGGGCGTGACGGCATCGGAGTTGTCTGCCACCCGGTATGTCTCATCAAAGGTGGTTCGGTAGGTGATTTCGCGAACCGTCACCAGCGAGCCGGCGGGCACGTCGATCGGCAGGCCGAGCCAGTCGCAGCCGTAGACGAGTGCGCATTCGGCCACCAGCAGCCTGGCCAGATCGTGCGGATCGGATTCCAGCGCACCGATGTCGACGTGCGCATCCTCGAACTCCCAGAACCGGTCGGCGGGCATCCCCGGAAAGCGCAACGGCGTCGCGACCGACCGGTGGATGAGCGGTTCGGCCGGTGGCGCGGCACCACCGCCCAACCCACCGGTTCCCACGTCAAATGACCACCAGTCGGCGATTCCGCTGCCCGCCTCGGGCGCACGCAGCGAGACGTCGCCGACGCCGACGCTGTAGCGGTGCTCCAGTCGGGGACCCAGCCACGACGACGGGGCATCGGCCTCCGTCGTCAACTCCCGATACCACGTCATCCAACGGCCGGTCACCTCCAGTATCGCCGCGCGGTCGGGCCCGTCCAGCCACGCGGGCAGTGACCCGGCCGGCGCCGACTCCAGTGCCTCTCGCACAGTCTCGGCATCGACCGCACGGCCGCGTAGCATCGCGGTGACCGCGGTCCAGGTCGGTCCCGGCGAAACCTGGCCAGCGGCTGGTGGCTCGTCGACGGCGAGCGGCGCCCGAGCGGCGACGGTAGTCGCGGCGTCGGCCAATTCCGCGTCCCGCAATGCTGCAATCAAGGCGGCGCCTGCCTCGGCCCGCATCCGCAGGCCGAGTTCTGCGGCGGGTTCCCGCTCTACCAGCACATCGAGCGGGTCGTCCGTCAGCGGTCGAGGGCCGACCGGTTGCTCGGCCAACCAGTCGCCCGGCTGCCAGCGGTCGAGCGCGCGGACGTCGGCATCGACGCGGACGGCAAGCGGGGTGCCTGCGTCCTCACCGGCGAACTCGCCGAACTGCCATTGCCGGGTGAGCAGCCACAGCGGGTCGTGCACGGCGGCGGCCAACCCGAACGAGGGATCACCGGTGACAGACTGTGGTTCCAACCGGGTCCATGACGGCGCGCGGGTGATCATCGGCAGAAGTGCTGTGTTCCAGGCCCTCGCGACGATCGGATTCACCATGTGCCTCAGTCCTTTTCCGCAACGTAGCCGAGCACGGCCGCGCGCACGGCGGATTCGGCGAGTAGGAGATGTAGGTCCAAGACCGGCTCGCCCTGCAAGGACCAGTCCTGAACGTACGTCGCAGGTAGCAACCGTCCCACGAGCGGAACCTGCTCGAGTGACACTGCGCGCTCACGCGCCATGTCCATGGTGTTCGCCAGCACATCGACGACCTTGTCCGGTGACCACGACTGACCGTCGGGACTCACCGCAAGCAACATGCATTGGGGGGCACGGGCATTGGGCCTGTTGGCGTGCACGGCGAGTCCGGCCGTGTGGAGCTCCCGAGTGTCCCCGGTCGGTTCCCCGGTGGCGGGGTCGCGAATCTCGGTACGGTGCGGCACGACTTCGGCCCACTCGTCGATTACCAACGCGGACAACGCATCCGCTGCATGCTGGTAGATTCGGCGCTTCGACGACGATCCCGGTGACAGGATGAGCCGGCGGACCCGCGTCCTGCGGAAAAGGCAGTCCGATCCAGGTGCCGAAGTCGGCGGCCGAGAGCTGTGCGACCCGCAACGTGCGGCGCGGGCCCAGCGCTTCGCGAAGCAGCAGCGTCTCGGCGAATCGCTGTGCGCCTGGCCGCACCCTGGAGTACCGGGTCAGCCATGGCCGCACATCGCGTGCGTCGGTGACCGGGCGGTTCTCCGCGCTGACCCGAACCCCCGCCCGCAATGCCGTGACGAACCCGTCCGGGGATCCCGTCGGAACCAGTCGCGGCGAAAATGGCAGCCGGTCGTCGAAGACGGTCTGTACCACGTCGGCCAGCGCAGTCAAGCACGCGGTGTCCGACGATGGCGGTGCCGAGTCGTACGCGTCGAGCGACGCTTTGGCGGTCGCGGCCCGCGCCGTCGCTGCGGTCCGCAAGGCGGCTACGTGCGCGGTGAGTTGCTCGGCCGGCAGCGCTGCGGTGTCGACCGAGGACCCGATGCCGAAAAGCGCGAGCGCGTCGGCATATTCGACGGTGTCGCCGGGCAGCTCGGCGGTGGTGCGCAACGCGTCGACCGCCGCACCGGCGCGGATGCGCAGCTCGGCGCGGTCCACCGGCCGCGGCATCGCGCCCTGCGCATTCCTGTCGCCGGCGAGTGAAGCGACCGCCGCGTCGCTGGCTCGGGTGAGGTCGGCGGCGGTCGCCGCGCGGGCATGGGCGAGCATCCGCCGCAATGACCCGGCCAACGCCCATGCTTCGCCGAACGTGAGTAGATCCCCGGCAAGTCCGGCAGGGCGAGGCAGCGGCTGGTTCGGCAGCTCCGCGTCGACCCTCCGCCGCAGCCAGGCCCAAAAGCTTTGTGCGTCATCACCACCGGCCGCGACGGCAACGAAGTCGAGCGCACCGATGCCGGCGTCGGCCAGCGTCGCCGTCGCGCCGTTTCCTGCATCGGTGGCGAGCACGATGCGGTCGGCGTCGCCGAGCGCATCGCGCGCCCACCTCTCGAGACCGGGATGAGCCGACCGGCGCATACCATCGGCCCAGCCGGAGTCGCCTGCGCCCGCAGCGGTCGGCAACATCGTCATCAGCCGGTGCGCAAGTGCCACACCGGATCTCGGCGTTCGGACCACCTCCGGGTCTGGAGGGATCGCATCGCCGGCTAGTGCATCCATGGCGGCCGCCGCACGCGCTGACGACCCCGACACCAGCTGGTGTACCGATTCGCTGAGCAGCACATCGGCGACCGCGTCGTGTAGCCGGTCGAGCCGCTCGATCAGGTCGCTGATCGCTGTTCGCTGAGGGGGCGTAGGCGGTGACCATGGGGTCGAGTCGAAATAGCGGCGATACCCGGTGGGCGGATCGTTGAGCCGGTCCAGGATCTGGACCGGGTCCGAGCGATTCAGCTCCAGCAGTCGCAGACCGTCAACCACCTCGCTGGCGGCCACGGATTCGAGCGTGGAGGGCACCGCACCGGGAGCGCGGTCCGTGGACTTGCCTGCGGTCAGCGGCGCAGCAGAGCGCAGACAGTAGATGAACCGGTTGAGGGGTAATGACGATTCGTGCATCCAGCGTTCCAGCCGGTACCCGAGCAGTGCGCTGAGTGACTGGCCGGAGCGCATTCCGTCGATCACCGACAGCGCGGCACGCACCCTGGTGCTCGACAGGTCGATGTCCAGCGCCGCATCACCCGCGTCCCCGGGATCATGGGTGAGCCGGGCGCCTCGGAGCACCGCGGCGGTGGCCGCGTGCGCCGGTGACGGGGCCAGCACATAGCCGCCGTCGCCGGGTGCCCGGTAAACCGGGCCGCCGCCGGTCGGCGGGCTGATGTCGATGTTCTCGACCCAGCCGAACGCTCCGACAATGAGACCGTCCACGCCTCCGTCGCGGGCGCGGGCCAGGCGGCGCGCGGGCAGCGACGTCAGCCACGCGTCGAGGCGATGCGAAGCACAGTCGAGGTTCTCCGCCAGCAGCAGGGCCCGCGCGGCGGTGTCCTCGACAGCTCCTATTCGCTTGATCGCGGCCCGTATCTCAGCGAACTGTTGAGCCGCCCGCAGCGCACCCGCCGCCACCCGCGCTCCCTCGGTGACCTCCCTGATCCGGTCCACCGGGTGCGGGCGAAGCGCCGCCATCGGGAACCGCGCCGAGAATCGTGCAGGATCGAAGAATCCCACTGCGTCTTCGACCCGAGCGGCCGCACCGCGGTAGAGGTCGAGTTCGTCCCACCCACCTTCGCCCAGCACACGCAGTGCCTCTGACGCCAACCCGACCGTGTCCTCGCCGAGCACGTCGGAGGCGGACTGCAGCCATTCCAGCAGTCGGGGCAGGCGTCGCTCGGTCAGGAACTCTTCGACCTCGCGCCGCACCTTGGCCTCGGCCAGGCCGAGCAGTGCCTGCAAGACACTCGATGTGTCTGGTGGATTACGCTGCGCCACGAGGGCTTCGCAGAACGCCGGATCGCTGTCGTCGGCGAGTGGAAGCGCGAGATTACGCGCGGGTTCCCCCAATGCGTCGGGCGTCACCCACAAGCCGGGGTCGGCCCCGATCAGCTTCGTCAGGGCGACCGATAAGACAGTCTGTGCCGCAATATTCTTCACCGCGTCCAGACCGGGAACGATGACATCGCCGGCCTCATCCGAGGAGAGCGCGGTACGGACCCGTAAGGCTCGAGACACCGGCTGATGGCCGAGGATGAGCGGCAGGTCATGCTCGATGTCGCCGGATGTCACCGTCGGGACGTGTGCGGCGGCTTTCCGCCACAGCGGCCGGATCCGCGCCAGCAGCGCGGCCAGCCCCGTGTCGACCGGCCCGCCCTCGATGGAATTCCACGCCGCCCCATGGGCGCTCACCGGCAGCACGCCGTACGGCTGCTTTCCCACCCGTAGCGATGGCAGCGGTCCGCGTCCGCGGACATGGTTGATCGCGTGGGTCCGGACCTCCTCCCTGACCGCGACCGGCAGGCCGCCGCCGGACGCGGTCGGCACCAGGGCCTTGTCCAGGAATGCCCCCCACGTCACAGGCCACAACGCG
This sequence comes from uncultured Actinomycetota bacterium, assembly GCA_963801575.1. Classification (GTDB taxonomy): domain Bacteria; phylum Actinomycetota; class Actinomycetes; order Mycobacteriales; family Mycobacteriaceae; genus Mycobacterium. The sequence continues at coordinate 33,807 of CAWDFT010000036.1, forward strand.
GTCGCGAATGCCGCTGCCGCTTCTTGACCTGTCGAGGTGGCGCCGTCGAGTCCGGTGAGCACGGCTGTGTCGATGTCGAGCGCGGTCGACAGCACACCGGCATCCGAGTAGCCGGCCAATGAAACAGGATCGGCGGACGGCTGCCCCGGGGCGTTGGCCACGCGGCTCCACGCGGATCTGGCGGCCGGCGTGTTGTTGGTGGCGGTGCCGACGGGAATGAAGGCGAGGCCGTCGGAGAACGCATGTGCGCGAAGCAGGTCCGAGACCGCGGCGGATCCGTCCTGCGGACTCTCTGCGGTGCGGACGCCGATCACGTACAACCGGTCTACCGGTGCGCCCGGTTCGGGCAGGTCGACGGTCACGGCCATGCCGGCCGCCTCGGCCGCACCGTAGCGAACCAGCCATTCGAGCTCCGGATCCACCGTCGCGCCCGGCTGTGCGCGCAACATGTTGACCGCCACCCCCAGCTCGTCCTCGACCGGTTCGCCGTTGTCTGTCCGGTCGATCCGTGGGCCGAGTGCGAGGCCGTTCGGATCGATCGACTCGCCGGTGACCGACACGCTGGCGCCTCCCTGCACGACGACCACCCGGAAACAATCGGGCAGCAGTCGAGCCCGCGGCCGGTGATCGGGTTCACCGGTCGGGACCGGCGGGAATTGCGGTGTGGCAGTGGGTCGATCGTCGAGGTTCGTCGGTGTCAGCGCGGTGGCCACCCACGCGGCACGGCGGGGTCCGACGGCGCCGGTCAACTCCGCCCAGGGGTCCGGGGCGCCTGACGCCAGCGGCGGCCAGCGGGCCAGCCAGTAGCGTTTTCCGGCGCGCACCTCGTCGTGGGTCAACCGCTCGTCGAACGCGTCGACATGGATGTCGTCGGGATAGATGCGCACGCGCAGTACGGCGCCGTCGTCGTCGGAGCGAGTCTCGATACGCACGGGCAGGAGCAGCACGGGAACAGCGGGATCGATGTCCTCCCAATAGTCTTCGGCCATCAGCGGATCTTGTCCATCATCTCGCCGGCGGCGAACGCCGCACGGGAGGGCTGTTGAAAGAGCAGCCACGCGAAGTGGGCGCCATCGGCGCGGAACGGTCGCTCGACCGCCACCGCCGGTGGGTTTGTCAACAAGAACTTGTTGGCGTCTTGGGCAAGATCGCCCCACTGCAATTCGTCACGCTTGATCGGCCCGGCGTGCGGGGCGACGTACTCGTCCAGGCCGAAGCGCGGTTCGCCGACGTGCTCACCGAGCGTGAACCACCACGCTCCTCGCTTGCCCGCTGCGGGCGCGGCGACGTCGTTGTAGCGGAGGCGAAAGCCGACCAAAAGCATGTCGGGGTCGAGCCGAAGCCGGAAGATCTGCGGGGCCGACTCGGCCGCGAATGCCGTTGGGGGGTCGCCGTCGGCGACTTGGGTTACCGCATGCGCCAACATGTTCGGATACCGGCGGACCAGTTCGCCGCGGACGAGCAGCACGATCGCTCCGCTCAACACCGGATCGAGATGGCTGCCCAGCGGGCCGCCGCCGAACCGGTGCAGCGGCAGCATGAGTTCGGCGGCCGGCGTCCAGAACGAGTAGAACGAGGTTGCGCGCCCGTCGGTGGGGTAGCCACGCCACACCAGTTCGCGGGCGAACTCGGTGTTGCAGCCGACCAGGAATGCCTCGACGAAGCGGGCGTTGGTGGCCAGCAACGTCACCAGCTCGTGCGGCAGCAGCGCCGACACGCCCGGCATCAGCCATTCGCGGTCATACCGGTCCAGCGCCTCGTACATCGGATGCGGAAACCGCGGGGCGGCCATCACCTGTTCGACACGGCCGTCGCCGAACCAGTCGGGCGGCAGCCAGCTGGGCCACGCCGTCGCCGATGGCAGCCGTGCCAGCACCCTCCGCGTGATCGTGGTCTTGGGATGCAACTTGCCGACCAGGCCCAGATCGGCTGTGTTGAATCGGTCTCGCTCGATGTCGCGCATGCCCCCCGGCCGCACCAGAGGACCGGCCAGAGACTCGAAATCGTCTACCAGTCCGTCGGGTTGCGCGCTTTCCAGCATGCCGTACAGCGCAGTGCGGGTGTCGGTGTCGGGCTCGCGGGCGACCGGATAGCCATATCGAGTGGAGATACCGATGATGCGGTCCAGCACCTCCTCGATCTCCGAGTCGGTGATCACCGCGACACCCGTGCCGTCCGGCGATCCGGCGCCGACGCGCCGCGCGGTCGTCTCGCGGATGATCCAGTCCGACGCCCGTGAGAAGTCGATCACCGCCAAGATCTGTGCGACGAGGTCTGCGATCGCCTCGGCCGCCGCGGGAGCCGCGTCGACCTCGGCCGGTGTCGGCAGGGCCCATAGCAGGCGATCCAGCAGTTTCGACGAAACGCTGCGTCGGAGATTGGGCATGCGCTGCAGTGCGTCGGACAGTGAGGCGCCGTCGACCGCGGCGATCAGGCGCTCGGCAAGACCCTTGTCGGCCAGCGCCTCTTGCAGGTCGTCGAGCATGTCGGCCAGATCGACGACCTCCGCGGTCGAGGGCGACAAGGTGGTCACCCCGTCCGGGTCGGTGTAGGTCAGCACCCAACTGCGAGCAGCGCCGTCGTCCGCGGACACCAGACGGCGAACGGCCCGCACTCGTGCTGCAGCTGGAGAATCGTTGTCCGACAATGCGAACCGGGTATACCGGCCTCGGGGGGCGGTGATGCGGCGGGTCGCTCCCGGATACGGCGGCGGCCGGCAGCACACTGGCGTCGATGGTGGCTCGAACGGTGCGGCCGGGGGCCGCCGTGACCCTGGTGGAAACCCTGTCGGTGACGGCAAGCAGGTCCGCGGAGTGCATCCGGGCGAGGTGTCGCCGGTGCACAGATTCGGCTACGTAACGGCCGAATTGCGCGGCTCGTAACGCGACGTTGGTGTTGTACACACTCTCCGCCTGCGCCCAGGCGCTGGCCATGAGATGTTCCTGATCCATCACCACGACGCGGGTACCGAGCCCGGCGGCGATCCGATCCGCCGGATCGAGGTTGACGTCGCGGAACCACGCTGGCTGGTCGGGTACCTGGCTGCGGGCGACGTGGGCGCCGGCATAGATGGGCGGCCCAATTCTCGGCTCTTCGTCGTCATTGTGGTCGAAATGCCTGGTGTCGGGCGCTTCCAGCTGTGAACGCAAGTCCTCGGTGACCTCGGTGGGCCAGCGCGCACCGTCACTATCGGGCAGGCCAGGACGGGTCAGCGCACCTCGCACCAGCCGTTCTCGTCCGCTTTCGTGGTCACCCAACGGCTGAATTCCATTGCCGGGCATGGATGTGTCGACGCGGCGCACCCCAACCGAGCCTCCGGCGCGGACGGGGGTGAGACGCTCGGCCAGTGTTTCGAAATCGCCGTCGGGCCCGGTGGAAAAAGTCCAGTAGTCATACATGGGCAGGGTGATCGAACCTGCGCCTGCGCTCCAGGCGTACGACAGTGTTGTCGTGGAAGGGTTTCCGGTCAGTCCCGCCTCGGCACCCGCCCTAAAGGCAGGCACCACACAGGCGATCCAGTCGCGGAACTTCTCCAACTGGCGCGGGGCGATGAGCCGCGACATGTTGGCTGCCGGCGTGGTGGGCGAAAGCCGTTGCGCCAGTGTTGGACTGCCGGCCTGCTGCCCCAGCACCTGGACATGTGCCCACGCCCACCCGTCCGCCGCGGGCGGTAATTCCGTACCGGGCACAGTCAGCACGGCAAGGGTGTTGGCGGTGGCAGGCCGGACCTTTGCCAACGCGGCGTCGACGACGATCAGGCGGAGCCACGGGGGCAGGTGCCCCGCGGCATCGGGCCCGGTCGGTGTGAATTGCCATGGCAGATCGGGGCTGTCGAACTCGATATGTGCGAGGTCGCTCGGTTCGGCATTGGGCGTGCCGGGTTCGGGGTACCGGCGGATGATTTCCCGCGGGTTGAGCGCAAGGACGTCCCCGGGACCTCGCACGGTCAGATTCACTGTCGCGTCCTCGGTGCCGGAGTCGGCGGTCACCGGGATCTTCATCCGCACTCCGGCCCGTGTCGGCGCGCCGGTGCTGAAGGTGCTTGTGAGGGTGGCCGCGATGCCGGAGCGGTAGTGGGGCAGAAACGTGTAGGTGCCCAGGACCAGCTGCTCCGCCGGGATCGGCGGGTGCACCCTGAACGCGTCCGGCACTAACCTGATCGCCATCATGCGCCGCCCAACGCGACAACTTGAAGCGTGCCCGCCAGTGATGGCGACACGGCGATCGCGGCCGAGGCGGCCTGTTCGGCGTGGGTCCACGTCATCGCCGTCTTGGTTACACCGGCGACGGCGTCCATCGTGGTGCGAGACCGCAGCACTACCATCTCGGCGGGGGCGATCGGCAGACCCGGCGCGCTGACGGTGTAGCGGTCACCGGCGCGCAGGGGACTGCTTCCCGCCGCCGTCGCGTCCAGCAGCAGACGGCTCGCTGCGCTGAGCGTGATCGCCTGGAAGACGATCTTGGCGGGCCGGTGGGGGAACGAAGTCTCGTAGCGCAGTTCGGCTTCGCTCGCCGGCCCGGTTGCTTCGGCCAGCCCGCGCGGGTCGATGCGCATGCCCGACGGGAACGACTCGAACGACGGCCGCCGAAGCTGCTGGTCCTCAGGCAGGTCGAGATACTGGCCGGGCGCGAAACGGTCGGTCACAGGTGACGACACCGCCGTCGTCGACGTCGGACCGCCGCTGCCCTCGAAGCGGGGATCGCCGAGCCCGATACGATTCTCTCCCTCGACGATTCGGCTCGATCCAACCCGCACGATGTCGGTGTCGAGGGGGAGCGCCGCCTGCGTACCCTCGAGCAGCGACCACGGCTCCACGAGGATGCTGCCGGCCGGTGGCGTTGGTTCCTCGCGCAGTCGTACGCCCGGCTCTCGCCCCGGCGCCCCTGCCCGCCAGGCGCCGCCCTCGGAAAGTGCCTGTGCAACAAGGTGTCTGGGCGAAACGAACTGCGGGGGTGCCTCCTCCGCCTCACCCCACGTGACCGGGCCGACATCGATTGAGACGTCAGGCAGTGGCCACGGAAGCCGGACCACGCCGGTGCCCAACGCCCGCCACGGTGCAGGTCCCCCGAGGGACAACCGCAGCTCCACCGATGCCACCGTGATGCCGAACACCCGCACACCCACTCCGGCAACAAGATCCACCTCGAAGCCGAAGCGTGGCGCCCAGCGGATGATTGCATCGAGGCCGAGATAGCCGAACACACCGGTTCCGGCGATCCCGTAGCTGATTTCGACGCGGCCGCCGAACTGCACCGAGTTGGTGGTCACCGCGGCGTACGCCTCGACGCGCATCTGGAAGATCGGCGGCGAGAGCTCGACGGTAATGCGTCGCATCCCGACAAGCTCTCCCGGCGGCTGGTAGCGAGGATGGAACCCGCCGGCGGACAGCACGAACGTCGGGTCGTCACCGAAGCGCAGGAGTATGCCGAAATCGCCCTCCACACTGAAGAACCCGATGCGGGAATCGACCAGGCTGACGAGGAGTAGGACACGGTCGGCGCTGAATTCGCCGTAGATCTCGGCCTTGAGGTCGATCAGCGGCAATGCAGGTGCCGGGATCGCCAGCCGCAGCCGCCCCAGCAGTAGCACCTTGACGTCGGGCAGCGCCAGGATCAATGCGAGTTCGGCGGTGACGAACGAGATCGGCCTGCCCCAACCGAGTTTCAGCATCGGGCCGACTACGAAGCCACCCGGATACACCGGGAAGACGGCGGCGAGCGTGTCGAGGATCCCGGGCGCCGCGCCGATCGGGTCCGGAGGGAAGAGCAGATCGCCGAGCGCGCCGGTCTTGAGCCGAGCGCGCAGCGCCTCGGTGTCCGCGGTCACCTCGACGCCGACGATCCCGCCGACTCCGTTGAGTGTGAAGAGCAGCCCGAGTTCGATCGGCGGATAGATCTCCACCGACATGATCACCACGAACGCGAACCCGTCGGGGCGGTCGGTGATGAGGCCGAACGCCTTGACCTCTACCGGCCCGATCCGCAGCAACAGCGCGCCGCCGTAGCGGGTCCAGTCCGGATGGTCCGGCACCGGGAGGACGGCGAGGTAGCCGCCGCCCCGCACCGGCCCGGCTTCGAGGACGACTCCGAATCCGGTTGGCAGTTTGGCCGTGGGCGGGCGGATCGCCTCGGGGAGACTGGGATCGACGACCAACCGCAGCCCGGCGCCGTCGACGGTGAGCCGCAGCGGCGGCCCGAGGTTGCCTTCGGCGAGCGCGACCAAATCGAACACCAAACGCGAGCCGTCCCGGCTGAAGTCCAGAGCCAGGCCCTTGACTTTCACCGGCCCGAGCTGTTTGCGCGCAGGCAAGGCGATACGTCCGGACGATGCGCCGCCAACGGTCAGGCCGGCCGCGGTATCCAGGGTAACGGCGACGTCCGCTGCGATCCCCCCATTGCCGATGCCGAGGGCGCCCAGCAGCGAACCCGCCCCCGGCAGCGAGATCCGGGCACCTTCGACGGTCAACGTCAGTCCCAGCCCCGGGGGGCCGTCCCTGAACCGCAGCATCGCGGACAGCGATACCGAATCAGCGGCAATGCCAACGATATCGGGGCTGTCGGCGGAAACCGTGTACGCGACCGTCCCACCGGAGGTCGTCACCGCGCCCGGCCCTGCGGGCAGCCCCACCTGGTCCAGCACCCCGCTACTGGGCACAGAGCCGGACAACACGCTGCGCAGCAGCACGTCGAGCTTTCCGCCGAGCTTGAGGGCCGCCTTCTCAAGCCACGCGATCGCCCCGGCCAGCGGGTTCAGTGCGGTCCGTGCGGTGTCGAGCGACGGTCGCCGGAACGCCTCCTCGACCGCCGCCGAGAACGCGTCGATCCCGCCGATGGCGCCGACCAGTTCCGCAGAGACGTCGGGACCGGTCGGCACGCCCAGCTTGGCAGCCAGCGCCCCGGCAGACCCGAGCGCCTCGACGGCCAGTTTGTTGACCCTGTCACGCACGAAAACCAGTGCGGCCTGGAGTAATTCGGCCGAGAACTCGCCACGGATGCGAAGGTCGATCGCGCCTGAAACGGAACCGACCTGCCCCAGGGAGGCCGATAGTCGCGCCTCGGTGTCCTCGGTGTTCGTGAGCACCGTGATCTGCAGTCCCTCGGCGACCAACGCGTCGTGTAGCCCGTCGTCGAGGTAGGCCAGCACATCCCTGCTGCCATCCGGCCGGACGTGGCCACCCACCACTGTGACGCCGGCGCGCGACCGCAGGCCCGACAGCTTGTCGCCGGGGCCTTGCACCATTGCGTACTCCACGACGATCCCCTATAGCGCTCGCAGCAGGCCGAAGAGCCCAGCGTGGATTTCGCGCTCGACCTTCGGGAACTGCTTCTCGAAATCGGGAAAGAATCCGCCGTCCTCCTCCAGCGGGTTGTCCTGGCGATCGCCCGGATGAAGCCCGGCCTCGATCGTGAACGCCACACACTCGGGCATCGTGTCGTCGGTGAACTGCAAGCTGAACACGTAGTCGTCGGCGCCGCCCGTGAACGTTGTGGACTTGTCGAGTCCGGCGACCACCACGGACTCCAGGGTCTGCATCGTCCTGTACGTCGAGCGCAGCTTGGCCACCGGTGACGCGCCTGCCGATTCGAGGATCTCCTTCGCCATCGCGGCGCCCAGCGTTTTCAGCCGGTCGAGCAGATCGGTGGGAATGAACTCTCCGTAAGAGTCGCCCAGCTGGCCGTCGCGGCCGCTCTGCGGGATGGCCGGTAGGTGGTTGAACCCGGCGTCGTCGAACCGCCACGTCGGATGCAGCACCTGGATGCGCTCGAACGCCCATGGATGGGTGATCAGCCGACCGGTCATGTGCACGTCGACGAACGCCTGCACGAAGTTGTCCTTCGCCAGAGTCATGACGTTCTGGGTCTCGACCTCCGACCCCGCCGACGGTCCCTTGTAGACCTGGAAGTGGCACTTGTTCGTCGATACGTCGTCGAACTTGGCGGCGTCCGGTCGGTAGAAGTCGGTGTGTTCCCAGGCGATCGGGAAGTTGCGATTGAGGTCGACACCGATGCAGTCCGGTCCGAGGTTTTCGCCAGGGTTCCTGACATCCCGGCGGTTCTTTCGCCACATGTGGTTGGTGGTCGTCGTGCCCAGCAAGCTGACATCGCGGCCGTCGGGATTGATCAAGGGCAGCACGATGATCTCGAACCGGTCGAAGATATCGGTCACTTCAGCCGCTGGGATGCGGTAGCTGGGATCGCTGTAGGTCACGCCGCCGCTGGTGAACGGGGGGTAGACGATGTCGACTCCGTTTGCCTTCGCGGTTAAGAGGCGCGTGACGAACCCGACGAGTGAGTCCGGCGGAGCCCACTCCCTGGCGTGCGACCCGCCGGTGATGAGCACCGGGATGCGCTCTTGTATGCCGGGCCCGCTGAGCCGGATCGCGGTGATGGGCTTGCCAGTGGGAGAGTCTTCTAACGAAATCGTCTCAGCCAACGTGGGATTCGCGGCGGCCAGATCGCGCAGTGTCTCATCGACGAAGCGGGAAAGCATCCATCCCATTCGAGTTGCCCCATGATCGCCCTACGCGTGCGCGATATGAGGGCAGACTAAACCTTCCAGGCGCGATCCCCGAGAGGATTCGGAATACTGGAGTAGGCACTAGCCTGGACTGGTATGAGTCCCAGCCGATTCAGGACCGACGTGTACGCGCAGCGACTGCGTGCCGCCGCCACCGCCACAGCGGACGCAGGTCTAGCCGGCCTCGTCATCACTGCCGGTTACGACCTGCGCTATCTGATCGGCTCGCGGGCGCAGACCTTTGAACGGCTGACGGCGCTGGTGCTGCCAGTGTCCGGTGAGCCGACCATCGTGGTTCCGCGGCTGGAACTGGCGTCGTTGAAGGAGTCTGCTGCCACCGAACTCGGTATCGCGGTGCGGGACTGGGTTGATGGCGAGGACCCCTACCGGCTGGTCGCCGATGCGCTGGGCGGTGCACCCTCCCCCGCAAGCGGGAGGTACCCCCAGTACCCCCCGCAACCGCCGTAACCGACTCGATGCCGGCGCTGCATCTGCTGCCGCTGGCCGACGTGCTGGGCGTGATGCCCGTGCTGGCCACCGATGTGCTGCGGCGACTACGGATGATCAAGGACGCCGCTGAGATCGACGCCCTGCGCAAGGCGGGCGCGGCGATCGACCGGGTGCATGCCCGGGTGCCGGAGTTCCTGAAACCCGGCCGCACCGAGGCCGACGTCGCCTCTGACATCGCCGAAGCGATTGTGGCCGAAGGGCATTCGGAAGTGGCATTCATCATTGTCGGGTCCGGTCCGCATGGCGCCGACCCGCACCACGAATGTTCGGATCGGGAGTTGCAGGCGGGCGACATCGTTGTGGTCGACATCGGTGGGCCATACGAACCGGGCTACAACTCCGACTCGACCCGCACCTACAGCATCGGAGAGCCCGACCCCGAAGTCGCCCGGCGGTACGCGGTGCTGCAGCGTGCCCAGCAGGAGGCCGTCGAGGCGGTGCGGCCCGGGGTTACCGCCGAACAGGTGGACGCGGTCGCGCGTGACGTGCTCGCCGAGGCCGGCCTAGCAGAGGCGTTCGTACACCGCACCGGCCACGGCATCGGGCTGTCGGTGCACGAGGAGCCCTACATCGTCGCGGGCAACGATCTGCCGCTGGCCGAAGGCATGGCGTTCTCCGTGGAGCCCGGCATCTATTTCCCGGGCCAGTGGGGCGCCCGCATCGAGGACATCGTCATCGTCACGGCCGACGGGGCGGAACCGGTGAACAGCCGTCCGCACGAGCTGATCGTGGTGCCTGCGGGGCCTGGCCCGTCGGTCTAGCTTAGGGATCGTCGTCGTCGTCGGAGTCTTCGGTCTTCCTCGGGTATGAGGTATCGCTCGGGGTGGTGGTAGTTGTTGACGCGGGCCTGGCCGGTGTCCAGGTGCGGTGGCGGGATCCATTCGGTGCGACCGTCTTTGCGTTTTCGGGTGCGCCAGCCGCCGGGTTTGACGCGGCGGTTGTCGATGCCGCAGGCCAGCGTCTCGTCGGTGATGTTGGTTTCTCCGCCGTCGGCCCAGTCGGCGGTCGAATGGTGGACCTCGCTGTGATAGGCCGGTGCGGTACACCCCGGGAACGTGCAGCCCCGGTCTTTGGCGTAGAGCACGATTCGTTGGGCTCTGGACGCCAACCGTCGGCTGCGGCCGAGGTAGAGCGGTTCTGCGCTGTGGTGGTCGAAGACCGCCAGGTAGTGGTGGGCCGTGGCGGCTTGGCCGATCACCTCCGACATCGGCAGCAGGCTGCCGCCACCAGTGACGGCATGGCCGCGCCCGGACTCCAACTCGGCCAGCGTGGTGGAGATGACCATCGTCACCGGTAGCCCGTTGTGGTGGCCCAACTGTCCCGAGGCCAGCATCGCCCGGCACAAAGCCTTGAGCGCGTCGTGGTTGCGCTGCCCGCTCGACCGGGCATCGCTGTTCACCGTTTCGGGCGAGGGTTCCCCGTCCACGCACGGGTTCTCGTCGTCGGGGTTGGCCATGCCCGGGGCGGCCCATTTGGCGAAGACCGCATCCAGGGCCGCGCGGGCCTCGGGGTCGAGCCGGCCGCGGATATCGCTCATCCCATCGGGGCCCTGCTTATCGATGATCAGATAGCGCCGCCGCGCCCGATCCCCGTCGGAGAGCTCGCCGTCCTGATCGAGCAGGATCGCCAACCGGTCGGCAGCCTGGCGCAGCTCCTCGGGTTTGAGCCCGCAGGCGATCTCGGCGAGATCCTTCTCGGCGGCTTCCCGGGTGTCGTGGTCGACAAAGCCGGGCAGCTGGTCGAAGAACCGCCGAATGATCTTGACGTGTTCGGCCCCGATGTCGCCGCGCCGTTGGGCGGCCGCGGTGTGCGACAGCACCGGCTCGAGGGCTTCACCGGTCAGCGTCGAGCGGGGCCCGAGATCCTCGGCGTCGTGGATGCGCCGGTGCGCCGCCGCTTTGGAGATCCGCAACAACGTCGACAACGCAGCTGCCAGGTTCGGCTCCCCCAACTCGTCGGTGGGTACCTGCGCCAGCGAGGCGACGAACCGATGACCCATCGCCGGCAGCCGCCGCGTCAACCTCTCCCACAGATGAGCCAGCTCGGTGCGCTCACCGGTACTCAGCGACTCCAGCGGTTCAGCCAGCAGCTCATCGAACTCCGCCTCCATCGCGGCGATGCGCTCCGCCACCCGTCCTGAACTCATACATCGAACACTAGTGGCGCTCCACGGGTTTTTGTGGGCGCTTTTCTGCTGGTCAGCGGTGGTTTTTGTTTGGGCTGCAGGCCTGTTGGTGATTTCGGCGGTGAAATGAGGGACGCGCACGCGGTGTGCCTCTAGGTTTCGGGGTTACCACACCAACCTCAACCGCAAGGACGATCCGCGTGCGCGTCAGTACTGCATTTAACCGCCTGCTGCAGATTCCCGGAGCCACGGTGACCGATGTCGTCATCGACGACAGCCGATATCGAAGTCACCCTGCGTCCGCGAGCGCGTCTGCTGCGCTGTCCGTGCGGCAAACGCCTCAGAGCGGTCTATGACCGGCGCCGCCGGCGCTGGCGTCACCTGCGACCTGGCCCGCTGCCGACTGTGGCTGGTCTATGAGATCCGCCGCGTCAATTGCCCCGACTGCGGGGTGGTGACCGAAGAGCTGCCGTGGGCCCGTCCCGGCGCTCGGCACACCCGTGACTTCGAGGACATGGTGCTGTGGCTGGCTCAGCGCACCGACCGGACCTCGGTGGCCACGTTGATGCGCTGCGCCTGGGAGACCGTTACCGCGATCATCAACCGCGGGGTAGCCGAACTGCTCGACCAACGGCGGCTGCAGACGCTGTACCGCATCGGGGTCGATGAGATCTGCTACCGCCACCCGCATCGGTACCTGACCGTCATCGGCGATCACGACACCGGCACCGTCATCGACATCGAACCCGGGCGTAGCGAAGAATCGATGGCCAACTTCTACCCAGCCCAACCTGATTCAGCACTCGCACAGATCGAAGCGGTCAGCATGGACGTCTCACGGCCTACACCGGCGCCACCGTCGCAGCGCGTCCCGCACGCGGTCATCTGCTACGACGGCTTCCACATCATGCAATGGATCAACCGAGCCCTGGACCGCGTGTTCGCCGAAGCCGCCGCAGGCCCGGACAAGGTGGCGATGACCTCAGCGCAGTGGCGCAAGACCCGATGGGCACTGCGCACCGGGGAGAACAAACTCACCGACGACAAACGCGCATTGGTCAACCGATCGCCCGTACCAACCGACGCATCGGACGGGCCTGGACCCTCAAAGAACAAGCCCGCGATCTCTACCGCTACGACCATCCACCCGGCGTAGCCCGCACAGCTACTCCAAAGCCTGGATCACCGCCGCCAAACGCATCCCGCATCCCCGTGTTCGTCTCACTGGGCAAACGCTTCGCACGTCTACTTCGAACCCATCCTGGCCGCCATCGAACTCGGCATCTCCAACGCACTCATCGAAGGCATCAACGCCAAAATCCGGCTCATCAACGCCCGCGGCTACGGCCACCACTCCGCCCAAACGCTGACCTCGATGATCTACCTCTGCCTCGGCGGACTGCAGGTCACGCTCCCCACAAGAACCTGAGGAGCCGCACACTAGTTCGACCCACCGACAAGAATCGGCGCGTTGACTCATGAAAAATGCGCGCGAAACGGCTCTTCGTTGCCTCACCGAAAATGCGCGCGTACGCCGATTGGATGGGGTTGACGTTGGCCGAACGCAGGGCAATCACCGAGACGACCGCGACGCGCTACCAACTGGCGAGTAAACGCGGCAAGGGCATAATCCTCGACGAGTTGTGCGCCAACACCGGCTGGCACCGTAGCCATGCCCGCAAGGCGCTCAGCAGCGGCGCTGCATCCCAAGGTCGTGACACCGAGGAGTCCGCGGCCATCCAAGTACGGGCCGGATGTCATTGCCGCACTGACGGTGTGCTGGACGGTGCTGGGAATGCCGGCCGGTAAACGGCTGGCGCCGATGCTGGGCGAACTGGTGGCGGTGTTGCGCCATTTCGGGGAGCTGGACATCGACGAGGACACCGCGGAACTGTTGGTATCGATGTCGGCGGCCACCATCGATCGCCGCCTGGCCGCCGAACGCTGCCAAATATCGGCTCAGGGGGCGCTGTAGCACCAAGCCGGGATCGCTGCTGAAAAGTCAGATCCCGGTGCGTACCTGGGCCGAGTGGGACGACGCGCGACCCGGGTTCGTCGAGATCGACCTGGTCGGCCACGACGGCGGCAACCCGGCTGGACCCCATGCGTTTACGTTGACGGTCACCGACATCGCCACCGGCTGGACCGAGAACCGCTCCGTGCCCGACAAGACCGCCAAATGCGTCCGGGCCGCACTCGATGACATCGCCGACAAGATGCCGTTCCCGATCCTGGGGGTGGACTCTGACAACGGATCAGAATTCATCAACGTCTCCTTGCTGCGGTGGTGCCAAAGGCGCAAGATCACCTTCACCCGGGCGCGGCCGGGCAACAAGAACGACGGCTGTCACGTCGAGCAGAAGAACTGGGCGGTGGTCCGCACCGTGGTCGGCTATCACCGCTACGACACCGCCGCAGAGCTGTTGTTACTCAACGAAATCTGGCAGCTGCAGTCCAAGCTGACCAACTACTTCTACCCGCAGCAGAAACTGATATCCAAGGTCCGCAAGGGCGCCAAGGTGTCCAAGAAACACGACACCGCCGCCACCCAGCGCCAGCTCCAAGCCCTGACCGCCCAGCTCCTAACCCTGACCACCAGCAAAGCAGGACCCGCCGCCAAAGCACAAGTTAACAAGCGCGCACGTTCACATGAGGCAACGAATCCACCTTCGCGCGCATCTTGACATGAGGCAACAGGATCGGCCCCTGTGACCACCGAAACTAGAGTGACACAAGTGAATTCGCCGGCCTTCACGCGGTTGGTGCGCCCGACTGCTTAGTCTCCCGTGCGATCCAGCAATTCCGACGAGCCGAGTACCCGCTCGACCAGAACCTCGATGACGACCCGCCGGGGATTGACCCGCGGAGTGCGGTAGCGCTGCGCATAGCGGAGTTCGGCGTCGCGGACGGCCTCGGCGTCGGTGTTGACCGTGGCGCGGCCCTCCAGCGACAGCCATCTGGCCCCGTCGACCTGACTCAGTACGGCGATGCCCCGCTGCTCGGCGTTGACGGCCTTCTGCGACCCACCGCTGGTGATGACGCGGGCCACGTGGGTCTTCGGGTCGAAGGTGAAACCGACCGCGACGACGTGCGGCGAACTGTCCGAACGCAACGTGGTAAGCATCGCCAGGTGACGCTCGGTCAGAAACGCCAATGCGTCGTTGGTGAGCCGTGTAGTTGCGTTCGCCATCGGCATCCAAACTAGCGCAGGAGATAATCGCAGCCGTGGATGACACGAGTGGCGGGCCGGTGGTGATTTTCGGCGGCCGCAGCGAGATCGGCGTCGAACTCGCGCAGCGGCTGGCCCCCGGCGCCACTGTGGTGCTGGCCGCCCGCGGCGCAGACCGGCTCTCCGAGCAGGTCGCCGCCGTGGAGAAGGCCGGGGCGGCCAAGGTGGATGTCCGCGAGTTCGACGCCGATGACCTGGCATCACACGGTCCGCTGGTCGCGTCGATCGAGGCCGATCATGGGCCGATCGGCACGGCGGTGCTGGCGTTCGGGGTGCTCGGCGACCAGGCTCTCGCAGAGAAGGATCCAGCGCACGCCGCGGCGGTGCTGCACACCGACTTCGTCGCCCAGGCAAGCTTGCTGACCGTGTTGGCAACCGCCATGAGGACGGCCGGGTCGGGCTCGATAGTCGTGTTCTCATCCGTAGCGAGCGTGCGGGTGCGACGGGCCAACTACGTCTACGGCTCGGCCAAGGCGGGTCTGGACGGGTTCTGCAGCGGCCTCGCCGACGCGCTGCACGGCTCGGGAGTGCGGCTGCTGCTCGTGCGGCCGGGGTTCGTGATCGGCCGGATGACCGAGGGCATGACGCCGGCGCCCATGTCGAGCACGCCGGACCAGGTCGCCACGGCCACGGCCAGGGCGCTGACAAAGGGTCGGCGCACGGTGTGGGTGCCCTGGACGCTGCGGCCGTTCTTCGCCGGGATGCGGCTGCTGCCGCAGTCCGTGTGGCGAAGGATGCCGCGGTGATCGTCGTTGTCGGCATCGGCGCCGACGGTATGGCCGGCCTGGCACCGGCATCCCGGGACGAATTGCAGCGGGCCACAGCCATTTTCGGGTCGCGCCGACAACTCGATCTCCTCGACGAAACCGCGTGCGCCGATCGGCGCGAATGGCCGTCGCCGATGTTGCCCGCGCTCGGGGGGCTGCTCGACGACACCGATGGCGACATCCACGTGCTGGCCAGCGGAGACCCGATGCTGCACGGCATCGGCGGCACGCTGGTCAGGCTGTTCGGCGCAGACCGGGTGAGGGTGCTGCCGCACGTGTCGTCGGTGACGCTGGCGTGCGCCCGGCTGGGCTGGCCGGTGCAGGACACCGAGGTGATCAGCCTGGTCACCGCGGATCCTCAAACCGCGGTGCGCCGCGGCGGGCACGCCGTCGTGCTGTCGGGTGACCGGTCCAGCCCGAAGGCGCTGGCGGCGATGCTGAACGCGCACGGCCGCGGCGACTCCGAGATGAGTGTGCTCGAGCAACTCGGCGGCCCGAGGGAACGCCGCCTTGACGGTATCGCCCGCGACTGGGCGGCCGATGCGCCCGCCGACGTCGACGACCTCAACGTGATCGGAGTTCGCTACCTGCCCGACGAACGCGTGTCGTCGCTGTCCGATGACGCGTTCGTGCACGACGGGCAGCTCACCAAGCAGACCCTCCGCGCCGTCACGCTTGCGGCGCTCGCATCTCGACCCGGCGAGCTGCTGTGGGACGTCGGCGCGGGCGCGGGCAGCATCGCGGTCGAATGGTGCCGAAGCCAGCCGGGCTGCGCGGCCGTGGCGTTCGAACGCGACGAGCTGCGCCGCACGAGGATCGGATTCAATTCGGCCGCGTTCGGCGCCAGTGTCACGGTGCGGGGGTCCGCGCCCGAGGCCTTCGACGGCGCACCCGACCCCGCGGCGATGTTCGTCGGCGGTGGACTCACTGCGCCGGGCCTACTCGGCGCCTGCTTCGACCGGCTGCCAGCGGGCGGCAGGCTCGTCGCGAACGCCGTGACCGCCGAATCGGAAGCCGTTCTCACACACTGGTACTTGCGGCACGGCGGTGAGCTGCGCAGGTTCCAGCACTACCACGGCGAACCGCTGGGCAAGTTCACCGGTTGGCGTCCCGCCATGCCCGTCACGCAATGGGTGGTCACCAAGCAATGACCGTGTACTTCATCGGTGCCGGGCCAGGGGCCGCCGACCTGATCACCGTGCGCGGGCAGCGGCTGCTGACTCGATGCCCGGTGTGCCTCTACGCGGGCTCGATCATGCCCGACGATCTGCTGGCGTTGTGCCCGCCGGATGCCCGGGTGGTCGATACCGGTCCGCTGACGCTCGACCAGATCATCGGTGAGATCGCCGACGCCCACGCCGCCGGGTTGGATGTGGCGCGACTGCATTCCGGCGACCCGTCGCTCTACAGTGCGCTGGCCGAACAGTGCCGCCGCCTCGACGGCCTCGGCGTGGACTACGAAATCGTGCCGGGCGTACCGGCTTTCGCGGCGGCTGCGGCCGCGCTCGGGCGTGAACTCACCGTTCCCGGTGTCGCGCAGACCGTGACGTTGACGCGGGTGGCGACGCTCTCGACGGCGATGCCACCGGGGGAGGACCTCGAGACGTTGTCGGCGCCGGGCGCCACGCTGGTGCTGCATCTGGCCGCCGCACAGGTCGACGCGATCGTCCCGCAGCTGTTGGCCGGTGGCTACCGTGCCGAAACTCCCTGTGCGGTGGTGGCGTTCGCGAGCTGGCCGCAGCAGACGGTGCTGCGGTGCACACTCGCCGAGCTCGCCGAAGAGATGCGTGCGGCCGACATCACCAAGACGGCGGTGATCGTGGTCGGCGACGTGCTGTCCGCCGAGGGTTTCGCGGACAGCTACTTGTACTCGTCGGGACGGGTGCGGCGGGGGCACCGGCATTGATGCGGGTTCTGCTGCTCGGTGGCACCGCGGAGGCTCGCGCGCTGGCCGAGACGCTGGCCGACGAAGTCGACCTGGTCAGCTCGCTGGCCGGGCGGGTACCGGAACCCAAGCTCCCGGTCGGTGAGGTCCGCATCGGCGGGTTCGGCGGTGTGGACGGGCTGCGGCGATGGCTGACCGATTCCGGCGTCGACGCTGTGGTGGACGCGACGCATCCGTACGCCGCCACCATCACCGCACACGCCGCGCAGGTGTGCGGCGAGTTGGAACTGCCGCATCTCCTGCTTGCGCGTTCCGGGTGGGAGCCCGGCGATGCAATCTGCGTCAAGTCCGATGTCGAAGCCGCAAAAGCCGTTGAGGTAAACGGCTATTCGCGGGTTTTCCTCACCACCGGCCGGTCCGGCGTCAACGCGTTCAGAGACGTCGACGCGTGGTTTCTGATCCGCGCCGTGACCGCGCCGGACCCGCAGACCTTGCCGCGAAACAGTCAGGTGCTGCTGTCGCGCGGCCCGTACCGCTACGACGACGAGTTGGCGCTGCTGCGCGAGCACCGCATCGGTTGTCTGGTGACGAAGAACAGCGGTGGCGACATGACGCGGCCCAAACTGGATGCGGCGGCGGCGCTCGGCGTCGCCGTGGTGATGATGGACCGTCCCGCCCTGGCCGCGAACGTGACAACGGTGAGCACCGTCGCCGACGCCGCGGCCTGGGTCAGATCGATTCGTAGGACTTGATCAGGTCCAGCGTGCCCAACTCGCGGATGGCCCGACAGCCCCGGTGCAGCATGGTCAGCATCATCTCGTCGCCGCGCTCGGTGGATGCCGCGAAGGCGAAACCCAGACCGGTCAGAAGTGGTGCCTGCACCACGCCGAGGCGGTAGTCGCGCCAGCAGATGTCGAAGTCGTAATCCGTTATGCCGTAGCCGAGTAGCGCCCGATGGTACTGGGCGACGAGGTCCCGCTCGATTCCTGACCGGACGTCGGGATCCAGGCTGGTCGCGGTGAAGTAGGCGAGGTCTCGGCCGGGAAGCCCGATACCGACCGTCTGCCAGTCCACCACCGTGATGCGGGTGCGGTCGGGATCGAACAGCATGTTGTCCAGCCGGTAGTCGCCGTGCATGAGGGCGTACCTGCCCGGCTCCGCCCGCAGCCACGGCGTCACCAGAGACATTGCGGCGGTGAGGGTTTCCTTGTCCTCCTCGCTGATGTCACCGCCGAGCTTGTCGACCAGGATTCCGCCAGCCATCTGGGAGATCTCACCGAGGCCGCCCGCCGCGGCGTCATCGCCGGGCTTCGGCATCGCGATTCCGGTCAACTCCATCCACTGGGGATCGCACCAACTGGGGCCGTGCAGCCCGGCCAGCGCCTCCACCGCAAGGGTCGCCTCCTGCGGGCTGCAACCCGCGATCTGGTCGCCCTGCACCGCAGGTGCCATATCGGCGAGGAGCAGGACGAAATCCGCTCCGTCGTCGGAGATCTCGGAGTAGAAGCAGTGCGGCACCGGAATGCTCATCCGGTCGGCGACCCGTGCGTAGTACTCGACCTCGGATCGGTAGCCGAGTGCGACACGCTCGCGGACGGCGTCGTCCTGTGCGGACAGCTTGACCGCGAACGTCTCCGGCAAGTCGGTGTGGCGGTTGGCGTACGTGGCCTGCACCCGGTAGGTGGCGCCCGTCTGGCCGGTGCCGATCGGGGTGACTTCGACGTCACCGACGTCGGCTCCCAAGACGGAGCCGAGCCATGCCGGCGTTACATCTTGGGGTCCGCGTGGAATGGTCATGGGACTATTCCTATCGCATCGTCACGTGGGATAGCGCCGCGGCGTGAATACCCGGTCGTCGTACCACTGCGTCTGCGACGACCCGACGATCAGCAGACACCGCATGTCGACCTCGCCCGGGTCCAGGTCGGCGAGCCGCACCACCTTCACCTCTTCGGCCGGGCCGGACACGTCGCGGCCGATCACCACCGGGGTTCCCGGGTCGCGGTGCTCGAGCAGCAGGTCGCGCATGGCGCCGACCTGCCAGGTACGGCTCTTCGACGCCGGGTTGTAGATCGCCAGCACCAGGTCGGCCTGAGCCGCCGCGGTCAGCCGCGCGGCGATGACATCCCACGGCTTGAGTCGATCGGACAGTGAGATCACCGCGTAGTCGTGGCCCAGCGGCGCGCCGACCCGGCTCGCAACCGCCTGCGCCGCGGTCATCGCGGGGATGACCCGGACCGCCACGCCCGGCCATTGCTTGGCTTCCTCGAGCACCGCGGTGGCCATCGCGAACACGCCGGGGTCGCCGGAGCTGACCACCGCGACGGCGCGGCCCTCCTCGGCGAGCGTGCATGCCAGCCGGGCGCGGGCCGGTTCGTCGGTGTTATCGCTGGGGTGGCGGCGTTGCGCGTCCCGCAGTGGGATGCGGTCGAGGTACGGGCCGTACCCGATGAGGTCGGTGGCCGCGGCCAATTCGCGGCGGCTCTGCGGGGTCACCCAGTCGACGTGCCCCGGGCCGAGGCCGACGACGGCGACGGTGCCCGGCCGCGTGGGCCGAGCCGCACCGCCGGGCAGCATGGCGAGCGAGAAGTACGGCACCTTGGAGTCATCGACCTCGTCTGCGGGCAGCACCCGTTGCTGCGGTGTGCTCGCGCGTTCGACGTAGAATGCATCGCCGAGCCGACCCGCCGACGAAAGCGCCTCCCGCACAGCGGGATACGAACGTCCCAGCTTGAGCACCACGGCTGCGTCGGTGTCGGCGAGCCTGCGCTTGAGTTCGTCGACCGGCAGGGTGCCCGGGATGATGGACAGCACCTCGTCGCCCTGCACAAGGGGGGTTCCGGTGGCGGCGGATGCGGCGCTGACCGACGTCACCCCCGGCACGATCACCGCGTCGAACCGCTGGGTCAGCCGGGTGTGCATGTGCATGTAGGAGCTGTAGAACAGCGGGTCACCCTCGGCGAGCAATGCGACGTCGCGGCCCGCATCCAGATGCGCGGCGATGCGCTCGGCGGACTCGCGGTAGAACTCCTCGATCGCTCCGGCGTATCCGCCGGGATGGTCGGTGGTCTCGGTGGTCACCGGGTAGACCAGGTGCTCCTCGATCTGGCCCGGGCGCAGATACGGCTCGGCTATGCCGCGGGCGATGCTGCGCCCGTGCCGGGCGCTGTGATAGGCCACGACGTCGGCCTGCGCGATCAGCCGGGCCGCCTTGACCGTCACCAGTTCCGGGTCGCCGGGGCCCAGCCCGACGCCCCACAGTGTTCCCCGGCGCGTCATTCGGTACTGGCGATCGCGTTGACGGCGGCCGCGGCCATCGCGCTGCCCCCGCGTCGACCGGTCACCACCAGATACGACATGCCGCGGGGCCGGTCGATGAGCTCCTGCTTGGACTGGGCCGATCCGACGAATCCGACGGGCCCACCCAACACGGCGGCCGGCGTGGGCGCACCGTCGTCGACGAGTTCCAGCAGCCGGAACAGCGCGGTCGGCGCGTTACCGATGGCGAGTACCGCACCACCGAGACGGTCAGCCCACAGTTCCACCGCAGCGGCCGAGCGGGTGGTGCCGAGGCGGGTGGCCAGCTCGGCGGCGCGGGCGTCGGCCACCAGCGAGACCACGTCGTTGTCGGCGGGCAGCCGCGACCGCGTGATGCCCGCCGCCACCATCGAGGAGTCGCACAACACCGGCGCACCCGCTGCCAGTGCGGCATGAGCCTTCGCGACCACGTCATCGCTGAAGGCGATGTGCTCGGCGACGTCGACCTGGCCGCATGTGTGGATCAACCGCACCACCACGCGGGCGACGTCGCCGGGAAACCGCGTCAGATCGGCCTCTGCTCGGATCGTCGCGAACGACTGCCGGTAGATCTCGGCGGCGTCGCGGATGTAGTCGAGCACCCGATCACCCTACGGTGACGCGCTGCGCAGCCGGTATCCGTCTCCGGTGGCGACCAGGACCTCGCCGTCGGGTGGACTGCCGCAGGCCCGTTCGCACCCGACGAAGTGCCGGTGCGTGCTGCTCGGCTCATCGACCGCACGCGTCGCATCGGCGCGAACATCGGCGACGGAGTGTTCGCAGCCGGGGCTACCGGTGCAGGCGCTCACGCCCAGCCATGGTGAGTGCGCGTCGAAGACCAGGCCCATCGGCGCGAGCACGCGCAGGGCGGTGTCGGCGACGCCGTCGTCGAGGTCACAGACGAGCACCGAGCGCCACGGCGTGATGACGATCGGTGCGTCGATGGCTGCGAGGTACTCGGCGACCCGGGCCCGCAGGACGCCGAGCGGAACCGCCGCGCCGAGAGCGATGCGGCCGTCGTCCTGGACGATCCAGCCCACCGGCGGGCGGGTCACGGGTGGCCAGCTTGCGCCCGGCTCGACGGTGCGGGGAAGACCGTCCGTCAAGGCCGACGAGTCGGTGAGTTCCGCGACTCGCCAGGCATTTTCCCGGACATCGACGAAACGGCTTGCGATCGAAATCAGGGTGCGCACCACGTCGGACGGCGCGATTCGCACGCCGGTGTCGAGACCGGCCAACAACACAGCCACCGAATCGTCGGTCTGGTGCGAACCGACGTCGGCGCCCAGACCGGAGACGTCGCCGCTGCCGTCGTCGATGCCGAACCAGAACCGGCCGGGCAGCGCGGCCAACGCGGGCTCGGCGCGGATCGCGGCATCCAGCCGGTGCACCCAGTCCCGCACATCGGGTTGCCCGCCGACCCGCCCCGACAGCGGTGAGGCGACGATGTTGCGCACCCGCTCATGGCTGGCCGACGGCAACAAGCCCGCCGCCGCGACGGCGTCGGCCAGAGCGACGGTCGCCTCATTGCCACGGATACCGCGGATCTGGATGTTGCCCCGCGACGTGAGTTCCATGTTCGGTGAGCCGAACCGGGTGGCCGCGTGGGTCAGCGCCTCGAGCTGGGCCGGTTCGATCATTCCGCCGGGCAAACGAACCCGGGCCAGCGCACCGTCCGCGGCCTGGTGCACGTGCAGGGCGCCAGGGCAGGCGTCCTGGTCGCGGGTGCGGGTCACCAGATCACGGTACGTGTAGCACCCGTGCGCGGTGGGGTAGTGCACTACGCGTGCGCCAATAACCGGCCGATCCTAACTTCTCAACTACGAGAGGCCGGCGCATCCGAGCGCCGGACATCGGAACGGTTGGAGAAAGTGAAATGACCACACTGGACACCAAAGCCGGCTCGAAGCGCCAGCTGGCGGAATCCGAAATCGTGCAGGCTGTGCGCGGCAGGCGGCGGAAACCTCCGTGCTGATCACCGAGCAGCAGGTCCTGTTCGGCTCGGCGGCGGTGTTGGCGCCGGCCAAGACGCGACGCTGGAGCTACTCCGTTTACGAGGTCTCCGCATCGGTGCGCGCCGTGTTCACCCGGCCGGAAAGGCCGCGTGCGCAACGGCACTACCCGCGGCGGTACGGCTACCTGGAGAACGCGGCCATGTCCCGCGCGATGGACAGGCTGTGACCTGCATCACACCACAGCCCGCTGAGTCCTCCTCAGGCACAAGACCACCATATCGGCCCCGGTTAGACGTAGTTTTAGTTACTCAACTTGTGTCTAACAACGTCACGGAAGGGGACGACGATGTTCGCACTCCTCGTATTCGCAGGGGTCGTGGTTCTGCTCATCGCGCTGGTCGGCCCGGCCTATCCGCAGTCATGGGCGCAGCGGTGGGGCACCTCCGACCGCTGACCCGGCGTCAGCCGACCGCACGGTGAATTGCGGTGCGGTAGTAATGGGAGGTGCCAGATCCCACCATCCTGTTGCTGTCGACGTCCGACACCGACCTGATCACCGCCCGGTCCAGCGGGGCGCGGTATCGGTGGGCGAACCCTTCGCGGCTTGTCGACGGTGAGCTCGAGGAGCAGCTCGACGGGGCCGACCTCGTCGTGGTCCGGATCCTCGGCGGCTACCGGTCCTGGCAGGAAGGCATCGACACCATCGTCGGCTGGGGGCACCACCCGCTTGCGGGGGACGGTGTGCCTGCGGTCGTGGTCAGCGGGGAGCAGGCGCCCGACGCCGACCTGATGAGCCATTCCACGGTCCCGGCAGGCGTGGCATTGCAGGCCCACATCTATCTGGCCCAGGGCGGCGTGGAAAACCTCAGACAACTCCACGCATTCCTGTGCGACACCGTGCTGATGACCGGATTCGGTTTCGGCGCCCCGGCCATCACACCGAGCTGGGGCATCCTCGACCGTCCCGCCGTCGACAACGGCGGCCCGACGGTCGCCGTGCTGTACTACCGGGCTCAGCAGCTGGCAGGCAACACCGGCTACGTCGAAGGACTTTGCAGCGCAATCGAAGACGCCGGCGGGCGACCGCTGCCCGTGTACTGCGCTTCACTGCGGACCGCCGAGCCCGAGATGCTGGACGTGCTCACATCGGCCGACGCGATGGTGACCACCGTGCTGGCCGCCGGGGGAGCAGTACCCGCGACGGTGTCGGCAGGCGGCAGTGACGACACCTGGAACGTGGCACACCTTGCGGCGCTGGACATTCCGATATTGCAGGGGCTGTGCCTGACCAGCTCACGATCGCAATGGCAGAGCAACGACGACGGGCTCAGCCCGCTCGACGTCGCGACGCAGGTGGCTGTGCCGGAGTTCGACGGACGCATCATCACTGTCCCGTTCTCCTTCAAGGAGATTGACGATGAGGGGCTGATCTCCTACGTCGCGGACCGCGAACGGTGCGCACGCGTCGCGGGCCTCGCCGTTCGGCACGCGCGACTGCGAGCCATCGCGCCGAAGGACAAGCGGGTGGCCGTCGTGTTCTCCGCCTACCCGACGAAGCACGCCCGCATCGGCAACGCGGTCGGACTCGACACGCCTGCGAGCGCGGTCGTCCTGTTGCGCGCGATGCACGACGCCGGCTACGACATCGGCGACATCCCCGGCGTGGACGCCGAAGACGGCGACGCACTGGTCCACGCGCTCATCGAACGCGGCGGCCAGGACCCCGACTGGCTCACCGAAGGGCAGTTGGCAGGCAACCCGATTCGGATGTCCGCCAACGACTACCGCACATGGTTCGCCACCCTGCCCGCCGAACTCACCGACGCGGTCGAACAACATTGGGGCCCCGCGCCGGGCGACCTGTTCGTCGACCGAACTCACGACCCGGACGGTGAGATCGTGATCGCCGCGATGCAGGCGGGCAACGTCGTGTTGATCGTGCAGCCGCCGCGCGGCTTCGGCGAGAACCCGGTCGCCATCTACCACGACCCCGACCTGCCGCCCAGCCACCACTATCTGGCCGCCTACCACTGGCTCGACTCGGGTTTTGGCGCCGACGCGATCGTCCACCTCGGCAAGCACGGCAACCTGGAGTGGCTGCCCGGCAAGACGCTCGGCATGTCCGCCTCCTGCGGCGCCGATGCTGCGCTGGGCGACCTGCCGCTGATCTATCCGTTTCTCGTCAATGACCCGGGGGAGGGCACCCAGGCCAAACGGCGTGCCCACGCAACGCTCGTCGACCACCTCATCCCGCCGATGGCCCGCGCCGAAAGCTATGGCGACATCGCACGATTGGAGCAGTTGCTCGACGAGCACGCCAACATCGCCGCACTCGACCCGGGCAAGCTGCCTGCGATCCGCCAGCAGATCTGGACGCTGATGCGCGCCGCCGAGATGCACCGCGACCTGGGACTGGAGGAACGACCCGAGGACGACTCGTTCGACGACATGCTGTTGCACGTCGACGGTTGGCTGTGCGAGATCAAGGACGTCCAGATCCGCGACGGGTTGCATATCCTCGGCCAAGCCCCGACCGGCGAGGCCGAGCTCGACCTGGTGCTGGCGATATTGCGGGCACGACAGCTGTTCGGCGGCAGCCAGACGGTTCCCGGTCTGCGACAGGCCCTCGGCCTGGCCGAGGACGGCAGCGACGAGCGCGCCGCCGTCGACGAGGCGGAAGCCAGGGCTCGCACGCTGGTGGCCGAGTTGCAGCAGGCCGGCTGGGACCCGGCGGTGGCCGAGAAGCTCACCGACAACCGGGATGTCGGCGACATTCTGCGATTCGCCGCCACCGAGGTGGTGCCGCGACTGTCCGGCACCGCGGGCGAGGTCGTTCAGATCCTGCGAGCTCTGGATGGCCGGTTCATTGCAGCGGGACCATCGGGTTCACCGCTGCGGGGCCTGGTCAACGTGCTGCCCACCGGACGCAACTTCTACTCGGTCGACCCGAAGGCGGTGCCGTCGCGGCTGGCCTGGGAAACCGGTGTGGCGATGGCCGATTCGTTGCTGGACCGCTACCGCAAGGACCACGGCCGCTGGCCCCGCTCGGTCGGGCTGTCGGTATGGGGCACGTCGGCGATGCGCACATCGGGCGACGACATCGCCGAAGTGCTTGCGCTGCTGGGTGTCAGGCCGGTGTGGGACGACGCGTCACGCCGCGTCGTCAATCTGGAGCCCATCGCGCTGGCCGAACTCGGCCGGCCCCGTATCGACGTGACAGTGCGGATCTCCGGCTTCTTCAGGGATGCCTTCCCGCACGTGGTCACCATGCTCGACGATGCGGTGCAGCTTGTCGCGAACCTCGACGAACCCGCCGACGCGAACTACGTTCGCGCTCACGCGGATGCCGACGTCGCCGAGCACGGCGACCAACGTCGCGCCACCACAAGGGTTTTCGGCTCAAAACCCGGCACGTACGGGGCCGGCCTGCTGCAGCTGATCGACAGCCGCAACTGGCGCGACGACGCCGACCTCGCACAGGTGTACACGGCATGGGGTGGCTTCGCCTACGGGCGCGATCTGGACGGGGCGCCAGCCGCCGACGACATGAACCGGCAGTACAGCCGAATCGCGGTGGCCGCCAAGAACACCGACACCCGCGAGCACGACATCGCCGACTCCGACGACTACTTCCAGTACCACGGCGGAATGGTGGCCACCGTGCGCGCGCTGACGGGGCAGGCGCCGGCGGCGTACATCGGCGACAACACCCGGCCGGACGCGGTGCGCACCCGCACGCTGTCGGAGGAGACCACACGGGTGTTTCGGTCCCGGGTCGTCAACCCTCGCTGGATGACGGCCATGCGTCGGCACGGCTACAAGGGCGCATTCGAAATGGCCGCCACCGTCGACTATCTGTTCGGCTACGACGCCACCGCAGGCGTGATGGCCGACTGGATGTACGAACGGCTCACTGAGGCCTATGTTCTCGACGACGAGAACCGCAAGTTCATGGCCGAGTCGAACCCGTGGGCATTGCACGGTATGGCCGAGCGGCTGCTCGAAGCCGCAGATCGGGGCATGTGGGCCGAACCGGAACGGGCCACGCTGGACGGGCTGCGCAAGGTGCTGCTGGAAACCGAAGGCGATCTCGAAGGCTGATAGCCGCTACGTTGGTGTCATGGCTCCAACTTTCGACGAGGTCGCGAAGGCCCGCTACATCCTGCTCACCACGTTCACCAAAGACGGCAGGCCCAAGCCGACGCCGATCTGGGCCGCACCGGAGGGCGATCGGCTGCTGGTCATCACCGAAGGTGACTCGTGGAAGGTCAAGCGGATCCGCAACACCCCGCGAGTCACCCTTGCGGTGTGCGACATGCGCGGGAACGTCAAGAGCGAGCCGGTCGACGCTACCGCCGCGATCCTCGACAAGTCGCGCAACGGCGACGTCTACGACGCCATCGGCAAGCGCTACGGCATCGTGGGCAAGGTGTTCAACGTGTTCAGCAAGTATCTGCGCGGCGGCATGCAGAAGAACGTCGCACTCGAGTTGAAGGCCGCGTGACCGATGACCCCAACGTTTGAAGACGTGTCCAAGTCCAAGTACCTGCTGCTGACGACGTTCACCAAGGACGGCAAGCCGAAGCCGACACCCATCTGGGCCGCACCGGATGGAGATCGGCTGCTGGTCATCACCGACGACGACTCGTGGAAGGTGCGACGGATCCGCAACACGCCGCGGGTGACGGTCGCCAAGAGCGGTGGGCTGGGCAAGCCGAAGAGCGAGCCGGTGGAGGCGGTGGCCCGGGTGCTGCCGAAGTCCGAGACGAGGCGCGTCTACAACGCGGTTCTGAAGCGCTACTGGTGGCACGCGTGGTGGTTCATTGCGCACACGGTGGTCCGCGGCGGGCTGGACAAGGTGCACGTCGGCCTGGAGATCAGGCCTGCGACCGCATAGGAACCTCACGACTCCCCGAAGCGTTGGGAATACATGGCGATGCGGCTGTTCCTGATCTACATGGTCGTCGAGTTGGCGGTCATCGTGGCGCTGGTCTCGACGATCGGGTTCGGCTGGACGGTGTTGGCGTTGCTCGGCACCTTCGTCGTCGGTCTTGCGCTGGCGGGGTCGCAGGTCAAACGCCACATCCGCCGGCTCCGATCGGGTCTGGGCGCCCAGACCGCGCAGGGCGCCGTGACCGACAGCGTGCTCGTCGCGCTCGGCACCGTGCTCGTCGTCATCCCCGGCCTGGCCAGTTCGGTCCTGGGTGCACTGCTGCTGATGCCGCCGACCCGCGCGGTCGCCCGTCCGGTGGTGACCGCAATGGCACTCCGACGGGCACCGCTGATCACGGTCGCCGCCGCGGCCGCCGGCTCCCGCCAGCCTGCTGCCGGTCACGGCGACTACATCGACGGTGAAGTGATCGACGTCGTGGACGTCGAGCCGCCGCGCCTCCCGCCCCATCCCGACTAGTTTGACGACGCTCCTGTTGGGCGGCCGGATCCACAGTCCGGCCATGCCCGACGCCACCGCGATGGCCGTCCGTGACGGCATCGTCATATGGCTGGGCAGCGACGACGTCGGCCGGACGCAATTCCCCGACGCCGACGTCGTCGACCTCGACGGCGGCTTCGTCGCCCCGGCATTCGTCGACAGCCACGTGCACCTCACCGCGACCGGCCTCACGCTCGCCGGCCTCGATCTGCGCGCGGCCACATCGGTGACCCACTGCTTGGCGCTGATCGCCGAATACGCGCAGACCCATCCCGGCGGACCGATCTGGGGGTACGGCTGGGACGAGTCGGGCTGGCCGGAACCCACGTCGCCGAGCACCGACGACCTCGACCGCGTGGTCGGTGACCGGCCCGCCTACCTGGCCCGTGTGGACGTCCACTCCGCCGCGGCGTCCACCGCATTGCGACGGCTCGCGCCCGGCCTGGCCGCGGCGCAGGGCTTCGATCCGCAGCGTCCGCTGACCGCCGACGCCCACCACCTGGTTCGGGCCGCCGCCCGCGGCCGGCTGACCCCCGAGCAGCGGGCCCGCGCCCGACTCGCCGCCCTCGACCTGGCCGCAGCCAACGGAATCGTCGCCGTCCACGAATGCGCGGGCCCCGACATCGGCGGCCTGGACGACTGGCTGGAACTGCGCGGCACCCGACACGGCGTCGAGATCGTCGGGTACTGGGGCGAAGCGGTCACGACGGGCAAGCAGGCCGAAACACTGGCGGAGACGACGGGTGCCCGCGGATTGGCAGGCGACCTGTTCGTCGACGGAGCACTGGGGTCGCGAACGGCCTGGCTGGCCGAGCCCTACAGCGACGCACCGGACCACTGCGGCAACACCTACCTCGAGCCCGCGGCCATCGCCGCGCATCTGCGGGCCTGCACCGGGGCGGGCATCACGGCGGGCTTCCACGTGATCGGAGACGCGGCGGTCAGCGCCGTCGTCGCGGCTCTGCAGCGGGTCGTCGACGAGCTCGGTGCGCAGGCGGTCGCGCGCTGCGGGCACCGACTCGAGCACCTCGAAATGGTGACGGCCGAGCAGGCCACCCGCCTCGGCGCGTGGGGCGTCGCGGCGAGCGTGCAGCCCAACTTCGATGCGTTGTGGGGCGGCGAGGACGGGATGTATGCGCAGCGTCTGGGTCCGGACCGAGCCGTCCAGCTCAACCCGCTCGCGCTGTTAGCATCCCAAGGCGTGCCCCTCGCCTTCGGCTCCGATTCCCCGGTCACCGGCATCAACCCGTGGGCGGCGATCCGTGCCGCGACCCGGCATCGGACACCGGCGAGCGCGGTGTCGATGCGGGCGGCGTTCTCGGCGGCGACCCGCGGCGCGTGGCGAGCCGGCGGGGTCCGCGACGGCGTCACCGGAACGCTGGTTCCCGGTGCGCCCGGATCCTATGCGGTGTGGGACGCCGACGAGCTGGAAGTCATTGCACCCGACAATGCGGTGCAACGCTGGTCGACCGACCCCCGATCGCGGGTGCCTGCGCTGCCGCGGCTCGGCGCCGACGACCGGCTGCCGCGATGCCTGCGGACCGTCCACCGAGGTGTCGTCATCCATGGCTAAATCGCAGCCCGCCGCCGATCACGACGACGAGCCGGACGACGACGAGCCGGCCTCGACCGACAAAACCCCTGGGAAGCGGGAAGTGCCGGCTTGGACAAAGCGGTTCGGTGAGGCGGTGGTGGCCCGACTGCCACGCATCAGCGTCGCCGTCGTCGGCGGGCTGCTGCTCTGTGTGAGCTTTCCGCCGTTCGGTTGGTGGTACACCGCGATCGTCGCGTTCGCGCTGCTGGCCTGGGTGCTGACCCGGCAGACCACCAAGCTCGTCGGCGGTTTCGGTTACGGCTTCCTGTTTGGCGCGGCGTTTTACGTCCCGCTGCTGCCCTGGACCGGAGGGTTGGTCGGATTGGTGCCCTGGCTGGCACTGTCTCTCGTTCAGGCCGTGTTTCCCGCTGTGTTCGGTCTGCTTGCGGTCGTCGTGCGCCGGTGGCCCGGCTGGCCGATCGGGTTCGCCGGCCTGTGGGCGCTGGCGGAGTGGGCGAAGTCGACGGTGCCATTCGGTGGTTTCCCTTGGGGCGTCGTCGGTTTCGGTCAGGCCGACGGCCCGTTACTGCCGCTGGCTCAGGTCGGCGGGGCGCCGCTGGTGTCGTTCGCGGTGACGCTGCTCGGATTCAGCCTCGCCGCACTGGCTTTCGAGATCGTCGATTGGTGGCGGCGCGGCGGGGACGCGAAACCCGGCGACACGGCGGCCGCGGGGCCACCTGCCGTGGTGTTGCCCGGTGTCTGCATCTGCCTGGTGCTGTTCTCCACGGTCGCCGTCTGGCCGCAGGTCCGGCACTCCGGCGCGGGCGCACCCGACGAGCCGTCCGTCAACGTCGCCGCCGTGCAGGGCAACGTGCCGCGGCTCGGGCTGGAATTCAACGCCCAGCGGCGTGAGGTGCTCGACAACCACGTTCGGGAAACGGTGCGGCTGTCCGAGGACGTGCGTGCCGGGCGCGCGCCCCAGCCGTTGTTCGTCATCTGGCCGGAGAACTCATCGGACATCGACCCGCTGGCCAACCCCGACGCCGCGGACCAGATCTCTGTCGCTGCGCAGGCGATCAAGGCACCGATTCTGGTCGGCGGCGTCTTCGCCGGGCCGGGCTACACCCCTGAAAACCCGGTGTCGACCAACTCGGTCATCGTCTGGGATCCCGAGACAGGTCCCGGTGACCGGCACGACAAAAAGATCGTCCAGCCGTTCGGCGAGTACCTGCCCTGGCGCAGCTTCTTCTCCCGCCTGTCGCCGTACGCCGAGCGGGCCGGTTACTTCGTGCCGGGCAGCGGAACGGGCGTGGTGCAGGCGGCCGACGTACCGGTCGGTGTGACCACGTGCTGGGAGGTGATCTTCGACCGGGCGGCCCGTGAGTCGGTGCGCAACGGCGCCCAGCTGCTGGCCGTGCCGTCCAACAACGCCACCTTCGACGAGGCGATGAGCGAGCAACAACTGGCCTTCGGCAAGCTGCGGGCCGTCGAGCACAACCGCTTCGTCATCGTGGCGGGAACCACCGGGATCAGCGCCGTGATCGCGCCCGACGGCCGTGAGCTAGCTCGCACCGCGTTCTTCGAGCCGGCCTACCTCGACACCCAGATCCGGCTGAAGACGCAGCTCACAGCCGCGACGCGATTCGGTCCGGTCCTGCAGGGCCTGTTGGTAGCCGTCGGCGTCGGGGCCCTGATCGCCGCGATGATGCACAATGGAAGGTTCGTGCGTCGTCGCCGACCGGCGACCGACGCCAGCGGTCAGGACACACCGTCCGATGACGACGGCACCGAAAGAGGAACCACATGAGCGGCCCTGGGCCAGCAGAACGCCCGAGTCAGCGCACTCTGGTCATCATCCCCACCTACAACGAGCGGGAGAACCTGCCGTTGATCGTCGGCCGGGTGCACAAGGCCCTGCCCGACGTGCACATTCTGATCGTCGACGACGACAGCCCGGACGGCACCGGCCGGCTCGCCGACGAGTTCGCGCTGGCCGACCCGGACCGCGTGCACGTGATGCATCGCACCAACAAGGACGGACTGGGCGCCGCGTATCTGGCCGGGTTCGCGTGGGGGCTGGGTCGCGAGTAC
The DNA here is from genome assembly GCA_963801575.1 of uncultured Actinomycetota bacterium. Lineage (GTDB taxonomy): Bacteria > Actinomycetota > Actinomycetes > Mycobacteriales > Mycobacteriaceae > Mycobacterium. The sequence goes on from CAWDFT010000036.1 coordinate 65,149, forward strand.
TCGGTTCTGGTCGAGATGGACGCCGACGGCAGCCACGCGCCCGAGGAACTGCACCGGCTGCTCGACGCCGTCGACGGGGGCGCGGATCTTGCGATCGGATCCCGCTATGTCCCGGGCGGATCCATCCGCAACTGGCCGCGTCGCCGCTTCGCTCTGTCCAAGACCGCCAACACCTACGCCCGGGTGTTACTCGGCGTCGGCGTGCACGACATCACCGCGGGTTACCGGGCCTACCGGCGTGAGGTGCTGGAGAAGATCGACCTGGCCGCCGTCGATTCGAAGGGTTACTGCTTCCAGATCGACCTGACCTGGCGCGCCATCAACAACGGTTTCGTCGTGGTCGAGGTCCCGATCACCTTCACCGAGCGCGAGCTGGGTGAGTCCAAGATGAGCGGATCCAACATCCGCGAGGCGCTGTTCAAGGTCGCGGAGTGGGGTGTGCGCGGGCGCATTGATCGCGCCCGCGGTGGTGCGCTGGCCCGGTAGGGCCAGCCTCAGCTGCCGCGACGCCGGGTCTTGATGATGTCGAGGCGTTCCTTGAGCAGCTCGTCGAGCTCCTCAACGGAACGGCGCTCCAACAGCATGTCCCAGTGGGTGCGCGGCGGCTTCACCTTCTTGGGCTCCGGCACGTCACCCTCGATCAGGGTGCCCTCCATGCCGTTGCGGCACAGCCAGGTACCTGGGATCTCGGCTTCATCGGCGAACGGGACGTCGAACTCCTCGCCGTTATCGGTGCGGTAGCGGGCGACCTGACGCGGCGCCAGGTCGTGGTTGCGGTCGGTCTCGTAGCTCACGGCTCCGAGGCGACTGCCTCTCAACACCCGATCAGCCATTCGTCAACACTCCTCACAAGCTTTTGGTCCGGGATAGCAACGCGACAGCGTGCATAGAAGTTCCCGACTCGACCGTCCATGATACCGGGATCGGAGCCGTACCCGGTCTAAGGTCAGGTTCCGTGGAGACCATGACCAGAAGGCGCACCCGAACGCAACCCTGCCGGTGGTGTGGTCGCGAGGTCGACGACGCGGGGCTCGGGCGCCGCCGCCAGTACTGCCGACAGTCCTGCAGGCAGCGCGCCTACGAACAGCGCTCATTGGTGAGGGGCACCTCCGTTGCACCGGATTCGGTGGTGTTGACCGCCGAGGAGGCCTCGCAGCTCTCCGACCGCGTCTACCAGGTGCGATGCGCCGCAGAGGACGTTTCCACGGCGATCGATGAGGGCGCCGGGCCGACCGAATTGCGCGAGCTGTGCGACGCTCTGATGCGAGCCGCGAAGGCGGCCGACGGCTGGCGATAGGGAACCCCAGCATGTGGCGCTTCGACCGTTTCGTGCTGGACACCCAGCGCTACGAACTGCGCCGCGACGATGAAGTGGTCCGCGTCGAGCCGCAGGTGTTCGATGTGCTGACCCAGCTCGTCGGCAACCACCAGCGCTGCGTCACCAAGGAGGAGCTGTTCGACGCGGTGTGGGGCGGAAAGTTCGTCGGCGAGGCGGCATTGACCAGCCGAATCAAGGCAGCCCGCAGGGCGCTCGGCGACGACGGGGAGTCGCAGCGCTACATCAGAACGGTCCGCGGCCGCGGTTACCAGTTCGTCGGCACCGTCTTCGACGTCTCAGCCGACGCATCGGCCGCCACACCCGCAGCAGAACCCGAACAGCCGGAGGAACCGCCGCCGCGACAGCACATCGCGTTCTGCCGGGCGGCCGACGGGGTGCGGCTGGCGTATGCGGTGGCGGGGGAGGGTCCGCCGTTGGTGCGCGCCGCCAACTGGCTGACGCACCTCGGCTACGACATCGAGAGTCCAGTATGGCGGCATTGGGTTCGGGATCTCTCGCTGCGGCACACCTTTATTCGGTACGACGAACGCGGGTGTGGTCTATCGGACTGGAATGCAACGGATTTCAGCTTCGACGACTGGGTCAGCGATCTCGAGTCGGTGGTCGAGGCGCTCGGGCTCGACCGCTTCCCGCTGCTGGGCGTGTCACAGGGCGGCGCCGTCGCCGTCGCCTACGCCGCGCGCCACCCCGACCGCGTCAGCAAGCTGGTGCTCTGCAGCGCCTACGCGTGCGGCCGTGCGGTGCGCGCGGTCAGCGAGGACGAAAAGCGGGCTGCGGCGCTGGATCTCGACCTAGTCCGGGTGGGGTGGGGCCGTGACGACCCGGCGTTCCGGCAGGTGTTCGCCGCGCAGTTCCAGCCCGACGGCACTCGGGCCGACTGGGCGGCGTTCGACCAGTTGCAGCGGCGCACCACCTCGCCGGAGAACGCAGTGCGCTTCCTGGAGGAGTTCGGGCGTATCGACGTGCGCGACGAGGCCAGCCAGGTGTCCTGCCCGACGCTGATCATGCATTCGCGCGACGACCACCGACAGCCGCTTCGCGTCGGCGAGGAACTCGCCGCGCTGATACCGGATTCCCACCTCGTCGCACTCAGCAGCAACAACCACCTGTTGACCGCCTCCGAACCGGCGTGGCAGGTGTTCCGCGACGAACTGGAGACTTTTCTGGCGGTCTGATGGGCGGTTTTCATGCATCCGACGACAAATCGCCCCGTTCTCCATGCAATCTCCACACATTCTTCATGTATGAAGGCGTTCGGCCATTCATGCTGGGCACATGAAAAAGCACATCCGCACCCTGCTCATGGGTGTCATCGCGATGCTCAGCCTTATCGCCCTGGCCGCGTGTTCGAGTGGCACGTCGACCGAAGCGACACAGACTGCCGAGGCAACCGAGACCTCCGCGACGACAGCCCCCGCTACCGCAGCGCTGTTCCCGCAGTCGGCGAAGTACATCGCCGACATGAAAGCTGCCGACGGCAAGACGATGACCATCGGCATCGCCGTCGACGGCACCGAAATCGCCGCCTACGCCTGCAACGGCACCGACGACGAGGCCTGGTTCTTCGGCAACCAGACCGACGGGAAGATCGACATCAAGTCGCGATTCAAAGACACCCTCAAGGCCGAGTTCGACGGCAAGGACGTCGTCGGCGACCTGACCATGAACGGCGTCGCCTACAAGTTCACCGCCGCATCGGTTCCGGCGCCTGCCGGCATGTACACCGCGGAGTTCGAGGGCGCGCGTGCATCGTGGGTGGTGCGTCCCGACGGCAGCGCCATCGGCGTCCAGTTCAACGGCGGCATCAGCGGCCGCGACTTCGAGCAGGCCGAGTTGCAGCAACTGAACGACCTGCAGTTCCGCAACAGCGTGCGCAACAAGCGGCAACTTCAGCAGGCCCAGCAGATCGAACTGCTGCAGAACCGCTCGGCGAGGTCCACCATCAACGGCAACGAGGTGACGCCGGTTCTCGTCAACGGCAACTTCCGCTTGGGATGACCACCGAATAGGCCATTTGCCTAACGGCGACGCCTGAACCCTGTTCAGCAGCTGAACTTCTCACCGATGTCGGCAGGCGGCGTTACCTTCTGCAAGCACCCGAATGGCACGACGCCTGTGTCGCTGATTCGCGCCGCCGACTGGTGGGCGTAGTTGACACAGAACAATCCGGCCGGGTCGGCTCGGCAGCGGTAGTCGCCGAACGCGAGTGCGTCACCATAGGGCAGCTCCGGACCCGTGCCGCTGGTGAACCGGCCGGGATCGCCATGAGATGAACCGATTTCGATGCTCGGTCCGGCGAAATCGACCCATCCGGCCTTCCACTCGCCGTATGCGTCGGGCGGTTGGGGCGGCGGGTCGGCGAACTCCACCAGACAGGCCAACGCGCCGCCGAAGTTCTTGGAGTCGGTCATACAGTTCGACTTGCCCGACGGTGTGGTGAAGGCGACGTCCTCGCCCAGCTGTGTCGTCGTGCCTTCCCGATTCGCGGAGTGATAGTTGGCGACGTCGGCGGGGCGGCCGGCTTCGATGAAGGCGATCACGTCGGCGACGGGCGCACTTTCCTCGGGCGGTTTGGCCGGAGTCGTCGAGGTCGGCGACGTCGCGCGTGGCGTGGAGGTTGTGCTCGGCGGGGCCGGCAGTGACGGCTCGGCCTTTTCGGCGTCCCCGCCCAACCCCTGCGAACAACCCCCGACCAGCACAGACGCCGCGATCAGCACAGCAATCCGCATACCGGCCAGGCTAGCGGGCCGATGAGCGATTGCCGACCAGGCGCGGCGCGGCGAGTTCGTTCGATACGGTCGGGTGATGCACGAACACGTCATCCGCGCAAAGATCAACTCCGGGACTGTCGAGGGCTTCACCCGCCATGGCGTGCACCGGTGGCGGTCCATTCCCTTCGCCCAGGCGCCGGTGGGTCAGCTGCGGTTCCGGGCGCCACGACCGGTGCAGCCGTGGCCGGGTGTGCGGCATTGCCACGGGTTCGCGAACTGCGCTCCGCAGCAGCGCATGTACACGGCGCTGGGCGTTGGCAAATACCAGCCGATGGGCGAGGACTGCCTGACCCTCAACGTCACCACGCCGAAACGACGCCGCGACGAACCGATGCCGGTGATGGTGTTCATTCACGGTGGCGGCTACATACTCGGAAGCTCGGCGACGCCGATCTATGACGGCGCAGCGCTGGCACGCAAAGGCTGTGTTTACGTTTCGGTGAACTACCGACTCGGCGCGCTGGGTTGCCTGGACTTGTCGTCACTGTCCACCCGCGATGTTCCCATCGACGACAACCTGTTTCTGCGGGATCTCGTGATGGCGTTGCGCTGGGTACGAGACAACATCGCGGTGTTCGGTGGCGACCCCGACAATGTGACGATCTTCGGCGAGAGCGCAGGCGCACAGGCCGTCGCCACTCTGCTCGCAGTGCCCGCAGCGAAAGGCCTCTTCAACCGGGCGATTTCGGAAAGCCCGGCCAGTGGCATGGTCGGCACACCTGAGGTCGCGGCCGAATACGCCGACCAGTTCGCCGCACTGCTCGGGGCACGACCAGAGCACGCCGCGCAGGCGGTGATGGCGGCCCGTCCGGCCGATCTGGTCAGCGCGCTCGACGAACTCCTGCAAGGACAGACCGACATGCTCGGCGCGTTCGCGCTGGGCCCGACGAGCGGCACCGACTACCTACCGCTTGACCCGTTCCAGGCGATGAGGGATGGCAGGGCACACCGCGTGCCGCTCATCGTCGGCACCAACGCCGACGAGGGCAGGTTGTTCACCCGGTGGCTCAAGCTGCTGCCGACGAACGAATCGATGATCGACCGCCTGCTCGCCGACATCGATCCAGCACAGCGGGAACGCATTACCTCGGCCTATCCGGGTTATCCGCACCCGGCCGCGTGTGTCCAACTCGGCGGCGACTTTGCCTTCGGGACGGCCGCGTGGCAGATCGCCGAGGCCCACCGCGCGCACGCGCCGACCTACGTGTACCGCTACGACTACGCGCCGCGCACGCTGGTTTGGTCCGGGCTGGGCGCCACCCACGCCACCGAACTCTTCGCAGTGTTCGACACATACCGGACAAGGTTCGGCTCACTGCTCACCGCGGCTGCCGACCGGGGCTCCGCACGTCGGGTCAGCGACGACGTGCAAAGCCGGTGGCGGGAGTTCAGCCGTACCGCGGTACCCGGCGATGACTGGCCCGCCTATACCCACACCGACCGGGCGGTAAGGGTGTTCGACCGGCGATCCCGGGTCGAATACGACCCCAACGCCGACCGTCGACTGGCCTGGGAAGGGTTTTCGTTGGTGGCGCGCTAGGCAGGATTGCCGGGCTCCTCAACGCGGCTCGTACCGCGCCGCCTGATCGTCGCCCGGCTGGTCGAACTTCCTGCGGGGATTCGGCCGGTGTGATTGCGTGATCAAATGAGCTACCCACTGGATCCCTTATCGGCCGACGAGTTCACGACGGTGGCGGGGATCCTGCGGCGCGAGCACGGGGTGGGGGCCGGAGCCGGAGAGCCGGCGACATCGGACTTGGGCTGGCGCGTCACATTGATCGAACTTATCGAGCCGACGAAAACCGAATTGGCGCTGGACGTCGTGGGCACGCCACCGGACACCTGCCACACGGAGACCACGAGTGCCGGTCACTAGTTTGAAGCGGCCAGAGGACCTGACCGCGGAGTGGCTGACGGCTGCCATCGGCGCGGGCACGGTCGAACGGTTCAGCGCCGAGCGGATCGGCACCGGCCAGATGAGCGAGTGCTACCGCGTTGCCTTGTCCTACGCCGACGGCACCGCCGGTCCGGGATCGGTCGTGCTCAAGGTCGCCGCCAGCGATCCGGTCAGCCGGCAGACCGGGCTGGCGCTTGGCCTCTACGAGCGCGAGGTGCGGTTCTACACCGAAGTCGCGCCTCGTATCGGCGGGCCCGTCGCGCCCTGCTACCACGCCGGGTTCGACGACGAAACGGGCGTGTTCCACCTGCTGCTCGGGGACGCCGCGCCGGCCGTCGTCGGTGACGAAATCCGCGGCGCCACAATCGAACAGGCCATGCTGGCGATGGCTGAGCTAGGTCGGCTGCACGGACAGCTGCTAGGCGACGCCGCGCTGGCCGACGCGGAGTGGCTCAACCGCGAATCGCCGATGAACCAGGCGCTTATCGCGCAGCTGTACGCCGGGTTCGCCGAGCGCTACGGCGAGAACATCGCTCCGGCGCATCGCGAGGTATGCGAGCGGCTGGTGGCCAGTTTCGACGCGTACCACGCCGACGCAGCGGCCCGTGTTCACGGTCTGGTGCACGGTGACTATCGGCTGGACAACATGCTGTTCGGCGAGCAGGGTGCCGACCGGCCGCTCACCGTGGTGGACTGGCAGACCGTCACGTGGGGGCCTGCCATGACCGACGTCGCCTACTTCCTCGGCTGCGCGCTACCCGATGACGTTCGCCGCGAGAACTACGACGCGTTACTGCAGGCGTACCACGCCGCGTTGGGGCCGGATGTCGCTCTCAGCCTTGAGGATGTGCGCGAAGGCGTTCGCCGCCAGAGCTTCGTCGGCGTGACGATGGCGATCGTCTCCTCGATGCTCGTCGAGCGCACCGAGCGCGGCGACGAGATGTTCATGGTCATGTTGCGGCGACACAGCCAGCACGTGCTCGATACCGACGCGTTGTCGACCCTGCCCGAGCCGGTCGCCCCGGAAGCGTTGCAACCGTCCGCGGACGACGAGGGCGCGCACCAACCCGGTGCGGAGCCGCTGTGGAGCGAGAGTTGGTATGCCGACTTCGTCGACGAGGGACAGGGCGTCGGCGGCTGGTTCCGGCTGGGCCTGATCCCCAACCAGAACACCGCATGGGTCAACGCGCTGCTGTGCGGTCCCGGCATTCCGACCGTGGCGGTGAACGACTTCGAGGTGCGAATGCCCGACGATCCCGGGGTTGTATGCACCGATGCCATCGAACTCACCCACACGGCCACCGCACCGCTGCGGACCTATCGCGTCAGCCTGCGAGGTGACGGCGAGGTCTACGACGATCCGTCCGCGCTGTTGCGCGGCGAACCGGGGCGACCGGTCGAGCTGTCCCTTGACCTGACCTGGTCGACGGCTGGCATTCCGTACCAGTACCGGCTGACGTCCCGATACGAGATTCCGTGCACGGTGACGGGCACGGTCGTCGCCGACGGCCGCACGTTTACCGTGCAGGCCGTGCCGGGCCAGCGCGACCACTCATGGGGGGTGCGGGACTGGTGGGGGATGGACTGGGTGTGGAGCGCGCTGCATCTCAACGACGGCACCCGCCTGCACGGCGTGGATATCCGGATTCCCGGCGCGCCGCCGATCGGCGTCGGGTACATCCAGCCGCCGGCGGGACCGCTCGTTGAACTACAGAAAGTTTCGGCGCGGGAAACCTTCGGCGACAACGGGTTACCGTTGGCGACCACATTGGTTCTCAGCCCTGGAGACGTGACCGCCACGGTTGAGATCAAGGGCCACGCACCGGTGTTGCTCACCGCCGCCGACGGCCGGGTGAGCCAGTTTCCGCGCGCATGGGCGACCGTCACCACGGCCGATGGCCGCACTGGTGTCGGCTGGCTGGAGTGGAACCGCAGCCAACACTGATGCCTCTCTCAGGTCAGGTGCGCGCTGCCGTCGTCCAGGTCGTTGCGGCTCAGACCCATCGGTGTGGCGGCGGGTACGTCCCCGCCGGCGACGACGGTCCTGGCGATCGGGGTGAGGGCGCGGAACAGCTCCTCCACCTCGGCGTCGTCGAGCGGCTCTAGCGCGGTGAGCGACAACGCGTCGGTGGTGTCCTCGATGCGCTGCTTGAGTTCGCGGCCGGCGTCGGTGAGCGCGCCATCGCGGTTCAGCAGGCCGCGCTGGGCCAGCCGGTCCTGATAGTGGCGCCATTGGTCGTCGTCGTAGTCGCGGCTGCGCATGATCATCTCCCGCGGCACCCGGCCCGCGGCGGCGTGCAGCACGTTGGATTCGCGGCCACTGAGTCCTGATGCGGCCAACACGGCCACGTGCGCGTCGCCGCGCTGTTCGCGAAGCAGCGTGACCGCATGCCAGAGCAGCGCCAGCGGTTCGGACGGCCAGGGGAGGGCCAGGTTGGCGGCGAACAACGGCCGGCCGTCGAGTGGGGCGCCGCGCGCCGCCTTGCCAGCGAGTTCGGCGGCGGTCCGCACACCGTCGTCGGTGAGGCCATACCGCCGCAAGGCGGCCACGGCGGAGTCCTCGCGGGCGCGCAATGCCGCCCCTGGCGACGCGATCTCCCACGCGGTGGGCAGCGCCTTGGCGACCCGGCGTGGTGCGAAGTTGTAGAAGATCGCCGACACGACTTCGGTTGGCACGATTCCCAGCGGCGCGGATCGGCCTGCGAAATATCCCATCCAGAAGCCGCGGAATCCGAGACCGTCGAACGCCGCACGGGACTCCGGCGAAAAGTAGGTGACGGCGTGCACCGGTTCGAACCGATCAAAGAAGCGACGCGCGAGCTGCGGCGGCCTGTGCACTTTCACAGTTAATCACTCCGGCCCGGGCACCCAGGCCTACACGCTGACGGTGACCACGGTCGACGGCAAGAAGATCAACTACAGCTACGAGCCCGCAGCCTGATCGGCGTCCGCGGGCAACTCTTCGGCCACCGCCGCGACCGCCTCGTCGATGATCGCGCGCATGGCACGCTCGGCGGCGGCCTCGTCGCGGAGCCGAATCGCTCGAGCCACTTCGTCGTGCAGTTCGATGGCCAGGGGGTTGGGCGTCGCAGGCATCATGTCGTGGTGTGTCCGGCCGGTCAGGATTTCGGCGACCACGTCGTTGAGCGCGCGAAACATCTCATTGCCGCTGGCTTCCAACAGCGTGCGATGGAAGATCTTGTCGGCCAATAGGTAGGACTCGAGGTCACCGGATCTCCCGTGCATCACCATGTCCGAAACCGCCGCCGCCATGATCCGGCACTGATGCGGATCGGCACGGCGTGCGGCCAGAGCCGCGGCAGCGGGCTCGAAGCCGCGTCGCAGCTCCGAGAGCGTCACCAAAAGCGCTGCGCGGTCATCGGATTCAAGCCGCCAGCGAATGACCCGTGGGTCGAAGACATTCCACTTGTCCAACGGCTGGATCGTGATGCCGACTCGGCGGCGAGACGCGACCATGCCCATCGACTCGAGCACCCGTATCGCCTCACGCGCGACGCTGCGGGAGACACCGTGCTCGGCGCTGACGCCCTCGAGGGTGAGCACCTGGCCGGCCGAATACTCGCCGGACGCGATGCGGGTGCCGAGGGCGGTCAGCAGATTGCGATGCAAGGCGCCGACGTTTGATGACGAGGCCACCTATACATCTTGTCATACGTTTGCTAAAGGCAGCTAAAAACATATCTTTCTGTGATGGTCTTGCAATCGTATGCTTATTAATGCATGCTGTGTGACGTCAGGCACAAAAGGGTAGGTGGAGGGTATGGGGTCACCAATCGTCGTCATGGGCGTGTCCGGCTCCGGCAAGTCCACGGTGGGCGCGGCACTGGCTCAGCGCCTCCGGGTGCCGTTCGCCGACGCAGACGACTTCCATCCGCAGGCCAACATCCAAAAGATGACCGCAGGCCAGCCGTTGAATGACGACGACCGGTACCCGTGGCTGGAAGCCATCGGGGAGTGGCTCGCCACGCGCGGCGGTGACGGCGGAGTGATGAGCTGCTCGGCGCTCAAGCGCAAATATCGCGACCAACTGCGGCGGCATTGCCCCGACGTCGACTTCCTGCACCTGTCCGGTTCACCGGAGGTGATCGGCCGACGCCAGGCCAGCAGGCCGGGTCACTTCATGCCCGCATCGCTATTGGCCTCACAGTTCGAAACCCTCGAGCCGCTGGAAACAGACGAACGCGGCGTCACCGTCGACGTCGACCAAGACATCGACTCGCTCGTCGAGAGCTATCTCGCGTTATCCGATTCGCGCGCAACCGAACAGGAGCAGAAATGACCCCGGAACTCACCATCCTGGCGGCCGACCCCGAGCTAGCCGAGCCCGTCGCGGCCGGCTGGCAACTGGTGGTTGCGGCTCTTGCGGGCATTGCGCTCATCGTCGTGCTGATAACGGTGGCCAAGCTGCACCCGTTCCTGGCGCTGATCTTCGGCGGCATCACCGTGGGCATCGTTGCCGGGGTCAACATCGGTGACGTTCTGGAGTCATTCGCCGACGGATTCGGCACCACTGCCGCGGGGGTTGGGGTGTTGATCGCACTCGGTGCGATGTTCGCCAAGCTCCTTGCGGACTCCGGCGGCGCCGACGAAATCGTGGACACCATCGTCGGCCACGCATCTCCACGGGCATTGCCATGGGCGATGGCGCTGGTGGGCTCCATCATCGGACTGCCGATGTTCTTCGAAATCGGTCTGGTGTTGCTGATGCCGGTCATCTATCTGGTGGCCAAGCGCTCGCAGCTGTCGCTGATCACGGTCGGAATCCCTGCGCTGGCAGGCCTTTCCGCGATGCACGGCCTGGTGCCACCGCACCCCGGACCGCTGACCGCGATCGACCTGCTCGGTGCGGACCTGGGCATCACGCTGGCGCTGGGCGTCGCCGTCGCGATTCCGACGGTGATCGTGGCCGGGCCGCTGTTCGGTCGGCTCGCTGGACGCTGGGTCGTGCTGGACGTGCCGGACCGATTCGATGCCGACGACTTCGCCCGCAACGGCGGTGGCGGTGTCGTGGCCGCCGAGGCCGGGGGCGACGGTACCGGCACGGCGACTCAGACCGCGACCCGCACGGAACGGCAGCGCCCGTCCTTCGGCATCACCTTGTTCTCCGTGCTGCTGCCGGTCGGATTGATGATGGGCAAGGCGCTCGCCGACATCTTCATCGACGACGAAAGCAACGTGCTGCGGCAGACTTTCGACACTCTCGGTCGTCCGCTGATGGCGTTGTTGATCGCGGTCGTAGTCGGCATCTTCACCCTTGGCCGTGGCGCCGCCATGACCCGTGACGAGATCACCAAGTGCCTTGAAATGTCATTGCCACCGGTCGCGGGCATCATCCTGATCGTCGCTGCCGGTGGAGGTTTCAAGCAGGTGCTGGTCGACACCGGTATCGGCACCAAACTGGCGGAATGGGCCACGGCGGCCAACATTTCGGTCATCCTGCTGGCCTGGGTGCTGGCGGTGCTGATCCGGCTCGCCACGGGTTCGGCGACGGTCGCCACCATCACCGCATCGTCGCTGATGCTCGGCTTGGTCGAGGGCATGAGCACCGGCGAGGTCTCGCTGATCGTGCTCGCCGTCGGTGCCGGCTCGCTGTTCTTCTCACACGTCAACGACGCCGGCTTCTGGCTGGTGAAGGAGTACTTCGGGATGTCGGTGGGTCAGACCATCAAGACCTGGTCGATCATGGAGACCGTGCTGTCGGTCACCGGGCTGATCCTGGTGCTGCTGCTCGGGATCTTTATATGACGCCGGTCAGCCCTTGACGACCTGGGTTCCGCCGGCGATCTCGTCGTGCTTGCCCTGTTTGGTGGGGCTGCTGTTGATGGTCACCGCGATCACGATGATGGCGATGATAGCCAGCAGGCCGCCGACGAGGGGAACGATCGGAAGAAGAGTCCACACGTTACGGATCGCCGACTGCTGAACCGTCGGCTTCGCCGCGCCACCGGGGCCGTGCACGCGCAGCCCGAGCAGCTTCTTGCCGGGTGTCCATCCCTGGCCCGTCTCGAACAAGAGGAAATAGAGGAACGTCAGTAGACCCGTGAACAGCCCGGTGACCCAGTAGCTGGATAACGTGTCCGTGACGAGGAACAGCACGACACTCACGACGCCGACGATGATGCCGTCGATGAGTCGAGCGAAGAACCTGGGGATCAGCCCGCCCGCACGCGCCGCAAAGGGCGGTGGATAGCTGGTCGAATCGCTGCCGTACGGGCCGTACTGTCCAGCTGTCGGATCGGTTGTCATGTGCGCTCCTGACCGCAGGGGTGAGTAGCGCCAAATCTACCGTCGAAGTGATCTGCGCGGCTTGGCTCAGCGCCAGCGACGACGTTGGTGCTTGGCCTGGGTACGCGCCGTGTCGGCCAGATCGCCGGCCCGGACGCGAACCAGCTCGGCTCGTTCGCGCGCCACGTCGGCCAATTCGGGCGCGCGTTCGCGGGCGACGTCGGCAAGTTCGCCTGCGCGTTCGCGAGCGGCCTCGGCGATTTCGGGTGCGCGCTCGCGGGCGGCCTCGGCAAGTTCCGCCCCACGCTCGCGCGCTACTTGCAGCCCGTGGCCCACCTTCTCGGCGAGCGCGCTGTCCGCGAGCGCTCCACCCGACGCGGCCCCGACCGGCAGCGAGGCGGTCACGGCTTCGGACACCTTGCGGGCCGCGCGCCGGCCGCGCCATCCGAGCGACGGTTTGCCCTCGGTGTCGACCGCAGCGATCATCAGCCCGCCGAGCAGGCTCAGGTCGGTCATGAATGCGCGACGTTCGTCGGCCTTGCGCTGCGGGTCAGCCTCGTTCCAGAACAGGTGCCCGCCCAGGCTGCCCGGGACGACGGTGAATGCCAGCGCCGCGGAAGCCAAGCGTGGCATCTTGCCGGTGGCCAGCAGGAGTCCGCCACCGATCTGCACGCCGGCGTTGATCCGCGCGAACGTCTCGGCGTTCGACGGCACGTTCGACCCCACGGGGTCCGGTAGCTTGCGCATGCCCTCGAGCGCGGGAAGGGCCGCGTCCGCGGCCGGTTTCGGATTCCGAAGGGCATCCACACCCTGCCCGATGAATGCCACTGACAGAAGGGGACGCGCGATTCGCCGGATCAACATGGACCCGGAGTTCCCCGGGTCAGCGGTTCACAAACCTTAATAAGACCTGTCGGCTTTTCGGCGTGGCGGCAAGGGGGTGAAGAACCAGAAAACGGCAAACGCCGCCAGTGTGCAGCCGCCTGCGATCCAAGCACCCGTCCGTCCCATCAGTGCGTCCCGAGGGGACCGGCGGCTTCAGCCGTCAGAGATGTGACGACCGTGTCGAATATGACGACGCCGACGCCGGTGAGGGCCACTCCAAGGAGGAAGAGCCCGGTGACGGCGAAGCCATGCGAGGCCGAGACGATCGCGTCCAGCCGGTGCGGTCGGAACAGCACCCGGTGCATACCGACCGGCGCGACCAACAGTGATGTTCTCGGTGACTACGAGTTTTCGCATACACGTACTGACATCGCGCTGCGGCCGAACTCATCGCTCGGCAGCGGAGTAGCTTCGCAGGCGTGGCTCTTGTTGCGGGCATCGACTCGTCCACGCAGTCGTGCAAGGTCCTCGTGTGCGATGCCGACACCGGCGAGATCGTGCGCTCGGCGACGGCTCCGCATCCCGACGGCACCGAGGTGGACCCGCAACTGTGGTGGGCCGCCCTGCAGACCGCCATCGACGACGCAGGTGGACTCGACGACGTGGCGGCGGTATCGGTGGGCGCCCAGCAGCACGGCATGGTGTGCCTGGACGAAGCCGGTGAAGTTGTCCGAGATGCGTTGCTGTGGAACGACACTCGGTCCAGTGCCGCGGCGGCCGACCTCGTCGAGGAGCTAGGCGGTGCCGTGGTGTGGGCGAAGCGTATCGGCGTGGTGCCGGTCGCCGCGATCACCGGGAGCAAGCTGCGGTGGCTCACCGACCATGAGCCCGAACACGCCGCGGCGACCGCTGCGGTGTGCTTGCCGCACGACTGGCTGACCTGGCGGCTGGCCGGTTCGACCGACATTGGCGAGCTGCGCACCGACCGCAGTGACGCCAGCGGCACCGGCTACTTTTCCGCCGAAACCGGCGCCTACCAACACGATCTGCTCGAGCTGTCCATGCGGGGGCGGCGGCCCGCGCTTCCGACTGTGCTCGGCCCGCACGATGCCGCCGGACAGACATCGAGCGGTGCCACACTCGGTCCGGGCGCCGGCGACAACGCCGCCGCTGCGCTGGGGCTTGGTGCCCAACCGGGCGACTGTGTCGTCTCGCTCGGGACGTCCGGGGTGGTGAGCGCCGTCGGGCACGTCGCGCCGCACGATCCCGAGGGGATCGTGGCCGGCTTCGCAGACGCGACCGGACGTCAACTGCCACTCGTCTGCACCCTCAACGGGGCACCGGTGCTGGCCGCGGTCGCCGGCATGCTCGGCGTGGACTTCGACGAGTTGGACCGGCTGGCGTTGTCGGCGCCCGCAGGCGCCGGAGGTCTGACGCTCGTGCCGTATCTCGAGGGTGAACGGTCACCCAACCTGCCCGATGCCGCCGGTGCACTGCACGGCATGACTGCGCGCAATCTCACCGCGACCAACATCGCCCGCGCAGGAGTCGAGGGCTTACTGAGCTCGCTGGCGTACTGCATCGACAAGATTTCCGCCCAGGGTGTCGACGCCGAACGGATCATCCTGGTTGGTGGCGGGGCGCGCTCGGAGGCGGTCCGCGCTCTCGCGCCGGCGATCTTCGGCAAGCCCGTGTTGGTGCCGACGCCGGCGGAGTACGTGGCGCTGGGTGCCGCCAGGCAGGCGGCGTGGACGCTGTCTCAGGCGGATTCCCCGCCGGGATGGTCGTTCGGAATCACCACGACGTTCACGGCCGACCCGACGCCGGAGGTGCTCGACCAGTATCGGCGCGCTCAACCGCTGACGGTGGGGCAGAGCTGAGCGGTCCTGACATTGGCGGCGGCTGATCAAGCGAGTGTGACGAATTTCGCACTATTGGCGTGACGTAATTCCTTGCCTCCGCTCAGCCTACATAGGGCACCCTAAGTCACTTAAATCGCGTGACTGAAGGATGGGAGGTGCCCCATGGCCGACCTCGACTTTGCCTACGACTTGACGCTCGACGAGGCCCGCCGACGCACCGCAGTGTTGGAGGCGATCGGTGACGACTGGGATCCGATCGCGGTCCTCGCCGAAGAGAACAAGGCGTACGACATGCTCTACTCCGATCTCGACGAGGAACAGCAGCGCATCTACAACGAGCTGGTCAGCGCCGGTGTGCTGCCGGAACGGGCGGGCGATCGTGTTACCGATTGACCCGACCGCCGACCGGGCCCGCCGCGCCTGGCTGGAGTGCCCTCGTTGTGAGGCACGGCAGCGCCTGCACCGTCTGCCAAAGCAGCCGCAACTGCGGCACTCACTGGCAATACCTACTGAGCAACCAAGGCACGTTGGTGCATCTGCAATGCCCGACTTGCGCCTACCTGTGGTCCACCGACACCCGCAGGCGACTGGCCCGGCGGTCCAAAGCGGCCTGACCCGGTCACGTACCGGCCGCCGGTCGTGGCCAGTCGGGCCACGGCAGCGCCTCACCGCGCGGCGGCCGGAGCCGATCGAGTACGACACGAAGTGGCGACCACGTCGATCTGCCCCGCCGCGTCACCGCGTAGGCGGTGAGCAGCACCTTGGGATCCGACAGCGGGAGCACCACGACGCCGGGATGGGTGGGTCTACCGATCGGCAGCAGACCTACTCCGTAACCGGCAACGATCAGATCCTCCACCAGGTCGAGGCTGTCGATCTCGTGCGCGATGCGCGGCATGAACCCCGCGAGGGAGGCCAGTGTGCGGACGGCGTCTTCGTCAGCCGTGTTGCGGGAGTTGACGATCCACGTCCGATCCGCATACACGCCGATGTCGACCGTAGTCCCCTCAGCGCTGTCGGCGGGTACGGCAAGTCCCCACTGGACCGACCACAGGGGGACTGCCTCCAAGACGGGGCCGGGTGACGCGGGTGCCAGGTTGTAGTCGTAGGTCAGTGCCAAATCAAGGTCGTCGTTCGTCAGCAGTGTGAAGGCTTCGATCGGTTCGTACTCACTGATCACCAACTCGACCTTCGGGTACCGCTCTGCGAGGTCGGCGACGATCGGCAACAAGGACACCCGGATGCCGGTGGCGAAGCCCCCAACGCGAACGGTCCCGGCCGGCTCCGCATCGGGATCGAGGTCGAGGCGCGCACTGTCGACGGCCGCCAGGATGGTGACGGCATGGTCCGCGAGGCGCTGACCGGCCGGCGTCAGCCGGACCCGCCTGCCCTCGGGTTCGATCAGCTGGGCACCGGTTTCCCTTGCGAGCGCGGCGATCTGCTGGGACACCGTGGAAGTGGTCAAGTGATGGGCCTCGGCGACCGCGCGCATCGAACCCAGGCGTGACAGGGCCAGCAGCAGCTGCAGTCGCCGGGTGTCCACGGCTATCGCATCAGGCTGCCGGGGGAGAACCCGTCCGCGATCGCCTCCCGCGAGGCGAACAACCAACGGCCGTCCACCGGAACGAGAACGTCGCGATAACGCCCCCAGTGGTCGACACCGATGTCGGTGAGCGCAAGGAAATAACTGCTCACCTCGACCCGGTCGCGAGTCACCGCACCGAATCGCACACTCGAAACGTGGTGCCGGACATGGGTCAACGGGACCGGGCCTTTCGCGAACCGGTTCACCTGCGCGCCCAGCCCAGCGACGATCGCCGCGGGACCGACCATCGATTCTCCGCCGGTGAACGACAGCACTCCGTCGGGGGCGAAACAGGCCCCGATGTCCTCGAGTCGATTGCGGTCGGTTCCCGCGGTGTAGTCGGCCAGTGTCTGGCGCACTGACTCACGGATCGCCACTTCCCAGATCTCCATGTGTCTACTGTTCATGATTATCGAACGGTATGTCCAGGAAAATCATGTGGACGTGAACGGTTGCGGTGCCGTTCAATGCAGTGGTGACCGACAACCAGGCCCGCACCGGCGCCTTCATGGCGATGGGGTCGATGCTGTGTGTTCAGCTGGGCCTGGCGATCTCCGTCGCCCTGATCGACCGCATCGGTGTGGAGGGTGCCGCTTGGCTGCGGCTCGCCTGGGCAGGTCTTTTGATGCTCGTCATCGTGCGCCCTCGCGCCGCCGCGTTCACCCGATCCACGTTCCTGGCGTGCGTGGTGCTCGGCATGGTGACCGCTGCCATCACCCTGCTGTTCATGGCCGCGCTGGACCGGATTCCGTTGGGTACGGCCAGCGCGTTGGAGTTCCTGGGGCCGTTGGGCGTCGCGATCGCACACGGCAAGGGCGCCCGGCGCGTGCTGTGGCCCGGGCTTGCTGCGATCGGCGTCGTCCTGCTCACCCAGCCGTGGGCGGGTGCCGTCGACCCGGTGGGCGTGTTGTACGCACTCGGCGCCGCCGTGTGCTGGGCGAGCTACATCCTGCTCACCCAACGCGTCGGCGACGAGGTCGCAGGGATCAATGGCCTGGCGGTCTCGATGCCGGTGGCCGGCCTTGTCGCGACGATCGTGGTCGGCCCGGCCGTGTTCGACCGCATGACACCCGACATCCTGCTGATCGGAATCGTTCTGGCGATCCTGTTGCCCGTCGTGCCGTTCGCGCTGGAAATGCTGGCATTGCGCCGGCTGACCACGGCCGCGTTCGGGACATTGATGGCTCTCGAGCCGGCGTTCGCGATGCTCGTCGGTTTAGTGATCCTGCACCAGGTTCCGGGTCCGGGCGGCGTGGTCGGCATCTGCCTCGTAGTGGTGGCAGGCATCGGCGCCGCGCGCACCGGTTCTCGATCGTCACCGGTACCCGCCGAAGTCGGTTGAGCGTCAGACCTCAAGCTGGCGGACGGCATACTTGCTTGGGCGTGCTTCGGACGATGCGCATCGGGAGCTTTGTCCGACGAACGACTGCTCTGCTCGGAGGAGACGCCGATGGTTCGACCTGGCCGATCCCGCGTTCGGATCTCGGTATCGGTTGGCTGCCTTCTGCTGGCGGCGGGTGCTGCATCCGGCGTTTACTTGGCGATGGAACCTAGCGGACCAGATTGGCGACAGGATGGCTTCCTGGCTCATGGCCAGGTCCTGGTGGCGATCGCCGGCAGCGAGGTAAACACACCACAAAGCCGGCGCTGCATAGCCAACTCCGTTTGGGCGCGCAGCAGTATCCGGCAAGGGATGCCGGTAATCATCAGTCTTGACGGCAATGCCGTTGGAGGAGGGTACTTATCTACCGGTCGATTCGAACGGGAAACGCTGGAACGTGGAAACTCTCAATCATTACGGGCCTCTTGCCTGTACAAGTTCTCAGCGCCGGTAACGCAACCTGGCGACGGCCAGTACGCGGTGGAAATCGGCCATGCCGAAATAGCCTTCTCGATGGACGATCTTCGGAATGGCATCACACTGAATTTGTCGTGAGCCGCTCGTCGGTCTGGTGATGCTGCACGGCAAGCGTGGTCGGTTGACAACGCGCCGAGATCTGCATGAGGGTTGTCGAGATACGAAAACCACAGCCCTGGTGTCGATCTCGACGAGCTACCCTGCGGTGAGGATCGGGGTGACGGCACCCGACTCGAAGAACTGGTGGCGCAATTTCCTCGGCGATGGCGCACCGATCACCCTGCTGAATTTGGATGGGCGGGACCGCAACGGGCATGCGGTCGCCAACAGAGATGCGCGTGGCCGCGTCTCGGTGACGGTGCGACTCGACCCCTAGCGGACTCAGCTCTCGACTTGCCTGCGCCGCACCAGCGTTCCCAGGGCCAGCAGGACCAGGCTGATCACCAGGATCGCGGTAGCCAGGACATTGATCTGCGGCGGAACAGCGGCTTTCACGGCGGCATTCACGTACAGCGGATAGGTCACCGTCGACCCGCTGACGAAGTAGGTGATGATGAAGTCATCGAGCGACAACGCGAACGACAGCATCGCGGCGGCCACGATGCCCGGAATGATCAGTGGCAGCGTAACTTTGAAGAACGTGCGTGTGGGGCTCGCCCCGAGGTCCATCGAGGCGTCCTCCAGCGTCCAGTCGAATCCGCGCACCCGCGCCCGCACGGTCATCGCGATGAAGCTGATCTCGAAGGCGACGTGTGCGATCAGGATGGTGGTGTATCCCGCTGCCCAGCCGAAGTCGAGGAACAGGGTCAGCAGCGCCGCGCCAAACACGACCTCCGGGGCCGTCAGCGGAAGCACAAGGAACGTGTCCACGGCGGTCTGCCCCCGGAACCGCTGGCGCACAAGGGCTATGGCCACCAGTGTGCCCAACACCACAGCGATAGCGGTGGACACGGCGGCGACGTTGAGGCTGAGCTTCAGCGCGTCGGTCAGTGCCGGGTACTTGAAGGGATGTGCCCAGTTGTTGAGGGTGAAGCCCTGCCACGTGTAGTTGAACTTGCCCTGCGGATTGTTGAACGAGAACAGGATGATCACGAAAATCGGCACGAAGAGATAGAGCAGTACCAACCCCGCAACGACGCGCAGTATCAGATCGCCCCATCTCGGGCTGCCCTTGATCGCCTTCGGCGTCGGCGGCAGTTCTGCGGCGGTGGCCACCGCGGCCCCGGCCTGCGTGGTCATACCAGATCCTCCGTGCCGAGCGCCCGCGTATACATCAGCACGCCGACGAGGATGATCACCATCAGGACCATGCTCAGCGCGGCGGCGGCGGGGTAGTCCTTGATCACCAGGAACTGTTTCTGAATGACGTTGCCAATCATGGTCGTTTTAGTGCTACCCAGGTAGTCGGCGTTGATGAAGTCGCCCGATGCGGGGATGAAGACCAACAGGCTCCCCGCCAGAACACCCGGCATCGACAACGGCAGGATCACCTTGGTGAAACTGCGCCTGTTCGACGAGTAGAGGTCTTTCGAGGCCTCGATCAGCCGAGGATCGATCTTCTCCAAGCTGACATACAGCGGCAGGACCATGAAGATGATCCAGTTGTAGGTCAGGCCGCCGACGACCGCCCAGCTGGTCGAGAGCAACCTGCCCTCGCTGGGCAGCAAGCCCACCGCGCCCAACGCGCTGACCACCCAACCGTCGTCGGCCAGAATGGTTTTCCACGCGATCGTGCGGATCAGGAAGGTCACGAAGAACGGCAGGATCACCAATCCGAGGATCAGATTCTTGTACCGGCCGGCCTTGAAAGCGATGACGTAGGCCAGCGGAAATGCCAGCAGCAGGCACAGCAAGGTCGCGGCCAACGCGTAGATGAAGGTCCGGATGATCTGATCCTGGTATGCGCTGAACGCGTGAGCGTAGTTGCCGAAATGCCAGGAGAAGGTCAGCGTGGGCAGGTAGATGGAGCCACCAGAGGTCGACAGCGACGTCTTGAACAGCGAGAAGAACGGCACCACGAAAAAGACTCCGAGGTACGCGAGCGCCGGCAGGATCATCAAGTACGGGGCGATCTTGCTCCGCTGCCGGCTGCTGCTGGCTACACCTGCCATCTGGTCACTCGCCGGTGACCGCGGCGTACAGCGTGTTGAATTCCTGGGTCTGCTCGTCGCTCAGCGGTGCTTTCCAGGACTTGAGCTTGTCCAGCGTCGACTGCGGTGGGTTGATCAACGGGTTTGACGCCGTATTCGGATCGACCTTGTTCAGTTCGTCGGTCATGTCGGACAGGACGGGCACGTACTGCACCCCAACGATGAGCTTTGCATAGTTAGCGCGGTCGTAGAGGTAGTTGATCCACGTCTCGGCCGCTTTCTGGTTCTGCGTGGTGTAGGGGATCACCTGGGTGTCGATGAACCACGTGCCGCCGGACTCGGGGACAACAAACTGCAGGTCGGGGTTGTCGGCCTGCAACTGCACCACGTCTCCGGAGTAGGCCTGGGCGATGACGACGTTGCCACTGCTGAGGTCGTCCCCGTAGTCGTTGCCGGTGAAGCGGCGGATCTGGCCCTTGTCCTTGTGTTCCTTGATCAGGTCGACCGCCTTCTGCACGCCCTCGGTGGTCGGGTTCTCGATCGAGCTGCCCTGGGAGAGCATCACCAGTCCAAGCCCATCCTGGGGGTCGGACAGCAGGCTGACCTTGCCGGCGAACTTCGGGTCCCACATGTCGTCGAGCGACTTGATGTCACGACCGGTCGCGGCCTTGTTGTAGGCCAGCCCGACCATGCCGGTCATGTAGGGCGCGGTGTACTTGCGGCCCGGGTCGACCGCCGCGTTCAGCAGGTCGGGGCGCAGGTTCTTCCTGTTCGGCACGCCGGAATCGCTGATCTCGTTGAGCCAACCCAATTGCTTCAGGCGGGCGGCCATGAACTGGGTAGGCACGACCAGGTCCGCGCCGATGTCCTGCTTGCGTGACAACGGCTCCTTGTTCTTGGCGAACCATTGTTCGTTGTCGTTGAAGTCTTCCTTGTAGTCCACCTCCAGCCCGGTCGCCGTCTGGAACGCGGCGACCCAACCGTCGGCCATATACAGCGGCCAGTTGGAGACTCGCAGCGTGCCGCTAGCCGGGCCCGCCTCAGTCGCCGTGGTGGCGGTTGTTCCGCTTTCCTTTCCGCATGCAGCCAGGAACGACGGGCCGAGGGCCAACGCCGCAGCGGCCGCGGCGCCGCCGCCGATGAACCGCCGCCGTGACGTCCGGTTCATCGCGAGTCGGGACAGCAGTTGGGGATCGATTGCATTCGAGTTCTTGGCGGGCATGGCGACTGTGCCTTTCGTGGTTTCGGGGGAAAGGGGACGGGTTGACGGCAGACCGTCATGAGTCGTCGAGCATCTCCTCGAGATCCTCGGTGGTCGGGATGTCGGCGGCCGGAAGGACCAGTGAGGCGTCGGGCGCCCAGGAGACATGGACCTGGTCGCCCTGGCGCAGCAACGGCAGGTCCTGCTCGGGGCCGACATGCGCCAGGATGGTCGACTCGTCGGGCGCAGCGAGCGACAACCGCACCACGGGACCCTGGAATGTCAGATCCCGCACGGTCGCCCGCACGGTAGCCACTTCACCGCTGGGCGCGTCCATCGAGACTCGAACGCGCTCGGGACGCACCATCAGGGTCGCGTGTCCGCCGGGTTCGATCGTCGTCTCACCGGGCCGGGCCTTCAACGTCGTCCCGAGCACCTCGACCTCGACGAAGTCGCGATTCGTCCGGCCCGTCTGTCGGCCCGGCCAGAGGTTGGCCTGGCCGATGAAGCTGGCGACGAAGACGGTCGATGGCCGGTCGTAGATCTCGGTGGGGCTGCCGATCTGGTCGACATTGCCGGCATTCATGACCGCGATGCGGTCGCTCATCGTCAGCGCTTCCTCCTGGTCGTGGGTCACGTAGACGAACGTGATCCCGACCTCGCGCTGGATGCGCTTGAGCTCGAACTGCATCACCTGGCGCAGCTTGAGGTCGAGGGCGCCGAGCGGTTCGTCGAGCAGCAGTGCGCTCGGATAGTTCACCAGTGCGCGGGCCAGCGCCACGCGCTGTTGCTGACCGCCGGAGAGTTGGGCGGGCTTGCGCTGGGCGAAGTCGGTGAGGCGCACGATCTCGAGTAGTTCGTCGACGCGCCTGGTGACTTCGGCCTTGCCTTTCTTCATGCTGCGCGGTCCGTAGGCGACGTTGTCCCACACCGTCATGTGGGGAAACAGTGCGTAGTGCTGGAACACCGTGTTGACGTTGCGCTTGTGCGGCGGCACCCGCGAAACGTCGGCGCCCTCCAGCCGGATGGCCCCCTCGGTCGGGGTCTCGAAACCGGCGATCATCCGAAGCGTGGTCGTCTTGCCGCAGCCCGACGGGCCGAGCAGAGAGAAGAACTCGCCCGAAGCGATGGAGAAATCAGCTTCGGAGACGGCGACGTAGTCGGCGAAGCGTTTGGTGACATGGTCGATCTCGACGACCGGGCCGCCCTTGGCGCGTGTGGCCCCGTCCTGTCCCGTCGTCTGATCTGCGGCGGTGGTGTGTGTGCCAGTCAGGGCGGATCCTCCCTAAAGCCCCCGGAGCTTTCGGGTAAACAATCGCGGATTCCGTCGTCCTTCGCAAGCGATTCCGCAACGAATTTAGATTTCCACAATGGAATCGCTCGCCCTCGCCGCCGGTGGGGGAGAGATTCCGCGGAAGCAGCCGCGACTAGGCCACGCCTGACTGTCGGGCAGCCGGCTGCGGTGCGGCGATGTGGCGCGAGCCCCGCCAGTTTAGTTTCGCAGCCGGGTAGTCGGGGGTAGGTGAAACATATGGCAACTATTGGCGTGGCGGTTTCGACTGACCTGGCTCCCCACCAAGCCTGGAAACTGGCGTCGGACCTTCATCGCTTCGGCTGGTCACCCGGGTTCTTCGGTCCGAGGTACGCAAGTCGGTGACCAACCTCGCCGCGCTGCATTAACCCCATTCGTGGTTCATGGCACGGGATTCGTAGCGCGCCTCGACGGTTTCGATACCGCGCGCGTGCACCCGGGACATCGCGATGAGCAGCATCGCCAGCGCTGCGGTCGTTGCGCCCCCGATGAAGATCGCGACGAAGCTGCTCTCCATCGGCACGTCGGTGCCGATGATCGAGCGTCCGAGTAGCACCGCGACAAGCGCTGCGGCAGTGGAGCTTCCGATGGTGCGGGCGATGGCGTTCATGCTTGTCGCCACACCGGTTTCGCCGCCCTCGACTTCGTTGACGATGAGCGCGGGCAGTGCGCCGTAGCCCAGGCTGATGTAGGCGTTGGCCAGGATGCTGGCCGTGATGATCTGCCACGGCGCCGAATGAGCCAGCGCGATGAACAGGAAGCCGGTGATGCCCGCCGCGGCGGCGACGACGAGCACCGGTCGAGCGCCGAAGCGGTCGATGAACCTGCCGCTGATCAAAGCGATGAGAAAGCCGGTGATGGCGCCGGGCAGCAAGTAGATGACGCTCGCTTCGAGCACGGTGGCGCCGAAGCCGTACCCACCGACCTCGCGCGGGATCTGGACGAACAGCGTCAAGCCCAAGAAGGCGAAGTACAGCCCCATGCCCACGAAGATCGTGGCCAGGTTGGTGAGCATGATCGGGCGCCGGGTCAGCATCTGCGTCGACACCAGCGGCTGGTCGGTCCGCCGTTCCCAGAGCCACCAGCCGGCCAGCACGATGACGCCTCCTGCCGCGCAGCCCAGTGTCCGCGGTGACGTCCAGCCCCAGGAGTTGCCCTGGGTGATCGCCAGCAGGATCGCCGACAGTCCGGCCGCGAGGCCCGCGGCGCCGAGCCAGTCGATGGACCCGGTCGTACTGCGCGGGCGCGCGGGGACGACGAACACGACGATGGCGATGACGAGGATGGTGAACGCGGTGGTCAGCCAGAAGACGCGATGGTAGTCGGCGCCGTGGTTCATCAGCAGACCGACGACGACGAGCCCCGTCCCGCCGCCGAAGCCCAGCGTTCCGGAGAGCACCGACATGGCCGAAACCATTCGGTCTTCGGAGAGCTCCTCACGCAGGATCGAGATGCCGATGGGGTAGAGCGCGAACGACGCGGCCTGCAGCACCCGACCGACGATCAACAGCGCCAGCGACGTTGTGGTGGCGGCAAGGACCGAGCCGATCAGCACGACGACAAGCACGATGAGCAGCACGCGCTTCTTACTGTGCAGGTCCGCGAGCCGGCCGATCAACGGCGTCGCCGCGGCGGCCGCGAGCAGATTGGCGGTGACGGCCCAGCTGACCGCGACCGTCGACGCGTTGAGTTGGTCGGCGATGATGCCGAGCACCGGAACGACGGCGGTCTGCAAGACGGCGACGGTCAGGACCACCACGCTCAGCCCGGCGATCAGCGTCCGAGGTCGAAGCGGTTGATCGCCCGAGGCGGTGGACCGCGCCGGTGCTGCCTTGACCACGCACGCTCCGATCGTTAGCACATCTTTGGTTCTCCCGATTATGTCGGTAACCGTCAGAGTGCGTACAACGGCCGGGTCGGCGCGGCAAGCGGCTCAGCTTGTCGACTCGTCACGCACGCGGACGTAACCCTCCTGAACCTCGGTGGCCGCGTCGGGCAGCAGTGCGTCTTGCGTGGACGCCACGATGGGATCGTCTCGCCAAGTCAGCGGCCCGTCGCGGCGAGTCCACTGCTGATGTGCGCCGACGGCGGACGGCTCCGGCAACCGAATCGTCTGCGGATCAACCAGTACCGGTCCCACCCGGAATGACGGCGCAAGCCGGGCCAACGCGTCGGCCGTCCAGTCCCGCAGCAGCGCGATTGATTTGCGTGGCAGCAGGCCGCAGGAGACGTGGACGGTGTGCCCTGGGTCCATCAGCAGGGTCAGCCGAACCGTCTGGCCGGGCCGCACGGTAACGGTCGGATCGGGCACGACGTACGACGAGCTGATCGGGCGTGTCTGCTCGCTCGCGTCGAACGCTGTCACCTCGTCGACCGGTCCCAGATAGCCTTCGTGACGTCCGGATGGAAGCGCCTGCATGAGCACGCTGGAGTGTACGGGGAAGATCCGCGTGTAGTCGTCGTCGACGAAATAGCCGAGCAGCCCGTCGTCCTGGTAGGTCAGCGCGCCGAGGCGAACGTCGAACGCGCGATCGGCCAGCGCTGCGAAGGCCGCTTGCCGCTCCGCCTTCGCATCCGGGGTAAGGCCCGGGTAGTCGTCGACGTCCGAGCGCACATCGAGCCGCAGCTCGGCGCGGACCACGGCGATCGGGCGGCCGATCAGCAGCGACAGATGTTCACTGCCGGTCTGGCCGAACGGGTCCACCGTCCACAGCGTGGTGTCGATTACCCGCAGCAGCGCAGACAGCGGGCTGTCCGCGTCGGGAGCGCGACCCGCGGAGCGTTCGATGGCGTCCATGCGGACAAGTTCGGTGGCGAATGTGCGGGCGTGATCCGACAACGACGCGGGGGGCGGTGCACCGATCGGCTCAGGTCGGCCGGGGGCGCCTTCCCAGACCACACCACCGCCGAGATCTTCGTGGCGCAATTGGCCCACCGGCTGGCCATCGGCGTCGAACACCTCGAGCGCGCCATCGACATGGTCGGCCAGCAGCCACGCCGCAACGGGACTGGCGCTGCCGTCGGCGCCCTGGTCGATCGTGGCCTCGGACGCGTCGTCGGCGGCGTCGAGCAGGCGGACCTGTAGCCGACTGGGAGCGGTGAAGCGCGGCGCGAGCACGAACTCGTCGTTTGCACCCGCGGTGTCGGGCACCTGCAGGGCTTCCGAGACGACCATCTGCTTCAGCAGGTTGTCCGGCACCTGCAACGTGCGACCGAACGTGTCGACAATCCGCAGCGCGGTCAGGCGCGCACTGCCGGCCCGCAACAGCAGCGGCTCCCGGGTCGGGGCGGCCGGAGCCACGTCGTCGTTCTCCGGCGCGACGCCGGTGTCTGTGTCGAAGCCGAGAAATTGTTCGCGCAAGCGTTCGGTCGCCGCACTCAGAACGTCGGCATACAACGCATGACCGGCGATGCCGCGCAGCTCGTTGGCGACTGCGTCGGTTATCTCGCCCAGCCCGGAGCGGTCCAGCTTCTGCTCCTGTGCCAGGTACTCGGTGATGCGGTCCGCGAAGGCCTTCGCACCTGCCGACGTGAGCAGTGAACGACCGCTGAGGGTCATCGCATTCGCGCCGGCCGCCAACTCGCCTTCGGCCGGCTCAAAGTCCAGTTCATCGAGCGCCCAGCGCGTGGCTCTGTCATCAAGCGCGAGTTCGAGCCGCCACTCGAGGTATAGCGGAACCCAGGCCTGCCGGAACGGGGTGAACGCGACGGGGGAGGCCAGCACGCCGTCGCGCAGCGAACCGACCATCAGCCTGCCGGTGTCCGAACCGACACGCTGGGATTGCAGATGCAGCCTCCGCTCACCATGTAGCCGCGCGGAGACAAGTTGTGGAGCAAGGCCTTTGGAGTCCGCGACGTGGGTGGACAAGCGGTCGGTCCATTTTGGATCGGGATCCTCGAGCACGGTCTCCACGAGGAGGTCGGCAACATCCTCGGGCACGCCGCCATGCTCGATCCCGCGCTCCATGAGGTCGGCGCCGTCGACCAGTCCAGCCAATGCGGTTACCGCGTCCCCGCTCAGCCGGCAGGCAAGGGATTCCGTCGGTTCGAAGCGGCCGTCGTATCCGTGCCGCAGGCTGCGATTCAGTCCGCGAACCGTGATCACCGGATCCTGTGGAAAATACCAGCGGGGCAACGCGCGGCGCACCGTCTCAATGCGCCGTGGGTCAGCCGGCTTGTTGATGCGCTGAGGCGCCGTGGCGAGGGTGTAGGCGCTGGCCGTAGTCACCCGCGAAGCTCTCTGCATCTCGAAACGCACCGGACGGTCGGCGATTTCGCGAACGTCAGCGGTCTGCTGATCCAAGCGGTCCTGCCGCTTCGTCGGCGCTGCGCTGCCGGAGAGCGGAGCGATCGGATCGCCAACCAGGATCTGCTCTTCGCGCCAACCCCCCGGAGCCGAGACGAATGCGCGGGCGTGCAGTTCGGCCTCGAGCCGGGGAATCCCGTCGGCGTCGTCGAGTCTGTCGAGGATGCCGTAGGCGAAGGCGGTCTGCAGGCGCTCCTGATCGTCGTCCGTGCCCGGCAGGTCGGCGGCGACCAGCGCCGCCAGGCTTTCCGTGCCCGTCGCGCCGATGCCGACCCGCACCGA
The DNA here is from genome assembly GCA_963801575.1 of uncultured Actinomycetota bacterium. GTDB lineage: Bacteria > Actinomycetota > Actinomycetes > Mycobacteriales > Mycobacteriaceae > Mycobacterium. The sequence continues at coordinate 92,723 of CAWDFT010000036.1, forward strand.
ATCGGCTGCGGGCCGACCGTCCGCCCGTCCCGCGGAACTGAGCCGAACCCCGTGCACCGCACCGTGATACAACGATTGGCGAGGGCACCACGGCGCGCTCTTGATGGAGATCGCGGCAGCCGCCTCGAGCAGTCTCGGTGGCACTGCCGTGATCGGTACGCGAACCGGTGAGCCCTGCGGTGGGCCGGCGGCTCTGCGCGGCAGGGGATCGGGCTTTGCCTTAACGGGCTGCGGATCCATCTGCCCGGCAAGCGAGGAGGCGATCAAGGGGAGGCTCGTCAGCCCGATGGCGGCCGCGGCCGCCCGGCGACGCGCCATTTCAGCGCGGACGGCCTCCAGCCGCGCGCGGTCCAACTGCCAGCCGAGGCGGGTCATCAACTCGTCGAATGTGCCGTCGGACGGCCCGAGGTGAAGGGGGTCGAGTTCGGCGTCGGAGTACCACCCAGCGACCAGATAGGAGAAAGTGCCGCCCCGATTGCGTGCGTCCGCGAGATCGTCGTACATCGCGAAACGGTCTTCGACGTTGTCCCACAACGCAGCCCACGCGGGATCCCCGCCCGCGGCGGCGTGTAGGTCTGCCGAGGCCATGGTGGGTGTGCGCGGAGCGGCGATCGGCGCACTGCCGGGCCACGCCTCCAGCGGTGTCCGACTGCCGCGTTCGGCCTCTACCACCCAGGCACGCACCGGACGGGGCAGGCCGCTTTCGATCCGCGCAACGATCCAGCGGTCGGGCAGCGGATGAAGTCCGATGCCGGCGTCCGCTGCGGCGCGGCCCTGCGTGAGACCGTCGGGCAGCGCCCAATGTAGGTAAACACCGGCTGGGCGCGGATCTCCGTCGGAGAACGGTTGCGGTGCACGGTGTTCCGGCGCCGTGGCACTCAACAGACTGGTACCCGCCAGCGCATGCTCGCACGTCTCACCGTCGCCGACGACCATCGCGCGCACGTCGACAGGCACCAGCAGCCGGGGATCCCTGGCCAGCTGCGGGTCCCATGTCTGCTGCGTGAGTGGTGTCAGGTTCGCCACCGAGATTGCGGCGAATGATGCGGTGAGTGTGGGATCCACCATGTCAGCGCCGCCCGGCCGAATTTCTGACCACTGCCATCGACAGTGTGACGTGGAAGACCTGCCCGATTCCGCCGGGCGCCGCCTCCCCGAATCCCTGCCGATACGGGAACTGAAGCAGCTGAATTGCCAGCTCGCCCGAACCGACGCCGTCGGGGCCGAACAGGTTGGTAGCTTCCAATCTGTTGGCCAGTTCGGCGACGTGGATGACCCCCGGCGCATCGGCCCTGAACGGCACTGTCAGCGGCGCCATGCCCGCAGGCTGACCGCTGGCGGGACTGCGCACCACGATCGAGCGTGACGCGGAGGGCTGTCCGGGTGCCGCCGGGTCGACGCCGAATTGCACTCCGGCACGGGGCTCTTCGATGACGACTCGGTCCGGAATTCCGTCGAGCAGAACAAGGAGTACGGCGGGCGCCAGGCGTTCCATCCGCAGCAGCTGTAGTTGCCGTCCGTCATGCGACGCCCGGACGTGTAAGCCCGGCCAGCCCGACACCGCGCGTGAGCGAAGCAGGAAGCCCGTCACCACCTCGGCGGAACCATCCGTGGGCGCGGCCCCGGCATCCTTGGCCCAGACCCGCCGTTCGTGGCGGTCCACCGCCGCGCGCAGCGTGGCGTGTAAGCCCTGCAGTTGCGCACGGTCCTTGGTGGTCACTGCGCCGACGGAGAGCGCGCCGTCGACTGCTGCGTCTGTCCAGTTGCGGTTGAGGTAGAAGAATCGGATCGACTCGGTGGGTAGCAGACGGTGATCCGGCACCAGGTACGCGAACGGCACATTGCTCAGCAGGCGAAGCCTGGCCAGCCAGTCGACGACAGCATCCGGTAGCCCGTCGTCGTCGGTCGGCGGTCTGTGGATTGCTTTGCGAACGAGCGTGATTGCGTATAGCGAGGCCGCTTTGGTTTTAAGGCTCATCGCCGCTCCGTTCGACGAGGGTGTGGGCGACATCTCGGACGTGCCGAGACAGGCTGTGCAGCGCCGCCTCGTCGGACATCACACCTGCCAGGTCGGTCGGGAGTGTGGTGGCGGTCGTCGCCGGGTCAACTGCCGTGGTCACCAGCCCGTCGGCCAAGGTCTCCGCGACGACCTTCGTGTCGAGCCCGAGGCCGGTGGCGATGACCTTCGCATCGTCGTCGGCGAGCAGGTCCGCAACGTCGTCCACCGATACCGGCCGGCCGAGCGGGGCACCGGTGGCGATCGGATCGATCAATGCCAGCTTCAGCCTGCGGACCAGACGCGTGTCGCCGATCCCGGAGACGATCGGCATCGACTCGAGCATCGCGCGGGCGCGACGCACCGCGAAGCCCGTGCGCCGCCAGGCCTGTAGATCGGCCAGAAACCGGGGCGTGGCCATCGCCAGCAGCCGTCCGATCTCGAAAGCGGCCGACTCGCTGAGGTCTTCGAGCCCGTCCTCGGCGATGCGGCGCGCCTGGTCGGCGGCGTGGAACGGCGAGCCGGCATCGCGGCGCTTGACCTCACGCGGCGCCAGCGCCCCGCGGTACCAGGCCTCGGCCGCGTCGCCGCGACGAGTCAGGTGGCTCAGCACGGTGTGACCGGTGGGCGCGACCTGCGGCCCGGGATCGACGGATGCACCCTGCTCACCCGCTGCCACCGGTACCGAACCGAGCAGACCGATGTCGAGGTTGCCCATCAACGACTCGAAGTCTCCGCCGGCGTCGCATTCGAAGTTCCAGTGGGCCAGTACGGGAAAGCGGGTTGTTTCCGCAAATGCGCCCTCGACGATCTGGAAGTCGATGGCATTCTCGAAAAAGCCTGCACCAAAGGATGATTGCGCGGGCCCGGTGATTGCCGGTGCGGTCGGCGTTGACGACGGTGTCCAGGCCGACGCGGTGGCGGCAGCACGGCCGCCCGGCGTGGCATCGCGGGTCGCCCCGAGCGGCATCGTCAGGCCTGGATTGCGTGCATAGGACGCGGCCGCCAGTTGGCTGTCGCTCAGGTCGAACACGAACCGGTCGCCGAGAACCGGCTGCACGGCTGGTGGGTCGGGCAGTTCCGACCGGCGGCCCTCCAGCGAGATCAGGTACGCGCCATAGCTGGTGTTCGGGCGGGGCAGTCGATTGGCGATGACCACTGCGATCCACCCGTCGTCGTCACCGGTGGCGAACTCCGTGTCGCTGAGGTTGACCTCGCGCACATGGGTGAGCAGCGGCAGCTCCTCCTTGGCCGGAAACACCTTTCGGATAACGGTCCGCGATACTTCGAGGACGTCGCAGGTACCGCCATCGGTGATGCCTTGGGCGGCGAGGATGTTCGCGGGTAGTGCATCGCTGATGTGCACGCCCGACCGGAAGTTCGCCTCACCCTCGGCGAGGACCACGAGTGCCAGCCACGGGTCCGGCGGGCCGTTCGTCGGGCTGCCGGCCGATCGCTCCCATGGAAGGGTGCGCCGGCGGAACGTGACCTGCGGCAGGCGTTTGTCGAAAGCGCCGACGGAGTTGGCGGGCGGAAAAGTGCTCAGCAGTTCGCCCGGCGCCAGAGCGAACCGCGGCGCGGTGACGTCGACGTAGCGGTTGACCGGTGCAACCGGTCCGCCCTTGGTGATGGTCTGGTTCATCGTCACTTGGTGGCGGCCCGGGCTCAGGCTGGGCCGCGCATCGGGATACACCCGCATCTCGCCGATTCCGACTGGCTGCGTCATCGGGCCTCCTGATAACTGATGGTGCTCGATCCCGTCGATGAGACCTGTTCGGTGCCAATGATTTCCTCCAGACCGAATTCGACGATCTGTGGTGCGACGCTCGGCGCGTCCGTCCGCGTGCCAATAGTGGCGGACAGCCGCCACCGGGCGTCGGCGGCGACGGTCACGGACATCACGGCGGCGCCGCGAAGCGGATGTACATCGAACAAACCGTGGGCCCGCGTCCCGGACACGACGACGGTCGGCGCCGCGCCGGTGCGTTCGCCGCCGTCAAGTCCGAGGACCAACCCGGCCAGAGCCTCGTCGGGATCGTCGGCCGTCTCCAGCGCGATGATGACGGTTCGGGTCTCGATGGGCAGCCGGGTGGTCACCGTCGATGCACCGGCGACGGCGACGGCCGCTGTCACGACCGCCGCGGTGACGGGTTGTCGTGACCGAAGCGTCGCAGGCGATGTCGCGGTGACGATGCATCCAGGGCCGAGATAGCCTGCCGCACCGACCTGCAGCAGCACCGTCTGGGCATGCCAACCGGCGGCTCCCGCGGCATCACGGCCGAACCGGTCCGGCGTGCCGAGGCCGACGGCCGCCAGCCGCGCCGTGCCGCGGGGCAGCCTGAGGGTCTGTGACTTTCCGAGTTGGTCGGCTAGCGGCAGGTCGGCGCGGTCCAGCGCGACAAGCCGGACCAGTTGGTCTCCCTTGACCCGCACGGTCGGCCTGCGGGCGCCGATGTCGTATTCCGCGGCGGGCCGCTCCCACACCTGCACGTCGCCGGGCATCAGCGGCGCACCGGCAGTCGTGCGCAGTTTTTTCTCGAATGCGTTCATCTGGTCGGCGGCCCACTGCGACGCGAGCAGACCTGAGCGCAACTCGGTCGCTCCGCCGGCGGTGCCAGTGGCGACGCCGCCGTCACCGGCGCGCACCGTTGACCGAGATTCGATCAGGGGTGCGCCGCGGAGTTCCAGTCGTGCCGGTCCGAATGCGGCGGCGAGCCGACGAGCGGATGCCAGTGTGGGCGGTGCGGATCGGGCCAGTCGGTCGAAGCTTGGGGCGACGGTGGTACGCAAGGCGCCGCGGGCGGCCTTCGCCGCCGGTGCCCGTAGCAGCGCATGCAGCTGTACGGACCCGGCGCAGGATCAGCCGTGGGCGGAGGCGGCGCAGGCACCGACGCTGTCGACTACGGCCGGCTTGAGGATGTCGACCATGCCTTCACCGAGCGGCGCGAGCCGGGGCGGCGCCACCCGATCGCTCGCGAACGTGCGCACCGCGAAGGAACCGCCACTCGTCAGCCTGCCCGCCGCGGTGAGCAGGATTGCCACCGATTCTGTTGGCTGCGCGGCGATGTAGCTGTCGGCGTCGGCAACATCGGTGACGAACTCCTGTCGGTCCTCGATCTCGTTGGCGAAGGGAAGTGGCCGCAGCGGACCTTCTTGAACTGGCGCGAGCTTGACGGTTCCCTGCGGCGCACCGATTTGAGCCGGTGCGGCCAGGGTCGCACCGATGAACGCGGAGCGAACCTTCGCACCGGGTGACGGGTCATCGCTGCGCGCAGTCCAGATGCCTTCGGGCACCGGGCCGACGATCGGGGTGATATCGACCTGCGCGGTCACGTCGGAGCCGTCCGGTGCAACAACCACCAGCGAGTGAGTGGACGTGACGTCGACGGCTTTCATCGGCCCCAGATCCAGCTGTTGCGTGGTGACGGAGTCCAAGTCGTGCCCGGCGACCACGTTCGAGGCGGCGCGCGTTTCACTGCGCATGACGAATTCCGGTGTCACCCGCCACGGATTAAGTCCTGCGTGCCCTCACCGGGGTCCTGCCACCCGCTGCGGTGTCGGCTGTCAGTAGACCCGCCACAACGCCAGCGCTCATCGTCTCGCCGGTGGGATCGCCTGCCACAAGGTATTTTTCGTGGAACTCGTCGAGCCGATCGGGTCCTTACCGGTTATCGCACCGTCTGAAGCCGAAACCGACTGTTACCGAGATGACGTCGAGATCAAGCTCGGCCTCCCCGCGAAGTTCCGGGCCCCAAACGTGGACGCCGGCGCCGATGGACGTCGAGAAGCTGATGTGCGCCCGGCCGAACGGTGTCCAGATGCTGATGTCGACACCCGCCGCGACGCGAACGAACACGGTCACGTCGTAGAAGAATGGATCCCAGGACAGGATCGCGTTGATGATGGCGGTCAGCGAGGCCCACACCGAACTCGTGTCGTAGCTGACCTCTAGCCTTCCGCCGGCCATCACACAGCTGGCGGTCAGGGCGAAGTACGCCTCACCCTTGATTGCAACCGATCGCGAGACGGCCCAGTTGA
>CAWDFT010000037.1:0-44197 GCA_963801575.1 uncultured Actinomycetota bacterium
GTTGAGGCAAGGTGCGACGCACGCGGATGGCCCGCAGGCCGCCCAGCGGCACTTCCCACGGATGTAGCACGCCGGCGAATGTCGATGCCGCGCAAGCCACTTCGGCGGGTGCGGTATCGGTGTTGCTCACGTATTGACAGTAGCGCGGGCGATAATTGGCTGTCATGCAAGAACGGGGAGCCTCCGAAGAGGCTCCCCGTCTGCCGATTGGCTAGCCGATGTTTGTTGATCCCGTTTTTCGCGTGCCCGTCCATATCACAGCGGCTAAGGGCAGAAAGCCTGGAACGGATTACTGCTAGTTTCATCCCGCGACACCGCCACCGGTTTGGCGGACGTGGCCATTGGTTTGCTGGCACACTGAACCCACTTGCGGACCCAGGAGGTAGCGATGACGACCGTGTATGTGGTCACGGCGGGAAGTGGGGACACCTACCGCATTGAACGGATCTACCTCGACAGCGACCAGGCGTACGGGTTCGCCCAGGACTACAACGGCATCGCGCCGGTGGAACCGGTGCAGGTCGAGGAGTGGCAGACCGGTGCCCCGCCGGCGGCATACGACGGCCCGTACTGGCGCGCAGAGTGGTGGGCGCGCGTCCCGGTCAGCAAGCGCCGCGGCGTGTTGCGGGACACCGATGAGGGTGAACGGTTTGACGACTTCGCCATCCGCCAGGAGTGGTGGACCGGCGACCCGCTGCCCGAGGCCGAGGTGGTGCGCCGGGAGCTTGCCGGGGAGCCGAAGATCGAGGTGGTGGGGCGGTCCAAGGAGGCAGTGGAGGAGATCTTCTGGGACGCGGTGACCCAGATCCGGGCCGAGCTGGCGGGCATAGAGAGGAAATAGCTTCCCGCAATTTCGTTTGGCCGATGGACAGGAATGGGCATGGCGGGTCGACTTCGCTGCCCGCGTGCGTCATGATCCCTGCATGGACCGACGCTCGCTGGAACGGCTCGGCCACTACGTTGTGAGCCGCCGCGTCGCGCTGGGCTACCGCAACCGCACCGACCTGGCCAACAGCCTGCAGCTGACGGTGCGCACTCTGGCCGACATCGAGCACGGGGTGCGCAAGGCCAGCCCGGGCACCTACGCCATGTTGGAAAACAAGCTGGCCTGGGCACCGGGAAGCATCGAGACCATCCTGACCGGCGGGGACCCCAAAGAGACGGTGACCGAGCTGCGCCGCCCCACCCACAATCCGCTCGCCCAGACCTCCACCACCGATGCGCTGTCTCGCGCCTCCACCGAGGAGCTGCTGCTGGAGCTGCGACGGCGCATCATCGCCCCCCGCGACAGGCGTCACGAGACGTGGTACGACTCGGGCGGCCTTGATCCCCAAGGCGACTGGCCCGAACAGGGCTAGCAGCAGCCTGGACGCAGGGCATCGCCCTACTCCTGCGGGTCTCAATGGCGCGATAATGAAACGCGGCGACCGCCCTAGCGGCAAGTGAGCGCCCATGAAGGAAGGCGTGACGTGGAAGAGAACAGGCCCGCTCGCGACCCTGGTGCCGATAACCCACGCATTCCCCCGGGCTATGACTATGAGTACGACGAGGCACACGACGTGCCGGCCGAGCAGATGCGTGAAACTCCTGCACCACATCGAGTCGATCCCCCACCGGGTGTACACCTCGACGAGGGCGGGGACTATGGCTACGACGAGGCCCACGATTTCTGCGCCGGGACCTGACAGCGCGTGCCGTTCTACCCCGTCATCGCCGAGCGGATCACGTCCAGGTCGTGGTCGTCGATGTGAAACACCCCGAATCGGAACTTGTATCCCCAACGGGCCTTGTCCTCGATGAAGTCCAGTCGGTCGAGCAGGGGTCTGATCGGCGTCTCCGTGCAGGCCAGGAAGTCGACATTGCGACGCCACGGGTGGAAGTCGTCGGTCATCTCCACCTGGTAGGGGTCGTCGTCGGCTATCTGGCCGATGGCGGTGAACGCCTGCAACGGCTCGCCGTCGGGATAGACGGTTCTCGGTGAGTAGAAGACGACCCAGTCGCCCCGGGCCATCTTGCGCAGCATGTTCGGCTTACCGTGGTTCGCCTGCGTGAACCGGCCGCGGACACCGCGTTCGACGTGGTCGCGGCTGACTGTGTTGATCCAGTTCGTCATGTCCGCACGCTAAACCCGGCGCCCGACACCTTCGGGCGCTCGACGAGCGGCCTGTGGATAACGTCTAGAAGGGGCTGCTGTTGGATTGCCAACGCGCTTCTTCGGGGCGCGGCCCGTATCGCCGGATGTAAGCCTCGTGGAGATGGGCGCTCTTCGTACGCTGCATTTCGTCCACGAGATTCGGGTCCAGACCGTGTTGTGCGAGCCGGTGGCGGCGCCACACCTTGTTGAGCGCCATCGACATCAGCAAGGCCCAGATGTAGATCGGTGCCGTCATCTCCAGATGCACGTACAGCGATGCTGGAAGCAGCCAGAGCGGTGCGAGCACCAGGAGCGGCGGTATCGCAGCGCGGACCATATGCCGACGGACGGCTCCCTCACCCGCGACGTCGGTGCGCACCCAGTCGCGCATGTCGTCGGGCAGCTTGCGACCGAACGCATAGCCGAGGTACTGGGCAGGGCTTGGGCGGTTCATCAGTTGACCGCCCGAGAAACCCCTGGCTCCAGCCATGGGGAGGAAAGGGCGGCTACAATCGGGACGGTCCACGGAACCCGCCGCCGGGCAGGCGGTGGCAGCGCGGTGAGCCTTCTTGCGCAGTCAGGCATGGCTTTGAAACGCGAACCTCCACAGCGAGGCTTAGACACCCACGTTGGTGTGGAAGATGCCACCCTGCAGGGGGCGGCGATACCGCGATAGCCAAGCGGTCCCGCCCCTTGTGCTATCTTCGCCACGTCTAAGCCTCTCTGTGGGAATCCCCCGGCTTCAGCCGTGGGGAGGATGTCAAGCACGTTCTCCATTCAGTGCGCGCGCCCGCGGCCAGCGCGGCGCCATTGATCCCGGCCAGCACGGAGTGCAGGTGCTCGAGTTCCTCGAGCCCGACGCCAAGTCGCTCGATCACCGCAGGCGGAATCTTGAGCGCCCGCCGCCGCAGCTGCAGACCCGCTTTCGTGAGCTCGACGTCGGTGGCGCGCTCGTCCGCCGCCGAGCGCGTACGGGTGATCAACCCAAGCGCCTCGAGGCGTTTGAGCATGGGCGACAAGGTGGCCGAATCGAGCTGCAACGACGCCGCGATCTCCTTGACCGACAGCGGCCGGCCGTTCTTGTCGGCGCGGTGGTGATCCCACAGCGCGAGCATGACGAGGTACTGCGGGTGGGTCAGTCCGAGCGGCTCCAACAGCGGCCGGTATACCGCAAGGACCGCTCGATTGGTGATCGCCAGCGCGAAGCACACCTGACGTTCCAGTGCCAGTGGATCGACCCGCTCGTCGACTACGGTCATGACAAGATAGTACGCAATTAGTTAGGGTACTATCTAGTTTGGTGATGGAGCTCACCGCGGCGTTGTTAGCATCAGCGCCATGGTGTGTCCTGAAAGCTGGATCGGACTAGCGGGTGGAAGTCCCGTTCCGGTAGGTACCGGAACGCCGGGTAGCAGGCCCCGGTTCGTCGGAGAGATCTGGCGGGCTGAGCGGGGTGTCGAGAGCCTCTTCGGAGGGAGCAAGTGTGCGGGCCGTAGCGTTAAGCGAACTCCGCAGCCTCGTCATATGTACAGCGATGGAGCCGAGCCGCTCATGTCACGGCGAAGGCCACGTCCGGCGAGCACGTCCCACACCCGGCTAAACCGGCGCCCAGCTTTTCCCGGCAGTCGCACGCACACCTTGCCCGCCGCCTTGGCCACATCGACCGCGGTGACCCGCTCGGTCACCAGCTCATGCTCGGCATCCGGAATCACCTCCGGTGCAGACTTATCCACCCGCACCGGCTTCCGCTTCCCTGTATGACTCACTTCACTTGCCCTCCAAACGAATTCGAACCAATCCATCGGGTGGGCCGCCCGGGGGCCTCGGTCAAGGGAACCGAAATTCTGACCGGCGTGCTCGAAGCAACAGTACGTGACCCTTCCAGGTCGGGCCCCGGCGCCAAGCTGACTAACGGGCTCCACAGCCCAAGGAAGCGACGGCGTCGGCAGGCGACCCGACCCCATTTTCACGCCCACGAGGCGTCACCCAAAGGGATAGGAGCTGACTACCAATGACCGACGGGCCCACCCGCGATGACCACGCCGACTTGTTGCGCAGGCGCGCGCTGACCGAGGATGCGGCGCGACCCGACGCCGTCGAGCGCAGGCACGCATCGAACGGCCGCACCGCGCGTGAGAACATCGACGACCTCGTCGACGCAGGCACGTTCGTCGAGTATGGCCGCTTCGCCATCGCGGCCCAGCGCTTCCGCCGCGACCTCGACGACCTGATCGCGCGGACTCCCGCCGATGGCTTGGTGGCGGGCACCGCACGCATCAACGGCGACCTCTTCGGCGATGAGCGCAGCGCGTGCGCCGTGCTGAGCTACGACTACACCGTGCTCGCCGGGACCCAGGGGTACTTCGGTCACCGCAAGAAGGACCGCCTTTTCGAGTTGATCGAGCGTATGCGGCTACCCACCGTCTTCTTCGCCGAGGGCGGCGGCGGACGCCCCGGTGACACCGACTATCCCACCGTCTCAGCGCTCGATACCCGCGCATTCAAGCTGTGGGCGCAGCTGTCGGGTGTGGTGCCGCGGATCGCGATCGTCAAGGGCCGCTGCTTCGCGGGCAACGCCGTCATCGCCGGATGCTCCGACCTCATCGTCGCCACCCAAGACGCCTCAATCGGGATGGGCGGTCCGGCCATGATCGCCGGCGGCGGGCTCGGGGACGTCCACCCCGACGAGGTCGGGCCTATCGCGATGCAGGAGCCCAACGGCGTGGTCGACGTCGTCGTCGCGGACGAGGCGGAAGCCGTCGCCGTCACCAAGCGGCTGGTGGGCTACTTCCAAGGATCGACAGCTGCAGGCGGCGCCGCTGATCAAACACGCTTGCGCACAATCGTTCCCGAACGCGACCGACGGGCCTACGACGTCGGCCCGGTCATCGAGACACTCGCCGACGAGGGCTCGGTGACGTTCCTGCGTCCGCGCTTCGCCCGCGAGATGGTGACCGCACTGGCCCGGATCGAGGGCCGGGCGGTCGGGGTGATCGCCAACGACACCCGGTACATGGCGGGCGCGATCACCGCCGCCGCATCCGACAAGGCGGCCCGCTTCCTGCAGCTGTGCGACTCCTTCGGGCTACCCGTCGTCTCGCTCATCGACTGCCCGGGATACATGGTCGGTCCGGCCGCGGAGGCCGAGGCGCTGGTGCGACGCGCATCCCGGATGCTCGTCGCGGGGGCCGCGCTGCGTGTCCCGCTCGTCGCGGTCGTGTTGCGCCGCGGCTACGGGCTTGGCGCCCAGGCGATGACGGGCGGCAGCCTGCACGAGCCGCTGCTCACGGTGGCGTGGCCGGGTGCTCATCTGGGCCCCATGGGACTCGAGGGTGCGGTGCGGCTGGGCCTGCGCAAGGAGCTCGAGGCGATCAGTGATGACGACGAGCGTGAAGAGCGCGTCCGGCAGGCCACCGAGGCGGCGCAGGAGAATGCCAAGGCGCTGAACGCCGCTCAGATGTTTGAGATCGACGACGTCATCGACCCGGCCGACACCCGCGGGCTCATCGCCGCCACGCTGACCGCCGCGACCGCACACGCCGAGGACCGTCCGCCCCGCAGGTTCGTCGACACCTGGTAGTCAGTTGGTGGCCAGCGCGGCGGCGATGGCACGGCGCATGTCGTCGTCGTTGACGATCAGGTCGTCGTCGGCGGCCTGCGCCAACAGCTGTGGCGGGGTGCTGCTCAACCGGCGGGCGCGCTCGTGCTTGCAGTGCACGATGACCTTGCGCGCGAACCGGCCATTGCCCGCGGTGTCCAGGGCGGTGCCCTGTTCGATGGGGGTGTCACGCAGCCGGGCCGCCTCGTCGCGCAGCAGCGGCCAGGCCGAGTCGGCGATGGCGATCTTCTCCTTGCCCGCGATCAACCGGCCGATCTGCACGATCTCGTCCGGCGTGTAGCTGGTGAATGTCAACGTCAGGTGAAAGCGCGACGCCAGGCCGGGATTGGCCTGCATGAACCGGCGCATCTCCTTGGGATAGCCCGCGACGATCACCACCAGCCGGTCGCGGAAATCCTCCATGTACTTCAGCAGGGTGTTGATCGCGTCCTTGCCGAACGAGTGGCCTTCGTGCTCCGGCGCCAACCGATAAGCCTCATCGATGAAAAGCACACCGCCCAAGGCGGATTCGCAGACTTCCTTCATCCTTGCGGCGGTCTGTGAGATGTATCCGACGACGAGGTCCTCCTCGGTGACCTCGACGACGGTCGGGTGCTCGATCTTGCCCAGCCCGAACAAGAACTCCGCGGCGATGCGGGCGAACGACGTCTTCGCCGTTCCGGGCGGTCCCTCCAGCACCATGTGGTTCTCGTTGGTCATCGACGTCTCCTCGCCCCGGTCGGCGAGGATCTGATCGATCTGGATCTCGGTGCGCCACACCGTGATCTGTTCCTTCGGGCCGGTCAGACCGATGAGCTCGTCCAGCTTCCGCTGCGCCTCGGCGAGCACCGTGTCCTTCTGCTCCTCCAGCGCTGCGGCCACGCGCTGCGCCTTGGACGTCTCGGTGCTCGGATCCCACGGGTCGGTCCGGGTGGCGATGGTCTCGGTGTCGGTGACGATCAGCCGATAGCCGGGATTGGCCAGTGCCTGGGCAGCGGCGTCGAGCAAGACACCGTTGTTGGTGGCCTGCTCGAACGATGCCCGCGCCGCCTCCTCCTGGCCGAGTTCGCGCAGGCACCATCCCTTGGTCAGCGCGGCATCGGCGGCAATGTACTGGTTCTTCGTCTTCACGGTGGTGGCGCGGTCAAGCGCGGTCTGGAACTGTCCGACGCTGGCGGCGGCCGCGGCGGCAAGCGTGTCGACCGCTGCAGTCAGGTCATCGACGACGTGGGTGGCGTGCGCGGGCGGCGACTTGGTGGTGATCTTCAGGACATCCGGCCAGCGTTGCGCCAGATGGTGAGCGGCCGCCCCGATGAACTGCGCCCACTGGGCGGCCATCGGGTCCCCTGTGACGACAGGATCGTCGAGCACGTCGGCGGCCTCCGCGTACCGCTGGTCGGTGACCAGCGCGGCGGCGTATGCCAGCGCGATCGTCGACCGAGACCACACCGGCATCGTGACGTACAGGGGCGCGTCGAGGCGGGCATGCAGATCGCCGTCGACGAGTCCGATCCGGCGGGTCTCCCGGTACAGGGACCGCGAATTGCGGTGGGCGGCCTCGAGGACGTCGATGGCCTGATCCCCGCAGGCGACCCTGCCGAGCCAGGCATCGGACATCGTCGGCTGGGCCGCGGTGATCGCGACGAAACCGGCCAACGCGCGGGTGTCGCCGGCTTTGTAGCTCTCGATCGCAGCGTCGAACGCGCGGCGCTGATCGGTCGGGGCCGACGTCATCTTCTGCTCCTCGCGTCCGCAGTCATCGAAACCCGCGCTCCCCTATGCGGTCTGGCCTGCGGCGCCCAGGAAGGGCTGCTCGGCCTTGAACGTAGCGATATTCACATCGGTGGTGAAGGCCGCGGTGGCGATCCGGACCGTCGACGCCGATATCTGAGTAAAGGACATGTCCGGTGTCGGCGCATTGCCCTCGGCGTCACCGATCGTGACCACCGTCGATGCCAGACCGGCGGGCGGCGGTCCGCCGGCCCGGTCGCTGACGATGATGGAGGGCACGAACTCGGGTGGGTGGCGCCGGTCGACCACGGCGATCAGCGGCTGCTCCAGCTGGCGCCACCGGGCGGGCTTGTCGGTGTAGATCGCGATGCGCTCGCCGACCGCCGCCGCCCGCACCAGAAGCTGGCAGGCGTACGGCATGTCGGTGTGCAGGGCGATGCGGGTGGCCTGATCGGGATCGGTCAACGACAGCAGCAACAGGTCGCCCCGCTGGGTGGTGCCGACGAGCACACCCGAGGAACCGACCGGCAGGTCCAGCGGAGCGACGTCCAACGGCCGGGCGGGTATCGCGTCGAACCGGCGCCGCAGCGGGGCCGAACGCGCCGCCGCCGGACCCTGGTCACCCGGCAGCGGGTTGAGGTAGAGAGTGGGCGGGCTGGACGGCACCTGAGGATCGTTGAGCCGCACCAGTGCCGACACCCAGGCCCGGCCTGCGGTGGGTCCGCGCTTCTTGCGCAGCGAAATCGTCTGCACCACAGCGTCGGAACGCAGCGCCCACATCTGGTTGAGGGTGTTGGTGGTGATGTCCTCCGGGGAGAAGTAATAGGACGTCAGGAAGCCGGGGTGGGCCTCGATCGCATTCCAGCCTTCGGTCGGCGCCACCGGCGTCGGGGTGCGGGGACCGGCGGGTGCCCCCTCCGGTGCGGCGTCGTCGGGCACCACCGCCAGACCCGCGCCCAATTCGACCAACACGGCGTCGAGATCCTTGGCGGTCAACGCATTGGCGCGCACCCCACGCTGCAGCAGCGCATTGACGATGCGTTCGGTCGCCGCCGCCGCAGCCGCACCAACCGACGAACGGTAGGCCAAGCCGGAAACCGACTCCGCGACGCCGAGGCGCACCACTAGATACGTCCGGCGCTGCCCCGCCGCTGGACGGTCCGCCAGCAGAGTCGAATACAGCGGCGGGTAACCGGTGCCCCGTCGCACCCGCAATCCGCTCGACACCACATCGATGCCGGACAGCCGGATGCCGCCGGGCTGATCGAGCAGACCGGTCAGCGCATCGATCGGCAACAGGTTAGGTGTCAGCGCGGTGGCCGACCCGGTCAGCAACGTCGGCGAGTAGGCCTGGCCGGTCACCTCGATCATGGTGATCGCTTCGCCGTCGAAGCTGTCGGAGACCCGGACGCCGTACAGCGCCGCGCCGTGTGGAATGTCGATGGCGGCGGCCGTCATATCGGCGCGGCGGCGTCGTCGCCACCATCGCGCGCGGTCGACAAGCCATCGAATGACGTTGCGGCGGTGCACCGTCACCATGAATGCTGCGATCGCCACGACCGCAACCGCGGCGGTCGGCCACCACGACGTCCGTGCGGGCGGGAAGATCACGATGGCGGCGATCACCGCAACCTCGACCGCGATCACTGCGGGGATCGTGGCGTTGACCCCGACGGTGCGCGCCTTCATGACCGCCTCCGCCGAACCGCCGCCACGGCAGCGACGGCAACTGCAAGCGCGGCCACCACCGCGGCGCCGATCAGTGCGGTGTGCCGCGGCCGCAGATCCGGAGGGGGAGGCGGTGCGGGCACGTTCAGCAAGGAGGTCAGGTGCTCGGGTGGTAGCCGATCACCCGGCGGCACGTCGAAGGTCAGTGCCGCGACCGGATCGACGACGCCATAGCCCACCTTGTTGTCGACACCGCGCGGTGGGTTGTGTGCCGTTTCGGTGATCCGCCGAATAATTTGGTGCGCAGAAAGATTCGGATACTTCGCCCGGACCAGCGCGGCCACTCCGGAGGTGTAGGCGGTGGCGAAACTGGTGCCGGACAACGGGGTTGCCTTTCCGGGCTCACGGCCCGGCAGCGCGTTGATTGGTGCGCCGTTCACGCTCGACAGGCCCATGATCTGCAATCCGGGCGCCGCGACGCCGACCCACGGCCCGGCGATGCTCTGCGGCAGCGGTTGGCCGTCCGGCGAGACCGCGCCGACCGTGAGCACGTAGTCGGAGAACCAGGCCGGCGTGACGATGGTGGAAACGTCCTGCCAGTCACGGGGGTCATCGGGCCGCAACGGGTTGAACACGGGGTTCTGTGCGCACGCACTGCCCTCGCCCTCGTTTCCTGCTGCCGCCACGATGACGATATCCTTATCCACCGCGGCGTAGCGGACGGCGGCACCGAGCGCCGCCTGGTCGATGGGCTGCGCGGCGTTGATGCATGCCGTCACCGAAATGTTCATGACCTTGACGCCCAGATTGGCCAGGTGCACGACGGCACGGGCCAGCGTCGCGATATCGCCTGCCTTGCGGCGTAATTCGTCGTTGTCGCCGGATTGGGGCCGCGCCGGGCCGAACGCTGACGACGACTGCCGCACCGATATCAGTCCGGCGTCGGGAGCTACTCCGGCGATCCCGTCGGGGCTGCCCGGCGGGGGCGGGGGCACCGGCGGGAACTCGCCCTCGCCAGGCCCTGCGGCCGGCGCCACGGGTTCGCCCGGGGGCGGTTCGGGTGGCGGCGGCGGGGGTGGCGGCGCGGTAACCGTGACCGTGCTGGGCTTCGGCGGCGGCGGGGGCGGTGTGGTCGGGAACGGCGATGCTTCAACGTCTGGAGGGGGTGGCGGCGCGCCTGCGCCGGGTGGCATGGGCGGCGGCTTGGCGGCGGGTTGGGAGGGTTGTGCCGCGATGATCGAGGCGACCACCGTGCCGTGTGAATCGCAGTCGAACAGGCCGCCGTTCTCGTCGCCCATCACGTAGTCGCCGCCGGCGAACAACGCAGGCAATCTCGGGTTCGGGGTGACGCCGGTGTCGATCAGTCCCACGGTCACCCCGGCGCCGGTGGAGTACTTCCAGGCCTTGGCGATGTCCAGCATGACGTTGCCGGGTGCGGGCTGGGTGACGTCCGGGGTGGCCACGGTGAGCGGGGCGGCGCAGGTGTTCTGCTGCTTCATCTCCTGGTCGGGACCGGGGGTATCGTCCGGCGGCAGTGCGGCCGGGTCGACGCCAGGCGGTTCGATGGCCACCGCCGCCGCGGGCATCAGCAAGTTGGCGCCGAGCAGCAGGGCAGCCACCGCCGCCGCAGAAGAGGCCCGCGCCCCGTGGGTTAGCCGATCCATCAGTGGTAGCGGATGTATTGCAGTAGGCCGAGCGCCCACGCGGCGAACGGGATCACCAATGCCAACAGGATGTATTCGGTGTACTCGACCACCTTGCGCACCGGTGGTGAGAACACCCGCGGCGGCACCACG
This sequence comes from uncultured Actinomycetota bacterium, assembly GCA_963801575.1. Lineage (GTDB taxonomy): Bacteria > Actinomycetota > Actinomycetes > Mycobacteriales > Mycobacteriaceae > Mycobacterium. The sequence goes on from CAWDFT010000037.1 coordinate 10,928, forward strand.
GTGGCAGCAGCCAGTCCCAGGGCGGCGATGCCGAGGGCGGCACCCGCGGCAACCAGCGTCGCAGAGGTGTCGGTCGGCGGCGCGTGCAACCCGTACTTGGCGGCGGCACCGATCAGTGCCGTTGCCGCCGTCCCGACCAGGATGATCGCGTGTCGCCGATCGCGAAATGCCCTGGCGCGCAGGATGAGAATGGCAGCAACCGCGCCCAATACCACCAGCTGCGCCCATTCTCGCTCGCCGTCGGGAGCGACGGCGAACCACGCGGCGGGCACGGCGACGGCCGCCACGCCGAGCAGCACGCCGGTCAACACCGTGTTTGACTTGCGTGCCGCGTCGGCCACCTGTTCGCCGGTCAGGGTGACATCGGACGGCGGGCCGTCCTCCACCGGTGAGACCGTGTCTTCGGGTTGGCCGGGGGCGCGGGCGAAGATGTCGCGGCCGGTGATGGAGCCGAACGTCTGCCGAGGGACATTAGCCATCCGCAGCGCCACTGTGGGCGCCGCGGACACGGTGATCAGGACCGCGATCAACACGGCGACCGCAATCCGTGACGCGGGTACGTCCCAGTACATCCGCACCAAAGCGACTGCGGCCGCGCCGAACCCGGCGGTGACGATCGCCGCTGCCGCCGACCAGTACCGGCCGGTGAACCGCACGATCAGCCACGTACCCGCCAGCGTGGTGATCGCGGCGAGAAAGGCATGCGGTGCCCCAGGGGAGCCGCCCGGCGGTATCGTCGCTGCGGCGAGTGCCGCGGTCACGAGTGCTGCCCACGCCGCACCGTCGGTGACGACACGGCCCGCCCCGATCCGTGCGCCGACCGCCACCGTTGCGACGAGGCAGAGCGCGACCGCGGCGAACAGGATCGGCACCAACAGTGCGCTCTCGTGTGCCCAGCGCAGCCGCCACAGCAGCAGGGCCGACACCCCGAGTGCGCCACCGATGATGACCGCTGCGACCGCTAGCGCGGTTTTCGCCGAGACCCGCACGAAGTGTTCGGATGCGTACTGCGCCAACGCCGTCGAGACGTTTTCCACGACGGGCCCGTATCGTTCGGCCGTTCCAGTCGGAACAAGGGCGAGCACGTCGCCGTCGGCGATGTTGTGTCCGGCCAGCGAGACATCCGACGCCAACGCCGACATGCCCGCCGCGCGCGCGAACTCGTAAGGTGCGGGCGGTAATTCGGCGGCGCCTCGACCGCGCAGCACCTTGTTGATCGCGATGACTGTCGGGTCGACAAGGGTGTTCAGCGGGGCGGCCGACGGCAATACGAGATCGATCTGATGGGAGTCACCGGCAAGGATCGACACCCGACACGACGGCGGCACCGCGACCGGAGTCGCGGTGTGGCTCGCCGGGGTCGGCGCCGGCTCGCGGACGGTCGTCACCGGCGGTCCCGCGGTCCGTCGGTGGTGGATGCGAAGTGCTCGGCGATCGCCGCGGTGATCTCGATGAAACGCCGCCGAGTCATCGGGGACATCTCCGAGGACACGTCGATCACCCCGCCGGGACGCAGGTGCGAATCGAACGGAACCTCGACCACGACCTGACCGCGACTTGCGAACTGCTGCACCAGGATCGAGCGGGTGCGCTTGTCGGCGTGGCCGTCGGAGTCGTTGAGCACCACCACGGTGCGATGAAGCAGGCCGGTATATCCACGGTTGGCCAGCCACTCCATCGTCTGCCCCGCCGCCGATGCGCCGTCCACCCAGGGCGAGGACACTACGATCAGGGCGTCGAGATCGCGCAGCACCTCCTGCGCGATTTCGGAGTCCATGGTCGCCCCGCAGTCCACGATCGAAATCGTGAAATGCCGGTCCAGCCGCGAGGTGGCCTCGCGGTAGATAGCGGGATCGAGCACCCGCCGCCGGGCAGTGCTGGACTCGCCTGCGAGTACGAACAGGCCCGCGGCGTTGTTGCCGACCCGACTGCGAACGTCGGCGAATGTGTCGAGGTGTTCGTCGGCGGCGAGCTCCCAGTACGAGCCCGCGGCATTCGGGTCGATGCGGCTGCCGAGCTTGCCGAACGCGGTGTCGGCGTCGATCGCCACCACCCGGTCATCCTGGCGCTGCTCGGCGAAGATCGACCCGACGCACGCCGCGACGGTGGTCTTGCCGACCCCGCCCTTGCCGAACACGCCGATCTTGTAGTGGCCGCGCAGCAGCGAGCGAATCTTGTTCTCCAGGTCGTGCATCCGCTGCTCGTCGGGCGACGGGCCGAGATTGACCAGGCCGAACGTGCCCCGATAGACGATGCGGCGCCAGCCCTTGTGCGGCGGCATCTTCCTGGTGGGCACCAGTTCACTGGTGCGGATGCTGTCGACGTAGGACCAGCCTGTCGCCGGTGGTGCCGCTGCGGGGGCGGCCGCCCAGTTCGGCGCCGACGACGATGCGGCCGACCAGTCCTGGCCGGACCGACGTGACGACCGCTCACGCGGAGGCTCCTGCTGCCATCCCGGCGGTGCAGGCCGCGCGCCGGTGGGCGGCATCACGCGGGTGGACTCCGCCGGAGTGGCCTCCCTTGGCCGCCCTTCCGGCCGCATGCCACCCGGCTCGTCCGGGCGTGCGGGCGGCGGGTCCTGCCGGTAGCCGCCCGGCGGTATGCGTTGCGGCCCGGTGTTGGTCCGACTGGGATCGGTCGGCCACGGATCGCGCCGGTCCTGCTCGGCCAGGTGGCGGCCATCGCTGTCGGGACCGGGCGGCAGCAAGCTGTCGTCGAGCGCGTTGTTGCGCGGGGGCGTGTCGTGTGGCCCCACGGGCGGGGTCGGTGGCACCTCGGGCTGCCGGTCCACGGACTCGCTGTCGGGGTCGGCGGGCGGTGAAAGGTGTTCCCGCAGAAAGTCGTCGCGTTCGGTCACGGTGTCGGTCCTCTACGCCACCGACCTGATTGGGTCTTCATGGTCTCCTCCGGTGAATGTCGTTGTTTGGGGTGATCATCGGGTCGTGCTATTGCGGTTGGCCGAGCAAGGCCGCCTCCAAGGGGCCTGCCAGGGTGTCGTGCTGGGTCATGGCGTCGGTGCGGCTGAGCGCGGGCCCCGGGGCGAACACCCGGATCAGCGGCCACGGCGCCTGCCGTGCCATGGGCGGTGAAATGCCTAGCGCCCGCAACGTTTGATCGTCAAGCGAGATCCCGTACCGCACGCCCTGGTCGCTGATCCACCACATGGATTCGCGGCTGGTGGCGCCCGGCGCCGCGCCGGTGGTCATCACCAGGTTAGTGCCACCCGGAGACATAAATACCTGGTCAGCCTCGATGCTTGCGGTTGTCCGGTCATTCTTGACCAGTCGCAACAGCCGGTTCTCCGACCCGATCGGGATGGGTAGCCCCTTGCCGGAGAGCACGACGGTGGTGGCGGTCCGGTCGGTCGAGCCCTTCGACCAGCTCAGGCAGGTCACCGGGTTGGCCGCGGTGTCGACCAGCTCGAGCCGGGTGGTCGGATAGAAGTCGACAGGAAGGCTCTCCACAACCGGCACGCTGGCGAGCCGGTCCGGGGCGATCACGACCGGCAGCTCGTCGCCGAAGGAGTTGGCCGAACGCAACAGCGATGCGACGAACGGCGAGATGGGCTGTGCGCCGTTGCGAAGCAGCACATAGAAGTTGTCCGCGTCGGTCTGAAGATCGCGCACCGACAGCACTGATCCGACGACCGCCTCCCGCGCGACGTTGAACTGCGACGGGCTGCCCGCTCCGGGGATGACCGGGGTGGTCAGCGGTTCGGTTGCAGGCAGCGCGTCGAACAACGGCGTCGAGATCTTCACCGGTTGTGGTGCATCCGTATCCACACCGAGCGCCAGTGCCACCGCCTTGTTGGTCAGGTCGATCATCGACCGTTGCCCGTTCCAGATGACGTAGGTCTTGTCGTCGTGCTCGGCGAGCACCGCCTTCGGCGGGTCGAGCGGTAGCGTCCGTGACCCGACTGCCGGCGGGCCACCGATCGCGGTGACGATCGGGGCGGCGTTCGGGTTGTCCGGCGCGGTGTCGCACACCGTCCACTCCGAGCTGTCGGCGGTGCGCAGCGGCATGGTCGCAGGCGCTCCCGCGATGCCGACAGAGGCGCCCTGCGGATATTTCGCGATCTCGTTGGCCTTGACGAAGGTCGGGTTGTTCGCCTGCCCGGCGATCAGCCGCGCGCTGATGAGATTCACCGCGGGATGCAGCCGCCCGTCGACGAGAACGAAGATCGCGCCGGTGTCCCGGTCGGCCAGGATCGCCGACTGGCCGACCTGTCCGGCGGGCTTGAACCAGGACAGCACGAACATCAACGCGACCGCGAGCAGTGCGAAGATGAAGCCGAGAATCAGCGACGCGCGCTGGCGCTGCACCGGATCGAACTCCATTCGCACACCGTGGTGCGACAGCGCAGCGGCATTTCGCCGGTTCCAGAAAAAGTGCGCCGACACTTGAAGTCCGCTGGCCAAATTCAAAGCCATGACTCAATACCTTACTTGCGGGTTCGGTCCGGTCGAGGCGCGGATTCGGGGAGCGAATAGGTCGATCATCGGTGCATTTTGTTGAGTTTGCTGGACGGCTAAACCGCCGCCGGCTTCGCCGCGTTTAGCAAGTTGGCAAGGTCGTGGCGGAGGGCGTCGGGCGACGTGGGCCAGATGCTCGTCCACCGGGTGCCGTCTGGACCGGTCGTGTAACTGATCGTGATGCGGCCGAGCTCGGTGTCGGCGACCGTCAGGACGTCGGGATGAACCTTCTTCTTGATGTCGTGCTCGATCACGGCGACCACTGCCATGGCCGATTCGTCCATCCGGGTGGCAGCCGACAGCACAGCCACCTGATCGGGTGAAAGACCAAGCCGGGCCAATGCCGACGCAATGACGTGTTGGTCCTTACCGATGTTCTCGGTGAGAGACTTTTCCAGTGCAGCGCTTGGCAGGTTGACGCCCGCGATCGGCGCGGGAGGACCGTCGGAGAAGGCATGCAGAACCGCGTCGCAGATCAGCTCGACCTGGGCGTCGGCCAGCGCGGCCTCGCCCAGCGGTGCGATCACGACTTCGTCTTCGCTGCGGGCGATCATGGCCAGCCAGCGCCCGCGTTGGCAGATCGACATCGTGCGCTCCTGCACGAGTGCCGGGGCGTCGTCGCCAGCTGGTTCACTGCCGTCCGACGGTTTAGGTCGCCGGATTACGACCGTGACTTCGCGTTGCGGCCGGCCGATCACCGCCATCCAGTCCCGTACCGCCTCATCGACGCGGCCGTCCTCGCCGATGACCCCCGCCGCCACCAGCGACGCGTATTCGGCGGTCTGGCTCAGCGGGACGTCGCCGTGCGTCGTCGCCACGGTTCCGTCGCCGTCCACCGACGGAATGAACGGTCGCAGCCGCAGCGCGGTCGGCATCGTCTCGACGCCGAGAAGCGCTTGCAGAACCCAGATTCCGGACGGTGTGGTCGTCAAATCCGCCATTGCTCCGATACCTCCTTTCGCCGCCAGACGTATCAGGGGAGGCCAACACGGCGGTCGGCCTCCCCTGCCTACGACTGAGTCGGGCTAACCCATTCCGAACGACTGGCCCGCTGCGTGGTCCGTGGTCATCATGTCGTTAAGAGCGGTGTCGACAGTGGAGGAATGACGCAGAATGACGTCCTTGCCGGCGTCGATGCCGGAGTTGATCATCATCTGCGCCTGCTCGAATGACATCCCACCGGTGCCCTGGAACTCCTCACGGACGCTCGCGAGGGCGGTCTGCGCCTGGCCTCGGATGTCTTCGAGCTGAGCGCTGGATTGGGCAACGCTGTGCACATAGTCCGGGATCGCCGCGGGGTTATAGGCGAACATGTCCATTTTGAAAGTCCTTTCAGATCGCCGATTGGGCAGATTAGGTCTGGGAGACGCCTTGCACGGCCGCTCGGGCGTGCTCTTCCTGCGTTTCGTAGCTGTCAGCCGCTGAGCGCAGCGTCTGGATCAGCTCGCCCCACTGGGTGTTGAGCTTCATCTGGGCGTTGTGGATTTCCTCGGTGGTGCCGATGTTGGCCGTCGCCGCCTGACCGAACCATCCGCCTTGGCCGTGGATGTCGTGCGAAGCGCTGAGATAGTTGTTCAGTGTCTGCTCGGCATGCTCGCGGAGCTGATCGAGTTGTGTTGCCACGGCGCGTAGTTTGTCTGCGCCAACGAGAATGTTGTCTGCCACGGACTTTCCTTTTCCTTATCTGATTGGCTGGTTCTTGAAGCCTATTCCGCTGCGGGAGGTGGTCTCTGCATCAATTTCCGGGCTAGTCCTCCCTCCCGGTTCGAGGACCGACCGTCAACTGCATGGTCCTGCCCTCTGCGGAGCCTTCCCGCCCACGGTCGTCGCGGGCCATGTGCGGCGGCGGAGCCCCATACAGGCCACCGGAGCCGCCGGTGCCGGATGGGTGCGCCGACGTTGCCACTTCCGGCGCCCCGCCGGCTCCCGGCGCCCATCCGCTGGGCAGCTTCGGCGGACCCGGCGCGTTGAAGCTGCCGGTGGGCCGGGTGAAGCTGGACATCACTCCCGTCGCCCCGCCGACGCCGCCCGCGCCGCCGCCGCCACCACGCGCAGCGGCATCGGTCGTCGCCGCCAGCGTCGCCGTATCCAGCTGCTCGCCGGCCTTCTCCAGCCCGTTCACGCCGTTGGCGCCGCCCATGCCACTGGCAAGCGGTCCCAGCATGCCCATCGCCATCTGCGGGAACTGGCCGAGCATCTGCGGGAACTGGCTGAGCATCTGCGGAAATTGTCCGAGCATCTGCGGCAGCTGGCCGAGCTGACTCAGCATCTGGGGCGCCATCGAGCCCATCGACTGCGCGGCGCTCGCCGGCGCGGCGGCGCCCGGTTGGACGGCGCCGGAGGCCTGTTGGACGCCGGACAAGCTCTGCGACATCGCGGCGCTCGCCGCACCGTTGGCGGCCGCCTGCCCGATCGCCGCGGCCTGGCCGGCCGGACCCGCAGGGTTCGCGGTCAGCGGCGCGGGCGGGGGCGGGATGCCGAGCCCGGCGATGAGGGGCGTCACGATGGCTTCGTAGCCGCCCATGTTCCCCGCGTTCTGCGTCCAGAAGTGGCCGAAGTATTCGGTATCGAGCCCGATGATCGCAGGGGTGTTCTGGCCGATGATGTTCGTCGCGACCAGCCCGGCCTGGGTGGTGCGGTTGGTGGTGCAGATCGGAACCTGGATCATCGCGGCCTTGGCGGTGACATAAGCCTGCTCGATGGCGGCCGCCGATGCCGCGGACTGCTGCACCCAGCCGGAAAGGGCCTCGAGCGCTGCGACGTACGGCATGGCAGTGGCCACCATCGCGACGCCGCCAACGCCTTCCCACCCCGTCGCCGCGGTGGTCCCCGCGGTGGCCGCCATCTTGGCGCCCTCGGCGATCAGCGCCGCGGCAAGCGCCTCATAGGCTGCAGCCGCCGCGGCGATGCTGGCCCCTTGGTCACCGGCCATCAATTGACCGGCGTTCACCTCTGGGGGGAACGCACTCCACTGGCCCGCCATGAACGGCTAGGCCCCTCCGATGGTGGTCGAAGCCACATTGATGGCCTCGACCGCGGTGTAGGTCGCGCCGCTGGTGCCGATCGCTCCAGCGAACAACTCCCGCATGGCAACATATTCGGCGAGGATGCCCGTCGTCGCCGCACCGCGGGCGACGAGCGCCGCTGCGGCCCGGATCGACACATCGTCGGCGCCGGGGGGAACGACCGCGGAGGTGGGGCCTGCGGCAGCAGCCGTCGCACCCGCCATCGTGGCGGCTCCTCCGGTCTCTGCACTGGCTGCCGCGGCCAGGATCGCCGGATCGATGTTAATGAGCATGTTCTCTCCCGAGTGACGTAGCTGCTTCCTGCAGTTTAAAGCTGGTTCGGACTACTTGCTCGCACCAATTTTACAAATCGCCATGCACTGTACACTACGTTTGCGGACCCGCCGAAGACGGCGAAGTCGGGGGGCTGCTCCACCCGATCAGCGCACCTGTCGTGCCCGATCTGGTGAAGTACATGGCTTTGCCAGGGCGCTGTGGTTCGGCGTAGATGTCCGCGACGATCTTTCCGGCGTCGCGCCGGCCGTCCAGGATCAGCGTCGGTGCAAGCGAGCCACGGAGTTTGCCCAGTACGGAGCTGCCGATGGCCACCTGGTTCCAGTTCGCGACGGCGGTGGCGGCAAACACGTGCAGCCCGGTGTCTCGTGCACCTTCGATGTGCGGCCCCAAAGCCATCAGCGGGTTGTCCATCGTCGGCCACACGCCGGCATCGTCGATGACGACAAAGACTTCGGGTCCGGACCAGAACGTCTTGGTCATCATCTCCTCCTGCGTGGTGCCCGGCGGCGGCTGCCGGTTGTCCAGCTCAGCAACGAGTTCGCGGAGGGCTTCCCGAATAGCGCTCTGCGTGTAGGCGTAGTCGCGCAGATGCGGGCCCTGCACCACACCGAGCAGCGTTCTGCGTGGATCGAGCACCAGTATCTGAGCCTCTTCGGGGCGGTAGAGGGACGTGATCGCCCGGCACAGCACGCGCAGAAAGTTGCTTCGGCCCGACCGGGGTGCGCCGACGGCGATCGCATGCGGGTGATCCGCGATGTCGAGATAGGCCGGCCCGAGGTTCGCCTCGGACAGTCCGAACGGAATCAGCGTGCGGCGGGTGGTCGGCTGAGCCAGCCGCTGCACCTCTTCGAACGGCACCGACTCGGGCAGCCGGCTGACGGTGGCGGCCTTCTGGATGCCGGAGACCTGGGCGATCAGCGGGCCGATCTCGCGCGCCGCCACCCGGCCGTCGGGCCGATCGCCCAACTCGGGCACGCCGATCAACAGATGCATGCCGGGCTTGGTGAGCCCGCGGCCCGGCACCCCCCGCGGCACCTTCTTGGCGAGCTGGCGGTCCATCTCCGAGTCGCCAGGGTCGGTCAGCCGCAGCTCGATGCGTGCGGTGGCCAGCGGCTTGAGCGCTTGCTTGAAGCCCTGCAGGTAACTGGTGTGCGAGACCACCACGTGCACGCCGTAACTCAGGCTGCGGGCCAACGCGACGATGTGGTCGACCAGATGGGGGTACTCGGCCGCGAACGTCGCCCAGCCGTCGATGACGAGGACGACGTCGCCGCCGGCGACCGGCACCGGCTCGGGCTTGTCGCTGAACTTGCGCCGCCGGACTTCATCCATGTCCAGCCCGGACTTGGCGAACACCGCCTCCCGCTCGGCGACGATGCCCAGCACTGAAGCGACGATGCGGCCGACGCCCTCGCGGTCCACCGCCGGGGCAAGTCCTGCGACATGGGGTAGGCCAGCGACCGCCGCGAGGCTCGGACCGCCGGCGGCCACGCAGTAGAACTGCACGCGCTCGGGCCGGTACATCAGCGCCGCGGTCGTCATCATCGTGGCCAGGGTGTTGGTCACGCCGGACTGCGGTGCGCCGATCACCAATCCGTTGGCGGACAACAGATCCAGGAAATGCACATCCTGGCGATGCTGACGCGGCCGGTCCTCGATCCCGACCGGGAACGCCAAGCCCGGATTCCTGCCGTAGTCGACATCCCACGGCTTTCCCCGCACCAACCGGACCAGCTCGTCGGCGGCCGCGGGCCTGCCCAGCGGGGGCAGCCAGAGCTGACGAGGCGGACGAGCGCCGGTCGCCCGCAACGAGTTCACGATGGTGTCGACCATGGTCGGCGGCAGTTCGCCGGGCGCAAGCGGCGTCGGGGCCTGCTCCGGCACAGGCGCGGGCTCCTGCCCGTCCGTCTCGGGCGGGGCCAGCAGACCGTCCTCGTCGGGAACCTCGGTCGCAGTGAACGACCGCGGGGTGAACCACCTACCCGCTGCCGCCACCGGGGCGGGGCCGCCGTCCTCCGGCGGTGGCACGAACGGCGGCGACGAGTAGAAGGCGCGGAACTCGCGTGGCGGACGCTGGCCCTCGCGGAGATAACCCGTGCCCTCCTTGCCCTTCTCGGGCAGGTGTGCGGCGATCGACGAACCGATGGCCTCGCGCGAGTCCTCCTCGGTGCCGGTGCGCAGCGCCATGAAGAAGCCGATCAGGCTGCGGATCTTCATCAGCCGGTGCGAGTCGACGGTCTGGCCGGCCAGCTGCAGGAACACGTGCATCGAGCGGCCCTGGCGGACGATGCGCCAACACAGATCGATGAACTTGCTGCCCAGCTCGCTGCCGAACAGCTCCTGGTATTCGTCGATGATCACCACCAGGCCCGGCACCGGTTCCAGTGACGGGTCGACCATCCGCTTCTCGTTGTAGACGTTGAGGTCTTTGCAGTTCGTCGCCGCACAGAGCGCACCGCGGCGGTCGAGTTCGCCTTCCAGCGCCTCGAGCATGCGCTCGACGAGGTGCATCTCGTCGCCGAGGTTGCTGACGCTGGCGACGACGTGCGGAAACCGTTCCAGCACAATGCCTGCGGACTTCATCTTCCAGTCCAGGAACGCGACGTTGACCGTCTCCGGTGAGTGGGTGAGCGCCAGAGAGGTGACCTCGGTGATGATGGTCTCGGACTTGCCGGACCCGGAGAACCCGATCAGCACGGAGTGCATCCCCATGCCGTACTGGGAGGTCTCCTTCAGGTCCAGTTCGACCACTTCACCGGTCGGATCAAGGCCGATCGGGAAGCGCATCCACAGCCGGTTCTGGGTACGGCGCGCCGACCACAGCCGATCCACGTCGAGCTTGCGGGCGTCGCGAATGCCCAAGACTTCCAACAGGTCTCGGGCCGGACCGTCAGCGGTGACGGCGGTGGCGGCGCCGACGGGCCGCCATGGCGCCAGTGTGCGGGCGAAACGCTCGGCGTCGGCGATGCTCATGCTGTCGGCGACGGCGTAGAAGGCGTCGTCGAGCTCTTCTGGCAGTGACGTCACCGGTAGCCCACCCGCTTGCGCAGCACGCCGCCGGACAGCCGGTAGGTGGTGTCGGGATCAAAGCCGACGCCGAAACCGACCTCGGGGGCCAGCCGGACGAAGCACACCCGGCCGACGCCGCGCTTACCGGTCGCGCCCGCCCAGTCCTCGGCAGCGCCGCAGTTGTCGTCGATGATCACCCACAGCGGCGGTGCCGAGGGGTCCGGGCCGCCGTGCAAGCCGCTGGTCGGCGGCGTCCATTCCTTGCGATCCAGCAGGTCGTCGCCCGCGAAGGCTTCCAGGCCGGCGGGCGAGCCGAACACCAGCCGACGTTCGCCGCAGCCGTCGCGGGCGTCGGGATGCTGGCAGTGCGGTAGCCACTTAGCCCAGTCCCAGCGGTCGGGCGCCGATGTCACGATCATGATCTGCAGATCCGCCGGGCTGTGGAAGGCGGCCAGCTGGCAGATCATCGAGCGGGCGATACCGCGGACGTCGTCCATCTCGCCGATCAGCGAGATGCCGGGGTTGCGCTCGAGCCACACCACCCGGGCCATACCGCGGACGTGACGCTGTTCGAGCAGGAACTTGCGCAGCGCGTGCCCGGTCGCGGGTTCGATCTTCGAGGCCGCCGCGATCTGGGGCTTGTCGATGGCCATCGCCAGATCGACGCGCCCGGTGCCCAGTCGCACGACGCCGAACTCCGGATCGCCGGGACGGCGTTCCCACATCCGGGGCGAGCCCGCGACGCTCACCAATTCCGATGGCGCCCAATGGCTGTGCGCGCGATGCTGCCATTGCTTGCGTGCGGCGTCCTGCACCTCGTCGCGCACCTCGTCGAGGCGGGCGAAGTACTCCCGACGGTATTGCTCGAGCTGGCTCCATGGCATCTTCTGTGCCGCTCCGCGCCCACGGAACAGCATCCCGCCCATGCTCATCAGCATGATCAGCGGGAAGATAGCAAATCCGGTAGCAAGCGATCGCTGACCGGACACGTACATCGCGACGATGAACCCGACGACGCCGACGATGAGGCCGATCGGCAGCACGATTCCCCAGATGCTGCGTGGCGGCGGGACCGGCGCGGCGATCGGCGCATCGACTGCGATCTTGCCCCCACCGGCCTCGGGAGGTGGCACGCGCGGCGGCGGCAGGAACGGACGGGTGGTCACTTCGCTACCCTAACCGAGATTTCGACGGCCCCGGTCCACAACTTTTCGGCCGTCGTCACCGGCTGGCCTTCCAGGAATCTTGAGCAACTACATTGGCTCTAGCAAGCAAATCATTGAGCTTTTCCTCGAGGCCCAAGTGGGTGAGCCGTCTCGGCACCGACTCGTCGATGAACAGGCTCAGCAAGCGGCCGTCGGGGCCGAGCTGGAACCGGATGTCGCCGTCCGGGTCAACGGCGTCGGTGCGCAGCGCGGCCAGCCGGTCCAGGATGGCCGTGAGTTCGTCGTAGGTCGACGCCAGTTCAGCCTGGCTGTACTTGACCTTGGCGGCGTCATCGAGCTCGTCGAACCCGGTCACGGCCTGTCATCCTGCAACGGCGCCAACGTGATTCGCCGCATGACCCGTCCGCGTGGCGGCTCGTCGTCGGGGTCGTCGGACTCGGCGCGGGTCCGGGAGGCCTCGGCGGCGGCCGCGGTCCGGTCGGAGACCTTGCCGGTCACCGTTTCGGTGTGCGGCTGCGGCGGCATGACGACCTTCCTGTCCGCGGGCACCTTCTCGCCTGCGCCGTCGCCCTGGCCGCCGTGCGGCATCATCCCCATCGGCATACCCATGGGCATCCCACCCATTGCGCTGCCACGTGCGGGTGTGGGTCCGGGCGGTGCCGGGGCGCCTGCGGGCAGGGTCGGTGGGGTGTGCGAGGTGGACGGAGTGACGGGTGGGCCGAGTGCACCCGCCGGGTGAGTATCTCCTGTGCCACCGCCGCCGCCCGCGCCGCCGCCTGCCTTGGCCTTACTCAGTTCGTCGGGGTTGAGACCGGCACCGTACTTCGCCAATTCGGCATCGGTCGGCTTCTTGCCTGCCAAACCCGACAGCCCCTGGGTAGCGGTCTGTGCCAACCCTTGACCGGTCTGCATGAGCGCCTGCGGGACCTGGCCCGCCATGCCCGCCGCACTGCCGGCAAGACCCCCGATGGCGCCGAGTGCAGACGGCAGCAGAGAGGCCAACTGGCCCGCGGCGTCTCCGGCTTGTCCCGCCGGGCTCGCGGCTTCGGCGCCTGCCCTGGCCAGGGGTGCTTGACCTGGCGCACCGGCTCGGGCGCCGACCGGTGCGGCGCCGCCCGGACCGGACGGTGCCGCACCGTAGGGCGCACCCGCTCCGGGCGTGGGCTCGGGCGCTGCGGTGCCCGCGGGAGCCGTCGTCCCCTCGGTCTCCGCGTGGTACCTCTGCGCGGTGGCGATCGCTCGCTGCTCGAGTTCACCGCGCTGCCGAATGAGCTGCGATATGAGGGCGTTGTTGCGACCGTGCGTGTTGTTCGCCTGCGCATCGCGAAGCGCGGCCTCGTTCTCCTCGAACTCCCGCGGTTTGGGTACGACGGTCACCGTGTCGCCGTACTCCTGACCGTGCTTGCGCGCTTGATCGCCGAGGTCGGACCACTGATCGGCGATTGCGACGAGTGCACCCGCGTGTTCGTTGATCCGGCCCGACAGGGCGGCGGTACCAACCGGGCTATCCCACAACTCCGGGACCGACGCCGCGACTTGCCGAAGAGTGAGGGCGGCGGTTTGCACGGTGACCGCTGCATTCGTTGCGGTGGTACCGAACGTGACGGCCGCCGCGGATGAGCCGGCGGTAACGAGCTGGGAGAACACTTCGCCGCTGAGGTTGGTCAGCGGGGGCAGCGGCGGCCGGGCGTCGGGCGCGAGGGGTGGAACGGGGGCCAGCGTGCTGAGCGCGCCCGCGTCCACACCGGTCAGCGAGACGCTCAGGGCCGTGAGGTTCGCCCTGTTGAGTTCCTCCTGGGTGCCGAACCTGGCGGCGACCATGACCAGGTGCGACGCGGCCGTGTTCAGGCTCATCACCTGAGCGGACGTCGATGACCACAGTGCCGTCGATGCGACGTCCAGACGGCCGGCCGCACCGAACGAGGTCGCGTCGGGCGCGAGTGGCGCCAACACAGGAGGCGTGATGGCCTGCAACGACTGTGCGGCGGCCATCAACTTCTGTGCGGCCACCATCAGCCCGAGAACATCGACCTTCATCAGCGACCTACAGCTCGTCTAGCTTTCGTTCGGCGTCGGCGAGATCCAGCTCGGTCGGCATATCGTCCACCGGAATCGACCTCCCCTCCAGCTCGGCGCGGATGACGAGCTGCCCCTTCAGGTACGCGACATCGTTGCACGCCATGATGCACTGCGCGATTTCGGCGGCGGGCCGCTTCATGGCGGCGGGCTCGATCTGGACACCGAGGGTGTGCCCGGCGAGTGCGACCCGGACGAAGATCGCGTTGTCCGGGGTGGCGGCGGTGAACGACTGCTCAGACAAAGCGGACCGCCGCCGCGTTGACCTCTTCTTGTTCACCGAATTGCGCCGCGACAGCACGCAGCTTGTCGGCCGCAGCGCGGTGGGCCGCCTCGTGGTCGGCGAAGGCCGCGTCGCGGCGCTGCACAACTTCGTTGGCCGCCGTCTTGAACTGATGCATGATCGGCCCGTGAGTGGCCACCGCGGCGAGGATGTCCGATCCGGCGCTGCGCGCTGCAGCGATCTCGTCGGCAACCCCGTCGTGCCGCGCTGCGACCTGAACCAACAGCTCTGGGGTAATCCGGATGCTTGGCAAGGGTCCTCCTAGCGGCTGCCGGCGGGCCGGGTCTGTGCGGGACCGCTCTCCGGCGGTTCACCCTCGCTGGGCGGCTGCGGCGCGGACGGGCGGTCGTCGTCTTCGTCTTCGTCGGCCTTGTCGATATGTAGGTCTTCGTCGGGCTCAGCCTGGTGGGGGACACGGTCCTCGGGGACACCGGATTCGCCGGATTCGCCGGCGCGTTCGACGAGCCCCGACGCCAAACCCGCCAACGGGGACAAGGCGCCTGCCAGTCCGCTCGCGGCTTGTGCCGGAACGGCGGCCGCGCCCTGAGCCGCCTGCGGCAACGACCCGAGAGCAGAGCCGATCGTCGGCAGCATGCCCGCGGCCTGATCGGTCGCCGGCGCCCCGCCCGCCAGCGACGGCGGGGCGTCTTGCGCCTCGGATGTGGGGAGAAGATAGCCGTTGCCGAGCGCGCGGGTGAGTTGGGCGTGGTCTTCGTCGGTGAGGGCGCCGGTGTCCACGATGTCCTGGATCTCGGCGATCTTGCTCCGTAGGAACAGCAGGAAGTGACGCTCCCCGGCGGGCGTACCCAGCGCCGCGACGGGGTTGTTGATGGCCTCGATCAGTTGGCGCTGAATGTCTTGCAGCCGGCTGCGGCCGGAGACGGTCACCGCGTGCGCGGTCAGGAGCGCTTCGGTGAGTTGTATTTCAGCTGACCGCATTTCGGAGTAGTCGCTACTCAGCTCCGCTTGCAGGGTGCGGACCGCATCTACCGCACTCCCGGACAGCGCGGTGTCGACCGACGGGTTCGTCACAGCAGCCCGCCGCCGAGGTTGTCCTGCAAGTCAGGCCGCGGCGTGAAATCGTTGGGCAACTTGGGACGGCCGGTTCCGTCGAACAGTTCCTGGGCGTGCGACAGCGCCGTCAGCACACTGCTGACATGCCCGAGCAGCCATCCGTCCACCACGGCTCCTTCCGATCCTGCGTCAGCCTAACCCGCAGTAAGGAACCCCTTCGGCGGCAATTTCGCCGATGGGCGTCGAGCCGAGCTTGGTCATGCGTCGAGATCCTGCTGGACCAGCTCGGCGACTGTCTTGAGGGCCTCCTCGTCGTCGGAGTGCACGGTCACCTGCGCACCGTTTCCGGCGCCCAGCGTCATGATCATCAGCGCGGAGCCGGCGTCGACCGGCTCGCCGCCATCCATCGAGAGCGACACGGGCACACCGGCGTTCACGACGGCTTCGGCGATGATCGCCGCAGGGCGGGCGTGCAGGCCGATGGCCGAACCTACGATGACGGTCTTTTCGGGCATTGGGTCTCCTTCAGTGGTGGATTGATTGTGGCGATCAGGCGGTGGCCAGCACGGGTGATTCGTCGAGCTTGGCCGCCGGCCTCGCGAACTGCTTGGCGGCGATAACGGCCAGGGCGCCCGCGACGGTGCCTGCCGCCAACGCGACCAGGAACCACAGCAGATTGCCGATGGCGAAGAACACGAAGATGCCGCCGTGCGGAGCCTTCAGCGTCACGTTGAAGGCCATGATCAACGCACCCGTGATGGCCCCACCGAACATCATCGACGGGATTACCCGTAGCGGGTCGACAGCAGCAAACGGAATGGCGCCCTCGGAGATGAACGATGCACCGAGAAGCCAAGCCGCCCTGCCATTTTCGCGCTCTGGCTCGGTGAACAGTCCGGGCCGGACGGTGGAGGCGAGCGCCATCGCCAGCGGTGGAACCATGCCGGCGGCCATTACGGCCGCCATGATCCGCAGCGACGGCACGTCGGTGACGACGAGGCCCGCGGTGGCGAACGCGTAGGCGGCCTTGTTGACCGGGCCGCCCAGGTCGAAGCACATCATCAGGCCCAGGATGACTCCCAGCAGGATTACTGAGGTACCCGACATCCCACCCAACCAGTTCTTCAGACCGCTGGTGATGGAGGCGAGTGGGCGACCCAGCAGCATGAACATCAGCAGGCCGACGACCAACGAGGCGAACAGCGGAATGATCACCACGGGCATCAGGCCTCTAAACCACTTGGGCACGCCGATTCTGCTGATCCACAGCGCCGTGAACCCCGCGATCAAGCCGCCGACGATGCCGCCGATGAAGCCGCCGCCGACGAACACCGCGACCGCCCCCGCGGTGAAACCGGGCGCGATGCCCGGCCGGTCGGCGATCGCGAAGGAGATGTAGCCGGCCAGTGCCGGTACCAGGAACATGAATGCCAACTGGCCGAGGGTGAAGAGCACCGCGCCGAGGTACTGGGTCAGCCCGCCGGGGGGTAGGTCGGTCAGTGTGTTGGTGACAGCGATGTGATTGCCAAGCGAGTTCATCCCGAACGACAGCGGATCCGCCCCCTCAGGGGTGTTGGCGATGTCGTAACCCGCGAACAGGAAGCCGAGCGCGATCAGCAGGCCGCCCGCCGCGACGAACGGGATCATGTAGCTCACGCCGGTGAGCAGGATCTGGCGCGTCCGCGTACCCCAGCCGACACCACCGGCGGGCGCGGCGCTCGCCGCTGCATCGGCACTCGAGCCCTCGACACGGGCGGCATTCGGATTATTCGCCGCTGCAAGTGCTTCGGCGACCATCTTTGCGGGTTCGTTGATCGCGCGCTTGACGCCTGAGGCCACGACCGGCTTGCCGGCGAACCGCTGCTTGTCCTTCACGCCGACGTCGGTGGCGAAGATGACGGCATCGGCCGCCGCGATCGTCGAGGCGTCGAGCGGCGTGCTGCCCGACGAACCCTGAGTCTCCACATGCAGTGTGGCGCCTGCTTCTTTGGCGGCCGCGGCCAGCGAGTCGGCGGCCATGTAGGTGTGCGCGATTCCGGTCGGGCATGCGGTGATCGCGACGAGGGTCTTGGGCTTGTCCGCAGCCGGCTTCTCAGCCGGGGCTGTCGCCGTTGGCTTTTCGGTGGGGTTGAGCACCTCGTCGACGAGCGTCACCACCTCGTCGGGTGTCGACGCTTCGCGCAGCGACGCGACGAAGTCCTTGCGCACCAGGGCCCGCGCCAGACTGGACAACAGCTTCATGTGCTCGGGGCCGCCGGCTTCGGGGGCCGCGATGAGAAACGCCAGATCCGCGGGGCCGTCGGGTGCGCCGAAGTCGACGGGTGGCTGCAACCGCGCGAAGCCGATCGAGGCGGCCTCGACGTGCGGCGACCGGCAGTGCGGTATCGCGATGCCGCCGGGCAACCCGGTGGCCGACTGTTCCTCGCGGGCCATCGCGGCTGCGGTGAGTCCGTCGGGGTTGGCCGTGCGCCCGGCGTCGGCGAGCCTGCCGACGAGGCGGCCGATTACGGCCTGCTTGTCGGCGCCCGCGTCGACGTCGAGCAGTACCAGATCGGCGTCGATGATGGGTCGGGAAGCGCTGTGGGTCATTGCGTTACTTTCGGTTGGTTGTTACGAACTGGCAGGGTTGGCGAGGGTTGGTGAATTCGGCGAAATCGCCACCACCCGAACGGCATTGAGGTCGATCTCGGCGGGGGTGGGCAATGCGGACCCGGGCAGTGCGGCCGCCGCGCTGCCGTAGGCGACGGCCATCTGCAGCCGTTGCGGCGGCTCGGCACCGCCGACGTCGGCGCGCAGGTAGCCGGCAAGGCTGGAGTCGCCTGCGCCGACGGTGCTGCGCGGCACGATCGGTGGCGGCGTGGCCAGCCAGCTGCCGGTGTTGTTCACCAGCACGGCTCCCGCGCCGCCCAACGTGGCCAGCACCGCGCCAACGCCGCGGTTCACCAACTGGTGGGCCGCCGATACCACCGGCTCGAAATCGCCGTGGGCGACCGCAGTCTCGAGCGCTTCAGGGGACAGGCCGACGACTCCGGCGAGTTCTTCGGCGTTGGGCTTGATCAGGTCCGGCGCCGCGCGGTCGAAGCCCTCGACGAGTGCTGCCAGCGGGCCGTCGGAGGTGTCGATGGCGACTTTGCAGCCGTAGGGGGCGAGTTGCGCGGCGACGTCGGCGTACCAGCGGTCGGGCACGCCCGGCGGAAGGGACCCCGACATCACCACCCACGACGCGTGCTCGGCGCAGCCGATCACCGACCGGGTGAGCGCGTCGATCGCCGGCTGGTCCATCCGAGCACCGGGCTCATTGATTTTGGTTGTGGTGCCGTCCATTTCGGTGACGGCGATGTTCGTCCGCACCGGCGCGGTGATCGGTACACAACGGAACGGGACGCCGATGCCTTGCAACGCGGTCACCAGGGGATCGGAGCCCGAAGCAGGTAGCAGGGCGACGGAGTCGACGCCGGCCAGGGTGAGGGCGCGGGCGACGTTGACGCCCTTGCCGCCGGGCTCGGTGGTCACCGAACTGACGCGGTGGACGGCGCCGCGGGTGAGCGGGGTGGCGAGGGTGACGGTGCGGTCGATGCTCGGGTTGGCTGTGACGGTGACGATCATGCGATGACCACTTCGACGCCCTGCTCGGCGAACTGTGCGCGGTAGGCGCCGCTGATCTCGGAGTCGGTGATGAGCGTGTCGACGCTGGAGAGCGGAGCGAAGCTGACGAAGTCTTCGCGGCCGATCTTCGACGAATCGGCAACCACCACAACATAATTAGCGCTGGCGACCATGGCCCGCTTGACCGCGGCCTCGTCACTGTCCGGGGTGGACAAGCCGTGCCTGACGCTGATGCCGTTGGTGCCGATGAACGCGATGTCGACACGCAGGGTGTCCAGGACGCGCAGCACCGGCTCGCCCACGGCGGCCTGGGTCAGGCCACGCACCCGCCCGCCGAGCAGTTGCAGGGAAACCGACGACATCCCGGCCAGCCGCGCGGCGATGGGGACCGAGTTCGTCACCACCGTCAGCTCACGATCCGGCGGCAGCGCTGCAGCTATCCGGCTGGTGGTCGTCCCGGCGTCGAGCAGCACGCTGGCCCCGCTCAGCGGGAGGAATTCGGCCGCTGCGGCCGCGATGGCGTCCTTGTGTTCAGCGTTGGTGCCCTCGCGTTCCCCGACGCCCGGTTCGACGAGCCGCAATGCCCGCACGGGAACAGCGCCGCCGTGCACTCGGCGCACCAGGCCGGCGCGGTCGAGCGCGGCGAGATCACGCCGGACCGTCTCGGTGGTGACGGCGTAGGTCTCGGCCAGGTCGGCCACCGAGGCGCGGCCCTGGCTGATCACCAGTGAGGCGATCGCTTGCTGACGCTCTTCGGCATACATAGTGCTCCGTTTGTGTGGTAATCGGCCCGTTTTGATGTTGGTATATGTTGTTTTACTCCTGATCATGTTGACTTGTCAACGGTTGGTTTGTAATCTGCTTCACATGACCGCCTCCTCTGCACCCACCTCACTCCCGTCGGGCACGGTTTTGCAGGGTGTTCCGGTTGTCGCCGGCATTCAGTACGGCCCGGTGATCCGGCCGGGCCGGGTCCCCGTAGTCGATGAGGGCCAGGCGGCGCCCGATGTCGCCGAGGGCGATCGCCCGGCGGAGGCGGCCCGGTTCACCGCGGCGGCCGGCGCCGTCGCCGACCGGCTGCGCGACCGCGCCGCACACGCGACCGGGGCGGCGTCCGAGGTGCTGGCCGCGACGGCCACCCTGGCGCAGGACCGGGCGTGGTTGGGTGCCGCCGAGAAGCACATCAACGGCGGAACCCCGGCCGTGCGTGCCGTGGCGGCGGCCGTCGACCAGTTCGTCGACCTCTTCACTCAGCTCGGCGGCCTGATGGCCGAACGCGTCACCGACCTGCGCGACATCCGCGACCGGGTGATCGCCGAACTCAGCGGGCTGCCGGAGCCCGGCGTGCCATTGCCCGCCGTTCCGTCGATTCTGCTGGCCGACGACCTCGCGCCCGCCGACACGGCCGGCCTCGACCCGACGCTCGTCGTCGCGTTGGCCACCACGTTGGGCGGCCCGACCAGCCACACCGCGATCATCGCCCGCCAGCTCGGAATCCCGTGCGTCGTCGCCGTCGACGGCCTCGACGCGGTCGGCGCCGACACCATGGCGCTCGTCGACGGCACTCGCGGCACAGTCACCGTGTCGCCCGATCCGGCCGTCGCCGCCGAGGCGGTGGCCGCCGCCCAGCGCGAGGCCGAACTGGCGGCGCGCTGGGCAGGCCCCGGCGCGACCGCGGACGGGCACGGCGTGTCGATCCTGGCCAATGTGCAGGACGGCGCCGCCGCCCGCACGGCCCGGGAGACACCGGCCGAGGGTGTCGGCCTGTTCCGTACCGAACTGTGCTTCCTCAACCGCGACACCGAGCCCGGTGTCGATGAGCAGGCGCAGATCTACGGCGAAGTGCTGCAGGCCTTCTCGGGGCACAAGGTGGTGATCAGGACGCTGGACGCCGGCTCGGACAAGCCGCTGAAGTTCGTCCGGCACCCGGAGGAGGCCAATCCGGCGCTTGGCGTGCGGGGCATCCGGATCGCCGAGTTGAACCCTGGGCTGGTGGAGCGGCAACTGGATGCCATCGCCGCGGCGGCCGCGCACACCGGCAATGCGCCGTGGGTGATGGCGCCGATGATCGCCACCGCCGATGAGGCCAAACTCTTTGCCGCGCAGGTCCGTTCACGCGGCCTTACTCCCGGGGTGATGATCGAGGTGCCCGCGGCGGCCATGTTGGCCGACCGGATCCTCGAACACGTCGAGTTCCTGTCGATCGGTACGAACGACCTGGCCCAGTACACGATGGCCGCCGACCGGATGTCGGCCGACCTGGCTACGCTCACCGATCCCTGGCAGCCCGCGGTGCTCGCCCTGGTCGCCATGGCGGCGCGGGCCGGCGCGGCCGTGGGCAAGCCGGTCGGGGTGTGCGGGGAGGCCGCGGCCGACCCACTGCTGGCCTGCGTGCTGACCGGCCTGGGAGTGACGTCACTGTCGGCTGCGGCAGCGGCTGTCAACGGCGTCGGGGCAAAGCTCTCTCAGGTGACGCTGCAGCAGTGCCGCGACGCGGCGGACGCCGTGTTGGCGACGGAGAGCGCGGCAGACGCCAGGGCCGCGGCGCTGGCCGTGCTGGCGTGAGGAATTAATCGGACTATGGTCCGGTTATAGCGGGCATGCCTGCTATCACTGCTGACACGTTGACATTGCCGCGCCTCGCGGCGCCCGCACCGTCCGACACCGAACGGCCGATCCGCTCGATCACCACCGGTCCGCACGGTTACGAGGGCGAGGGTTTCCCCGTCGTGCGCGCCTTCGCCGGTGTGAGCTCAGCGGACCTCGACCCGTTCGTGCACATGGACCAGATGGGCGAGGTGGAGTACCAGCCCGGTGAACCGAGGGGCACCGACTGGCATCCGCACCGTGGCTTCGAAACCGTCACCTACATGATCGACGGCCGCTTCGCCCACCAGGACTCACACGGCGGCGGCGGGCTGATCACCGACGGAGCGACACAGTGGATGACGGCCGGTTCCGGCATCCTGCACATCGAGACGCCGCCGGCCGAGCTCGTCCAGAGCGGCGGCGTGTTCCACGGCGTCCAGCTGTGGGTGAACCTGCCGAGCAAGGACAAGTTCGCGACGCCGAAGTACCAGGCCATCGAGGGCAACCAGGTCAAGCTGCTGTCGTCGGAAGACGGCGGTGCCCTGGTACGCGTCATCGCGGGAGAAATGAACGGCCACGTTGATCCAATGTCGCCGCCGGAGCGGCTCCGGGGCCCCGGCGCGACGCATACGCCGATCACCTTGGCGCACAGCACTATCGAGCCCGGCGCCCGGCTCAACCTGCCGTGGAACCGTGACTTCAACGCGCTGGTGTACGCGTTGTCCGGCCGCGGAACCGTCGGCCCGGTCGGGCATCCGATCCACGAAGGACAGCTGGCGGTGTTCGGTCCGGGCGACCGGATCACCGTGACGGCCGAGCCGACGCTGGGGGTACCTCCCGGCCGAAGGCGAGGGGGAGAGTCGCGACGGGCCGCACTCGAGGTGCTGGTCCTCGGCGGTAGGCCGATCCGGGAACCGGTGTTCGCCTACGGCCCGTTCGTGATGAACTCCAAGTCCGAACTGATCCAGGCGCTGGAGGACTTCAACGCCGGCAAGTTCGGCACCATCCCACCGGACGCGTTGATGCCGCACACTGTGCGCTGACTACCGGCGGGCGAGTTCGGTGTCCGCCGGTCGCGGGTAGACCAGTTCCAGTTCGCCGATCGCGGCAGCCACGGTCACCAGCGGCATCGCCGCCGAGATCGCCATTTCTCCCCTTCCGCTTCGCGGGGGTGGGCCCCCAGCTTGCGAGGGGAGTGCCCCCACGTCGCCGGCTTCGGACCGCAGCGCCACGACGAACTCGTCGCTGATCGGGGTCCACGGCTGCGCGGTATCCACTTTGCCCGCCAGCCGATCGCGGATGGCGTCGACGTGGCGCTCCACCACTTCGCGAACCCGCGGATACGTGCCCAGCGGGGGAGGGGTGGGGATGTCCATGATGAGGTCCGCGGCCGCGCGCACCCGGATCGCCCGGTTGAAGGCCCGCACGATCGGCCCGCGGAAGTCGGTCGTGCCGCCGCTTTCGGAAAGGTATTGCCGCACAGCATCATCCGCCACTCGAGACGATGAGAGCGCATCGTGGCTGAGCGTCGCCACCTTGTCGGCTGTCGCCTCGTCCTCGCCGCGGGTGATCCTGCGCACCGCCGCCTCCAGGTACCGCGTGAAGACGGTGCGCGCCGAGTCGACCGCCGCGGCCGCCGACGCGGTGGCACCCCTTGGCCACAACAGCAGCGACACCATGACACCCACGAGGGCGCCGACGGCGACGTCCTCGACGCGAATCAGTCCGACGCTCCATCCGGTCGGGACGATCAGGTTGAAAACGATCAGCACCATCATGGTGAACGCGGCCTGTCCCGCGGTGAACGACGCGATCTCGGGAACGTAGGCCGAACCGAACACCACAACGGGCATCAGAATCCACAGCACCTGCGGGTCCACGCCGACCACGCCGATCAGCAGGGCGCCAAGGACGAATCCAATGCCGGTGCCGAGCACGGCGCGCAACATCTTGGTGCCGGTGGTCAGCGCGCTGCTGCGCAGCACCGACGTCGCGCCGAGCACCACCCAGAACCCGTGCTCTACCGGAAAGAGGTGCACGATCGCGACGGCCAACGCGAGGCCGAGCCCGGTGCGCAGGCTGTTGCGCACAGCCACCGAGCGACCGGACAGGAAGCCGGACGTGATCGACGCCACCGCGGCGGTTTCCGGGATCAGCCGGTCGGTGGCGGTGGTCGGCGGCAGCTGGCGGCCCAGCGCTCTGGCCCACACCGGCCGCGCGTCGGCCGCGGCCGCCGCCGCGATCACCCGGCCGGTCGCTCCGATCGTGGCGGCGATGGTGCGGCGGTTGAGCAACTGCTGTCCCAACTCGATGGCCGCGGCGTCGTCGGGCGCACCGAGGATAGCGACGACGTCCGCCCGGTAGCGCCCTCGCGCCACCGACCGCAGTTGGATCAGCGCCGCTTCCAGATTTGCGCGGTCGGCCGTCCGATCGGCGACGCGGGTTTGTCGAAGCACCGCGGCCGAGCAGCGCAGCACCCGTACCCCCGGCGCCTGCATGTCCCGCATCGCCGGGCCGGCCTCGTCGCTCACCCGGTCGGCGAGCCACTCCAGGTCCTCGACCACCCGAACCAGCGCTCGACTGCCCGCGGTCAGCCCGACCGGCCGGTAGTCGGCGCCGAGAAAGTTCTCCCGCAACGCATACATCGCATCGGCCGCCTCGGAGCGGGCGGCCTTGCCCTCGAGGCGGTCGGCCAACGTGGCGACCGCAGTGGCAGCATGTCGGCGCAGTTCTCCGTGGTGGCGCGGCGGCAGCAGGAACAGCGCAGCGGGAACGCACACGGCAAGTGCGATGGCCCAGCCCAAGAGCCGCTCGTCTATCGGGCCGGTCGGTGTGCACGCCGGCAGCACGAAGGTCAGTAGCGTGGCGCGTTGTCCGGCCGCGATCGTCTCGCTGAGCACGCCCGAGAACATGACCGCCACCCCAAGCAGGAACATCAGCACCACCGACACCCAGGCGTGCGGGGCGACCACGGTGCCGAGCGTGATGAGCACGGCGCCGTTGATGCCGAGCCCCGCGTATGCCACCGCACGTGTTTGCCGGTTGCCGGGAAAGTCCGCGAGCACCATCAGGGCGAAGGACCCGAAGATCGTGAACAGCGGGGTCTGCGAGTCGCCGCCGATCGCGAAGCTCACCGCGGCGGCCAACGGGACGACGATGGCCGCCCGCACAGCGCGCCGCAGCGCATCGAACTCGGGATCACGCTGGCGAATTCGATCGATCGCCCGCCGTGCAACGCCGGTTGGCGCGTTAGTCATCAGTGGGAACGGAAGCGAACCGGCCGTCATCGAGTGCGTCGGTCATCTGCTTGGCGATCCACGCCAGTGCCTCGGTGTTTCGTGCCAGCGTGGCCTGTTCGTAACCGACCAACAGGTAGACCGCCCAGCGCGCGAACATCCGCGCCTGGTGATGGTTCTGCAGGATCTCGAAGGCCGACCGATACATGATGTCGAAGCGCTCCTGGTCGACCTGGACCTGGATGGCGTGCACGTCGGGATCCACCGAGCTCCACGAGCGGATCGCCGCTTCGGCGCCGTGCGGGAGCTCGAGTCCGATCTGAATGAGGCTGTCGATTCGGCGGCGCGGGTCCGGTTCGCTTCGAACGAACTCGATGGCCAGCACCGTTCGCACTTTCATCCAGTTCTCGACGAGCTCGCGGGTGTAGGCCGGCCAGCCAGAGAAGTAGTGATAGAACGATCCGGTGGTGACGCCAAGGCGGTTGCACACCTCGGCGAGCTTCAGCCCGCCGTAGCCGAGGTCGGACAGCACGTCCAAACCGGTTTCAAAGTAGGACTCGCGCGATACGACGCCCGCCATGGGAGGGACCATATCCCCTGCGGGGGCGAATGGAGCCCGGACCGGGGTGAGGTGGGTAGATCGGTGGCCATGCCCGGTAAGCAGACCCATTTCCGTACTGTTTGCTGAGCTGTCACCTGGTAGCGGTGTTTCACGAAGCCGCCTGGTCAGCTATGGCACAATATTTCCCATGCCGCATACGGCAAGCAGGGGGCCAGGGCGTCCACCAGCAGCGAAAGCCGCTGAAACGCGTGAGCGCATCTTGCGCGCCGCCCGAGAGGTATTCAGCGAACTCGGTTATGACGCTGCCACATTCCAGGCGATCGCCGTTCGTGCCGACCTGACCCGGCCCGCGATCAACCATTACTTCGCAAACAAACGGTTGCTGTATCGCGAGGTCGTCGAGCAGACGAACGCGTTGGTGGTTAGCGCCGGAATGGCGAGGGCGCAGGACCAGACCACCCTGCTGGGCCGGCTGTCGGCGTTTTTCGCAGCGGCCATGCAGGCCGACAGTGAGGATCGTTCAGCCGCGGCGTTTCTGGTCACCTCGGTGCTGGAGTCGCAACGGCATCCCGAGCTCAGGGACGAAGACCACGACTCGCTGAAGAACTCGCGGGCGTTCGTGACGTGGGTGGTCAACGACGCGATCGAGAAGGGCGAGCTGACCACCGACACCGACATCCCGCAACTTGTCGAGATGCTCGTCGCGGTGATGTGGGGAATGGGCTTCTACGCCGGCTACGTCGGCTCGCACAACGAACTCGAGACGATCGTGGACAAGCTCGAGCTTCTGTTGGCCAACAAGCTGTGGAAGCTCGCCGAGTAGTCGTTTGTGACCAATCTGCTGTATGACCTGGGTGATGTCTGCCACATCAGCATGTAGATTAACTAAGTTATTAGGTAGCATCGCTTACGAAATGACTGATCTGCATGAGGCCACCTCGATTCGAACCGAGGGTGACAGCTGGGAAATCACCGAAAGCGTCGGTGCGACAGCGCTGGGGGTCGCCGCGGCACGCGCCGTCGAAACGGCTCGCCACGACGCCCTGATCCGCGACGACTTCGCCCATCTACTCGTGGCTTCGGCCGGCCCGGAGTGGGCCAGGATGGCCAGCAGTGATCCGGACTGGCTCGCCGACGACGAGGACAGCCGTCGGCTGCACGAGATGTCCCGCGACTACCAGGCCGTCCGCACGCACTACTTCGACGACTTCTTCCACGCGGCGATGCGGGCTGGTATCCGCCAGGTGGTGATCCTGGCGGCCGGGCTGGACTCACGCGCCTACCGACTCGACTGGCCTGCGGGCACAACGGTTTTCGAGATCGACCAGCCCAAGGTGCTGGAGTACAAGACCTCGACGCTGGACGCGCACGGGGCCGTGCCGAAGGCTCGCCGCATCCCACTCGCGGTCGACCTGCGCGACGATTGGCCGGCGGCGCTGATCGGCGCGGGCTTCGATGCCACGCAGCCGACCGCCTGGCTGGCCGAGGGACTGCTGCCGTATCTGCCGGCCGACGCCCAGGACCGGCTCTTCGAGTTGGTCACGGCGCACAGCGCCGCGGGTAGTCGGATCGCGGTCGAGGCGTTCAGCATGGACCTGTCGGGCCAATCCGAACAGGACCGGGTCGCCCGGCGTGAGCGGACCGTACGGATGCGTGAACAGTCCGGCGTGGACATCGACGTCGACACCTTGACGTACGCCGACGCCGGGCGGGCCGACGCCGGAGGTTGGCTGGCCGAGCACGGCTGGCACGTCGACGCCGTGCCGAGCGAGTCCGAGATGACTCGCCTGGGCCGGGCGGCTCCCGACTACGAGGCCGAAGAGATCTCGTCCAGCGTGCTGCTGCACGCCGAGCGGCCCGAGGAGAAACCATGAGTTCGCTCCGCACTCACGACGACACCTGGGACATCGCCACCAGCGTCGGCTCGACCGCCGTGATGGTCGCCGCCGCGCGTGCCGCCGAGACCGAGAAGGACGACGCGCTGATCTCCGATCCGTACGCCGGGGTCCTGGTCGCGGGCGCAGGCACCGGGACATGGCAGATGATGCTCGACGATCGGATCGTCGAGAAGGCCACCGCCATCGACCCCGAGGTGGCCGCGATCTTCCAGCACATGCGCAACTACCAGGCGGTCCGCACACACTTCTTCGACGAGTACTTCACGACGGCCGCTGCGGCGGGAATCCGGCAGGTCGTCATCCTGGCCTCCGGCTTGGACTCGCGTGCATATCGCATCGGCTGGCCTGCGGGCACCACGGTTTTCGAGATCGACCAGCCCAAGGTGCTGGAGTACAAGGCCGCCACGCTGGCCGAGAATGGTGTGAAACCGGCCGCGCAGCTCCACCAAGTTCCGGTGGACCTACGCCATGACTGGCCGAAGGCATTGCGCGACAACGGCTTCGATGCCAGCGCGCCCACCGCATGGCTGGCCGAGGGCCTGTTGATGTATCTGCCCGCCGATGCCCAGGACCGGCTCTTCGAGCTGGTCACCACGCTCAGCGCCGCAGGCAGCCGGATCGCGGTGGAAACCGTCGGGATCCATGCCGAGGAGCGGCGTGAACAGATGCGGGAACGGTTCGAGCGGATGGCCGCCGAACTCGGCATCGAGCGGGAGTTCGATCTTCAGGAGCTGATGTACGACGACCCCGACCGAGCCGACGTCGCCGAGTGGCTCGGCGGGCACGGCTGGCGCACCGACGCCGTGACCTCCCGCGAGGAAATGCGCCGACTCGGCCGCTACGTCGAGCTGGTCGACGCCACTGACGACTCGTTCGCCACCTTCGTCACCGCCGAGAGGGCGTAAGCCAGGCCCTTATGGGCGGCCCAACTGGTTGGTTAGGATCGGGGCGCACGTGAGGAGCGGGAATCCCTGCGCCTCGGGTCAGGAAGGACCTCCACCATGACCACCGATTCGATTCCTCAGAGCGCGCCCGCGGTACCCGCACCGGTTGCTCCTGACGTCCCAGGCACCGTCGCCCGCCTGCGGGAAACCTTCGCCAGCGGCCGCACCCGCAGCATCGAGTGGCGCAAGCAGCAGTTGAAGGCTCTCGAGAAGCTGATGACCGACAACGAGCCGGCCATCGCCGAGGCGCTGGCCACCGACCTCGGCCGCAAACCGTTCGAAGCCTGGATGGCCGACATCGTCAGCACCGCCAACGAAGCCCGCGATGCCGCCAAGAACGTCGGCAAGTGGGCGCGTCGCAAGCATCGGATGCTGGAGTTCTCGCAGCTGCCGGGCCGCGGCTGGGTGGAGTACGAGCCCTACGGCACCGTGTTGATCATCGGCGCGTGGAACTTCCCGTTCGCGCTGACGCTCGGGCCCGCCGTCGGTGCCATTGCCGCCGGGAACACCGTCGTCCTCAAGCCGTCCGAGGTGGCGCCCGCCTCGTCGGCCCTGATGGCCGAACTCGTCTCGCGCTACCTGGACACCGATGCGATCGCGGTGATCGAGGGCGACGGCGCGGTGAGCCAGGAGTTGATCGCGCAGGGCTTCGACCGGGTGCTGTTCACCGGCGGCACCGACATCGGCCGCAAGGTGTACGAGGGTGCGGCCCCGCACCTGACGCCGGTGACGCTGGAACTCGGCGGCAAGAGCCCGGTCATCGTCGCGGAGGACGCCGACATCGACGTCGCGGCCAAGCGGATCGCCTGGACCAAGCTGATCAACTCCGGCCAGATCTGCATCGCCCCCGACTACGTGCTGGCCGACGCGAAGATCCGCGACAAGCTCGTCGACAAGATCAAGGACGCCGTTGCGACGTTCGAGGGCGGTGAGTCCGGCGGGAAGCGAATCGTCAACCAGCGGCACTTCGACCGGCTGACCGCGTCGCTGGCCGCGACGAAGGGAACCATCGCCGTCGGCGGCGGTTCGGACGCGTCGTCGCTGCAGATCCAGCCGACCGTCGTGGTGGATCCCGACCTGGATGAGCCGTTGATGCGCGACGAGATCTTCGGGCCGATCCTGCCCGTGGTGACCGTCCAAAACCTCGACGAGGCAATCAAATTCGTCAACTCGCGGCCCAAGCCGCTGGCGGCGTACCTGTTCACCAAGACCAAGAGCATCCGGGAACGGGTGATCAAGGAAGTGCCCGCGGGCGGCATGCTGATCAACCACCTGTTGTTCCAGTTCGCCACGTCCAAGCTGCCCTTCGGCGGCGTCGGCCCGTCGGGCACCGGCGCCTACCACGGCAGGTGGGGCTTCGAGGAGTTCAGCCACAAGAAGTCGGTGCTCACCAAGCCGACCCGACCCGATCTATCGAGTTTCATCTATCCCCCGTATACAGAGAAGGCGTGGAAGCTGGCGCGCAAGCTGCTCTAGCTCGCCGGCCTTGAAACCACCCCCTTCAAGAGAGGAACACCAGTGCCAGGAGTGCAGGATCGCGTCATCGTCGTCACCGGAGCCGGCGGCGGACTGGGGCGCGAGTACGCGTTGACGCTCGCCAAAGAAGGCGCCAGCGTCGTCGTGAACGACCTCGGCGGTGCGCGTGACGGCACCGGCGCTGGATCAGCCATGGCCGACGAGGTGGTCAAGGAGATCAAGGACGCTGGCGGTCGCGCCGTGGCCAACTACGACTCCGTGGCGGAGTCGAAGGGCGCCGAGAACATCATCAAGACCGCGCTCGACGAGTTCGGCAAGGTCGACGGTGTGGTGAGCAACGCGGGCATCCTGCGCGACGGCACCTTCCACAAGATGGAGTTCGCGAACTGGGACGCCGTGCTCAAGGTCCACCTGTACGGCGGCTACAACGTGATCCGCGCGGCCTGGCCGCACTTCCGTGAGCAGAGCTACGGGCGCGTCGTCGTCGCAACGTCGACCAGTGGCCTGTTCGGCAACTTCGGCCAGGCCAACTACGGTGCCGCCAAGCTCGGCCTGGTCGGTCTGATCAACACGCTGGCGCAGGAAGGCGCGAAGTACAACATCAAGTCCAACGCAGTCGCGCCGATCGCCGCCACCCGGATGACCCAGGACATCCTGCCGCCCGAGGTTTTCGAGAAGCTGACTCCGGAATATGTCGCGCCGGTGGTGGCCTACCTGATGAGCGAGGAAAACCCCGACACCGGGTCGGTGTTCATCGTCGGCGGCGGAAAGGTGCAGCGCGCCGCGCTGTTCCAGAATGAGGGCGTCACCTTCTCCGATGGCGTGCCGTCGGTCGACGACGTCGCTGGCAAGTGGGGCGAGATCACCGACTTGTCGGCGGCGCAGCGGGCCACCTTCAGCCTCGGCTGATCACAGGAGCATGAAAGCGCTTGTCGCGCGGGAGCTTTCTGGCCCATCAGGACTCGTATACACCGAAGTCGATGACGTCGATGGAGGTGACGACGCGGTAGTCGTCGACGTCGGTGCGGCCGGAGTGAGCTTCCCCGACCTGTTACTCCTGCGCGGCGAGTACCAGCTGCGGCTCGAGCCGCCGTTCATCCCCGGCATGGAGGTCGCCGGGGTGGTGCGTTCGGCGCCCTACGAGTCCGAATTCAAGCCGGGCCAACGGGTTACGGCGCTTGCGATGCTCGGCGGATGGGCAGAACAGGTGGTGGTGCCGCCCGCCAATCTGAAGCCAACCCCGGATGACATCGACGACGCAGAGGCCGTCGCGCTGCTGGGCAACTACCAGACGATGTATTTCGCGCTGACCCGTCGGGGCGGCCTGCGGCCCGGTGAAACGGTGCTGGTGCTTGGATCGGCCGGCGGTGTCGGAACGGCCGCTGTGCAGATCGCAAAGGCGCTGGGCGCCAAGGTGATCGCGATGGTGCACCGCCCGCAGGCTCACGAGTTCGTGGAGTCGTTGGGCGCCGACATCGTGCTGCCGTTGACCGACGGCTGGCTAGAGACGGTGAAGAAGCTCACCGACGGCCGCGGCGTGGACTTGGTGGTGGACCCCATCGGTGGCGACGCGTTCGACGATGCGATCCGGGCACTGGACACCGAGGGCCGGCTGCTGGTGATCGGCTTTGCGGCAGGCGGCATCCCGACGGTCAAGGTCAACCGGCTGCTGCTGCGCAACGTCAGTGTCGTCGGTGTCGGGTACGGCGAGTTCGTCAACCGCAAGCCGGGATCGCAGTCGGTGTTCGAGTTCGGGGTAGCGGAGTTGGTCAAGGCCGGGTTGCGGCCGCCTGCGCCGATGAGGTTTCCGCTTTCGGAGGGTCGGGCCGCGTTGCAGAGCCTGGCCGACGGTGGCGTGCTCGGCAAGGTCGTGCTGGAGCCTTAGGTGAGTCCGCGGGCCCTCGCTTTCGACGTGTTCGGGACGGTCGTCGACTGGCGCTCCAGCATCATTCGCGAGCTCGAGGACTTCGGCCGAGAACATGGGCTGCAACGGGATTGGGCGGCCTTTGCCGACAGCTGGCGCGCCGGATATGCGCCCGCGATGGACCGGGTGCGCCGCGGCGAACTGCCCTGGACGAGGATCGATGACCTGCACCGCATGATCCTCGAGGAGCTGCTCGGTTCGGCGGGCATCAGCGCGGTCAACGAAGGGGACGTCGACTACCTCAACCGATCCTGGCATCGGCTCGACCCGTGGCCGGACAGCGTGGGTGGCCTGACGCGATTGAAGCAGCGGTTCATCATCACCACGCTGTCGAACGGCAACGTCTCGCTGCTGACCAACATGGCCAAACATGCCGGGCTGCCGTGGGATTGCGTGATCTCGGCCGAGTTGTTCCACCACTACAAGCCGGACCCGGAGGCATACCTCGGCTGTGCCGATCTGCTCGACGTGCGTCCGGAGCAGCTGATGCTTGTCGCCGCCCATCCCGGCGATCTGCGCGCGGCGGGCGCTACAGGCCTGATGACGGCCTACGTCGCAAGGCCGCTGGAGTACGGGGCCGGTCAGGAACCTCACAGCATCGACGACGGCGAATTCGATTTCACGGCAACGGATATTCTCGACCTCGCCGACCGGCTGGGCACCTGAAGATGCGGCGTAGCGTGGAAGGATGACCGATCAAGTGACGACCGTGCTGCCGCCCGCGCTGAGCAGGGCAATGGACCTCCTCGCCGATCCGCCGGCGAACCCGGACATCAGCAAGGGCTACCTCGACCTCCTCAAGGATGTCCCCGAGACGGCCGGCACGCCGCCGAAGAACACCGGTGCGATCCAGAAGGTGTGGGCCTCCGGACTCGGCTCGATGCTGTACGACAACGCACAGGCAGTCGCGCGCAGACTGGTGAGCGCGTGGCAGCTGCCGGTCGACTGGCTGAACATCCCGACCGATGGCGTCGCGCTCGACGTCGGTAGCGGTCCGGGCAACGTGACAGCAGCACTGGCCCGTGCCGCAGGCCCCGACGGGCTCGCGCTCGGCGTCGACATCTCGGAACCGATGCTGGCCCGTGCGGTCAGTGCGCAGGCGGGGCCGAATATCGGATTTCTCCGCGCGGACGCGCAACAGCTTCCGCTGCGCGACGCCACCGTGGACGCGGCCGTCTCCCTCGCGGTGCTGCAGCTGATACCCGACCCGACGGCGACCCTGACCGAAATGGTGCGGGTGTTGCGGCCCGGCGGCCGGCTTGCCGTGATGGTGCCGACCGCGGTACGCGCCGGTGAGCTGTTCCGCTGGCTACCCAACGGCGGCGCTCACTTCTTCACCGAGGACGAGCTCGGCGACGCCCTGGAGGATCTCGGCCTCGTCGGCGTGCGCACGAAGACTCTCGGCAACATCCAGTGGGTGCGCGGGCAGCGACCTTGACGCACTAGATTCGACCCGTGAGCACCGGCGGCATCGTCCTCGTTGCACTCGCCATCGCCCTTGGTCTGATCGGCATTGTCGTGCCGCTGCTGCCCGGCATCCTGCTGGTGTACGGGGCGATCCTGGTGTGGGCCGTCGTCGAGCACAACGTTGCGGCCTGGGTGACGCTCGGGGTGGTGACGGTGCTGATCGGTGCCACCACGCTGATCAAGTACATGTGGCCGGCGCGACGCATGCGCGCCGCCGACGTGGGCACGGGGACCCTGTTGACAGGT
>CAWDFT010000038.1:0-9611 GCA_963801575.1 uncultured Actinomycetota bacterium
GACTGAGCCCGCTGGCAGCCGCGCGGTCGCCGACGGGGCGGACTACATCGAGCCGTCCGCACGAGCTGATCGTGGTGCCTGCAGGGCTCAGCCCGTCGGTCTAGCTTAGGGATCGTCGTCGTCGTCGGAGTCTTGGTCTTGCTCGGGTATGAGGTATCGCTCGGGGTGGTGGTAGTTGTTCGTCCGGGCTTGCCCGGTGTCCAGTGTGGTGGGATCCATTCGGTGCGGCCGTCTTTGCGTTTTCGGGTGCGGGTCAAGTTGGCCGCAGCCGGCGACAAAAACGACGGAAAGACCGGCACGGTCATTGAGGTTCAGGACACCGGTTACGTAGTCGTGCGCTTTAAAGGCGGCTTGCGGCAGTACTTTTGGAGTATCCGTACCGGCCCAATCAGTTGACGCGGCTCGGACTCTCCAACGAAGTGACATCGCACCCAATCGGAGCACCCATCCCGCCAAACCGGGCGGGTCGCGTTTGTGGCTACCCGGCGGCGCTCAGCCTCCGCTGTCCAGCCGCCGTAGCTGCTCGGCCACCTGGGTGCGCTGCCGCTCCTCGCGTCCTACGCTGTCGCCAAATCTGCCTCCTAAATCCCGCCGAGACGGAAAGATCAGTCCCCTCTGCGGGAAACCCGGCCCGAGAGAAAACCGACACAAAGGAGTGATCGTGGCAAGTCAGAATGTCGAGATAGCCAAGAAGGCGTATGACGCGTTCGCCGCGGGCGATCTCGACACGGTCCTGAGCACCTTCGACGACAACGTCGAGTTTGTTGTGCCCGGTAACAGCACGATCAGCGGAACGTATCGCGGCAAAGCCGAGGTCACGAATTTTTTCGCGAAGCTAGCGGAGAAGTCCTTCACAACAACGCCCAGCCGTTTCCTCGCCGACGAGGATGTTGTGGTCGTCCTCGGCCAAGTCACCGCTGGCGGAGAATCCGCGCCAGTAGCCGATGTGTTGACCTACCGCGACGGCAAAATCGTCCAACTCCAGGACTTCACGGACACTGCCATGTTCGAACGGGTCTACGGCACGAAGTAGCGAGCGCAGGATTCTGTAAGCGGTTGGGAGGCGGCGGGTTCGGGCCGTGTACGGCCATGTTGTCGGCTTCCAAGCCGGCAGCGCAATATTTCATATCCCGCGTTGAGCGCGTCGTGGTTGCGCTGCCCGCTCGACCCGGGCATCCCCGGTCACCGCTGCGGGCGAAGGGTCCCCGTCCACGCACGGGTTCTCGTCGTCGGGATTGGCCATGCCCGGGGCGGCCCATTTGGCGAAGACCGCATCCAGGGCCGCGCGGGCCTCGGGGTCAAAGCTCGGCCGCGGATATCGCTCATCCCGTCCGGGCCCTGCTTGTCGATGATCAGATAGCGCCGCCGCGCCCGATCGGCGTCGGAGAGCTCGCCGTCCTGGTCGAGCAGGATCGCCAACCGGTCGGCAGCCTGGCGCAGCTCCTCGGGTTTGAGCCCGCAGGCGATCTCGGCGAGATCCTTCTCGGCGGCTTCCCGGGTGTCGTGGTCGACAAAGCCGGGCAGCTGGCCGAAGAACCGCCGAATGATCTTGACGTGTTCAGCCCCGATGTCGCCGCGCCGTTGGGCGGCCGCGGTGTGACAGCACCGGCTCGAGGGCTGCACCGGTCAGCGTCGAGCGGGGCCCGAGATCCTCGGCGTCGTGGAGGCGCCGGTGCGCCGCCGCTTTGGAGATCCGCAACAACGTCGACAACGCAGCTGCCAGGTTCGGCTCCCCCAACTCGTCGGGTGGGTACCTGCGCCAGCGCCGCGACGAACCGATGACCCATCACCGGCAGCCGCCGCATCAACCTCTCCCATAGATGAGCCAGCTCGGTGCGCTCCCCGGTGCTCAGCGACTCCAGCGGTTCAGCCAGCAGCTCATCGAACTCCGCCTCCATCGCGGCGATCCGCTTGGCCACCCGTCCCGAACTCATACATCGAACACTAGTTCGACCCACCGACAAGAATCGTCCCTGCGACCACCGAAACTAGAGTGACACAAGTGAATTCAGAAGTGTCCGCTTGAGCCCGCCTTCACGTCCACCGACACCGGCTCGGAGCCTTTCGTCGTGACAGTGGCGACGCACAGCGCCGCGCCACCGTGAAACTCAGCCCGGCGTAGAGCAGACTGCCGGTCGGGGTGCCGTCGTCTGTTATTCCGTCGACAGCCCCGAAATAGTCAGGCAGCGCACTGATCCACAGAACAGCGAGCACCCCGAGGTAGACGGGACCGAACACCCGCACGAACTGGTTCGGAGATACATCGGAGTCCTCGCGCCGGACGCGAGCCCACTGTCGAACGAGCACCGGTATCGCTATCGCCGCGACGAGTACGAGTTCGACAGAGAAGATGATTGCCTGGGCGGTGGTGTTGGGATCGTCGCCACCGAACAGCGACGACGGAATGCTCAGGATCGCTATGCCGATCGGAGTCAACAACCCGGCGGCCGCCGTACGCCACACGAGACCCCAGCCCCCGAGACTGCGTCCCGCCGGCGACCCGGCCGACAAAGAACATCACCAGCATGGTGACCACGACCGGCCCGAGTGTCGCGAAGATGAAGACGCTGGTCATCGGCACCGACGCCAGGAACGGATGGTTCAGCGGGTTGTCGGTGTTCCATGCCCACCAACGTAATTGGGGTCCTAGTTGATCGAACACCTCGTAGAAGCAGTGGTGGACAAACCCGACACAGACGGCACCGACGATCATGCCGCGATCGCGGAACACCCCAAGCGACTCGGACGATCTCGTACGCCAACGTGATCACCGCCGGATACAGCGCGACGATGTAGAGCGGCAGCCGCTCGAACAGGAACTGCACGGTGAACGCGTTGTGCGCGAACACGACGCCGAGGGAGTCCTCGACCCCGAAGATGTTCGGGAAGTACAGCGGGATCTCGATGACGAAGAGATAGATGACGGTGGCGAACCACAGCGCCAGGTTGGTCGGATCACCGTCACGGCGCAGCCTGCGAATCGCCCACAACAACGCCAGCACCGCGCCCGCGACCATCATCAGTTCCAGCACTGGCAGCGTCCAGTTCGACAGGGCGAACGGGTTGCGCAGATGGACGACTGCGGGCGCGTTCTGACAGGTGAAGTCGCCGAGCGATTTCGCGATAGCGTCGAAAGTCGGCGTTGCACTGTTCGACATTTCTCAGCCCGCGTGCTCAGAGGTGTACCAGCGGGCGACGTCCGCTGCCGCGGTCCCACCGGTCGAACCACTCGTCGGCGAAGTCGGGAAGTGGTTCATGCGCCGGGTTGTGAAACGGCGTCTGGCTCAGCAGGACTCGTGCCACTGCCACCAGCTTCTCGCGTTCCACGGCACGCTGTAGTACGCGGGAGGCGTCGCGGCTGTGCCGACTTCTCGCCCAGCCGCAGCGTCTTCTTCGACCGACTGACGCGCGCCGTAGCCGGGCAGCAGTGTGCGGGCATCGACCTTGCGTTCGGCCAGGGGCACATGCTCGTTGACCCCGTCCGCGATGATCGCCAGTCACCTCAGGAGGTGCTTGACGACCGCAGGGGACCGCACGGAACCGATACCACGGCTGTCACCGACAACCGCGTCGTAGATCATCAGCGCCGAACTGCGGTGCTCGACCTCTTCGACGAAGTGCCACAGGAACAGTGAGGCGACCCGGTCATCCCCCGGCCGGAACAGCGTCTCCTCGTTGTCCAGCATCATCTTGAAACTCGGCGTGAAGGTCGCCTCGGTGTCCGCGACATACGCAAGCCGGAACTTCAGCGGGGTGGTTTCGGTGATGTCGTCGTAGCTGGCGGATCACGTCGTCGAAGGTCTGTTCCAGGCCCGGGTAGCGCTGGATCAGAGCGCGCACGTGCTGGCGGTGAGCGCTGGCGTGCTGGGCTTCCTGGCGAAGGAACGCATCCGCCTCCGCCGCCACCTCGGGATCCGTGATGGTTGGCATGGCCTCGCGCACCGCGGCCACGATCATCTTCTCGAAGGCGACGATCATGATCGAGGTGGCGTTCATCTGGAACGAGAACGCCGGATTCTGCGGGTTCCAAATGAATGGCACGTCCGCGCTGTCGAAGTCGAACTTCGGCCGCCGCACTTCGAGGTCGGTCATCGCCACCTCCTGACTCATTACACACCGAAACATACGTGTATCATCTGTAATTGTTAGCCCGTGCGATGAAAGAGTCAATCCCCGATGGGACGCAAGGGTTGGGCCGGTTCACCACCTGTCGACGACGCCGAGGCGCGCAAGCGCATCGTCGACGCGACGTTGCGGACCATCGAACGCCAAGGAGCCCGCACAGACCACGCTGTCCGACGTCGCCGACGCTCTCGGCATCACCCGCCGCACGGTGTATCGCTACTTCGACAACAGCGAGGAGCTGTTTGTCGCCGCAGCCGACGTCGCGCTCGGCGGGTTCGTCGCGCAGATCGAAGCGAATCACCGCGGAATTCGACGTGACCGAGCAGCTGATCGAGGTGGTCGCCCACATCATCGAGCGACTGCCCGACGAGCCGCAACTCACGCTGCTCATCGCGCATGATCGCAACAACCAGTTCAGCCGCCGGATGCTGCAGCCGGTCGTGATCGCACGGTGCCGAGCTCATCTTGCAGCACACCCATATCGACTGGGCAGCGCTCGGCTACGACGACAGACGCCATCGACGAACTGGTCGAGTTCCTGTTCCGCATCATCCAGTCCATGGTCATCGCGCCACCGGAGCCGCCTCGATCCGGCGCCGAACTGCGCGCCTACCTGCGCCGCTGGGTCGGGCCCGCGGTCAGCGCGTAGCTTTACAATTCTTCGCGGAAATGTCACGCTCGGAAGATGGACGACGCCACCGCCCTGCTGGAGATCGAAGCGATCAAGCAGCTCAAGGCCCGCTACTGCCGTTACCTCGACACCAAGGACTGGCAGGCCTGGCGAAGCCTCTTCGCCGACGACTTCCTCAGTGACACCTCGCCGGCAGGCGGCAAGGTCATTCAAGGCGCCGACGAGTTCGTCGCCTTCACCCGCAAGAGTCTGCGGTCGCAGGCCACGGTGCATCAGGTACACGCACCGGAAATCGAGTTGACGTCCCCGACGACCGCGCGCGGCGTGTGGGCGCTGGAGGACGTGGTCCGGTTCGGGCCGGGGGTGAACCTGCGCGGTTACGGCCACTACACCGAGACCTACGAGAAGGTCGACGGGCAGTGGCTCTTTGCAAGCTCCACGCTGACCCGGCTGCGCGAAGATGTCTTCAACGCCATTGTCTCGGTTTACATCTCGGACCGAATACGCCGAGTGATCGGGAAAGTGTCGCGCCGGGTGATGAAGTGACCGGCTCAACCGTCGACACGGTTCTCATCACCGGTGCATTCGGTCAGGTCGGCAGGCGCTGCGCCGAGATACTGCTCGGCCGCGGACACACCGTTATCGCGACCGACCTTCGCAACGACAGGTCCGTCGTCGTTGCGCAAGAGCTCGCCGAGCAGACGTGGCCGGGCGCCCTGGTGCCGGCCTATGCCGATCTGCTCGACGCGGAGGCTGTGCGCGAGCTCGTCGTCGAGCACCGCCCCGGCGCGATCGTGCACCTCGCCGCGATGCTCGCGCCTGCGTCGTATCGGAACCCGAAACTCGCCAGGAAGATTAACGTCGAGGGCACAAGGAATCTCGTCGAGGCGGCCAGGACGCTCCCGGAACCGCCGACGGTGATCTACGCATCGAGTGCGGCCGTGTACGGGTCGCGCAATCCGCATCGCCACCCGGAACCGATCACCCCTGACACCCCGGTCAATCCCGTCGACCAGTACGGCGAGGACAAGGTGCTGGCCGAGGCGGTCATCCGGGACAGCGGCCTGCCATACGCCATGCTGCGATTGGGCGCCGTGATTTCGCCGGACGCCGGGGAGACCTTCAACGGCGATCACTTACTTCTCATGCGCGCCACCCCTGGCGACAATCGAATGCACACGGTGGACGCCCGCGATGTGGCATTGGCGTTCGCCAACGCGGTGGACCGCGCCGACGTCGTCAACGGCAAAATTCTGCTCATCGCCGGCGATGAGACCAACATGCACGCCCACCGCGAACTCGAGGACGACATCATGGAAGGCGTCGGCATCGGCCGTCTCGGCGCGTCGGCGAGCCTGCCGGGCGATCCCAACGACGACCGAGGCTGGAGTTTCACCGGCTTCTTCGACACCACCGAGAGTCAGGCGCTGCTCGAATTCCAAGAGCACAGCTGGCCGGAAACGGTTGCCTGGGTTGCCGAGTCGCAGGGCAGGCGCCGCATCCTGCTACGGCTGCTCGGCCCGGTGATACGTCCCTTGATGCGCCTGCTGCTCGCCGGGCAGCGGAGGATCGAACGACGGGGACGCTATGCCGACCCCTGGACGCTGATTGGCAAGAAGTACGGTCCCGACGTCTTGGCGTCGACCAACTTCTGATGACCGTCGTCTATCCGCCGAACACGGCACTCGGTCGGTTCGGCATCGCGACGCTGGTGGACAGCCCCGATCCGTTCGTCAGTTCCATGCCACTGGCCGGACTGCTCAATCCGCTGACCGGCGCCCCGACCGTCGCACCGTTGGCGGTGCTGGTCGACCACGCGGCGGGCTTGGTGAACCACTATCGACGCGCACCTGAGGAATGGACCGTATCCAGCGAATTAACCCTGGAAACAACCCCGGCCGCATTGCCTGTCATCGCGGACAACCCCGAGATTCCGGTCGTTGCGACCGCGCGACCCGTGGGAACCAGGGGCTCGAATGCGCTTGGCATGTGCCAGATCACGCTTGGCGACGCAGTGATCGGTATCGGAACGGTGCGGTCCGTATACGTCGCACATCCGGGTGAGTTTCCCCAAGAGTGGCCGGCGCCCGTCGACGGTGCGCGGCCGACGGAACTCGCCGAGATCATGGCGGTGCACATCGGCGACGCCAACGGGTCGCCGGTCCTGCATCAAGCGCAGAATTCGGTGCTCAACAACAGCCTCGGCATCGTGCACGGTGGGGTGGCCGCCGCGGGCCTGGAGCTTGCAGCCTCGGCCGCGCTCAATGCCGGACGTTCCGAGCAACCGTTGCACACCGCGTCGTTGCGAGTGAACTTTCTTCGCCAGTTCTTCAGCGGCGACCAATCACGTTATGTGGGAACCGCTTTGCGGGTGGGCCGGCGCAGCGGCGTGGCCGAGGCGCAGGCCATCGGCGCCGACGGTGAGATAGCGCTCATCGCCCGGGTCACGGCATACCGGTGAGCTCAGGTGGCCGCTATGACCGTGCTGCCGAAGCGCTCGATGGTTTCCACCGCATGCGCCAGGCTGTCGCCCGGCACGCCCGCCTGAAGCCAGGTGACCCCCGCCGCCGCGAGCTTTTCCACCCCGGACAGGTAGGCGTCGGCGTTGAAGTCGTCATCGGCGGGATTGCCGCCGCCGATGTTGGTGAAGGTGACGTCGATCTCCGACCAGTCTCGGCCCGCCTCGTCGCATCGGCGCCGCAGATCGGCGATGCCTTCGGCGAGACTCTCCACCGAGTCCAGCGCCGCCGTGCGGGCGGTCTGTGCGAGAACCGCGGGCGCGGGAAAGGGGCACCAGCCATCGCCGTACGCGGTCACGCGCTGCCGGGCCGCAGCCGTATTGCCACCGATCCAGATCGGCGGATGCGGTCGGCTGACCGGACGCGGATGCGCGGTGACGCCCTTGGCGGAGAAGTGCTTGCCTTCATACGACACGTCGTCAGTGGTCCAGATGGCGCGGATGACTTCCAACGCTTCCTCGAACAGTGCGGCCCGCTCGTCGAAATCGACACCGAGCGCGGTGAACTCCCGCTTCAGGTAGCCGACACCGACCGCCAGCGTGAATCGGCCGTCGGAGAGCAGGTCCAGCGTCGCGCCGGCCTTGGCCACCACGAACGGGTTGCGGTAGGGCAACACCACGATGTTGGGGATCAGCCGCAGCGTCGTGGTTCGGGCTGCGGCGTATCCCATGGCCACGAACGGATCGAGCGCGTCGTGCCCGCCCGACTCCAGCCACCGCTGCGACGGGGCCGGGTGGTCGGTGAACCCGAAGCCGTGAAACCCGGCCGCCTCGGCGGCCGCCGCCATCGTCGAGATGCCAGACCCGGTGACCAGCTCCGGGTTATAGGGATGGCTATGCATCGGATAAGTGATCGTGAACCGCATCGCCGTCCGCCTTCCAGAATTACCTTCTCCAAACTTGAGAATGTCGTTACCATGCCACTCATATGACGGTCAAGCCCGCGCGGTACGGCCCGTTTCCGGGACGGCTGGAACCCGACGTCATTGCCGCCTATGCCGCAGCGACGTGTGACGACACCACATCGGTGCTGGCCGGGCGGGCCGTTCCGGCGTTGTTTCCGGTGATCCT
Organism: uncultured Actinomycetota bacterium; assembly: GCA_963801575.1. Classification (GTDB taxonomy): domain Bacteria; phylum Actinomycetota; class Actinomycetes; order Mycobacteriales; family Mycobacteriaceae; genus Mycobacterium. Next base: position 8,346 of record CAWDFT010000038.1, read on the forward strand.
GGTCTTCACCGCGCAGGAGGCCGCAAGGGCGGACGTGCCCGCCGAGGCATGGCGGCGGGTTCGCGGCGGAGTGCACGGCGAGCACGACATCGTGCTGCACCGACCGCTGGTTCCCGGCGAGACGCTGGACACCTGGTCGCAGATCTCCGCGGTGCGGACGTCTCGGGCGGGCGCGCAGGTCGTCGTACACCTCGAGCAGGTCGACGCCGATCGCGAGGTGGTCGTCGAACAGTGGTGGACGATGGTGCTGCTGGGCCTGGACGGGTTGCCCGATCTCGGCTCGATGCCCGCCGAGCACCGCTTTCCGGAGTCGGCCCGCGCCAACCCGCTCGGATCGGCCACCGCCCACCTCGACGGTCGGATCGCACACCGCTACGCCGAGGTGTCCGGCGACTGCGCGGCGCACCATTTCGATGTCGAGGTCGCACGGGCGTCCGGGTTCGACTTCGTGTTCGCCCACGGCCTGTGCACGATGGCGGTCTGCACGCACCGCCTCCTACGCCTGCTCGGCGTCGACGATCCGGGCCGGGTTGCGCGGGTGGCGGTTCGCTTCGCGTCGCCGACACCACTGGGCTCCGAGCTGACGGTGAATGCCTATGGCATCAAAGAGAACTCGTTTGCCTTCGAGGCGACCAGCGGGGGCATTTCGACCATCACTCACGGAAGATTGGAACTGAGGCCATGACCAAACCCGAAATCGGTGTCTACCTGCCTCAGATGGGCTTCACCTATCCCGAGATCCTGCACCGTGCGCGCCGCTGCGAGGAACTCGGAATCGACTCGCTCTGGCTCTACGACCATCTGTACGGGCCCGGGATGCCCGACTATCCGTCCCTGGAGGCGTGGACCCTGGCAACCGCCTTGCTCAGCAGCACCGAGCGAATCCAGGTCGGACACATGGTGCTGTGCAACCAGTTCCGGCACCCGGCGGTGCTCGCCAAGATGGCGACCACGCTCGACCAGATCTCGGCAGGCCGTCTGCAACTCGGGATCGGCAGCGGCTCAATCGAAGACGAGCACAAGCGGGTCGGCATGGACTGGGGAACATTCGCCCAGCGCTCCGCCCGGCTCGGCGAGACGTTACAGATTCTGCATCAGGCGTTCGCCGACGAGCGGATCGATTTCGCCGGTGACCACTACACCGTGCAGGACATGCCCATCAAGCCCGGACCCGTCCGGCAGCCGCGGCCGCCCATCATCGTGGGCGGGGTCGGCGAGAAGTACACACTGCCGTTGGTGGCGCGCTACGCCGACGTGTGGAACGTT